>JAFEFL010000062.1 GCA_018240595.1 Pseudomonadota bacterium | reverse complement strand
GCTCGGCCCCAATCGCGAACCCGCCGCTGCCATCTTCACGGCCGCCGGTCTGCTGCTGCCCCATCTCGAATGCGGCAAGCGCGTCGACGCCGCCGCCCTGCGTGTGGCGATGGAGACCGCCTTCGGCGCATCTGATTCCACCGGCGCCTGGGACTGGAAGACCGCCTATGACGCCTGCGAGGCCGCGACCGTCCTGTTCCTTCGCAAATACGGAAAGGCGCTTTTCCGCAAAGCCGGGACTCCGGCTGCGCGGCTGTCCGCGCTGACAAAGGTCGCCAACTTTCTGCCGACGCATACGCGGCGCTCTGCCGAGAGCCAGACCTATCAGCAATTCTCGACGCCGATCCCGCTCGGCCTGGTCGGCGCCCACGCCGCGGCAATCACTCCGGCCGACCGGGTGCTGGAGCCTTCGGCCGGCACCGGCCTGTTCGCCATCTTCGCCGAGATCGCCGGCGGCGCGCTCGTCCTCAACGAGCTGGCCGACACCCGCGCCAGCCTGCTGTCGCTTCTCTTCCCGGCCATTCCCGTCACCTGTTTCGACGCGGCCCAGATCGACGATCATCTCGATCCCGCCGTCACGCCGAGCGTCGTGCTGATGAACCCGCCGTTCTCCGCAATGGCCAATGTCGAAGGCCGAATAGCCGACACCACATATCGCCATGTCGCCTCAGCGCTGGCGCGTCTGGCTCCCGGCGGCCGGCTCGTCACGATCACCGGCGCCAATTTCACGTCCGACAATCTGGCCTGGCGGGACGCCTTCATTCGCCTGCAGGAGCGCGGGCGCATCGTCTTCTCCGCCGCCATCGACGGCGCGGTCTATGCCAAACACGGCACGACGTTTCCGACGCGGCTGACCGTCATCGACAAGCTGCCCGCCGACGATCCGGCCGTGTTCCCGGCAGCACCCGGCGTTGCCTCGAACGCCGCCACGCTGCTGGGCTGGCTCGACGATCATTTGCCGACAAGGCTCGCCGTCGATCCCTCCCTCAAGGTCCCGACTGTCGCGGCTTCCGCCCCTCGCAGCGTGCGCGGCTATATCAACCGCACCGCCAAGGCCGTCCCTGCGGCCGTGCCGATGACTGAGCCGAAGGGCCTGCCACTCGCCTACGAGACCCAGGACGGCCTGGCGGGCGAAGGCGGCCGCTTGTCCGACGGCATCTATGAAGAATACGGATTGCAGGCGATCCGTATTGCCGGTTCTCAGGCCCATCCGACCCGGCTCGTCCAATCTGCCGCGATGGCGAGCGTAGCGCCGCCCAGGCCAAGCTATCGACCGCACCTCCCCGCCAATATCCATGAGCTGCTGTCAGACGCGCAGATCGAGACCGTCATCTATGCCGGTGAAGCCCATGCCGATCATCTCGCCGGATCATGGACCGTGGACATCACCGTCGATGTCGTTACCGCCGCCCGCGATGACGCGAAGGACGCCGTGCGCTTCAGGCGGGGTTTCATGATCGGCGATGGCACCGGCGTCGGCAAAGGCCGGCAGTCGGCCGCGATCATTCTCGACAACTGGCTCCAGGGCCGACGCAAGGCGGTGTGGATCAGCAAGTCCGACAAGCTGATCGAGGACGCCCAACGCGACTGGTCGGCGCTCGGCATGGAGCGGCTCCTGGTCACGCCGCTGTCGCGCTTCCCGCAGGGGCGGCCGATCACGCTGCCGGAAGGCGTCCTGTTTACGACCTATGCCACGCTACGCTCCGACGACCGTGGCGAGAAGGTTTCGCGCGTCCGACAGATCGTCGAATGGTTGGGCTCCGACTTCGATGGAGTCCTCATTTTCGACGAGGCGCACGCGATGCAGAACGCCGGTGGCGGTAAGGGAGAACGCGGCGACGTCGCCGCCTCGCAGCAGGGCCGTGCGGGTCTGCGGCTCCAGCACGCGCTGCCGAACGCTCGCGTCGTCTATGTCTCGGCGACCGGCGCCACGACGGTCCACAACCTCGCCTACGCCCAGCGGCTCGGCCTGTGGGGCGGCGAGGATTTTCCGTTCAGCACCCGCGCCGAGTTCGTCGAGGCAATCGAGGCCGGCGGCGTCGCGGCGATGGAGGTGCTGGCCCGCGACCTGCGTGCGCTCGGCCTCTACACCGCCCGCTCGCTCTCCTTCGACGGCGTGGAATACGAGCTGGTCGAGCACGCGCTGACCTTCGAGCAGACCCGCATCTACGATGCCTATGCCGGGGCCTTCGCCATCATCCATAACCACCTCGACGCGGCGATGGAGGCGGCCAACATCACCGGCGCGTCCGGCACGCTGAACCGGCAGGCCAAGTCCGCCGCCCGCTCGGCCTTCGAGAGCGCCAAGCAGCGCTTCTTCGGCCATCTGCTCACCAGCATGAAGACGCCGACCCTGATCCGGTCGATCACCAGCGACTTGGAAGCCGGCCACGCCGCCGTCATTCAGATCGTCTCCACGGGCGAGGCGTTGATGGAGCGCCGGCTGGCCGAGCTGCCGACCGAGGAATGGAACGACGTTCGCGTCGACATCACGCCGAGGGAATATGTCTAATGTGGAGCTCAACATTAGACATATTCTTTGCAGTCGCAGTTTATGTCGAGCGTCGCGGCGGGAGGCGCAGGTTTCCTTCGGTTTTCCATGATTTCACTCCAGATAATTAGGGTTCCCTCGACCTCAACAAGTCGAAGGAACCACCATGAGAACAAGATCATCAGAGCTGTTTTGTCCGGCACAGCTCCGGATCGAAGATCCGCCCAACTCAGATGCCCTATTCAACGCCTTCCTCTCCTCTCTGTGGGTCAAGGAGGAAGCGGCCTGTTCGATCCTGTACAGTGCAGCGATCCGTCATTTCCTGCATTGGCTGGATGTGCATGCCATCCCGGTCGGTATGCTCGACGATCAAGTCGTCAGACGGTTCGAGAAGCACCGTTGCCGGTGCCACGGATACTCGGCTCAGCAAGCCGCCTATAAGACTGATCAGGCTGCGCGGGTCCGGCGCTTTGTTCGGTTCCTCGAAGATCAAGGGTACATCGAAGTCGATGATGGGATCGACGATCTCCCCCGTCACCTCAACGACTACTCCGATGTAATCGACAGCCTGCAACTCGCCCCTGGAGTGGCACAGGGCTACCGGTCGGAAGCCGAGCATATTGTGGCCTGGCTTCGCATCAAGCGGCAGTCGTGGGCCGATTTCGATGACGCGATCCTCGACCAGTACGCGCTGCATGGTTGCCGCTGTCCGGTCTGGCGCAAGCGGGGCAAGCTCGTCGCCTCGGGCGCGAAGCGGCGGCGGCGTGGCGCTCGGCACTTCGTCGAGTTCTTGCGCGGCCGGGGTGTCATCCCTTCAGTCGAACCTGTGTCGGATGACGACCCGCACATGGCGGCATTTCTGGCATGGCTCAAGCAACACCGCGGCGCGACCGATGAGACGATCCGGCGCTACCGGGCCGATATCAGGCGGCTTATACCTATGCTCGGCGAGCCTTCACAATGGGATGCAGCCGTCCTCAGGCGGGCGTTTCAACAACGAAGCAAGGAGACGCCGGGTTCGGCATCACTGCTCGTCACGATAATGCGGAGCTATATTCGGTTCCTGGTCGTGCAGGGTGTTTGCCGTCCAGCTTTGTTGCACGCGATCCCATCAGTGCAACGCTACCGTCTTTCGACGCTGCCCCGGCACGTCAACCCGGCAACGATCGAGCAGATCATCGGCGCATGTCCGACTGATCGCCCGGTGGAAGTTCGGGACAAGGCCATCATTCTCCTGCTCGCCCGGCTTGGCCTGCGTGCCGGTGATATTCGGGATATGCACCTCGACGATATCGACTGGCGCTCGGGCCACCTGACGGTCAAGGGCAAGACGCGTCGGCCCGATCGCCTGCCATTGCCTCAGGACGTCGGTGACGCGATCCTGGACTACATTGCCAAGGCACGCCCCAAGACCGCCGATCCGCATCTGTTCGTGCGCGCGCAAGCCCCATTCCGTTCGTTCCGCTCATCGGCGGAGATCGCCGGCATCGTTGCACGCACGCATGAGCGCGGCGGGATCGAAGGCGTGCCGACCGGATCGCACATTTTCCGGCATTCGCTTGCCACCAACTTGCTGCGCGCGGGCGCAGGGCTGGAGTCCGTTGGAACGATCCTGCGCCACAGCTCGCCCGAGACCACCGCCATCTACGCCAAGGTCGACCTGCCGATGCTTATGAAGATCGCGCAGTCATGGCCGGGAGAACCGTCATGCTGAACACGCACATTGCCAGATACGTCTCGCTGTATCGCAGCTTGGGGCGGAAGTTCTCGGAACAGGAACGATTGCTTCGCCAATACGCCGCTTTCGCCGAACGCTTCGGTGACCGTCACACCCGAGTGCAGCGCATCTACGACTGGTGCCACACGGCAAGCTCGCAGAACGTGGCTCGCCATAGGTACGACGCCGCTCGTAACTTCAGTCTTTTCGCTCACGCCGAGGATCCAGACCACGAAGTCGCGCCTGTCGGCGTTTTCGGCCGGGGGAAGCGGCCACGTCCCACTCCGACCATCATCGAACCGGACCAGGTGCGGGCGATCATGGCGGCGGCTTTGAACGTTCCGCCCCAAGGCACGATCAGCCCATACACGTACCATTACCTGTTCGGCCTGCTCGCGGCGACAGGTCTCCGGATTTCCGAGGCTCTCGCGCTACAGTGCGACGATCTGGTCGAGGATGGGCTGGTCGTCCGCAACGGCAAGTTCGGCAAGCAGCGGCTGATCGCCTTGCAGCCATCGACGCGCCAAGCACTCGAAGTCTACATTGCGATCCGCGCGAAGCACCCGGCCAGGTGTAATGACCTGTTCGTCACTATCCGGGGGCGGGCACCGCACAAGGTGCGCGCCCACGTCGTGTTCGTCAGGTTAGCCCGGCTTCTCGGATATCGTGGACCAACCGGTACGGCGGGCATGCGACTCCACGATCTGCGGCATACTTTCGCTGTTCGCTCGCTTGAGTCCTGCCCGCGTGACAGGGAAGCCATTGCCCACCACATGGCCGGTCTCAGTGTCTACCTGGGGCACGCGTCGATCGCCAACACGTACTGGTATCTCGAAGCCACGCCGGTGCTGCTTCGCGACATTGCGGCTGCAAGTGAGCAACTTTTTCAAGGAGAAGCGGCATGACGGCGCTCGCTCCCCATCTCTCGGCATACCTGAGGGAACATCTGCCGCGCGAACGCGCCGTCAGCCCGCACACGGTGAAGACCTATGCCAACTGCTTCGTCCTCCTCGTCCAGTTCGCTGCCGATCGGCTGAAGCGCCGACCGACCGATCTCGAGATCGAGGATCTCGGTACAGACATGATCATGGCCTTCCTCGATCATGTCGAGATCGGTCGCGGTAGCTGCGTGCGGACCCGCAATGGCAGGCTCGCCGCGATCCGGTCCTTCTTCCGATACATCGAGTACCGGATTCCAGCCTGCCTCGATCAGGCACTCCGTGTCAGAGCGATCCCGACCAAGAAGACCGACAAGGCGCTGATCGATTATCTCGACCGGGCCGAGATCAAGGCTTTGCTCGATACACCCGATCCCCGGACACGCCTCGGCACCCGCGATCGCGCGATGCTGCATCTGACCTATGCTGGCGGACTGCGGGTGTCGGAACTCGTAACGCTGCAACTGGGCGATTTCCCGGATCGCTCGCTGTCCACCATGCACATCATGGGCAAAGGGCGACGTGAACGGGTCCTGCCGCTGTGGAAGGAGACCCAGATCGCATTACGCGCATGGCTTGCGATCCGGCCTCAAGCCGAGGTCGCCGAGATATTCCTCAATGCCAACGGGCAGCCGATGACCCGCGACGGATTTGCGTTTCGATTGGCCGAGCACGTCAAGACCGCAGCGACGAAGCAGCCGTCGATCCTTGGCAAGCGCGTCACACCCCACGTGCTGCGTCATTCTTGCGCGATGCACACGCTCGCGGCGACGGGGGACATTCGCAAGGTCGCATTATGGCTCGGCCACGCCAGTATCCAGAGCACCGAGACCTACTTGCGCGCCGATCCCGAAGAGAAGCTGCAGATTCTCGCTGCCCACGGTGCCCCTGCGATCAAACCGGGGCGCTTCAAGCCGCCTTCCGACGCCTTGATCACAATGCTCACCGACGTTCGAAGGCGGGCCTGACCCGTGTCCGAACACTCCCACCAACCCTCATATTATCTGGAGTGAAATCATGGAAAACCGAAGGAAACCTGCGCCTCCCGCCGCGACGCTCGACATAAACTGCGACTGCAAAGAATATGTCCTCGACTATCTCGCGCACAGCTTCCCGGTCCAGCTCTACGAGCCGTTCAGCGACGGCGAGGGCAATCTGTCCTCGCGCCCCGTCTATCGCGACGGCGTGGCGGTCGAATGTCGCGAGGCCGTCGCTCGCCGCGAGGCCATGATCGAGCAATTGGCGGCGCTGCCTCCGGTGCCCGGTGCGCTCGACCAGATCCTCCATCGCTTCGGGTCCGAGCAGGTTGCCGAGGTGACCGGACGGTCGCGCCGTATCGTCGCGAAATCTTCCGACAGCGGAGCGCCGCGCTTCGCGGTCGAGACGCGGCCGGGCGCGGCCAACCTCGCCGAGGCGCAGGCCTTCATGGACGACGCCAAGCGTATCCTGGTCTTTTCCGACGCGGGCGGGACCGGCCGCTCCTATCACGCCGATCTGGGCGCGGTGAACCAGCGGTTGCGCGTTCACTATCTACTCGAGGCCGGGTGGAAGGCCGATG
>JAFEFL010000061.1 GCA_018240595.1 Pseudomonadota bacterium | reverse complement strand
TAGGCGCGCCGGGACCGAGCGGCTTGGACCGCCGGGAGGGGAAATTCGCGCCGCATCTCCGACGCCCCGCCCCCGGCCACCGCTCCCCGCCCCGCATCTGAAGATGCTGCACAGACACCCCTCGCTAGCAGGGGCGGGATGGGGGGAAGATAAGCCTAGGGCGGCGAAGGAGTCAATAGTCCTAGGAATATTAATTTGGATGCGGCGCCGCGTCCTGCACGACTTCAGATCCCGGCACCCAGCGCGTTTCGGCGAGGCCGGAAGGGGTCGTCGGGGTCGGGCAAAATACAACCTAAGCGAGAAAAATTATGGGACTATAACTTTGGCTTGCACGCGGGGCGTGTCCTGCCCAAGATGACCCGGCCTTGAGTTGTGGACCGCGCCAGGGGCGGAAGGCTCCGGCGCCAGTGAGCAGGGGAGTGCAAGCCCATGAATCCGATCTACCAGGCCGCCCTCAACGGCACCCTGATGTCACCGACCAGCGGCGCCGCGGTATCCGGCGTGCAGGTCTACAATCAGCTGCCCTGCGCCATTCAGGTCTATTTCGTCACGTCGAGCGGCTACCGCAGCTATGTCGGCAAGATCAACGCGCAGAGCAACGCGCCGTTGTCCGGCGCCATCGTCGGCGACTATTACATCTTCCTGCTGCCGCAGAGCGGCGCCTTCATCTCGGCGATCGAGATCGCGTCCGGCGTCACCAGTTATTATGTCGCCAACACCTCGCTGATCGATCCGAACGACATCGGCGCCATTCCGCAGCCGACGCAGACCATCCTGGTGCCGCCGAATTCGCCGTCGGTGCTGGTGTCGATCGGCACCATTCCACCGACGCCGCCGAACCAGGCGGCGCCGGCCAGCGCCAGCGTCGTCACGCGCGAGCAGTACTGGGCGCTGCAGGGCGACTCCTATTCGATCGTGCCCGGCGAGTCGCGCACCACCAGCTTCACCGTCACCTCCGGCAAGCAGGAGACATCGTCGGACCAGGCGACGGTGTCGTCCTCGCTCGGCCTGTCGGCGGGCGGCGGCTGGGGCCCGGTGTCCGCCAGCGTGTCGGCGAGCCTCAATGTGTCGGCGTCGCTGTTCCAGCAGGTCACCGTGACCGAGCAGACCAGCACCTATGTGTCCGACGTCGTCAGCAACACGTCGCAGAACGCGGTGCTGGCGCTGCGTTGGCAGATGGCCGACGTCGTCACCGTCTACAACAGCAGCGGCTCGCCGCTCTCCGCGATCAACAGCGGTAGCGTCGTCATCGTGCAGGCCTACGACCTGAGCAAGCTCGGCGACACGCTGGCGCGGCCGGCCCTGGTGCACCGCCTGCCGTCGCCGGCGCTCGGCGCCTCGATGCAGACGGCGCTCGCCTGACGCGCCATGCCCAAGCGCTACGTCATCCTGTGTGACGACGATATCGTCGTCTTTCCGATCAAGGCGGCGATCAACCCCTATGACGGATCGCCTGCCTTTCTCGCCGGCGAGCCGAATTTTTTCGGCGGCGCCGACGCGCGCCGCGAGGATCCGCTGACCACGCTGCAGCGCGAGGTGCGCGAGGAAAGCGTCGGCACCTACGAGATCCACGGCTACGACATCAATGCGATCTCGCAGGGCTCGTATCGGCAGAACCGCCGGCTCGTCCAGTGCGAGTTCTGCATCTCGCGGAACTGGACCATGACGGGGCCATGGCCGGACGAGGGAACGTGGCTGCAGGGCGACGATGACGAACGGGAGATGTGCTTCGTCGCCGCGATGCCGCTGCAAAATCTCGATCAGTTCATCGGCGTGCCGGTGACGGCGAATGCGCTGTTTCCCGTGCTGATGGAGGGCGCCCGCGCGACCGCGCCGCAATGGGCGAGGGCCCAGTTTCGCGACGTGCCGAGCCGTGCATTCGCAGAGTCGCTGACCGGCCGCGCCTTCGCCGCCTTCGTCACCGGCTGGGCCGCGGGCCAGCGCGACGAGCGCGCGGTGCGCGCCGCCTTCCTTCGACGATCTGGTGAAATTCGCACACGGAGAACAGGATCATGAGCTGCTGTGACGCCTGCGCCATGAAGATCGACAACCAGTCGGGCACGACGATCAGCGTGTCGGCGATCTCGACCTCGGCGGGCACGTTCCGCAACATCAGCGTCGGCAACACCGCCGGCAACAACGCGACGCTGACCGGCAATGCCTATTCGTCGGGCGGCAGCCGCGGCGCGGCGAGCGGCACCGTGACCATCAAGGTCGGCGCATCGTCGGTGTCGTTTGCGCTGGGCTACGCGTTCAACCCGAAGAACAACTTCGGATCCTGTCCGTGCAACGCCAGCGTTCCCAGCTCGCCCCTGACCAGCGGCAATTACATGGCCTCCGCGACGACCAGTTCGAGCAACTCGAGCGGACAGGCCTCGGTGACCTGGACCATCACCGCGAAGCTGGCGAGCAACTGACCGGGCGGGCGGCGCCGTCTCAGGACGGCTTGGGCTCGAGGTCGACGGTATCGCCGTCTCCGTGCACCTGGTCGCGGCGGGCTTCGTTGGTCTTGCCCGCGTCCTTGACCATGGCCTTCTGCGTTTCGCGTTCCTTGTCCTTGCGCGGCTCGCTGGGGAAGTCGTTGTCATTCATGGCGGCGGGCTCCATCCCTTCATGATCCGGCTGTGCCGAGTCTAATGAAGGGGCGGGGGCGAAAGTTCCGCGCTCTCCAGCTTCACAGCCCTGTGAGGGGTCATGACGGCCAGGCGCGCGGATTGAAGCAAAGCGTCAACACTTTCAGGGGTAAAGGAAAGCAGAACTGGACCGGTCTGGAGTGCGGCGTGACGGTGTTGGAAGTTGGTGTGCTGAAAAGTTCCGCGCGTCGGCCGCTCATCGTGCTGTTGAGCGCGCTTGTCCTCTCGGTCCTGGCGCCGCCGCCGGCTTCGGCGGATTTCTTCGGCGATCCGCTCGGCTTCTTCAGTCCGCCGCCGCGCGAATATGTCCCGCAAGAAGCGCCGCCGCCGGTGCGCCGCAGCGCGCCGCGCTCGACGAAATTCGACAAGGATGCCCACAAATTCGGCAAGCCGGCCGGGCCGCTCGCCATTGTCGTGTCGGTGGCGAAGCAACGCGTCACCTTGTTCGCCGACGGCAAAGAGGTTGCCACGGCGCCGGTCTCGACCGGCATTGCCGGCCACGAAACACCGCTCGGCGTCTTCGCCATCATCGCCAAGGCGCGCTATCACGAGTCGAACATCTACAGCAGCGCGCCGATGCCCTATATGGAGCGCATCACCTGGTCGGGTATCGCGCTGCATGAAGGGCCGTTGCCGGGCCATGCGGCGTCGCATGGCTGCATCCGCTTGCCGGGCAGTTTCGCCTCGAGCCTGTTCGGCTTCACCAGGCTCGGCGCCCGCGTCGTCATTACGCGCGATCCTGTGGCGCCGGTGGCGTTCTCCAGCCCGCGCCTGTTCGTGCCGAAAAAGCCTGATGAGGTGCCGGTCGCGACCGGTTCCGTGCCGATAACGCCGGTCGTGCTGGCGCAGGCGCAAGGCACGGCCAGCGTAGCGTCGAACGGAGCGCCGAGCATCGGCGCCAGTCCGGCGACGACGCCGGAGGCCGATCCGCAGCCGAAGACCGAGAAGAAGCCGGACGCGGCCAAGCGCAACGGCCCGGTGTCCGTGTTCGTCAGCCGCAAGACCGGCCGGCTCTACGTGCGTCAGAACTTTCAGCCGCTGTTCGACATGCCGGTCACGATCGCCGAGCCCGACAAGCCATGGGGCACGCATATTTTCACGGCGATGGAGGTCGACGGGGATCAGGTGCGCTGGACCGCGATGACGATTCCGAGCGGTTACCTGCCGAAGGCGGAGGCGAAGGGCAGGCACGGCAAGAAGCTGTCGGCGCGCGAGACCGAGCGCCGCGCCAGGCTCGCCGCCGATCTCGCCAATGCCCCGGGTCCGGAGGCGGCGCTCGAACGGTTCGAGATGCCGCAGGAAGCGCTCGACCGCATCGGCGAACTGCTCAAGCCCGGCTCGTCGCTCATCGTATCGGATAACGGCCTGAGCGAAGAAACCGGGCTCGAAACCGATTTTGTGGTGGCGACGCCGTAGCCGGCGAACGGCACTCAACCGGCTTGCGCTTCGCCAGGCATCAGGCTCGCCCTGAGACCGCCGAGTTCGGAGCGCGACAACACGAGTCGCCACTGGTAGGCGGCCAGCACATCCTGCACGATGGAAAGTCCGAGGCCGGCGCCGCCGCGTTCGTCGAGACGGACGCCGCGCTGCATGACCTTGGCCAATTCGCTCTCCGCAATGCCGGCGCCGTCGTCCTCGACGTGAATGGCCGGCCGCCCGCCAGCTTCGGCGGATATGCGGACCCGCTCGCGTGCGTGACGCGCGGCATTCTCGATCAGATTGCCGAGCACTTCGGCGAGATCAGTGCGGTCGAACGGCGCCGAGGCGCTGGCGTCAATGTCGAAGTCGAACGTCAGTTGCTGCGCGGCGGGCGTGCGCGCCACCGTCGCCACCAGCGAATGCACCAAGGGCGCCAACGCGGTCGACACATCGGCATGCGCGCGGGCGCGGCCGCGCACCCGGGCGCGCGCCAGCTCGCGATCGACATGCCGGCTCATGGCGTCGCCGATGGCCTCGATGTCGTCAGCGACCGCGTCCTGGCCGCTCTCGCGCAAACGAACCACATCGGCGGCGAGCGCCGCCAGCGGCGTCTTCAGGCCATGGGCCAGATCGGCGGCGCGGCCGCGCGAGCGTTCGATCTCGCCGGCCTGCGCTTCGAGCAGGGCGTTGACCTCCTCGACCAGCGGCTGGACTTCCGCCGGCACTGACGCCGGCAGGTCGCGGCGCCGCCCGGCGCGAATATCGGCGACACCGCGGCGCAGGCTGTCGAGCGGCCGCAAGCCCAGGCCGACCTGCACGGATGTCGCGATCGCCAGCACCAGGCCGAGGACGCCGAGCGCCACGGCCAGATCCCTGCCAAAGGCCGTGGTCGCCGCGGTGACGCGGCCGAGGTCGATGGCGACGGCGATACGCGCCGTGGATTTGGCGCCGCCGGCCGACAACACGACGCTGCGCTCGGCGACCAGAAGCCGCGAACCGGCGGGACCGGGCACTTCATGCAGGTGCATGTCGCCGTGAGAAATCTCGTCGGCCGGCAGTTTCAGCGTCATGTCCCACAGCGAGCGCGACCGCAGCAACTGTCCGCCGGCGCCGGAGACCTGCCAATACAGACCCGACAAGGGATCGGCGAAACGCGGATCGGCGGGCGGCCGCGTAATGGTCAGTTCGCCTTGCGGATCGACATCGATCCCGGCGATCAGCTGGCGGAGATGAATCTCCAGATCATCGGTGAGGGTGCGGGTGACGTGGCGCTGGAACAGCACGACCAGACCGAACCCGGCAATGCTCAAGGCGATGAGGATCGCGACGATGCCGCCCGCAATCAACCGCAGCCGGAGTGAGCCGACCCTCACGGCCCGCTCTCGGAAATGAGATAGCCGAAACCGCGGCGGGTTTCGATCAGGCCGGCACCGAGTTTCTTGCGGACGCGGCCGATCAGCACTTCGAGCGCATTGGAATCGTGATCCTCGTTCGGCCCATAGACGTTCTCGTCGAGCTCATGCTGCGATACGACGCGGCCCTGGTTGCGCAGCAGATACGCGACGACGCGGTATTCGAGCGGCGACAGCGTCACCGGCGCGCCGCGCAGACTCACTTTCATCAGCCGCTCGTCGAGCGAAATGTCGCCGGCGTTGAGCACGGACGACGCATGGCCGGCGGAACGGCGCACGATCGAGCGCAACCGCGCCAGCAACTCCTCCATGCGGAACGGCTTCGGCAGGTAGTCGTCGGCGCCGGCGTCGATGCCGTCGACGCGTTCGGCCCAACTGCCACGCGCGGTCAGGACCAGCACCGGCGTCTGCCGGCCGCTCGCGCGCCAGCGCTTGAGCACCGCCAGCCCGTCCATGCCAGGCAGGCCGAGATCGAGAATGATTGCGCCATAGTCCTCGGTGTCGCCGCGAAACCAGGCGTCCTCGCCGTCGCGGGCAATCTCGACGACGTAGCCGGCGGCGACAAGTGCGCGTTCGATGTCCGCCGCGATACGCCGGTCATCCTCGACGACAAGCAGGCGCATCACTTCTCCTTGACGCGTTCGATCGTGCCATTGCGGGCGTCGATGTAAACCTCGTACAGGCGGCCGCTGCCGTCGATCACGCGAAGCTCGTAAATCCAGTGGCCGTTCTCGCGCTCGATCTCGACGCCGGCGATGTCGCCGGGCAACTGGCCGCGCACGCCGGCGATGATGTCGGCGAGCGAACGGATTTCGCCGGCTTCGACGGCGCGGCGCATCTCATCGCGCCGCCTGTCGTCGTGGTCGCGCGCATGCGCCCGCGGCGCGGCGGCGAGCAGCGCCGTGGCGACGAAAGCCGCGGTCAGGAGCGTGAGGTGGCACCGCCAACGCGACATGAGGACCCTTTGGGAGACAGAGCACCATGCCAGATGCCGCCTGACAATTGGCTGACATGGATCAACAGCCGGTCGTCAGCAGCGGAGGCGCAACGTCCTACCGCCGGGCCGAATGGTCGGTCCGCGCAGACAGGAGACGGATCATGCGGAAAACCATTTTTCTCGGCGCCCTGGCGGCTGCGATCGGCCTGGCGACCGTGGCGCAGGCCAGCAATAGCGGCCGCGTCGCCGCGTCGGGAACGCCCCAGGTCGCGCGGGAGCACGCCAATGATCACGGCAAGCGGTCCCACGCCCGTTACGCCGAACACAAGCGCAAACACGACAACAGCGACCTGCGCGACTTCGACGGCGATGGCCGCCGTGACAGCCACCAGCGCTATGGCGATCGCGACTGATACCGTAACAGGTCTCTTGCGAAACGGGCCGGCAGGGTTTGCCGGCCCGTTTTCATGTCGGGCAAGCCGTCATGCCCGAGAAGTCTTCGTGTCGAACCTGCTGTTTCCGATGCTGACAATTCACTGACGCCGGCCAACAGGCGGCGGTCAGCGGCTCTCCTGCAAGGTCTGTCCATCGCCGGCCACATCGTGTGGTCCGGCCGAACACATGGAGATCCTGATGCGCAAGCTCGTCATTCTCGCCGCCGCCGCGGTCCTCGGCGCCTCGGGCGCCGCCTATGCCGGCAGCCTGGGCCGCCCCTGCACCACGGCGCCAGAGAGCCAGTGGCTGTCGATCCAGCAGCTCCAGTCCAAGATCGAAGGGCAGGGCTACAAGGTGCGCAAGGCCAAGCTCGCCAAGGCGTGCGGCGAATTCTACTCGATCGACAAGAACGGCAATCAGGTGGAGCTGTTCCTCGATCCCACCAACGGCCAGATCGTCGGCCAGAACTGAGGCACGAGGCCATGAGCGCAACCAACCAACTCGTGCAAGCCGGCGGCGCTGCGCCGCCGGCGACCGTCAAGGTCTGGGACCCGCTGGTGCGGGTGTTTCACTGGTCGCTGGCGACCTTGTTTCTCGTCGCTTATGCGACCGGTGACGATATCGAGAAGGTCCATGTCGCGGCCGGCTATACGATCGCCGGCCTGGTGGCCCTCCGCGTGATCTGGGGCCTGATCGGCCCGCAGCATGCCCGGTTCGCGAACTTCGTGCGCTCGCCGCGGACCACGCTCCTTTACCTGCGCGACGTCATGCTGTTCAGGGCGCCACGCTACATCGGGCACAATCCGGCGGGCGGCGCGATGATCGTGGCGCTGCTGGTCCTGATCGCTGGCAGCTGCGTCACCGGCTTCATGTTGACGACCGATGCCTGGTGGGGGTCGAAGGCGCTCGGCGAAGTGCACGAAGCCATCGCCAACCTGACCGTGGGCCTGGTTGCGTTCCATGTGCTCGGCGTGCTGCTCGCCAGCTTCGAGCATCGGGAAAACCTGATCAAAGCGATGGTCACCGGCCGCAAGCGGGCTAAGTGACGCGGGAACGCCGGCGCGATCGCCCAAACAAAAACCCCGCCATCGCTGGCGGGGTTTTTTATGTCGCCCTCTAGGGGGAGAGGCTTAAGCGGGGATCCGCTCGTCCGCCTCGCTGGGCTCGCGCAGCACGTAACCGCGGCCCCAGACGGTCTCGATGTAGTTCTTGCCCTCGGACGCATTCGCCAGCTTCTTGCGCAGCTTGCAGATGAAGACGTCGATGATCTTGAGTTCCGGCTCGTCCATGCCGCCGTAGAGATGGTTGAGGAACATCTCCTTGGTGAGCGTCGTCCCTTTGCGCAGGGAGAGCAGCTCGAGCATCTGGTATTCCTTGCCGGTCAGGTGCACGCGCTGGCCGGTGACTTCCACGGTCTTGGTGTCGAGGTTGACCACCAGGTCGCCGGTGTTGATGACCGACTGGGCGTGGCCCTTCGAGCGGCGGACGATGGCGTGGATGCGGGCGATCAGCTCGTCCTTGTGGAACGGCTTGGTCATGTAGTCGTCGGCGCCGAAGCCGAGGCCTTTGACCTTGTCCTCGATGCCGGCCAGGCCGGAGAGGATCAGGATCGGGGTCTTGACCTTGGAGACCCGCAGCGACCGGAGCACCTCGAAGCCCGACATGTCGGGGAGGTTCAGGTCGAGGAGGATAATGTCGTAATCGTAGAGCTTACCGAGGTCGACGCCCTCCTCACCGAGGTCGGTGGTGTAGACGTTGAAGCTCTCGGATTTCAGCATCAGCTCAATGGATTGAGCGGTCGCGCTGTCATCTTCTATGAGTAGAACGCGCATTGAAGTCCCCTATCTCGCCGCTTCCGGGCTATGGGTCAGCGCCGCTTTGGCGGCGAGTTCTTGAAAAAAACGCGGTGGGACAAACCGATTCGACACTATTCGGACATGGTTAACAAAACCTGATTCCGGCAGGCAAGCAGAAGCTGGCGTGGAAGCGCCGAATCGCCCTAAAGTCTTGCTGCCGAGTGGTTTTTTCGCCACGACCCGTTTCGTGCTCCGGTTCATCTGTCGGTTTCAGCCGACACTGACGCTTCGCCACCCGTGTCGCATTCCGCTGGGCGAATCGTCACAAAAGGTCTCAAGGTCCATCCGCTGGACGATGACCCAATGATTAACGACCCGGGTAAACACGGAGTTAATGCGCAGGGTTGTCCGGTAAGCCTAAGGGCGGGTTTACGGCGTTTTTCGTGTGGCAAACCGGCGGGTTCCCGCCGCCCAAGAGGTAAAGAGGTGGCATTTCACCTTTCTCGGACCGGGCGCGGCGCTAGGGCAGAGGCTCACTGCGGATCGGAAGCATGAAAGCGCTGGCCGAACAGATTGGCGATATCGACGGCGTCGAGATCTACGGCCGCGTCGTCGGCGTGCGCGGCCTGATGGTCGAGGTTGCGGGCCCGCTCTATGCCATGTCGGTCGGCTCGAAGCTGACGATCGAGGGTGGCAACGGCCCGGTGCCGTGTGAAGTCGTCGGCTTTTCCGGCAAACTGGCGCTGGCCATGCCCTTTGCCCCGCTCGAAGGCGTGCGCCGCGGCTGCCGGGCGCTGGTGTCGTCGTCGGCGATGAGTGTGCGGCCGTCGGAGGCCTGGCTCGGCCGCGTCGTCAACGCGCTGGGCGAGCCGATCGACGGCAAGGGGCCGCTCAAGGCCGGCGCCTCGCCCTATCAGTTCCGCAACGCGCCGCCGGCGGCGCATTCGCGCAATCGCGTCGGCGCGCCGCTCGATCTCGGCGTGCGCGTGCTCAACACCTTCCTGACCGTGTGCCGCGGCCAGCGCATGGGCATCTTCGCCGGCTCCGGCGTCGGCAAATCGGTGCTGATGTCGATGCTGGCCAAGAACGTGTCGGCCGACGTGTCGGTCATTGGCCTGATCGGCGAACGCGGCCGCGAGGTGCAGGAGTTCCTGCAGGAGGACCTCGGCGAGGAGGGCATCCGCCGTGCCGTGGTCGTGGTTTCGACCTCGGACGAGCCGGCGCTGATGCGCCGCCAGGCGGCCTACCTGACCATGTCGATCGCCGAATATTTCCGCGACGAGGGCAAGGACGTCCTCGCCATGATGGACTCGGTCACGCGCTTTGCCATGGCGCAGCGCGAGATCGGCCTGTCGGCCGGCGAGCCGCCGACCGCCAAGGGCTATACGCCGACCGTGTTCACCGAACTGCCGCGCCTCCTCGAGCGCGCCGGTCCCGGCACCGGCGAGCAGGGTTCGATCACCGGCATCTTCACGGTGCTGGTCGACGGCGACGATCACAATGAGCCAGTGGCCGACGCGGTGCGCGGCATTCTCGATGGCCACATCGTCATGGAGCGCGCCATCGCCGAGCGTGGCCGTTATCCGGCGGTCAACGTGCTCAAGTCGGTGTCGCGCACCATGCCGCGATCGGCCGATCCGAACTACCTGCCGGTGATCAAGCGCGCCCGCGCGGTGATGGCGACCTATTCGGACATGGAGGAACTGATCCGGTTAGGGGCCTACCGGCCGGGCTCATCGGCCGACGTCGACGAAGCGATCGGGCTGCACAAGCCGCTCGAGGCCTTTCTCAGCCAGGGCAAGGACGACGCCACCAGCCTGATCGAGGGCTATCAGATGCTGGAACAGATCGTCGGGCGGCCTCCGGCGGCGTAATTAGCCCCCGATAAACCGGGATGCATCGGAAATGATCGATTCTGGAAACCGAAAACTAACGATATTGGCCCAGAGTCCCTCCACTGAACGGTCCGGGGCGTTCCGGACGGGCGGCGTGTATGGCCGCTTCGGGAACGTTATTCGGGGCTTCGGGGGAGTATTGAGTCGATGAAGTCACGTGAAACCCTCATCCGCCTGAAGAAATTTCAGGTCGACGAGAAGCGGCGCAAGGTCGCCCAGATCGAGGCCATGATGGCCGAGTTCGACCGCATCGCCGGCGAGCTCGACCGTGAAATCCGTCTCGAGCAGGACCGCGCCGGCATCCATGATCCCGGCCATTTCGCTTATCCGACCTACGCCAAGGCGGCGATGACCCGCCGCGAGAACCTCAAGCGCTCGGCCGAGGAGCTCAAGGGCCAGCTCGACGACGCCAAAGCGGCGCTCGGCGAGGCCTTCGAGGAACTCAAGAAGGTCGAGATGCTGGACGAGCGCGACAAGGAACGCGACCGCGCCGAGCAGAATGTGCGCGAGCAGCAGGAACTCGACCGCATCGCATCGATGCGCTTCACGGTCGGCGGCGCGCACGCGTAACCAGTTTCATTTTCGGCAGACGGCATCACTCTTCGTTACCGATCAGAAGCGGCGCCTCTCAAGGGCGCCGTTTTTGTTTGGCGGGGCGGGGTGGCCATGTCGCTAAAATTTTTCGCAACCGCTTAAACCGTCGCAAAACCTGCGCGTGTAGCATTCGCTCCGGAAGTGGGAGGGCACATGCAGAAGCTCGGTTGGCTGGCGGCATTGATAGCGGCGTGGGTTTGCTCCACGACCATCGCATTGGCAGCCGAGCGCGGCTGCGTGCCGCCGCCTTATGCGCCCGGCGAGGTGCCTTCCGTCATTGCCGCGTGCACCGGACTGCTGCAATCCGCGGCAGATGACGACGAGCGCGCCGCTATCCTGGTGCTGCGCGGCCGCGCCTACAAATGGGTGAAGCAACTCGACCGCGCCGCTTTCGATATGGAAGAGGCGATCAAGCGCGCCCCGAACGAGCCTCAGATCTATGTCTGGCGCGGCTGGGTCGCCTACGACCAGCAGATCTATAACTATGCCGCGGCGCTGGCCGAAAAGGCGCTGTCGCTCAGGGCAGAATATTCGCCGGCCTACGATCTGCTCGGCACCGTCGGCTCGCAAACCGGAAACCTCGCTATGGCGCGCGATGCCTACAACAAGGCCGTCGCCGCCGACCCGGGCAACTTTCACGCCCGCGAGAACCGCCTGCGTCTCTACAGGAGCGCCGGCGCGCAGCGCGAGGAACTGCACGAACTCGAGGCAATGCTGGCGCTCAACTCGTCGGAGCTCGACCGCTCGCCCCGCGAAATGCACCACCGGCTGGTGCCGCTGCGGATTTACCTGCGCGTCGAGCGCGCCGAACTCCTCAAGGCCATGGGCCGCGCGGACGACAGCGCGAAAGCTTACGACGAACTCGTCGCCGACCATCCCGGCGCGATGTCCTACGGCCTTCGCGCCGAATTCCGTCACCTCAAGGGTGACGACGCCGGTGCGCTCGAGGACATCGAAGCGGGCCTGAAGGCCGACGACAGCTTCGCCTTCCTGCATCAGGAGAAGGGTTTCATCCTCAACACTGCGAAGCGTTACGACGAGGCCGCCGCGGCGTTCACGCGCGCGCTGACGCTTTATCCGACCGAAGGCGCCGCGCTGTGGGGCAGGGCGGTGGCGCGCCGCGCGCTCGGCGACATCAAACCCTCGATCGCGGACGCGCAAATGGCGCTGATCGTGGACGCCCGGTTCTTCCGCTACAAATTCCGCGGCCTCGTCAACCGCGGCTATCTGCTCGAGGCGGTTGAGGAGAGCGATCGCCTGGCGGCGGTGAAAGACGCGGCGCAGGCCTGCATGATCGACAAGGCGTGCCTGTGATGAAAGCCGTCGTCACTCTTATCGCCGCGTCGATCGCCTTCGGAATGGCGGCGTCGCCGGCGATTGCCGCAAGCCTCGCAGAGATCAACGACCCCGGCGCCGGCATCGTACCGACGCGGATTGGCCCTTGCCTGATCGCCAACCGGACCCATGAGGGGCCGCCGTGTCCCGAGCCAGAAGCAATCACGTCCGGCGGCAACGACGCGCGGATCGCCAACCGCATGGACCGCGCGGCCTGGTTCATCCTGATGCAGGATTTCGCCAAGGCGCGCGACGAGACCGACCTCGCGGTCGGCATCGACGGCGCCAGCGTTGTCGCGCGTTTGCTACGGGCGCGGCTGTCGATGACGATCAACGACCGGGCGGCGACCGAGCGCGACCTCGCCGTGCTCACGGCGCAGGCACCGGACAATCCGGATGTGGCGTCCACGGCCGCGACCGGGCTGTGGACGAGGGGCGCAAATCTCGAGGCGCTGCGGATGCTGCACCGGATCGTCGCCAAGCATCCGGACCATCTCTATTCGCGTGAGCTGCGGGCGCGCCTGATGATCCAGATGGGCCGCGCCGACATGGCGGTGGCCGATCTCGACGTCATTATCGAGGCGCGGCCGAACGACGCCAATGCACACGCGCTGCGCGCCGAGGCGCTTCAGGCGCTTGGCCGCCCGCTGACGGCCGTGGCGGAGATCAAGGCTTCGCAACAGGAAGAGCCGCCAAATTTCCTGCAACTGATCGCGCGCGCCGATGCCTATGCGAATGCCGAGAACAACGTCCTCGCGGTGAAGGACTACGACACGGTTCTCGCCGTTCTCGACGGCGGCTCGCCGCTTTATCCGATGCCCGACGCGATGCGGGCCAAACTACTGATGAAGCGGGCGACGGCGCTGGTCCGCCTTCGCCAGTTCGACGGCGCGGCGGCCGACGCCGTGGCGGCAATCCGGATCGGCGGCGTACCGGCGGCGCTGCGGGCGCAAGTCATGCTGCGCCGGCGCGGTTTCGACCACGTGCCGCTCGATGGCAGGGTTTCCGATGCCATGCGCGCGGCGCTTGGCGATTGCTTTGGCCGCACCACTTGCTTTCAAAGCGTGGCGCAGCGGATTTAGCACCCGCCTTCGTAGGATTGGCCAAAGGCATCACTCTTCGTTATCGATCAGAAGCGGCGCCTCTCAAGGGCGCCGTTTTCTTTTGGGCATGAGCGCGCCGCCGCCGTTGTATCGCAAACAGCGCTTAACCGGCACATCCACAACCTTTAATTGTCGCGCAAGCGAATGTGCGCTACCTCTACGCGATCATCCTATGGAATTCGCGGGAAGCGGAATGCGCGCGCACATCCTCGCTATCGCCGTCATCGCCGGCGTGATCATCCTGTCGCTCGCCGCCGGCCGCGCCATGACGGAGCATTTCCTGGCGGCGAAGGCGCCGGCCCTGGAGCAAAGCGCCGCCGACGCCGCGACAACAGCTCCACAAAAATAAGCTGACCAGCTTATATCGTTGATTGCGGCCGCCGGCCGCCCTAGGCTGCGGCCAACAACGACGGCGGGCGACCCGATGCGCCGCCGCCACAGCCGGGAGGACAAGCGATGTCCGCGCAAGCCGCAAACCCATCCGCCGCGCATAGCCAGCCACAGGCCGCTCCGCAGCGCCCACCGTTCCGCGCCGATCACGTCGGCAGCCTGCTGCGGCCGCACTATCTGAAAGAAGCGCGCGAGCAGGCCGAGCGCGGCGACATCACGAGGGAGCAGTTGCGCGCCATCGAGGACCGCGCCATCCGCGAAGTGGTGACGCTGCAGGAGGAGGTTGGCCTGCAGTCGATCACCGACGGCGAATTCCGCCGCGCCTTCTGGCACGTCGATTTCCTCTCCGGTTTCGACGGCATCGAATGGACGCACGGAAATTATGCCGTCAGCTTCAAGGGCGAGGGCGGCGTCACGGCGCAAACCTCGTCGATGCTGGTCGTCAACGCCAAGGTGAAGCGCTCGCGGCCGATCATGGTCGACCATTTCGCCTTCCTCAAATCGGCGACGAGCCGGACGCCGAAATTCTGCATCCCGTCGCCGACCTACATGCACATGCGCGGCGGCCGCAAGGTCGTGGACAAGACGGCTTATCCGGACATGGCCGAGTTCTGGGCTGATGTCGTGAGCGCGTATCGCGCCGAAATCGCCGACCTGCGCGCCGCCGGCTGCACCTATCTGCAGCTCGACGACGTGTCCTTCGCCACGATGTGCGATCCGTCGATCCAGAAACAGATCGGTGCGGACGGCGAGGATCCGGCCTCGCTCGCGGTGCTCTACACCGACATCATCAACGCCATCACCAAGGGCCGCGATCCGTCGCACGCCGTGACCATGCACACCTGCCGCGGCAACGCCATGAGCATGTGGATGGCGGAGGGCGGCTACGATCCGGTAGCGGAGACCTTGTTCAACCGCGCCGATGTCGACGGCTTCTTCCTCGAATACGATACCGAGCGTGCCGGCGGCTTCGAGCCGCTGCGTTTCGTGCCGAAGGGCAAGAAGATCGTGCTCGGCCTCGTTTCGACCAAGACGCCGGAACTCGAGACCAAGGACAATCTCAAGCGTCGCATCGATGAGGCGGCGAAATATGTGCGACTGGAGGATCTGTGCGTCAGTCCGCAATGCGGCTTCGCCTCCAGTCATCACGGCAACAAGGTCACCGAGGAGATCGAGCGGCGCAAGCTGGCGCTGGTGGTCGAGGTGGCGAACGAGGTCTGGGGCGGCAAATGACCCGGAAGCGCGCCGCTGCGCCCGCGAAGCCGGCGCGGCGCACGCAGCAGGAGCGCCGCCGCGCCACGCAGGAAGCGATCCTCGAGGCCGCGATCGACCTGCTGGTCGACGAAGGTTACTCGCGCTTTTCCACCATCGCCGTGGCGAAGCGCGCCAAGGTGTCGCGCGGAGCGCGCGAGAACTACTTTCCCTCGAAATACGATCTGATCGCGGCGGCCTGGCGCGCCGCGCTGATCCGGGCGCAGGAACATGCGCGCGAACTGGCCCGCGATCTCGAAGGCGGCTCGACCATCGACCGCTTCCTCAGCGACTCGGAATCCTTCTTCCTCAGCCGCGTTTATCTGGCGTTACTCGAACTGCAGATGGCGGCGCGCACGGACAAGCCGCTGTCGAGGATCTTTCACGCGCTCTACGACGAGTATCGTGAGAGCCATGACGACATCTGGATCGAGGCGCTGGTCAAGGAGGGCTATGCCCGCGTTCGCGCCAAGGCCTTCGTTCGCGCAACACAGTATTTGTTACGCGGCATGGCGCTGACATCTGTCTGGCATGTGCCGCATGCCGACTTTCGTGCGGCGCTGCGCGAGTGGCGGGAACTCGCGCCGTATTTCCTGGCGAGGACAATGGATCGCCGCGGCGCCTGATTGCGGCCAATCGGCGGCGAAACAGCGGCGGAGTTTGCCCGGTCACCGACATGACGTCGTCATTCGCGGGCCTTTTTCCATGACCAAGTTGTAACTACCTAAAAGCCGAGGCACGTGGCACGAAACGCCGGCGGCTTGAGCGCGTTGACTGTGTTCGCGAGCGTAGGGGTGGTGATGAGGCTTACGACGTTCCTGCTGGCTGGTGTTGTCGCTGCGGCGCTGAGCGCGCCCGCTTTCGCGGCCGACGTGGCGCCGCGCGCGCCGCAGGCCGCGCCGGTGTACAAGGCGCCGCCGCCGCAGGCGTTCGACTGGAGCGGCTTCTATCTCGGTCTCAACGGCGGCTACGGCCTCGGCCGGTCCAGCTGGAACGATCCGGCGGTCGGCGGCGATTCCGGAAGGTTCGACGTCAACGGCGGATTGCTCGGCGGCCAGATCGGCTACAACTGGCAGATGGGCAACACCGTGCTCGGCCTTGAGAGCGATCTCGACTGGGCGAAGCTGTCAGGTTCGGCGGCGAATGCCGGTGTCTGCGTTGCCGATGGCGGCGGCACCTGCCGCACCGAGCAGAGCTGGTTCGGCACGACGCGCGCGCGCCTCGGTTATGCGTTCGGCAGTTTCCTGCCTTACGTGACCGGCGGTCTGGCCTATGGCGATATCAAGGCGGTGCAGCCCGGCGTCACATCGCGCGACACCAAGGCGGGCTGGACTGCCGGCGCCGGCGTCGAATATGGCTTCACGCGCAATTGGAGCGCCAAGGCCGAATATCTGCATATCGACCTCGGCACCGCGACCTTCATGGGCGCCGCCTCCGGCACCAGCACGCTGAAGGCGCCGATCAATGAAGA
The DNA here is from genome assembly GCA_018240595.1 of Pseudomonadota bacterium. Classification (GTDB taxonomy): domain Bacteria; phylum Pseudomonadota; class Alphaproteobacteria; order Rhizobiales; family Xanthobacteraceae; genus Pseudolabrys. The sequence continues at coordinate 37,844 of JAFEFL010000061.1, read as the reverse complement.
CATCCTGCGCGCCGGCTTGAATTATCACTGGTAGTGCGCGCTCCGCTCACGCCGAGAGTTCAACAAACTCCGCTCACCCCCCGCGAAGGCGGAGGTCCAGTGACGCTTGTTCAGGTGGCAAAGGCTGGATTCCCCGCTTCCGCGGGAATGAGCGGGATGGTGGATCGGCCGCGTCTTATTCTCCCGCCACCATGAACTGCGCCTTGGCGAGTTCGGCAAAGCGGCCGCCTTGCGCCACCAGTTCGTCGAACGAGCCGCTTTCGACGATCTTGCCGGCCTCGAAAACCAGGATGCGCGTGGCGTTGCGCACGGTGGACAGCCGGTGCGCAATGACGAAGGTGGTGCGGTCCTTCATCACCTCGTCGAGCGCCGCCATCACCTTCACTTCGGTGGCGGCATCGAGCGCGCTGGTCGCCTCGTCGAGGATGAGAATCGGCGGGTTCTTGAGCAGCGCGCGGGCGATCGACAGCCGCTGACGCTCGCCGCCGGACAATGAGCGGCCGCGCTCGCCGACCGTTTCCTTGAAGCCGTGGAATTTGCGATCGATGAACTCCAGCGCCTGCGCGCGCCGTGCCGCATCGCGGATCTCGCCGTCGGTGGCGTCCGGCTTGCCGACGCGCAGGTTCTCGGCGATCGAGCGGTTGAACAGCAGCGCCTCCTGAAACACCACGCCGATGTTGCGCCGGAGCGCCGCGAGCTTGATGTCGCGGATGTCGATGCCGTCTGCCTCGATCGCGCCGGACTGCGGATCGAAGGCGCGGTGCAAGAGCGCGATGGCGGTCGACTTGCCGGCGCCGGTGGCGCCGACCAGCGCGATGGTCTCGCCGGGATTGACCGTGAAGTTGAGATGGTCCGCCGCGAGCCGGCGGCCGTCATAGGAGAAGCTCACGTCCTTGAATTGAATATTGCCGGTGAGCCGCCCCGGATCGACGGCGTTCGGCCGGTCGCGGATGTCGGGGATGGTGTCCCAGACCTGGAAGAACTCGATGAGCTGGCCGACATGGCTGACCAGATCGTCGACGAAGGCGACCGTGTGCTCCATGCGCGAGATGATGAGGCCGGCGAAGCTCATGAACGTCACCATCTGTCCGATGGTTGCCTCGCCACGCAGATTGAGCCAGGTGCCGACGACGATGATCGCCAGCACCGCCAGCGTCGTTGCTGTGCGCGTCAGCACGGTGGCGAGCGCCCACCACGACAGCACCGGCATCTGCGCCGCGAGCAGCCGCTCGACGATCTGCTTGAGCTCGGTGACCTCCTGTTCGAGCCGCGAGAAACTCTGCACCAGCGCGATATTGCCGAGCGTGTCGGACGCGCGTTCGGCCAGATCGGAGTAATGCTGGTTGACCTCTTCCTGCATGCTGCCGGTCTTGCGCACGATGATCGCGGTCAGGACCGCGAAGACGACGCAGAGCACGATCAGCAGGCTCGCCAGGCGCCAGTTGATGATGAGCGACACCGGCAGTAGCACCAATAGGCCGATCATGGCGGCGAAGTGCTCGCGGAAGAAGCCGAGCCACAGGCCCCACAGCGCGTCGGTGCCCTCCAGCATCACCTTCATCAGGCGGCCGGAATGGGTGTTGCCGTGATAGCTGAGAGGCAGTTCGAGCACGTGCTCGAAATAGCGCGTCAGCACCACCTGCCGGCGGCGATGTGCGAGGCGGTCGGCATGCAGTGCGATCAAGGTGCCGGCGACGATGGTGAAGATGCCGAAGCCGGCCCAGGCCGACATCAGCACCGAGAGATGTTGCCATGACGGCGGTTTGCCGGAAGCCTGACCGGCGCTCAGCGTGTCGATGATGCGTCCGAGCAGCACCGGCTCGGCGAACTGCGCGATCGCCAGCGCCAGGTTGCCGAAGGCGATCGCCCAGGCGAGGCGGGCCTCGGAGCCGAGCAGAGCGAGCACACGACCGTAAAGACGAATGAGCGCCATGGTGGCTACCGGATCATTTCTTGGGGGCTGCGCCGTCCTTGGCAGGCGGGGTGGCGGCCTTCTTCAGGCCGGCGAGATCGTCTTCGAGTTTCGCGATGCGCGCCTTCAGCGCCGTGATCTCGGCGGCGGCTTCGGCCTGCTTCTTCTGCGCGTCGCGCCGCTGCCGCTCGAGGCTCTGCTGCAGGAAGTCGGTGTTGGCCTGCAGGCAGGAGGTGCGGCGCTCCATCTGCTTTTCCGCGGTGCAGACTTCGAGGCCGCGAATGTCCTGGGCCACCGCCGGGGCGGCCAGCAGCATGGCGCAGCACGTCAGCTTGAAGCGAAAGCGCATCCAAATACTCCGTTCGCCCAGGAAGAAACCGGGGCGGGAGAGACTTAGCACATAACCTAAGACAAAGACGCGCGCCCCGCTGCTACGGGAATGAACGGAGGTCGGGTGACGGCGCTAGGCCGGTCCCTGCAGCTCCCTGAGCGCGGCGAGGGCGGCTTCCGGCAGCGGATGCGACTTGCGCGTCTTCTCGTCGACCATGACCATCACCGTTTCGGCAACGGCGGTCACGGTGTCGCCCTGCATGATGATCTGCTCGAGGGTGAAGGACGATTTGCCGACGCTCTTGACGCGGCTGCCGATGTCCGCCTCGCCCGGCCACAGCATCTCGGCCTTGAAGTCGAGAACCAGGCGGGCGATGACGAAGTTCGTGCCCGGTGCGCGGATCGGCCGGCCGGAATTCATCAGGAACTGGACGCGGCCGGTCTCGAGGAATGTCGAGAACACCGCGTTGTTGACGTGACCCTGCCGATCCGTGTCGCCGTAGCGGATGGTGTCACGGGCCCAGAGCGGATAGTCGGTCTTTTGCATCAGCGTCCGATGATCTCGTTGCGCAGCTCGTAGGCGAGCCGCAGGCCCAGCCCGATCATGATGACGCCGGCGAGCCGATCGAGCCATGCGGCGAGGCGCAGATAATGCCGGCGGGCGAAGTTGGTCGACAGCGCCAGCGCGACGAAGGCATACCAGGCGGAGGACTGCGCGACGATCAGCGCCACCACGGCGGCATAGAACCAGGCCGGGGCGTGGGCCGGAACGACCAGCACGAAGACGCTGGTCCAGAACACTGCGGATTTCGGATTGGACAAAGTGGTGAGCAGGCCGGCGATGAGCGGCGCGCGGGCGCCCTGCGGCGGCCGCTGCTCGTCCATCGGCGCGACGCCGGCGCGCAACATGCGGAGGCCGACATAGATCAGGTAGGCCGCGCCGGCCAGCCGCAGCAGGCGATAGACGATGCCGGCCTCGAGCAGCAGCACGCCGACGCCGAACATCGACAGCGTCACCCAGATCGCCGAGCCGAGGACGACGCCGGCGACGGCCTTCAGTCCGGCGCCGCGCGACACCCGCGCCGAGACGTAGCTCACGACCACGGTGTTGGGGCCGGGGATCATGGCCATCAGGATGTGGAGCACGGAGAGCTGGAGCAGGGTGGGGAGGAGGGACATGGCGGCGCGCCGCTAGAGAAACGGGGCGCCGTCGGTGGCCTTCACGTAATTCAAATACTTCGGCGCCCACATCTTGGCGTGGACGGCGGCTTCGATATCGCCTTCATTGACGCCCTCGGTCAGCCCTTCGGCATGCGCCTGCTTGCCGACGGCGATGGCGACCGCGACGGCGACATCGCGCAACTGGGTGACGCGCGGCAGAAGATTGGCGTTCGGATCGTGCCGCGCCGGCGACATGCCGGCGAGCGCCTTGGCGGCGGCCATGAACATCGTATCGGTGATGCGTCGCGCCCGCGTCGCGATGGCGCCCAGGCCGACGCCGGGGAAGATGTAGGAGTTGTTGGTCTGATCGACGGCGAAAGTCTGGCCATTGCGCTTGAGCGGCGGGAAGGGCGAACCGGCGCCGATCAGCGCGCGGCCTTCGCTCCACAGTTCGACATCAGCGGGCGTCGCCTCGGCGCAGGAAATCGGGTTCGACAGCGGGAACACGATCGGCCGCTTGTTGTGGCGCGCCATGCCGCGCACCACGCTTTCTGTGAAGGCGCCGGCCTGCGCCGAGACGCCGATCAGCGCCGTCGGTTTGGCGTTGTAGACGACGTCGAGCAGCGTGATGCGGCTCGGATTGCCGAGATTCCAGTGCGCCAGCGCCTCGCGCTTCTGCACGAAGGGCAGCTGGAACGGCGCCAGATCGTTCATGCCTTCGGTGAGCAGGCCGTCCTTGTCGACGAGATAGAAGCGGCTCGCTGCCTCGGCGCGATCGAGGCCGGCATCGACCATCGCCGCCATCAGCAGGTTGGCGATGCCGCAGCCGGCCGAGCCGCCGCCGAGAATGGCGATGCGCTGCTCGGTCAGCGGCTCACCCGTGACGTTGATCGCGGCGAGCAATGTGCCGGTGGCGACCGCGGCGGTACCCTGGATGTCGTCGTTGAAGCTGCACAGCTTGTCGCGATAGCCGTCGAGCAGGCGCGTAGCGTTGCCCTTGGCGAAGTCCTCCCACTGCAGAAGGACGTGCGGCCAGCGCTCGGTCACCGCGTCGATGAACTCGGCGACGAAGGCATCGTATTCTTCGCCGCGCACCCGCTTGTGACGCCAGCCGATATAGAGCGGATCGTTGAGATTGGCTTCGTTGTCAGTGCCGACGTCGAGCAGGATCGGCAGCGCGGTGGCGGGATCGATGCCGCCGCAGGCGGTGTATAGCGCCAGCTTGCCGATCGGGATTCCCATGCCGCCGGCGCCCTGGTCGCCGAGGCCGAGGATACGCTCGCCGTCGGTTACGACAATCACCTCGGTCTTGTCGAATTGCGGGTTCGACAGGATCTGGCGGATCTGCTTGCGGTGCGGGATCGACAGGAAGACGCCGCGTGGCTTGCGGAACAGACGGCTGAACGAAGCGCAGCCGGCGCCGACGGTCGGCGTGTAGACGATCGGCAGCAGCTCCTCGACGTTCTTGCCGAGCAGCGCGTAATACAAAGTCTCGTTGGTGTCCTGGAGGTCGCGCAGAAAGGCGTAGCGCTCGAGGTCGGTATGAAATTCGCGGAAGGCCTGCAGGCGGCGGCCGGCCTGCTCCTCGATCGACACCACGGTCGGCGGCAGGAGGCCGTGGAGCAGGAACGCGGAGCGCTCCTCCTCGGTGAAGGCGGTGCCCTTGTTGAGGCGCGGATCGGCCAGAAGGCGGTATCCGAACAGGTCGGGGGGCAGGGTGATCGTATCGCTTTTGTTCAGGGGGCGGTTCAACAAAACAATAGTCCTGGCAACGTGATCCCAAGCCGACCCTATAGCATAGGGCCGGCCGTTGCCGCATGACGTTTTCGCACCCGTGGTTAGCTTTGCCGCCTGTCGGCGTCGTATTCGGCGCTGGAAAAGGCACCGCCCTGGAAATAATCACCGATCGGGTCGGGGGGCAGCTTGTCCTGGGCGGCCAGGGCCTCGGCGCGGAAATCCTCGGCCTTGTGCCTCGGCCGATAACCGAATTTGTGGGCGTTGGAATTATCCCACCAGGCGGCTGCATTGTCGGAGGCGCCGTAGAAGATCTCGTATTTGATCTGCGGGTGCTCGAGGCCGATGCGCAGAAGTTGAACGAGGTCTTCCGGATGCAGGAAGATCGACAGCCGCCGCTTGTCGATCGGCGTGTCGGCGAAGTTGCCGATCCTGATGCAAGTGACGCGCATGCCGTGCTTGTCGGCATAGAAGGCGCCGACGGATTCGCCGAAGCACTTGGAAATGCCGTAGCGCGAGTCGGGGCGTACGGTGACGTTGACGCCGATCTTCTCATCGCGCGGATACATGCCGACCGCGTGGTTCGAGGTGGCGAAGATCACGCGCTTGACGCCGGCGCGATAGGCGGCCTCGAACAGATTGTAGGTGCCGATGATGTTGGCCTGGAGGATCGTCTCCCAAGGGCCTTCGACCGAGAAGCCGCCGAGATGGATGATGGCATCGACGCCGGCGACCATCTTCTCGACCTCGTTCATCTTGGCAAGATCGGCGGCGACGAATTCGGCGCCGGGCGCAAGGTCGGCCGGCTTGGTGATGTCGCTCCAGCGGATGTCCTTGTAGATCGCCGGCAGCATCTGGCGCAGGCGCGTGCCGATCCCTCCGGCGGCGCCGGTGACGAGGAGTTTCATGCTGTGCTCACTTCAAACGAATGCAGGGAGGGGTTACTTGATGCCCAGTTCGGCGGCGAGTTTCTGATGACGATCGCGGCTGGCGCCGAGATGGGCGTGCATGGCCGCGCGGGCTTTCTGCACATCGTGAGTGCGGATCGCAGCGAGGATCTTGGCGTGCTCGCGCTGGAACAGCGTCAGGTTGTTGCGGCGCAGGAGCGGTGCGCTGCGGCCCCACACCGTCTGGCGCGGAATGACGACGCTGCCGAGATATTCGAGGAAGCCCTTGAACTGGTGATTGTTGGTCGCCTCGGCGATCTCGCAGTGGAAGGCGAAGTCCTCTTCAACGGCATTGGCGCCGGCGTCGATCGCGGCCTGGATGGCCTCGAACCGCTCCGTGATCTTCTTGATCTGCGCCGGCGTCGCGCGCTCGGCGGCAAGCCCGGCCGCCTCGACCTCGACCCCGGTGCGCAATTCCATGACGTTGAGAACGTCGCGCAAGGTCGAATGCTCGTCGAACTCGACCCGGAACGGCCGGCGCACCTTCTCTGCGACGAAAGTACCAATGCCCTGACGGCTCACCACCAGCTTGTCGGCGCGCAGCGCGGCCACGGCTTCGCGGATCACGGTGCGCGAAACGCCGGTGGCGGCGATCATTTCCTGCTCGGTCGGCAGCCGCGAGCCGGGCAGCAGCTTGCCGCTGGTAATGTCGGAGGTGAGGCGCGCGACAATCTCCGCGGTCAAGCCGCGTGGCGCCTGGATCGGTCTCAGGAGTGAAAGATTTTTCGTCAAACCGCCATTCCCCGACCTTGACCGGATTGCGCCGGTCTGGTCATCATATGACCTGATAACTAACACGCGACGCTTCCTCGATCAATCGCGGACAACGCGACGAAGCGTAGCGGGGGGCAACCAGTCCATTCGGGAGGAGTATCCATCATGACTACACGTAGAGCAATTCTGGCCGCCGGCGTTCTGGCGGCCTCGACCATGTTTGCCGGCAGCACATTCGCCGCCGACAAGCTGGTGCTGAAGGCGTCCGACGTTCACCCGACCGGCTATCCGACCGTGGAAGCCGTCGAGAACATGGGCAAAAAGCTGGACAAGGCCACCAATGGCCGCCTCAGCGTGCAGATGTTCCCGTCGATGCAGCTTGGCGGCGAAAAGGAAGCGATCGAGCAGGCCCAGGTCGGCGCCATCGCCTTCGCCCGCGTCTCGGTCGGCGCGCTCGGCCCGGTGGTTGATGCGCTCAACGTCGTCAACCTGCCTTATGTGTTCAAGAACACCGAGCACATGCGCCATGTCATCGACGGCCCGATCGGCCAGGAGCTGCTCGACGCGGTGACCAAGAGCGGCAAGGGCCTCGTCGGCCTCGCCTGGATGGATGCCGGCGCCCGCAACTTCTACGACACCAAGAAGCCGATCAAGACGATCGCAGACCTCAAGGGCCTCAAGATCCGCGTCATCGGCAACCCGATCTTCGTCGACATGGCCAATGCGATGGGCGCCAACGGCATCGCCATGGGCTACGACCAGGTGTTCTCGTCGCTGCAGACCGGCGTCATCGACGGCGCCGAGAACAACCCGCCGAGCTACGTCTTCGACAACCACTACACCGTCGCCAAGTTCTACACGATCGACGAACACCTGATCGTGCCGGAAATGGTGGTGATGTCGCAGAAGATCTTCGACTCGCTGTCGAAGGAAGAGCAGGCCGACGTCAAGAAGTTCGCCCGTGAGGCCCAGCTCGAAGAGCGCAAGCTGTGGGACGAATACGAGAAGAAGGCGATGGACAAGGCCAAGGCGGCCGGCGTGACCATCACCGAGGTCTCGGCGGCCGACAAGAAGGCCTTCCAGGACGCGGTCAAGCCGGTGTGGGACAAGTACGGTCCGAAATACGCCGACATGGTCAAGCGCATCCAGGGCACCAACTGAGCTGACACGTTCGGCGCCACGCCTGGTTCCTGAGCGGGACGAGGCGTGGCGCGTTCACGTCGAACAGGCCGTGCACGGCACGGCGCGGGAAAGCAAATGGCCAATATCTACCGGTCGGCGATGGACAAGGCTTACCTTGTCTGCGCCGTCATCGCCGGCATCGCCATGGTGGCGGTCGCCCTGATCATGCCGTGGGCGGTGTTCACCCGCTACGTGCTCAACAGCGCAGCGTCGTGGCCGGAAATGGCGGCGGTGCTGCTCACCATCGTGGTGACGTTCTTCGGCGCCGCTGCGTGCTACCGGCTCGGCCTGCACATGAGCGTGACGGTGGCGGCGGACCTGCTGCCGCCGAAGGCACGCAGGGTCGCCGACTTCGCCGTCGAGGTTCTGATGGCCATCATGGCGCTGTTCATGATGGTCTACGGCGTGAAGCTCTGCATCGCGACCTGGGACAACACGATCCCCGAGTTTCCGTGGCTGCGCGTCGGCCTCGTCTACTCGCCGATCCCGATCGGCGGCTTCTTCACGATGCTGTTCATCATCGAGCACCTGACCATCGGCCGCCCGGAATCAGCCGGCACCGACCCGCATTTGCCCGTCGAATAAGAGCCGCCCGCCATGGACCTCGCCATTCTCCTCGGAACCCTGTTCCTGTGCTTTGCCCTCGGCATGCCGATCTCCTATTCGCTCGGCTTCGGCGCGCTGGCCGGCGCACTGTGGATCGGCATCCCGCCTGAAGCTGTGATGCTGCAGATCTCCAACGGCGTCAGCAAAGTCGCGATGCTGACGATTCCCTTCTTCGTGCTGGCCGGCGCCATCATGGCCGAAGGCGGCATGGCGCGGCGTCTGGTGGCGCTCGCTAATGTCATCGTCGGCCTGGTGCGCGTGCGCGGCGGCCTGTCGGCGGTGAACATCCTCGCCACGACCTTCCTGTCCGGCATTTCCGGCTCCTCGGTCGCCGACACCTCGGCGATCGGTTCGGTGCTGATCCCGCAGATGGAGAAGGTCGGCTATCCGCGCGTCTTCGCCACCAACGTCACGATCAGCGCCTCGCTGCAGGCGATCCTGGTGCCGCCGAGCCACAACGCCGTGATCTATTCGCTGGCGACCGGCGGCACGATCTCGATCATCAGCCTGTTCATGGCCGGCGTGGTGCCGGGCCTGCTGCTCGGCGTTTCGCTGATCGCGCTGGTGATCTTCATCGCCTATCGCGACGGCCATCCGACCGGCGAGCGCGTGCCGTTCCAGCAAGCCATGAAGATGAGCATCGAGGCGCTGTGGGGCCTCATCACGGTGTTCATCATCATCGCCGGCATTCTGCTCGGCATCTTCACCGCGATCGAAGCCGGCGCCGTGGCCTGCGTCTGGGCGTTCTGCGTCACCATGTTCATCTACCGCGACTACAAGTGGAAGGATCTGCCCGGCCTCGTGCATCGCACGCTCAAGACCGTGGCCATGGTGATGACGCTGATCGCGATGGCGTCGAGCTTCGGCTACGTCATGGCGCTGATGCAGATGCCGGCCAAGATCACGGCGTTCTTCCTGTCGGTGTCGGAGAACAAATACGTCATTCTGATGCTGATCAACTTCATGCTGCTGGTGCTCGGCTGCCTGATGGACATGGCGCCGCTGATCCTGATCTGCACGCCGATCCTGCTGCCGGTGGTGGTGAAGCTCGGCGTCGATCCGGTGCATTTCGGCATGATCATGCTGCTCAACCTCGGCATCGGCCTGCTGACGCCTCCGGTCGGCTCGGTCCTGTTCGTCGGCTGCGCCGTCGGCAAGGTCAAGCTCGAGGACGTGATGAAGGGGATCTGGCCGTTCTACGGCGTGATGTTCGCCGTGCTGATGCTGGTGACCTTCATCCCGGCGCTGTCGCTGTGGCTGCCGAAGTTCCTCGGCGCGTATTAGCGAGCTTGCGGCGGCGCCTACTGCGCCGCCGCGGCCAGTTCCTTGGCGCCGGGATTCTGCGCGCCGCGCTGCATCTGGCCGTCAATGTCCGCGATGAGATTGCCGACCACGCCGGTGCGGCGCGCCACCGGATTGCGCTCGTAGCCGATCTGCTGGAAGAAGTTCGCCGTCGGCACCTTGGCGCGGAACTCCGCGGGCATGGTCACCATGTCGAGGCCGGTGGAATCGCCGGTCAGGTTCATCAGTTCGAGCTCGGGCGCGGTGAGCGGCGTACGATAGCCTTTCATGCGCGCGAAATGCACGGAGTTGAGCAGCTTCTGCGTCTGCACTAGCGGCCCGATGTCGATGTCGAGCACGATGGCGTGGATGCCGATGCCGCCCGCGGTCTGCTTGGCGAGCTTGTCGTATTCGCTCCACTTGCCGGGCACCGATTTGGCATAGGCGATCATGCGCCGCACCGCCTCGATCTTGCGCGTCATGGCGCGCTTTGCGTCGCCCTGCAGCGCGCGTTCTCTCTGCCGCAGGGCATTGAGAATGAGGGACGAGTGTTCGGCCAGCATCGACACCGAGTTGGTCGACAGCAATTGATTGTAGCCGACCGCCGGCGAGATCGCGGTCGAGCGCTTCGGCGTCACGCCGGCCTGGGTGTCGAAGGTGCCATTGCCGCCGGTCTCGAAGGCATAGACGCCGACGATCTGCTCCCGCGTCAGACCCTCGGCGAGGGCGACGCGGGCATAGGCGCGCTTGAAGTCGCGGTCGCTCGGGATGTCGGGAACGAAACCGAACTGGCTTTTGGCCTGGCTGAGGAAGTCGGCGATCACCGGAACCGGCGGACGCTCGCCCGGCTGCGGCCCCGGCGGTGCATTCGGATCGACGGGCCGCGGCGGTCCCGTGTAGACCGGCGGCTGTTCCAGCACATAGTCCTCGAGCAGGATCGGCTCGTTGCCGCGTCGCTTGGCGTTGCGGATGCGGCGCTTGTCGCTGACAGCGTCCCAGTAAGTTTCGGCGGCGGCTTCATAGGGCCGGCGCGCCGCCTCGTAGGCCGCGAGCTTGCTCTCATAGTCGCCGGCAGCGGCAAAGGTCGAGGTCGCCGACAGGCCCGGCGCGCAGGCGGACAGCGTGACGGCGATCGGGGCCATGAGGGCGGTGAAGAGGGCGCGGCGCAACATGAAGGCTTAGATCGTTCGAGAGGTGATTCGGATACCGCACCACCCTGCGGACTTTGCGTGGCGGCGCAAGGGCCAGCGGCCGACTTGCGCGGCTTGGTCGCGGCCAAATGCGGTCGCCGCAAAAAATAAGCGCGCCGGGATACCCGACGCGCCAAGTCTTGGGGGAGGTTCAGTCAGAAGTTCAGTCGTAGTCGTCGTCAGTCAGAAACTCGTCGGCGTCAGTGGATCGATGGACCTTCACGCACGCTCATCGCCACCGGCTGGCCGGCCTTGTAGACCTGCGGTCCCTGCGCCGACATGATGTCGGTGCCGAGATTGAATTGCGTGGCCGAGATGCCGATGATCGCGATCAGCAGCGCGGCGAAAAGCCCGACCACCACGATCTTGAGGTGGGTGGTGCGGTCGGCGGTGTACATCGACCAGTTCATCTCGGTCTCCTCCAGGTGCTGCCCTGTTGAGTGGGCCGGCCCGGCGAAAAAGTTCAAATTCGTGTCCCGTTAACGTAGGGGCTGGCGGGGGGTTCCGCGCCGGCTTTCACGGAACGGTGAAGCGGCGTGATCGGCGGCCAAATCGGCCGGTTTTCCTCGCAAACTTCGCTGTTCAGCCAATAAACGCCGGTGCCGGACGCATCCTGCGCGGCGGGCTGGATGAATTGTTTGTAATTTGCCGGCGCCGGCGCGGCGGCCATGGATCGCGCCGGGCCGATCGCAATGCCGCAAAAAAAGAAAACGCCCGGCGCGGCGGCCGGGCGTTTTCTTGGCTTATTGAGAGCAGCCGTGCGGACGCGTCAGGCGTTCGCGGCGCGCTTCAGCGGATAGGCGTCGCTCTCGTAGAGCGCGCGGATATCCTGGTGGCTCAGGCGAGCCTCGTTGATCTCGATATAGGCGCCGAGAAGCTGGGCTTCCGGCAGTTCCTCGACCGCGAAGCGGATGGCCTCGGAGGCCTTGTCGAAACGGCGATAGCGGACCTTGCTCGCGACCTTGCGGTTGCGCGACGGGAAAAGCTCCGCCGGCGCGGAATAGTCGATAGTCTTCATGATGTCTCCAGAGCGGCCGGGCCAGACGGCAAAACCGGCGTGGATTTGCTCCTTCTATATAGCCATAAAACTGAGGCAATCCAGTGGCCGGCCGGCGCTTTCGGCACTGTAAGTGGGTACCCATGGTGGTATCCTTAACACTCTGCCACTAGGCGCGGTGGTGCCGGTTGGATGGCTGCCCTGAATCGGGCGAGTGAAGGCGTCCTGTCATGCGCGCTCGCCGCCCGACGCCGGTCCGGCCAGACGGACCTGTCAGCGTCAGGTCGATGCCAGCTCGCTGCGCAGCCGGGTGCTTTCTCCGTCCGGCAAAGCAGCTGTTCGCCGGCGTCGCTTGTCTCGAGGCCGTAAGCGCGCCGCGCGGCGGCTGCGTTGACGAGGCCGCATCGCCATGCTCGGCGCCGTCTGCTCCGAATTGAAACAACCGGCCGAACAGTTGAAGGGCGTGCGGTGCGTTGCAGCGCCGATATCGCTTCGCCTGTCATCATGCTGTCTGGTACGCTTGCTCGAATAAAACAACAAACACATCAGGGAAATTGAATGTAGTCCGTCAGCGTGGGAGGAGGAATCACAATGTCAGGACGCAATCGATACGACGACGATCATCAGGACGACGATATCTTTCATCGCAATCAACATCACTCCGACGCGTTCATGTTCAATTTCGGACATTTCGGACATCACGATCACCATCATTCCGGTTCGCATCATCAGCATCATCATCTGCCCGCGACGTTGCTGAACGCGACGTTGGACGGTACCGCGACGGACGGCGCCGGCCACACGCTCAACGGCGGTGGTAATCCGGCGAGCGGCTGGGAAATTCAGAACCGCGGCTCATTCCAGCTTGCCGCGGACGTGCATTACCGGCAGGGCGACACGGTGCAGCCCGACGGCGTCACGGCCGACGGCTATCTCGTCTACTCGATGCCGGCGGGATCGCAGGTCGTCGATCCGGCACATCACGTGCCGGTGGCGAACGCCAATCGCGCAGCGACGAGCTTTGACTGGAGTTTCGACACGGGCGTCGGTTCGGGGCCGCATCAGACTATTCAGCAGTTTTTGAGTTCCGGCGGCCAGTTCATCGTCAAGATCGACCTCGATCCGGGCCAGGACAACGACCCGCTGGTGCTGCACGCCGTTTACGATGCGACGCTCAATCCGGGCGGCTCGCATGTGGTGTGGAAGGACGCGCAGAACCACGTCCTCATCGCCGACGACGGCGGCAACGCCTATGTGACGCAGAACTCGCAGAACTATGCGTTCTACCAGAGTCTCATCGACGTCAACCCGCACCTGCACGGCGTGCAGACCGGTCCGATCGGCCCGAACGGCGTGTTCGACATCGAGGAGCAGATCGTCGCGCCGCATCACGACGTGATCGCCGACATTCACTCGGTGCTGCAGATCGGCACCGGCGAACTCGACACCGGCGACCATGACCTGCCGGTGACGCAGCTCAACGCGACGCTCGCCGCCAACGCCACCGATGGCGCCGGCCACACGCTCAACGGCGCCGGCAATCCGGCGAGCGGCTGGGAGATTCAGAACAACGGCTCGTTCCAGCTCGCGACCGATGTGCACTACCGGCAGGGCGTCACAGTGCAGCCCGCGGCTGTGACTGAGAACGGCACGCTGGTCTACAACATGCCGGCCGGTTCGCAGGTGGTCGATCCGGCGCACGGCGTGTCGACGGCGAATGCGGCGCGCGCGGCGACCAGCTTCGACTGGAGCTTCGACACCGGCGCCGCCGCCGGGCCGACCCAGACGATCCAGCAGTTCCTGGCGCATGGCGGCCAGTTCATCTTCAAGATCGACCTCGATCCCGGCCCGGGCAACGATCCGCTGGTGCTGCACGCGGTCTATGACCCGACTCTCAACGCGGGCGGCTCGCATGTCGTCTGGCAGGACGAGCACAATCACGTTCTCATCGCCGACGACGGCGGCAATGCCTACGTGACGCAGAACTCGCAGAACTATGCGTTTTATCAGAGCCTGATCGATACCGATCCGCACACCCACGGCGTCCAGACCGGCCCCGTCGGCCCGGCCGGCACCTTCGATATCGAAGCGCAGATCGTCAATTCGCATCACCAGGTGGTGGCCGACATCCACTCCAGCCTGCTGCTGGCATAAAAGTTCGGCTGTTGCCGGGGCCGGGCCCGTGTCCTGCACGCGGGCCCGGCTTTGCATTGGGCGGAGCTGCGCTGCCGGCGGCGCTCTGTACGGCCGCGCGCGGCCAGCGTACCAATGAGGCGAAAGAGGAAGCCGCCATGCCCCACATCATCGTCAAAATGCTCGCCGGCCGGTCCGACGAGGTCAAACAGCAACTCGCCCACGCGCTCACCAAGACTCTGGTCGACACGATCGGCAGCACCGAGAAGTCGATCTCGATCGGCATCGAGGACGTGGCGCCGGACGATTGGGGCGACAAGGTGTATCGCCCCGACATCGCCGGCAAGCTCGACACCATCTTCAAGGCGCCCGGCTACGACCCGCCGAAGTGAGCCGCCGCCGGCTCACACCGGCGTTCGCCCGCGCTGCGTCCGCCGCAGCCACAGCGCGATGACCAGCGCCGCCGCCGCGCCGATCGCGCCGACGAGATAGACACGGCTGTAGCCGGCGCGGTCGGCCAGCAGACCGGCGAGCGGGCCGGTGAGGCCATAGGCGATATCCTGGAACGCGGCGAAGCCGCCGAGCGCCGTGCCGCGCAGATGCGGCTCGACGAGGCGGATGACCTCGCGGCCCATCGACGGAAACACCATCGAGCAGCCGAGCCCGGTGAGGAATGCGCCCGTGAGCGCGAAGGCGGGGTGCGGCGCGGTCCAGATCAGGATCTGCCCGACGAGCTCGACACCAAGCGAGGCGATCGCCACCGGCAGGCCGCCGACGCGATCCGGCATGTGGCCGAACAACACGCGCACCAGAACGAATCCGGCGCCGAAGGCGGTGAGGCCGAGGCCGGCATAGCTCCAGTGCTGGTCGCGGAAGTACAGCACGAAGAAGGCGCCGATGGCCGCAAAGCCTATGCCCTGCAGGCCGACGATCGAGCCGTGCCAGAAGATGCGGCCGACGATACTCACGAAGGATGGGCGCTTGGCATCGGGATGTCCCGGTACGGCGGGCAGCCACAACGTCATCAGCCAGCCGATGGCGGGCAGGGCGGCGCTGATCGCCATCGTGCGGGAAAAACCGATGCGGTCGATCAGGACAACGCCGATCGGGCCGCCGACCGCGAGCGCGCCGTACATCGCCGCGCCCATCAGCGCGAGCACGCGCGAGGAGCGGGCGGTGCCGACGATGCCGACGCCCCAGGACACGACACTGACCGTGATCATGCTTTCGCCGAGGCCGACGAGCAGGCGGCCGGCGAGCAGGACGGCGAAGGCCGCGGAAGGCGTCGCCGTCAGCAGCCCAGCGAGCAGCGACACGACGGCGCCGGCGGCATACAGCGCCAGCCCGCGCCGCGCGGTGAGCGGCGCGCCGCGGCGGTCGGTCAGCGTGCCGACGACGCCGCGCGACAGGATGGTGGCGAGAAAGGCGATGCCGACGCCGAGGCCGGCGAACAGATTGTTGAGGCCCAGTTGCGCGGTGACGAAAACCGGCACGATGGGCAGGGGCATGGCGACGCAGAGATAGGAGATGAAGAGAACCGCCGTCAGCAGCAGCAGCTGGCGGTCGGCCGGGCTTTTCGTCGATGGAGACGTCATGAGATTCCTTCGCGGTGCACGTCGCCAACGGACCCGCGCAGCGGGCAACAAAAAACGCAATCCGACCGGCGACGGTCGTTGATTGCGTTGAATGACGTTAGACGCTTACGGCCGGTTTCAGACCGGCGGCACCGGGCGCGGGTGAGGCGCCCGGAGAGGTATTAGACGAGGGCGAAGAGAGGCGCAAGTTCGGCTGGCATAGCGTCAGATCGATGCCGCTCGTCCCCGCGAAAGCGGGCACCCAGAAAACGAAAGCGCAATGTCGCGGTGTGTTTTTCTGGATTCCCGCTTTCGCGGGAATGAGCGGAATTTGTTGAGGCTCAGCCGATCGGTAGCGATCCCTCAGATACTGCCCACCGTCTTCAGTCGCGCGCGCGGGTGGATCTCGGACTGCGAGATCACCGGCGTCTGGGCGCGGAAGCGCTCGACGATGCCGCGCACGAACGGCCGGATGCCGGCCGAGGTGACGAGCACCGGGGCTTCGCCTTCGCGCGCCGCGGCCTCGTAAGCCTGGCGCACGAGGGTGATGAACTCGGTGAGTTTCGACGGCTGCATGGCGAGCTGGCGATCGTCGCCGGTGCCGATGATCGACTCGGCGAAGGCCTGCTCCCACTTCGCCGACAGCGCGATCAGCGGCAGGTAGCCGTTGTGGCTGGTGTATTGCGCGCAGATCTGGCGCGACAGGCGCATGCGTACGTGTTCGGTGAGCGCCGTCGGGTTGCGCGTCGAGGCCAGCCCTTCGGCGATGCCCTCGAGGATGGTCGACAGATCGCGGATCGAGACGCGCTCGGTGAGCAGCATCTGCAGGACGCGCTGCACGCCGGACGGCGTGATCTGGCTCGGCACCAGGTCCTTGAGCAGGTCGCCCTGTTCCTTCGGCAGCTCCTTGAGCAGCTTCTGCACCTCGCCGTAGGAGAGGAGCTCGGCCATGTTGCCCTTGAGCAACTCGGTGAGGTGCGTCGACAAAACGGTCGCGGCATCGACCACGGTGTAGCCCTGCATCGCCGCCTCGTCCTTGATCGCGGCATCGACCCAGGTCGCCGGCAGGCCGAAGGTCGGCTCGGTGGTGTGGTTGCCGGGCAGGCGGACCTGGCCGCCCGAGGGGTCCATGACCATGTACTGGCCGGCCCAGACCTTGCCGGAGCCCGCGTCGACTTCCTTGATCTTGATGACGTAGGTGTTGGCGTCGAGATGCACGTTGTCGAGGATGCGCACCGCGGGCATGACGAAGCCCATCTCGCTGGCCAGCGAGCGCCGCAGCGCCTTGATCTGCTCGGTGAGGCGGTCGGTGCCGTCCGGCGCGTTGACCAGCGGCAGCAGCGCGTAGCCGAGCTCGACCTTGAGATCGTCGATCTTGAGCGCCGCCGAGATCGGCTCTTCCGCGACCTGCGCCGCCTTGGTCTCGGTGTCCTTCTTGCCGGCTTCGCGCGCCGCCAGGTCCTTGGCGCGCTGGTTGACGAGGAAGGCGAGACTGACGGCGCCGCCGCCGAGAACGACGAAGGGCAGGAACGGAATGCCCGGCAGGAACGCCATGATCATCATGACGCCGCCCGACATGCCGAGCGCCTTCGGATAGCCGGAGAGCTGCTTCATCAGCGCCTTGTCGGCGGAGCCGGAAATACCGGCCTTGGAGACGAGCAGGCCGGCGGCGGTCGAGACGATGAGCGCCGGCACTTGCGTGACGAGGCCGTCGCCGACCGTGAGCAGCGTGTAGGAGTGCACGGCGTCGCCGAACGACAAGCCTTGTTGCGCGATGCCGATGATCATGCCGCCGATGACGTTGATGAAGACGACCAGCAGGCCGGCGATGGCGTCGCCGCGCACGAATTTCGAGGCGCCGTCCATGGCGCCGAAGAAGCCGCCTTCGTCCTCGAGGATCTGGCGGCGGCGGCGGGCTTCCTTCTCGTCGATCAGGCCGGCCGACAGGTCGGCGTCGATCGCCATCTGCTTGCCGGGCATGGCGTCGAGGTGGAAGCGCGCCGCGACTTCGGCGATGCGGCCCGAACCTTTGGTGATGACGACGAAGTTCACGATCACCAGGATCACGAAGACGATGATGCCGATGACGAAGTTGCCGCCCATGACGAAGTTGCCGAAGGCCTGGATGACGTGGCCGGCGGCGTCAGTGCCTTCGTGGCCGTGCGACAGGATCAGGCGCGTCGAAGCGAGGTTGAGCGACAACCGCAGCATCGTCGAGATCAGCAGCACGGTCGGGAAAGCGGAGAATTCGAGCGGCGTCTGGATGAACAGCGCCGTCATCAGGATCAGGACCGACAGGATGATCGAGATGGCGAGGAAGGCGTCGAGCAGCACCGCCGGCAGCGGCAGGATCAGCACGACCAGGATGGTCAGAACGCCGATGGCGAGGCCGATATCGCCGCGCCGGATGAAGCCCGAGATGTCGGTCAGGCTCGGCATGTTGCCGAGCGCCGAGGATTTGGCGGGAGCGGCGGCGGTCGTGTCGGTCATAGGGGCAGACGCTCGCGGTCCGGACGGCAAAAGGAGGCGCCCGGCGCGATGCCGGCAACCCGGCAAAGATTGCCCAGTTTATGGTTAGCGAGTGGTTAACGGCGGACCCGGAGATACCCCTCCCGCAGGTTGGGGGACGCGGGAGGGGCAGGGCGGGCGTTGGGCGCCCGCCCGTCCGCCGGGCTTAGCCCGCCGGCAACAGGACGGTATCGATGACGTGGATGACGCCGTTCGACTGCTTGACGTCGGCAATGGTGACCTTGGCGGTCTGACCCTTCTCGTCCGTGATCGTGATGGTGCCGCCAGCATTCTTGACGGTCAGCATGCAGCCGCCGACGGTCTTGACCTTGTGAGCGCCGCCGTCGTCCTTGATCATCTTCTTGATGGTCGCCGACATCGCATCGGCGGCAACGACGTGGCAGGTCAGGATCTTGGTGAGCTGCGCCTTGTTCTCCGGCTTGAGCAGCGTGTCGACCGTGCCCTTCGGCAGCTTGGCGAAGGCTTCGTTGGTTGGCGCGAACACCGTAAAGGGCCCTTTGCCTTCCAGCGTTTCGACGAGACCGGCGGCCTTCACGGCGGCAACCAACGTCGTATGATCCTTCGAATTCATCGCGTTCTGGATGATATTCTTGTTCGGATACATCGCGGCGCCGCCGACCATCTTGGTTTCTGCGGCGTAGCTCGGCGCCAAGGAGGCGGCCGTCATCGCGACGCCAAGCGCCAGCGCAGCGCCGGCGAGGGCAGACTTACAAGCGAAATTCATGATCGACTCCCGTTCTGTTGTTGTGTCTCCGACGCACGGCGCGGGAGATGCCAACAGGTACGGAAGCGCCGCCGACATGGATGTCGGCGCGCTCATCACGGAGGCGTGACACGCTCGCCAACGGACGCGGCGAAAGGTCTCACCGCGTTGCGATCACGTCCGTCGGTCGGGGCAGAATTAATCCCGGCTCCAGATCTCGCTGCCGACCTGGCGGCCGCCGGCATAGGTCCAGACGCCGGCCCAGTTGCCGCCGTCGGCGCCGTAAAGGGCCAGCCCGGTGCCTTCCTCCGACTTGTAGGACACGGCGATGAAGTTCTTGTCGCCGATGCCGGTACCCACGTACTTGGTGCCGCCGACGATCCAGATGACGCTGTAGGTCTCGCCGGTCTTGGTCACCGTGACCTTGCCGGAATAGCTGCCCTTGTTGCCGGGGTTGGTGCCCTTGACCGTGTAGCTGCCGACCGGGTCGGCGGCGAAAGCGGCCAGGGTCATCATGAGCAGCGCGGTGGCCGCCGAGATAAGAATGCGCATGGTCGTCCCCCCCAAGACCGGCGCATCGAGGGCGCCGGATGACGACAGCCTAGGCCAGCTTGCGCGGCCCGCCAATTGCGCCGGAATAAACAAAGGGGGATTGTTAAGCCGCCGGGTCGTCCTCGATGCGCAACAGATGCATTTCGCCGCAGGCGCCGCAGCGATGGCGCAGGGTGTCGTCGCCGCCGTTAAAGCTCGCCAAAGTCTCGGCATCGGTCAGCAGCACGAAGCTGCCGGACTCCGGGCAGCGGTAGCGGATGGCCCCGGCGTGCCGGGGCGCGGCAATGGCATCCTCGGCCGGGCCGGCGACGCGGTGAAACACCGAGCGGTGGATGAAATTCTGTGTTGCTGAGAAAACGGTCATGTCGGGGCCATGCTGATTTCCGCAGCATTAACGGCTGGCCCGCGCCGCCCGTTCCCGGCGCATAGGTGGGTTGCGGCGCACAACGCGGCTACAGCGGCAATCGCGGCAATTGGTGATGACCGTCGGCGTCGAGCGTCAAACGCGTGGTTTTGCTGACGGCGCTGGCGTCGAGACCGCCATAAAGATGCGGAAACAGCGCGCCACCGCGCGACGGCTCCCATTTGAGCCGCTCGCCGAACGTCGAATCGTCGACTTCGATGAGAAGGAGATCCGACTGACCGGCGAAATGCCGCCGCAGCGTTTCGCCGAGTTGCTCCGCCGTCGAGAAATGGATGAAGCCATCCTGCAGATCGACCGGGGCGCCCTTGAAATATCCGGCCTTTTCGGCTTCCCGCCACATCGCTTCCGGACAGACTTTATAAATAAACATCACAAACAACTCCGGTTGAGCGCCGCCAGGTCAGAATATTTCATTTTGCCCGCCAACAACGAACGCGATCGCCGCCCCGCCAACTTGAATGCGCCCGATTTCGGTTTTATTTGCACGCAAACAGTGCAGGGATCAAATGCGCAATATCGAACAATACCTCATCGAGACGGCGGATCGATGCATCCGGCTGGCGCGCGCGGGACGTGAAATGGCGGACGGCCTCGAGGCCATCAGCAATGACCTGATGGCGAAGGCGGTCGAACTCGATTCGGAACGCGACAAGCTTGCCAAGGATTCAGACCAGCCGCTCCGGCGGGCCGTAAAGCGTAAAGCCTGACGGCCGCCCCATCGAAGCAGTAAGAAGCCCGGCCAGCGCGCCGGGCTTTCTGCTTTCTAGTCCGTTTCATGCGCCTCGCACATCCGTTCGACGGCGCTGCGCTCGCCGACGATCAGTTCGCCGCGCCAGAAGCGCAGGTCGGGATTGTCCTTGGTCGTCTCGAAATGCGCCATCGGCACCCAGCGCTTGCCCTCGCGCCGGCGGGCGATGCCGCCGCCGGCGAAAATCAAGGCGAGGCCGCCGGCGACATCCCAGATATTCGGTGAAGCAAAGCGCGCGGCCTGCAGCAGGCCGGCCGCGACCATGGCGCATTCCAGCGCCGCGGAGCCGGTCTTGCGGGTCTCCCAGAAGCCGTCGCTGACGGTGGCGACCGGCACGCCGACAAGGCGGCGGCGCACCGCCGGATTGACCTTGGGCGTGACGTCGGCGCCGTCGAAACGCACCTTGCCGCCCTTGGTGCAATGATAGACGCCGGCGCGCAGCGCGTGGCTCATCGGGCACCACAGCGCGCCGACCACGGGTACGCCCCGGTGCAGCACGCCGATCGACGCCGCGAACAGCGGGAAGCCGTTGACGAAATTGGCGGTGCCGTCGATCGGATCGACCGACCAGATGAAGTCGTTGCCGCGCGCCGGCCGTTCGTCCATTTCCTCGCCGATGATGTCGTGATCCGGAAAGTTCTCGGCGAGACGCTTGCGGATCATGCGTTCGACATTGCCGTCCACCTCAGATACCGGATCGCGCCATTCGTCGTCCTTGACCGCGGTCTTGTATTTGACCGCGAGCAGGCCGCCGAGCGCCTTGCCGATTTCGGCGCCGGCGATGCCGGCGAGCTCGACCGCCAGATGCTCGATGTCGCGCAAGGTGTCGCGCGAGATGCCCTCCACAACGGACGGAGAAGAGGCGGCCTGGGTGTCGGTCATGCCACGGCCGCCTTCTTCTCGGGCGTCTTCTGTACCGGATGCTTGCGCGGAATGACGATGCGGAGCTGGGTCTCCTCGCACATCAGGTCGATGCTGTGCTTGCCGCCGGTCGCATCGAAGGACTCGTCGTCGAGCCGCGTCGGCGTGTCGCGGAACGTCACTTCGATCTTGGAGCCCTTGCGCGTCTTTACCGGCGGCTTGTCTTCCATCGGCGTTTCGATCCACTCGATCAGCGCCTTGCGGTCGTCCGGCTCGATCATGACGATGTCGAGCTTGTCGTCGCTGACGTCGGCCGTCGATGCCAGCGGCAGACCGGGCCCGGTGAAGGCGATGTTGCAGATCTCGACGCCGAGCAATTCGCAATCGTGCTTCTTGCCGTCGATGGTCAGGGTGGCGTCCAGCGGTTTGGCGCGCTTGATCGCCTTCTGGAATAGCGAGCGTCCCTGGCGAAGATTGTCGGCGCCTTCCGGCTTCTTGCCCTTCTTGGCGTCGAGCAGGAATTGCGGAAACACGCCGACGCCATAGGCTTCGAGGAACAGGCTGGTGCCCCAATGGCCGGTGACGGAGCCGAGCGACACCGGGCAGGTGTGCTCCGGGTCCCACATTTCCACCAACTCCTGCGGCGTGCCGGCAATGCCCAGGGATCGGGCAAAGTTGTTGGCGGTGCCGAGGGGCAGGATGGCGACCGGAACGCTCCGGTCGGGAATGACGGTCAGCACCTGGGCAATGGTGCCATCGCCGCCCGCCGCGACGATCAGGTCCACCGACTTGGAAAAGGCGTCGACGAACTTGTCGTCCTTGACCGAGGCATAGCGCACGTCGTGACCGGCAAGCTTGAGCGCGGCCTCGAGGCTTTCGCGATCGTGGCCTTTGTTGCCGGCATTCGGATTGTGGCAGAGCAGGACTTTTACCATCCACGCCTAACCGCAAGGGTGGGGGCGAAGTTCCCCGATCGGCGGGCGTAAAAAACCGGCCGGTGGATAACACGATCCACCGGCCGTTCGATTTCGCGGCGAAGGTGCAGCGCTATGCCGCGCCTTTCATCTCGCCGCCATGCGGCGGCGGGATCGGCGCGCCGTCGGCGGAATATTCGTTGAGCTTGTTGCGCAAGGTTCGGATCGAGATGCCGAGGATGTTGGCGGCATGCGTGCGGTTGCCGAGGCAATGCTTGAGCGTTTCCAGGATCAGGTCGCGCTCGACTTCGGCCACGGTGCGGCCGACGAGGTTGCGCGTGACCTGCTCGGCGGCCATGACCGCCTGTTCGGCGACGCCGGTGCCGCGCGAGGCATCGAGCCGCGCGCCGTCCGGCGACAGGATGCCGTCGACGCCGATTTCGGGGCCGGTTGCCAGGATCACGGCGCGGTGCAGGGTGTTCTCCAGTTCGCGGACATTGCCCGGCCAGCGGTTGGCGTTGAGGGCACGGCGCGCCTCGACCGACAGCGGCCGCACCGGCAGGCCGTTGGCCTCGGAGTACTTCTTGACGAAATGCGTGGCGAGCTCGGCGATGTCGGCCGGGCGCTCGCGCAGCGGCGGGATCTTCAGGTTCACGACGTTGAGGCGGAACATCAGATCTTCGCGGAACGCGCCGGCGCGCACGGCTTCGGCCAGGTTGCGGTTCGAGGTGGCGATGATGCGGATGTCGACCGGCACCGGCTTCGAACCGCCGACACGATCGATGACCCGCTCCTGGATGGCGCGCAGCAATTTGGCCTGCAGGCGCACGTCCATTTCCGAAATTTCGTCGAGCAGCAGCGTGCCGCCGTCGGCTTCCTCGAACTTGCCGATGCGGCGCGCCAGCGCGCCGGTGAAGGCGCCTTTCTCGTGGCCGAACAGTTCGGATTCGAGGAGGTTCTCCGGGATCGCCGCGCAGTTCACCGAAATGAACGGCTTCTTGGCGCGTTGCGAGCGCGAGTGCACGAAGCGCGCCAGCACTTCCTTGCCGGTGCCGCTTTCGCCGGTGATCAGCACCGAGGCTTCCGAGCCGGCGACCTGCTGCGCGAGCTTGACCACCGCGGCCATGGCCTCATCGCGGTAGATCATGTCGCGCGTGTCCTGGGTCACGGCGGCGAGCACGGCGGCGATCAGGTCCGGATCGGGCGGCAGCGGGATGTATTCTTTGGCGCCGGCATGGATGGCGCGGACCGCGGCGCGGGCATCGTTGGTGACGCCGCAGGCGACGATCGGCACATGGATGCGTTCGGCCTCCAGCTTCGTCACCAGGTCCTGGATATCGATAGCGACATCGACCATCAGCAGGTCGGCGCCGCGCCCCGAGCGCAGCACCGCAAGTCCCTGGTCGATGGAAGCGGCGTGGGTGACGGAGGCGCCCTTGTCCATCGCGATCTTGCTCGCGACGGTGAGCTGGCCGCCGAGCGTGCCGATGATGAGTAGCCGCATGTTCAGTATCCTTATGTCGCCGTGTAGCAAGCTGTCGCTTAGTTGGTATCGGCCTTGATGATTTCCGTCATGGTGACGCCGAGCTTGTCCTCGACCAGCACCACTTCGCCGCGCGCCACCAGGCGGTTGTTGACGTAGATATCGATGGCTTCACCGACCTTGCGGTCGAGTTCGAGAACGGCGCCGGGTCCGAGTTTCAACAGGTCGCCGACTTCCATACGGGTGCGGCCGAGCACCGCGGACACCTGCACCGGCACGTCGAACACCGCCTCGAGATCGGCGGCGCCGCGATGCACGGTCTCGTCGCCGGTCGGCGCCAGAGGTCCGGCATCCACCACCTCGGGCGGCGTGGTGCTGCCGTCGAGGTCGGGAAGCGGTACCTTGCTGTCATTGTCACTCATGGTCGGTCTCCGAAACTTTCCTTACGAGTGCGGCGCGACACGCGCCGCGATGTAGCGGTTGACCGCTTCTTCGATGGCCTTCAGCGTGGCGTCGCGATCGCGCACGATCCCGCCCTCGGCCCATTCGATGCGGCAGTTGCCCGGCGCCATGGCGGCGTCGGACAGGATGGAAAGGCGCGACTCCAGGCCGCGCGCCTGCGCGATCTCCTCGAGTTTCGACCGGGCGCTGTCGTAGATGTCGGCGCCGATGAAGACGGTGATCTGCGGCGTCGCCACGAGCTGGCGGAAGCAGTCGGCGGCCAGCACTTCGATTTCGGCGAACGGCTCGCGCGCGATCAATTCCGGCGCCAGCTTGCTGGCGACGGCGAAGGCGACGTGCACGGCTTCGCTTTCGAGACGCGCTTCGATGGCGCCAAGCTGCGCATCGAGCCGGCTCATCTGCTCGGCCATGACCGTGAGCGCGTGGGCGATACGTTCGTTCTGTTCGGCGCGGGTCTGCGCCTGCCCCTGCTCGAAACCCTGGCGATGCGCGACCGACTCGGCATCGGCGCGCCGGCGTTCGGCCTCGACCACCGTGATGGTCGGCTTCTCGCCGGTGGCGAAGTCCTCGTCGAACATGAATTTCGCGGCGGCAGCCATGATCGATCGGGTCCTAGTACACGAGCTCGTCGTCGCCGCCACGGTTCTTGGCGATCAGGATTTCTCCCTTGGCCGCGAGATCCTTGGCGATATTGACCAGCAATGTCTGCGCTTCGTCGACGTCACGCAGGCGCACGGCGCCCATGGCCTGCATGTCGTCCACGAGCATCTTGGCGGCGCGCGAGGACATGTTGCTGAAGAAGAATTCGCGGACGTTCTCGCCGGCGCCCTTGAGCGCCACGGCGAGCTTGTCCTTGTCGATGGAGCGCATCAGCGTCTGCGCCGAGGCGGCGTCGAGCTTGATGAGGTCGTCGAAGGTGAACATCAGCGCCTTGATGCGCTCGGCGGCGTCGCGGTTGTCGTCCTCGAGCGCGGTCAGGAAGCGCGTTTCGGTCTGGCGGTCGAAATTGTTGAAGATTTCCGCCATCACCTCGTGGGCGTCGCGGCGGCGGGTCTGCGAGATGTTCGACATGAATTCGGTGCGCAGGGTCTGCTCGACGCGCTCGATGACTTCCTTCTGCACCGCTTCCATCTTCAGCATGCGGTTGACGCAATCCAGCGACATCTCTTCGGGCAGGATGGCAAGGACGCGCGCCGCGTGCTCCGGCCGCAGTTTCGACAGCACCACCGCGACGGTCTGCGGATATTCGTTCTTCAGATAGTTCGCCAGCACCTCTTCCTGAACGTTGGCGAGCTTTTCCCACATGTTGCGGCCGGCCGGGCCGCGGATCTCGTCCATGATCGAGGCGATGCGATCCTTGGGCAGGAACTGCTGCAACAGGCGCTCGGTGGCGTCGTAGTTGCCGAGCAGCGCGCCGGAGGCCGACAGCCGCCCGACGAATTCCAGAAGCAGCGTCTCGACCTGCTCGGCCTCGACAGTGCCGAGCGACGACATCACGATGGAAATCTCGCGCAGCTCGTCGTCGTCCAGCAGCGAGAAGATCTTGCCGCCGTACTGTTCGCCGAGCGACAGCATCAGGACTGCGGCACGTTCCGGGCCGGTAAGCTTGCGCTGCGGCTTGGAGCCCTTGGGACGGCTGGCGAGCTCCGCCATCAGGTCGCCGATGTCGTTGCGGACGGCGTCTTCGTCCTTTTTCGCGGCGGCGGCCATCAGGCGGCATCCTCATGCAGCCAGCTGCGGATGATAGCCACCGCCTCATGAGGGTTTTTTTCGGCCAGCTCTCCGACCTTCTGCACGGACTGGGCGTGCACCTGGCCCTGCACCTTGGCGACGTCGATCATCGCCGAGGTGCGGTTGGAGATGGCGACCTGCTCCTCGCCGCTGACGATGGCGATGTTGGTGCCGCTGGTGTCGGTGATGGTGGGAAGCGGCTTGCCGTCGGGGCCGATCTCGACGCCCGCCGGGCCGGCGATGGCGCCGGCGACGCCGGCGAGACCGGCCATGCGCGCCTGCTCGGCGGCGTCGGGCGCGAGAACCTTGCGCACCAGCGGCCGCACGACCATCAGCAACACGATGAGGCCGAGCAGCGCCATGACGCCCTTCTCGGCGACACCCATGATGTCGTCCTTGGTGAACTGCAGGTACTTCATCCAGCCGCCGTCGACGTCGCCGACCTGCACCGGGGCTGAGTCGGCAAAGCGCAGGTTGACGACCTCGACCTGGTCGCCGCGCTTGGCGTCGAAGCCGATGGCGGTGCGCACCAGCGCCGCGATGCGGTCGATCTCTTCTTTCGGGCGCGGCTCGTAGACCATCTCGCCCTTGTCGTTTTTGGTGTAGCGACCGTCGACCAGCACCGCCGCCGAAACGCGGCTCAGGCGGCCGGCTTCGATCACCTCGGTCTTGGTGGTGCGGGAAATCTCGTAATTGACGATTTCCTCGGTCTTCTTGCTCTGGTCCTTCGAGTTCGGGCCGTTATTGTTGCCGTCCTTGTTCGAACCGGGGAGTTCGTTGGAGGCGGAGACCTGGCCGCCTTCCTTGCCTTCGCTCGATGAGTTCTGTTCTTCGCGGGTTTGACTCGAGCGCAGCACGCGGCTGTCGGGGTCGAACTTGTCCTGCGTCTGGGTGATGCGGTTGAGGTCGAAGTCGGCCGAAACCTGCACCCGCGCCTTGCCGGGGCCGACCACCGACGACACGATGTTTTCGACTTCACTGCGCAACCGGTTTTCGTAGGCGACCTTGCGCTCGTCGGCGCCGGCGCCGATCGGATTGTCGGGTGCGGCGCCGTCGGCCAGCAGGCGGCCGGTTTCGTCGACGACGGAGACCCGCTCCGGCTTCAGGCCGTTGACGGCGGAGGCCACAAGGTGGCGGATGGCGCGCACCTGCGCCGGTTCGAGCTGGCCGCGCACCTTCAGAACGATCGAGGCCGACGCCTCGACCTTGTCGCGGGAGAACAGCGGCCGCTCCGGCAGGACCAGGTGCACCCGCGCCGCCTGCACCCTGTCGATCGACCGGATGGTGCGCGCGAGCTCGCCTTCCATGGCCCGCAGGTGATTGATGTTCTGGATAAAGGAGGTGGCGCCGAGGGCGTCCGACTTGTCGAAGATCTCGTAGCCGATGCCGCCGCCCTTGGGCAGGCCGCTTTCGGCGAGCTTCATGCGCAGCCGCGCCACCTTGTCCTTGGGCACCATGATGATGGCGCCGTCATTCTTGAGCTTGTAGTCGATGGCCTGGCGATCGAGGTCCTTGATGATGGCGCTGGAGTCCTCGACCGAGAGGTCGGTGAACAGCGGCACCATGACCGGGGCGGTCATCTGGATCATCAGGAAGGCGAAAAAGCCGATCAGGGCGAATGTAACGGCGCCCATCGCGGCCAAGCGGGCCGCGCCAAGCGACTTCAGAAAATCGAGCAGACCTTGCACGGGGCTTCCCTAGAACCGGAGTGGGGCCGTCGAACGCCTCACCCGGCAAGTTTTGCCCAGTAGATGGTTAGCGCCCGGTTAACGAGTTCCACGGCGGCGTTTGTGAATTGCAGCGGGAGCGCGAAGCAATTCCAAGATCAGCCAGGGCGTGCAGCAGGGGCCAAAAATGAGAACGCCGGCCTCGGGGGCCGGCGTTCTGCGAAATTCGGGTGCCGATCGCTTACTGGCGATACTGCTGAATGCGCGTGGTGCGCAGGCCGGCCAGACCGTGCTGATCGATCGAGTACTGCCAGGAGAGGAATTCCTCCACGGTCAGCGTGTAGCGGGCGCAGGCCTCTTCGAGCGACAAGAGACCGCCACGGACCGCAGCGACCACCTCGGCCTTGCGGCGGATGACCCAGCGCTTCGTCGTCGGCGGCGGCAGATCCGCGATGGTGAGCGGACTGCCATCGGGCCCGATGACGTATTTGACCCTCGGGCGGTGGGGTTCGGTCATTGGTGTACTCACAAAGACTCGGGACTAACTGTTACTCACTGCGTCAAAAGCTACACAGCGCGGCTTAAAATTTACCTAAGCCAGACGGGGCGATAAGGGAATCATTGGCCCGTTTGCGCTAACCTTTTGGTTACGGATTGGCGCCGCCGCGGGGCTCGCCTCGAGGCGCCATTGCGCCATTGATATAGGGCGATTTTAGCACTCTGCACCGGTCGAAGAAATGGCCGCGGCGCTTGTCATGGCGCCGCGGCCGGGCAGGCCGCTTATTTGTTTATTAAGATCTGCGCGCCGCTTACGTCGCCGACGCGACATACATTGCCGGTGTTACGCCGCCGGTGCCGCAGCCTGACGCACGATGCGCTTGATCTTGTCCATCGTGTAGCTGGCGCCGTTGATCGACAGGGCCGGTGGATTCTGCGTGAGATCGACCGAGTCGACCGTGGCCTGCACTTCGCTCGAAACACTGACGGGCTGGCCGTTGGCATCGGTCGCGTTGATGACCATCGTGTAATTGCCGGCCGGCCAGGTCTTGCCGTCGGTGCCGTGACCGTCCCAGGTGAAGTTCTGCTGACCCGAATTGACGCCGAACGTGCCGGTGTAGGCGGTTTGGCCCGTCGAGTCCTTGATGGTGACGGTCGCGGTCGCGGTCTTCGGCGAATTGAAGCTCCAGGTCGCGCCATTGGAGCCGAGCGCCGTGGTCGAGCCATCGACGACCACGGTCTGCCCGACATAGGCCAGCGCGGTGGTCTGCTGCGCACTCTGTTCGAGGCTCAACAGGCTCGCCAGCGTGTCGTTCGATTTCATCTGCTGTTCGACCTGGGCGAACTGCACCAGTTGCTGGGTGAACTGGTTGGTGTCGAGCGGATCGAGCGGATTCTGGTTCTGCAACTGGGTCGTCAGCAACTGCAGGAAGGTCGTGAAGTTGCTGGCGATCATCTGATCGTTCGACGCCGTCGGCGAATTGCCCGACGCGCCCGTATTGGTCGGTGAGCCGGTACCTGTGGTGGTCGGAATGACGCTCATGACGAGGTCCTCGTGGCGCTGATCAAACCCGGATATCGAGGCCGCCGGTCCGAGAACCGTAGGCGCCGTAATCGCGGGCAACGATGGTGGCGGTGCTGGTCGTCGTCTGATCGTCGTCGGCGGCGAGACGGGCGACCTGGCCTTGCTGCTGACCCTGCTGCTGGTTGGCAGTCTGGTCGCGCAGCGAAAATTGCAGGCTGTTGTCGGAGGTCTTCAGGCCGGCGTCCTGCAAGGCGCGCTGCAGATCGGAGGTGTCGCGGCGCAGGAGGTCGAGCGTGTCGGTGCGATCGGCGACCATGTGGGTTATGACGTTGCCGTCGCGATCGACGTTGACCTTCACATGAATCTTGCCGAGGTCGGGCGGGTCGAGACGGATGTCGAACTGGTTCTTGCCGGACGCAATCTTGCTGGTGACTTCGACGGCGACATTCGCAATCGACACTGGCGCGTCGTCGCCGGTCGCCTTGGCCGAACCGGTCGCCGTCGCGGCGGCGCCGGCCGCGCCGGCCGTCGCATGGGCCGGCTGAAGCATGCTCGAGAAATTCTGAAGCTGCAGCCCGTCGGTCTTGGCGGCGACAGCATTGACATTGACGGCATCCGCCGCGTGGGTCGCGGGCTTGGCGTCCGTGTCGGCCTTGCCGCCCTGGTGGCCGGCGACGGCCTTGGCGAGGTCGGCCGAACCGGGCGTTGCCGCAGCGGCCTTGGCGTCGCCGGACGCCGGCTGCGCCGCATTCGGATCGAGCGCCGCGGCCGGATTGCCGGCCGACTTGGCGGCATCGGCGGGTTTGTCGCCGGCAGCGGCTTTGGTGTCGCCCTTGCCGGGTTTGCCGGCCTTGGCGTCCTGGGCATCCTTGAGTCCCTGCTGCGCCTTGGCGGCGAGGGCGGCCAGGGCATCGGCATCGTCGGCTGTGAGCTCGGTTCCTGCAGTTGCCGGTGCGGCGGCGGTCTGCTCGGTCGCCTTGCCAGCGCCGGCGGCAGCGGCAGCGGCAGCGGCAGCGGCAGCGGCGATGGCAGCAGCGGCTTTGCCGCCGGTCGCGGCGTCGCCGGCGGTCGCCGAGGCATCGACCGCGACGGCTGCGGCGGCGACCGGATCGACGACGACGGCGGCGGTGACGGCTTCCGGATTCGCCACCTGCTGAGCGGCGGCGACAACGGTTCCCTGGGCGGCGGCCGACGCGTCGGCATCCTTGGCCGGCTGAGCGGTGTCGTCCTTGGCGGCCTTCTTGCCGTCGATCGCGTCCGAGGTCGTTTTGTCGGTCTTGCCCTGGGGCGCCGTTTGCGCCGGCGCATCGTCTGTCGACTTCGCGGCGTTATCGGTGGCTTGGCTGCGCTGGTCACCGCGGTCGGCGTTGTCGGCGCTCCGTGGCGAGGCCTGGCGATCATCCCGCGTGGTGGCGCGCGGCTCCGGCGCCGTCCGGCGTTCCGGGGCAGGGGGCTCGGCGCGGCTCGGGGCCGGCGGTTCCGGTGGCGCGTCCGGTATGGCGTTCAGCAGGTCGTCAAAGTTTCGGCCCGAACGCGCGGACGCACGGTCGGCGAAGCTCTGCCGGCCGGCTTGCTGGAACACGGCGTTTGACGCGGTAGATTCGGACGCGACGTAAGGCACTGGGAGACCTCCGGATTTCCTGCCAACTGGATTGCAATCGGCAGGCCACCCAGGTAGCTGAAAAAACTATATAGATTTCAGTTGGTTATCTGCTGAGACGGGTTGCGGCGCCCATACGGCGGGGCGGCCAATCTGGCCGGGCGGCAGGATTTGCCGGGCGGTGCGCCGCCGCGGCGCTTTCATTCGTCACCGAGGCCCGCCATATGGTGTAAGAGAAAGCCATGCCCAATACGCTCGACCTCGCCAAGCGCCCGCAGGATACCCGTGTCGTCGTCGCCATGTCCGGCGGCGTCGATAGTTCGGTGACTGCTGCGCTGATGAAGGCCGAAGGCTACGACGTGGTCGGCGTCACCCTGCAGCTCTACGATCACGGCGCCGCGGTGCACCGCAAGGGCGCCTGCTGCGCCGGCCAGGACATCTACGACGCGCGAGCCGTCGCCGAACGCATTGGCATTCCGCATTACGTGCTCGACTATGAAAGCCGCTTCAAGGAAGCGGTGATCGACCGTTTTGCCGAGAGCTACATCGCCGGCGAGACACCGGTGCCCTGCGTCGCCTGCAACATGTCGATCAAATTTCACGATCTCCTGCACACCGCGCGCGATCTTGGCGCCGACGTGCTGGCGACCGGCCATTATGTGGCGTCGCGCCTGCTGCCGTCCGGTCGCCGCGGTCTCTTCCGCGCGTGCGAAGAGGACAAGGATCAAAGCTACTTCCTGTTCGGCACCACGTCCGAGCAGCTCGACGTCCTGCGCTTTCCGCTCGGCGACAAGTCGAAGGCCGAGACGCGCGAACTGGCGCGGCAGTTCGGGCTCGCCGTCGCCGACAAGCATGACAGCCAGGACATCTGCTTCGTTCCAACCGGCAGCTACGCCGACATCATCGCGCGGCTGAAGCCCGGCGCGGCCGAGCCCGGCGACATCGTCGACATCAATGGCCGCGTGCTTGGCAAGCATAGCGGCATCATTCACTTCACCGTCGGCCAGCGTCGCGGGCTTGGTATCGCCTCGGGCGCGCCGCTTTATGTGGTTCGGCTCGATGCCGATAATCGCCGCGTCATCGTCGGCCCGCGCGAGGCGCTCAAGACGCGCAGCATCACGCTGCGCGACGTCAATTGGATCGGCGACGGCGACATCGACGATGTGCTCGGCGACGGCCGGCTCGAAGTATTCGTGAAGGTCCGTTCATCGCGGCCGCCGCAGGCCGCGTGGCTGCGGCGCGGCGCGCTCAGCTACGAGATCGATCTCGTCGACGGCGAGCACGGCGTGTCGCCCGGCCAGGCCTGCGTGTTCTACGATGCCGCCGAAGGGCAGGCGCGCGTGCTCGGCGGCGGTTTCATCAAGAGCGCCGTCGCCGCGCTGGAAGCGCCGCCGTCGGTCAGTGAGGCGCGGGCCCCGGTCGCCTGACGGGGCGGATCAAAGAATTCAGAAGAAACGGTCATGGGGGGCGATATCAACAAAGTCGGCGTGGCGCGGGCCTATGCGTTGTGGGCGCCCATCTATGACTTTGTGTTCGGCAAGATCTTCGAAGCGGGACGGGGTGCGGCGATACACGCCGCCGAGGCGGCATGCGGCGCGCGCGGCGGCCGGGTTCTTGAGGTCGGCGTCGGCACCGGGCTGTCCTTGCCGAACTACGCCTACAACATCCACATTCTCGGCATCGATATTTCCGAACCGATGCTGCGCAAGGCGCAAGAGCGCATCGCCGAAGAAAAGCTCGACAATGTCGATGGCTTGGCGGTGATGGACGCGGCAGCGATGGCGCTGCCAGACCAATCGTTCGATGTCGTGGTCGCGCAGTTCGTCATTACCGCCGTGCCGCATCCGGAAGCGACGCTCGACGAGTTCGCTCGCGTGCTCAAGCCGGGCGGCGAGATCGTGCTTGTCAATCATATCGGCGCCGAAAGCGGGCCGCGGCGGCTGTTCGAACTGTGCTTCGCGCCGCTGGCGCGCAAACTCGGCTGGCGGCCGGAGTTTCCGTTCAGGCGGCTTACCGATTGGGCGGCAAAGCATGGCGGCGTGCGGCTCGTCGAGCGGCGGCCGCTGGCGCCGCTCGGGCACTTCGCGCTGATCCGCTTCGCGCGCCTCGACAGCGGGCCGAGCGCCGGGTGAGGCGGTTTGCCGCCGGGAACAGCCCTGCCGCCTCGGCCGTTATCCTCGGAAGCGAGGATCACATCATGCGACCGATCTGGCTGATATTCGCGTCAGTCGCCGTGCTGGCGGCAAATCCGGCGCTGGCGCAGTCGCCGCCGGCCGACAAGGCGCCGGCGGCGCCAAAAACCGAGCCCCGCGACGCCACGGCCTGTGGGCCGGGCGGCACCCATGCGACCGTGGGGCAGGGCAACGAGGTCGTCGTGCAGAAACCCAAGGACGAGAATTTGAGCGCGAAACTGGCGCAGTCCGACGGCGTCATCTGCCCGCCGACCCAGGTGGATCCCGAGATTCACGCGCCTGCGCCGGAAGGCGGGCGGATGCCGGTGATCCCGCCGCCCGGCAGCCCCGGCGGCGATCCGAAGGTGCAGCCGAAATAACGCGGTTTTCGGTGAAGTGGCCGGGGGATCAGGGTTTTCCGGCGAGCTTGCTTGACAGGCTTCGCCGGGCCTCCCTATATCGCGGCCACGTGGCGGGGTAGCTCAGCTGGTTAGAGCGGCGGAATCATAATCCGTAGGTCGGGGGTTCAAGTCCCTCCCCCGCTACCAAAAATTTGAGGCGCGTCTCTGCCTCACGAAGAAATCTGCATCGCCCGGATGGCGGCTGCGCGAGTGACGTCATTTACGGCGGCAGGGCCAGTAAATTTCTCCAAGCACTTTTGCGCCACCAGGACTTGTCGCTAGGCAACGACGCGTCTTCTCGCATTCGACCGAAGTTTATAGGTGGCCCTAATTTCGTGCTTACCAAAACCTGTTAACCAGCTCGAATTTGTCTAACCTGACAAAACCTTACATTCCGACCGGGCATATCGTAACTTGTTATTTCAAATCAAACACTTGCGTTTTCATTGTGCACGCTCCTAGGCGGGTAGCAAGTGTCTTTTTGTGGTCGGTATATACCCGCGCATACGGTGGGCATGAACTCTGGTGACTACCGCCGCTCCACGTCCTGGGCGCGCATCCGGTGAATGCGCAGTGTGCTTGATCCTCTTCGCTAGTGTCATTTTGAGCTGGCTTCGCTGCCGAGCGATTTAGGGCCCTCGGCGGTGGTGGTGATCACGCGGCCGATAATTGCGCATGAGCGGCGATAGGAGGCGATGCGTTTAAGCGCGAAACGCAGAGTAATGCGCGGCAACCATTGCTTGCTAATGGTCGCGCATCGCCAACCTAGCAATGAGGTGCCCCAATGAAACTGACCGCGAAGCAGTCCCGCTTTGTCGCTGAATATATTAAGTCCCTTAACGGCACTCAGTCCGCAGTAGCGGCCGGATACAGCTCCAAGACCGCCCGATCGATCGCGAGTGAGCTCTTGGGCAAACCGCAAATCAAGGCGGAGATCGCGCGGCAGGACCGCCAGCGTCAGAAACAATTTCGAGTCCAGCAAAAGTATGTGCTGCAAGAATTGGTCAAAATCGCAAATTTCGATATCTCTCGGCTTTACGACGAGCGCAATCGTCCGTTGCCTCCACGACAATGGCCAGCGGATGCCTTGAATGTCGTGAAGTCGTTTAAGGCAAACCCGCTTCGAGGTGCGCCAGCGGGAAGCTTGAGCTATTCAATCGAATATTTCGATCGGCTTAAAGTTTGGGAGCGTATCGGCGAAATCGTCGGCGAGTTCTCACCAAAGCGAACCAACAAACGTCGGCAGTAGGTACCGATCTTAAGAGCGATCCCGAACAAGCGACACTCGAGTTTGGGACATCTCAAAGATCGTCGCTTCCTATGGACAGCATCATTCGCTAAGAGGTCCTCGGTCGCGGTCCTGCCTCCTCTTCTGGACGTCCTCGGGCGGAAGGTTGCTTGCAGGTGCCGCGGCCACCGAAATCGCGTCGGCGATCGTTTCGATAACTTCGATGACGATGGCCCGGTTTAACAAACCCGCAAAGCGCCTAACTCGGGTATTATGGCACAAAAGCCATAAGCCTTTTCCTGCTCTCCTCATCTTCAGGAACAGTAGGCACGCCGAGGAGCGGAACGCCCTCTAGTTCAGCCAAACGTGTCGCGGCCTCCATCTGGGCCACGCTGAAAATGTAGGAGAGCGTGAAGAGGCGGGAGTCAGCGGACAGCAAAGCCAATTGCGCGGCGGTGTCGCGAAGATACTTACAGGTCTCTTCTGTAGTGAAATACATGGCGCAACCCCTCCCTACATCTTTTGACTATACCCGCTATAATTGCGGTCATCGGTGGTGGTTGTATTGATGTCGGATTAGCGCGAATTTATAAGGTGGCGTTTTGTTCGCTTTAGGTTCTATTGAGAACAAATGGCTCATCGTGGGCAGGTCAGCAAAGGCCAAGCGACATACACCGACGGGTGTTCCCTTGCTGGCTCGATATCCGGATCTGCGAGCACGGCATGAGTTGCGGGCCAATGAATGCCCATTGACACCACCAGTGCGGGATAGTGGTGCGGCCCGGGCACAGGCACGGGCATGGCGGCCTGGGCGTGGCGCTTTCGAGACCGATGCTCGATTTGCTTTCTATTTTTGATTTCGGGGCTTGCGCATTCTTACGCCAGCGCCGCCGCCGTTCTCTTCGATGAATTGAATTCCGGCGTACTCAAGAGCCGCTCTTATGGCTTGAATGGCTTCAGCAGAAACTAGCCTCCGGCCCTTTTCAAAATCCACAACAGTCGAAAGTCCTAAACCGGCGCGGGCGGCCAAATCCGGCTGCGTAATCCCCAGCAAGGCGCGTGCAGCTCTGCATTGTGCCGCCTTAAGGCGATCAACATTTTCTGTTGACATTTTGGGCAATCAACATTAAATGTTGATCCTCTTCAAGTCGCAACTTTCCGTTCAGTAGATCAATAGGAGTAGCCCGTGAACCTCGTTTTTCCCTTCGTCCACTACCGTGCCGTCCGCGACCGGATCAAAGCGGAAGACCCCCAGATCGACGATCAGACCCTCGCCGATACGGTGGAGGGCCTGACCGATCTGCAGGACATCATCCGGGCAATCATCCGCTCAGCCCTCGTCGACGAGGCGCTGGCGAACGGCCTGAAGGGCCGGATCGGCGAGATGCAAGACCGGGCCGAGCGCCTTCAGGATCGCGCGTCTAAGCGCCGCCAGATCGCCAAGGACGTCATGGTCCAGTTGGACCTGAAGAAGATCGTGGCCCCAGATTTCACGATCTCTGTACGGCCGGGCATGCCGGCCCTACAGGTCCTCGATGAAAAGGCGGTTCCCAAGACCTACTGGGAACCAAGCGCCCCCCGGCTGCGCCGCCAAGAACTGGCCCAAGATCTGCGAAATGGCGAGCAGGTTGCGGGGGCTACTCTTGCCGAGCCCTTGCCTATCTTGACAGTGAGGACCCGATAATGGGGTTCTCTGCCAAACAGCTCCAGGAGCTGAAAAAGGACGTCGAGCAGCGCCACGTACGACGCCGTGAGTTGAATGGCCGCGAGCTGGCCTACATCGAAGGGTGGCACGCAATCACCGAAGCCAACCGAATTTTCGGCTTCGATGCCTGGAACCGAGAAACCCTCGATTCCAGATGCGTGTTGAGCCGGGAGACGAGGGGCGCCTATTTGACCGTCTATACTGTCAAGGTGCGCATCACTGTCTCGGCTAAGGATCGTGCCGTGGTCCGGGAGGGCCACGGCACCGGGGAAGGCCGTGGCAGCACTCCTGGTGAAGCACATGATTTCGGCCTCAAGGCCGCCGAAACCGATGCCACCAAACGAGCGTTAGCGACCTTCGGTCGGCCCTTCGGTTTGGGTCTCTACGCCGGAACTTCTCCAGCCATCCGTGAGGACACCCATCCTGCAACCGGTCCAGCACGCATCGCGGCCGAAGTAATCCTTCCACCGGATGACACGACGCCAATCCCGCGCCCGTCGAAGTACTTTGGTCGCCCACAGGATCCCGTCACCCGCGATCGTCGCGTTGCCCTCGTCCAGGAATCGATAACCCAAACCGAAGAGACTTCTCTAGCGCCATCGGAGCCTGATGCCTCGCAAGGGCGCATCGATAAGAGCGTCTTGGCGATTGGGACACCGCGACGGCTGCGCGACAAGGCGCATCTTCGCTTTGTGGCATCGCATGCATGCTTGGTGTGTGGGCGTCAGCCTGCCGACGCCCATCACATCCAATTCGCTCAACCACGTGCCATGGGCCTCAAGGTCAGCGATGAGTTCACCGTGCCTCTATGTCGAACGCATCATCGCGAACTGCATCAGGCGGGCAATGAAGTGGCATGGTGGGAGAAGCTAAGCATTCGCCCGCTTGAAATCGCCGAACGCCTCTGGGCACAAAGTCGGTCGAAGCTTTATCCGATCAACTCAGAATCTCGACCCTGATGCCGACGCGTACTTCTGTCTCACCTATCATACCAATTCGATATACGGCTCTGTGGTGTTCCTAGAGGTCAAACCCCGACCGTCCCGGCCCAACGAATTTGCCCGATGGTCTCCCGAAGAGGGCGATGCGAATATCGGTTCGTACCTGGATTGGGCTTTGCACGCGGCGCCTAAGGGCTGCTGGCTAGATACTTGCCAGCAAAGAGACTGCGATCCCTAACTTCCCCGCCCGACGCCCTCATAGACGAAGCCGTGGCGGGTCAGTTCATCGGGCGGGTAGATGTTGCGCAGATCGACCAGCACCGGCTTGGCCATCACGGCCTTGAGGCGGTCGAAGTCGAGCGCGCGGAACTGCTCCCACTCCGTGACGATGACCAGCGCCGAGGCGCCCTCGGCGCAGTCATAGGCGTCGCGGCAATAGGT
>JAFEFL010000060.1 GCA_018240595.1 Pseudomonadota bacterium | reverse complement strand
GTGGAACCTTCGCGTCGCGGCCCGGTTCTTGGCCTGCTGCGAGATCCGACGAACTCGATCGCGGCGGCGCCTCCCTCCACTGCCGACAGGCCTCCGATGCCGCGCGCAACCACCGCCCTCGAAGCCTTGAACTTCTTCATGGCCGACATGCAGGCCGGCATCGGCCCGTTTCTCGGCGTGTTTCTTCTGGCGCATGGCTGGCAAAGCGGCTGGATCGGCACGGTCATGACCATCGGCGGCGTCGCCGGCATGATCATGACGACTCCGGCCGGCGCGCTGATCGATGCGACGCGCTACAAACGGGCTTACGTCGTCGGCCCCGGCGTCTTCACGGTTGCTGCCTCGGCCATCATTCTCGTGTCGCAGGATTTCTGGGTGGTCGCGGCGTCGCAGGTGGCGACGGCGGTGGCGGGCG
The DNA here is from genome assembly GCA_018240595.1 of Pseudomonadota bacterium. GTDB lineage: Bacteria > Pseudomonadota > Alphaproteobacteria > Rhizobiales > Xanthobacteraceae > Pseudolabrys. Next base: position 37,974 of record JAFEFL010000060.1, on the reverse strand, counting down.
CCGCCATCGTGCCGGCGGTCACGGCGATCACGCTCGGCCTCGTCGGCCAGTCGGGCTTCAACCGGCAGAACGGCCGCAACCAGGCTTTCAATCATGCCGGCAATGTCGCCGGTGCCGCACTTTCCGGCCTTCTCGGCTGGATTTACGGCTTTCCGGCTGTCTTCATTCTTGCCGCCGTCTTCGGCATTTTCACCTTCGCGGCGGCGCTGATGATTCCGCGCGACGCGATCGACGACAGAGTGGCGCGCGGCCTGGGCGGCAATCACCAGGGCGACACCGTGAAGGGCTGGCGCGTGCTGTGGCAGTGTCGGCCGCTCCTGATGCTGGCGGCGGCGTTGGCGCTCTTCCATCTCGGCAATGGCGCCATGCTGCCGCTCTATGGCCTCGCTGTCGTTTCCGGCCAGGAAGGCAACGGCGCCGGCTTCGTCGCCATGACGATCGTCATCGCGCAGGGCGTCATGGTTGTGGCGTCGCTGGTTGCCATGCGCATGGCCGAGCGCGAAGGCTACTGGCTGGTGTTGCTCATTTCATTCGTCTCGTTGCCGCTGCGCGGCTTGATCGCGGCGGTCGTCATCGAGCCGTGGGGCGTGTTTCCGGTGCAGGCGCTCGACGGCATCGGCGCCGGTTTGCAGAGCGTCGCCGTGCTCGGGCTGGTCGCGCGCATTCTCGATGGTACCGGCCGCGTCAATGTCGGGCAGGGCGCGGTGATGACGGTGCAAGGCATCGGCGCGTCGCTCAGTCCGGCGATCGGTGGCTGGATCGCGCAGCAGTTCGGTTACCCGGCGGCCTTCATCGTGCTCGGCAGCTTCGCGCTCGGATCGATCGCCGTCTGGCTCGGCTATGCGGCCGCGTTGAAGACCGCCTGCGTCGGCCCGGCGGCGGCACAGGCGTGAGCCCAGATCAAAGTGGTGAGGGCCCGGCGATTTCCCGCCGGGCCCTCGTCATCATATCAGCCGGCCTGTAAGCCGGGTTCTGTATGGCCCGCGCGCGAACGCGCGAACGTGACGGCCATTCATCTGGTGCGCCGGTTGCCCGGCGCATCGTGCAACCTACCCGGATGACTGACCTGGACAGGCCTGACGCCCGAAGGCGTCAGCGTCATCCCTATTCGGTTTTGCTCCCGGTGGGGTTTGCCGTGCCGCCTTCGTTGCCGAAGGCGCGGTGCGCTCTTGCCGCACCTTTTCACCCTTACCTTTGGCCAATACGCAACGCGGCCAAGGCGGTTTGTTTTCTGTGGCACTGTCCCTGAAACCGTTGCCTTGCGGCGCGGGTCCCGCCGGACGTTATCCGGCACCGTTTGTCCATGGAGCCCGGACTTTCCTCTCCGCCCGCCTTTCGGCATTGGCACGGAGCGGCCGTCCGGCCGACTGACACGTCAAGGAATGGAGATGCGGGGGGCCGCCGTCAAGGCAGAGACCGGCACAGGTCGCGCCAAGGGTTAGGCAAAAAAATCCCGGACCGGTCGAGGGGAGACCGGTCCGGGGGGTGCCTTGGGAGGCAAGTCAAACGCGCCTACTGGAGGGTGCGGCGCGCTAGCTCAGACATCTCGAAAGGAGGTTCGGCCTTCGAGAATTCGGTCAGGCGGCTGCGCTTTTGCGCGGCGCCGGGCGGTGAAAGCCGGCGAAGTAGCGCTTCACGGCGGCATTGAATTCGATGGCGGCGGCGCGGATCGCTTGCGCGCGGGCGGCGCGAGCGGCGGCAACCACGCGGTTGATGTCCGCGGCGGAAGCGTTGGCCGGAATGCGGGTGGACTTCATCTCAATCTCCCATCGCCTGGGGGGCTGGTGGTCGTTCCCCATGCGATGACTGCATAGTATTATCTTTCATTGGAATTATAATCCGCTAAGATGGACATACATCTGTGAACGAATGGAATAGGTATGGACGCCACATCCGACCTCCGGGTCTTTGTCCGGGTCATGGACCGCGGGAATTTCTCCCAAGCAGCCAATGATTTAGGGATCACCCCCTCGGCCGTATCGAAGCTCGTTTCGCGCCTTGAGGACCGTCTCGGTGTGAGGCTCCTGGAACGCAGTACGCGGCGACTCGCGCTGACGCCCGAAGGCGAGACTTTCCTGGCGCGCGCCCGACAGATCGTCGCCGATATCGAGGAGGCCGAGGCCGAGGTGGCGCGGGTTCGCGGCGCACCGCGCGGCAAATTGCGCATCAATGCCGGCACCGCCTTCGGCCTGCATCAACTCACCCGGGCGCTGCCGGAATTCCTCGCCCGCTATCCGGAAATCGACATCGAACTGTCGATTACCGACCGGCTGGTCGATCTCATCGAAGAGCAGACCGACATCGCCGTGCGGTCCGGGCACATTCCGGAAGGTCCGTTCATCCAGCGCAAGCTGGTCGACCTCGAACGCGTGATCTGCGCCGCGCCGTCTTACCTGGCCAAGCGCGGCACACCGCAGGCGACCTCAGACCTGAAGGCGCATGATTGCATCGTGGTTGCCGGACCGGGTCTCAACCGCTGGCCGTTCAAGACGCGCGCCGGCATCGACGTGGTCGAGGTGCGGCCGCGCGTCACCACCGACAGCGCCGAGGCGGCGCTGCGCATGGCGATCGAAGGCGCCGGCATCATCCGCCTGTCCGATGTCATCGTCGGTGATCCGTTGCAGAAGGGCGAACTGGTGCCGCTGCTCACTTCGATCCACCACGTCGAGCCGTTTCCGCTGGCCGCGATCTATCCGACCGGGCGCAACCGGCTGCCGCGCGTCGCCGTGTTCATCGAATTCCTGCGCGAGCGGTTCGGCCACGCGCCCTGGCGCATCGCCAAAAGGGCGGACGCGCCGGTGCGACCTTAAACGGTGCGGCTGCCGCTGCGATAGTCGCTCGGCGTTACGCCGATCAGGCGACGGAAGCGGCGGTTGAAGGTCGACAGATCGTTGAAGCCGGCGTCAAAGGCGATCGACGCCACCGGCTCGTCGGCGGCGCGCAGCCTAAGCGCGGCGCGATTGAGCCTTGTGCGCAGGATGTATTGATGCGGCGTCAGGCCGACGATCCGACGGAACGTGCGCAGGAAATGATACGGGCTCATCGCCGCCTCGCTCGCCAGCGCGGCGATGCTGAGTTTGCTGTCGGCGTCTGCTTCGATTCGGCGCGCCGCCAGCGTGACGCGGCGCACATCACGCACGCTCGGCACCGGACGCACACGCGCCGGCGTCAGCAGCGCGGCGACGGCGCCGCACAGGCGCAGCACGATCTCCTCGAAGACGCCGCTGTCGCCGGCATCGCGCGCGCTTTCGGCGGCCGCGAGGATCGGCGTGAGCTGCGGTAAAGGCGGCAGGCTTGGCCGGTCGAAATTCATCGTCGCACCGCCGGCCGCGGCGACGGTGTCCTCGAAGCATTGCGGCGCGATGTGAAAGGCGAGGCAGCGGTCGCCCGGCGCGTGCTCGTGGCCGCACTCGAAACAGGCGCCGGCATTGCCGAGCAGCAGCGAGCCCGGCACCAACACCGCCGATCCAGAGCGCGTGCGATACTGGAACGAGCCGCGCGTCACGATGGCGATCGAGACGTCGCGGTGCTGCTCCTCGAACGCCCTGTCGCGCGGCCCGCTGTCGCAGGTCACGTCGCGGACCTGCCAGCCCGGACCTTCGGCGACGATGGTGGTGGTGACGGCCATGCCTGCAGAATAGCAATTTTTCCCAAGCGCGACAAAGCGCGAGCCGTTAGCTCTGCCGGCGAAAGACGGAGCAACACGATGGCCTTGCAAACCTCTCGATTCATCGAAACCCTGACGTCGGCCGGCCCGGCGGCGGACCGCGTTGCTAAGCTCGCCCTGTACGGCCAATTCATCGGCGACTGGACATTCGAGGCGACTGTCAACAAGGACGACGGCTCGCAGCATAGCGGGCAGGGCGAAATTCATTTCGCCTGGGTGCTCGACGGCCGCGCCATTCAGGACGTCTGGATCCTGCCCGGCATTTTCTACGGTTCGACTTTGCGGGTTTACGATCCGGGTCTCGACGCCTGGCACATTCACTGGAGCGATCCGCTGAAGCAGCTCTACACCCGGCAGATCGGACGTGCGCATGGCGCCGATATCGTGCAACTCGGCGAAGCTGACGGCGTTCACATCCGCTGGCGTTTCACCGACATCACGCCGGACTCGTTCCGTTGGCGCGGCGAACGGTCGGCCGACGGCGGCGCCACCTGGTTCTTGCAAGCCGATTTCCGCGCCACGCGCGTGTAATGCAGGGGAGACGATGACATGTTCGACCATATCTCGATCGGTGTGCGTGATCTCGCGCGCACGCGAAGCTTCTACGACGCAGCGCTGGCGCCGCTCGGCGTGATGCTGAAGTATCAGCGCGAAGACATGCTCGGTTACGGCCGCGAGGCGATCGGCTTATGGATCAGCCCGTCGAAGCATCCTGTTCCGGCGGATATGGAGTCGGGACTGCATTTCTGCTTTAGCGCGCCGAGCCGCGAGGCCGTCGATGCTTTCCACGCCGCGGGTCTGAAGGCCGGCGGCACGGACAACGGCAAGCCCGGCCTGCGCAAGGACTACGGCGACGATTACTATGCCGCCTTCGTCATCGATCCGGATGGCTACCGGCTGGAAGCCTACTGCGGGAAGTAGGCGATCAGCCAAGCGGCGCCGGCCGCGTATCGACCAGCGCGCGCAAGGTCATCTGCGTCGACGGATCGGCAATGCCGTCGACGCGCGCCGGGCGGAAGTGGCGCTGGAAGGCAATGACGACGTCGCGCGTCGTGTCGTCGTACTGGCCGGTCTCCTCGACGCCGTAGCCATACGCGGCGAGCATGCGCTGTAGACGCGCCACGCCGTCGCTGCGGTCGCCGGGATGCAGCTTGACACCGTCCATGTTGGCCGGTGCCGGGCGCACCCAGTGGCCGACGCCGGAATCGCTGAGCAGTTCCCACGGAAATTTCTCGCCGGGATCCTGCTTGCGGGATGGCGCGACGTCCGAGTGCGCCAGCACCCGGTCCGGACTGATCGGGCCGCGCCGCGTCAGGATCGACTTGCACAATGAGATCACCGCGGCGGTCTGGCGGAGCGGGAAGTCGGCATAGCCGAATTCATGACCGGGGTTCACGATCTCGATGCCGATCGAGCACGAATTGATGTCCGTCTCCCCCGCCCAGGACGAGACCCCGGCGTGCCAGGCGCGCTTGGTCTCGGGCACGCATTGAACGATGCGGCCGTCCTCGAACACCACGTAATGCGCGGACACCTTGGATTCGGCCGAAGTCAGCCTCTCGAGCGCGGCTTCACCGGTCCGCATGCCGGTGTAGTGCAGGAGGATGAGATCGGGTCGGCGCTCGCCGGCGCGTTCGTCCCAATTCGGGGAGGGTACGACGTCGGCAACGACGAAGGAATCCGGCTGAAAGGCGGCCATGGCCGGGGATAAGTCCAGTTCGACAGGAGTGAAGCGGGTTCTATTTGCCCTCGCCTGCGCGGAAATCAACCCGCGCCTCGTTTTGGCCGCGGAATCGAAACAAATCCTTAAGTTTAAGAGTGGCTTAATGGCGTGCTCGCGCTGCTTCGGCGCCTTCGCGAGCGGCGCCGGGGCAATTCCGTCCATTAATGCCGCTAATCGCCCATGATCGCCGCCGTAATCTCATTCAGAAAGGCCAAAGCCTGCTGCGATGAGGTTCCGAACAATCGCCGGGCCCGGCGGCACGCTGGCGGCGAATCGCGTGGAACCCGGACCGGGCGAGGCCGGAACAATTCGCGGGGACTGGCACGAGGCATGATGGCGCTGCGCGACGATTCCGGAATCGCCACGCCGCATATCGCGGTGCTGGGACATCAGGCGGTCGAGTTCCTTAATGTCCGCAACGGCGGCAATTACATTGACGGCACCTTCGGTGCCGGCGGCTACACCCGGCTGATCCTTGACGCGGCGCCCGGCGCGCGTGTGATCGGCATCGACCGCGACCAAAGCGCGGTGGCGCGTGGTGCCGACCTGGTCGAGGCGTCCGGCGGCAGGCTCACTTTGGTCGAGGACCGCTTCTCAAATCTCGACGGCGTCGCCCGCGACTGCGGTGCCTCGGAAGTCGACGGCATCGTCCTCGACATCGGCGTGTCGTCGATGCAACTCGACCAGCCCGAGCGCGGCTTCTCCTTCCGCTTCGACGGTCCGCTCGACATGCGCATGGGCGGCGACGGTCCGAGCGCCGCCGACGTCGTCGCCGCGGCGAGCGAGCGCAACCTCGCCGACATCATCTACCGCCTCGGCGAGGAGCGGCATTCGCGGAGCGTAGCCCGCGCCATCGTCAAGGCGCGCACTGAGGCGCCGATCCAGACCACGGCGCGGCTCGCCGCCATCGTCGCCAGCGCGGTGCGCGCCAAGCCGAACGAAATTCATCCGGCCACCCGTACGTTCCAGGCGCTGCGCATTTTCGTCAATGACGAGCTCGGCGAACTGGCTACGGCGCTGCTCGCCGCCGAACGCGTTCTCAAGCCCGGCGGGCGTCTCGCCGTGGTGTCGTTCCATTCGCTCGAAGACCGCATCGTCAAGTCGTATCTGGCCTCGCGCGCCGAGACCCGCGCCGGCTCGCGCCATATGCCCGATGTCGCACGCAATGAAGCGCGCTTCGTGACGCTGACGAAGAAGCCGGTCGTCGCCGATGCTGATGAGGTGGCGCGAAATCCGCGTGCCAGGTCCGCCAAGCTGCGCGCCGCCGAACGCACCGCGGCGCCGGCGCTCACCGGTGATCTCGATGACCTCCTGCCGCCGCTGCCGTCGATCGACGACGTGATGAGGGGCAGCTGACATGATGCGCCTCATCCATATCCTGGTGATCGCCACGCTGATCTCGGCTGCGACCTATGTCTACAAGATCAAGTTCGATTCCACGCTACAGGCCGAGCGTGTCGCCAAGCTGCGTAATGAGCTGCGGCACGAACACGACGTCGTCGCCAATCTGCGCGCCGAGTGGGCGCGGCTGCAGACGCCGGCGCGAATTCAGGGGCTGGCGGAGCGTCATTTGAAGTTGCAGCCGATGCAGACCAACCAGTTCGACACCTTCGACAACCTGCCGCCGCGCCCGCCGGAAGTGCCGCCGCAGGAGGATCCGATCGCTTCCATGATCACGCCCGGCCAGAAGGCGGCGAATGCGCGGCCCGACACGACCGGCAGCATCGGCAATCGCGGAGTGGGTCGATGAGCGCGGTCGATAGCGGAGCGGGCGGCACAACGGCAAAACGCGGCGAGGGCCGCTGGCAGCGCCTTTTGCGCACAATGCTGTACGGCGCCAACGTCAACCGCGACGTCAAGGCCAAGGCGCGCCTGTTGCTGGCCATGGTCGTCTTCATCGGCCTTTACGGCGTCATCGCCGGCCGCCTCGTGATGTTCGCGATCATCAGCGACGGCCATAGCGGCCGCCGCAGCGTCACCCAGGACGCCGTCGCCACGGCGCGCCCCGACATCATCGATCGCCGCGGCTCGATCATCGCCACCGACGTGAAGACGCCGTCGCTTTTTGCCGAGCCGCGCAAGCTGATCGACGTCGACGAAGCGGTCGAACTGTTGACGGCGACCTTGCCCGATCTCGACGCCAAGGAACTGCGCGAGCGCCTGTCGTCGAACCGCGGCTTCGTCTGGCTCAAGCGCGAGATCACGCCGAAGCAGCAGAAGGAAATCTACCGCCTCGGTCTGCCCGGCATCGGCTTCCTGACCGAGAACAAGCGCATCTATCCCAACGGCCCGGTGGTCTCGCACGAGATCGGTCACGTCAATGTCGACAACCAGGGCATTGCCGGCATGGAGAAGTGGCTCGACGGGCAGGGGCTCGCGGCCCTGCATATGGCCGGCCTTGCCACCGATCGCCTGCAGCGCCCGGTCGAACTCGCGCTGGATCTGCGCGTGCAGTTCGCGCTGCGCGACGAACTGGTCAAGGCACGCGAGAAATTCCAGACCAAGGCCGCCGCCGGCATCGTGCTCAACGTCAACACCGGCGAAGTCGTCGCCATGGTGTCGGAGCCGGACTACGACCCGAACAATCCGCGCGAGGCCAACGATCCGACCCGCATCAACCGCCTGACCACCGGCGTGTTCGAGATGGGCTCGACCTTCAAGATCTTCACCCTGGCGATGGGTCTCGACTCCGGCAGGGTCAACCTCAACTCGCAGTTCGACGGCCGACAGACCTTGCGCTATGGCCGCTTCACCATCCATGACGATCACCCGCTGAATCGCATGCTCAGCGTGCCGGAGATCTTCACCTATTCGTCGAACATCGGCGCGGCGCGCATGGCGCTGTCGCTTGGCCCGGAATATCACCGAGCCTTCCTCAAGAAGATGGGTCAGCTCGACCGGCTGCGTACCGAGATTCCGGAAAGCGCCGAGCCGATCGTGCCGAAGCGCTGGGGCGAACTGAACACCGTGACCATCGCTTTCGGCCACGGCCTGTCGGTCGCGCCGCTGCAGGCGCTGATGGGCGTCGGCGCGGTCATGAATGGCGGCCTGCTCATTCCGCCGACCTTCCTGAAGCGGACGCCCGAAGAAGCGCGCGCGCTGGCGACGCAGGTCCTGAAGCCCGAGACCTCGCTCAAGATGCGCTATCTGATGCGCCTCAATTCGGAAAAGGGTACCGGCACCAAGGCCAACGTCCCCGGCTATTACATCGGCGGCAAGACCGGCACGGCGGAAAAGGTCATCAACGGCCGCTACGCCAAGAACAAACTGTTGACCGATTTCATGGCTGTCATGCCGGCCGACAAACCGAAATATCTGCTGCTGATCATGCTCGACGAGCCGCATCCGACCAAGGAAACCTATGGCTTTGCCACCGCCGGCTGGAACGCAGCGCCGACGGCGGCCAAGGTGATTTCGCGCATCGGTCCGCTGCTCGACATGCAGCCGCGCTTCGACCTGCCCAACGCCGACCAGTTGATCCTGGCCAGCGACAAGGTGGTGCGGTGAGCCTCGGCGATCTCTTACCCGAGGCCACGATCGATCCGGGCTTCGCCGCCGTGGCGGTCACCGGCGTCTCGTCCGACAGCCGCAAGGTGAAGTCGGGCTTTCTCTTCATCGCCATCGCCGGCAACAAGGCGGACGGCGCGCAATACGCCGCCAAGGCCGTGGAAGCCGGCGCCGTCGCCGTCGCGGCAGAGCACAAGCCGGCCGGGTTGCCGCCGTCCGTTGTTTTCGTCGAAGTAGGCAATGCGCGGCGCGCGCTGGCGCTGGCCGCGGCGCGCTTCTACCCGCGCCAGCCGGCAACCATCGCCGCCGTCACCGGCACCAGCGGCAAGACCTCGGTTGCCGCCTTCACCCGCGAGATCTGGACGGCGCTCGGCGAGCCGGCCGCGAGCATCGGCACCGTCGGCATCGTTTCGCCGAAAGGCGAGATCTACGGTTCGCTGACCACGCCCGATCCGGTCGATCTGCATCGCTCGCTCGATGAGCTGGCTGGGGAAGGCGTCACGCATCTGGCGTTGGAGGCGTCCTCGCACGGTCTCGACCAGCACCGGCTCGACGGCATCCGAATATCCGCCGGCGCCTACACCAATCTGTCGCGCGATCATCTCGATTATCACCCGACGCTGGAAGCCTATCTCGCCGCCAAGCTCCGCCTGTTCTCCGACCTGGTCGCGCCAGGCGGCACCGCGGTGATCAACACCGACGACGCGCATGCGCCTCAGGTTATCGATGCCGCGAAGAAGCGTGGACTCAAGCTGCTGACCATTGGCGAGCGCGCCGACGGCATCCGCATCGTCCGCGTCGCCATCGACGGCTTCGCGCAGCGCGTCGAATTTGAGCATGCCGGCGCGACATACGACGTGAAGCTGCCGCTGGTCGGCGCCTTCCAGGTCTACAACGCCGCGGTGGCGGCCGGACTGGTCATCGCGACAGGCGCCGAGCCGGCGCCGGTCTTCGCCGCGCTGGAGAAATTGTCGGGCGCCAAGGGCCGCCTCGAACTCGCCGGCAGCCATCGCGGCGCGCCGATTTTCATCGACTACTCGCACAAGCCGGACGCGCTGGCCAAAGCGCTGGAAGCGTTGCGGCCCTACGCCAGCGGCAAGCTCGTCGTCGTGTTCGGCGCCGGCGGCGATCGCGATCCCGGCAAGCGCCCGATCATGGGCGAGGTGGCGCACGCCAAGGCCGACCGCGTCATCGTCACCGACGACAATCCGCGCAGCGAGCAGCCCTCCGCGATCCGCGCCGCGATTCTTGCGTCGGCGCCCGGCGCCAGCGAGATCGGCGATCGCGCCGAAGCGATCCGCGCCGGCATCGCCATGCTGAACAAGGGCGACGTGCTGCTGATTGCCGGCAAGGGTCACGAGACCGGCCAGATCGTCGGCACGCAGACCTTGCCGTTCTCCGATCACGAGGCGGTGGCGAAGGTGTTGAAGGAGATGGGAACGTGAGCGCGCTCTGGACCCTTGCCGACATGGCCAAGGCCATGCGCGCCGACATCGGCGGCGCGCCGGCGGATGCCATCACCGGCATCTCGATCGACACCCGCACCATCGCCAAGGGCGAAGCCTTCTTCGCGTTGACCGACGTGCGCGACGGCCACGACTTCGTCGAGGCGGCGCTCGCGGCCGGCGCCGGCGTCGCCGTGGTGGCGCGCGACAAGCGCGATCGTTTCCCCGCCGACGCGCCGCTGCTGATCGTCGATGAGGTGCTCGATGGCTTGCGCCATCTGGCGCGCGCCGCGCGCGAGCGCACCGACGCGAAGATCGTCGCCGTGACCGGCTCGGTCGGCAAGACCGGCACCAAGGAAGCCTTGCGCCTTGCGCTGTCGGCCGACGGTGCGACCCACGCCTCGGTCGCCTCCTACAACAATCACTGGGGCGTGCCGCTATCGCTGGCGCGCTGCCCGGCCGACGTCAAATACGCGATCTTCGAGATCGGCATGAACCACGCCGGCGAGATCACGCCGCTCACGAAGATGGTGCGCCCGCACGTCGCCATCGTCACCACGGTGGAGCCGGTGCATCTCGAGTATTTCGGCTCGGTCGAGAAGATCGCCGACGCCAAGGCCGAGATCTTCCTCGGCCTCGAGCCGGGCGGCGCCGCGGTCATCAACCGCGACAACGGCCAATATGAACGGCTCAAGGCGGCGGCGCAGGCGGCCGGCGTCGGCCGCATCGTCAGCTTCGGCGAACACGAATCATGCGAGGCCCGGCTGGTGCGCTTTGCGCTGCGCGCCGACACCTCCTGCGTCCATGCCGACATTCTTGGTAACGAGGTGCACTACAAGCTTGGCGCGCCGGGCCGGCATCTCATCAACAATTCGCTAGCGGTGCTTGCCGCGGTATCGCTGATGGGCGCCGATCTGGCGCTCGCGGCGCTGGCGCTCGCCAAGCTGCGGGCGCCGACCGGGCGCGGCGCGCGCTTCGTTCTTCGCGTGAACGGCGGCACGGCACTGCTGATCGACGAGAGCTACAACGCCAATCCGGCATCGATGGGCGCGGCGATCGCGCTGCTCGGCCAGGCCGATGTCGGCAAACTTCCGAACGGTTCTAGCGGCCGGCGCATCGCCGTGCTGGGCGACATGCTGGAACTGGGCGCCGACGGCGCCGCGCTGCATCGGGCCCTGGCGGCCGAACTCGAGGCCGCCCATGTCGACCTTGTATATTGTTCTGGACCGCTGATGCATTCGCTGTGGGAGGCTCTTCCCTCCGGCCGCCGGGGCGGCTATGCCGGAACGGCGGCGGAACTGGAGCCTGCCGTGCTCGGCGCCGTCCGTCCCGGCGATGCGGTGATGGTGAAGGGCTCGTTCGGCTCCAGAATGGCCCCGATCGTCAAGGCGTTAGAACAAACTTTTGCAGGCAGCCCGGCGCCCGAGGCGGATGCCGGAGCCTGAAGCTCCAGGGCGGCAATGCCTGACGCTACAAGGCGACCTCGATGTTTTATTGGCTGACAGAACTTTCCGACAAGGTCTCGTTCTTCAACGTCTTTCGCTACATCACCTTCCGGACCGGGGGCGCCGTCGTCACGGCGCTGGTGTTCGTCTTTTTGTTCGGTAGCCCGATCATCGACATGCTGCGCCTGAAACAGGGGCGCGGCCAGCCGATCCGCACGGACGGACCGCAATCGCATCTTGTTACCAAGAAGGGTACGCCCACGATGGGCGGCCTGATGATCCTGTCGGGCCTCCTGGTCGCCACCCTGCTGTGGGCGAACCCGATGAACCCCTATGTCTGGATCGTGCTCGGCGTCACGCTCGCCTTCGGCCTGATCGGTTTCTACGACGACTATCTCAAGGTGACGAAGCAGACTCATGCGGGCTTCTCCGGCCGCACCCGGCTGATTGCCGAGGCGTCTGTGGCGGTGATCGCCTGCACGGCGATCGCCTATATCGGCAAGGGGCCGATGGCGACGTCGCTGGCCTTTCCCTTCGTCAAGGAACTCGTCGTCAACCTCGGCTGGATGTTCGTCATCTTCGGCGCCTTCGTCATCGTCGGCGCCGGCAATGCCGTGAACCTGACCGACGGCCTCGACGGTCTGGCCATCGTGCCGGTGATGATCGCGGCGGCGAGCTTCGGTCTGATCTCCTATGTCGTCGGCAACGCGCTGTTCTCCGAATACCTGCAACTGCATTACGTCGCCGGCACCGGCGAACTCGCGGTGGTGTGCGGCGCCGTGATCGGCGCCTCGCTCGGCTTCCTGTGGTTCAACGCGCCGCCGGCCTCGATCTTCATGGGCGACACCGGCTCACTGGCGCTCGGCGGCATGCTTGGCACCATCGCGGTGGCGATCAAACACGAGATCGTGCTCGCCATCGTTGGCGGCCTGTTCGTGCTCGAGGCGGTGTCGGTGATCGTGCAGGTGGTGTCGTTCAAGCTGACCGGCAAGCGCGTCTTCAAGATGGCGCCGATCCATCATCACTACGAGCAGATGGGCTGGACCGAACCGCAGATCGTGATCCGGTTCTGGATCATCGCCGTGGTGCTGGCGCTCGCCGGACTGTCGTCGCTGAAGCTGCGATGATCCCGGTCACCACCTTCGCCGACAGAAAAGTCGCCGTGTTCGGCCTCGGCGGCTCGGGGCTGCTGACCGCGAAGGCGCTCAAGGCCGGCGGCGCCCATGTCATCGCCTTCGACGACGCGCCGCTGAAGATCGAGCAGGCGCAGGCCGCCGGCATCGAGACCGCCAATCTCGCCGACATCGACTGGACGGACGTCGCGGCGCTGGTGCTGTCGCCCGGTGTGCCGCTGACCCATCCAACGCCGCACTGGACGGTGCAGCGCGCGCAGCGCGAGGGCGTCGAGGTGATCGGCGACATCGAACTGTTCTGCCGCGAGCGCGCTCTCTACGGACCCGATTGTCCGCTGGTCGCCATCACCGGCACCAACGGCAAATCGACCACCACGGCGCTCACTGCGCATCTGATCAGAAGCGCCGGCCGCGACGCGCAGATGGGCGGCAATATCGGCGTGCCGGCGCTGGCGCTCGAGCCATTCGCACCAGGCCGTCACTATGTTCTCGAAGTCTCGTCCTACCAGATCGATCTCGCGCCCTCGTTGCGGCCGACCGTCGGCGTCTTCATCAATCTGACGCCGGATCATCTCGACCGTCACGGCACCATGGAGAACTACGCCGCGATCAAGACTTTGGTCGTCGCGCAGATCGAGCCGGGCGGGACCGCGGTGCTCGGCGCCGACGACAAGTGGGTGCGCGAGGCCGCCGACCGCGTCGAACGCGCCGGCCGCAAGGTCGTGCGCGTCTCGGTCGAGAGCAAGTTGCGCGACGGTTATTACGCCGAGGGCACGCGCATCATGCACAGCGCCGGCGGCAAGTCGCATCCGGCGGCGCAGCTCACCGGAATCGGCTCTTTGCGCGGCTCGCACAATGCGCAGAACGCCGCCTGCGCCGTCGCCGTCTGCGTCGCGCTCGGCATCGATCTGCCCGCGATCCAGAGGGGACTGGTGTCGTTCCCCGGTCTTGCCCATCGCATGCAGACGGTCGGCCGCAAGAAGTCCGCGAGCGGCGACATTCTCTATGTCAACGACTCCAAAGCCACCAACGCCGACAGCACGTCGAAGGCGCTGGCCAGCTTTCACGACATTTTCTGGATCGCCGGCGGCAAGCCGAAGACCGGCGGCATCGAGAGCCTGTCGGAATACTGGCCGCGCATCCGCAAGGCCTATCTGATCGGCGAGGCGGCGGTCGAATTCGCCCGCACGCTCGACGGCAAGGTGGATTACGAAATCAGCGAAGTCCTGTCGGCGGCGATCGACGCCGCCACCCGAGATGCCGTCGCCGCAGGGCTGAAGGAAGCGGTGATCCTGCTGTCGCCGGCCTGCGCGTCGTTCGACCAGTACCCGAACTTCGAGGTGCGCGGCAAAGCCTTCGCCGACCTCGCGCTCGCGGTTCCGGGGGTGGTGCCGATTTGAGACTTTACGGGCATCATTAACCCTTCGCTAACCGTCCCGCGTCAGCTTGGGCCCTTACGGGGCCCCGGGACGTTTCCTCATGATTTCGCGCGCACAACGCACCCCCATCGGCGAATGGTGGTGGACCGTCGACCGCCTGACCATCGCCGCGGTCGGCGCCCTGATGCTGGCGGGCATCGTCCTGTCGCTGGCCGCTTCGCCGCCGGTCGCCGGCCGCATCGGGCTCGAGCCGTTCTACTTCGTCAACCGCCACATCTTCTTCCTGTTTCCGACCATCGCCATCATGCTCGGCGTCTCGTTCCTGACGCCGCACCAGATCCGCCGGCTGGCGCTGATTGTCTTCGCCATAAGCCTCGTCATGGTCGCGGTGACGCCGGTGTTTGGCCAGGAGATCAAGGGCGCCAAGCGCTGGCTGGTGCTGTTCGGCATCAACATCCAGCCGTCCGAGTTCCTCAAGCCGGCTTTCGTCATTCTCATCGCCTGGCTGTTCGGCGAATCGGCCAAGCGTCCGGAAATGCCGGCCAACACCTTCGCGCTCATCCTGCTGCTGGTGGTGGTGGCGCTGCTCGTCATCCAGCCCGACTTCGGCCAGACCATGCTGATCGTCCTGGTGTGGAGCGCGCTGTTCTTCATGGCCGGCATGCGCGTCATCTGGATGTTCGGCATCGCCGGCGCCGCCGGTTTCGGCCTCCTGGTCGCCTATTACACCGTGCCGCACGTGGCGAACCGCATCCAGCGCTTCCTCAATCCGCAGTCGGGCGACACCTTCAACATCGACGTCGCGACCGAAAGCTTCATGCGCGGCGGCTGGTTCGGCCGCGGTCCGGGTGAGGGCACCGTCAAGCGCATGCTGCCGGAAGCGCACACCGACTTCGTCTTCTCCGTGGCGGCGGAAGAATTCGGCGTCGTGCTCTGTCTGGCGCTGGTCGCGCTCTACACCTTCATCGTGGTGCGCGCCATGCTGCGCGCCATGCGCAACGACGATCCGTTCTGCCGCTTCGCCGCCGCCGGCCTCACCATGCTGTTCGCCACGCAATCGGCGATCAACATGGCGGTGAACCTGCACCTCATTCCCGCGAAGGGCATGACGCTGCCGTTCATTTCCTATGGCGGCTCGTCGATGCTGTCGCTGGCTTACGGCATGGGGATGCTGCTGGCGCTGACGCGCGAGCAGCCGCGCGGCGCCGTGCTCGCCGCGCCGGATGAGTTGTTGCCGGCCGGGAGCCGCATCTGATGCCGCAAGCGGCCTCGCTGCTGGTGCTGCTGGCCGCCGGTGGCACCGGCGGCCATCTTTTTCCCGCTGAATCGCTGGCCGTGGCGCTCGGCAAGCGCGGCGTCATCGTCGATCTCGCCACCGACGTGCGCGCAGCGCATTTCGAGTTTCCAGCGCGCGACGTTCATCTCATTCCCAGCGCCACGGTGCGCGGACGGGATCCGGCGGCGCTGACGCGCACCGCGATGATGCTGGCGCGCGGCACCTTGAAGGCGTGGAGCGTCATCGGTCGCATCAAACCCAACGTGGTCGTCGGCTTCGGCGGCTATCCCACCGTGCCGCCGCTCATTGCAGCCTCATGGCGTCGCGTGCCGACGGTGCTGCACGAGCAGAACGGCGTGATGGGCCGCGCCAACCGGTTGCTCGCTTCTCGCGTCACGGCGATCGCCACCGGTTTCCGTGTGCTCGCCAAGGTCGACGATGCCGTGCGCGCCAAGATGACCTTCACCGGCAATCCGGTGCGGCCGCTGGTCATCGAAGCGTCGAAGGTGCCGTATGACACTCCGCGGGCCGACGGCACCTTGCGGCTATTGGTGTTCGGTGGCAGCCAGGGCGCGCGCGTGATGTCGGACGTCGTGCCGCCGGCCATCGAAAGGCTCGATGCCAGCTTGCGGTCGCGGCTGCATGTCGTGCAGCAGGCGCGGCCGGAGGATATCGACGCTGTCTCGGCCTATTACGAAAAGCTCGGCGTCGCCCACACCTGCGCGTCGTTTTTCTCCGACCTGCCGGTGCGCATGGCGGCGGCGCATCTGGTGATTTCGCGCTCGGGCGCTTCGACCGTCGCCGAACTTTCCGCCATCGGCCGGCCCGGCATTCTCGTGCCGCTGCCGCACGCCCTTGACCAGGATCAACTCGCCAATGCCGGCGTTCTGCAGGACGCCGGCGGCGCTATCCGCATCGTGCAGACCGAGTTCACGCCGGACCGTCTGGCTAACGAGATCGCCGCTCTGATGGCGGAACCGGGGCGGCTCGCCGCGATGGCCGCGGCCGCCAAGAGCGCCGGAACCGTCGATGCCGCGGAGCGGCTGGCCGATCTGGTAATGAAAACCGCCGGGATTTGACATTTCCCGCTGCGCCCGGGAAAAGCCGTCCGTCACGGATCAAATAATCGAGGTCGCTCTAATGAAATTGCCGCGCGAACTTGGACCGGTACACTTTGTCGGTATCGGCGGCATCGGCATGAGCGGTATCGCCGAGGTGCTGGTCAATCTCGGCTACACGGTGCGCGGTTCCGACGTTTCGGAGAACGCCAACGTCAAGCGCCTGCGCGACAAGGGCGTCATTGTCGAGATCGGCCACAAGGCCGAGAACCTCGACAATGCCGACGTCGTCGTCGTGTCGTCGGCGATCAAGCCGGACAATCCGGAACTCGTGGCCGCGCGGGCGCAGCGCCTGCCGGTAGTGCGCCGCGCCGAGATGCTGGCCGAGTTGATGCGGCTGAAATCCTGCGTCGCGATCGCCGGCACGCATGGCAAGACCACGACGACCTCGATGGTCGCGACCTTGCTCGATTCCGGCGGTTTCGATCCGACGGTGATCAACGGCGGCATCATCAATGCCTATGGCACCAATGCGCGATTGGGCGGCGGCGACTGGATGGTCGTCGAGGCCGACGAGTCGGACGGCACCTTTCTCAAGCTGCCCGCCGACATCGCCATCGTCACCAATGTCGATGCCGAGCATCTCGATCACTTCAAGACCTTCGCCGCTGTGCAGGAAGCCTTCATCCACTTCGTCGAGAACGTGCCGTTCTACGGCTTCGCCGTGATGTGCACCGATCATCCGATCGTGCAGCGCCTGGTTGGCCGCATCGCCGACCGCCGCATCGTCACCTATGGCGAAAACCCGCAGGCCGACGTGCGTCTGACGGACCTCACCAACACCGGCGGCACGCAGCGCTTCACCGTGCGCTTCCGCGACCGCGACGGCAACGAGACGCACGCCATCAGCGGCCTCGAACTGCCGATGCCGGGGCGGCACAACGCGCTCAATTCGACGGCGGCGATCGCGGTGGCGCATTCGCTCGGTATCGAGGACGACAAGATCCGCAGCGCGCTGTCGAAGTTCGGCGGCGTCAAGCGGCGTTTCACCAAGGTCGGTGAATGGAACGGCGCCACCATCATCGATGACTACGGCCATCATCCGGTCGAAATCGCCGCGGTGCTGAAGGCGGCGCGCGAGTCGACATCGAACAAGGTCATCGCCGTGGTGCAGCCGCATCGCTACACGCGGCTCAAGAGCCTGTTCGAGCCGTTCTCGACCTGCTTCAACGATGCCGATGCCGTCGTCGTCGCCAATGTCTACGCCGCCGGCGAGGCGCCGATCGAGGGCGCCGACCGCGATCACCTCGTGCAGGCTTTGCGCGCGCGCGGTCACCGCAACGTGGTGCCGCTCGATGGGCCTGAGCAACTCGCCGGCATCATCAAGGGGCTGGCAAAGCCGGGCGACTATGTCGTTTGCCTTGGCGCCGGTTCGATCTCGCAATGGGCCTATGCGCTGCCCGGCGAATTGAAGGCGCTGAGCTGAGGCGGCATCACAGACATTGCCGCGTGTACATGGTCACAGCCGACTCGTAGAGCCGGTAGGCCGCCTGCAGCTTGGCGAACTCCCTGGCGCAGGTCTTGCGGCCGAGGCTGTCGGCGACGCAGGCGGTAAAGTCGTCGTTCGCGGTATGCAACTGCGCCAGGATGTCGTTGTAATCGCGTACGGCATCGCCACATTCATCGGCGAGAGCGGCGGCCGGTATCGCCAGCGCCGCCGCGACGACAACGATACGGATCGTGTGTTTCACGCGCTTCCTCCCTTGCCCCTTCGTGCCATCGGCGTACCGCCCGGCGCCACGAATTGGACCGCCCCTGCCGCCATGCTACAGGAACACCGGCGGTCGGGGCCATCCGATCGATCATGCGTGATGTGAGATGACCTTTCCCGACCTCGTTCCCGATCTGAAGACGAGAATGCCGGCGCTGCGTGGCCGCCTGTCAGCCAACCAGGCGCTCGGGCCGTTCACCTGGTTCCGCGTCGGCGGCCCGGCCCAGGTTCTGTTTGCGCCGGAAGACGCCGACGATCTCGCTTATTTCCTGAGGCATCTGCCCGCCGACATCGCGGTCACCGTGATCGGCGTCGGCTCGAACCTGATCGTGCGCGATGGCGGCGTCGCGGGCGTGGTCATCCGGCTCGGCCGCGGCTTTAACGCTATCGACTGCAGCGGCGATACCGTCACGGCCGGCAGCGCCGCGCTCGACAAGCGCGTCGCTGAAGCGGCAGCGAATGCCGGCATCGGCGGTCTCGAATTCTATTTCGGCATTCCCGGCACCATCGGCGGCGCAGTGCGCATGAACGCCGGCGCCAATGGCGGCGAAACCAAGGATGTGCTGGTTTCGGCGAGGGGGGTGACGCGGGACGGAAACATCGTCACCTTCGACAATGCCGGCATGAAATTCCGCTATCGCGGCAACGGCGTCGATCCGTCGATCGTCTTCACGTCGGCGACGTTTCGCGGCCAGTTGAAGGATGCCGAGGCCATCCGCGCCCGCATGGCCGAGGTGCAGAACCATCGCGAGACGGCGCAGCCGATCCGCGAGAAGACCGGCGGCTCGACCTTCAAGAATCCGCCCGGTCACAGCGCCTGGAAACTCGTCGACGCGGCGGGGCTGCGCGGCTTCGCCGTCGGCGACGCGCAAGTGTCCGAGATGCACTGCAACTTCCTGATCAATCGCGGCAGCGCCACCGCCGCCGACATCGAGAAGCTCGGCGAGACCATCCGCGAGCGCGTCAGGGCGCATTCCGGCATCGAGCTGGAGTGGGAGATCAAGCGTATCGGCAAGACGGCGTGAGCGCCCTCAGGCGCCGCCGTTCGACCCTTGCAGCTTGAGTAACTCCGTCAGCGCTTCGGGCCCGACGCGCACCGAGCCGGCGAAGGGATGCTCCTGCAGCGCGATCAGGCCGAGCGCGACCACTGCCGCCACCGAGAACACGGTCAGCGCCGCGACCTGTGCGTTGCGCTTCGTGAGGTGCACGACGCCGATCGCGACCTGCGTCATGATGCCGAGAATCAGCACGATCGACCACTTCAGCTCGCTGGTCGAATCCGACGCCAGCGCCAGCCGCTCCGAGCGCGCGCTCGACACACGCACCGCGGCGTTGATCAGCGCGGCGCTCACGGCGTTGCCGGCATTTGCCGCCATTGCCGGCTCGCTCAATTCGCGCAGCAGCGCGTCGAAGGCGCGGTCGACCGAAGGCGCGCTGTTGCCGTCCGCCATCGCCGGCCATTCGTCGCGGGTGACGGCTTTCACATAGTCGGTCCAGTTGGCGCGGATAGCGGCCATGTCGGGCTTGGAAGCGACGCTCAGGGTGAAGATGTTGCGCAGCTCGGCTGCCTCGGTCTGCACCGCGCGGGCGGCCTGGCGGTTGCGGTCGGCGATGTCGCTGGCGAGGAAGCCGGCCATCAGCGCAAACAGGATGGCGACGGCGCCGAAGAACGGCGCCACCACGCCGTCGAAGTGCTTGATCCGCGGACCGAGCGGCCGGCCGAAGGCCGCCCACACGATCACCGCGCCTGTCGCGGCATAGAGAGCGGTCAGGACGGCGAATACCGCCGGGGCGGGAAGGTCGATCCAGGTTTCGATCACGCCGTGCCTCGTCTTCGGGGGTGTGAGCCCTGCCGCGCGTTAGCGATCCGGGCGGATTGGCCGGGAAATTTCGTGGCGATCGTCCTATAGAGAACGGGCCCAAGTCTAATGCTTGATTCGGAGAGCCGCCATTAGCGCCCGCAAGCACGTCGCCGTTCTCATGGGCGGCTGGTCCGCCGAGCGCGAAGTCTCGCTGCGTTCGGGCAAGGCCTGCGCCGATGCCGCCGAGCGCGCCGGCTACCGCGTCAGCCGCGTCGATGTCGGCCGCGACATCGCGCAGGTGCTGGCCGCGCTCAAGCCGGACTGCGCGCTCAACCTGCTGCACGGCCGGCCCGGCGAAGATGGCACGCTGCAGGGCCTCCTGGAAATCATCGGCGTTCCGTACAGCCATTCCGGCGTCATGGCCTCGTCGGTGGCGATGCAGAAGGATGTCGCCAAGATCCTGCTGAAAGCCGGCGGCGTTCCGGTGCCCGGGGGTAGGGTGGTTGACCGCCTCGACGCCGGGCGCGCCCACGTCCTGCCGCCGCCTTACGTGATCAAGCCGATCGCCGAAGGCTCCAGCGTCGGCGTCTTCATCGTGCGCGAGGATCAGGCCCATCCGCCGCAGGAATTGACGCGGCCGGACTGGAAATACGGCGAACGCCTGCTGGCCGAGCCGTTCATCCCCGGCAAGGAGTTGACCTGCGCCGTGGTCGCCGACAAGGCGACCGGCGTCATCGAGATCGTCGCCAACACGAAGTTCTACGATTACGAAGCCAAATACGCGCCCGGCGGCTCGACGCATCTCCTGCCGGCGCCGATCGCGGAGGAAGTGTACGAGGCCTGCCGGCGCTTCGCCCTCATGGCGCACCGGGCGCTGGGCTGTCGCGGCGTCAGCCGCGCCGATTTCCGCTACGACGACAGCAAGCCCGGCATCTCTGGCTTGGCCTGTCTCGAGGTCAACACCCAGCCGGGCATGACCGAAACCTCGCTGGTCCCGGAACTCGCCGCCCACGACGGCATGAGCTTCGAGCAACTGGTCGCCTGGATGATCGAGGACGCGTCACTGGGGCGCTAGCGTCACCGTGACATGACCTTTTAGCCCCCCAACGTGCCTGAAAAGCCACGGGATGCAAAAGGTTACTGGAACCTGCGCCCAATCCGTCAAACTTTACTAATCGTTTACCAAATGGCCGGAAGACTAGGCCCGAACGGCGCCTCGCGCGCCGCGTCGGGTCGGTGCGCCTTTGCCGAGGCCATCCGCCCGTCGCCCATCGATGGGTCAACTTTTGGAAGAACCGGTTGCGATGGATCGTCGGGGATACCTCGCCCAATCGCTGAACGTGCACAGCACTCGCTCTCCGGGCCGGTGGCGCCGTCCGCTGCGCCGCTGGTTCGCGATGCTCGTGTCCATCGACGTGCCGCGCGGCGCCGGCGCGGCCGCGGTGGCGATGCTGCTGCTGAGCAGCGTCTGCTACGGCGTCGTCAAGGGCCAGCACACCGATGATATCGCCCAGAATTTCCATGACGTCTGCGACGCCGCGGCCAATGCCGCCGGCTTCCGTATCGCTGAAGTCGCGCTCGCCGGCGAGCATGAGCTCAATCGTGACGACATCCTCAAGATCGCCGGTATCACCGAACGTTCGTCGCTGCTGTTCCTCGACGCCGCGCAGGCGCGCACGCGGCTGCTGACCAATCCGTGGATCGCCGATGCCACCGTGCTCAAGCTCTATCCGGGGCGGCTGCGCATCGAGATCAAGGAGCGCGAGCCTTTCGCGCTGTGGCAGCGCGACGCCCGCACCGCGCTGATCTCCGCCGACGGCACCGTGCTCGAACCGGAAGTCCCGGCGCGCTTTGCCAAGCTGCCGCTGGTCGTCGGCACCGGCGCCGAACGGACTGCCCCGAAATTCCTTGAACTGCTGGCACGCTTTCCCGCCATTTCCGGCCAGGTCGGCGCCGCGGTCCTGGTCGCCGAGCGCCGCTGGAATCTGCATCTGAACAACGGCGTCGAAGTGATGCTGCCGGAAGACCATGCCGAAGCGGCGTTGCAGACCCTGATCGACCTCGATCGCGACAAGAGCCTGCTGTCGAAGGACATCGTCCTGGTCGACCTGCGCCTTGAAGACCGCGTCACCGTGCGGCTGTCGGACGGCGCCGCGGCCGCGCGTGCCGAGGCGCTCAAGGCCGCCGAGAAGAAACGCAAGAAGCCGGGCAAGGGAGGCGAGGCATGACCGTGCTGCGCTTCGGCTTGACGCCCAAGATGAAGCCGGTGTCGCCGCGCCGCAGCGCGGTGGTCGCCGGGCTCGATATCGGCACCAGCAAGGTCGTCTGCGTCATCGCCCGGCTCGAGCCGCAGGCGCCGCAGGACGTGCTGCGCCGCCGCAGCCACGGCGTGCGCATTCTCGGCTTCTCCCACGTCGCCGCCAGCGGCATGAAAGCCGGCCAGGTGGTCGATCTGGTCGCCGCCGAAGAGGTGGTCCGCCAGGCGATCGACGCCGCCGAAAGCATGGCCGGCGTGCAGCTTGAATCCGTGGTCGTGTCGCTGTCCGGCGGCCGGCTTGGCTCCGAACGCTTCATCGCCGACGTCGAACTGAACGGCGGCGCCGTGACCGACGGCGACATCGCCCGCGTCCTGGCTGCGGCCAGCCGCCATTCGGTGCGCGACGGCCGTGCGGTGCTGCATTCCCTGCCGATCGGTTATGCGCTCGATAGCGCCAAGGGCATCCGCGAGCCGCGCGGCATGCTGGGCAACCGTTTCGGCGTCGACATGCATATGGTGACCGCCGACGTCGCCACCGTGCGCAACCTGATGCTGACCGTCGAACGCAGCCATCTCGGCGTCGAGGCCATGGTCGCGTCGCCTTATGTGGCCGGTCTGGCCTGTCTTGCCGACGACGAGGCCGATCTGGGCTCGGCCTGCATCGATCTCGGGTCGGGCACGACCTCGGTCGCGGTGTTCTCCGGCGGCCGCTTCGTCCATGCCGACGGCTTCGCCTTGGGCGCCCACCACGTCACCATGGACATTGCCCGCGGCCTCAACACGCCCATCGCCAGCGCCGAGCGAATCAAAGCGATTTATGGCAGTGTTTTGAGCGGTGGTTCGGACGAACGTGACATGATTACGGTGGCTTCGGTCGGCGACGATGAGCGGGAGCCGCCCCAGTTCGTGTCACGCGCCTCGCTTGTCCGCATCATCAAGCCGCGGATCGAGGAGATACTGGAATTGGTGCGCGATCGGCTGGCGACTTCTCCTTTCGCCGCCGAGACGCGCGCTCGCGTGATTCTCACCGGTGGCGGAGCGCAATTGCCGGGTCTTGCCGACCTGGCGTCGCGCATCCTGCGCCGCCCGGTGCGGATCGGACGTCCGCTGGGTGTAGCGGGGCTTCCCGAAGCGGCCAAAGGGCCGGCCTTCGCGGTGGCCGCCGGCCTGCTCGTGTATCCGCAGGCGGCGCATCTTGAACACTTCGAACCGCGGCGAACGCGGCAGTTGATGACGGGTACAGGCGGGTACATTTCACGGGTCGGACAGTGGTTGCGCGAGAGTTTCTGACCCTCGGTCTAACGCAAGGACGAACCTAGAAGAGCGGCCGGCGTGGCCGGAAACAATTCGGTGGCAAAGCGTGGGCGCCTGATGCGTCCGGGAGAGCCACCCGTGCAATCGAGAGGCAGATGACATGACGATCAATCTGAAGATTCCGGACATTAACGAGATGAAGCCGCGCATCACCGTCTTCGGTGTCGGCGGCGCGGGCGGCAATGCCGTCAACAACATGATCGCGGCCGGTCTCCAGGGCGTCGATTTCGTCGTCGCCAACACCGACGCTCAGGCGCTGACCTTGTCCAAGTCCGAGCGCATCATCCAGATGGGCACGCAGGTCACCGAAGGCCTTGGCGCCGGTTCGCAGCCGGAAGTCGGTCGCGCCGCCGCTGAGGAAGTGATCGACGAGATCCAGGATCATCTGTCGGGCGCCCACATGGTGTTCGTGACCGCCGGCATGGGCGGTGGCACCGGCACCGGCGCCGCCCCGGTGATCGCCAAGGCCGCGCGCGAGATGGGCATCCTGACCGTCGGCGTCGTCACCAAGCCGTTCCACTTCGAAGGCCAGCGCCGCATGCGCTTCGCCGAAGCCGGTATTACCGAGCTGCAGAAGGTGGTCGACACGCTGCTGATCATCCCGAACCAGAACCTGTTCCGGGTGGCCAACGAAAAGACCACCTTCGCCGACGCCTTCGCGATGGCCGATCAGGTGCTCTACTCGGGCGTTGCCTGCATCACCGACCTGATGGTCAAGGAAGGCCTGATCAATCTCGACTTCGCCGACGTCCGCGCCGTCATGCGCGAGATGGGCAAGGCGATGATGGGCACCGGCGAAGCCACCGGCGAGAAGCGCGCGCTGACCGCGGCCGAAGCCGCGATCAACAACCCGCTGATCGACGACGCTTCGATGAAGGGCGCCCGCGGCCTGCTGATCTCGATCACCGGCGGCAAGGACCTGACGCTGTACGAAGTCGATGAAGCCGCGACCCGCATCCGCGAGGAAGTCGATGTCGACGCCAACATCATCGTCGGCGCCACTTTCGATGAATCGCTGGAAGGCACCATCCGCGTGTCGGTGGTCGCCACCGGCATCGACAAGGTCGGCCTCGTCAACCAGCCGCTGCCGGCCGAGAACGCGCTGAAAGAACTGGCCGGCAAGATGCGCCAGGAGACCAAGCGCATGGAGCGTCCGGCGATGAGGCCGCAGGCCACTGCCGTCAACGCCGGCGTCGCTGCGGTCGAGCAGGCCGCCCATGCCGCCGTCGCCGCCGCTCTGATGCCGGCGCCGACCCCGGCCCCGGCGCCGAGCACGATCGAGGACGTCTCGATCCGCCCGATGCCGATCAAGCCGTCGCTGTTCGAGCCGGCGCCGATGGAAGCGCCGCACGCCGAAGCCGAAATGCCGGAAGCCTTCATTCCGCCGGCCCCGGAAATGGTGAAGCGCGCGCCGCGCATGCCGCGCATCGACGAACTGCCGATGCCGGCGCAGAACCAGATGGCCCCTGGCCGTGGCGAGATGCACGACGATCATCCGCAGAAGCAGCGCATGTCGCTGATGCAGCGGCTGGCTTCGGTCGGTCTCGGCAAGCGCGCCGAGGAGACCGAGCAGGCGCCGCCGCGCATGGCCCGCCCGATGCCGCAGTTCGAGCAGCCCCCGATGCGGCCGACGGCCCGCAATCCGGAAGGCCGTCACCCCGATTCGCGGCCGGCCGACCCGGTCTCGGAATACGCCCGTCGGCCCCAGCCGCAGGGTCTCGACCCGCACGGCCGCCCGGCGCCTGTGCATAACCAGGGTCCCGAGGATCAGCTCGACATCCCGGCGTTCCTGCGCCGCCAAGCGAATTAACGAATTCGGCTGCCCCGCCATGGACTTATGGCGGGGCAACCGATCCCTTGTCGCCGTGCGTCGGAATTGCCAAGTAACTGATTTATTTGAATGTTTTCTTCGCGTGGCCGCCGAGAGCAGTGCCAATACCCGCCGACGGGTAACGTAAATCCCGATCCGACCGTGCCTTCTTCCTTAAATTGCGGCAGAAAAGAGTAACAGTCGGTAAGAAACCGTGTTTTGGACGAACTCTGCCATGAGCCTAAGTTTCGGGCGCGGCAGGGGCTTTTCGGTCTTTCGGGGGATCGCCTCAAGTCTGCTGGAAGTTTTGTGCGTAGGCTCGGGTGTGGCCTCGCGTAGGCTGAAGTGGGATTACCAATAGGTAGTTCCGCGGAAATGGGGTCGATGAAGGGCGCTAAGCAAACGACACTTCGTGACGAGGTTGCCGTCACTGGCGTCGGCGTGCATTCCGGCCGTAACGTCACGCTGAGCTTGCTGCCGGCGGATGACGACGCAGGTATCGTTTTCCAACGTGTCACAGCCGACGGTTCGATCGAGCGCCAGGTTCGCGCCGACGTCCGCGCCGTGACCGCCACCGAATTTGCCACCGTGCTCGGCGACGCCAAGGGCCCGCTGTGCTCGACCGCCGAACATCTGCTGGCTGCGCTGCGTGGCCTGCACGTCGACAATGTCGTCGTCGAGATCGACGGCCCGGAAGTGCCGATCATGGACGGCAGCGCCATGCCGTTCGTCGAGGCGCTCGATCAGGCCGGTCTCACCGACCGCGCCTCGCCGCGCCGTTTCATCGAAGTCATCAAGCCGGTGCGCGCCGCGATCGGCGACGCCTTCGGCGAATTGCGCCCTTACGAGCACGGTTTCCGCGTCGAGGCCGAAATTGCCTTTGATCATCCGCTGATCGGCAAGCAGGATCTGGCGGTCGACGTCACCCCGGACACGTTCCGCAACGAGATCGCGCGGGCGCGCACCTTCGGTTTCATGAAGGACGTGTCGAAGCTGTGGAGCGCCGGTTACGCGCTCGGCGCCTCGCTGGAGAACACGCTGGTGGTCAGCGACGACCGCGTGCTCAACCCCGAAGGCCTGCGCTTTGCCGACGAGTTCGTGCGCCACAAGGTGCTCGACGCCATCGGCGACCTGGCGCTGGCCGGTCTGCCGTTGATCGGCGCCTACAAGACCGTTCGGGGCGGCCACAAGCTCAACAACGCCGTTCTGACCGCCCTCATGGCCAATACCGCCGCCTGGCGGGTGGTCGAGGCCCCGGTCGAGCGTCCCCGCGTGCGCGGCCATGCCGAACTGGCTGTCGGCGTTCCGGCAGCGGCCTTCGGCCCGGACGTTTCCTGACCTTGGAGCGAACCGGCGGACGGGGCCGCGACCCTTTGTCCCCGCCTTATTCCCGGCCGATTGTGCCCCTAATCGCTTGGTCCGGCCGCTGATTTTGCATTAAAACGCGGCGCTCGGGGTGGGCCTGTGGCCCGTTAACGATATTTGGTCAGGAAGTCCGCAAGCGCGCGGGTCGAGGGCTAAAATTGCGCCAAAGGCAGCGTCGACGGATGAAACGGGTATGAGTTTGCGCACCGTCACTACAGCCCGGTCCCGCTTTGCCCAGCGCTTCGCGCGTGCGGCGGCGCTCGTCATCCTGACCGTAAGCCTCGGCGCCTGTTCGAGCCTGAACATCTTCGGCAGCAAGGACGAGACCCCGCCCGACGAGCCGGCCGACCGCCTCTACAACGAGGGCCTGTTCCTTCTCAACAACAAGAAGGACGTCAAGAAAGCGGTGGCGAAGTTCGACGAAGTCGACCGCCAGCATCCTTATTCGGAATGGGCGCGCAAGTCGCTGCTGATGTCGGCTTATGCCCAGTATGAGGCCGGCAACTACGACGAATGCGTCACGTCGGCGAAGCGCTACATCTCGCTGCATCCCGGCAGCCCGGATGCCGCCTACGCGCAGTACCTTATCGCGGCCTCGTATTTCGACGAGATCCCGGACATCACCCGCGACCAGGACCGCACCGAAAAGGCGCTGTCGGCGCTCGACGAGGTGATCCGCAAATATCCGACCAGCGAATACGCCGTCAGCGCCAAGCAGAAGGTCGAAGTCGCTCGCGACCAGCTCGCCGGCAAGGAAATGCAGATCGGCCGCTATTATCTGGAGAAGAAGGACTACACCGGCGCCATCAACCGCTTCAAAGTGGTCGTGACGCAGTACCAGACGACGCGCCAGGTCGAGGAGGCGCTGATGCGCCTGACCGAGGCCTATATGGCGCTCGGCATCACCCAGGAAGCGCAGACCGCGGCGGCCGTGCTCGGCCACAATTTCCCGGACAGCCCCTGGTACCAGCACGCCTATGCGCTTGTGAAGAGCGGCGGCCTCGAGCCCAGCGAGAATACGGGTTCCTGGATCAGCCGCGCCTTCAAGAAGGTCGGGCTGGGCTGAACTTTCGTTCCCCTCTTGTACCCGTCCGCGACGTCTTTAATGATACGTGCGAATCGCTAAGGCGTGGATGCCCGGCATAGAGCCGCGCACAACGCCGTCAGGTCCGGCGTATCCGCTCATGCTCTCCCGCCTTTCGATCCGCGACATCGTCCTGATCGACAAGCTCGACATCGATTTTGCCGGCCATCTCGCCGTGCTGACCGGCGAGACCGGCGCCGGCAAGTCGATCCTGCTCGATTCCTTCGCGCTGGCTTTGGGCGGCCGCGGCGACCAGTCGCTGGTGCGTCAGGGCGCCGAGCAGGGGCAGGTGACGGCGGTGTTCGAGGTCGGGCCGAAGCATCCGGCGCGCGCCGTCCTGAAAGCCAATGACATCGCCAATGAGGATTCGCTGATCCTGCGCCGCGTGCAGCTTGCCGACGGCCGCACCCGCGCCTTCGTCAACGACCAGCCGGTCAGCGTCCAGGTGATGAAGCAGCTCGGCGCGGCGCTGGTCGAAATACATGGCCAGCACGACGACCGCGCGCTGGTCGATGCCGCGACGCATCGCAGCCTGCTCGATGCCTTCGGCGGCCTCGACGATGAGGCCGCCAAAGTCGCTGCCTTGTGGGAGGCGCGCCGCGAAGCGCAGGACGCCCTGGAGACTCACAAGGCCGATATCGAACGCGCCCAGCGCGAGAGCGACTGGCTGCGCCATGCCGCCGCCGAACTCGACAAACTGGCGCCGCAGGCCGGCGAGGAAACGAGCCTCGCCGAACGGCGCACCGTGATGATGCAGTCGGAGAAGGTGGCCCAGGACCTGCGTGATGCCTACGACGCCATCGCCGGTTCGAATTCCGCGGTGCCGGAGTTGTGGGCTGCGGTGCGTCGTCTCGAGCGCCGCGCCACGCAGGCCCCGTCGCTGGTCGAGCCGTCGGTGAAATCCTTCGACATCGCGCTCAATGCGCTGGAAGAGACCCGCGCGCATCTCGAAGCGGCGTTGCGTGCCGCCGATTTCGATCCGGCCGAGCTCGAGCGCAACGAGGAGCGATTGTTCGCGCTGCGCGCCGCCGGGCGCAAATACAATGTGCCGGTCGACAATCTCGCGGCGCTCGCCGCCAAATATCGCGACGATATTGGATTGATCGACGCCGGCGAGGCGAGGCTCAAGACGCTGGAAAAGGCCGCGATGCAGGCCGATGCCGCGTTCCGCGCCGCCGCCGAAGGGCTGTCCAAGGCGCGCGTCAAGGCCGCCGCCAAGCTCGACAAGGCGGTCAACGCCGAATTGCCGCCGCTCAAGCTCGAGCGCGCCAAGTTCTCGACGCAGATCGACACCGATGCCAATGCCGCCGGGCCGAACGGCATCGACCGCGTCGAGTTCTGGGTGCAGACCAATCCCGGCACCAAGCCGGGCCCGATGATGAAGATCGCGTCGGGCGGCGAACTGGCGCGCTTTCTTTTGGCGCTCAAGGTGGTGCTGGCCGATCGCGGCTCGGCGCCGACGCTCGTGTTCGACGAAATCGACACCGGTGTCGGTGGCGCGGTGGCCGACGCCATCGGCATGCGGCTGGCGCGTCTCGGCAAGAATGTGCAGGTGCTGGCGGTGACGCATGCGCCGCAGGTCGCGGCCCGCGCGGCGCGGCATTACGTCATCTCCAAGGATCTGGCCGACAAGGGCAAGCGCGTGGCGACGCGGGTCACGGAAGTGGCCGAGGATCACCGCCGCGAGGAAATCGCCCGCATGCTGGCCGGCGCCGAGATCACCAACGAGGCCCGCGCCGCCGCGGAACGGCTGATCAAGGCGGCCTCTTAGTCATTCCGGGACGGCCAGAAGGGCCGGGCCCGGAATCCATACGCATGCTCGCATTGTTGCTGGATTCCGGATCGCCGCTGTCGCGGCGTCCGGAATGACAACCCAGCTGGTCATTCCGGGGCACTGGCGAAGCCAGTGAACCCGGAATCCAGCCATGGAACGCTGCCTCTGGATTCCGGGTTCGCTCGCTTACACTCGCGCCCCGGAATGACTAAGAATAGCGAGCGCCGCTGAGGAATGACGGGATAATACGATGGCCAAGAAAATCACCAAAGTCCGTACCGACAAAACCCCCGTCGAGCTGCTCACCAGGAAGCAGGCCGACGCCGAGCATGCGCGGCTGGGGCAGGAGATCGCCGGCCACGACAAGCGCTATTACCAGCTCGATGCGCCGTCGGTCAGCGACGCCGAGTATGATGAGCTGCGCAAGCGCTACAACGCCATCGAAGCGCGCTTTCCGGACTTAAAGACGCTCGACTCGCTGTCGATGAAGGTCGGCGCCGCGCCGGCGCGCGGCTTCGCCAAGGTCAGGCACGCCGTGCCGATGCTGTCGCTCGACAACGCCTTCGCCGATGAGGACGTCGTCGATTTCGTCGGCCGCATTCGCCGCTTCCTGCGCCTTGCCGAGGACGAGCCGATTGCGTTTTCCGCCGAGCCGAAGATCGACGGCCTGTCGATGTCGCTGCGTTACGAGAACGGCGAACTCGTCACCGCCGCGACGCGCGGCGACGGCCAGGAAGGCGAGGACGTCACCGCCAACATCCGCACCATCAAGGAGGTGCCGCAGAAGCTGAAGGGCAGGAACCTGCCGCCGGTCGTCGAGGTGCGCGGCGAGGTCTACATGACCAAGGCCGACTTCCTCAAACTCAACGAGCGGCAGAAGGAAGCGGGCGCGCAGATCTTCGCCAACCCGCGCAACTCGGCGGCCGGCTCGCTGCGCCAGAAGGATCCGTCGATCACCGCGTCGCGGCCACTCGGATTCTTCGCTTATGCCTGGGGCGAGATCAGCGAAATGCCGGCGGATACGCAGTCCGGCATGATCAAGTGGTTCGAGCATTGCGGCTTCACCACCAACCCGCTGACCAAGATGTGCCGCTCGGTCGAGGAACTCATCGCTTTCCACCGCAAGATCGGCGAGCAGCGCTCGGGTCTCGATTACGACATCGACGGCGTCGTCTACAAGGTGGATCGCATCGACTGGCAGGGCCGCCTCGGCTTCGTGTCGCGCACGCCGCGCTGGGCCATCGCGCACAAGTTTCCCGCCGAGCAGGCGACCACGACCCTGATCGGCATCGACATCCAGGTCGGCCGCACCGGCGCGCTCACGCCGGTCGGCAAGCTCGAGCCGGTCGGCGTCGGCGGCGTCATTGTGCAGAATGTCACACTGCATAACGAGGATTACATCAAGGGCATCGGCGGCGACGGCGAACCCTTGCGCGAAGGCCGCGACATCCGCATCGGCGACACCGTGATCATCCAGCGCGCCGGCGACGTCATTCCGCAGGTCGTCGATGTCGTGCTCGACAAACGGCCCAAGAGCGCCAAGCCCTACAAGTTCCCGACCGAGTGCCCGGTGTGCGGCAGCGAGGCCGTGCGCGAGCACGATGCCGACACCGGCCGGCTCGATGCCGTGCGGCGCTGCACCGGCGGCTTCATCTGCCGGGCGCAGGCGGTCGAGCATCTCAAATTGTTCGCCTCGCGCCGCGCCTTCGACATCGACGGCCTCGGCGAGAAACAGATCGAGCTGTTCCATGAGAAGGGTTGGCTCAAGGAGCCGGCCGATATCTTTTCGCTGGAACGCAAGCACCGCAAGGAGCTGCTCGAGGAAGAGGGCTATGGCGAGACTTCGGTGCGCAATCTGTTCGCCGCCATCGACGCCCGCCGCGAGATCGCGCTCGACCGCGTCATCTATGCGCTCGGCATTCGCCATGTCGGCGAGACCACGGCGCTGTCGCTGGCGCGGGGCTACGGCTCCTGGCAGGCATTCCATGATGCGGCGCTGAAAGTGGCGAAGGGCGATGGGGAAGCCATCGCCGACATGGATGCGCTGGACCAGATCGGCGATACCGTCATCGAGGCCGTGACCGACTACTTCAAGGAAAAGCGCAACCTCGCGGCCGTCGAGCGGCTGGTGAAGCAGGTCAAGGTGCTCGACGCCGAGAAGCCGAAGACGGATTCAAAAGTCGCCGGAAAAACTGTGGTGTTCACCGGCTCGCTGGAGAAGTTCACGCGCGACGAAGCGAAAGCCACCGCAGAGCGTCTCGGCGCCAAGGTGTCCGGTTCGGTGTCGAAGAAGACCGATTACGTCGTCGCCGGTCCCGGCGCCGGCTCGAAGCTCGCCGAGGCGCAGAAGCACGGCGTCACGGTGCTGAGCGAGGATGAGTGGCTGAAGCTGATATCTTGAAACGCTCTTCACCCTCCCCTGGAGGGGAAGGGTCGCGAGCGTTAGCGAGCGGGGTGGGGTGACTTCTCGCTTATCAAGCTCACCCCACCCCGACCGCCTTCGCTGCGCTCAGGCAGTCGACCCTCCCCCTCCAGGGGAGGGTAAGAAAAAGTCACAACGCCCTCGTCGCCTGCTCGAGCCAAGCCTGCGTTGCCGGATCGACCAATGGCGCCACCGCCTCGCGCACGCGGGCATGGTAGTTGTTCAGCCAATGCAGCTCCTGCGTCGTCAGCAGGCGCGGGTCGATCAGGCGGCGGTCGATCGGCGCGAACGACAAGGTCTCGAAGGCATTGAGCGGCTTCTCGGCGCCGTCCGGCGAAGCCGCCGCGATCACCAGCACGAGGTTCTCGATGCGGATGCCGTAGGCGCCGGTTTTGTAATAGCCCGGCTCGTTCGACAGGATCATGCCCTGCTTCAGCGGCGTATGGCCGAGCTTGGAAATGCGCGCCGGGCCTTCATGCACCGACAGATAGCTGCCGACGCCGTGGCCGGTGCCGTGATCGAAGTCGAGGCCGGCCTGCCACAGCGCGATACGCGCCAGAGGATCGAGCTGCGCGCCGGTGGTGCCCATCGGAAACACCGCTTCAGCAATGGCGATATGGCCCTTGAGCACGCGGGTGAAGCGGTCGCGCATTTCCTCGGTCGGCGCGCCGTTGATCACGGTGCGCGTGATGTCGGTGGTGCCGTCCTCATACTGCGCGCCGGAATCGATGAGGAACATCTCGTCCTTGCCGATGACGCGGTTGGTCGCCGAGGTGACGCGATAATGCACGATGGCGCCGTTCGGCCCGGCGCCGGAGATCGACGGGAACGACACGTCTTTCAGGAGCCCGGTATCGCGGCGGAAGGAT
This sequence comes from Pseudomonadota bacterium, assembly GCA_018240595.1. Lineage (GTDB taxonomy): Bacteria > Pseudomonadota > Alphaproteobacteria > Rhizobiales > Xanthobacteraceae > Pseudolabrys. The sequence goes on along the minus strand of JAFEFL010000060.1, from coordinate 4,873 downwards.
TCCAGCGCCGCCACCGCCTCGATCTCCGTCAGCTTGCCGGACGGCATCTCGTGATCGAGCCAGCACAAAAAGCGCGTCATCGCCGCGCCGTCGCGCAAATGCGCGGCGCGCGTGCCGGCGATCTCGGCATTGTTCTTCACCGCCTTCATCAGCGTGATCGGATCGGCGGCGCGCATCGCCGTGCCGCCATTGTCGGAGACGATGCGGGTCAGGGCGTCGGCGGCGCTCGCCTGGTCGAGCAGCACCGACTTGTCCTTGTACGCGGCAAGGTCGTTCGTCAGGTCGCCGGTGGCGGACACGTCCGCGACTTCCTCGAGGGCGTGTCGCACTTCGTTCGACAGCTTTTCCGGCTCGACATAGAGGCGAGGGCGGCCTTCGCGCGGGATGGCGGCAAAGCCGAGCGCCAGCGGCGTATGCGCGACGTCGGAGCCGCGGATGTTGAACGTCCAGTCGACATTCTGCGGATCGGACACGATCAGCACATCGGCGCGGAGCTTGGTCAGTTCGTCTTTGATGCGGCCGAGCTTGTCGGCGGCGCTTTCGCCGGCGAGCGCCAGCGGCCGTAATTGCACCGGCCCATTCGGCGGCCCCGGACGCTTCGCCCACAACGGGTCGATCGGATTGTCGTCGACAGCGACCAGCGTGGCGCCGGCCTTGGCACAGGCGCGGGCGAAACGCTCGGCGCCGTCGGCCGTGTGCAGCCAGGGATCGAAGCCGATCCTGGCGCCGGCCTTGACGTTGTTCTCGAGCCAGACGGGCGGCGGGTTGTCGACGAAATGCTCGATGGCGAACACCGCGGTGTCGGTCTGCGACTTCACCTGCAGGGTATAGCGGCCGTCGACGAACAAAGCGGCCTGCTCGGCGAGTACGATCGCCGCCCCGGCCGAGCCGGTAAAGCCGGTGAGCCAGGCGAGGCGCTCCTCGCTGGCCGGCAGATATTCGTTCTGCTGGCGGTCGGCGCGCGGCACCAGGAAGCCGTCGAGGCCGCGGCGCTTCAGTTCGGTGCGCAGCGCGGCCACGCGTTCGGCGCTTTGCGCGCCTTCGCTGGCGTCGTCGAATGTCTGGAAGCGGGCTTCGAACATGGCTGGCACTCTAATCGTCCTGGGCTTACCGGCAACGCGGAGGCTGCGCTGCCGACAAATCATGCATAGCCCGGCATGCGGGCGGCGGTGGGTGAAAGTTTTGCAACGCCGGGCCGCCGCTTTGCGCAAGCTTGATGCGTCCGCGACAGCTCACGGCTCAGATTTGTGCATTGCACTAAAATTGACGCCTCGATGCCTTAAAAGTTGACGCTTGGTTTGCGCTTAGTCACTGATTTTTCAGGGCTTCTATGCAATGTCATGGGATGTTCGCAGATGCAGAATAACCTATGTTGCATCGCAATAGAGCGATTCGAGACCGGATCGCCCCGATGGAGAACGACATGGTTGCCCTGACCTACCGCGAAGCCCCCGCCGTCACCGCCACGAGCGGCGCGACTGCCAAGACGGTCCCGGCCAGCGACGTCCAGGCGGCGCCGAAGGGCTTCTTCGCCCGTTTCATCGCCGCGATGATGGAAGCGCGGCTGAAGCAGGCCGAGCGCGAAATCCGCCTGTACGGCCGCTCCTCGAGCAAGAACGACACGCCGTTCGGCGGCTGGTAATCCCGGCGGTTTCGGCGCGGTCTAGCGGCCGCGCCTGAGAATCAGCGTGGTCCAGCCTTCGAGATCGCGACGGCGCTCGAGGTGCAGGCCCTGCGCCGCATAGATCGACCGCGCCGCATTGGCGTGGCTCGGCAGCAGGCCCGACAGCACGACGCGGCCACCCGGCGCCACCAGGCGCGAGATCGGCACTGCCAGCCGCGTCAGCGGCCCCAGCAGAATATTGGCGAAGATCAGGTCGTAGGGCGCGCCGCGCAGGATCCGCGGATCGCGTGTCCCCGGCGCATGCACCAGCGACAGCAGCGGCCCGACGCGGTTGAGCCGGGCATTGTCGCGCGCCGCGTTGACCGCGACGCGGTCGATGTCGGTCGCCACCGCCCGCGTATGGAAGATCTTGGCCGCGGCGATCGCCAAGACGCCGCTGCCGGTGCCGATATCGAGCACGTGAAAGCGCCGCTTCTTCTTCGCCAGCGCATCGAGCGCCATCAGGCAGCCGCGCGTCGTGCCGTGATGGCCGGTGCCGAAGGCCAGCGCCGCCTCGATCTCGATGTTGAGGTCGTTGTCCTTGAGCCTTCCGCGATCGTGCGAGCCGTGAACGACGAAGCGGCCGGCGCGCACCGGCGTCAGCCCGGCCAGGCTCTCCGCCACCCAGTCGCGCGTCTCGACCGTCTCGATGGTCAGCGCCTTCGCGGCGTCCGGTCCGGCCGCGCTCTCGACCAGCGCCCGCAGGTCGGCCTCGGCCGGCGCCTGCGCGAAATGCAGCGCCACCTGCCAGATGCCGTCATCGGCCTCGAATGCGGTGCAGGCGACGTCGTCACCGTCGATCATCTCGTCGATGAGGTCGGCGATGCGCCGCGCCGATGCCTTGTCGGCGCAGATCAGGCGGGCGACGGTGGTGGAATCAGCCGGCGGGTTCATGCGGCGACATTCGCGCGGCGGCCGGAACTTGGCAACGGCTGTCCCGGCCTCAGTGCCGCTTGAAGTACTGCACCGCGCGCTCGTGCTTTTCCGCCGCCTTGCGCGAGGTGAAAGTGCCGAGGTTGCGGCGCTTGCCGGTCGACGGGTTCTTCTTGCGCGAATAGAGCCGGTAGCGGCCGTCGGCGAGCTTGCGGATCATGACGGCGCCTCCCGCCGCTGCCTAGCGGCCGTAGTAATAGTAATAGCGCGGCGGCGGCACTTCATAGCCGTCGCGCGGCACCACGTAGTACCGCCGTTCGACGGGACGCGGCGCCTGGAACAGGCCGCGCGGCCGGTCCTCGACATAGACCTGGCCGTCGGCGGCTTCGCGGTAGCCGCCGATGACGCGGCGGCCCTGCGGCGCCATCGCGGCGCCGTCGAGATCGTCGGTCGAATAGTTCTGCTCCACGCCCGGCGCCGGCCGCAACGCCGCCGGCACGCGCGGCACCGTGCGCCGCGCCACGGCGGGTGCATCCGGAATGGTGCCGGTGAGCACGACGCGTGTATTCGCCATCTTGTTCTTCTTCACCAGCGCCCACAGCTTCTCGGAGTTCGCCACCGACAGCCGCACGCAGCCGTGCGAATGCGGCAGGCCGTCGATCTTGTGGTTGGTGCCGTGAATGGCGTGGCCCTTCATGGTGAAGAAGATCGAATTCGGCATCGGCGCGTCGTCCCACTCCTTGGAGAAGTGATCCTTCTCCATGCGGAACGGCTTCCACTCGCCCGACGGCGTGTCGTAGCGCCCGGCGCCGGTCGACACCGGCCAGGTGTAGAGCGTCGCGCCGTCCTCGTTGACGGTCATGGTCTGGGTCGTCTTGTCGACGGAGATGAGGAGCTCGGCCCGCGCCGGCGCGGCGAGGGCGGTCATGGCGCAGCCCGCGATCAGCGCGGCGAGCCATGTGGCAGGACGAATACGCACGTTGTTGAACTCCAGGCCCCTCCGGTCGAGGAGCGATGAGGGATGAGGATGGAAACCCAGCGCGGCGGCATTGTGGCGTTCCGGCGGCCGCACCGCATCACTAACGCGCGAGCGGCGCTTTTCGCCAGCCGCGGCGCGCTTTTTTGCCGCGACATGGTAACCGTGCGCGGCGCGGAACGGCGGAACCGTGACGCGCGCGGCGCATTAGCGTCGCTCCATTCCCTCAATGCAGCCCTTTTTCAGAATGTCGAAGACCCCGCCTGCCGTCCCGATCCGCACCGACGCCGAAGTGACCTGCGGCTGCGGCGGCGTCGCCCGCATCACCGCCGTGGCGCCGATCGTCGATCAGCCCGACCGCATGCGCCACACCTATCACTGCGACGGCTGCGGCAAGGACCTCACCTTCGAAGTGATGAAGAAGGGCGTGGGGTAGGGGCTGTCCACCCGGTTTCAATAGTCGTCATGGCCGGGCTTCACCCGGCCATCCCGCTTAGGGACGCACTGTGCCCACCTAAGCGGGATGCGCGGGTCATAGGCGTTCTGAAAGAACGCCGTTCTTCGAACGGTTATGCCCGCGCATGACAGAGTGTCAATTGCCCAACTCAAGCACCCAATAGCGCCGGCCATTGTCGCCGCGCGCCGAAGCGATGCCGTAGGACGTGATGCCCTTGAGCAGCATGTTGGCGCGATGCCCGGCCGAACGCGCCCATTGCCTGATGGCGCAATCCTGATCCTCGCAGCCGAACGAGACGTTCTCCGCCGCCATGCCGCTGACCAGCCGGCCGACGCGCTGCTTGAAGCCGTCGTGATCAAGCCGCTCGCGCTTCGCCAGGCTGCGCGCGTGCTCATAGGCCGCGCCGGCGAGCGTTGCGGAATAACTCAGGGCCGGCAGCTTGTGCTGCGCGCGGAAGGAATTGAGGTCGAGAGCGAGGGAGGGGGTAGAGAGAAACGAAAGAAAAACGACTATGGCACACTTGCCAAATGAGCCGAGAGAAGTTTTGCCGAGCGGACGTAGGTGGATAATCGACATACTCAAACCCGATTCAACTGTTGAGCATCATGCACCTTTTCTACGCCACGCGTACAAAACTGGCGCATTTCGAGCAGGCCAGACCGTGTTTCGTTATCTGATCGGAATGGGTGCCGATAGTCATGAGTATCCACACCTAACCAACGATAGAAGTTCCTTCGCCCCAAAAAAGACACAACTTCTTCGTGTTCTGTTCTTGACGATTCTCTTGTGTTGGGCGCCACAGCGATCGGCAGTTTGACCGGTGGGCTTGGGGTCCGATGCGGCGGCGCGTCGACGACCACGGTCACGACGACGCATGAGCAGATAGGGCCAGCCGGCACCTCTG
>JAFEFL010000005.1 GCA_018240595.1 Pseudomonadota bacterium | reverse complement strand
TCTGCTCACCATAAATCGGGAATTTACTGCGTCCCTTGTCGTGATCCGCTGCTTCCGAACGCCGGCCGGCTCGCTTCGCTGGAAGCTCCGGTTCGACAGCGCCCTCAAACCGGACGTGACCGTGGCGATACGTATGGACGACGATAATGTACGTCCGCGCGATTACTATCTCCTGCCACTCCTCGACATGCGCGAGGCGATTCTACGGCTTTCCGAATTCAACGGTCTTTCGCTCGACTCCTACCGGTTCGACACACTCGATCCCTTCTATCGCATGAGTGCTCGGCGGACCTGGGCGTGGGCCGCATGAACAGCCCGCGCCCTGCCCAGCGCATCGAGTGGATTCCTCTCGAGCGGATAACGGTGGTTAATCCCCGCGTCCGCAACAAGCGGGTGTTCAAGGAAATCGTCGAGAATATCGCGCAGATTGGGCTTAAGCGGCCTATTACCGTCACTAGACGGGTCGAGGCCGACGGCCCTTTTTACGATCTGGTCTGCGGACAGGGGCGTTTGGAAGCATACCAAGCGTTGGGCCAAACTGAGGTTCCTGCGTTGGTTGTGTCGGCCGATCCGGAAGACTGCTTGATCGCGAGCCTGGTGGAAAACTGCGCGCGCCGGCAGCACAACGCATTCGACCTGCTTCAAGATATCGGCGGCATGAAGGAGCGCGGGAATTCAGTCGCCGACATCGCTCGCAAAACCGGCCTCTCCGCCGAATACGTATATGGCGTCACCCGCTTGCTTGAGAAGGGTGAGCAGCGCTTACTTCGCGCCGTCGAAGCTGGGAACCTGCCGATCAGCACTGCGATCGAGATCGCGGAGGCCGTAGACGAGGACGTACAGCAAGCGCTGCAAGCAGCTTATGAGAACGGTTTGCTCCGCGGGAAAAAGCTGCTGGCCGCCAAGCGATTGGTCGAAGCTCGACAGCGGCGAGGCAAAGGCCTGGCATCGACCGCCGCTCGACCCACAGGAAAATTGTCGTCGGCAACCCTCGTCCACGCTTATCAAGAGGATGCCGCCCGGAAGCGCGACCTCATCCGCCGCGCCAACGCCACTCAGGACCGATTGATGTTCATCACAGAGGCAATCCGCCGCCTCGCGGCGGATCAGCAATTTACGGCGCTGCTGAAAGCAGAGGATTTGGCCACCATGCCGGAGAAGATTGCGGCTCGCGCTGCAGGGGAAGCTCCATGAGTCCGCGACGCGCCATCACGCCGGTCAAACTTGGTTTTGAGGAAACCAGCATCAGGATACCGATTGATGCCATCATGCCTCTGCGAGAGGTCACGGCCACCACCCGACGATCGATAAAATATGGGCAGATCGCCGCTTCAATTGCGGAAGTCGGCATCATCGAACCCCCCGCTGTCGCGCGAGATTCGAAGGATCCTAACCGCTTCCACCTCCTTGACGGCCATATACGTGTTCAGATCCTACGCGAGCGCGGCGAGACCGAAGTTGTTTGTCTCGTGGCAGTCGATGACGAGGCATTTACCTACAACAAGCGCATCAGCCGAATGGCCACGATTCAAGAACACAAAATGATTCTCAACGCCGTCAAGAAAGGGGTACCTGAGGAACGGCTCGCGCGGGCGCTCAACGTGAACATCAGCAATATCCGCATGAAGCGGAATCTCCTCGTCGGCATATGCCCAGAGGTCGCTGAAATGCTCCGCGACAAGCATGTCCCGATCAATGTTTTCACGGAACTTCGCTTCCTGAAACCCATCCGACAGATTGACGCTGCCCGAGCAATGATCTCTATGAATCGCTATTCGCTGGCTTATGCGAAGTCATTGGTCGCAGCGACGCCGGCAGACCAGTTGGTTGAGGGCAAGCAACGCGGCTCCCGGGGCCTGTCCGAAGATCAAATAGCAATCATGCAACGGGAGTCCGAGACGCTCGATCGGGAAATGAAAAGGATCGAGCGCGACTACGGAGCCAACCATTTGGACCTCGTCCTCGCCCTTGGCTACGTGGCTCGTCTCCTGGAGAATGCCCGGGTGGTTGGCCACCTCGCCAAATACCACCCCGATATCCTCGCCCAATTTCAGAAACTGACGGAGCTCCAGCAGGCTGCATAACCTTCGGATTTCAGGTACCTTGATGGCCACCCGTCCGCCCTCTGTCCTACATGGAACAAAGTTAGTACAAAATCGCGTTGAGGAGCGCGATATGATTGTACTTGATCCATCGATGCTGTTCGCGGTGGCGACGCTGGTCGCCAGCATTTCGTCCCTTGTGTGGGCCGTCAGACGAAGGAGATAGCCCCCGCCATTCGCCCCCTTGTGCGAACCGATTGCCGAAATGGTACGGCACAGTTACCGGCATAGGCTCCCGTATCCTGTATGGGGGAGCAGACGCACGAAAAGCCACTGAATTCAGGGGATATTGCTCAATCCACGCACGTCCGACACCCACCCACCACCCCACGCTCCACCGCCCTTCCCTTATCTCCTGCGAACCAATCATGGCTTGGGCCGTTTGAGCGCGAATCCGAGCGCCAAGAGCCCCTCGTCACCAGCAGGCGCCTCCACGACGAACGGCACGCCATCGAGATCCAATTCGGTGCGTCCAACGGCAAGCTGCGGAGCGTGGAACTGCGTCGAGGCCAGTATCCAGGGACTGTGATCCAGCTCTGCGGCTGTCCATCGACGGCCCGACGCAATGCATCGATCGCCCGGTCGATCGTCCAGGCATTGGGCCGGGCCGCAAAGCCGAACGCAGGAGGGCCATTGCCGTCAGGCCCGCGCGCGATCGGTGCGCCCCAGAGGAGTTCCGCCAGCCACTCGTCGGTCGGCTGGGATCTGACATAGGCGACGCCGGAATATGAGATCGCCACCAGGGCGTCGGTGGCCCGGTACACGATGGTCTTGTTGGCGATGGGGTCAGAGGCCCGTGTCTGGTTCCGTACAGTTTTGGTCAGCAGGCGATCCGCGGCCTGAATTACGAAGCCGGGCGTCGCCGCGCTCAATACCAAAGTCATTGCTCAATCGGCCTCTCACGGACATAGAGCGAAACCCCGACAGCCCTATATTCTACTTCATTACGCGGACCTGCCTCGCATCCGAACAAGAATACATCCATTCCTGTTCAAATATTGTTGAAGCAGCACCGCCGACCTGTCTTGACTCGCCCAGATCATAGTCGTTGCCTGTATGCCTGCCGAAGCAGTTCATCGGGGGGAACGATGCAACTCAAGATCAAGCGGTCGCAACGCAATGCAGGTGTGCTTTCGAACAACGTCGTCTTCTGCCTCGACGCTCGCGTCGAGTTCACCGCCGCCGAACATGCGAGCCTAACCCGTCACAAATTATGGAACCAGTGCATCTACAATAGCGAGGCGTCCAAACGCCTCCTCGACAAAAGCGCGGCGCAGATGGATGGCTCGGTCCTGGGCGGGTTCAAATCGCTCGCGACCGCCGCCCTGGCCGGCCTCAGACTCAATATCTTCGTCAAGAGCCTCGCCGCAGGCCAGCACGTCGAATGCAAGAGCATGGACGAGTTGCTGGGGGCGGAAGACGCGATCATGACCGCCTGCCAGAATCTTCGGGTCTATATGGACACCGCAGCGACGTTCGATGGCCGCGAGGTGCTGTTCGATTTCTCCACCGACGAACCGCGCGTGGTCGCGCAGGCCGTGACGCCGACACCGCAGCTGGTCGCGCCGGCGCTGTTCCCGTCGATGGAGCCTGCGCTTCTCACGGCCGGCGATGCCATGGAGCCCATTCCCGCCATCGCCATCGCCGAGGCGTACACGGCGCCCGAGGAAACCGGAGAGGTCTATCAAGGGGGCTACGAGGCGGCCTCTGTCTATTCCTCAAGCGCCAACGGGATGCCTCCGCTGTTGGTGGTTGGGCTAGCCTTTGTGATGATCGTGATCGTTCTGGCCTTGATCCGTTGAGCGGCCCTTCGACCTACGTCCCATTCTTCCGCCGCTTCGGGAACGAGCGCGCCCGCGAGATCGGCGAGGTCCGGAAGCTCCACGATTACGTGAGCCGGCAGCAGGCCGCGTTCGGCGAGACCGAACGCTCGCTCGCCAGGCGCGTCTGGGCTTATTCCCCCACCTATCCCGATCCGATCGAGGAAGCGCTGCTCAAGGCGCTCTTTCAGCTCATCTCGGCGGAAACACAGATCTGGGATCTGCCGTCGCTCGATCTCGACCGCCTCAGCATGCAGGAGTTCGTCGAGCTCCGGAATCTCCTCTATGCCAAGCAATATTTCTTCGCCAACCAGCAGACGCTGATGCAATTGTTCGAAGAGGGCCTGGTCCGCTTCACCTGCGGCCCCTTGCACGAACTTCCCGAGATGGCGGACCCGACACCCTTCACGATCCCGCTCATCTACGCACTGCCCGAGCCTCGCGAGACGGTCGCCAAAATCTGGGGAACGCTCGCCGACTATTACGACAAGCATCTGTTCAAGCACGTCACCCGGCGCCTCTACACCAACATGTGCGCTGCCTCCGGCCGCGACCCCGAGGACACCCAGAGCCGCAAGCCGCTCATCTCGCCCGGCGACAGCACGCTTGCCCTCGACAAGCTGGTCGACACGTATCTCGCCGACACGCCCTTCCATCAGATCTTCACCGCACCGGTCCCGCTCCGGCTCACGCACGAAGAGCGCTTCTCCCACATGCACATCCTGGGCGGCACGAATGCGGGCAAGACCACGCTCATCGAGAACCTGATCCTCCACGACCTCCGGTCGGCGGACAGCCCGAGCCTCGTCCTCATCGACCCGCATTCCGAT
>JAFEFL010000059.1 GCA_018240595.1 Pseudomonadota bacterium | reverse complement strand
GGCGGTCGTTGAGAGCGCCGAGCAGACCAGCGGCGGAGTTCGCTACAAGGAGCCAAAGTCGGGGCGCGCACGGAAGGTGAGCCTGTCGAGCACGGTGATCGACGAGCTCAAGGCTTGGCGGATGGCGCAGTCCGAAGAGTTCTCGCACCTCGGCTTGCTTACTGACGGCAACACCTTTGTGGTGACGCAGGCAGACGGCCGACCATTGCAGCCGCGCTCGATCACGCATGAATGGGTGCGGCTCTCGAAGGTGAAGGGTCTCCCACGTATCCGCTTTCACGACCTGCGGCACGCTCACGCCACGCACCTGCTCAGCGCCGGCGTCCATCCGAAGGTCGCCTCTGAGCGGCTCGGCCATTCCAAAGTCGGCATCACTTTGGACCTGTACAGCCATGTCATGCCCGGGATGCAGGAAGAAGCTGCCGCTCGTGTGGATGCGGCCCTGCGCAAGCTCATGAAAGACTAAGCCCACATAATGCACCGTATCTTGGCGGCTGAGCTTCACGAATTTGATGGTGGCCGTCGCCTTTTCGACATTCCACTCATCAATCTGCAAACGATCCCTTAAAAAGCGGTCAATCAACACGCGACGAAGCGCCTGCGCGAACCGCATTCGACTCGCTTTCTTGTTCTTGTCATGGCTGCGCGAGTCCTTGGCCTAGAACGCACCGTCGCTACCGGGCAGAGGCCGAAATAGCGATTCGATCTCTTCTTTCAGCCAACTGCAAATCTCATGGACGACCGGCGTCGCCCCATCGAAATGACCATTCCACCGCGTGCCATCATACCGCGGCAGGGATGCCATTGAGCCCGTAAAACGCGGGATGTGTGCGTGCGGACGCCCGAGCGCCCCGAGATCTTTTAGCGTTGCATTCCAATCCTGTTCCGTCGCGATAGCCGCCTTACTGGCAATGACAACATCGGCACCCGCATCTTTCCACGCCGCAACGGGCGACGCCGCCCAGCATCCCCCCCGACAAGTAGGCGGGTCTGACATCGGTGGTACGGTAAAGCTCCAGCGCACGGGAAGTGCCGCGAAGTAACTCGCCGGCCCCGCCAGGATCGGAAGTGATGTGGTTACGACCTCACAGTAGGCCAGTTGCACGCGTCGGTATTCTTCGTCCAAAAGTCGCCGCACGGTTTCGTCGCTTTGCGCCACGGCACATTCATCCCATCCAACACGCAGCCACCACGGATCGAGCTCCGTTTGCCCGTCGGCGCGAAGAACCGCAATATCATCGAGGAGCGACCGGATCGAGAATCGTTGGCCGCCAAAGAAAGCATTATCCACGACCCATCCATCGGCGTGCGGCGCCAAAATGGCTTCAAGCTTGTCGAAATTGTCGGTGAGCGTAAATGGAACGTCATTCTTTTCGGCAAGATACCGGACCCGCCCGATCAGGCGCTCCGCAGCCCAAATCGGGCCGCCCGTCAGATCCTGATGCTTGACAGCATCGAGCACCGTATCGCGAAGCAAAGTCATCCCAAGAAGGCGCGCGCAATCAATGCGAAATCGCGACAAATCAAGGTTGACCCCGCGCAGGATGCCAGGAAAGGCCGCGGGCGCTGCTGTTATTCTGCTTCCGGTTTCCTCCAAGGGATGGAGTTTATAACCGAGAACCCGCCGGTCTTTTGAGACCATTCCCGTCGCAGCAAGCGTACCGCCCCCGTTATCGATGAGATGATCCATCACGACTCCGCGGAACTTCGGGAAAAAGCTGTCGAGCGGCGTTTCAATGCCGTCCAGCAAGTCTTCTAGAAAATGCTGCGAAAGCAAATCGGCATCGAAGCCCTCAAGTTCGCTTGTGAGGTCAAAGCGGTAACGCAAGGCGTCTAGATATCGGCTCAGGCCGGCTTCGGAGAGCCGTTTCCAAAAAGCTGATTGGAGCTCACGCGTGCGGAGCTGCGCGATCAAAAGTACCGGGAAAAACGAGTCGGCCGGCATCGTAAGGGCTGGAATGAGCGCGAGAACATCCTTGTCAGCCTTGGAGACGAGCGCCATGCTTCTCAGATAGTCTGCAAGCGCTTCGTGCCGCACTTCGATTACAGCGCCGTCGATATGAAGCGCGTCACATCCGATCAGCTCGTTAAGGATGCCCGCTGGCAGGTTGTTGCGGTCGAAAAGTGTCAGAGCGTGCGTGCGTGCGATTGGAGCATCGCTCGTCGCTTGTGCAACAAGTGTTAGCGCCTGCTCGCGTCGAATGGACGACGCATGGTCATTCGGTTCTGTGTCAAGGACATTGTCGAGCCATGATCGAAAGATCAGGTCGATTTGTCTGGGAAAGTCGTTGTTTCGCTTCCAATAGCCGAGAATTTGCCGCAACAGCAAAGGGTGCTCGCACAGAGAGCGCAGCGTCGGCGGCAACATGCCCATAATCGAAAACCAGCTCGAATTGCCTTCGCTCAGAATGAGGCCTTCGAGCTCGCGCACCTGGTCGTCTGAGAGTGCCAAAAGCTCAAGAAGCGGCAACGACAGCGCCGGCCGCGAAGCACCCCGAGCAAATACAAAGAGCTGTAACAATGGATAATCGCGAAGGAGCTGTGCGAGCTCGGCGGCAACCTTTTTCTGGAACGCAGGCGTTGTCCGATCAAACCCGTCACAGAAGATAGCGCCCCCCTGACCACGCAGGATCACCTGAAGAGCGGAGACAGAGACAACGTTTGGGCAATGGGCTGATAGACGCTGGAACATAAAGTTGAGAATCGAGACGTTCGACTGCTCCAGATCGGGCAACGGTACATCAAACGGCAGCAACGACCGGTTGGTCCGCCGCCGCTCTTCAATCGCCTTCCGTAACAGGCGGCGGCATAGTGTGGTTTTTCCATAGCCCGAAGATGCAACGATAATGGCTCCATGCGGGCACTTATCGAGCAACTGCTCTGAAGCAAGAAATTCCCGCGAAGCTTGCTCGCCGCGCACGAGCGTGCGGTCAATCGAGGCCTCCTGGCGTTCGTGGCGCAGGATACGGCTCAGTTCGGCGGTTTCAAATCGGCCATAGTCAGTTGAAGCTTCCAGGATCGTCTTGACCTGAAAAGTTTTGCAGTAGTCGAGCACGGCCTGCTTGCAGAGCAACCGTTCGATTTCACCGCGCTTTGCCGGAAGCGAGAATACGGGAGTGGACAACACGCATACGCTGTCTTGTGTCTTCTGAAGTTGCCAAATCTCGAGGGTCTCGCCATTCGTCAGCAGCAGGAGCGGCGCCCGGAGATTGGATGCATAGGACTCGCCCTGACTCTTTCCATCAGGCAAGGCCTCGCCCGGCCGCTTGGCCTCGACTACGAGGAGCGATGTATCCCGAATATGCAGGGGCCCATGGAAGCAAACGAAATCGGCCTCGGGCCGCCGCCCTTGGCGTCCCTCCTGAAACACGACCGGGAACTTCGCATCGATATCGTCGTCGCTATATCCGAGGGCGTGCAGGAGCGGGATAACAAGGCGAAGTTCTACATTCGCCTCGCTTCGCAGATCCGTCTTCGATAGGTTGCTCCAGAAATCACCCATACCGTAAGCACTCGCACGCGTCGCTCAAAGCGAGACGCAATTGATCGCACCACTTAAACCAGCAGTCGATAGCGATTTGGGTCGTTTCCAGCCAGTTCCTCTTGGGCGATTTAGCCTAACGTAAGACCTGTTTATCCGGTGTGGTGGAAGCGATCATCGTGTCGGAAGACAAGATTCGGATCGTGGGCTCAAACGATAACATCCGGTCCATCCTTGGACCGGGCGGGCAGCCGATGCCCGGGTTCGCAAATCTGTTCAGGAATGGTGCCCAGGGGCGGGATCGAACCACCGACACTGCGATTTTCAATCGCATGCTCTACCAACTGAGCTACCTGGGCGCCCGGCGCACCGGCCGGAACCAGCCGGGCAGCGGAGACCGTGCGTTATAGTGCCCCGTCCCGAGGTGTCAAGAACGCTTGGGCTTGGAAGCCGGCCCCCCCGAATGGTCGATGGTTTCCGCCCCAGTGAGCTGACTCACCCTACGCTCAGTGCGAAGGAGATTGGCGATGGAGAGCGACCGCATTCGCGCCCTGATTTTCAGACTATCCGACTACGTCAAGAGCCCCTCGCTCAAGCACATCCGCGATCCGCATAGCATCCATCGGCTGGCTGAGGACCTTCTGAAGGCTGTTGATCAGGCCGGCTCGATCTGGAGCAAATGGACGGAGGTTCGCGAGCAGATCGTCAAATCGGCAGCGCCGTGCTGGATCCCCGTCGAGGACCTTCAGGCTTACCTCAACCAGCTCCCAGGCCCGCCGCTGACCAAGACAGACCTGCTGCAGAGGTTGCGGGCAGTGTTGGAGGACCCTTACAGCCCGTTTCCTAACGACGATCTCAAGGCCTCCTGCCTGGCCCTCTACCAGGCCGAAAAGTCGCAAGGGACGGAGATGTCCGCGATCATCGGAGCGTTGCGGGAGCACATCGACGCCGAGGAAGACCGGCTCAACCGAGAGCATCAGGAATTATTGCGGCGGCTCCAGGAAGAGGAGCGAGTCCGAAAGCAGCAGCGGTTTGAGGCCGGCGCCGACTCCTCGTGGATCGAGCTCGAAGGTGTGGACGGATCACACTGCCGGCGGAATGGTCGCACCTATCGCGCTGTTCGGGCCAAGGACAAGCGCTGGTCGCTTTTTCGAGTGAAGGCGGTTGGAGAGGCCGGCACCCTCCTCGGCACGTATCAGAACCGGCGCGACGCCAACAAAGCGCTCGACAAGATCGCATTCAGCCCCGAGCCGCAGTGGTGACGCGATGTCGCCTCCGGGCGACGGCGGGCAAAGTGTCTTCCCTTTTTGGCTTCCTCAGTGCACATAGCGCCGCGGCCCAAAGCGATTGGGTAGCAAAATGGTAGCAAACTGGAATTTTGGAGAAGCTCTGCTCAAATTTCTCCAATGATTTCAATGTTGGAAGGGTGGCCGAGTGGTTTAAGGCACCGGTCTTGAAAACCGGCGTGGGTGCAAGCCCACCGTGAGTTCGAATCTCACCCCTTCCGCCAGCCTGTCCATGGCGTGTCCGAACAGCGGCACGGGTTTCCCGCGGTGCCCCGCGCAAGGTCGCGGTGACGCCGACATCATCGCTCAGGCCGCCGCCTAATTCCCCAGCGGCTTCGACAGTTTCAGGCCAAGGAAACGCACGGCGCTGTCGTCCTCACGGGTCAGCGTCGAAGCGCCCGGCGGCGGCGCTGGCGCGTTCGACGAATTCAGCGACGTGCTCAGGTCGAGCTTGTAATGCGACTGCGCCGCGGCCGGCGCCGGCTTCCTCTTGGGCGCCGGAGCGTTGTCCGCCTGCGCCGCGCCGGTGACCAGCACGAGCGTCGCCACAGAGATCATCAGGCGTTTGATCGCGGCACCGTGTTGCATTCGTCTCCACCCAACGGTTTCGTTACATCGTCGGCGATTCTTGCCGACGATCTTAAATATTTCGTTGGTCCGCCGCATACCAGAGGGCCTGGAGTTCCACGGCGCCGCCGAGTTCCATTCGTCGCACGCTCAGCGGACGGCCGTCTCGGCGGCCACCATCAGAAACATTGGCCGCTCGCGCTCCTGCGCCAATGCCGGCATCGCGGCGACCTGCTCCGGCGTCGGCGCGAACTCGTTGACGGCGGTCACGGCAAAGCCGGCGCCGATCAGCGTATTGAGCGTGGTCGCCAGCGTGCGGTGATATTTGACGACGCCGTCGACGAACCAGTCGGTGCGCCGCTCGCCCTCCTGCGCATAGTTGTTGACCGGCCAGGTCGGGCGGCCGCTCTCGTCGGCGATCCAGCGCGCCTGCACCGCCGCCATGAAGATCGGATGTTCGATGGTGAAGACGAGATGGCCGCCGCCCGCCAGAGCCCGGCGGATCGTCGCCGCGAGCCGCGCGAAATCCGCGACATAATGGAAGGCCAGCGCGCTGTAGACGAGATCGAACGCCGCGGCCGGCAGTTCGAGCGCATCGAGATCGGCGATGCGGTACTCGATCTGCGGATCGGCGGTGTCGCGCCGGGCGCGCTCGATCATGTTGCGCGCCAGATCGAGCCCGAGCACCGAGACGGCGCCCTGCTCGCGCATGAAGCGCGAGGCCCAGCCGAAGCCGCAGCCGAGATCGACGACGCGCTTGCCGGCAAGGTCCGGCAGCATGGCGCGGATCGCCGGCCACTCCGGCGCGCCGTCGAGCCCCTTCACCTGCCGCGGCAGCTGGCTGTAGCCGGCGAAGAATGAGGCATTGTCGTAGATGTTCTGCGCCATGACGAGCCTCAGCGCTTCTGCACCCAGAACACGTACATGTTGGCGAAGATGTCCGGGTTGTCGCGCTCGTAGGCATCCCAGCGCTCAAGGTCGGTGAGCGGCCAGCCGCGGCGCTGGAATTCGCCGCGGTGATGCTGATGCAGCGCCTGGTTGGCGAATTCGAAGCCGATGAAGTTCAGGTCGTTGGCGGCGATGAAGTCGGCGATTTCCGGAATGGTGAACTGCACTTCGTGAACGTGGAAGATGAGATCGCGCACTTCGCTGGTGGTGAAGAAATCGCGCAAGGTCATGAAATTGAAAGGTGTCGGCCGCGCGAACAATTCCTGGCGCGCGGCGCGGATGCCCTCGGCCGTCGACGGATAGCCGCGTTCGGCGACCAGCGCCCGCGCCTCGTTGATCTCCTTGCGGGCATGGGCGCTGTAAAGCCCGACCTGCATCAGGCCGTTCGGCCGCATCAGCTTGATGAGCTCGCGCCAGCCGCCGAGCGGATCGCCCATGTGATGCAGCACGCCGCCGGCATTGATGTAGTCGAAATCGCGGCCGATCGAACCGATCGACATGATGTCGGCCTGCGCGAATTCGATTTTGTCCTTCAGCGCCGCCGGCGTCTTGCGTTTGGCCGCCGACAGGCTGGCGAGGGACAGATCGACGGCCAGCGTCTTCGCGCCGGCGAAGCTCTGCGTGATCTCGAGCGCGATGCGCCCGGTGCCGCAGCCGGCGACGAGAATATCGAGGCCGTCGCGCCTGCCGAGCGGACGGAACGGCGTCGTCGGGAATTGATGGCGGATGAGCTCGTCGAGCACCATCGGCGGCGGCGGCGCCGACAGCCGCACCCAGCGCGGATAGGGATTTTCCTCGTACTGCGCGCGCACCTTCGCCGA
Organism: Pseudomonadota bacterium; assembly: GCA_018240595.1. Classification (GTDB taxonomy): domain Bacteria; phylum Pseudomonadota; class Alphaproteobacteria; order Rhizobiales; family Xanthobacteraceae; genus Pseudolabrys. The sequence goes on along the minus strand of JAFEFL010000059.1, from coordinate 4,379 downwards.
GACGCCCTCGCCGATCGGCGTCAGCCGCGGCATCGCCGCGCGCAACGCCGCCTCCTCCGCCGGCTCGCGCACCTGCTGCGTCACCACGGCGTCGACTGCCGACGGCCATTTGCGCTCCGTCAGCCTGGCCGCGCCATCGAGGGCGCCGAGCGGTTCGTACATCGCCAGCACGGCGACGCGCAGCGGCGCGATCGTTTCGCCCGAGGCCAGCGCTTCTTCGACGCCGCGCTTGAGCTTGTCGATCGGCGTATGCTCGGCCGCGGTGATGGCGAAAACGTATTCGTTGATCCAGCACTGCCGCGCCAGCGCCGCGGCGAACGCGACGACATCGCCGCTCGCCGTTGCATCGGCGCCGAGCGCCAGGTCGAGGAAGCCTGTGCGCACCGCCGTCAGCCAGCGCTCGAAGGCGAGGTCGCGCACCACGGTGTTTTCCAGCACGGCGCGGAAACAAGGATCGGCGCCGATGGCGGCGGACACCGCGCCGCTCGCCGCGCCGCGCTGCGCCGCTTCGAGCGCGGCGGCAAAGTCGGGCTCGAGGCGCCTCAATGTCTCGATGACGACGTCGAACTGGTTCAGCGTCTGCGGCGCGATGCGGGCGAGCTCGGCGTATTGCGCCGCCGCCTTGTCGCGCTTGCCCTGCGCCAGATAGACCAGCGCCAGCCGGTCGCAGGCCGGCGCGAAAGCGGGATCGGCAGCCAGCGCCTTCTTCAGGAGAGGCGCGGCGCCCGCCAGGTCGCCGTGGTTCGCGGCGGCGATGGCGCGCTGCGTCAGCTCGCTCGCCGTCGCGGGGCCGGCGGCAGCCTGTTTCTGCGCGGCGCGGCGTTCGGTGCGGTTCATCGGGCGCGGGACCGGTTGCGGGATGGCGGCTTATAGGGGCGCCCCCTGCCGCCAGCAAGCGACCGGCCTCAGCGGCCGCCTTCCCGCGCGCTTTGCGCCCGCAACTGGTCGAGGGCGCCGCCGGCTTCGCGCCGCAAGGGCGCGATCAGCGGATTGTCCGGCTCGGCCGTACCGGGGCTAGCCGCCAGCGGCGGCGCCGCGGTGACGATGGAACCGAGCGCGCCATGGCGTTGATGCAGCAGCGACGGCCCGAGCAGGGCCAGCGCGCAGGCGCCGGCGAGGAGCAGGAACAAGTTGTGTCGGAGCGACATGACGAAGCCCACCTTCACGGCTTCCTGCCGTGCCCGCCATGTTTCGCACACAAAGCGTTCCGTTCCGTTGCCGCGATGGCGCGGATTTGTTCGGCGCCGTTAACCGAACCGCAGGGACACGCGCCGGCCGCGCTAGAAGTCGAGCGGCAGATACGGCCCGCCGGAGCTGCGGCACGAACGCTGGCAATAGCGGTCGCAGTCGTCGGTCAGCTTGAGGCACTGGCCCTGGGTGTCGCGCTCGAGGCACTGCGCCTGCCCCCAGGCGCAGTAGGCCCCGCAGTCACGCCAGCAGGCGCCGGAGGCCCAGACCGACTGCGCCCGCTCGCTGCGCGGGAACGGCAGGCTCATGCCGGGGGCAGCTGCGGCGATGCGTGGCTTCATGTCGGCGGCCGCCGCCGGCAGCGCCAACAGCGCCAGCGCGGCCCACGCCGCCACCATTCCTCCCGCCTTCAACGTCATCGCCCGGCTCCTCTGCCGGCAAACGATAGCGGCAATGCAGCCGGCGCGCCACGGTCCGCCCCAGTTCGGCCAAAGACGGTTGCGAACCATGGGAACCCGAACTTTCAAGCGGCAGCGCCGGTTGGTAAAATTCGGGACTTCGGCCGGGAATCGGCCTTGGGGGCGCAAAAGAGCACGCGGATATTCCGGTGGCACCGAGGGGCCGGCCTTGCCGCGCGCAGGAGACTGACAGCAGTGACGATCGTCGAGCAGAACAAGGCCGGTGAGCCGGCCCAGCAATTTGGCACCGCGGGCATCGCGCCGATGGCGCGGCCGAGCGCGGTGACGCGCTTCTTCATGGGCGTCGTCGCTTTTGCCGAACGGCTGAACCTGAAGTTCACCAAAGTCGGCAATCCGCCGATCTACGACAAGGCCGTCTTCCCCTGGGCCAAGGAGATCGAGAAGGAATGGCCGGCGATTAGAGCCGAGCTCGACAAGGTGCTCACGCGCAAGGACGAGTTGCCCGGCTTCCATGAACTGGCGACCGACGTCGCCACCATCAGCCAGGACCGCGGCTGGAAGACCTTCCTGCTCGCCGGCTACGGCTTCAAGTCGGAGAACAACATCAAGCAGTGCCCCGAGACCTGGCGCATCTGCCAGAAGATCCCGGGCCTCATCACCGTGATGTTCTCGATCTTCGAGCCGAACAAGCACCTGCCGCCGCACCGCGGGCCGTATAACGGCGTGCTGCGCCTGCATCTCGGACTGATCGTGCCGGAGCCGCGCGAACAGCTCGGCATCCGCGTCGAGAAGGATGTCTATCGCTGGAAGGAAGGCGAAGCCGTGATCTTCGACGACGCCTTCGAGCACGAGGCCTGGAACAACACCGACAAGACGCGCGTCGTGCTGTTCGTCGATTTCCGTAAACCCCTCGCCTTCCCGGCCAACCTGATCAACTGGCTGCTGCTCAACGTCGCGGTGTTCACGCCCTTCATCCGCGAGGGCATGGACAACCAGAAGGCCTGGGAAAAGAAGTTCTACGAGGAAGCCGAGGCGCTGCGGAATCGCTGATCCGTCATTCCGGGACGCGAGCGCAGCTCGCGGGCCCGGAATCCGTACGCCGCAGCCCTTCGCCGTCGCCCTTCGAGGCTCGCCGGCCTGCGTGGCCGGCTCGCACCTCAGGGTGACGGGTCTGGCCTTGCCATCCCCCGGTTTGCCCTCTACCTCCTGCCCATGCTCGACACCCCCGCCAAACCGGACCCGAACACCGACGGCCAGCCCGCGCCCAAGGTGAGCTTCGTTTCGCTCGGCTGCCCCAAGGCGCTGGTCGATTCCGAGCGCATCATCACGCGCCTGCGCGCCGAGGGTTATGAACTGACGCGCGAGCACAAGGGCTCCGATCTCGTCATCGTCAACACCTGCGGCTTTCTCGATTCCGCCAAGGCGGAGTCGCTCGACGCCATCGGCCTGGCGCTCAAGGAAAACGGCAAGGTCATCGTCACCGGCTGCATGGGCGCCGAGCCCGAGAACATCACCAAAGCGCATCCCAACGTGCTGGCGATCACCGGCCCGCAGCAATATGAGAGCGTGCTCGATGCCGTGCACCGCGCCGCGCCGCCGCAGCACAATCCGTTCATCGACCTGGTGCCGCCGGAAGGCATCAAGCTGACGCCGCGGCACTACGCCTATTTGAAAATCTCCGAAGGCTGCAACAACCGCTGCACCTTCTGCATCATCCCCAAGCTGCGCGGCGACCTCGTCTCGCGCCCGGCCGCCGACGTGCTGCGCGAAGCCGAACGGCTGGCGAAAGCCGGCGTCAAGGAATTGCTGGTCATCTCGCAGGACACTTCCGCCTACGGTCTCGACATCAAATACGCAACCAGCACCTGGACGAACGCCGCCGGCGAGAGCCGCGACGTGCGCGCCAAGTTCCTCGATCTGGCGCAGGCGCTGGGCGAGCTCGGCATCTGGGTGCGCATGCACTACGTCTATCCCTACCCGCATGTCGACGACGTCATCCCGCTGATGGCCGACAAGGTCATCCTGCCTTATCTCGACATGCCGCTGCAGCACGCCAACACCGACGTGCTCAAGCGCATGAAGCGGCCGGCCGCGCAGGAGAAGACTTTGGAGCGCATCGCGCGCTGGCGCGACATGTGCCCGGACCTCACGCTGCGTTCGACCTTCATCGTCGGTTTCCCCGGCGAGACCGACGCCGAATTCGAGACTTTGCTCGACTGGCTCGATGAGGCTTCGCTCGACCGCGTCGGCTGTTTCAAATACGAGCCGGTCGCCGGAGCGCCGGCCAATGCATTGGGCAATCCGGTGCCCGATGACGTGAAGGAAGAGCGCTGGCACCGCTTCATGGCCGCGCAGCAGAAGATTTCGGCGCGGCGCTTGAAGCGCAAGGTCGGCAGCCGCCAGCAGGTCATCATCGACGAAGCCGGCCCGACCGTCGCCAAGGGCCGCTCGATGGCCGATGCGCCGGAGATCGACGGCAGCGTCTATGTCGCCAGCCGCCGCCCCTTGCGCGTCGGCGAGATCGCCACGGTGAAGATCGAGCGCGCCGACGAATACGACCTGCACGGCACCGCCGCGGGTTTTTGAGGGCGGCGGACTCGCCTTCTCTTTTCCTCTCGCGGTTGTTCTTTCTTACCCTCCCCTGGAGGGGGAGGGTCGACTGCATGAGCGATAGCGAATGCAGTCGGGGTGGGGTGATCTTTGGCTCGACCGCGTCGGCTGTTTCAAATACGAGCCGGTCGCCGGAGCGCCGGCCAATGCATTGGGCAATCC
>JAFEFL010000058.1 GCA_018240595.1 Pseudomonadota bacterium | reverse complement strand
GGTGCTTAGATAAGGGTCAACTGACGAGGACGATCATGGCGACTGCCAATCCGAGACCGAGACCCCAGGTGATGCGGCTGACCGAAGCGGCTGCGACCCGCATCAAGGCTGTCATGGCGAAAGCCGACAAGCCGGTCGCCGGCCTGCGCGTCGGCGTCAAGAATGGCGGCTGCGCCGGCATGGAATACACCATGGAATACGCCGACGCGGTGAAGCCGACCGACGAGGTGATCGAGGACAAGGGCGTCAAGATCCTGGTCGATCCCAAGGCCGTTCTGTTCCTGCTCGGCACCGAGATGGACTTCAAGACCGAGAAGCTGTCGTCGCAATTCGTTTTCAACAATCCGAACCAGACGTCGGCCTGCGGCTGCGGCGAGAGCGTGCAGCTCACGCCCGCTCAATTGCCCGGCGACGAGAAAGCCGCGCACTAATCCGGAGCGCTTTGGTGGACCGGGACGACCTCGCGGAGTTCTTCTCGTCCTACGGTCCGGTTAGCGTCAAACGCATGTTCTCCGGCTTCGGCGTCTATGCCGAGGACGTCTGCTTTGCCGTCTTCCTGCGCGGCGAACTGTTCCTCAAGGCAGACCCGGCGTCCGTCGCCAGGTTCGAGGCCGAGGGATCAAGCCCGTTCAGCTACAGCCAGAAGAAAAGCGGCAAGGTCGTCCGCGTTGATTCATGGTGGCGCTTGCCGGCCCGGCTCTACGATGAGCCGGATGAACTCGCCGAATGGACGCGCGCCGCGGTCGCCGTGGCCCATGCCGCCAGCGTCAAGAAGAAGTCTCGTAAGCGCACGCAAGCCGCGAAGAGGCCGGTCGCCAGAAAACCGGCAGTGAAGAAATCGGCCGCGCAAAAATCCAACCAAAAAAAATCAGGCCGCGCGGCGCCCGGGCGGCGCAAACTCAACAGGAAGAAGCGCTAGGCGCGGCACCCGCGCCTTGACTCGGTTCGCCCTTTACGCGCGAATGACGCTAGGTTGCGGGGGCAGGGGGACGATGGCGTCGCGTGGGGTTGGCGGAACCGGGTTTCGGTTTCTGTCGCTGTTACTGATGGCGGCGGCGATGGCCTACGCCGGTGCTGCGTGTGCGACGCCGAAGACCGGCGCGGCCAAGAAGGCCGGGGCCGCGTCGTGTCAGAGCGGCAAGGCTGCTTCGCAAGACAGCGACGACGAAGACGACAATGAAGACGACGACGAGGGCGTGCGCTTTGCCGTCGGCGACGGCTGCGCCAAGGTCACCGCCGGCGTCACCTATACCTATCAGGGAACCAGGCAGGTCGTCGGCGTGCCGCGCATCGTCAACCGCAATGGCACGGTGACGCAGAACACCATGTCGCAATCGGTGACCGCCAGCAGCGGGCTCGAATATACCCGGCAGACCTCGCTCGGCGAGTTCAAGTCAACCATCGCCGGGGAATGGTCGAAATCGACCGACGACGGCACCACCAACGGCAGTGCCTATTTCACCGGCTGGAGCGTGGGATTGGGCGGCCTGACGGTCGGCTACACCGGCTCGCTCATGAGCTTCTGGGAAGGCAACTTCCTCACCAGCGCCAGTTCGCCGTCGCGCTCGGCGACGACGATCGTCTACGAGCACCAGCTCGATGCCGCCAACAAACTGGCGGCCGGTGTGGAATCCAACCTGCCGACGTCGCCGAATGCCGACACCAATATCTGGGAGTTCGACTTCTCGAACCCGATCTATTCGCTGCGCTGGCGGCGCGAGACCGACGCGCTGACCACCCACCTCTCGGGCATCGTGCGCCGCGCCGATTTTTCCAGTTCACCGATCCTGCCGCTGCTTCCCAATACAGCGGGCGACCGCACCGGCTGGGCCGCATCGTTCGGCCTGAAGGTGCCGGTCAAGTTTATTGCCGACGGCGACGAGGTGAGCGCGCAGGCGACCTACGCGGTCGATGCCTCATCCTATCTTGGCACCACCAACGACCTCGTCGTCTATCAGAGCATCGTGCGCTCGGTCGGCCCGACCAAAGGCTGGAGCGCGGTCGCGTCCTATCATCACGAATGGTCTGATGAATGGGAATCGAACGTCTTTGCCAGCTTCGTCTCGGTGAAGGCGGATCTGCTGCTGGCCGATCCCGAGAGCAAGACGTTTCGCGCCGCCGTCAACGTTTACTGGAAGCCGGTCAAGCACCTGAAGTTTGGCGCCGAACTCGGTTATGTCGACATGACGATTGCGCCGAACGGCGTCGCCGGCTACTTCACCGGAAACGGTGGCCGCGCCTATATCGGCACGCTCTCGGTCTCGGCGGAATTGTAGGCGGGAAGGGCGGAGCCGAAGGGCTCAGGCGACCTGCATCGTCTCGTCCGGCGTCACTTCCGGATCGGTCTCGCAGATCACGCAGTTGCGGCCGTTGCGCTTGGCGGCATAGAGGCAGGCGTCGGCGCGGTCGATCAGCGCGGCGGCGGTGTCGCTGGCCTGCAGAGCGGCGACGCCGATCGAGATCGTGACGCGGCCGAGGTGCTCGCCGGTCGAGCGCTTCATCAGTTCCTTGGTCATCACGGCGCGGCGGATGTGGTCGGCAACAGTGATCGCCGAGCGCAGCGCCGTGTTCGGCAGGATCACGGCGAACTCCTCGCCGCCGTAGCGCGCCGCGGTGTCCTGACCCTTGACGTTCTGCTTCACCGACATGGCGACCAGACGCAACACCTGGTCGCCGGTCAGGTGGCCGTAGGTGTCGTTGAATTTCTTGAAATGGTCGATGTCTGTGAGCATCAGCGCCAGCGGTTCGGCGCTTTCGCGGGCGAGTGCGATGGCCTCCTCGAGAGTGGTGTCGAAGAACTTGCGGTTCGCGAGCTGCGTCAGCGGGTCGGTCAGGCTCTCGGTGCGCACCGCCTCGAGGTTGACCTGAAGCTCGTTGATTTCCTGCTTGGAGGCGCTGAGGCGCTCTTCCAGCTTTTGGTTCGACTCTTCCATTTCCTTGGCGGTCGCCACCAGACCCTCGACGATGGCGCGCAGGCCTTCGCGATCGGACGCGCCGATCTTCTCGCTCATGCCGGCGAGGCTTTCGGTGTAACTCGAGGCGCTGCCGGCGGCGGCGTCGATCATCGCCATCACCTGCTCGATTTCGCCCATCACCTTCGAGCCGACAGTGTCGATGCGGTCGGTGAGGCGGTTCGGCGCCAAATAGGTTCCGTAGATGCTCTCGAGATCGGCTTCGGACAGCGTTCCGTTCTGGCTCAGTGTCTCGTTGATCTTCTGATTGAGCGAGGGATGATAGCCGGTGGCGTAGGAGTACCAGATTTCATAATTTCGCGGCGTCGCGGCTTGGCGCAACGCCTTGATCTGGCCAAGCGCGATCTCGCAGAACGCCATCGTGCGTTCATGTTCGTCGCTTTCGCCGGTCATCGCGAAACAACCCCCTTGAGGCACCGTTGCCCGTGGGTTTCCGGCCACGCGCCAGCGCGGCCCGCGCAACGTCCCCGGCGGGAACGGTATTCCAGGTATATGAATGGTGGGTAAAGACGGAACCGGTTGCAGGGGCCATTTTTCCACCTGCACGCGCGACGTTACAATACTACCATTAAGCTTTGATATTCACCGGCCGGAGCAGGAAGGCGGGCAGGTGGCTGGCGTCGGGCTCGACGTGATCGCGCTGGGGCCGGTCGCGATAAGGTTGTGGCTCGCGGGCTCGGACCGGCGGCGGATTGTCGGCGCGCGGTTGCGGCTGTTCACGGCGCGGATGAGATTCGCGCGGGCGGGATTCCTGTGAACGCGAGCCGCGCTGGGAACGGTTGCGGCCGCCGCGGCCGCCACTGCGCTCGCCATGCCGCGCGGGGCGTTCACCCGGCTCGGCAGCGGCAACCGGCTCGCCCATCCACGGGATGGTCATGCCCATCAATTTCTCGATCGTCGCAACAGCCTTGGTGTCGAACGGCGCCACCAGCGAGATTGCGGTGCCGGTGAGACCGGCGCGGCCGGTGCGACCGATGCGGTGAACGTAATCGTCCGGATGATGCGGGACATCGAAGTTGAAGACGTGGCTCACGGCCGGAATGTCGAGGCCGCGGGCGGCGACGTCGGACGCGATCAGGAGTTTGGCGTCGCCCTTGCGGAAGGCATCGAGCGCGGCCATGCGTGAAGTCTGATCGAGGTCACCGTGCAGCGCGACGGCGCTGTAGCCGTGCTTGACCAGCGACTTGTGCAACACGGCGACTTCGCGCTTGCGGTTGCAGAAGATGATGGCGTTCTTGAAATTCTCGGCGCTGTCGATGAGGTGGCGCAATGTGGCGCGCTTTTCGAAATCCTCGCGTCCGACGGCGACCTGCAACTGCGTGATCGTGGAGGCGGCGGTGGCCGGCTTCGACACTTCGACGCGCACCGGGTTGTGCAGGAAGGTGTCGGCGATGCGCTGGATTTCCGGCGGCATGGTCGCCGTGAAGAACAGGGTCTGGCGCGTGAACGGCACCAGCTTGCCGATGCGCTCGATATCGGGAATGAAGCCCATGTCGAGCATGCGGTCGGCTTCGTCGATGATCAGCAGTTCGCAGCCCGACAGCAGCAGGCGTCCGCGCTCGGAATGATCGAGCAGGCGGCCCGGCGTCGCGATCAAAACGTCGACGCCGCGCAAGAGCTTGGCATCCTGATCGCCAAAGGAAACGCCGCCGATAATGAGGGCGACGTTGAGCTTGTGGTTCTTGCCGTATTTCTCGAAGCTCTCGGCGACCTGGGCGGCGAGCTCGCGGGTCGGCTCGAGGATCAGCGTGCGCGGCATGCGGGCCCGCGCGCGGCCTTTCTCGAGCATGGTGATCATCGGCAGGACGAAAGCGGCGGTCTTGCCGGTGCCCGTCTGCGCGATGCCCAAGACATCGCGGCGGGCTAGAACGTGGGGGATGGCCTGGGCCTGGATCGGGGTGGGGTTCTTGTAGCCGGCAGCGTCGATCGCGCCGAGAACCTTGTCGGATAAACCGAGTTCAGAAAAGCTCATGAATCCTCGAGCTGCGACCGTCTATCGTCTGATAGGGTCCGCGCGGGACATGATGGCAAGGGTGCCGAAACCGGTTACTTCTGCGCGGAGAGCGGTCGAATCTTTTACATTCGCACCGGTTGCCGGGAACATAGGCTCGAAAGAGCCAAAGTCAATGCTTCGGCGGTGCAATAACGCCCATTAACGCTTATTTTTCTGCGTTTTTTGAGGTTCTGGAGGTCGAAAATGGCGTCACCCTTGCCGCTGGTCCTCGTTCCGGGGCTGCTCTGCAGCGCCCGGCTTTACGCCCCGCAGGTCGAGGCGCTGTGGCCGGGCGGTCCGGTGACCGTGGCCGACCACCGCCGTGACGCCGACGTGGCGGCGATCGCCGCCCGCATCCTCGCCGACGCGCCGCCGCGCTTTGCGCTGGCCGGCCTGTCGATGGGCGGCTACATCGCCTATGCCATGCTGCGGCTGGCGCCGGAGCGCATCGCCAAACTGGTGCTGCTCGACACCTCGGCGCGGCCCGACACCGACGAGCAGAAGACAAACCGGCAGAAGTTCATCGCCATGGCCGAGGACGGCAAGCTGATGGACATCGTCGAAATGCTGGCGCCCAAGTTCCTGCACCGGAACCACGCCGGCGACGAGCGCCTCAAGGGCATCGTCCGGGCGATGGCGCGCGACACCGGCGTCGCGGCCTTCGTCAATCAGGAGCGGGCGATCATGGGCCGGCCGGACTCGCGGCCGCTGCTCGGCGCGATCAAATGCCCGACCTTGGTAATCGTCGGCGATGGCGATGAACTGACGCCGCCGGATCTCGCCAAGGAGATCGCCGCCGGCATCCCGAATGCCAGGCTCACCATCGTGCCGGACTGCGGGCACCTGTCCACCATCGAAAAGCCGGAGGCCGTCAATGCCGCGATGGCTGAATTTCTCAGCGCCTAAGGACCCGGCTTCGTCGGACGTCGCCGGCGTCATTGCGCCGCCGCCTTTGCTGCTGCTGCTCGCGGTGTTGCTGGGCCTGCTGCTCGACTGGCTGCTGCCGGCCTACATGCTCAGCGTGATGCTGTCCTTCGGCACGCGCCTTCTGCTCGGGCTCGAACTGATGGCCGCCGGCGTCGCGCTGGTGACGATGGCCGAGCGCGCGTTCCGCGCCGCCGGCACCGAGGTGCGGCCATGGCGGCCGTCGACGGCCGTCGTTTCGACCGACGTCTTCGCCTATATGCGCAACCCGATGTATGTTGGCGGCACCGCGGCGCTGCTCGGCCTTGCCGTGCTGCTGGCGTCGGACTGGATGGTGGTGATGACCGTCGTCATGGCGGTGGTGCTGCATTTCGGCGTGGTGCTGCGCGAGGAGCGCTATCTCGCGGCAAAGTTCGGAGCACCCTATGTGCGGTATCTGCAAGCGGTGCCGCGTTATGGATTGGCGTTTTGAGCGCCAGCGCGGCCCCGCGAAAAATAACTGAGGCTTTGACCTAACGCACATTGTCGGCTCGCCGCCCGTTGCTATGCTGCCAAGGGGCAGGGATCGGGAGTCGGCATTTGTTGGTTAAACGCGTCGCGGCGTGGGGCTGTCTCGCCGTGCTGTCTGTCCTGCCGGCAGTCTTGCCGGCGATCGCCGCCACCGAGCCCGCGTCCGACAACGCCGAGCTTGCCAGGCCGTCCTTCACCGCCGAACCGGTATTCCGCGATCTGAACCTGCTCGGCAACTGGGCGCTCGATTGCGCGACGCCGGCGAGCCCGCAGAACCCGCATGTGGCGACGACGGCGCCGGGTGATGGCCGTGTCGTCGAGACCCACGATGTCGGCCCCGAATACGCCAGCAACCTTTATCACTTTGTCGCCGCGCAGCGGCTCGACAAGGAGACGGTCGAGGCGCGCGTGCTGTTCCGTCCCGGTCTCGAAGGCGAAGAGGCACAGACCCTGGTGATGCGCATTCGCAAGGACGCCAAGGGCATCGAGACGCGGCGCACGATCTACAATCGCGGCGACGACGGCGTGCGCGTGAAGAACGGCATCGCACTCAGGAGCGGGCTGAAGACGCCGGTGCTACGACGCTGTCCGTAGCCCGGCTTCAACAGCCTTCAGGGCGTCAAACGTCCAGCAACTCCTCGCTGGCAAACTCCGCCTTCTCCTGGATGAACTCGAAGCGCGCTTCGGCCTTGTTGCCCATCAAGCGCTCGACCGATTTCGCCGCCGCCTTCTCATCCTCATGCGCCAACGTCACCTTGAGCAAGGTGCGCTTGTTCGGGTCCATCGTCGTTTCCTTGAGCTGCGCCGCCATCATCTCGCCGAGGCCCTTGAAGCGCGAGACCTCGACCTTGGCGTTGGCGTTGAACTCAGCTTTGAGCAGATGGTCCTTGTGCGCGTCGTTGCGCGCATAGGCGATCTTGCCGCCGTGCTGGAGCCGATACAGCGGCGGCACCGCGAGATACAGCCGGCCGAGATCGATCAGCTTCGGCATCTGCCGGTAGAAGAACGTGATCAGCAATGACGCGATGTGGGCGCCGTCGACGTCGGCGTCGGTCATGATGATGATCTTCTCGTAGCGCAGATCCTTCTCGTGGAAATGCGCGCCGGTGCCGCAGCCGAGCGCCTGAATGAGGTCGGCGAGCTGCTGGTTCTGCGCCAGCTTGTCCTTGCCGGCGGAGGCGACGTTGAGGATCTTGCCGCGCAGCGGCAGCACAGCCTGGGTGCTGCGGTCGCGCGCCTGCTTGGCCGAGCCGCCGGCCGAGTCGCCTTCGACGATGAACAGTTCGGAGCCTTGCTCGGCGGTGTTCGAGCAGTCCGCAAGCTTGCCGGGGAGGCGCAGCTTGCGCACCGCGGTCTTGCGCGCAACGTCCTTCTCGGCGCGGCGGCGCAAGCGGTCCTCGGCGCGCTCGATGACGAAGTCGAGGAGTTTGTTGGCCTGGACCGGATTGCCCGACAGCCAGTGATCGAACGGATCCTTGATGGCGCCTTCGACGATCTTCTGCGCCGAGGCGGTGGCGAGACGGTCCTTGGTCTGGCCCTGGAATTCCGGCTCGCGGATATAGACCGACAGCATCGAGCCCGAGCCGACCATGATGTCTTCGCTGGTCACCGGCGCGACGCGCTTTTCCTGGCCGATGCGCGCGGCGTGATCTTTCAGACCGCGGAGCAGGGCGGAGCGCAGGCCGGACTCGTGCGTGCCGCCGTCCGGCGTCGGGATGGTGTTGCAGTAAGAGTTGCTGAAGCCGTCGGCGTCGGCGGTCCAGGCCACCGCCCATTCCACCGCGCCGTGCTTGCCGCTCTTGCCGGCCGAGCCGGAGAAGATGTCGGGATGCACGAAGGTGGCGCCTTCGAGATTGGTGCGCAGATAGTCGGACAGGCCATTGGCGAAGTGGAACGATGCCTTCGCCGGAATGTCGGTGCCTTCGACCAGTTCGGGCGCGCAGGACCAACGGATCTCGACGCCGCCGTAGAGATAGGCCTTGGAGCGCGCCATCTTGAAGACGCGCGCCGGGTCGAACGCCGCCTTCTTGCCGAAGATCTCGGGATCGGGCTTGAAGCGCACGCGGGTGCCGCGCTTGTTCGGCGCGCGGCCGACTTTCTCCAGCTTGCCCTTCGGCTTACCGCGCTCGAAGACCATGTGATACTGCGTCTGCTCGCGCCAGACGTCGACTTCTAGCCGCTCCGACAGCGCATTGGTGACCGAGACGCCGACGCCGTGCAGGCCGCCGGAGGTCTCATAGACCTCCGAGTCGAATTTGCCGCCGGCGTGCAGCGTGCACATGATCACTTCCAGCGCCGACTTGTTCTTGAACTTCGGATGGTTGTCGACCGGCATGCCGCGGCCGTTGTCGGTGATGGCGATGAAACCATCGGCGTCGAGCTCGACCTCGATCCAGTCGGCGTGCCCGGCCAGCGCCTCGTCCATCGAGTTGTCGATGACCTCGGCGAACAGGTGGTGCAGCGCCTTCTCGTCGGTGCCGCCGATATACATGCCGGGGCGCCGGCGCACCGGTTCCAGACCCTCGAGAACCTCGATGTGCTTGGCGCTGTAGCCGCCATCGCCGCCGCCGGATTTCGACGCCTTGCGTGCCGCTTCCTTCGGCGCGGGGCGGGAGGCTGCCTGGCGGGCGGGGGCGGCAAACAGGTCGTCCTGCTTGCCGGTTTTCTTGCTGGTTGCGGATTTGGCCATAGTTACAAAAGGTTCTTTTCAGGTCTTCAGAAGATGATTGAGAAGGATCGAGCCCGACAGTTAGGGTGCCGGCGAATCGTTTGCCAGTGACTATGCCATGATCGAGCCGAAACCGAGACCGCCGCGGGCGGGCGCCGGGCGCTCATGCCGCACTGGCGGGTTCCCGAACGGCAGGCTAGATCGACCGCGAATGGACATTCAGGGCACCGTCGACCAGATCATCGTCTTCACGCGGGAGAATGCCGCCTGGGCGCCGCCGATCATGTTCGCGCTGGCCTTCGGTGAGTCGCTCGCCTTCATCTCCCTTTTGCTGCCGGCCTGGGGTGCGCTGGTGGCGCTCGGCGCGCTGGTGGGCTCGAGCGGCATCAGTTTCTGGCCGGTGTGGATCGCTGCCGCGCTCGGCGCCGCGCTGGGCGACTGGCTGTCCTACTGGATCGGCTGCAAGCTCGAATACCGCGTGCAGCACATCTGGCCGCTGTCGCGGCACCCCGATCTCATTCCGCGCGGCGAAGCCTTCGTGAAGAAGTGGGGTGTGGCGGGCATTTTCATCGGTCGTTTCTTCGGGCCTCTCAGGGCCTCGGTTCCGCTGATCGCGGGCATCTTCGAGATGCCGTTCTGGTCGTTCCAGCTTGCCAATTTCGCTTCGGCCTTTGTCTGGGCGGCGGTGCTGCTGACGCTGGGCGACGGGGTCTCGCGCGTTCTGGCGGCCTGGCCCTGGTAACGCGCCGCATGGCGGCAATGCGGCGGCATCAAGCCGGCCGATCACGGACATTTTGAATAAGCGCGCCCGGTCCGGGGTTATTGTGCCGGACCGGCCGGCGATAACGGCCGACCTGAACGCGCTGCCAATCAGAAACGATGGGGGCCCCATGGAGACCGAAAACATGCAGATGACCCGACGCAAGCTATTCGCGACTGCCGCCGCGGCCGGTGCCGCGTCCGCGCTGTCGCCGCTCGGTGCCACCCCGCTTCTGGCTGCGGCGCCGGCCGAGGCTTTCAAGAGCACCGGCGTCTATCGCTACAAGGTCGGCGACTTCGAAATCGTCCAACTCATGGACGGCGCGCGCACCATGCCGATGCCGGACAATTTCGTCGTCAACGCCAGCAAGGACCAGGCGATCAAGGCCGCGGAAGCCGCCTATATGCCGGACGGCAAGGTCACCATTCCGTTCTCGCCGATGATCATCAACACCGGCTCCAAGCTCGTCGCCATCGACACCGGCAACGGCCTCGGCGCCTTTGCGGCCAGCAAGGGCGCGGTCGGTCAGGCGCGGCAGAACATGGAAGCGGCCGGCATCGATCCGAAGAAGATCGACATCGTGCTGATCTCGCATTTCCACGGCGACCATATCGGCGGCCTGAAGAATGCGGATGGTTCGCCCGCTTTCCCGAACGCCGAAATCAAGGTGCCGGCGACCGAACTCGCCTTCTGGAGCGACGAGGCCAATGCCAGCAAGGCGAACGGCTTCAACAAGGCGCAGTTTCCGAACGTCAAGAAGATGATGGACGGCATCAAGGTCTCGACCTACGAGCCCGACAAGGAAGTCGCGCCGGGCATCACGTCGATCGCGACGCCGGGCCACACGCCGGGGCACAACTCGTTCGTCGTCGCCTCGGGGGCCAAGAAGATCCTGGTGCAGGTCGACGTCACCAACATCCCGTCGCTGTTCCTGCGCCATCCGGATTGGCACGCGCTGTTCGACAATGACGGCGCCGTCGCGCAGGCGACCCGCCACAAGATCTACGACATGGCGTCCGCCGAGAAGATGACGGTGGTTGGCTATCACTTCCCGTATCCATGCGTCGGCCACGTCGAAAAGGACGGGGCAGGGTATCGCCTGATCCCGGTCGCCTGGGATCCGAACGGCTGAGCTGGCAATGCGCCGATAAGCGTCAAAGGCCGCCTCCTGGGCGGCCTTTTTGCATTTCACTGCCCTAAATACCGGGATTGACCGGTTCCGCGGGCGGTCCTATATCGCCGCCCATGACGACGATTTGCACCTGCACCGGACCGCGCCGCCGCCGCCGTACTGCCACGGCACGGGCGCGCTTTGGCGTGTAGATCTGTCCCCGTGCCGCCGGATTGGCCCGCGGCACATGCCCTTCCAGACCGCTTGCCTTCCGAATATCGAAACCGCTTCCTGTTCGGAGCATCCGCATTTCTCCGTCGTTCAGACGGGGCATGAAGACAAAGGCTTAAGACCATGGCGACAAAGGCAAAGATCGGCGTTCTCGGCGCTTCGGGTTACACCGGTTCGGAACTGGTGCGAATGCTGCTGCGGCACCCGCGCGCGGAAATCGTGCTGCTGACCGCGGAGCGCTCCGCCGGAAAGCCGATGCGCGAGGTGTTCCCGCAGTTCTCGCCTTATGAGCTGCCGACCCTCGTCGCCATCGAAGGTCTCGACTGGAAGGCGCTGGCGCTCGACGTCGTGTTCTGCGCGTTGCCGCACGCCACGACGCAGAAGGTGCTCAAGGATCTGCTCGCCGCGGCGCCGGACACCAAGGTGGTCGACCTGTCGGCTGACTTTCGGCTGTCCGACACGGCCGCTTACGCCAAGTGGTATGGCCACGAGCACCATGCGCCGGAACTGCAGAAGGAGGCCGCCTATGGCCTCGTCGAGATCCACCGGCGCGACATCAAGAAGGCGCGGCTGGTCGCCAATCCGGGCTGCTACACCTCGGGCGCGCAACTGCCGCTGACACCGCTGATCAGGGCCAAGGCCATTGATCTCGACGAGATCGTCATCGACGCCAAGTCCGGCATGACCGGCGCCGGCCGCGCGGCGAAAGAGGCGATGCTGTTCTCGGAAGTGTCCGAGGGCTTCAACGCCTATGGCGTCGGCAAGCACCGGCACATGGCCGAGCTCGATCAGGAGTTCTCTCTGGCGGCGGGGCGCGAGGTGACGGTGACCTTCACGCCGCATCTGCTGCCGCAGAACCGCGGCATCCTCTCGACCATCTATGTGCGCGGGCGGCGGGGGCGCACGGCGCAGGACCTGCACGACATCCTGGTGAAGTTCTACGCCAAGGAATCGTTCGTCCACGTGCTGCCGTTTGGCGAAACGCCGCATACGCGGCACGTGCGCGGCTCGAACATGACCATGATCGGCGTCGCCGCCGACCGCATCGAGGGCCGCGCCATCATCATCTCGGCGCTCGACAACCTGGTGAAGGGCGCATCCGGTCAGGCGATCCAGAACATGAACTTGATCATGGGCTTCCCCGAGACCATGGGCATCGATCAGGTCGCGCTGTTTCCCTAGAATCGCCACATCGAATAGGGTCGGGCATCCTTGCCGGGAGGCCCGACCATGTTCGAGGTCGCGAACCAGCCGCCGCCGCTGGAGCCGTATAATCTCTTCGCCAGCGACGTGGTGTTGCGCGAGGCGGTGCGGCGCGAACAGGCCGAATGGGCCGAGAGCGGACTTCACGCGCTCGGCGCCACGCTCGGCAAGCCGGAGACCGTGAAGCTCGGCTTCGACGCCAACAGGTTCACGCCGCAGCTCAAGACGCTCGACCGTTACGGCCACCGCCTCGACGAGGTCGAGTTCCATCCGGCCTGGCATGAGCTGATGGCGATCGCGCTGCGCGCCGGGCTGCACTCCAGCCCGTGGGCGCATCCGCAAGCCGGCGCCCATGTCGCCCGGGCCGCCGGCACCTACATGCTCAACCAGATCGAGAGCGGCGTCTATTGCCCGGTCGCCATGACCTACGGCTCGGTGCCGACCTTGCGCCATGCGCCCGGCGTTGCCGCCGACTGGCTGCCGAAGATCTACGGCCGCGACTACGACAAGCGCTTCATCCCGGTGCAGGACAAGACCGCCGCGCTCGTCGGCATGGGCATGACCGAGAACCAGGGCGGCTCCGACCTGCGCACCAATACGACGCGCGCCGCGGCCGCCGGCGACGGCTCGTTCCGGCTCCACGGCCACAAGTGGTTCATGTCGGCGCCGATGTGCGACGCCTTCCTGGTGCTGGCGCAGACCGAGAAGGGACTGAGCTGTTTTCTGCTGCCGCGCTTCACGCCCGACGGCGAGCGCAATGCCATTGAGATCATTCGGCTGAAGGACAAGCTCGGCAATCGCTCCAACGCCTCCAGCGAGGTCGAATTCAAGGGCGCCTATGCGCAATTGATCGGCGAGGAGGGCCGCGGCATTCCGACCATCATCGAGATGGGCAATCACACGCGGCTCGATTGCGCCATCGGCTCGTCGTCGCTGATGCGCGCCGCGGTGGCGCAAGCCGTACACCATGCCCGGCATCGCACCGTGTTCCAGAAGAAGCTGATCGACCAGCCGCTGATGACCAATGTGCTCGCCGATCTGGCGCTCGAATGCGAAGCCGCGACGACGCTGACCTTCCGTCTGGCGCGCGCCTATGACGAGGACGACGACGTTGCCACGGTGTTCCGCCGCGTCATCACGCCGGCGGCGAAGTTCTGGATCTGCAAGCGCACGCCCTTCGTCACTTTGGAGGCGATGGAAGTGCTCGGCGGCTCCGGCTACATCGAGGAAAGCGTCATGCCGCGGCTCTATCGCGAGGCGCCGGTCAATTCGATCTGGGAGGGCTCCGGCAACGTCATGTGCCTCGACGTGCTGCGCGCGCTCGGCCGTACCGCGCATGCGAGCGAGGTCCTGCGCGCCGAACTCGATGGCGCGGGCGAGCCGCGCCTCAAGGCGTTCGTTGCATCGCTCGAGAAACGCCTTGGCGGGGCAGAACGCAATGACGAAGCTCAGGCGCGGGCGCTCACGCGCGACCTCGTGCTCGCGCTGCAGGCGGCGCTGCTGGTCAAGTACGCGCCGCCTTACGTGGCCGATGCGTTCTGTGCCTCGCGCCTGTCGGGCGAGGGCGGCGGCGCCTTCGGCACCTTGCCGCGCGGCGCCGATACGCGCGCCATCGCGGCGCGAGCGGCGCCGTTACATTAGAGCTTGCCGAAGATCGCCAGCACCAGCGCAACCTGCGCGCCGAAGCCGACGGCGAAGGCGAGCGTGCGCAGCACCGGCACGCCGAGCGCGTAGACGATGGCATGGGCGAGGCGCGCCCAGAAATACACCGCGCAGGCGATCACCGTACCGCGTGACGAATAGCCGATATTGTCGAGGATCAGCACCAGCGGCGCGAACACGACGAGATTGTCGACGGCATTGGTGTGGGCGAAATATAGCCGTTGCGCCCACGGGCTTTGCGGCTTGTCGTCGCGCGACGGATTGGCAAGCGCCCCCCACAGGCCGCGCACGATGATGCGGTCGAGGACGTAGGGAATCCACAGCACCCCGGTCAGGATGGCGGTGAAGGTAAGCCACATCAGTTCGCGCGACATCATTGCCTCCGTGGGACGTATCGGCCGGAGCCGGCGGAGGAGACTAGCCGATCAGCAGGACGGCGGCCATCGAGGCGCCGCGGCGGTGGATAATCAGCCAATCACCGAGCGGCCGACAACGTAAAGGCCGACGGCGATGACGATGCCGGAAAAGACGCGCGTCAGCGCATGCTTATGGCCGGCAAGATGGCGCGCCAGCCGCGTGCCGATCAGGCCGCCGAGCGCTCCGCCGGCGATGAACATGAAGGCCAGCGGCCAATCCACGAGGCCGGACCAGGCATAGCTCGCCGCGGTGGTCGCGCCGAAGGCGGTAACCGAGACCAGCGACGAGCCGATGGCGTTGATCAGCGGCATTGTCGTGGCGCCGATCAGCCCCGGCACGATGAGGAAGCCGCCGCCGATGCCGAAGAAGCCGGACAGCGCGCCAACGACAAGGCCGCCGCCGATCAGCCACGGCAGCAGCGTGGCGCGGGTCTCGGCGGTAAGTCTGACGTCGGGGTCGCCGCCGCTCTTGCGCGGCCGCAGCATCAGGACGCCGATGACGACCATCAGTGCGCCGAACAGCGACAGCAGGCGCGTGCCATCGACCATCTTGCCGACCTGCGCGCCGAGCGCGGCGCCGGCCATGCCCGAGACGGCGAAGACGATGGCGCAGCCCCACTTGACGGTGCGGGCGCGGGCGTGACCGGCGAGATTGGCTGCCGCACTCGCCGCCACCGCGATGGCGCTGGTGCCGATTGCGACATGCGGCGATGACACGCCGACGACATAGACGAGCAGGGGCACGGCAAGGATTGAGCCGCCGCCGCCGATCAGGCCGAGCGTGAAGCCGACGAGGCTGCCGGACGCGATGGCGAGGACGTGATGCAACATGGGGACTCCAGACTGACGCGTGACTTCGGGTCCAGGACGCCGCGGGGTTTACGCACGGAACATCGACGTCAGGCGCTGCAACAGTCCGCCCTGGCCGTTGTCGGCTCCGGGCTCGCGGGCGGGCCGTGCCGAAGTGGCGAAACCGGCGCGCTTCCAGGCTTCGATGCCGCCCCCCATCACATAGACGTCGCACTGGCCGGCGGCGGCGGCGAGGCGTCCGGCGTTCATCGCGGTGCGGCCGCCCGACTTGCAGTGATAGATCAGCACGGTGTCGCCGGCGCGTAAAACGGAATCGGGGCCGATCTGCGATAACGCGTGATGACGCGCGCCGGGAATGTTCTCGCTGGCGTATTCGTTGTTCTCGCGGATATCGATCAGCGTGGCGCCGGCCTTGACGAGTTCTGCGGCGCGTTCGGGCGAAATGGTTTTCATTGTTGTTGTCCTTTGTGAGGCTGGGGCGTTTTTCGGCCCGCCTAGGGGCAGTAGATGTCCTTGAGCAGTGCCAGGAGGCGCGCGGTATGCTCGTCTTCGATGCGGTAGAAGATGGTCTGGCCGTCGCGCCGCGTTGCGACGAGGCCATCGTCGCGCATCTTTGCGAGATGCTGCGACAGCGCCGATTGGCTCAATTTGACGGCGGCGGTCAGAGTGCCGACCGAGGCTTCACCGGCCGCGGCCAGACGACAGAGGATCAACAGCCGGTTCTCATTGGCCAGCAGCTTCAACAGCCCGGCCGCTTCCGCGGCCTTGCGTTCAAGCTGGCTCATGGCCTTATCGGCGGCTAGGGTCTTGTCAGTGAGCAAAGGCTTGGCGACGGACGACGCGCGCATGGGGAACCTTTATATTAGATATTGCTAAATTAGGGATGGCTTATATATCCGTCAAGACTGATCCCGATGCGAACCGAAGGAGCGGTGCGATGCCAGCAGCGGCACATGCGAAGCAAGCGCGGATCGAGGCGTTTTTCGACGAACCGACCAACACCGTGAGCTATCTGGTGTGGGACGGCGACACGCATGAAGGCGCCGTGATCGATCCGGTGCTCGATTACGATTTCCGCACCGGCGACTGTTCCACGGCGTCGGCCGACAGGATCCTGGCGCGAGCGCAGGAACTTGGCGTCAAGATCGGCCAGGTTCTCGAAACCCACGCCCATGCCGATCATCTGTCGGGCGCGCCCTACATCAAGCTGAAGACCGGCGCCAAGGTCGCGATCGGCGAGCACATCCGCGACGTGCAGCGCATTTTTCGGCCGGTGTTTAACGCGGTTGATGTCTCCGGCGACGGCTCGGAGTTCGATCTCCTGTTCAAGGACGGCGAGCGCTTCAAGATCGGCACCATCGAGGCCGAGGTGATGCACACGCCGGGCCATACGCCGGCCTGCGTGTCGTACCGCATCGGCGATGCCGTGTTCGTCGGCGACACCCTATTCATGCCGGATTACGGCACGGCGCGCGCCGATTTCCCCGGCGGCAATGCGCGCGACCTCTATCGCTCGATCCACCGCGTGCTGTCGCTGCCGCCCGAGACCCGGCTGTTCATGTGCCACGACTACAAGGCGCCGGGCCGCGACCAATATGCCTGGGAGACCACGGTCGCGGAGGAGAGGGCGCGCAACGTGCATGTGCATGAAGGCGTCAGTGAGAACGACTTCGTCAAGATGCGCGAAGCGCGCGATGCGACGCTGGCGGCTCCGCTGTTACTGTTGCCGTCGATCCAGGTGAATATCCGCGCCGGCAAATTTCCGCCGGCCGAGGTCGACGGCGTGCATTATCTGAAAGTGCCGATCAAGCTGGCGTCGTAGGCCGGTTGGCGGGACGAAAATGCCGCAGAAGAAAAGCCTCAGCTGCGCATCTTGACG
Source organism: Pseudomonadota bacterium (assembly GCA_018240595.1). GTDB lineage: Bacteria > Pseudomonadota > Alphaproteobacteria > Rhizobiales > Xanthobacteraceae > Pseudolabrys. The sequence goes on along the minus strand of JAFEFL010000058.1, from coordinate 41,739 downwards.
TAAGCTCCCGGCGCATCCTCGATCGCTTCGAGCTTGCCGCCGCCGATGGCGCGGGCCGGTACGTGCTCCTCGTCGAGACTCTTGATCCAATCGAGCCAGTCCGGCCACCACGAGCCCGGATGTTCGGTCGCGGTCTCGAGCCAGTTGTCGACGTCGTCGCCCTTCGGCGGGTCACCCGTCCAGTACTGGTATTTGATCTTCGGTCCCGGCGGGTTGATGACGCCGGCGATGTGTCCCGATCCGGCCAGGACATAGCGGACCGGGCCGCCGAAGAACTGCGAGCCGTACAGCACGGATTTGGCCGGCGCGATATGATCCTCGCGCGTCGCCAGATTGTAGATCGGTACCTTGACCTTGCTCAGCTTCAGCTTGGCGCCGGCGAGCTCGATCTCGCCCTTGGTCAGACGATTATTGAGATAGCAGTTGCGCAGATAGAACGAATGGTTCGCCGCCGGCATGCGCGTGGCGTCGGAATTCCAGTACAGAAGGTCGAACGGGTAGGGCTTCTTGCCCTTGAGATAGTTGTTGACGACATAGGGCCAGATCAGGTCGTTCGAGCGCAGCATATTGAAGGTATTGGCCATGCGCGAGGCGTCGAGATACCCGGTTTCCTGCATGCGCGCTTCGAGCTGCTTGATGCGCTCCTCGTCGACGAAGATCTTGAGGTCGCCGGCATAGGTGAAGTCGACCTGCGCCGCGAACATGGTGGCCGAGACGACCGCGTTCCGCTTGTTGGCCGCGAGGTAAGCGAGCGTCACCGCGAGGAGGGTGCCGCCGACGCAGTAGCCGATGGTGTGGACCTTCTTCTCGCCGGTGACCTGCTCGACGATGTCGAGCGCGGTGAGCGGGCCTTCCTTCATGTATTCTTCGAAGCTCTTCCTGGCCAAGGTCGCATCGGGATTGACCCAGGAAATGACGAAGACGGTGAAGCCGCGATCGACGCACCATTTGATGAAGGATTTTTCCGGCGTCAGGTCGAGGATGTAGAACTTGTTGATCCACGGCGGCACGATCAGCAGCGGAACCTTCAACACTTCATCCGTCGTCGCCTCGTACTGGATGAGTTGCATCAGGTCGTTCTGATAGATCACCTTGCCCGGCGTCAGCGCCAGGTTCTTGCCGACGGCGAAGTTGCCCGGATCGGTCTGGCGGATGCGCAGGTTGCCTTGACCGGCGGCGATGTCCTCGCCGAGCATGGCCATGCCGTTGGCGAGGTTCTCCGCGTTCGACGTCATCGTCTCGCGCATGAGTTCGGGATTGGTCAGCACGAAATTCGACGGCGAGATCGCGTTGGCGAACTGCTTGACGTAGAACTCGGCCTTCTGACGGGTGTGCTCGTCGATGCCGTCGGCGCCCTGGACCAGCTTCTCGCTCCATTGCACGGTCAGCAGATAGAGTTGCTTGAGGAAATCGTAGAACTGGTTCTGCGACCATTCCGGATCGGCGAACCGCTTGTCTTTCGGATCGGCCCTGACGACGGGCGCGGCGTCCTCGCCGGACATGCGGCGCATGGCGCTGCCCCAGAGGTCGAGATAGGAGCGGCCGACGCTGGTCTGCAGTTCCAGCGTGCGCTGCGGATCCGACAACCAGAACTCCAGAACCTTGGCGATGGTCTTGACGATGTCGGCGACGTCCTCGTTGAACTCGTCGCGGACCTTGCCTTCCTCGCGCGGTTTCATGTAGGCGGCGAGGGCCTTGCCGCCGTTTTCGATGACGCGGGCGAGGTTGCGCGAAAAGGCTTCGATATCGACGCTGCCGAAGGAGGGCGCCTCGGCCGCGGCCGCCGGCGCGCCGCGTTTGGCCGCCGGCGCGGCGGGCTTCGGCGAGGCGTTGGAGGCAACGAGCTTGAGTTCACCCTGAGGCGCGGTGCCCCGGGCGTCACCGGCATTCGTGTCCTTGGACGTTTCCATCGTCATTGTTGTCGTGTCCCCGGACCAGACTTGGCCCGGAGCCTCAGCCATCGCAAGGCGCCTTTTGCGGCAATTCTGCGCCAAATGTTCGCAGATTGAACCGCGCCGGCGGACCTTGCTGCCGCCATATTAGCCCGATAGCCCTAATATGCTATAATCTATTGAGTCTGCACCGATTTTTGGTGGCGGCGCGACGCGCTGCAGCATTTCGGTACGGACATGCGGCGCGAAGGGGCGATGACGGACCGGATGAATAAGCGGCAGATCAGGCGCCTCGTGCTGGCGGTCCTCGTGCCGGTTGCGGCGCAACTGGCGTTATCCGGCTGCGCCCAGGGTGGCATGGGCGATGCCCTGCCGCACGCACTCGGCGGTCTGCCCGATGGCGCCCCGAAGCCGCCGGCCAAGGGCTACAGCTATCCCAATGTCTACGATAAGCCGCCGGCCCGGCCGGACGCGCCGCTGGACGACCAGCAGCAGCTCAACCTGCAGAACGACCTGCAGAAGCTGCGCGACAGCCACGAGAAGCTGAACGCCGACCCGGAGCTGCCGCCCCCCGACGCCTCCACGCCGCCAAAACCGGCAAAAAAGAAGCCTGCGGCCTCGAAAACCGGGCAGGCTACTGGCGCAAAAACGAACCCATGATAAAAGCCAGCCGGGGTTTTAAGGGCCAGCCGGAGAGGGCGGCCTAGGCCCCTGCCAAGGTCTGAAGCGATGGAAGAATTTTACCGCATCCGCCGTCTGCCGCCGTACGTGTTCGAAGAGGTGAACCGCGCCAAGGCCAAGGCCCGGAACGCCGGTGCAGACATCATCGACCTCGGCATGGGCAATCCCGACCTGCCGGCGCCGCAGCACGTCATCGACAAGCTCAAGGAAACCTTGGGCAAGCCGCGCACCGACCGCTATTCGGCGTCGCGCGGTATCCCCGGCCTGCGCAAGGCGCAGGCGGCCTACTATGAGCGCCGCTTTGGCGTGAAGCTCAATGCCGATACCCAGGTCGTCGCCACGCTTGGTTCGAAGGAAGGCTTCGCCAACATGGCGCAGGCCATCACCGCGCCCGGCGACGTCGTCCTCGTGCCCGACCCGAGCTATCCGATCCATGCCTTCGGCTTCCTGATGGCGGGCGGCGTGATCCGCTCGGTGCCGTCGGAGCCGACGCCCGACTTCTTCGCCCATGTCGAGCGCGCCATCCGCCACTCGATCCCCAAGCCGATCGCGATCGTCGTCTGTTATCCGTCGAACCCGACCGCCTTCGTCGCCAGCCTCGACTTCTACAAGGACCTCGTCGCCTTCGCCAAGAAGCACGAGATCTTCATCCTGTCGGATCTGGCTTATGCCGAAGTGTTCTTCGACGGCGAGCCGCCGCCGTCGGTACTCCAGGTGCCGGGCGCGATCGACGTCACCGCCGAATTCACTTCGATGTCGAAGACCTTCTCGATGGCCGGCTGGCGCATGGGCTTTGCCGTCGGCAACGACCGGCTGATCGCGGCGCTCGGCCGCGTGAAATCCTATCTCGACTACGGCGCTTTCACGCCGATCCAGGTCGCCGCCGCGGCGGCGCTGAACGGTCCGGAAGATTGCGTGCGCGAGATGCGCGATACCTACACCAAGCGCCGCGACGTGATGGTCGAGAGCTTCTCGCGCGCGGGATGGAACGTGCCGGCGCCTAGCGCCTCGATGTTCGCCTGGTCGCCGATTCCCGAGCCGTTCCGCGACATGGGCTCGGTCGAGTTCTCCAAGCTCCTGGTCGAGAAGGCCGAAGTCGCCGTCTCGCCGGGCACCGGCTTCGGCGAGCGCGGCGAGGGCTTCGTGCGTATCGCGCTCGTGGAGAACGAGCAGCGCATCCGCCAGGCGGCGCGCAACATCAAGCGCTTCCTTGAGACGGCGCCGACGCAGCTCCACAACGTCGTTCCGCTGGCGACGCGGCGTTAGCGCATGTCTCAATCTCTTAAAGTCGGCGTCGCCGGGCTCGGCACGGTTGGCGCGGCGCTCATCGCCCAGATCGCCGCGCAGCGCGGCGCGCTGGCCGCGCGTTGCGGCCGCCCGATCGAAGTGGTCGCGGTTTGCGCGCGCTCGCGCAACAAGAACCGCGGCATCGACCTGAAAAAGATGAAGTGGTTTTCAGATCCGGTCGAACTGGCCGGCTATGACGGCATCGACGTGTTCGTCGAACTGATGGGCGGCTCGGGCGATCCGGCCAAGACCGCGGTCGAGTACGCGCTCGCCTCCGGCAAGTCGGTGGTGACGGCGAACAAGGCGCTGCTCGCCAAGCACGGCTTCAGGCTGGCGCAGCTTGCCGAGAAGACGGGCGTGTCGCTCAATTATGAAGCTGCGGTTGCCGCCGCCATTCCGGTGATCAAGACCTTGCGCGAGGGACTTGCCGGCAATGCCATCAACCGCATCTACGGCATCCTCAACGGCACCTGCAATTACATTCTGACGCGGATGGAGCAGGAGGGCCTCTCCTACGCCGACTGTCTCGCCGACGCGCAGCAGCTCGGTTATGCCGAGGCCGATCCGACCTTCGACGTCGAGGGCTTCGACACGGCGCAGAAGCTGGCGCTGCTCGCGTCGCTCGCTTTCGGCAGCAAGGTCGATGAGAGCGCGATCTATGTCGAAGGCATTTCCTCGATCGCGCCGGCCGATCTCGCCGCCGCCGACGAGCTCGGCTATCGCATCAAGCTGCTCGGCGTCGCCGTGCGCACGCCGAAAGGCATCGAGCAGCGCGTGCATCCGACCATGGTGCGCAAGGATTCCTCGATCGCGCAGGTGATGGGCGTCACCAACGCCGTCACCATCGACGCCGAAGGCATCAATCCGATCACGCTGGTCGGTCCCGGCGCCGGCGGCGCAGCCACTGCGTCGGCCGTGCTTTCGGATATCGCCGACATCGCGCGCGGCGCGAAGACCGCACCATTCGGCCGGCCGACGGCCAAGCTCGCGGTGGTGAAGAAAGCGCCGATGCAGCGCCACGAAGGCGGCTATTACATCCGTCTCGAGGCGCGCGATAAGCCCGGCACCGCGGCGACTATTGCCAAAAGGCTTGCGGAGCAGGACATTTCGCTGGAATCCATCGTGCAGCGCCACCCCAAGGGGGAAGTCGCGCCGAAGTCGAAAAACGGCTCCGTGCCGGTTATCCTGATCACCTACGCCACCAGCGAGGACGCGGTGCGCAAGGCGCTCGCAGCCGTGGGGCGCGACAAGGTGATCTCGGGCCGGCCGCAAGTCATCCGTATCGAGAAGAATTAGTCAGTTACGAGGGGATTATCCGATGGCTTCGATTACCATTCAGCCCGAACTGCTGCTGGAGCGCATTCTGACGCTGGAGATCGTGCGCGTCACCGAGCGCGCCGCGGTGTCGGCGGCGCGTTTGCGCGGCCGCGGGCTCGACAAGGCCTCCGACCAGGCCGCGGTCGACGCGATGCGCCGTGAGCTCAACAAGCTGCCGATCGACGGCACCGTGGTGATCGGCGAGGGCGAGATCGACGAGGCGCCGATGCTGTTCATTGGTGAGAAGGTCGGCAACAAGAACGGCCCCAAGGTCGACATCGCCGTCGATCCGCTCGAAGGCACCGTGCTGTGCGCCAAGAACATGCCGGGGTCGATCGCCACCATCGCCATGGCCGACGGCGGCACGCTGCTGCACGCGCCGGACTGCTACATGGACAAGATCGCCATTGGTCCTGGCTATCCGAAAGGCACCGTCGATCTCGACGCCCCGGTGGAAGAAAACATCATCAACCTCGCCAAGGCCAAGGGGGTGAAGCCCTCGGAGATCACCGCGATCCTGCTCGACCGCCCGCGCCATGCCGACAAGATCGCCGCGATCCGCAAACTCGGCGCGGCCGTGTCGTTGATCTCGGACGGCGACGTCGCCGGCGTCATCCATTGCGCCGAGGCCAAGACCGGCATCGACATCTATCTTGGTTCGGGCGGCGCGCCGGAAGGCGTGCTGTCGGCGGCGGCGCTGCGCTGCATCGGCGGCCAGATGCAGACGCGCTTGGTGATCGACACCGAGGCGCTGCAGGAGCGCATCCTGAAGATGGGCATCAAGGACGCCAGGAAGAAGTACGAGATCGAGGACATGGTGAAGGGCGACTGCCTGTTCGCCGCGACCGGTGTCACCACCGGCGCCATGCTCAGGGGCGTCAGCTTCGGCAAAGACGTCATCGAGACCGAGACCGTCGTGATGCGCTCGACCACCGGCACCGTCCGCCGCGTCATCGGCGAGCACCGCCAGCTCGAGAAGTTTCATCTGGATTGATTCTCGATCGGCTAATCTCATCCGCCGGTCGTCCCCGCGAAGGCGGGGACCCAGCCCTTGACGACGGAAGAGCTGGATTCCCGCCTTCGCGGGAATGACCGGAGTTTTAAGCTATTCACAGCCTGAACGCTGCGCCGTGCAGCCACGCCTCAAACAACCTATATTCGCGGCATGGCCCTGCCTGCCGCCGCCTTCGACGATCGTGACCGCTATTTCCTCGGCGTGGAGAAATCCGCGACGGGACGGGCATGGCGCGACCGGCTTGACGATCGAGGTCTGGCGCGCGCGACGATGATCACGCAGCGGCTTGGCACGCCTGAACTGCTCGCCCGCGTACTCGCCGGGCGCGGCGTCGAGGTGGACGAAGTCGAAGCCTATCTCGATCCGACCGTGAAGAACCTGATGCCGGATCCGTCGGTTCTCAACGGCATGGACGCGGCGGCGGCGCGGCTCGCGGATGCCATCGAGCGCAACGAGAAGGTGGCGATCTTCGGCGATTACGATGTGGACGGCGCGACTTCATCAGCGCTCTTGGCGCGCTTCCTGCGCAGTTGCGGTCTCGATCCGATCGTGCACATCCCCGACCGCATCTTCGAAGGCTACGGGCCGAATGCCGACGCCATCCGCTCCTTTGCCGAGCGAGGCGCGACGCTACTGGTGACGGTCGACTGCGGCACGACCAGCCACGTCGTGCTGGCCGAAGCCGCCACGCTCGGCCTGCAGTCCATCGTGCTCGATCACCATATCGCCGACGAAGTCCTGCCGCCGGCGGTCGCGGTGGTGAACGCCAACCGCGCCGACGATCTGTCCGGGCTCGGTTATCTCGCCGCCTGCGGCATCGTGTTCATGACACTCGTCGCGTTGACGCGCGAACTGCGCCGTCGCGGTTACTTCGACGGCCGCAAGGCGCCGGACCTGCTGTCGATGCTCGACCTGGTCGCGCTCGGCACCGTGGCCGACGTGGTGCCGCTCAAGGGGCTCAACCGCGCTTTCGTCGCCAAGGGTCTCATCGCCATGCGGCGGCGCGAGCAGGTGGGCCTGACCGCGCTGATGGATGCGGCGCGCCTGAGCGGTCCGCCGGAAGCGTTTCACCTCGGCTTCATGCTCGGCCCGCGCATCAATGCCGGCGGCCGCATCGGCCGCGCCGATCTCGGCGCGCGGCTGATGCTGGAAGACGACGCGACAGAAGCGGGGCGCATCGCCGTCGAACTCGACCGCCTCAATCACGAGCGCCGCGCCATCGAGGTCGCCGCCGTCGAGCAGGCCGAGGCCGAGGCTCTGGCCGCGCTCGGCCTCGAAGAGAAGGGCGCGGTGGTCGTCACCGCGCAGGCCGGCTGGCATCCCGGCGTCGTCGGGCTCGTCGCCGCGCGGCTGAAGGAACGCTTCGGCCGGCCGTCCTTCGCCATCTCGCTGGAGCCGGGCGGTACCGGCACGGGCTCCGGCCGCTCGATCCCCGGCGTCGATCTCGGCCGCGCCGTGCGCGAGGCCGTCAATCAGGGCCTGCTGGTCAAGGGCGGCGGCCACGCCATGGCCGCGGGCATCACCGTGCGCAAGGACGGGCTCGGGCCGTTCCGCGCCTTCTTGGAGGAGACCTTGTCGGCTTCGGTCGAGGCGGCGCGGCGCGAGACCGCGCTGAAGATCGACGGCGCCGTCAGCGCCGGCGCGGTCAACACCGACCTGTGCGCGCTGCTGGCCAAGGCCGGGCCCTACGGTGCCGGCAATCCCGAGCCGGTGCTGGTGCTGCCGGCGCATACGCTGGCCTACGTCGATCCGGTCGGCGAGAACCATATCCGCGCGCGGCTCAAGTCCGGCGACGGCCAGTTCGTCAACGCCATCTGCTTTCGCTGCGTCGGTACGCCGCTCGGCAAGGCGCTGCTCGACAACCGGGGGAGGCAGGCGCACGTCGCCGGTTATCTCACCGTCGATCGCTGGCAAGGCGCCGAGCGTGTGCAGATGCGCATCGTCGACGTGGCGCTAGCCTGACTTCTTGACCTTCTTGTACCCCTCCAGCGCCGCCTTCCTTGCCTCGTCATGATCGACGATGGGCTTGGGATAGTCCTTGCCAAGCACGATTCCGGCGTCTTTCAAAACATGAGCATCCGCCTTCCACGGTGCGTGAATGAACTTGTCCGGCAGCTTTGATAACTCCGGGCACCAGCGCCGCACATAGGCGCCGTTAGGATCGAATTTCTCGCCCTGTGCCATTGGATTGAAGATGCGGAAATAGGGCGAGGCATCGGCGCCGGAGCCGGCGACCCACTGCCAGCCGAAGGCGTTGTTGGCGAGATCGGCATCGACCAAAGTGTCCCAGAACCAGGTTTCGCCGTCGCGCCAGTCGAGCCGCAGATGCTTGATCAGGAAGCTCGCTGTGATCATGCGCACGCGGTTGTGCATGAAGCCGGTCGCCCAGAGTTCGCGCATACCGGCATCGACCAGCGGATAGCCGGTGCGGCCGCGCTGCCACGCCTTCAAATCGCTCTTGCTGTTGCGCCACGGATAGGCGTCGAACGCATCGCGCCAGTTGTCATCGGGCAGCTTGGGGAAGTGATAGAGAATATGGTGGGCGAATTCGCGCCAGCCGACTTCGCTCATGAACTTCGCCGCGCCCGAGCGCGTGGTTTTGGCGTCGAGGTCATGTTGCAGGCGGGCGTAGATCTGCCGTGGCGATATTTCGCCGAAATGCAGATGCGGCGACAGCCGGGACGTCGACGGTCTGTCGGGCCGGTCGCGCATCTCGCCATAGCTGACGAGGTCTTCGTCGATGAACTGCTTGAAGCGGTCGAGCCGGCGTCCAGTGCTGGTCAAAGCCCTTGGCCCAGTTCGGCTTGGTCGGCATCAGGTCCCAGTCCTCGAGCGTCTCGGACGAGGTGAGGCGATGCGCGTCGATGGTGCGCGGCTTGTTGATGGGCGCTGTAAAGTCGCGGGTCTGCGCCGATCGCCAGTAGGGTGTGAAGACCTTGTAGGGCCCGTCGCTGCCGGTCTTGATTTCCCACGGCTCGACCAAAAGTGAGCCATTGAAGCTCTCGGCGGCAAAGCCGTCCTTCTTCAGCTTGTCCTTCAGCGCCGTGTCGCGCTTAACTGCATGCGGATCGTAACAGCGATTCCACATTACGCCGTCCGCCTTGGCCTCGGCGATGATCTTCGGAATCAGCTTGAGCGGATCGCCGCGATACAGCGACAGCGCGCCAAGCTCCTTGCGCAGCGCCTTGAGGCTGTGATGCAGCCACCAGCGGCTGGCCGCGCCCGGCGCCCAGCTCTTGTCACTGTCGTCGAGAATAAAGACGGGGACGATGCCCCCGCGCGCGGCCGCTGCCGCCAGAGCGGGGTTGTCGCGCAGCCGCAAGTCCTGACGGAACCAGACAAGTGTCGTCATGTGCCCCTTATACGGGGGCACGGCGGCTTCCGATCACGCGTCAGCGGATTTAGTGGTTGAGCAGCGCGGCGCGCGCGCCCGCCGGAATGACACGGCGGGTCGGCTTGCGCTCGACGACGATGGTGCGCGGCGCCGTGGCCGAACCGGTGAACACCACAGACTTCTGCGGCTCCTTGCGCGGCGGCGCCATCTTCTGGATTTCCGCACGCACCTGATCGACGGGCAGGCCCATGAGCGAAGCGGCAAACTCGGCCTGTTGGTCGAGATCGTCGATGAATCCCCGGGCGGCCTCGATGGCTTCCGCGAGCGTCGGCTTCTCGTCGCGGACACGGCGCTTGCCGTACTTCGTGTTCCAGGTTTCGCTGTTGTTTTTGCTCATGAATCCGCCCCGGGAGGCCCGTGAATCGCGCGCACTATGGCCTATTTTGTGCAATGCAGCAAATCAGACCTGCCTTGCGTTTCGATGCGGTAGATAGGCGCTCCTCCCGGCCTACGCACGGGGCAGGCGGCACTGTCCGCACACATTTCGTACCAGTTTTCAACAGTCATGGTACCGCCTTACCAATCTGCCATGAGTCACGCCAAAACACACATTGTCAGAGTGGGAAAACGCACCGAACATTGCACCGGCGCCGTTCGGTCAATGAACAGGGAATGCAGGCAATGATCGAGGAATTTAAAAAGTTCGCTTTGCGCGGCAACGTCGTCGACCTCGCGGTCGGTGTGATCATCGGCGCCGCTTTCGGCTCGATTGTGTCGTCGCTGGTCGCCGACATCATCACGCCCGTCATCGGCGCGATTACCGGCGGGCTGGATTTCTCCAACTATTACTTACCGTTGTCGTCGAAGGTGCAGACTGGTCTCGCTTACGCCGACGCCAAGAAGCAGGGCGCCGTACTCGGCTGGGGCCAGTTCCTGACCGTTACCGTCAACTTCCTCATCGTCGCCTGGGTGCTGTTCATCGCCATCCGCGGCATCAACCGGCTCAAGACCAAGGAACCGCCGCCGCCGCCGCCGGCGCCGAGTGAGGAAGTTAAGTTGCTCACTGAAATCCGCGACGCCATCAAGGCCAAGTGAGACTTCAGGTGAACCCTGAGGCCTCAACGCAATTCACAGCCGGTTCATGTGTGCCGAGCCAGGCTGAACGTCATCCGGGTGTGCCGGACAAAAGGAGAGAACCATGAAGCGTCTGATGTTGGCTGCGCTGATCACGGCTTTCGCCGCGGGCAGTGCGATGGCGCAGAGCTGCGAGACCAAGGCTGTCGGCAAGGACGGCAAGCCGCTGGCCGGCGCGGCCAAGACGAGCTTTCTCAAGAAGTGCAAGGAAGATGCCTGCACCCCGAAAGCTGTGAGCAAAGACGGCAAGCCGCTCACCGGCGCCGCCAAGGCGTCCTTCATGAAGAAGTGCGAAGCGGAATCGTAAGCACCGGCTGAAGAAAAGAAAACGCGCGGCCGGGCCGGCCGCGCGTTTTTCGTTTCAGCGCGCCGCTCAGCGGCGCAGCATGCCGCCCAGCGTGCCGCGCACGATGGCGCGGCCGATCGTCGAGCCGGTGCGGCCGCCGAGCGATTTGCCGAGGTCCGCCGCGATCTGGCCGGCGACGCGGTTGGTGATCGAACGCGTCACTTCGCGCGCTACATACTGGGTCGTCGTCAGCTTCTGGCCGCGCGGCCGGTTAGTGCCGAAGATGCCGCCGATCAGGCCGCCGAGGCCGCCGAGCAGGCCGCCTCCGGTAGGCGCTTCCTGCGGCTGACCCGGAGCAGGGGGCATTCCCGGTCCTGGCGCCGGCGCGGGCGCGGCTTGTCCCTTGGCGCGGGCCTGAAGCATCTCATAAGCGGACTCGGAATCGACCGCGTTGTCGTATTTGCCCTTGATCGGGCTCGCCTGAATGATCGCCTTGCGTTCCTCGGGCGTGATCACGCCGAGCCGCGCCGAGGGCGGACGGATCATCGCACGCTCGACCAGCGACGGCACGCCGTTGCCTTCGAGGAACGACACCAGCGCTTCGCCTTTGCCGAGCTCCATGATCACCTGCGCGGTGTCGAGCTTCGGGTTGGGGCGGAAGGTTTCGGCCGCCGCCTTCACCGCTTTCTGGTCGCGCGGCGTGAAGGCGCGCAACGCGTGCTGTACGCGGTTGCCCATTTGCGCAAGCACCTTGTCCGGCACGTCGAGCGGATTCTGCGTGACGAAGAAGACGCCGACGCCTTTGGAGCGGATCAGGCGGACGACCTGCTCAATCTTGTCGAGCAGCGCCTTCGGCGCGTCGGTGAACAACAGATGCGCTTCATCGAAGAAGAACACGAGCTTCGGCTTGTCCGGATCGCCGACCTCGGGCAATTCCTCGAACAACTCCGACAGCAGCCACAGCAGGAACGTCGCATAGAGCCGCGGACTCTCCATCAGCTTGTCGGCGGCGAGGATGTTGACGTAACCGCGGCCGTCGCGATCGGTCTTCATGAAGTCGGCAAGCTTCAGCGCCGGTTCGGTAAAGAACTTGGTGCCGCCCTGATTTTCCAGGACGAGGAGCTGGCGCTGGATGGTACCGACCGTCGCCTTCGACACGTTGCCGTATTGGGTCGTCAGCTCGGCGGCGTTGTCTGCCACCAGCGAGAGCACCGCGCGCAGGTCCTTGAGGTCGAGCAGCAGCAGGCCCTGTTCGTCGGCGATGCGGAAGACAATGTTGAGCACGCCTTCCTGCACGTCGTTCAGGTCTAGCAGGCGGGCGAGCAGCAGCGGGCCCATTTCGGAAATCGTGGCGCGTACCGGGTGACCTTGCTCGCCGAACAGGTCCCAGAACATCACGGGAAACTGGTCGGTCTGATATTCGAAGCCCATCGACTTGGCGCGCGTAACGAAGGCGTCCTTGGCTTCGCCCGCCTCGGAGATGCCGGATAAGTCGCCTTTGATGTCAGCGGCGAAGACCGGCACGCCGGCATTGGAAAAGCCTTCGGCGAGCACCTGCAAAGTCACCGTCTTGCCGGTGCCGGTAGCGCCGGTGACGAGGCCGTGACGATTGGCGAGTTTCAGGGTGAGGTATTCGGCCTTTTCGCCTTTACCGACAAAAATTTGACCTTCCGGATCGATCGCCGCCATTGCTTCACGCTCCGCACGATTCCACGTTGCCGCGGCCACTATTGGGACGCGGCGGCGCTCGTCAACATGCCTGATCGAAAAGGCTACCGCAAACCGGGGCGCGTTCAGCGCTTGCGTTGCTTGCGGCAGAAAACGTCATATACCGCGCCGATGACGACGCGGGCTTCCTCGCTGGCGAGGCTGTAATAGATGGTCTTGCCGTCGCGGCGCGTCGAAACCAGGCCGTCGCCGCGCAGCCGCGCCAATTGCTGCGACACCGTCGGCTGGCGCAGCGACAGGATCTCCTCGAGCTCGCTGACCGATTTCTCGCCTTCGGCGAGAATGCACAGGATCATCAGGCGGCTCTCATGCGCCAGTGCCTTGAGGAATTCGCTGGCACGCTTGGCGTTGGTGGCCATGCGATCCAGTTCGTGGGTGCGCTCGATTTTGTCCAGATGCTGTAATTCCATCGAACTCGTCCCGAGGCGATGTCGCGGCCCCTTGTTGCGTAGATCTCGCGTACCTAGCGGAGAATAAGGAGATTTCTGTGGTATTGCGCGCGAAATCTTCACCCAGAGGTATCAGTTAACCACCATGGTTTTGCGGACCGTCAAGTTTCTTCAGCAGTACGTCCAACAGGCCCCAGAAGTGGTCCTCACCCGGATAACCGCGGATCCGGCCGATTTCGCGCCCGCCATCGACCAGGACGAACAGCGGCGTCAGCCGCTCCGGCGCAATGAAGGCGAGGTCGGCGGGCAGGGCGCCGCCGCTGTCCACTCGGCGCAGCGGCGCGCGCTTGCCTTCGTCGGTCTTCGAGTAGATCGGACCGACTTCCGCATTGAAACGCGCGCACCACACACAGCCGGCGTCCTCGAACATCACCAGCTCGGCGGCGCCGGCCGGCGCGGCGGCGAGCGCCAGCGCGACTGTCGCTGCGCCAAGCAGGGTCCGGAGCGACGGGATAAGACGGGTGAGGCGCATGGTCGGCAAATGAGGTGTGAAACCGCGGATCGGCGTGGGCAGGCCCGCCGCCAGACGATATATCATTGAACTCGAATATTTGGAACGAGCGACTTAACATGGGTTTGGACGTATCGATTGGCGGCGCTTTCGTCGCCGGGCTGCTGTCGTTCTTCTCGCCCTGCGTGCTGCCGCTGGTGCCGCCTTATCTCGCCTATATGGGCGGTGTATCGGTAACGGAACTGCGCGACGGCGAGGGCGCCGGCCGCCGCTGGCACGTCCTGGTGACGGCGCTCGCTTTCGTTGCCGGGTTCTCCGCCGTGTTCGTCGCGCTCGGCGCCACCGCCTCCGTCATCGGCAAGGCGGTCACCGCCTGGCTCGGCGTGCTCAGCTACATCGCCGGCGGCCTGATCATCGTCATGGGATTTCATTTCCTCGGCGTCTTCCGCATCGCGCTCCTCGACCGCACCGCGCGCGTCGGCGTGGCGCAGAAACCGGCCGGGTTGTTCGGCGCCTTCGTCATCGGCCTCGCCTTCGGCTTCGGCTGGAGCCCCTGCGTCGGCCCGGTGCTGGCGGCGATCCTGCTGATCGCAGGCGCGGCCGAGAGCGCCGGCGAGGGCGCGCGGCTGCTGCTGGTCTATTCGCTCGGCATCGGCGTGCCGTTTCTGGTAGCCGCGGCCTTCGCCGGCGCCTTCATGCGCTGGACCGCGCGCTTCCGCGAACGCCTGGCGCTGATCGAGAAAGCTATGGGCGCCTTCCTCGTGCTCGCCGGGCTCCTGATCTTCACCGGCCAGATGCCGGCTATCGCCAACTGGCTGATCGAGACCTTCCCGGCCTTGGGGAAAATCGGCTGAAAGCCCGCGAATTCTGGCGCCCTGCGACCGCCTCCGCTAACATCGCCGGCCGGACGACAGGCGAGGGATTCCGAGCGATGTTGACGATTTTACTGCGGCGCGTTCGCGCGCCGGCGCTTCTTGTTGCCACCCTGACGATGACGATGGCGGCATCGCTGTCCGTCCCGGCGTCGGCCGAGGAAGAGAAGGTGCTCAACGTGTTCAACTGGAGCGACTATGTCGCGCCGGACACGATCGAGAACTTCACAAAGGAAACCGGCATCAAGGTCAATTACGACGTCTACGATTCCAACGACATCCTTGAGACCAAGCTGACCGTCGGCAAGTCCGGTTACGACGTGGTGTTTCCGTCAGCTTCGCCATTCTTCGCCCGTCAGGTGAAGGGCGGTCTGTATCAGAAGCTCGATCTGTCGAAGATTCCGAACGCCAAGGGTGTCGACCCCAAGGTGCTCGGACGCCTCGCCACCGTCGATCCCGGCAACGCCTATGGTTTGCCCTACATGATGGCGGGCACGGGCGTCGGCTACATCAAGGGCAAGATCGACAAGCTGTTGCCGAATGCGCCGGTCGGCAGTCTCGCCATGCTGTTCGATCCCAAGGTCGTCAATGCGCTCAAGCCCTGCGGCGTCACCGTCCTAGACGCGCCGGAGGAAGTGTTGCCGGCCGCACTGTCCTACACGGGCAAAAATCCGGTGAGCGTGACGACCGACGATCTCGAAGCTGCCGGCAAGGTCGTGAAAGCGGCGCGGCCGGCCTACCGCTACATCCACTCGTCGAAATACATCAACGATCTGGCCGGAGGCGATATCTGCGTCGCGCAGGGCTATGCCGGCGACCTGTTCCAGGCGCGAAAGCGCGCGCAGGAAGCCAAGCACGGCGTCGAGATCGGCATCTTCCTGCCGAAGGAGGGGGCGGCCTTCAATATCGACGTCATGGCGATCCCGAAGGACGCGCCGCACCCGGACAACGCGCACAAGTTCATCAACTACATCCTGACCGCGAAGGTCGTCGCCGACATCACCGCCGCGGTCGGGTACGCCAATGCGGTCCCGGCTTCGCTCGAATTCGTGCCGCCGGAGATCAAGAACGATCCGGTGGTGTTTCCTCCGGCCGATGCCAAGCTCTACACACCGGCACTGGTGACGCCCTCCTATGAGCGGGCGCGCAACCGGCTGTGGACGAGCATCAAAGCCGGAAAGTGATGGACACGCCGGGAGGCGGCGCGCCGCCTGTCATCAGGATCGAGAGCGTCAGCAAGAACTTCGGCGCCGTGCCGGCGGTGGCGGGGGTTTCGCTCGACATCACGCGCGGCGATTTCTTCTGCCTGGTCGGCGCCTCCGGCTCGGGCAAGACAACCTTGCTGCGGCTCATCGCCGGCTTCGAGCGACCGGAAAGAGGCCGCATCCTCATCGATGGCGAGGACATGACCAACCGGCCGCCTTATGCGCGGCCGGTCAACATGATGTTCCAGTCCTATGCGCTGTTTCCGCACCTCAGCGTCGCCGACAATGTCGGCTTCGGCCTCGTCGAGGAGCGCCGGCCGCGCGCCGAGATCCGCGACCGCGTCGCCGCGGCGCTCGAACTGTTCGACATGGCCGGCCTCTCGGCGCGCAAGCCGCATCAGTTGTCCGGCGGCCAGCGCCAGCGCGTCGCGCTCGCCCGCGCCCTGGTGAAGAAGCCGAAGATCCTGCTCCTCGACGAGCCGCTGGCCGCGCTCGACAAGAAGCTGCGCGAGAAGGCGCAGCTCGAGCTCGTGGCGCTGCGCGAGCGCGTCGGCATCACCTTCGTCATGGTGACGCACGACCAGGAGGAGGCGATGAGCATGGCGAGCCATATCGCGCTGATGCGGGACGGCGCGCTGTGCCAGGTCGGCACGCCGCGCCAGCTTTACGATGAGCCGCAGTCGCGTTTTGCCGCCGATTTCTTCGGTGTCGCCAATCTCTTCGACGAAGCAGAGGGGCGAACCGTCATGGTGCGCCCAGAGCAGATCGCGGTCAGCCGCGAGCGGCCTCAGCGCGCCAACGTGCTGGCAGCGGCGCTGACCAACACCGTTTTTCTCGGCAACGCCTATGTCTGTCACTTCGCGCTCGACGGCGGCAAGGTCGTGCAGGCGCGGTTGTCGCCGGCCGACATGGCGGCGCTCGGTGCGCTCGCGACCGGCGAGCGCGTCCATCTATCGTGGGAGCCGGCGGCGGCGCGGGTGCTGACGTCATGAGCATCGTGGCCGGCGAAGGGCGCGGTATGCGGCGCATTGTGCTCGGCGGGACGGCGGCGTGGCTCGCGCTGTTCACGCTGGCGCCATTTCTGATCGTGCTGGCCATCAGCCTCGTCGAAGCGCGCTTCGGCGTGCCGCCTTACACGCCGCTGTTCGAATGGGGCGAGGGGCTGTGGCCGGCCTTCAACGGCACCATCGCCAATTATCTGACGCTCGCGTCCGATCCGCTTTACCTCGAGGCCTTCGCCTCGTCATTGCGCATCGCCGCCACCGCGGCGCTGATCACGCTGATCGTCGCCTATCCGATGGCCTATGCGATTGCCCGGGCGCGGCCTTCGGCGCGGTCCGGCCTGCTGATGCTGATCATCCTGCCGTTCTGGACCTCTTTCCTGATCCGCGTTTATGCGTGGATGGAACTGCTCAACGCCAACGGCCTGATCAATGTGCTGCTGATCAAGCTCGGCGTCATCACGCAACCGCTCGCCTTGCTCAACACCGAATTCGCCGTCCATCTCGGCATCGTCTATTCCTATCTGCCGTTCATGGTGCTGCCGATCTACGCGGTGCTCGAACGCATGGACTGGACGCTGCTGGAAGCGGCGGAGGATCTCGGGGCGGGGCCCTTTCGCGCGTTCTGGCGTGTGACGCTGCCGCTGTCGCTGCCCGGCATCGTCGCCGGCTGGCTGCTGGTCTTCATCCCGGCGCTCGGCGAATTCATCATACCCGACCTGCTCGGCGGCCCCGGCACCTTGATGCTCGGCCGCGTGCTGTGGACCGAGTTCTTCAGCAATCATGACTGGCCGCTCGCCTCGGCGCTGGCAGTGTCGCTGCTAACCATCGTGCTGATGGCCGCGGCATTCCTCTATCGGCTGTTGCAGCGCGGCGAGGCGGCGTCATGAACGTCCGCCGTTCCATCGCGCTGATCAGCGTGCTCGGCTTCGGCTATGCCTTTCTCTATCTGCCGATCGCGATCCTGATCTTCTATTCGTTCAATGACAGCCGGCTGGTCACGGTGTGGAGCCATGCTTCGCTGCGCTGGTACGCCGCGCTTCTGGACAACGAGCAGATGCTCGATGCCGCGTGGCTGTCGCTGCGCGTCGCCGCAGTCAGCGCCACGTTGTCGGCGGCGCTCGGCACGGCCGCGGCTTTCGCCCTGCAGCGGCTGAAGCCATTCTTCGCCGACCGCGGCTACGAGGCGCTGGTCATGCTGCCGCTGATCGTGCCGGAAGTGCTGATCGGCCTGTCGCTGCTCTTGCTGTTCGTCGTGCTCGGCAATGCCATCGGCTGGCCGTCCGAGCGCGGCGCGATGACGATCACGCTGGCGCACGCCACCTTCGGTACAGCTTACGCCGCGGTCGTGATCAGGGCCCGGCTGTCGCAGCTCGATCCGTCGCTCGATGAAGCCGCCGCCATCCTTGGCGCGACGCCGTGGCGGACCTTCCGCCGCGTCACCTTGCCGCTTCTGATGCCGGCGATCGCCGCTGGCTGGCTGCTGTCGTTCACGCTGTCGCTCGACGATGTCGTGGTCGCGAGTTTCGTCACGGGGCCAGGCGCCTCGACGCTGCCGATCGTCGTGTTCTCCAGCGTCCGCCTCGGTGTCTCGCCGCAGATCAATGCGCTGGCGACGCTGATGGTGTTGTTCGTGTCGTGCCTGATCCTCGCCGCGACGCTGATGACGCGGCGAAAGCACGCCTAGCTCAGCCGAAGCGGAAGGCCAGCAGATTATCGAACGAGCGAAGTTCGCTGAGAACGCGCTGCAGCAGGTTGGTGTCGCGCGTTTCGATGGCTTTCGGGATGAAGGCCATTCCGGCGCGGGCCCCGTCGACCAGCCGGCGGAATTCCGGGTTGTCGCGAATGGCGGGGCTGGCAAGGGCGTCGCAACGGTCCATGGTCTTTACATAATCGGCGGAGCCGCCGGCCAGCGCCTTGCGCTGATCGGCGTTATCCCAGTCGATGCTGCGGTGAAAGACCATGAGCTTGTCGGCGATGGCGTTGGCATCGCGCACGCAGTCGGCGAGAACGACGACGCCGGCCGATTGCCGCAGTTTGTAGAGATCGGCGCGGATGCCCTCGAGCGAGGCGCGGGCCGCGTCGGCGCGGCCGCTGTTCAGCATCATGTCGGCAGCGACCAGGCTGGTGCTGATCTTGAGCAGGGTGGTCGTATAAAGCTCGCTGTCCTTGAACACCGCCGGCCGGTGGCCGCCGAAGCGCTGGGTCAGCGCGGTCCAGGCCTCGCGCAGCCGGTCTATCTCCAGTGAGGCGAGATCGGTATTGCCGGTGCGCAAATAGCCGTCGGCGACGCGGTTATGCGACGCGGCGCGCTCGACCGCGGCATTGAAGTCGGCAAGATCGTCAGCTCGGGCAGCGCCGACCGTCAGCCCCAAGGCGAGGGCGAGGATCGCCGCGCGCGCAAAGTTGATCGGCGAGTTCATCCGCATGTCTGTTCACCCGGTTGTGCAACGCAGATATATGCTAAGATGAATATCAAGGCGCGGGGAATCCGCGCGCAAGGTGAAGTTGATGACAATATCCAGGCGGGATTTGTTTCTGGGCGCGGCGGCGGCGTCGGTGCTGGCCACCGGCCCGGCCGGGGCCGAGCCGATCCTCACCGACGACGGCCTCTATAAGGAGCCGTGGTTTCTGGAAAGCTTCCTCGAATTGCCCGACGACCTCGAGGACGCGCGTAAGGCCGGCAAGCGCTTTGTCGTGATGTGGGAGCTCAAAGGCTGCCCGTATTGCAAGGAAACGCATTTCGTCAATTTCGCGCGCAGCGATATCTCCGACTACGTCAAGGGGAATTTCGTCGTCCTGCAGCTCAACATCATCGGCTCGCGCAAGGTCAAGGATTTCGACGGCCAGGAATTGGCCGAGAAGGATCTGGCGGCGAAATACGGCATCCGCTTCACGCCGACCTTCCAGTTCTTTGATGAAGACGCGGCGGCGCTGAAATCGCGCGAGGCGCAGAAGCGTGAGGTCGCCCGCGCGCCGGGCTACCTGCGGCCTGACGACTTCCTCGCGATGTTTCGTTTCGTGCGCGACAAGGCTTACGAAACCAAGAGCTTTCGCGATTATCTGAAGTCGCAGCCAAGCTGACGCTCTGCCCCAATGCTGAAAATTTCATGCCACGCCGTGCGGCGGCGACGATGGCTCCGTTTCACCGTATGTTGCGCTGCAAAATTACATTCTTTGCTGTGAATATGAATTGACCTTCCCACAACCGCGGTTATGGTCGATTTACGCGGGGGCGGGCGGCCGCTCCGATGAGAAAAATACCGGGAGGGAGTTTCGATGCAGCAAGTTTCTCGTCGTGCGGCTTTGGCGCTGGGCGCCGCCGGCGCGACGCTTTCCGTGATCGGCTGGGGCAATCAGGCGTCGGCGACGCCGGACGCCGCCAAGGCCGACATCACCAAGTTCACCGGCGGCAAGGCCGCGACCGAGGGCAAGATCTCGATCGAGCTTCCGGAAATCGCGGAAAACGGCAACACGGTGCCGCTGTCGATTTCGGTCGATGCGCCAATGACGGCGGACGACCATGTCACTGACGTTCTGGTCGTCGCCGAAGGCAACCCGAACCCGGGCGTCGCCACCTTCCACTTCACGCCGATGTCGGGCAAGGCAGAGGCCTCCACGCGCATCCGTCTCGCCACCACGCAGAACATCGTGGTGACCGCCAAGACCTCCAAAGGCGCATTCTACACCGCCTCGAAGCTGGTCAAGGTCACCATCGGCGGCTGCGGCGGCTGAGCTCAGAACATCATTTCAGGAGGCAATAATGGCGGACACGCCGAAGATCAGAGTGCCGAAGACGGCCAAGAAGGGCGAGATCATCGAGATCAAGACCCTGATGCCGCACATCATGGAGTCCGGTCAGCGCAAGGATAAGGATGGCAAGACCATCCCGCGCAAAATCATCAACAAGTTCGTCGCCGAACTCGACGGCAAGCCGGTGTTCTCGACCACGCTCGAGCCGGCGATCGCCGCCAATCCCTATCTGCAATTCTACGCCAAGGTTGACGCCAGCGGCACGTTCAAGTTCTCGTGGACCGACGACGACGGCACCGTGACCACCGCGGAATCGAAGATCGACGTCAGCTGATCGGCCGGTTCGGCGCTTCGCGTGACAAACGCGGGGCGCAGGGCGGTCTATGCAATATCGCTTCACGCGACGGGCAGAATTCGCGCGCCGCGTCGACTAATCTGCGAAGCGGTCGAATCAACGACATGCAGCCGGGATAAGGTTGCGCAGACAAAAGGCGAGGGTGGGAGGACAACGGATGGAATTGAGGCAATCTCATCTTGTATTGGCGGCCGTGGCGGGCGGTCTCATCGGCGCCGCCGTGCTGAGCTGGAGCGCCGCTTCGGCTGCGCCAGTGGGCCAGGAGCTGGCATTCGATCGTGGCAAGGGCAACTGCCTGACCTGTCACGAGATCAAGGACGGCCCGGCGCCGGGTAATCTGGGGCCGGCGCTCAACGACATGAAGGCGCGCTTTCCGGACCGCAAGGAGCTCATCGCGATCGTGTCCGATGAGACCAAGCGCAACCCGCTCACGGTGATGCCGCCGTTCAAGCGAAACCTTATTCTGAACGACGAGGAAATCGAGCAGATTGTCGATTTTCTTTACACTCTTTAGGTCAGTGCGCCTCGGATTCGGCGCGTCATTAAAAGCTCGGGCCTGAACGGCGGAAATTGCAGGGAGGATGGAATGCTGCGCAAGTTATTCGTAGCGGCTGTATTCGTGGTCGGCGCGGCGCAGCCTCTGCTGGCCGACAATGCCGTCGATCCGCAGGCGGACTTCAAGGCATTTCGGGAATACTTCACCAAGCGTTTCCCCAAAGTGCAGCTCGATGATTTCGTCAACGGCCCGTATTCGATGGACGAGGGGCTGCGCAAGCAGTGGAAGGCGATCGAGGAGTTTCCGCCCTACGAGTTCGCGGTCGATCACGGCAAGGAAGCCTTCGCCAAGCCATTCAAGAACGGCAAGACCCTTGGCGATTGCTTCCCGAACAAGGGCGTCGGCATCCGCCAGAACTATCCCTATTTCGACACCAAATCGGGCGAAGTGATCACGCTGGAACTCGCGCTGAACCAATGCCTCGAGGCCAATGGCGAGAAGCCGTTAGATTACACTTCGCAGGAAATGGCGGCATTGACCGCCTATATGGCCTTCACCTCACGCGGCAAGCCCTTCGACATCAAGATTCCGAACGATCCGAGGGCGCTGGCGGCCTATCGCAGCGGCGAGGAATACTTCTACACGCGGCGCGGTCAGCTCAATTTCTCCTGTGCGAGCTGCCATGTGCAAAGCCCGGGCGGGCATATCCGCACCGAGGTGCTCGCGCCGGCCCTTGGCATTCTCAACGCCATGCCGATCTTCCGTTCCGAATGGGGCAACATGGGCACGATCACCCGCCGCTTCCAGACTTGCAACAGTCAGGTGCGCGGCGTTCCGCTCCCGGGGCAGGACGTGCTCTACCGGAATGTCGAATACTATCTCTCGTACATGGGCAACGGTCTGCCGATCTCGGGACCGGGTGCGCGTCCATAAACAGGTTCAAAGGCGGTCCGCTTGACGGAACGCCGGGCATTTTTGGAGGAAACACATGCGCACCCGTGCTTTGATCCGACTGGCGGTCATTCTTTCGGTCGCGGGTCTGACGACGGCGGCCGTGGCCGCCTCCGCGGATGACTTCAAGGCGGCCCTGGCCAAGGCCGAAGCGGCGAACAAGCAAGCCGGCGCTCTCAAGAATCAATGGACGACGACGACGAACGCCCTCAACGCCGCGAAGAAGGCCGCCGATGGCGGCAAATTCGACGAGGCCGTCAAGCATGCGAACGAGGCCGAGGCTTTGGCCAACGCGTCGATCGCGCAGGCCAAAGGCGAAGAAAAGGCCTGGGCTGACGCCGTCGTTCGCTAAGCTGAACTTGCTCGGCATCCGCCGTCGGCGGACGCCGGCGCACGAAGCCGCGCCGAATGGGCGGCCTCGCGACGCCAGCAAGCGGGATCGACTTAGTGGTCCCGGATATAGGTCTTGGAGTATTGGGCGTCCTTGCCAGGCAAGTTGTTGTAGCGGCCGGGATCGCGCCTTGGAATGCCGGGCACGTAATAACCGTCGCGCGTGACGTGATGATGATGCCGCTTCGCGTGATGTTTCTTACCGGCCGCCATCGCCGGACCGGTGCCGGCGGCCAGCGCTGTCGCCACGGCTGCGATGATGAACGTCTTCATGGCTCCCTCCATGGGGCTCGCCACATTAACCCGGTATCGGCGGGACTGTTCCGCCATGCCGAATCCGCGATGGAAAAGGACGAGGCGACGATTCGATGATCACACGCCGCGAGATGTTGCAGGTTAGTGCCGCCACCGCGGCGTTGATGGCCGGTTCGGGCCCGCTGACGCGCGCTTTCGCGCAGCAGAAGCTGACGCAGGACGATCTCCTCAAGTTCGACGCGCACGGCAACGTGACTCTGCTGCACATTACCGACATTCACGGTCAGTTGATGCCGGTGTTCTTCCGCGAGCCGACGGTCAACCTCGGCGTCGGCGAGGCGAGGGGCCAGCCGCCGCACGTGACCGGCGCGGATTTCCTCAAGCGTTTCGGCATCGCACCCGGTTCGGCCGATGCTTATGCGCTCACCGACCAGGATTTCACGGCGCTGGCGCACAGCTACGGCAAGATCGGCGGCCTCGACCGCTGCGCCACCGTGGTGAAGCAGATCCGCGCCGAGCGCGGCGACAAGGTGCTGCTGCTCGACGGCGGCGATACCTGGCAGGGCTCGATGGGCGCCAATGCGTCGAAGGGCCAGGACATGGCCGACTGCATGGCGCTGCTCAAGCCCGACGCCATGACCGGGCACTGGGAGTTCACTTACGGCGAAGATCGCGTGAAGGAGCTCGTCGACAAGCTCGGCTTTGCCTTCCTCGCGCTCAATGTGCGCGACACCGAATGGAACGAGCCGGTCTTCGATGCCTACAAGATGTTCGAGCGCGGCGGCGTCAAGATCGCCGTGCTCGGCCAGGCCTTCCCTTACACACCGGTCGCCAATCCGCGCTGGATGATCCCGAAATGGTCGTTCGGCATCCGCGAGGAGGACGTCCGCGCCCAAGTAGCGAAGGCGCGGGCCGCGGGCGCGCAACTGATCGTGCTGCTGTCGCATAACGGCTTCGATGTCGACCGCAAGCTGGCCGCACGCGTCGAGGGCATCGATATCATCCTGACCGGCCATACCCATGACGCGCTGCCGGAGGCGATCAAGGTCGGCAATACGCTGCTGATCGCATCGGGCAGTCACGGCAAGTTCATCTCCCGGCTCGATCTCGACGTGCAAGGTGGGGCGGTCAAGAGCTTCCGCTACAAACTGATCCCGCTGTTCGCCGATGTCATCAAGCCGGATGCGGAGATGAGCGCGGCAATAGAGAAGGCGCGGGCGCCTTACGCCAAGGATCTGGCGCGCGTCGTCGGCCAGGCGGATTCTCTTTTGTACCGGCGCGGCAATTTCAACGGCACCTTCGACGATCTGATCTGCGCCGCGCTGCTGAAGGAGCGCGACGCCGAGATTGCGCTGTCGCCGGGCTTCCGCTGGGGCACCAGCGTGCTGCCGGGCTCTCCGATCACGGTCGAGGACATCCACAACGCCACGGCCATCACTTATCCGCAGGTTTATCGCCAGCCGATGACCGGCCAGCGTCTCAAGGAAGTGCTCGAAGACGTCGCCGACAACCTGTTCAATCCCGATCCCTATTATCAGCAGGGCGGCGACATGGTGCGCTGCGGTGGCCTCGGCTACACCATCGACGTTTCGAAGCCGATCGGCAGCCGGATTTCCGGCATGACGTTGCTGAAGACCGGTCAGCCGCTCGATCCGGCGCGGGAATACACCGTGGCCGGCTGGGCGAGCGTCAACGAGGGGACCCAGGGCCCGCCGGTCTGGGACTTGGTCGAACGCTACGTCGCCGCAGAAAAGACGGTGCGGGTCACGCCGAATACCAGCGTGAAAATCGCGGGCGCTTGAAACGCCTGTCCTTGCTTCGGCCGAACGGCGATAAAATAGTTCCTCATCACCTTGGGGAACGAGAAGATTTCTTTACATTCATCAAAAGGAATATGATAAGGACTGCGGATGCCTAATCGGGAATGGCCGCGCTCAATGGCCACCCTGCGGGAGGATGCGATGACAGAGAAGACCGACGCGCCGCGCCCATCGCGGCGGCGTTTCCTGACCGGGGCCGCAGGCCTCGTTGCTGCCGGCGCCGCGGGCGCTGCGCGGGCCGATGAGAAAAACCTGCCGCCCAACATCGCGCCCTGGAGCAAGACGCTCGGCGACGGCGTCGCGGTGCGGCCCTACGGCCAGCCCTCGAAATTCGAAAAGGACGTCATCCGCCGCGATGTGCAGTGGCTGACGGCGAGCCGCGAGTCGTCGGTGAGCTTCACGCCGCTGCACGAACTCGACGGCATCATCACGCCGAACGGCCTCTGCTTCGAGCGTCACCACGGCGGCATCGCCGAAGTCGATCCGCACGATTATCGCCTGATGATCCACGGCCTCGTCGACAAGCCGCTGATCTTCACGCTCGAGGATCTCAAGCGGCTGCCACGCGTCAACCGCATCTACTTCCTCGAGTGCGCCGCCAATTCCGGCATGGAGTGGCGCGGCGCGCAGCTCAACGGCTGCCAGTACACGCACGGCATGATCCACAGCGTGATGTACACCGGCGTGCCGCTCAAGCTGCTGCTCGAGCAGGCCGGCGTGAAGCCGAACGGCAAGTGGCTGCTGGTCGAGGGCGGCGATGCCTCCGGCCTCGACCGTTCGTTGCCGCTGGACAAGGCGCTGGACGATTGCCTCGTCGCCTATCGCATGAACGGCGAGATGCTGCGGCCGGAGCAGGGCTATCCTGTGCGCCTTGTGGTGCCGGGCTGGCAGGGCAATATCTGGATCAAGTGGCTGCGCCGCATCGAAGTCGGCGATGAGCCCTGGTACACGCGCGAAGAGACGTCGAAATACACCGACCTGATGCCGAACGGCAAAGCGCGCAAGTTCACCTTCGTGATGGACGCCAAATCCGTCATCACTTCACCGTCGCCGCAGGCGCCGATCAGGAACAAGGGCTTCCTGGTGATCTCGGGGCTCGCCTGGTCGGGCCGCGGCAAGGTCGCGCGCGTCGACGTCTCGCTCGACGGCGGCCGCAACTGGCGCACGGCAAAGATCGACGGCCCGGTGCTCGACAAGTCGCTGGTGCGCTTCTACGCCGAGATCGAATGGAACGGCGAGCCGCTGCTCCTGCAATCGCGCGCCATGGACGAAACCGGCTATGTGCAGCCGACCAAGGACGAATTGCGTGCGATCCGCGGCGTCAATTCCATCTATCACAACAACGGCATCCAGACCTGGTCGGTCAAGGCCAACGGGGAGGTCGAGAATGTCGAAGTGGGCTAGTCTCGTCGCCGGATGCGCGCTGCTGCTGGCCGCGCCGGCCTTCGCGCAATCCGCCAAGCCACGCAACTACGGCATCGGCACGCCGGCGACGCCGCAGCAGATTGCCGGCTGGGATATCGATGTGCGGCCGGACGGCGAGGGACTGCCGCCCGGCAAGGGCTCGGTGAAGGACGGCGAGAAGCTATTTCTCGAACGCTGCGCCGCCTGCCACGGCGAGTTCGGCGAGAGCGCCGGGCGCTGGCCGCAGCTCGCGCAGGGCAAGGGTACGCTGGCGACGAACGATCCGGTCAAGACCGTGGGCTCGTACTTCCCTTATGCATCGAGCGTGTTCGACTACGTGCGCCGAGCCATGCCGTTTGGTGATGCGCAATCACTCACCAATGACGAGCTTTACGCTGTCGTTGCCTTCGTGCTGAACCTCAACGACATCGTCGATGACAAGTTTGTGCTGTCGAAGGAGACTTGGAACCAGGTCAAAATGCCGAACGCCGACGGCTTCTATAACGACGACCGCGAGACCGCGGAAAAGGCGTTCTGGAACAAGAACCCGTGCATGAAGGATTGCCGCGCGCCGGTAAAGATCACCGGGCACGCCTCGGTGATCGACGTCACGCCGGACGACAAGACCGCGCGCAAGGGCGGGGTGGAGTAGGCACGACTGGCCAAGGCAAACGCCGTTCGTTCCCGCGCAAGCGGGAACCCCGAACGGCATTTACGGGGCTTGTTTGAAATAGTCTCTGGGTCCCCGCCATAGGCGTTCTTGAAGATCGCCGTCCTTCGATCGGCTTTGCGCGGGGACGAACGGAGGATGTCGTGAAGGCCGTGTTTACGGCTGCCTGAGCCGTTCCAGCAGTTTCAGGCCCGCATAGCCGTCCGGCTTCATGCCGACGCTCTTCTGGAAGGCGCCGATGGCGCGCACGGTGTCCGAGCCGGTGCGGCCGTCGATGCCGTCGGTCTTGAAGCCGCGCTCGTTGAGACGGCGCTGGATTTCCTTGACCTCGTCGATGGTCGGAATGCGCTCGCCGCCGGGAAATTTCTGGCGGAAGTCGCCGTCGCCGCGCACCAGGTCGCCAAGGTGCACCAGCGCCAGCGAATAGCTCGCCGACGGATTGTAGGAATAGACCGCCCGGAAATTCTGCCCGACCAGGAAGGCGGGGCCGCCGCTGACCGGAATCCAGAGCTTCACGTTGTCGTTCGGCCGGTGGAAGGCTTCGCCGTCGGCGCGGCGGACGCCATGGCCGTGCCAGGTGGCGTAACTGCGCATGGTGCGGTTGTCGGCGAGGCGATGACCGCCGGCCGGGACTGTGACCTCGCAGCCCCAGGCCTCGCCGCGCCGCCATCGGCCGCGCTCGACGAGATAGCGCGCGGTGCCGGCGAGCGCGTCGTCCGGCTTGCCGAACGGATTGATGCGGCCGTCGCGGTCGAAATCGACGCCCATGTTCAACCAGACCTCGGGCATCCATTGGGTATGACCCATGGCGCCCGCCCAGGAGCCGATCATGCCCGAAGGCTGCGCCCAGCCGCGATCGATGATCTTCAGCGCGTTGATCAGCTCGGCTTCCCAGTAGCGGCGGCGGCGCGGCTCGCCATAGGCGAGCGCTGCCAGGGCCGGGATGATCGGCCGCATGTATTTCGGATTGTCGATGACGTCGCCGTAGGACGACTCCATGCCCCATAGGCCGAGCAGCACGTAGCGATCGACGCCGAACTCGCGCTCGACCCGCGCCAGAACGCCGGCATACTCCTTGGCGCGCTCCTTGCCGGTGATGACGCGCCAGTCCGAGCAGCGGCGGTTGATGTACTGCCACATCTCCTCGGTGAATTC
Source organism: Pseudomonadota bacterium (assembly GCA_018240595.1). Taxonomy (GTDB): domain Bacteria; phylum Pseudomonadota; class Alphaproteobacteria; order Rhizobiales; family Xanthobacteraceae; genus Pseudolabrys. The sequence goes on along the minus strand of JAFEFL010000058.1, from coordinate 13,838 downwards.
GGGCTGCTTGCGCTGCAGTTCGTAGACCGCGGTGTCGGGCTTCACGTGGCCCATGACGCGGTCGTAGGTCGCCTCCGACACGCCGCGACGCACGGCTTCGGCGCGGAAGCGCTCGACCCAGCGCTCGAATGCGGCGGATTGGGCGAAGGCGGCGTTACCTGCCGCGAGACCGCCGGCGAGGGTCAGAGCACCGCGCAACAGGGCACGGCGATGCAGCAGCAGTGGTCGGTCGAATCGAGCCATGGCGGTAGTCTATCGGCCAAGTGGGTCGGCGCAATTCGCGCCCCGCCGGATACCTGCGGCGGTTCGGCGCGGGAACTATCCCGCAATGACAGCCCGCGCCGAGATGCACGCCATCATGAGAACGGCGGACCTTCCTTGTCCGGCGGCGGTCCCTGTTCGTAACGCAACAGATCCCCCGGCTGACATTTAAGAAATTCGCAAATGCGCTCGATCGTCTCGAAGCGCACGCCTTTAACTTTGCCCTGCTTGAGAAGCGACAGATTGGCCTCGGTGATCCCGACATATTCGGCGAGATCCTTTGACTTCACCTGGCGTTCGGCCAGCATGACGGCGAGGCGCACCCTGATCGGCATAGCGTGCCCTTTAGACGAATTGTTTGTTTTCGTCCGAGAGATCGGCCGCCTCTGTCATCACCCAGGCAATGATCGCGACGGCTCCGGCGAAGATCAGCGCGATCAGCGTGTCCGATCCGATATGGAAGGCGAGGGTCTTCGTACCGGTCGCAACGCTGGCGCTCAAAAGAACCGACATCGCCGCGCCGGTGAAAGGCTTGAGAAAGGCGGAACCCGCAACCGCGACTGCAAAGGCCATGAGATGGCCGATGGTCCGGCGCGAAAAGATGTCGCCGGCGGCGAAGGCTTTGAAGCAGCGTCGGGCGCTCAGCAATCCATAGATCAACGCGGCAAGCGGGAGCATCGCGACGACGAAACCCAGCGCCCGGACTGTCACATCGAGTTCGGTCGCCGGGCTGTTGGCGAGGCCTGCCTGGCTGAGCAGCGTGCGCGTCGGCGTTGCCGCCCAATAGAACGCCATCGCTGCGGTGAGCAGGGCCGACGTGGTGAGGCAGGCCGCCGCCATGATCGCACTGAGCCCGCGCACGCGCCGCAAACGCCTCTGGCGATCCCGCCCGGCCGGCACGTCCGCAGTGGTCGTCGATTGCATGATGAGGCGCTCCCTTTATAGCGATGGCGTGGTTGTGGCATTGCAATTATTGTTTTACAATAAAAAATATCTGCTAGACAGATTTCATCTCACCAGGTGTTTTGCAATGTCCCGCTCCCATCTCGCGCCCGCCTTAATCGTTGGTCTTGCCGCCGCCTCGCTGGCCGCCCCGGCTCTGGCGACGCCATCGACGACGCGTGGCCAAGTCTCCGTCGCCCAAGTGATGCACATGCTCGACACGGCGCCGCACGATCGGATGGCGCAGCAGGTTCTTACGGCTTACTTGGCCGGCGTCGGCGAAACCGCCAGCATCATGGCCGGAATGGGCGATGCGATATGCCGCACAACGTTAAGTCTGAGCGCCGAGAACGTCCGCCGGGCGGTTGCCGTCTTTGCAGCCGGGAACGAGGCTGAAGCGCCAGCGACACGTGTGATCGTGCAGGACATGCTCGAGAGAGCTGGATGCAATCGGCCCTAATCATCCGCTTCCCGGAATGACTGCGTTTGCGGTGAAGCGGGAGACTACTCGTCCGTCTCGGTGCGCGGCTTGCGATGCCGGTGGCGGCGGATGAACTTGCGCACCTTTTCGCGCATGCGCTTGACCAATGGCTTCTTCGGCTCCGCGGCCTCCGCCTTGGCTTCCGGTTTGACGGCGCCGGCGTCTTGCGCAGCGGACTTGGTCTCCGGTGCCGCCGGTGCGGCGACGATCGGCGGGTGCAGGATCACTGGCGGCTTGGCCGCCACCGCCGGTACCGGATCGCCTTCGTGCAGTTCGGTGCCGCGGCCGCCGATCAGTTTCTCGTAGGCCAGCACCAGCGACATATACGGGTTGACCCAGACCCAGCCGGATTTGGTGACCACCTGCATGTTGAAATGCAGGTGATAGGAGGTGCCGCTCTCGTAGTCGCCCCAGGTCGCGACCTTGCCGATGATCTCGCCTTCCTTGACCTCGCGGCCGGTGACGAGACCGTCGGCGTCCATGAATTTCGGATTCATGTGCAGGTAGCGGAAGCGCACGAATTCGTTGGCGTTGTTCAGCACCAGATAGGCGGCGAGGTTGCCGGGCAGGCGCCAGATCAGGCCGTCGCGTACGGCGGCGATGGTGTGCTGATAAGGCTCGCAGCGATCGGAGCCTTCATTGTCCATCACGCAATTGGCCGGGCGGATGTCCTGGCCCTGGTGGCCGTAGCCGCCGGGGCACTGGCCGACGATGAAGTCGCGCAGCTCGCAGAAATTGTCCCGCCAGGGATAGCTGAAATTGACGGCCGCCGATTCATTGAAGGTCAGCGGAATGCCGTTGACCTTGCAGGTGTAGGGCGCGTCCTTCCTGCCGAGGCGGCCGGTGTGGCCGCTGCGGTAGCAGTCGCCCCACGGCATGAAGCTCTGCGATTTCACATAGGCCGGCGCTTCCGCGATCGGGAAGCGCATCAGCGCGTAGACGTGATAATCGGCGCGGCCCGGCATCTTCTTCCAGCCGGTGTTCGGGATGAGGTCGCCGGGCGCGTAATAGGTGAAGTCCGACGGCGCTGTCGGCCGCGTCAGGTCGAGATGCGGCTCGGCGATCTTCTGCGGCGCGCCGCCGACGATGGCGAGCTTCTTGAGGAAAGCTTCGGCGATCGGATCGGCCTCGCGGCAGGACAGATATTTCGACGAGATGCGCGTGTCGTAGCACTGGATCGAGACGATGTAGGGCACGCCGAAGCGCTCGAAGGCGTAGCGCACATGCGCCTCGCGCAGGATGCGGCGGATGCCGGGAAACAGCGTCTCGAGCGACTTGTCCTTCGGCGCGAAGACTTCCTGATGGTCCGGCGGGTCGAGGTCGTAGGTGAAGCCGGCGCCGGTGATCTCGATTTCGACCGGCTTCTTCTTGTAGCTGACCTTGAACGGGCCGCCGCCGATGTCGAGGACGTAGGTGCCGGTGTAGCCGGCCGGGCCGGGCAGGAAGTATTTGGTCGGGTGGAACGGACCGAAATACTTGTCGGGCGTGGCGTCCGCATTGTCCGCCTTGAAGGCCTCGAGATCGAACGGCGCCAGCACCGGGACGCTGCTCTTGGCGATGCCGGGGAAGCGCTTGCCGGTGACGGCATTGAGCCTTGCGAACGCGTCGACGGCGCCGCCGCCGCCGACGTCCTTGAGCGCGGCGGCAGCGGCAGTCCAGTCGACCGGACTGATCGTCACCTTCGGCGGTTCGATCTCGGCGGCGGCCGCAGTAGAGAAGGCACCAAGCGCAGCCAGCAGCGCCGCGCCGACAAGAACCCGTCGTCTCAACTCACGCCCCTTGCTGCGCGCCCCCGCGGCGTCGCCTTCCGAACGGGGGCGAGACTAGCGGTTCCACCGCGCCGCCCACAAGGGCGGACGCTGTGCGGCCGATAGCAGCGCGGCGGTATCTTTTCGGGACAGGGGCCGAAGCGGCGGCTTCGGCAGTCCAGGTGCGTCAGTCTTTGGCGCGCTCGACGTAAGCGCCGTCGGCGGTCATCACCACGACGCGGGTGCCGGCGACGATGTGGGTCGGCACCATGGTGCGCACGCCGTTCGACAGGATTGCCGGCTTGAACGAACCCGAGGCCGTCTGGCCCGTGACGGCCGGCTCGGTCTCGGTGATTTCGAGCGTGACCTTTTGCGGGATCTCGATCGAGATCGCGACGCCCTCGTGCATGGCGAGGTTCACCTTCATGCCTTCCTGCAGATAGGCTGCGGCGTCGCCGATGACGTCGGACTGCACCTGGACCTGATCATAGGTCTCGTCATTCATGAAGTGGAAGCCTTCGGCGTCGTTGTAGAGATAGGAATATTCCACCTCTTCGACGTGCGCGCGCTCGACCTGGTCGGTGGTCTTGTAGCGCTGCTGGGTCTTCACGCCGTCCGAAATACGGCGCATATCGATCTGGGTGGTGGGCGTACCCTTGCCGGGGTGGAAGCTCTCGGCGTTGAGGACGACATAGAGCTTGCCGTCGAGATCCAGGATATTGCCCTTACGAACTTGGCTGGCGATGACCTTCACGATAGCGATCCTTGAAAATAGAGCGGTCCCGGCATGCGGGGCCGGATTCGGGGGGCACCATAGCGATCTTCCTGACCATTTCCAGCCTTTCCGGCCAAATTCCCGGATGCGGTAGATGGCAGAAAAAACACCGACTTTCTGGCTTCCGGGCCGCCATGCCGCCCGCCGGGCCCACCTCCTGAACCGGGGCCGGGTGATGTCGGCTTTGCGGGCCTGGTTCGCGCAGGCCGGGTTCATCGAGGTTGAAACCGCGGCGATCCAGGTCTCGCCGGGCAATGAAACTCATCTGCACGCCTTCGCGACCGCCCTGATCGGTACTGACACCCTGCACCGGCCGCGCTATTTGCGCACGTCGCCGGAATTCGCCTGCAAGAAGCTCTTGGCGGCGGGCGAGACCCGCATCGTCGATTTCGCCCGCGTGTTCCGCAACCGCGAGCGCGGCCCGCTGCACCATCCCGAATTCATGATGATCGAGTGGTACCGGGCCCATGAGCCTTATGAGGCGCTGATGGACGACTGCGCCGCGCTCATCGCTGCGGCGGCACGCGCCACCGGCGCGACGCGCTTCTCGTATCGCGGCCGGCATATCGATCCCTTCGCGCCGCTGCATCGGCTCACAGTGGCGGAGGCTTTCGCGCGCTATGCCGGCATCGATCTCCTGCACACCATCAGCGGCGGCGAGGGCGATCGCGATCGCCTGGCGCGCGCGGCGGCGCAGGAAGGCATTGCCTACGGTTCCGACGACGACTGGGGCGACATTTTCAGCCGGATCCTGGTCGAGAAAATCGAGCCGCATCTCGGCAATGAAACCGCCACCATTCTTTGTGAGTATCCGCTGCCGCACGCGGCGCTGGCGCGGGCCAAACCGGGCAGCGACAAGGTGGCGGAGCGCTTCGAGATTTATGCCTGCGGCATCGAACTCGGCAATGCCTTCGCCGAGCTGACCGACCCCGGCGAGCAGCGCCGGCGCTTCAACGCGGCAATGGACGAGAAGCAGCGCATTCACGGCGAGCGCTATCCGATCGACGAGGATTTCCTCGATGCGCTGGCGCAAATGCCGCCGGCTTCCGGCATCGCCCTCGGCTTCGAGCGGCTGGCGATGCTGGCCTCCGGCGCCGACCATATCGAACAGGTGATCTGGACGCCGGTTCAGGATTAGACAGCCATGGATGCACGAATTCAGACTCTCCGAAATATTACGCAGCTCGCCGAAAGCGGCTTCGTCACTTCCGAGGAGCGCGCCGCGCTGGAGAAGGTTGCGGCGCGTTATGCCGTGGCGCTGCCGCCGACGCTGGCGGCGCTGATCGACCGCGACGACGCCAACGATCCGATCGCGCGGCAGTTCGTGCCCGGCGCTGCCGAACTGGTGACCCAGCCGGAAGAACTGGCCGACCCGATCGGTGACGATGCGCATTCGCCGGTCGAGGGCATCGTGCATCGCTATCCGGACCGTGTGCTGCTCAAGCTCACCCATGTCTGCGCGGTCTATTGCCGCTTCTGCTTCCGCCGCGAAATGGTCGGACCGGACAAGCCGAATGCGCTGTCGCCGCAGGCGTTGAATGCCGCGATCGATTACATCCGCGGCAACAGCGCGATTTGGGAAGTCATCCTCACCGGCGGCGATCCCTTGATCCTGTCGCCGCGCCGTTTGCGCGCGGTGATGCAGGAACTGGCCGCCATCGACCATGTGAAGGTGGTGCGCATCCACACGCGCATGCCGATCGCCGAGCCGTCGCGCATCACGCCGGATCTCATCCGCGCGTTGAAGGCCTTAAGGAAAGCGGTCTATGTCGCCGTGCACGTCAACCACGCCCGCGAACTCAGCGAGGAAGCGCGCGCCGCCTGCGCGCGCATGGCCGATGCCGGGCTGGCGTTGGTCGGCCAGTCGGTGCTGCTCAAGGGCGTCAACGATACGCCGGACGCGATGCGCGACCTGATGCGCGCCTGCGTCGAGAGCCGCATCAAGCCGTACTACTTGCATCATGGCGATCTGGCGCCCGGCACCTCGCATATGCGCACCGATATCGCGACCGGGCAGGCGCTGATGCGCGAACTGCGCGGCCACGTCTCCGGTCTGTGCCAGCCGTCTTACGTGCTCGACATTCCCGGCGGTCACGGCAAATCGCCAGTCGGGCCGAATTACCTCGAGACGGTCGACGGTGGATACGAGATCGAGGATTTCAACGGTACGCGTCACGCGTACCGCGGCTGACCCGGTCAGTGCCGGATTGAGATCAGGTCGAGCAGGGCGGAGGCCACCGCCAGCCCTGCGAAGCCGACGAAGACCACGACGATCACGGCGTTCCAGATGAACGCAGCGTCGCGGCGCAGTGCCGTGACCACGTTCCTGCCGGCGATCGCGCTCTTGCCGGCGATGCTGCTGTTGCTGCTATTGATCATAACGCAGCTCCCATACGAGCCGAACCCGCTCAATTTAATGGCCGCGAAGCCGGGCGCCTATATTTTCCCCATTAAATTGCCGCCGAAATGCGTCTCATAGGTGCATGGCTGACATGAACCGTGGGGCGGGAATAGTTCCGGCTCGCCGGGTCCAAAGGGGCCGTTATGAGGAGTGCGGGACCCGTTACGCGCGGGCCCACACTCTTTGCCTCAGGCGGCGCGCGATAGAGCAATCGCATCCGCACCGGCGGGGAAGCGCAACTGGCCGGATCGGTCGTGCACGGCGCGCCACACCGCTTCGGCAACATCGCTTTCCTTTGTGATCAAATCCGGCTCCGCGAAACCGGCAAAGATCGGCGCGGCGAAAGTGGTGTAGGCCTCGGGGACAAGGTCCTGGACGCGAATGCCGGCATTCTGCGAGAAGCTCGTGGTCGGCGCATAACCCGGCTCGACCAGCTTGGCGCGGATGCCGAAGTGATGGAGTTCGTGCGCCAGCGATCCAGTGAAACCTTCAATGGCTTGCTTGCTCGCGGTGTACGCGGCGGCGAGCGGCATCGGCGTCAGTGTAGCGCTTGATGTGATATTGACGATGACGCCTGAACGCCGCGCGCGAAATTGTGGGATGACCGCCTGCGTCATCGCCATCACGCCAAAGGTGTTGGTGTCGAACACGTTGCGGACGTGCTCCATCGGCGTCGCTTCAAAAGCGCCGACGACGCCGATGCCGGCATTGTTGACCAGCGCGTCGATCGGCCCGGCTGCGGCGATCGCTGTGGCGATGCTTTCCGGCTTGGTGACGTCGAGCGGCAGGACACGCAGCCTTTCGGTCTGCGAAAACAGGTCGGTGCGTGGCGAACGCATCGTAGCGATCACGCTCCAGCCCTGGGCGTGGAAATGGCGGGCGGTCGCGAGACCGAAGCCGGACGAACTGCCGGTGATCAGGATGGTGTTCATGGGTGATCCCTCATCGTTGCGATTGACAAGGGCAAAACTAGGTCGCCAGAACAGGATTATCATTAATGAAAAGTCTTATTATTGTTTGAGATAGTCCTGAAATGACTGATCCGCTGGCTCAAATCGTCAGTCTGCTGCGGCCCCGCGCCATTTTCTCCAAAGGGATCAGCGCGGCTGGCGCCTGGGCGGTGAGTTATTCGGCGTTTGGTCAGCCGGGATTCTGCGCCGTCATCGAGGGGCGCTGCCGCCTTGCCGTCGAGGGCTCAACGCCGCTCGCTCTGGAGGCCGGCGATTTCGTGCTGCTGCCGGCGACACCGGCCTTTGTCATGTCCAGCTTCGAGCCGGCCGCGCCCAGGCACATTGATCCGAGGCGACCGACAGCGGCGGGCGAGGACGAAGTTCGCCACGGTCGTGCCGGTGGCCCGCCGGATGTTCGATTGCGCGGCGGATACTTCTCGTTCGAGTCGCCGGATGCGGCGCTTCTCGTGTCACTGCTGCCGTCGGTCATTCACGTTCACGAAGACGAACGGTTAGCCACATTGGTGCGGCTGTTTGGCGAAGAAGCGAGCGGACGCCGCGACGGCCGGGAATTCGTGCTGACGCGGCTTGTCGAAGTGCTGTTGATCGAAGCGCTGCGCGCCAGCCAGGGCCGCAATGCGCCCGCCGGCCTGCTACGCGGGCTTGCCGACACCCGCGTCGCCGAAGCGTTGCGCCGCATGCACGGCGATGCCGAACGGTCTTGGACGGTGGACGAACTCGCCAGGGAAGCGGGCATGTCGCGATCGGCGTTCTTCGATCGCTTCACGCGGACCGTCGGCATGCGGCCGATGGAGTATCTCATGGCCTGGCGCATGGCGCTGGCCAAGGACCTTCTGCGGGGTGGCGACATGACGCTCGACGAGGTGGCGCGTCGCGTCGGTTATGGTTCGGCGAGCACCTTCAGCACCGCCTTCAGTCGTCACGTCGGCCAACCGCCCGGGCGGTTCGCGCGTGAGGGCACTGCGGAACAGGAAGCGTAGCCGCTCGAAAACTTGGGGAGCCTTTGCGCCGGAAATGGCGCGCCCTAGGGGATTCGAACCCCTGTTACCGCCGTGAAAGGGCGGTGTCCTAGGCCTCTAGACGAAGGGCGCAAGTGGCGCGGAATGGCGCCAAGGCGGCGACCTATAAAGGGGTTCGCCGCGTCGGGCAAGTCTCGGGCCGGGATCCGCGAGAAGCGGGCCAGGTCTTGGATAAGCCATAGGCAACACGATTGAATTTGCCGCCGGGAAAGGGGGCTGGCTCAAGACAGCCGACCGGCGACCGGACGGGCCCACTGAACCCACCCGGCGGCCTTTGTTGCCTCATCCCGGATATCGGGCCGGTCGGCGCCGTTACCAGTGACCGGTGTTCTTCATCGATGCCCATGGTTCCTGCGGTGGCAGCGCCTCGCCCTTCTGCAGGATCTCGATCGAGTGCTTGTCGGGCGAGCGGACGAAGGCCATGACGCCGTCGCGCGGCGGCCGATTGATGGTGACGCCGGCCTTCATCAGCCGTGCGCAGGTCTCGTAGATGTTGTCGACCTCGTAGGCGAGGTGGCCGAAATAGCGCGCCTCGCCGTAGTCCTCGGTGTCCCAGTTGAAGGTCAGTTCCACCTCAGGGCCGGGCCGGCCTTTCTTCTTGGCGGCGTCGAGGGCGTCCTGGTCATCAGCACCGGCGAGGAACACGAGAGTGTAGCGGTTCTTCTCGTCGACCCGGCGGCGGGTCTCCTTGAGGCCCAGCTTGTTGACGTAGAAATCGAGCGCGTCATCGAGATTGCGGACGCGCAGCATGGTGTGCAGAAATCGCATGGGACAAACCTCGGCTTGAAACGTTCGGAACCGCTACCGGACATAGAACCTCGACGGTAAAACCGCAATGATCGCGTCCGATCTCGACACCGCCATTGCCAGCTTGCGCGACCTGATCGGGGAAGCGGAGCGGATCGTGCCGTTCACCGGCGCAGGCATCTCGACCGAGTGCGGCATTCCGGATTTCCGCTCGCCCAGCGGGCTGTGGTCGAACAACCGGCCGATCCCGTTCGACGAATACGTGGCAAGCGCGGAGGCGCGGCGCGAAGCCTGGCGGCGGCGCTTCAACATCGAGGCCACGTTCGCCAAGGCGAAACCGGGGCGGGGTCATCTGGCGCTGGCCAGCATGTACCGTATGGGCAAGGTTCCGGGCGTGGTTACGCAGAACATTGACAACTTGCACCAGGCGTCAGGTGTTGCACCGCGGGATGTGGTCGAACTGCACGGCAACACCACCTACGCCACCTGCCTCGATTGCGGACGCCGTCATGAACTCGGGCCGATTCGGACCCGCTTCGAAGCCAATGGCGAAGAACTCCCGGATTGCGATTGCGGCGGCATCGTCAAGACCGCAACGATTTCCTTCGGCCAGGCCATGCCGGAAGACGCCATGCGCCGCGCCCAGCAATTGGCTACCGACTGCGATCTGATGCTCGCGGTCGGATCGTCGCTCGTGGTGTGGCCCGCCGCGGGAATTCCGTTGCTCGCCAAACGCAACGGCGCCCTTCTCGTCATCATCAATCGCGAGCCGACCGAGTTCGACGAGTTCGCCGACCTTGTTGTGCGTAACGACATCGGCGACGCGCTCGCACCTTTCATCCACCACTGATTCGCGAAACCATTGCGGCGCCAGAGAACTTGTGCGCAAGCACATTTTGCTCTTTGCCGGGTTCGGCCGGGTGTTATCTTCAAAACACAGATTCGCCTCAGTCGATTCCAAACAAGCGCCACGTCAAAGGCCAGTCGGAAGCGTCGAGCGGCTATTAGTCGAAACGGCAACAATCGTCGAACGGGATTGAACCGAAAATGCCAGATACGAATCTCCGACCCGGCATGGTCCGAGACCTGGGCGACGAGAACGCGACCGATCTCATCGAACTCGCCGGTGTGATCAAGTGGTTCGACGTCTCCAAGGGCTTCGGCTTCATCGTTCCCGACAACGGGATGCCCGACATTCTCCTGCACGTGACCTGCTTGCGCCGCGACGGTTTCCAGACCGCCTATGAGGGCGCCCGGGTTGTCGTGGAAGTGCAGCCGCGGCCGAAGGGCCTGCAGGCCTTCCGGGTCGTGTCGATGGATGAATCCACCGCGATCCATCCGGCGCAGATTGCGCCGCGGACCCATGTGACGGTCACCGCGACCAGCGGCCTCGAGCGGGCTCAGGTCAAGTGGTTCAACCGCCTGCGCGGCTTCGGTTTTCTGACGCGGGGCGAAGGTACCCCGGACATCTTTGTCCACATGGAAACCCTGCGCCGCTTCGGTTTCGCCGAGCTGCGCCCTGGCCAGACCGTGCTGGTCCGTTTCGGGCCGGGGCCGAAAGGCCTGATGGCCGCCGAGGTTCGTCCGGACGGCGGCCCTCTGGGTCTCGCCTCGCACTGATCGCTGCGCGGAAGACTTCGAAGGTTACGTCACGCCCCTGGTTCGCCGGGGGCGTTGTCGTTTTGCGAGCGATGAGACGAGAGTGACACGTTAGTTATCGATGGGCGCCGCCGCGGTCTTGCCGCTGCCGTGATTGCTTGCGATGGTTGCCGCGCGTCGGCTTTGCGCCGGCTGTGTCCGAGGTTGTCCTTCCATGCACCGCTTCCATCCGATCGCCGCCATCCTTCTGGGATTGTGGATTGTCACGCTGCCTGCGCGAGCGCTCGATACCAGCACGCTGGAAATCGCCAGCAAGAGCGGGGTGCATGCTTTCACGGTGGAGCTGGCGCAGACCGACGCCGAGCGCGCCAAGGGTCTGATGTTCCGCAAGGAGCTGCCGGAGGGGCAGGGCATGCTGTTCGACTTCAAGAAGGACCAGGACGTCGCCTTCTGGATGGAGAACACCTACATCCCGCTCGACATGATTTTCATCCGCGGCGATGGCACCATCCTGCGTATCGAGCAGAATACGACACCGCTGTCGACCCGCAACATCCCGTCGGGCGGGCCGGTGCGTGGTGTGCTCGAAGTCATCGCCGGCACGGTGAAGAAGCTCGGTATCGCGCCGGGCGACAAAGTGGCTCACCCGATCTTTGGCGGCCGTTGAGCGGCGCCGGGGTCGTCTTGCTGGGTCTAGGCGAAGCGTGTACCTAGCCGTCATTGTCGGAGCGTAGCGCAGTCTGGTAGCGCATCTGCTTTGGGAGCAGAGGGTCGCAGGTTCAAATCCTGCCGCTCCGACCATTCGACAGTATTCGAGCAGCGCTGAGCTGGCGACCTTAAGTCGTGTACCAGACATAACGCACGTTATATCAATAGTTCCCCTCGGATCGACAAAGCTCTGCCAACGCTGACCCCGGCGGGGCCGGGCGTTACTGGCCATCCGGGGCCTGCGGATTTCCCTTGGCGATGGCGGAGCGCGGTTTCACTTTCAGCGGTTGCTTGTCATCCACATCAGCGAGTTGCCTATGTGATTGAGGATTCGCATAGATTCCGTGCAACTTACTTTTCCAAGTATAGAAGATCATAATTTATAAGTTTGTCTTGCTATCGGCCCGTGATTACAGGAAAATTAATCTGAAATTTATGCGTGTAACTTCGAAAAATACGCCTCACGCCAATGAACTGCGCCACAGTCTCACCGGGAAAGCTCCGATAAGGGGCGTCAAACAGTTACCGAGTTATGCCTACCGTAGCGTTGTCCGCGAGTTTCGTGCGGCGGGCGCAGTGCGCGCCCGACCGCAAGAAGACCGACTACTTCGACGTAGGTCAGCGCGGATTCATGCTCGAGGTGCGCTCTTCCGGCGGCAAAACGTACTATCAGCGATACACGGATGAGCGGGGCCGGGAACGGCAATACAAAATCGGTCCGTCGGACGTGGTGACGCTCGACCAGGCTCGTCGCAAGGCCAAGCAGGTCGTCGCCGAAGCGTTGCTCGGTGCCGATCCGCAGCAGAAGCGCCGCGAGATGCGCGCCATTCCGCTGTTCCGCGACTTCGTCGCCGAGCGCTATCTGCCGTTCATCCAGACTTACAAGAGCAGTTGGCAAACGGACGAAACCGTGTTGCGCATCCACGTCCTGCCGCGCCTCGGCCATCTCGCGCTCGACGAAGTCAAAACCGATGCGATCTCCGATCTCGTCAATACGATGCGGGCGGACGGCTATGCCCCGGGAACGATGAACCGCGTCATCGTCATCCTGCGTTACATCTACAACCTGGCGCGCAAGTGGAAGGTACCGGGCGGCGAAGACAATCCCGCCGCCGGTTTGAGCGCCGGACCCGACGTGCAGCGCAATCGCTTTCTGAATGAGTGGGAAGCCGAAAGCCTGGTGCGTGCCATTCACGCCGACGAGAACCGCACCGCGGCGCGTTCGATCCTCCTCTTGTTGCTGACCGGCGCGCGCCGCAACGAGATCACTTTCGCCAAGTGGGACTACGTCGACTGGAAAAACAAGACGCTGCTGGTGCCGAAGTCGAAATCGGGCAGGGCGCGCGTCATCGCGCTCAATCAATCGGCGATCGCGCTGTTGACGGCGACGCCGCGTATCGAGGGCAATCCATTCATTTTCCCCTCTGAGATCACGGGAAGGCCTTCGGCATCGTTGTTCTTTCCATGGGACCGCATCAGGAAACGCGCGGGCCTAAACGATGTGCGCCTGCACGACCTGCGGCATTCGTTCGCCAGCTTCCTGGTCAATCGCGGCGTCTCGCTTTACGTCGTGCAGGGCTTGCTCGGTCATCTGCATGCGCGCACCACGCAACGTTATGCTCATCTTTCGCAGGAAACATTGAGCGACGCTGCCGACCTTATTCAGCAGGTCGTCAACTTTCCGGCGCAGCCTCCGCCGCAAAACAACTGATGTGAGCCGCGGCGCGGCTTCGTTCTCGCTTCTAGTGCGAGAGCGGTGACGCGCGCCACTTTTCCAAACCCTGCATTTACCGGTCGCTAACGAACCGTGCGCCACGATGGCGCGCGGTTTTTTTGCGCGCCGTTTGGTCACGTGACAACGCGCCCCAGATTATACCTATCTCTCGATCGGCAACATTCGCGGATTCGATTCTGATTCCGAAAGTAGAACCAGAAGCTTGCGCGGCGCGCCGTCCCAGACCAGGCCGAGTTGTGGGGCTGGCAACAAATGCCGAACGAACGCGCGGCGCGCTCGGGCAGCGATTGTAATCGCTCAAGTTTCTTCGGCGCAAACCAATAAAGCGGTCCAGTACGTGAAGATTTGCTCGCTCTACGGGGCTGGCTTCTACTACATGCCGGGCACGGATACCTGCATCAAGATCGGCGGCTTCGTCCGCGCGGAAGTGAACTTCAACGCGGGCGGCTCG
>JAFEFL010000057.1 GCA_018240595.1 Pseudomonadota bacterium | reverse complement strand
ACTCCGTGGATACCCTGTGCACTTCTTGTTGCAACACCCGTGCACAGACCTGCGGGGTCGTACGGACCCCGGCGTTCCGCGCGCCCTCGTTCTTTAAGAGGGCGATGGAAATGCGGATTGGGAATGCGGCCTGCCCGGGGCCGTTCAAAAAATACGGGCGATGAATCACGTCCGTCATTCCGGGGCGCGCGCAGCGCGAACCCGGAATCCATAACCCAGGTCCGTGAATATGGATTCCGGGTTCGGCCCTTCGGGCCGCCCCGGAATGACGACGGTTGCATCGGAGCAATGTCTCCGCCGCCATTGACCGGCCCGTCCGCCGCGGCCTATCGACAGTCAATCGCTTCTGCACATTCGCATCGCAAAGGTTTCGCCATGGCCTTCATCAATCCGTCGCCCTTCACCACGCGGCCCGAGATCGAAGGCACCTTCGGCGTCGTCACCTCGACGCACTGGATCGCCACCGCGGTCGGCATGTCGATCCTCGAGAAGGGCGGCAACGCCTTCGACGCCGGCTGCGCCACGGCGTTCACCTTGCAGGTGGTCGAGCCGCATCTGAACGGTCCGGGCGGCGATGTGCCGGTCATCCTGCACGACGCGCGCCGCGACAAGACCGAGGTGATCTGCGGTCAGGGTCCGGCGCCGGCGGGGCTGTCGATCGCGCATTGCCGTTCGCTCGGCCTCGATCTCGTGCCCGGCACCGGCCTGCTCGCCGCCTGCGTGCCGGGCACCTTCGACACCTGGATGCGGCTGCTGCGCGACTACGGCACCATGACTCTGGAAGACGTGCTGGCGCCGGCGATTTCCTACGCACGTAACGGCCATCCGCTGGTCGAGCGCGCCAGCGCCACCATCGACACCGTCAAGGACCTGTTCCGCGACCATTGGCCGACATCGGCCGCCATCTATATGCCGCGCGGCGACGTGCCGGCGCCGGGCACGATGTTCACCAACACCGTGCTCGCCGACACTTACACGCGCATCGTGCGCGAAGCGAAGTCCGCCGGCGGCGGCCGCGAGCAGCAGATCGAGGCGGCGCGCAAAAGCTGGTCGCAGGGCTTCGTCGCCGAAGCGATCGACCGCTACTGCCGCACGCAGAAAGTAATGGACGTCACCGGCACGCCGCATCACGGCGTGCTGACTGGTCAGGACATGGCGACATGGGAGTCAACGGTCGAAGAGCCGATCGGCTACGACTACGGCCGCTACCGCGTGCTCAAGGCCGGACCATGGACGCAAGGGCTGGTGGCCCTGCAGCAACTCGCGCTGCTCAAGGTCTTCGAGCTCAACAAGCTCAAGCCGACCGATGCCGATTTCATCCATCTCATCGTCGAGGCGTCCAAGCTCGCCTTCGCCGATCGCGAGGCATTCTACGGCGATCCGAAATTCGTCAAGGTGCCGGTCGAGACACTGCTATCCGACGCCTATAATAAAGAGCGTCGCGCGCTGATCGGCGAGAAGGCGTCGATGGAACTGCGGCCGGGCACGATTGCCGGCTTCGGCGGCAAGGTCGATGCCCGCATTGCCAGCGCCGAGCGGGTTGCGGTCGGTGCCACGGGCGCCGGCGAACCGACGGTCGGCCGGCTCGGTGAGGTGCGCGGCGACACCGTGCATTTCGATATCGTCGACAAGGACGGCAACATGATCGCGGCGACGCCGTCCGGCGGCTGGCTGCAGAGCTCGCCGGTCATTCCTGAACTCGGCTTCTGCCTCGGCACCCGCGCGCAGATGTTCTGGCTCGACGAGAGCCATCCGGCGGCTCTGGTGCCGGGCAAGCGGCCGCGCTCGACCTTGTCGCCGTCGATGGCGCTGCGCGACGGCAAGCCGTATCTCGCCTGGGGTTCGCCCGGGGGCGACCAGCAGGACCAGTGGATCCCGCAGTTCTTCCTGCGCCATGCCGACTGCGGCATGAACCTGCAGGAGGCGATCGACGCGCCGGCCTGGCACAGCGAGCATTTCCCGCAGTCGTTCTGGCCGCGGCAATCGCGGCCCGGGGTGCTGGTGGTCGAAAACCGGCTGCCGAAAGCGACGATCGAGGAACTGCGCCGCCGCGGCCATATCGTCGAGGTCGGCGAGGACTGGTCGGAGGGCCGCCTGGTGGCGGCCTCGCTCGACGGCGTGCGGCGCCGGGCGGCGGCCAATCCGCGCGGCATGCAGGGCTATGCCGCCGGGCGGTAGAGGGGGGCGGGTCGCCAGAGGGCCGGGATTCGCCCGTCCGGGCCCGGTTCTTGGCCTGAATCCGGCCCAAATCCGGTCCGTTTCTACCCTTGCAAAGCCGCGCACGATCATGCATGAAGTCGCGGCGGCGGACCCTTCTATGGTCCGCCGCTTCCGCTTCCGGAGGGGTGTAGCTCAGCTGGTAGAGCACCGGTCTCCAAAACCGGGGGTCGCGGGTTCGAACCCTGCCGCCCCTGCCAGGCGTCCCGGATCGTTACGGACGTCCGCAGGTCCAAACGGAAACGGTATTGATTGAGCGGAGCGGCAATGTCGCTCTTGTGTACCTACATACTTCAGCGTTCCTGGGAAAAAGCAGGTCGGCTTCGGGTTTTGGGTTAGGATTGAACTGAATGGCAACGTCTCCGTTCAAGTTTTTGCAGGAAGTGCGTGAGGAAACGCGCAAGGTCTCGTGGCCTTCGCGCAAGGAAACCATGATCACGACGGCGATGGTGTTCGTGATGGTCGCGGTCGCCTCGATCTTCTTCCTGGTCGCCGACCAGGTGATCCGCCTGGCCGTGACCTTCGTTCTCGGTCTGGCTGGCTGAGGCGCTTTGCAAGCTTAAAGAGCGATTGAAAAGATGACCGATACCGCCGTGACGACCAAGCCGAAGCGCTGGTACATCGTCCATGCCTATTCGAACTTCGAGAAGAAGGTCGCCGAGTCGATTCGCGAGCAGGCCAAGCAGCGCGGCCTCGAGGACCACTTCGACGAAGTTCTGGTGCCGACCGAGACCGTCACCGAAGTGCGCCGCGGCCGCAAGGTGAACTCGGAACGCAAGTTTTTCCCCGGCTACGTGCTGGTGAAGATGGCCCTGACCGACGAGGTCTTCCATCTCATCAAGAACACGCCGAAGGTCACCGGCTTCCTTGGCGCGACCGACAAGCCGCAGCCGATCTCGGACGCCGAGGCGACCCGCCTCCTGCAACAGGTGCAGGAAGGCATCGAGCGGCCCAAGCCCTCGGTGTCGTTCGAGGTCGGCGAAAATGTCCGCGTGTCGGATGGCCCGTTCGCGTCGTTCAACGGCGTGGTCGAGGAAGTCGACGAAGCGCGTTCGCGCGTCAAGGTCGCGGTGTCGATCTTCGGCCGCGCGACGCCGGTCGAACTGGAATTCGGTCAGGTCGAGAAGGTCTGATCGTTGCGCGCATGATCCCGAAAAGTGGATACCGGTTTTCGGATTAGATCATGCGCAAAGAGACTTCAAACCGCGCAGCGGTTTGAAGAATGAAGCGTGGGAGGTGAGGCGGCTTAGCCAGCCGTCGAGATCCGCACCACTAACGGAGAAAGAGTATGGCTAAGAAAGTCACTGGATTCCTCAAACTGCAGGTGCCCGCCGGCGCTGCCAACCCGTCGCCGCCGATCGGTCCGGCGCTGGGCCAGCGCGGCCTCAACATCATGGAGTTCTGCAAGGCGTTCAACGCGCAGACCCAGAAGATGGAAAAGAACATGCCGATCCCGGTCGTGATCACGACCTACCAGGATCGCTCGTTCACCTTCGAACTGAAGACCCCGCCGGTGTCCTACTTCCTCAAGAAGGCCGCCAAGCTTGAATCGGCGTCGAAGACGCCGGGCCGCGAATTCGTCGGTTCGGTGACCAAGGCGCAGGTCAAGGAAATCGCCGAGCAGAAGATGAAGGACCTCAACGCCAATGACGTCGAGGCGGCGATGAAGATGATCGAAGGTTCGGCCCGTTCGATGGGCCTCAAGGTCGAGGGGTAAGGGTCATGTCAGGCAAGCGTACGACTGAAATCAAGAAGGGCATCGATCCGGCCAAGGCCTACACGATCACTGAAGCGGTGAAGCTCGTGAAGGAACGCGCCAAGGCGAAGTTCGACGAGACGATCGAGATCGCGATGAATCTCGGCGTCGATCCCAAGCACGCCGATCAGATGGTTCGCGGCGTCTGCAACCTGCCGAACGGCTCGGGCCGCACCGTGCGCGTCGGCGTGTTCGCGCGCGGCGCCAAGGCGGAAGAGGCGAAGGCGGCCGGTGCCGACGTTGTCGGCGCGGAAGATCTCGTCGAGATCGTCAACGGCGGCAAGATCGACTTCGATCGCTGCATCGCCACGCCGGACATGATGCCGCTGGTCGGCCGTCTCGGTAAGGTGCTCGGCCCGCGCGGCATGATGCCGAACCCGAAGGTCGGCACCGTGACCATGGACGTTGCCGGTGCGGTGAAGGCTTCGAAGGGCGGCTCGGTCGAGTTCCGCGTCGAGAAGGCCGGCATCGTGCAGGCCGGAGTCGGCAAGGCGTCGTTCTCGGAAGAGAAGCTGGTGCAGAACATCATGGCGTTCGTCGATGCCGTGAACAAGGCGAAGCCCGCCGGCGCCAAGGGCACCTACATCAACCGCGTGGCGGTCTCCTCGACCATGGGCCCGGGCGTGAAGGTCGATACCTCGACGCTGTCGGCGCCGAAGGCGTAACGCCTTTCGGCACTGCAAAGAATTCAAAGCCCGGCTCGCGAGAGCCGGGCTTTTTGTTTGCCGATTCCGCGCTGTCACTTCGACAATGGTCGAAGCCCAATCCGCGGTAGCGGGCTCTTGCTGGGCGGCAACTGTTCCCTAGATCACTTCCAAGGTGCCTTTGGCGAAAGGCATCACCGACATTGCCGTGTCTACGGGCACGGCTTGGACACGGCAACTTTGATGAAAGTTGCCCGGAAGGAATAGTGACATGGCGGAATACAGTATTTCCGTGAACGGCCAGACCCATCGTGTCGATGTGCTGCCGGACACGCCCTTGCTTTGGGTGCTTCGCGACGAACTCAAGTTCACCGGCACCAAATTCGGCTGCGGCATCGCCCAATGCGGCGCCTGCACCGTTCACATCGACGGTCAGCCGGCGCGCTCGTGCCAGACCGCGATCTCCGACGTCGGAGACGGCAAGATCACCACCATTGAAGGCGTCGGTAGCAAGGAAGCCAAGGCGGTGCAGGCCGCCTGGATCGCGCACCAGGTGCCGCAATGCGGCTACTGCCAGTCCGGCCAGATCATGAGCGCCGTCGCGCTGCTCACCGACAACAAGAAGCCCACCGACAAGGACATCGATGACGCCATGAGCGGCAACCTTTGCCGCTGCGCCACCTATGTCCGTATCCGCGCGGCCATCCACGATGCCGCCAAGTCGCTGGAGGGCTGAGCATGACGATTCACGACACCAAACTGTCCCGCCGCACCATCCTGCAAGGTACCGCCGCGCTGATGGTTGCGTTCTATCTGCCGAAGCCGGGTAAGGCCCAGGCGGCGGCCGCGGCCGATGGCGCACCATTCGCGCCGAATGCTTTCGTGCGCGTCGCCAAGGACAACACCGTTACCGTGCTCGCCAAGCACATCGAGATGGGACAGGGCCCGTACACTGGCCTTACCACCATCGTGGCGGAAGAACTCGATGCCGACTGGTCGCAGATGCGCGCCGAGGGTGCGCCGGCTGACAACAAGCTCTACAACAACCTCGCCTTCGGCCCGATCCAGGGCACCGGCGGATCGACTGCCATCGCCAACTCCTACGATCAACTGCGCAAGGCCGGCGCCACGGCGCGGGTCATGCTGGTGCAGGCGGCGTCCGGTGAGTGGAAGGTGCCCGCGGGGGAAATCACCGTCGCGCGCGGCGTGGTACGCCATGCCAAATCGGGCCGGCAGGCGACCTTCGGTCAATTGGCCGAGGCGGCGGCCAAGCTGCCGGTGCCGCAGAATGTTACGCTGAAGAAGCCCGAAGACTTCACGCTCATCGGCAAGGAAGGCGTGATCAAGCGCCTGGATATCCCGTCGAAGACCAACGGCACCGCGCAGTTCACCATCGACATTCACGAGCCGAACATGCTCACGGTGGTGGTGGCGCATCCGCCGCGCTTCGGTGGCAAGGCGGCCAAGGTCGATGACGGCGAGGCGCGCAAGATCGCCGGGGTTGTCGATATCAAGACGCTGCCGTCCGGCATTGCGGTTTATGCGACGAGCATGTGGCCGGCAATCAAGGCGCGCGAAGCGCTGAAGATCGAATGGGACGACACCAGCGCGGAAAAGCGCGGCACGGCGCAGTTGCTCGCCGACTATCGCGCCATGGCGGCGAAGCCCGGCGCGATTGCCGGCAAGTCCGGCGATGCCAACGCCGCGCTCGCGAAAGCGGGGCAGGTGATCGAGGCGGAGTATGTCTTCCCCTATCTGGCGCACGCGCCGATGGAGCCGCTCGATGCCTATCTCATGTGGGACGGCCAGCAGGCGCACGCGCGTTATGGCTGTCAGTTCCAGACCGTGGATCAGGGCACAATCGCCGGCATCCTCGGTCTGAAGCCGGAGCAGGTGAAGATCGACATGTTGCTGGCGGGCGGCAGCTTCGGCCGCCGCGCTCAGGCCAACGCCCAACTCGTCGCCGAACTGGCGCAAGCTGCCAAGGCGATCGGTCCGGGCAAGCCGATCAAGCTGATGTGGACGCGCGAAGACGACATCCAGGGCGGTTACTATCGGCCGATGTTCCTGCACCGGCTGCGCGGCGCCGTCGCGGACGGCAAGATCGTCGCCTGGAGCAACACGGTTGTCGGTCAGTCGTTCATAGCGGGCTCGGCTTTCGCCGCGATGATCAAGGACGGCGTCGATCCGACCATGGTCGAGGGCTCGCGCGAACTGCTTTACGATATCGCCGACTTCCAGTGCGACGTGCACACCGCCGATGTTGGCATTCCGACCTTGTGGTGGCGCTCGGTCGGGCACACGCACACCGGTTACGCGGTCGAAACCTTCGTCGACGAATTGCTGCAGGCGGCAGGGCAGGACCCGGTCGCCGGCCGTCTGGCCATGATGGAGAAGAACAAGCGCGCGGCGGGCGCGTTGCGCGCCGTCGCGGAGCTGGCGAAGTGGTCAGGTCCCGACGTCGGCAACGGCCGCGCCCGCGGTGTCGCCGTGGTCGAAAGCTTTGGCTCTTTCGTCGCCCAGATTGCCGAAGTCTCGGCCGGCGACGGCGACGGCCCGCGCGTGCACAAGGTTTGGTGCGCGGTCGACTGCGGCGTTGCCGTCAACCCCGATATCATCCGGGCGCAGATGGAAGGCGGCATCGGCTATGGCCTTGGCCACGTGCTGTTTGCGGAAGTGCCGATCGACCAGGGCCGGCCGGTGCCGAAGAACTTCGACACCTATCGCTCGCTGCGCATCAACGAGATGCCCGAGGTCGAGGTGACGATCGTGAAATCGTCGGAGAAGCCGAGCGGCGTCGGCGAACCCGGCGTTCCGCCGATCGGCCCGGCCGTGGCCAATGCCCTGGCGCGGCTCGGCCAGAAGCGGCCGCGCGAACTGCCTTTCGTGCGCGCGGCGGTCTGAAAACCCAGCGCGGTATTTGAGGGGCCGGACACAGCGTCCGGCCCCTTTTTTTGCTGGCGGCGCGTCTCAATTGACCGAATCACGGCCGGGTGCATTCTTCGCCTAGGCTATGAGGATCCGGGGCGTGCTGGGCTACTTCAAGCGTGAGACCTACAAGGATGTCGAGCTGGTGCGGATGTCCAACGGGGACTATTGCCTCGTTCGCCCGCTCGGTCTGGTCCCCGGCGGCAAGGGGATGCGCTATCAGGAAAACCTGTTGCGGCTGACGCCCTCGGGCATCGCCTCGAAACTGTGGTCGCTGGCCAAGCTCGGCGTGAAATTCAACTTCGGCAAGTCGCCCGCGGACGCGATGGCGCAGGACGCGGCCGCCGTTCCGGTCAAGATTTCGTCGCAGCCATCGCGCGCATCGGCGCGCGGCTGAGTTCGTTGCCGGCGTCGATGGCCTTGCGCAACAGACGCATCAGCTCGTTGGCTTCCGCGGCGGTCAGGCCGCGCATCATCGAACGCTGCGCCGCCTGAACGGCGGGCTCGATCTGCAGCAGCGTCTTCTCGCCGGCCGTCGTGATCGACAATTCATGCGCGCGTCGATCGCGCGGGCTCGGCGTGCGCACCACGAGTCCCTTCTGCGTCAGCCGGTCGATGACGCCGGTGATGGTGGTGCGGTCATAGGCGATGGTGCCGGCGAGCGTCGCCTGGTCGAGCCCCGGCCGCGCCGCGATTGCCGCGAGTGCCGCGTATTGTACCGGCGTCAGGTCGAAACCGGCACCTTCCATCTCGGTGTGAAACACCGCGACCGCGATTTGCTGGAATCGGCGAGCGAGGTGGCCCGGCTTGTCGTTGAGATCCTTCATCCGATCCTCCATCGCTGTTTGACAAGTATACTGATCATCAGCATACTGCGCAATAACCAAGTGCGAACCCGCGAACGGTCGGGGAGGTAACATGCAGTTCCATCTCAATGGTTTCGAACCCGGCGATCCGGAGATCGCCGATCCGGCGCAGCGCTACCCGGCGTCCGGCGCGCAAGGCGCGCTGCCGGCTGAAGTCGATGTGCTTATCGTCGGCTGCGGCCCCGCTGGTTTGACGCTGGCTTCGCAGCTTGCCGCCTTTCCCGACATCAAGACGGTCATTGCCGAGCAGAAGCCCGGCCCGCTGCTGCGCGGCCAAGCCGACGGCATCGCCTGCCGCACCGTCGAAATGTTCGAGGCCTTCGGCTTCAGCGAGAAGGTGCTCAAGGAGGCCTGCTGGATCAACGAAACCACGTTCTGGAAGCCCGATGACAAGCAGCGCTCGCACATCGTGCGCTCGGGACGCATCCAGGACGTCGAGGACGGACTCTCCGAATTTCCGCACGTCGTACTCAATCAGGCGCGCGTGCATGATTTCTATCTCGACGTCATGCGCAAGTCGCCGTCGAAGCTCGAGCCTCATTATGCGCGACGCTTCATCGACCTGGCGATCGACAAGTCGTCAGGCAACGACCCGCATGGCGTGACGGCGCGCTTCGAGCGCGTCGACGATGCGCATCAAGGCGAGATCGAAACCATCAAGGCGCGCTACGTCGTCGGCTGCGACGGCGCGCGCAGCCAGGTGCGTAAATCCATCGGCCGCACGCTGGAAGGCGACTCGGCCAATCACGCCTGGGGCGTGATGGACGTGCTGGCGGTGACGGACTTTCCCGACGTCCGCATGAAGAGCCTGATCCAGTCGGCGTCCGATGGAAGCATCATCATCATTCCGCGCGAGGGCGGTTATCTGTTCCGTATCTATGTCGAGATGGACAAACTGGCCGAGAACGAGCGCGTTACCAACCGCAACATCACTGCCGATGACGTGATCGCCGCCGCGCAACGCGTGTTCAAACCTTATACCCTTGATGTGAAGCAGGTCGCGTGGTGGTCGGTCTATGAAATCGGCCAGCGGCTGTGCGACAAGTTCGACAACATCGGGAACGGCTCTACAGGCGAGTTGCCGTGCGTGTTCATCGCCGGCGATGCCTGCCATACGCACTCACCGAAGGCCGGGCAGGGCATGAATGTGTCGATGCAGGACGGTTTCAATCTCGGCTGGAAGCTGGCGTCGGTGTTGCGCGGCCGTGCCAAGCCGGAATTGCTGCACACTTATTCCGGCGAGCGCCAGGCCGTGGCGAAGGAATTGATCGACTTCGATCGCGAATGGGCACAGGTTATCTCATCGTCGAAAGGTGCCGATCCGGCGGAGACGCAGCGTTATTTCGTGCAGCACGGCCGTTACACGGCGGGTACGGCGACGCGTTATCGCCCTTCCTTGCTGACCGGCGAGGGGACGCATCAGCACATCGCCAAAGGTCTCATTATCGGCATGCGCTTCCATTCGGCGCCGGTCGTGCGCATCGGCGACGCCATGCGGACCGAACTCGGCCACACGGTGAAGGCCGACGGCCGCTGGCGGTTGTTCGCCTTCGCGCCAAAGGGCGATGTCGGCCAGGCCGGCGGGCGCATCCACGCGTTGTGCAACTACCTTGAGCACGACGCGGCTTCGCCGGTTCGCAAATATACGCCGAGGGGTGCGGACATTGATGCTGTCATTGATCTGCGCGCAGTTTTCCAGCAGGAGCATCGTGACATCGAGGTCATCGGCCTGCCGCCTTTGCTTCGGCCTGCCAAGGGCAGGTTCGGTCTGACCGATTA
This sequence comes from Pseudomonadota bacterium, assembly GCA_018240595.1. Classification (GTDB taxonomy): domain Bacteria; phylum Pseudomonadota; class Alphaproteobacteria; order Rhizobiales; family Xanthobacteraceae; genus Pseudolabrys. The sequence goes on along the minus strand of JAFEFL010000057.1, from coordinate 65,618 downwards.
CGAGAAGGCGTTCACCCCCGACCTCAAGGGTGGTCAGGACATATTCGAGTTGCGCGCCATCGACCGGGATCGCGGCTGCCTCGTCATCGTCCGGCCGGATCAATACATCGCTCATGTCTTGCCGTTGGATGCTGTTTTTGAGATCTCTGCCTATTTTGCAGGATTCATGACACCTGCTGCGTAGCGATCGCCCGGTGCATTCATCGGTTCGCCGGCGTCGCTATTGCCAAATGGATTGATGCATTGTGCATGATTGAACCTTCGGCGGTGTTGTTTTATATTTGACCGGGGTTTTGGGGTTCACTTCTTTCTTGCCGCAATATGGTTCTCGGCTTTGCAGAGCGTGGGCGCGTGCGCGCATGGCGGCCGGTTGTTGCCGGGTGGGGCCTATCGCCCCGCGGCTTATGCGCGCGTCATAGAAATCTTGTCCTGGGCGTCACGGCAGTCGCGGCCGCGCTGGGCATGCGCTGCGAGGCGGTAGCACAAACCTATACTTGGGGCGGCGTCGGCAGTTCGACCGCAACGAGCGACTACAACGCCATAACGAACTGGAGCAGCCCGCCTGCCGGAGCCCCGCCGACCGGCGCGGGTCAAACAGGGATATTCAGCAACAGCGGCAACGGCGCTGTCGTCGTGACCGGAGCGGTCAGCCCCGATGCCTGGACATTCGGCGCTGCGGCGCAAGCCTATACGATCAGCGGAGGTGTCGTCATCTTTGGCGCGGCGGGCGTGACCGACAATTCTGCAAACGATGTAACGATCCGAAACAATGTCGCCGGCATTGGCGGCGTTTCAAATGCCGGCACTGGCGTGCTGACCCTGACGGGAGCCTTGTCATACACTGGCCTCACATCGGTAACAGGCGGTTCGATCGTTCTTGGAGATGCATCCAACTCGGCGACATTGCCGGGCAACGCCATTGTCAATGGCGGGAACCTCGCCGTTGCAAATGGTTCGCTGGGTGGCGGGACAATCAATGTGATCGGCACGTCACTGGTTGTCGGTCTGACCGCGGGCCTCAGCGCGACGGGCGGCTCGGCAACGATCAATGACGCCGGCACCGTAACGTTCCAGAATTCGGGCTCGGCCGGTACGTCGCAAATTGCCGTGACAGGCCTTCTGGATTTCGCCGCTACTTCGACCGCCGCAAATTCCGTCATCTCGATCAGCGGCGGCGGCATTGGTCAGTTTAGGAACAACGCCACCGCCGCCAATTCGACCATCACGATCGGCAATACGTCTTCGTTGACTTTCGGTGGCAATGCATCTGGCGGCGCTGCTCGCGTTGTTATCGATGCGGGTGGGCAGGCCGATATCTCGCTGGTGAATACAGGGATAACGGTCGGCTCGATCGAGGGAGGGGGAGATATCTTTCTCGGTTCGAAAAGCCTGACGGTCGGCGTCAATGACCGACCGGCGACGTTCTCGGGGACTTTCCAGGATGGCGGCGTCGGGGGCGGAACCGGCGGCTCGCTGACAAAGCAGGGTACGGCTACGCTGACCTTATCCGGCGTCAGCACCTATACAGGAGCGACGACGGTGAATGGCGGGACGTTGAGCGTCAACGGTTCGATCGCCACATCGAGCGGCGTGACCGTCAACAATGGCGGCGTCCTCGGCGGCACCGGCACCGTGAGCTCGACGATCGTCAATTCCGGTGGTGCGCTGGCGCCTGGCAATTCGATCGGCACGCTCACCGTCAATGGCAATCTTACCTTCAATGCAGGTGCCGGCTATAGCGTCGACGTTTCGCCGTCGGCGGCAGACCGTACCAACGTGACCGGCATGGCGACGCTCGCGGGAACGGTGAATGCAACCTATGCGCCGGGCTCGTATATTTCGAAGCAATACACGATCCTCAACGCGGTCGGTGGCATTGCAGGCACGTTTGGCTCGTTGGCCAATTCAAGCAAGCCGTCCAATATCGCCGCCGCCCTAAGCTACGACCCGAACAACGTCTATCTCAATCTGACGCTTATTTATTCGACGATCGGTCCACTTGGGACCAATCAGGTGAATGTCGGAAATGCGCTCTCGAATTATTTTGATCGGACCGGCGGCATTCCAGGCGCCTTCACGAATTTATCGGCGAATGGCTTGAGCCAGATTTCCGGCGAGGTTGGCGCCGCCGTACAGCAGGCGATGTTCCAGGGCAATGATCTGTTTGTGTCCAGCGTGTTCGATCAAGCCCTGCTGGAGAACGCGGACGCGAATGGATATGACGGGGTTATGGCCTATGCTGATGAGGCGAATGCGTCGCGAGCCGCTTACGCCGCGCTGACGCCGCGCGATAGAACAGAAAACGGCGGTGCAGGAGGTTGGCGCGCGTGGGCAACCAGCTATGGCAGCAACGCTCGAGTTTCGGGGGACGCGGCCGTTGCGTCGCATGACACACAAAGCCGCGTCTACGGCGTCGCGGCCGGTGTAGCTTATCGCTTTTCCCAGGGGCTCAACCTTGGCTTCGCGTTGGGTGGTTCGGGATCGAGTTTCTCTCTGTCGGAAGGATTGGGATCGGGCAGGGCAGACAGTTTCAATGTCGCGCTCTACGGCCGTCGGCAGATTGGCCTCGGCTATGTGGCGGCCGCGCTCGGCTACGCCTGGCACGAGGCCTCGACCGACCGCACCGTCAGTGCGGCTGGGGCCGAAAACCTTCACGCGGCATTTCATCCGCAGACGGTGACGGCGCGCCTCGAAGCAGGCCGACGATATGCAGTGAAGGGCGTCGGCTTCACCCCCTATGCAGGTCTCCATGCGGATACGCTGTTTTTGCCGTCCTACGTGGAGAGTGCGCCGTCCGGGTCCGGCGTGTTTGCGCTGTCCTACGATTCCCAACGCACCACGGCGACGCGAGGAGAACTCGGCATTCGCCTCGATCGGGTGGCGTCTGTCGAAGGCCAACGGTTTACTCTCAAGGCAAAGGCGGCCTGGTCGCACGGGTGGACAGCGAGCCACGCCGCGACGGCGACATTTGCGGGACTTAACGGAGCGACGTTCACGGTCTACGGGGCCCGCCCGGCGTCGGATATGGCTCTGGTGGACTTCGGCGGCGAGCTCGAGCTCAGCCAGCGCTGGATGGTTTCGTTGAAGTACGAGGGCGGATTTTCCCGTCAAAGCGCCGCAAATGCCGGTAAACTGGGAGTCCGCTATCGCTGGTGACGGATCAGGGGATGTGCGGGTTCCGTCGGGTCGGGTGGTCCCGGTGGGCCGGGCCAGATTCCAGATTTCCCTTGGCAACGCCGGCCAAAGGGACTAAACGACCTCCCGAGGGCGTGCCGGCCCATTTTGTCGGCACGCCTTTGCGCGTCTCTCAAACTCAATGGTGAACGGACAGAATTCCTTTTAGAGAGCCATTTGGTCATCTGGAAGGGGCTCACCGGCATCATTTGATCTTGCGAAACGCGGACCTGTCCAAGACTGCCGGTGCCGATGTCCTCCGGGATTGACGCTTAATTTCCAACCGGGAACCAGCACAGACGGGGATGAGACCCGAATTTGCCCGAACACATGACCCCCGGTCATGAACGAGGGCCAAGACGGTTCGAACCTCGGATACCGAGACATGACCTTCGGTCATGAATCGGGGGCAGGCTTCATGGTTGTCCTGCCCGTTTGCGTCCACTTGCGGCGCCGATGACAGGACGGCTGGTGCAACCGGCGGCCCGAGCATCGCGCGAACGGCCGCCAAACCGGAAAGAGCTTGCAGTGGATCGAGCGGCAAAACAGCAGTCGATCACCGAACTGACCGAGGTCTTCAAGTCCTCGGCCGTCGTCGTGGTGGCTCACTATGCCGGCCTCACCGTCGCCCAGATGCAGCAGCTGCGCAGGCAGATGCGGCAGGCTGGCGGCAGCGTGAAGGTCGCGAAAAACCGTCTCGCCCAAATCGCTCTCAAGGACACCGACGTCGCCTCGATCGCGCCCCTTCTGAAGGGGCCGACGGTTCTTGCTTACTCCAAGGACCCGATCGCGGCGCCGAAGGTTGCAACCGATTTCGCCAAGGCGAACGAACAGTTCGTCATTCTCGGCGGATCGATGGGCAAGACTGCCCTGGACCAGAACGGCGTGAAGGCGCTCGCCTCGCTGCCGTCGCTGGACGAACTGCGTGCCAAGATCCTCGGCCTCCTCGTGGCGCCGGCGACCAAGATCGCGCAGCTCACCAACGCTCCCGCGGCCAAGGTCGCGCGCGTTGTCCAGGCTTATGCCTCCAAGGGCGAAGCGGCCTGACGGCCTACTCCAAACAACCAACTGGTTCGAACCTGATAGGAACTTACAATGGCTGACCTGCAGAAGATCGTTGATGAACTGTCGTCGCTGACCGTCCTCGAGGCGGCGGACCTCGCCAAGATGCTCGAAGAGAAGTGGGGCGTTTCGGCCGCCGCTGCCGTTGCCGTGGCCGCTGGCCCGGGCGGCGCTGCCGGCGGCGGCGCTGCCGCCGAAGAGAAGACCGAGTTCACCGTCGTTCTCGCCAACTCGGGCGACAAGAAGATCGAGGTGATCAAGGAAGTGCGTGCGCTCACCGGCCTCGGCCTCAAGGAAGCCAAGGATCTGGTCGAAGGCGCGCCGAAGACCGTCAAGGAAGGCGTTGCCAAGGACGAGGCCGAGAAGATCAAGGCCACGCTCGAGAAGGCCGGCGCCAAGGTCGAGCTCAAGTAACCGCAGGTTACTGGAGCGAAATCTCCGGGCGACGTTCGCGAGACCCGGGGATCGCCAAAGACTTGAGACTGCCGGGGTGGGGCGTCAGCGCGCCACCCCGGGGGTCGCAAAAGCCGGAAGGCTGCTTATCTACCGGGAGTGCCGGGTTCCCTGAGGCCCGCCATTTCCGACAAAACAAACGATATTCCCGGCACTTAGCGTCCCGGGGGCGTCGAACGACCCGGTGGCCCGGCCTTCATTGATCGAGGCGGACACCGGCAAGAGCGCGAACCGCCCCCAAGAGCGGTCACGGCCTGACTGACGAGATTCGACGGTTCGGTAACCGGGTTTCGGCCCTCAGGTTCCGAATCGCATAGAAGAACCGGGTAGCCCCCGACGCCTGTCCTGATAGCCGCGATGGAATGCGGCTTTTCGGAGAGGCGCCCGCGCTTACCCCCGAAAACATTGAGAGAAAGAAACGATGGCGCAGACGTTCACCGGTCGCAAGCGCGTACGCAAATTTTTCGGGTCCATCAAAGAAGTCGCGGAGATGCCGAACCTCATCGAGGTTCAGAAGGCGTCCTACGATCAGTTCCTGATGGTCAACGAGCCCGAAGGCGGCCGTCTCGACGAAGGGCTTCAGGCCGTATTCCGCTCGGTGTTTCCGATTTCGGATTTCTCCGGCGCTTCGATGCTCGAATTCGTCAAGTACGAGTTCGAAGCGCCGAAGTACGACGTCGATGAGTGCCGCCAGCGCGGCATGACCTTCGCTGCGCCGCTCAAGGTGACGCTGCGCCTCATCGTGTTCGATATCGACGAAGAGACGGGCGCCAAGTCGGTCAAGGACATCAAGGAGCAGGATGTCTATATGGGCGACATCCCGCTCATGACGTCGAACGGCACCTTCATCGTCAACGGCACCGAGCGCGTCATCGTCTCGCAGATGCACCGTTCGCCGGGCGTGTTCTTCGACCACGACAAGGGCAAGACCCATTCGTCGGGCAAGCTGCTGTTCGCCGCCCGCATCATTCCGTATCGCGGCTCCTGGCTCGACATCGAGTTCGACGCCAAGGACATCGTCTATGCGCGTATCGATCGCCGCCGCAAGATCCCGGTGACGTCGCTGCTCTATGCGCTCGGCCTCGATGGCGAGGAGATCCTCGCCACGTTCTACAAGCACATCAATTACAAGCGCACCAAGGACGGCTGGCGCGTTCCCTTCGATGCCAACCGCATGAAGGGTTACAAGGCGGTCAACGATCTGGTCGACGCCGATACCGGCAAGGTGGTGGTAGAGGCCGGCAAGAAGCTGTCCGTGCGCCAGGCCCGCCAGCTCGCCGAGAAGGGCCTCAAGGCCCTGCGCATGACCGATGAGGAGCTGATCGGCCACTACGTCGCCGAAGATCTCGTGAACAACAAGACCGGCGAAATCTATCTCGAGGCCGGTAGCGAGATCGACGAGAAGAACCTCAAGGTTCTGACCGAGGCCGGCTACAAGGAGTTGCCGCTCCTCGACATCGACCACGTCAATGTCGGAGCCTATATCCGCAACACGCTGTCGGTCGACAAGAACATGACGCGTGAAGACGCGCTGTTCGACATCTACCGCGTCATGCGTCCGGGTGAGCCGCCGACCGTCGACACCGCCGAAGCGATGTTCCGTTCGCTGTTCTTCGATAGCGAGCGTTACGACCTGTCGGCTGTCGGCCGCGTCAAGATGAACATGCGCCTCGAGCTCGATGCGCCGGACACCATGCGCGTACTGCGCAAGGAAGACATCCTGTCGGTCATCAAGACGCTGGTCGACCTGCGCGACGGCAAGGGTGAGATCGACGACATCGACAACCTCGGCAATCGCCGCGTGCGTTCGGTCGGCGAACTCATGGAGAACCAGTACCGCATCGGTCTGCTGCGCATGGAGCGCGCGATCAAGGAGCGCATGTCGTCGGTCGATATCGACACCGTCATGCCGCAGGACCTGATCAACGCCAAGCCGGCGGCTGCCGCGGTGCGCGAGTTCTTCGGCTCGTCGCAGCTGTCGCAGTTCATGGACCAGACCAACCCGCTGTCGGAGATCACCCACAAGCGCCGTCTCTCGGCGCTTGGCCCGGGCGGTCTGACTCGCGAGCGCGCCGGCTTCGAAGTGCGCGACGTGCATCCGACGCATTACGGCCGCATCTGCCCGATCGAAACGCCGGAAGGTCCGAACATCGGTCTGATCAACTCGCTGGCGACCTTCGCGCGCGTCAACAAGTACGGCTTCGTCGAGACGCCGTACCGCAAGGTCAAGGACGGCCGCGTCACCGACGAAGTCGTGTATCTGTCGGCGGTGGAAGAGGGCCGTTACTCGGTCGCCCAGGCGAACGCCTCGGTCGACGCCAAGGGCCGCTTCACCGAAGAGCTGATCATCTGCCGTGGCGGTTCGAACCGCGACGTCCACCCGGTCCCGCGGGAGAAGGTGGACTTCATGGACGTGTCGCCGAAGCAGCTCGTTTCGGTCGCCGCGGCGCTGATCCCGTTCCTCGAGAACGACGACGCCAACCGCGCGCTGATGGGCTCGAACATGCAGCGCCAGGCGGTGCCGCTGGTTCGCGCCGAGGCGCCGTTCGTCGGTACTGGTATGGAAGGCGTGGTTGCCCGTGACTCGGGCGCCTCGATCGCCGCGCGCCGCGCCGGCATCATCGACCAGGTGGACGCCACCCGTATCGTCGTGCGCGCCACCGGCGAGACCGACCCGACCAAGCCGGGCGTCGATATCTACCGGCTGATGAAGTACCAGCGCTCGAACCAGTCGACCTGCATTAACCAGCGTCCGCTGGTGAAGGTGGGTGACCGCGTCGAGAAGGGCGACATCATCGCGGACGGTCCGTCGACCGATCTCGGCGAACTCGCACTCGGCCGCAACGTGCTCGTCGCGTTCATGCCGTGGAACGGCTACAACTTCGAGGACTCGATCCTTCTGTCCGAGCGCATCGTGAAGGAAGACGTGTTCACCTCCATCCACATCGAAGAGTTCGAGGTGATGGCGCGTGACACCAAGCTGGGTCCGGAAGAAATCACCCGCGACATTCCCAACGTCTCGGAAGAGGCGCTGAAGAATCTCGACGAAGCGGGCATCGTTTACATCGGCGCGGAAGTGCACGCCGGTGACATCCTCTGCGGCAAGATCACGCCGAAGGGCGAAAGCCCGATGACGCCGGAAGAAAAGCTCCTGCGCGCCATCTTCGGCGAGAAGGCCTCCGACGTTCGCGACACCTCGCTCCGCGTGCCTCCGGGCGTGCAGGGCACCGTCGTGGAAGTTCGCGTCTTCAACCGCCACGGCGTCGAGAAGGACGAGCGCGCGCTCGCCATCGAGCGTGAGGAAATCGAACGTCTCGCCAAGGACCGCGACGACGAGCAGGCGATCCTCGACCGTAACGTTTACGGCCGTCTCGCCGAACTGCTCGAAGGCCGCCAGGGCATTGCCGGCCCGAAGGGCTTCAAGAAGGACTCCAAGATCACCCGCGCGGTGCTCGACGAGTACCCGCGCTCGCAGTGGTGGCAGTTTGCCTCGCCGAACGACAAGCTGATGGCCGAGATCGAAGCGATCCGGAAGCAGTACGACGAGTCCAAGAAGCTGCTCGAGCAGCGCTTCCTCGACAAGGTCGAGAAGCTGCAGCGCGGCGACGAACTTCCGCCCGGCGTGATGAAGATGGTCAAGGTCTTCGTTGCGGTGAAGCGCAAGATCCAGCCGGGCGACAAGATGGCCGGCCGTCACGGCAACAAGGGTGTGGTGTCGCGCATCGTTCCGATCGAGGACATGCCGTTCCTCGCCGACGGTACGCACGCCGATATCGTGCTCAATCCGCTCGGCGTGCCGAGCCGCATGAACGTCGGTCAGATCCTCGAGACGCATCTGGGCTGGGCTTGCGCCGGCCTCGGTCTCAAGATCGGTCAGGCGGTCGATGCCTACAATCAGAAGCACGATGCCAAGCCGCTCAAGGAGATGCTCAAGAAGGTCTATGGCGACGACGAGACCATCAAGTCGCTCGATGAGGACGGCCTGATCGAACTCGGCACCAACCTTCGTCACGGCGTGCCGATCGCGACGCCGGTGTTCGACGGCGCCAAGGAGGCCGACATCGAGAGCATGCTCGACCTCGCCGGCCAGAACCCGTCGGGTCAGTCGACCGTCTATGACGGCCGTACCGGTGAGCCGTTCGATCGTAACGTCACGGTCGGCTACATCTACATGCTGAAGCTGCACCATCTCGTGGACGACAAGATCCACGCCCGTTCGATCGGTCCGTACTCGCTGGTCACCCAGCAACCGCTCGGCGGCAAGGCGCAGTTCGGCGGCCAGCGTTTCGGCGAAATGGAGGTCTGGGCGCTCGAGGCTTACGGCGCCGCCTACACGCTGCAGGAAATGCTGACGGTGAAGTCGGACGACGTCGCCGGCCGCACCAAGGTGTACGAAGCGATCGTGCGCGGCGACGACACGTTCGAAGCGGGTATCCCCGAGTCGTTCAACGTGCTGGTCAAGGAAATGCGCTCGCTCGGCCTCAACGTCGACCTGCACAACTCCAAGGCTCCGAGCCACGGCGCGGGACCGACGGCGGAAGCCGCCGAATAACAGAAGCGATTGCCGGGCCCGTCACGGACGCGGCCCGGCGTTCACGCCTTTGTTTTGAATTTGCGGCCGGCGGCATGCCGGCATAGCGGAGAAGAATATGAACCAAGAGATCATGAATCTTTTCAGCCCGACGACTCCGGCTCAGGTCTTTGACCAGATCCGGATTTCGATCGCGAGCCCTGAGAAGATTTTGTCGTGGTCCTACGGCGAAATCAAAAAGCCCGAGACGATCAACTACCGTACCTTCAAACCCGAGCGCGACGGTCTGTTCTGCGCGCGCATCTTCGGGCCGATCAAGGATTACGAGTGCTTGTGCGGCAAGTACAAGCGCATGAAGTACAAGGGCATCATCTGCGAAAAGTGCTCGGTCGAAGTGACCTTGTCGCGCGTGCGTCGCGAGCGCATGGGCCACATCGAACTGGCCGCGCCGGTCGCGCACATCTGGTTCCTCAAGTCGCTGCCGAGCCGCATCGGCATGCTGCTCGACATGACGCTCAAGGATCTCGAGCGCATTCTGTACTTCGAATACTACGTCGTCCTCGAGCCGGGCCTGACCCCGCTCAAGGACCGTCAGCTGCTGTCCGAGGACGAGTACCTCAAGGCGCAGGAAGAGTACGGCCCGGACTCGTTCACCGCCTCGATCGGCGCCGAAGCGATCCGTGAGATGCTCAAGGGCATGGATCTGGAGAAACTCCAGGCCGAGCTGCGCGTCGAGCTGACCGAGACCGACAGCGACATCAAGAAGAAGAAGCTCGCCAAGCGGCTGAAGCTGATCGAGGCCTTCGTCGCCTCGGGCAACAAGCCGGAGTGGATGATCCTGACCGTGGTGCCGGTGATTCCGCCGGACCTGCGTCCGCTCGTTCCGCTCGACGGCGGCCGCTTCGCCACGTCCGATCTCAACGACCTGTATCGCCGCGTCATCAACCGCAACAACCGTCTGAAGCGGCTGATCGAGCTGCGCGCGCCGGACATCATCATCCGCAACGAGAAGCGCATGCTTCAGGAAGCGGTCGATGCGCTGTTCGACAACGGCCGCCGCGGCCGCGTCATCACCGGCGCCAACAAGCGTCCGCTGAAGTCGCTCGCCGACATGCTCAAGGGCAAGCAGGGTCGCTTCCGTCAGAACCTGCTCGGCAAGCGCGTCGACTATTCGGGCCGTTCGGTGATCGTGGTCGGTCCCGAGCTCAAGCTGCATCAGTGCGGCCTGCCGAAGAAGATGGCGCTCGAACTGTTCAAGCCGTTCATCTACTCGCGGCTCGACGCCAAGGGTCTGTCCACGACGGTGAAGCAGGCCAAGAAGCTGGTCGAGAAGGAAAAGCCGGAAGTCTGGGACATCCTCGACGAGGTCATCCGCGAACATCCGGTGCTTCTGAACCGCGCGCCGACCTTGCACCGCCTCGGCATCCAGGCGTTCGAGCCGGTGCTGATCGAGGGCAAGGCGATCCAGTTGCATCCGCTGGTCTGCGCCGCGTTCAACGCCGACTTCGACGGCGACCAGATGGCCGTGCACGTTCCGCTGTCGCTCGAAGCGCAGCTGGAAGCGCGCGTCCTGATGATGTCGACCAACAACATCCTGCATCCGGCCAACGGCCAGCCGATCATCGTGCCGTCGCAGGACATCGTGCTCGGCCTCTACTACCTGTCGCTGATCCGCGAAGGCTCGCCCGGCGAGGGCAAGATCTTCGGCGACATGGCCGACATTGAGCACGCGCTCAACGTCAAGGCGATAACGCTGCACTCGAAGATCAAGTACCGCTGGGAAGGCGTCGATGCCGAAGGCAAGACGATCCGCAAGTGGTACGACACCACGCCGGGCCGCGTGCTGCTCGGCGCCGTGCTGCCGAAGAACGTCAAGGCGCCGTTCGACATCGTCAACAAGCTCATGACCAAGCGTGAGATCTCGGCGATGATCGACACCGTGTACCGCCACTGCGGTCAGAAAGAGACGGTGATCTTCTGCGATCGCATCATGGCGCTCGGCTTCTATCACGCGTTCAAGGCCGGCATCTCGTTCGGCAAGGACGACATGGTGGTGCCGAACACCAAGTGGGGCATCGTCGACAAGACGCGCGAACTCGCCAAGGAGTTCGAGCAGCAGTACAACGACGGTCTCATTACCCAGGGCGAGAAGTACAACAAGGTCGTCGATGCCTGGTCGAAGTCCACCGACGCCATCGCCGACGCGATGATGAAGGAGATTTCGGCGGTCCGTAAGGACAAGGAGGGCCGCGACATGCAGATCAACTCGATCTACATGATGGCCCACTCGGGCGCGCGCGGGTCGCCCGCCCAGATGCGCCAGCTCGCCGGCATGCGCGGCCTGATGGCCAAGCCGTCTGGCGAGATCATCGAGACGCCGATCATCTCGAACTTCAAGGAAGGCCTGTCGGTTCTCGAGTACTTCAACTCGACCCACGGCGCCCGCAAGGGTCTCGCGGACACCGCGCTGAAGACCGCGAACTCGGGCTACCTGACCCGCCGTCTCGTCGACGTGGCGCAGGACTGCATCATCACCGAGCCGGATTGCGGCTCGACCAACGGCATCGCCGTCCGCGCCATCATCGACGCGGGCACCGTTGTCGCGCCCCTGGCGATCCGCATTCTCGGCCGCACCACGGCCGAGGACATCAAGGATCCGACTTCGGGCGACGTGGTGATCAAGGCCAACACGCTGCTCACCGAGCCGGAAGTCGATCGCGTGGTGAAGGCGGGTGTGCAGGAGGTGAAGATCCGCTCCGTGCTCACCTGCGAAACCAAGATCGGCGTTTGCGGCGCGTGCTACGGGCGCGATCTGGCGCGTGGTACTCCGGTCAACATGGGCGAGGCGGTGGGCGTCATCGCCGCCCAGTCGATCGGCGAGCCGGGCACCCAGCTCACCATGCGTACGTTCCACATCGGTGGCGCGGCTCAGATCAACGAGCAGTCGTTCATCGAGTCGAACTTCGACGGCAAGATCGTCATCAAGAACAAGAACATCGCCCGCAACTCCGAAGGGCAGTCGGTGGCGATGGTTCGCAACATGGTGGTGGCGGTGGTCGACCCCGATGGGACCGAGCGTGCGCATCACCGTATTCCATACGGCGCGCGCGTGCGGGTCGAGGACGGTCAGCAGATCAAGCGCGGCGCGCGTATCGCCGAGTGGGATCCGTACACCCGTCCGATCCTCACCGAAGTCGACGGCGAAGTGGCCTTCGAGGACATGGTGGACGGCCTGTCGATGTCGGAACAACTCGACGAGTCGACCGGTATCGCCAAGCGCGTGGTTATCGACTGGCGCACGGGCTCGTCCCGTAACCAGGCGGACCTGCGTCCGGCCATGATCGTCAAGGGCAAGGATGGCAACATCCTCAAGCTCGCCCGCGGCGGCGAAGCGCGTTACCTGCTGGCGGTCGATGCGATTATCTCGGTCGACCCGGGCTCGAGCGTGAAGGCGGGCGACGTCATCGCGCGTATCCCGACCGAAAGCGCCAAGACGCGCGACATCACCGGCGGTTTGCCGCGGGTGGCGGAGCTGTTCGAAGCGCGCAAGCCGAAGGACGCGGCGATCATCGCCGAGATCGGCGGCACGGTGCGGTTCGGCAAGGACTACAAGAACAAGCGCCGCATCACCATCGAGCCGACCGACAAGTCGCTCGAACCGAAGGAGTACTTGATCCCGAAGGGCAAGCACATCCACCTCCAGGATGGCGACGTGCTCGAGAAGGGCGACTATATCGTCGAGGGCAATCCCGCTCCGCACGACATTCTTGCCATCAAGGGCGTCGAGGAACTGGCGGCTTACCTGGTGAACGAAATCCAGGAGGTCTATCGGTTGCAGGGCGTTATGATCAACGACAAGCACATCGAGGTGATCGTTCGCCAGATGCTGCAGAAGGTCGAGATCACCGACGCCGGCGAGACCGATCTTCTGGCGAGCGAGCAAGTCGATCGCAGCGAGTTCGATGCGATCAATGCCAAGGCGGCCGAGGAGGGCAAGAAGCCCGCCGTCGGTCACCCGGTGCTGCTCGGCATCACCAAGGCGTCGCTGCAGACCCGGTCGTTCATCTCGGCCGCGTCGTTCCAGGAGACCACGCGCGTCCTCACCGAAGCCGCCGTCAACGGCAAGGCGGACACGCTCGACGGCCTCAAGGAGAACGTCATCGTCGGCCGCCTGATCCCGGCGGGCACCGGCGCCATGATGAACCAGCTGCGCGAGGTTGCCATGAAGCGCGACGCGCTCATCCTGGAAGAGCGCGAGAAGGACGCGGCCAAGCAGGCCGCGGCCCCGATCGAAGCACCGGCGCTTCCGCCGGCGGAATAAACTGCCGCCGACCGGATCGTCCGGCTCTACAAGATCAAAGGCCGCCCTTCGGGGCGGCCTTTTTTTGTTGGCGGCGCGCGCAGGGCGCGCGCGTTGTCAGGCTGCGCCGCCTTCAGAAAGATTTCAGAACCGGTGCACTGAAATTCAGCATGGTTCTCAGGACTTTTGCCGCCGGCGAAGCCAAGCTTCGGCTTTCCCATTCGGAGAAACGCTATGAAGCACACTATTGTTGCCCTTGCCGCCGTTGCGACTCTCGCCGCCGCGTTCGGCAGCGCTCCCGCCCGCTCCGATTCCGACGACGTCAAATGGGTCGGTCAGTGCGTCAAGGACAACAAGGACGAGGGCCAGACGGTGGAGGTAATCACCGCCTACTGCACCTGCATGAACAACAAGATGTCCTCGAACGAGACGCGGACCATCACGCAGTGGGAAAAGTCGCATAAGACCGAAATGGAAGCCTGCTCCACCCAGGCCGGCTGGAAGGGCCGCTGATCGCTGCCCCCCGGGCTCAACATGTCTCGAAGCGCCGCGCTCGGCCTGTTTTTGGTCTTGATGGCCGCCGCCCCACGGGCGGACGCCGAGACCTTGCTTGAGCGCGGCGACTATCTCGTCAATCACCTGATGAGCTGCGGCAACTGCCATTCGCCGCGCGGACCTGGCGCGGCAAGCCGCGCGCTGTCCGGCGGCGTGCAGGTGTTCGATGAGCCGTGGTTTCGCGTCAAAGGCGCGAACATCACACCCGACCGGGAGACCGGCATAGGCGCCTGGAGCGATGACGACATCAAGCGGGCGATCACGAAGGGTATCCGGCCGAACGGCACGCCGCTCGCGGATGCCATGCCCTCGGCCTTCTTCCGCATCCTGACGCCGCGCGATCTCGATGCCATTGTCGCATACCTGCGCTCGGTGCCGGCGGTGCGCAACGAGGTCGCGGCGCCGATCTACAAGGCGGCATCGCCACCGTCGCCGACCTATCCGCTGGCAGCCAAGCCGCTCAGCGATGCCGATCTCGCCGACCCGGTCAGACGCGGCATCTACCTCTCGACCGTCGCGCACTGCATGGCTTGTCACGCCCGCACCTCGGACGAGGCGCCGACCGACTACATCAAGGCATTCGGCAAGGGTGGCCGCGCCTTCAGGGGGCCATGGGGCGAGACCCACTCGGCCAACATCACCTCGAGCCGGGTCGCGGGGATCGGCGCCTGGAGCGATGCCGAACTCCGGCGCGCGCTGACCGAAGGCGTTACGCCCGACGGCCGCAAGCTCCGGCCGCCGATGAGCGATCAGGTCGCCTACTACCGCACCTGGAAGGCCGCCGATCTCGACGCCCTCATTGCCTGGGTGCGGACCATTCCGCCGATCGACTGAGTCCGGCGAGAATCGGCCCGATTCCGGGCATTGGATTTTCGCGGGGCGACAAATTCATCGATTCGAGGGAATCGCGGCTCGCCGCTGCCCCGACTCGCCCGCCGCGTGCGTCGTGTCCGGCCTGCGCAGCGGCCGGGTCGGCCAATGGCCGAGCCGGGTACCGGATCTCGACGCGGTGTCGCGTGTGGGACGGACGCGGGAGCGCGGCGGCGGGCTCTATGCGGGCTACATCCGATGAAAATCAAGTTAAATCAGATGGTTATGCTCAGAATCGAGGCCGCGGCAGCGCCGTGTTCGGGGGCGGCGAGGCCGCCGCCAAAGGCGCCGCCTTGCGTCCGACGAAGCGCATAATCATATCATGCGTCAGCTAACCATGCTGCGATGCAAAGCTGCGCCGGAGCCACTGTTTTCAAGGCTTTTTCGCCTTGACTTAGGAAGACCCGGCCGATACATACGCGCAACTTTTCGACAGGCGGTGAGCTTCGTCTGATCGGAACGGCCGCCCGGGCACCCCTCGAAAATCCAACCGGTTTTCATAGGTTTCCGGCGCCTTCGCCTCGATCAAAGAAGCTCAGACGCTGTCGCTGACAGCCACTGTCAGTTCATGTGTGCGGTACTGGTCGTCTGAACGCGACCGGCTGCCGTCAGAACGGGAAAGGCGCCCCCGCTGATTCAAAGCGGATGGCGCGATTTCGTTTTGCGTGCGGGGAACGCACGGAAGAAGAACGCGCGGCCTTCGGGCCGCGTGACGAGACCGATGCCGGGCTTTGCGGCCCAACTAATTCCGGACCCGATGGGTCCATCACGTAACGAAGGCGAACGATGCCGACGATCAACCAGTTGATTGCGAACCCCCGCCACCCGCTCAAGGCGCGCAACAAGGTGCCGGCGCTGCAGGCGTCCCCGCAGAAGCGTGGCGTTTGCACCCGCGTCTATACGACGACCCCGAAGAAGCCGAACTCGGCGCTTCGCAAGGTGGCCAAGGTTCGCCTGACCAACGGTTTCGAGGTGATCGGCTACATCCCGGGTGAGGGCCATAACCTCCAGGAGCACTCGGTGGTGATGATCCGCGGCGGCCGCGTGAAGGACTTGCCGGGCGTCCGCTATCACATCCTGCGCGGCGTGCTCGACACGCAGGGCGTCAAGAACCGCAAGCAGCGCCGTTCGAAGTACGGCGCCAAGCGTCCGAAGTAAGGGTCTGATCCATGTCTCGTCGTCACGCTGCCGAAAAGCGCGAAATCATGACCGACCCGAAGTACGGGTCGGCCGTCGTTTCCAAGTTCATGAACGCCGTCATGTACGACGGCAAGAAGTCGGTCGCCGAGTCGATCGTCTATGGTGCGCTCTCGACCATCGAGACCAAGACCAAGGCCAACCCGCTGACCGTTTTCCAGCAGGCGCTCGACAACGTGATGCCCTCGATCGAGGTGCGCTCGCGTCGTGTCGGCGGCGCCACCTATCAGGTTCCGGTCGAAGTTCGTTCGTCCCGTCGCCAGGCTCTCGGCATCCGCTGGATCATCAGCGCCGCCCGCGACCGCAACGAGCGCACGATGACCGAGCGTCTGTCGGCTGAGTTGCTTGATGCGTCGAACAACCGCGGCAACGCGGTGAAGAAGCGTGAAGACACCCACAAGATGGCGGAGGCGAACCGCGCCTTCTCCCATTATCGCTGGTAACGGCGTCGAAACGCATTCAGGACGAGATTACTTATGCCCCGCAGTCACGCCATCGAGGACTATCGTAACTTCGGCATCATGGCCCACATCGATGCCGGCAAGACGACTACGACCGAGCGCATCCTTTATTACACCGGCAAGTCCCACAAGATCGGCGAGGTGCACGAAGGCGCCGCGACGATGGACTGGATGGAGCAGGAGCAGGAGCGCGGCATCACCATCACGTCGGCCGCGACCACCGCGCTGTGGAACGGCAAGCGTCTGAACATCATCGACACCCCCGGCCACGTCGACTTCACCATCGAAGTCGAGCGTTCGCTGCGCGTGCTCGACGGCGCTGTATGCGTGCTCGACAGCAACCAGGGCGTCGAGCCGCAGACCGAGACCGTCTGGCGCCAGGGCGACAAGTACCGCGTGCCGCGTATCGTCTTCGCCAACAAGATGGACAAGATCGGCGCCGACTTCTTCAAGTGCCTCGACGATATCGTCGACCGCCTCGGCGCCAAGCCGATCGCCATCCAGCTGCCGATCGGCGCTGAATCGAACTTCAAGGGTCTCGTCGACCTGGTGAAGATGAAGGGCATCATCTGGAACGATGAATCGCTCGGCGCCAAGTTCGACTACGTCGACATCCCGGAAGATCTGGTCGAGAAGGCCAAGGAATATCGCGAGAAGATGGTGGAAGCCGCCGTCGAGCTCGACGACGACGCGCTGACCGCGTTCCTCGACGGCAAGGAGCCTGACGAGGCGACGCTGAAGAAGCTCATCCGCAAGGCGGTGCTGACCGGCGCCTTCTTCCCGGTGCTGTGCGGCTCGGCCTTCAAGAACAAGGGCGTGCAGCCGCTGCTCGACGCCGTCGTCGATTACCTGCCGTCGCCGGTCGACGTGCCGGCCATCAAGGGCGTCAACCCGGACAACGGCGAAGAAACCACGCGCAAGTCGGACGACTCCGAGCCGCTGGCGCTGCTGGCGTTCAAGATCATGGACGACCCCTTCGTCGGCACCATCACGTTCTGCCGCATTTATTCGGGCGTGCTCGCGAGCGGCACCGGCGTCATCAACTCGACCAAGGAGCGCAAAGAGCGCATTGGCCGCATGCTGCTGATGCATGCCAACAACCGCGAAGACATCAAGGAAGCCTATGCCGGCGACATCGTCGCGCTGGCCGGCCTGAAGGAAACCCGGACCGGTGACACGTTGTGCGACCCGAAGTCGCCGGTGATCCTGGAAAAGATGGAATTCCCGGAGCCGGTCATCGAAATCGCGATCGAGCCGAAGTCGAAGGCCGACCAGGAAAAGCTCGGCGTCGCGCTGGCGAAGCTGGCGGCGGAAGATCCGTCGTTCCGCGTGTCGACCGATCAGGAGAGCGGCCAGACCATCCTCAAGGGCATGGGCGAACTGCATCTCGACATCAAGGTCGACATCCTCAAGCGCACCTACAAGGTCGACGCCAATATCGGCGCGCCGCAGGTCGCTTATCGCGAGAAGATCACCAAGCCGGCCGAAGTGGATTACACCCACAAGAAGCAGACCGGCGGTTCGGGCCAGTTCGCCCGCGTCAAGATCATCGCCGAGCCGACCGAGCCGGGCACGCCTTTCGTGTTCGAGAACGAGATCGTCGGCGGCGCGGTGCCGAAGGAATTCATCCCGGGCGTCGAGAAGGGCCTCGAGTCGGTGCTCAACGCGGGCATCCTCGCCGGCTTCCCGGTGGTGGACCTCAAGGTCCGTCTCGTGGACGGCAACTATCACGACGTCGACTCGTCGGCGCTCGCCTTCGAAATCGCCTCGCGCGCCGCTTTGCGTGAAGCCATGCAGAAGGCCAAGCCGGCGCTGCTCGAGCCGATCATGAAGGTCGAAGTGGTGACCCCGGAAGACTACACCGGTTCGGTCATCGGCGACCTGAACTCGCGTCGTGGCCAGATCCAGGGCCAGGACATGCGCGGCAACGCCAACGTCATCAACGCGATGGTGCCGCTCGCCAACATGTTCGGCTACGTCAACACGCTGCGGTCGATGTCGCAGGGACGCGCGACGTTCACGATGCAATTCGACCATTACGCTGAAACGCCGGCGAACGTGTCGGCGGAAGTCCAGAAGAAATTCGCCTAACGGCGACGAGAGAAACCTGAAAGTTCTGAACGGAGAGCTCCATGGCCAAAGAAAAATTCAACCGTAGTAAGCCGCACTGCAACATCGGCACCATCGGTCACGTCGACCATGGCAAGACGTCGCTGACCGCGGCGATCACCAAGGTGCTCGCCGAGACCGGCGGTGCGACGTTCACCGCTTACGACCAGATCGACAAGGCGCCGGAAGAGAAGGCGCGCGGCATCACCATTTCGACCGCGCACGTCGAATACGAGACGACGAACCGCCACTACGCGCACGTCGACTGCCCCGGCCACGCCGACTACGTGAAGAACATGATCACCGGCGCCGCGCAGATGGACGGCGCGATCCTGGTGGTGTCGGCCGCGGACGGCCCGATGCCGCAGACCCGCGAGCACATCCTGCTCGCCCGCCAGGTCGGCGTGCCGGCGATCGTCGTGTTCATGAACAAGTGCGACATGGTCGACGACCCGGAACTGCTTGAGCTCGTCGAGCTCGAAGTCCGCGAACTCCTGTCGAAGTACCAGTTCCCG
This sequence comes from Pseudomonadota bacterium, assembly GCA_018240595.1. Classification (GTDB taxonomy): domain Bacteria; phylum Pseudomonadota; class Alphaproteobacteria; order Rhizobiales; family Xanthobacteraceae; genus Pseudolabrys. Next base: position 46,391 of record JAFEFL010000057.1, on the reverse strand, counting down.
GGCGACAAGATCCCGATCATCAAGGGCTCGGCCCTGATGGCGCTGGAAGGCAAGGAGCCGAAGCTCGGCCATGACGCCATCCTCGAGCTGATGAAGGCCGTCGACGAATACATCCCGCAGCCGGAGCGTCCGAAGGATCTGCCGTTCCTGATGCCGGTCGAAGACGTGTTCTCGATCTCGGGCCGCGGCACCGTGTGCACCGGTCGCGTCGAGCGCGGCATCATCAAGGTCGGCGAGGAAGTCGAGATCGTCGGCATCAAGCCGACGCAGAAGACCACCGTCACCGGCGTCGAAATGTTCCGCAAGCTCCTCGACCAGGGCGAGGCGGGCGACAACATCGGCGCGCTGCTGCGCGGCACCAAGCGCGAGGAAGTCGAGCGCGGCCAGGTTCTCTGCAAGCCGGGTTCGGTCAAGCCGCACACCAAGTTCAAGGCTGAGGCGTACATCCTCACCAAGGAAGAAGGCGGCCGTCACACGCCGTTCTTCACCAACTATCGTCCGCAGTTCTACTTCCGCACCACCGACGTGACCGGTGTCGTGCACCTGCCGGCCGGCACCGAAATGGTGATGCCGGGCGACAACATCGCGATGGAAGTGCACCTGATCGTGCCGATCGCGATGGAAGAGAAACTGCGCTTCGCCATCCGCGAAGGCGGCCGCACCGTCGGCGCCGGCGTCGTGGCGTCGATCATCGAGTAAGCAAGTCGCTGTGGCCCCCGTCCGAACAGGGCGGGGGCTCAGCAATCCTGGATGGCGCGGGGCGATTTGCTTTCCGTGTCCGGCGGGACAACGAGCAGGTAGCGAATACTGGATCATCCGTTTGAACGGATGATGACAGTCAGAGAGACAAACAAATGAACGGCCAGAATATTCGGATCCGGCTCAAGGCGTTCGACCATCGTGTGCTCGATGCGTCGACGCGCGAGATCGTCAACACCGCCAAGCGCACCGGCGCGCAGGTGCGTGGGCCGATTCCACTGCCGACGCGTATCGAGAAGTTCACCGTGAACCGCTCGCCCCACGTCGACAAGAAGAGCCGTGAACAGTTCGAGATGCGCACGCACAAGCGCCTCTTGGACATCGTCGACCCGACGCCGCAGACCGTGGACGCGCTGATGAAGCTCGACCTCGCCGCGGGTGTCGACGTCGAGATCAAGCTGTAAGGCCGGGTGAGGTATTGAAGATGCGCACGGGTGTCGTCGCACAGAAGATGGGGATGACCCGGCTGTTCACCGATGGTGGTGAGCATGTGCCGGTGACGGTGCTGCGCCTGGCGCAGTGCCAGGTCGTTGCCCATCGCTCCAAGGACAAGGACGGTTACGTCGCGCTGCAGCTCGGTTCGGGCCCGCGTCGCGCCGGTAACATGAGCAAGGCCGATCGCGGCTACTTCGCCAAGGCGAAGGTCGAGCCGAAGCGCAAGCTGGCGGAATTCCGCGTCAGCGATGATGCGCTGATCCCGGTGGGTGCGGAGATCACCGCCGACCACTTCGTCGAAGGTCAGTTCGTCGACGTCGCCGGCATCACCATCGGTAAGGGCTTTGCCGGCGGTATGAAGCGCTGGAACTTCGGCGGTCTGCGCGCCTCGCACGGCGTGTCGATCTCGCACCGTTCGATCGGTTCGACCGGCGGCCGTCAGGATCCGGGCAAGACCTTCAAGAACAAGAAGATGCCTGGCCACATGGGCGTCGAGCGTGTCACCACGCTCAACCTCAAGGTCGCCAAGGTCGACGTCGAGCGTGGCCTGATCATGGTCCACGGCGCGGTGCCGGGCGCCAAGGGCGGCTGGATCACCGTGCGCGACGCCGTGAAGAAAGCGCTGCCGAAGGACGCCGCCAAGCCGGGCAAGTTCCGTCTGGCCGAGGCCGCTGCCGACGCGCCGGCCGCTGAAGCCCCCGAGAAGGAGGGCGCATAAAATGGACATGAAGATCACCACTTTCGAAGGCAAGGAAGCCGGCTCGGTGAAGCTGTCGGACGAGATCTTCGGTCTCGAGCCGCGTGCCGACATCATCCAGCGCTGCGTCAACTGGCAGCTCGCGCGCCGTCAGCGCGGCACCCACAAGACCAAGGATCGTTCCGAGGTCTGGCGCACCGGCAAGAAGATGTACGCTCAGAAGGGCACCGGCGGCGCCCGCCACGGCTCGGCCCGCGTGCCGCAGTTCCGCGGCGGCGGTCGCGCCTTCGGTCCGGTCGTTCGCAGCCATGCCATCGACCTGCCGAAGAAAGTGCGCGCGCTCGCGCTCAAGCACGCTCTGTCGTCGAAGGCCAAGGACGGCGCGATCGTCGTCGTCGACAAGGCCTCGCTGAACGAAGCCAAGACCAAGGCGCTTGCCACGCAGTTCGGCAAGATGTCGCTGGCCAACGCGCTGATCATCGACGGTGCCGAGCTCGAGGCGAACTTCGCGATCGCGGCGCGCAACATCCCGAACATCGACGTGCTGCCGATCCAGGGCATCAACGTCTACGACATCATGCGGCGTAAGACTCTCGTCCTCACCAAGGCGGCGGTCGACGCGCTGGAGGCGCGGTTCAAATGAGCACCAGCGACACTCGTCATTACGACGTCATCGTCTCCCCCGTGATCACCGAAAAGGCGACCATGGCGTCGGAGTTCAACAAGGTGACCTTCAAGGTTCGTCGCAACGCGACCAAGCCGCAGATCAAGGAAGCGGTCGAGAAGCTGTTCGACGTGAAGGTCAAGAGCGTCAATACGCTTGTCCGTCAGGGCAAGATCAAGGCGTTCAAGAACAAGCTCGGACAGCAGTCCGACGTGAAGCGCGCGGTCGTGACCCTCGAAGAGGGCCACCGCATCGACGTGACCACGGGTCTGTAAGAGGTCGGCGATGGCACTCAAGACATATAATCCGACGACCCCGAGCCAGCGGCACCTGATCAGCGTCGATCGCTCGACGCTGTACAAGGGCGCCCCGGTGAAGGCGCTGACCGAAGGTCAGCATTCGACCGGCGGCCGCAACAATTCGGGCCGCATCACCTCGCGCTTCCGCGGCGGCGGCCACAAGCAGGCCTATCGCAAGATCGACTTCCGCCGCGCCAAGAAGGACATGGTGGCGACGGTCGAGCGTCTGGAGTACGACCCGAACCGCACCGCCTTCATCGCGCTGATCAAGTACGAGGACGGCGAGCTCGCCTACATCCTGGCGCCGCAGCGTCTCGCCGCCGGCGACAAGGTGGTCTCGGCCGACCAGGCCGACGTCAAGCCGGGCAATGCGATGCCGCTGTCGGCCATTCCGGTCGGCACCATCGTGCACAACGTCGAACTGAAGATCGGCAAGGGCGGCCAGCTCGCGCGTTCGGCCGGCACCTACGTTCAGATCGTCGGCCGCGATGGCGAATACGTCATCATCCGCCTGTCGACGTCGGAACAGCGCCTCATCCACGGCCGCTGCATGGCGACCATCGGCGCGGTGTCGAACCCCGACAACATGAACACGACGATCGCCAAGGCGGGCCGTCAGCGCTGGCGCGGTCGCATGCCGCACAACCGCGGCATCGTCATGAACCCGGTCGACCACCCGCACGGCGGTCGTACCAAGGGCGGCAAGCACTGGGTCACCCCGTGGGGCAAGCCGACCAAGGGCGCCAAGACGCGCAAGAACAAGCGCACCAACAAGTTCATTATGGTCAGCCGTCACGACCGTAAGAAGCAGCAGCAGTAGGATTTGCAGCGATGACCCGTTCAGCCTGGAAAGGCCCGTTCGTTGACGGCTTTCTGCTCAAGAAAGCGGAAGCCGCGCGCGCGTCCGGCCGCCACGACATGATCAAGATCTGGAGCCGGCGCTCGACCATCCTGCCGCAATTCGTCGGCCTGCACTTCACCGTCTACAACGGCCAGAAGCACGTGCCGGTGATGGTCACGGAAGAAATGGTTGGCCACAAGTTCGGTGAGTTCTCGCCGAGCCGCACGTTCCACGGCCACAGCGCCGACCGCAAGGCGAAGAAGGCCTGAGGATAGAGAAATGGGCAAGCGTTCACGCGATCGGGATCTCCCGAACAACGAAGCCAAGGCGGTCACCCGGAACATCCGGATCTCGCCGCAGAAGCTCAATCTCGTCGCGCAGATGATCCGCGGCAAGAAGGTCGCCGGCGCGCTGGCGGACCTCGAATTCTCGCGCAAGCGCATCGCCAAGGATGTGCGCAAGTGTCTGGAGTCGGCGATCGCCAACGCCGAGAACAATCACGACCTCGACGTCGACGATCTCATCGTCGCCGAGGCTCACGTCGGAAAGTCGCTGGTGATGAAGCGGTTTTCCCCGCGCGGCCGCGGCCGTGTCGGTCAAATTCTGAAGCCGTTTTCGCATCTGACGATCGTCGTTCGTCAGGTCGAAGCCGCGGCCGAAGCCTGAGGAGGCTTTCAGTGGGTCAAAAAATCAATCCGATCGGTCTGCGCCTCGGCATCAACCGCACCTGGGATTCGCGCTGGTTCGCCAACAAGACCGAGTACGGCACGCTGCTGCACGAGGACATCAAGATCCGCGAAGCTCTGATGAAGGAGCTGAAGCAGGCCGCCGTTTCCAAGATCATCATCGAGCGCCCGCACAAGAAGTGCCGCGTCACCGTTCACTCGGCCCGTCCGGGCGTGGTGATCGGCAAGAAGGGCGCCGACATCGAGAAGCTGCGCAAGACCGTTTCGAAGCTGACCGACAGCGATGTCGTCATCAACATCGTCGAAATCCGCAAGCCGGAGCTCGACGCGCAGCTGGTTGCCGAATCGATCGCGCAGCAGCTCGAGCGCCGCGTCGCGTTCCGCCGCGCCATGAAGCGCGCCGTGCAGTCGGCGATGCGTCTCGGCGCCGAGGGCATCCGCATCAACTGCTCGGGCCGTCTCGGCGGTTCGGAAATCGCGCGCATGGAGTGGTACCGCGAAGGCCGTGTGCCGCTGCACACGCTGCGCGCCGACGTCGATTACGGCGTTGCCACCGCTTTCACGACGTTCGGCACCTGCGGCGTCAAGGTCTGGATCTTCAAGGGCGAAATCCTCGAGCACGATCCGATGGCGCAGGACAAGAAGCTCGCCGAAGGCGATTCCGGCCGTCCGTCGCGCCGCGAAAACGCGTAACGAGATAAAGTCATGCTGCAACCGAAGAAAACCAAGTTCCGCAAGGCGTTCAAGGGCCGCATCCACGGCGTCGCCTCGTCGGGCGCCACCCTGGCGTTCGGCCAGTTCGGCCTCAAGGCCCTCGAACCGGAGCGCGTCACCGCGCGCCAGATCGAAGCCGCGCGCCGCGCCTTGACCCGCTTCATGAAGCGCGCCGGCCGCGTCTGGATCCGCGTTTATCCGGACGTGCCTGTGTCGAAGAAGCCGATCGAAGTCCGCATGGGCAAAGGCAAGGGCTCGCCCGAACTCTGGGTCGTGCGCGTCAAGCCGGGCAAGATCCTGTTCGAAGTCGACGGCATCAGCCAGGCCATCGCCAAGGAAGCCTTGACGCTCGCGGCCGCCAAGCTGCCGGTCAAGACCCGATTCATCGAACGCATCGCCGAGTGACGACCATGAAATCCGCCGACGCCCGAGCGATGACGCTCGACCAGATCGATGACGAGGTGCTCAAGCTCAAGAAGGAGCAGTTCAATCTGCGCTTTCAGCGGGCCACCGGGCAGCTCGAGAACACCGCGCGCGTGCGCGTCATCCGCCGCGACATCGCGCGGCTGAAGACGATCGCCGCGCAGAAGCGGGCGGGCGACGCTCCGGCCGTCAAGGCCGAGGCGACGAAGTCCGCCAAACCCGCCGCGAAGTCGCGCCGCCTGAAGGCGTCGCGTCCGTCGCCGGCGCGTGAACCGGCTCGTGCGATCGCGCACAAGTCGAACAAGACTAAGAAGAAGTAAGGGGTCAAAGATGCCGAAGCGTACCCTTCAGGGTGTCGTCGTCAGCGACAAGCAGGCCAAGACCATTGTCGTGCAGGTCGACCGGCGCTTTGCCCACCCGACCATGGGCAAAGTCGTTCGCCGTTCGAAGAAGTACCATGCGCACGACGAGAAGAACGAGTTCAAGGTCGGCGACAAGGTGTGGATCGAAGAGCGCCGTCCGCTGTCCAAGCTCAAGTGCTGGGAAGTGATCCGCGGCGAGAAGCGCGCCAAGGTTTGAGGCGAAGCGCTCCGGCGCTTCGTCGATGAGAGACGAACAAGTTTAACGGCGTCCGCGGCAGTCAAGCCGCCCGCCCGCAAGGAATGAGAGCCGCATCATGATTCAGATGCAAACCAACCTGGACGTTGCCGATAATTCCGGCGCGCGCCGCGTCATGTGCATCAAGGTGCTCGGCGGATCGAAGCGTAAGTACGCCACCATCGGCGACGTCATCGTCGTCTCGGTGAAGGAAGCGATCCCGCGCGGGCGCGTGAAGAAGGGCGAGGTCATGAAGGCCGTCGTCGTGCGCATCCGCAAGGACATCAAGCGTGCCGATGGTTCGGTGATCCGCTTTGACCGCAATGCCGCGGTGCTGATCAACGCCCAGTCGGAGCCGGTCGGCACCCGTATCTTCGGGCCGGTGCCGCGCGAGCTGCGCGCCAAGAACCACATGAAGATTCTCTCGCTCGCCCCGGAGGTGCTGTGATGGCTGCCAAGATCCGTAAAGGCGACAAGGTGGTCGTGCTCACCGGCCGCGACAAGGGTCGCACCGGCGAGGTGATCGAGGTACGTCCCGGCGAGAACCGCGCGCTCGTGCGCGGCGTCGCGATGGTCAAGCGCCACCAGCGCCAGACCGCGCAGAGCCAGGGCGGCATCATCTCCAAGGAGAGCGCGGTCGATCTTTCGAACCTCGCGATCGCGGACCCGAAGGACGGTAAGCCGACCCGGGTTGGTTTCAAATTCATCGGCGAGGGCGCCGACCGCAAGAAAGTGCGGGTCGCCAAGCGCTCGGGAGCGGAAATCGATGGCTGATACTCAGACTGAACAACCCAAGAAGCCGAAGGCCGCCGCCAAGCCGGCCAAGCCAGCCGGCGACGAAGCACCGAAGGCCAAGAAGGCCAAGGCGCCGTCGGACTACACCGCGCGTCTGCGCACGCACTACGACAAGGTCGTGCGTGAGAAGATGTCGAAGGAGTTCGGCTACAAGAACCCGATGCAGATCCCGCAGATCACCAAGGTCGTGCTCAACATGGGCATCGGCGAGGGTGTCGCGGACCGCAAGAAGGTCGAAAACGCCGCCGCGGATCTGGCGCTGATCGCCGGTCAGAAGCCGGTCGTCACGCGCTCGCGCAAGTCGATCGCGAACTACAAGCTGCGCGACGGCCAGGCGATCGGCTGTAAGGTCACGCTGCGCAAGGCGAAGATGTACGACTTCATCGACCGCCTGGTGAACATCGCGCTGCCGCGTATCCGCGACTTCCGCGGCCTCAACCCGAAGAGCTTCGATGGCATGGGCAACTACAGCCTTGGCATCAAGGAATACACCGTGTTCCCGGAAATCGACTTCGACAAGGTCACCGATACCTGGGGCATGGACATCACCGTGTGCACCACCGCGCGTAACGACGACGAAGCGCGCGCGTTGCTCGCGGCATTCAACTTCCCGTTCCGGCAGTGAGGGACGATTAACGTCCTCTCATACGCGGAACCGCAAGGAGCAGACTTAGATGGCTAAGACGAGTTCGGTCGAGAAGAACAAGCGCCGGCGCAGAATGGCGAAGAAATTCGGGCCGCGCCGCGCGCGCCTGAAGGCGATCGTGCAGAACAAGGAGCTGCCGATGGAGGAGCGCTTTGCCGCGACCCTCAAGCTCGCGGAGCTGCCGCGCAATTCGGCGAAGGTGCGCATCCATAACCGCTGCGAGCTGACCGGTCGTCCGCACGCGTTCTACCGCAAGCATAAACTGAGCCGTATCGCGCTCCGCGACCTCGGCAACAAGGGCCTGATCCCGGGCCTCGTGAAGTCGAGCTGGTAAGGGGGCCGAGATGGTGAACGATCCGATCGGCGATATGATCACACGCATCCGCAATGCGCAGATGCGGGCCAAGTCCAAGGTCTCGATGCCGGGCTCCAAGCAGCGCGAGCGCGTTGCCGAAGTGCTCAAGGCGGAAGGCTATGTCCGCGGCTATGCCGTCGTGGCGCATGCCAACGGCCGCAGCGAGCTCGAAATCGAACTCAAGTACTTCGATGGCGAGCCGGTGATCCGCGAAATCGAGCGCGTCTCGAAGCCTGGCCGCCGCGTCTACGCGTCGGTCAAGAACCTGCCGCGTATCAACAACGGCCTCGGCGTGGCCATCGTCTCGACGCCGAAGGGCGTCATGGCCGACCATGCCGCTCGCGACGCCAATGTCGGCGGCGAAATTCTCTGCACGGTGTTCTGATGTCTCGTATTGGCAAAAAACCGGTCGCTGTTCCGTCTGGCGTCACCGCCAGCGTCGAAGGCCAGACCGTCAAGGTGAAGGGCGCGAAGGGTGCCCTGCAGCTTGCGCTGCCCGATGACGTGACGGTCGCGATGGACAAAGGCGCCATCAAGGTCGCGCCGCGCAACGAAACCAAGCGCTCGCGCTCGATGTACGGCACCGCGCGTACGCTCGTGTCGAACCTGATGGTCGGCGTGTCGAAGGGCTTCGAAGAGAAGCTCGAGATCAACGGCGTTGGTTACCGCGCCGCGGTGCAGGGCAAGAACCTGCAGCTGCAGCTCGGCTACTCGCACGATGTCGTCTTCCCGATCCCGGCCGGCATCGCGATCGCGACGCCGAAGCCGACGGAAATCGTGATCACCGGCATCGACAAGCAGGTCGTCGGCCAGGTCGCCGCCGAGATCCGCGGCTTCCGCGGTCCGGAACCGTACAAGGGCAAGGGCGTCAAGTACGCCGGTGAATTCATCTTCCGCAAGGAAGGCAAGAAGAAGTAAAGGGCTCGAGCCATGTCGAAAGCTAATGTCCGGACCGCGCGGCGGACGGCGTCGGTTCGGCGCAAGATCAAGCAGGTCGCCGCCGGGCGCGCGCGCCTCTCGGTGTTCCGCTCGTCGAAGCATATGCACGTGCAGCTCATCGATGACGAGAAGGGCGTGACCGTCGCGTCCGCCTCGACCCTCGAGAAGGATCTGCGCGGCAGCCTGAAGACCGGTGCCAACATCGAGGCCGCCAAGCAGATCGGCAAGCTGATCGCCGAGCGTGCCAAGAAGCAGGGCATCAAGGACGTCGTGTTCGATCGCGGCGGCTACATTTATCACGGCCGCATCAAGGCCCTGGCTGAAGCCGCCCGCGAGGGCGGGCTCAACTTCTAAACGCATTCGTACAGACGAACGGATTTATTAGATGGCACAAGAACCCCGCAGAGATCGCGAGCGTGGCCACGGTCGTGAAGAGCGCGATAGCGAGTTCACCGACAAGCTGGTGCACATCAATCGCGTCGCCAAGGTCGTGAAGGGCGGCAAGCGCTTCGGTTTCGCGGCGCTTGTCGTCGTCGGCGACCAGAAGGGCCGCGTCGGCTTCGGTCACGGCAAGGCGCGCGAAGTGCCGGAAGCGATCCGCAAGGCGACCGATGCCGCCAAGCGCTCGCTGACACGCGTCGCGCTGCGCGAAGGTCGCACGCTGCACCATGACGTGTTCGGCCGCCACGGCGCCGGCAAGGTCTATCTGCGCGCGGCGCCTCCCGGCACCGGCATCATCGCCGGCGGCCCGATGCGCGCCGTGTTCGAGACCCTCGGCATGCAGGACATCGTGGCGAAGTCGATCGGCTCGTCGAACCCCTACAACGTCGTGCGCGCGACCTTCGATGCGCTCAAGCACCAGGACTCGCCGCGCTCCGTCGCCGGCCGTCGCAACCTCAAGGTTTCGGCCTTGCAGGCGCGCCGCCGCGAAGGCGCCGACGAAGTCGCGGCCGACTGATCGGAAGGAATAGGCCATGGCCACCGCGAAAAAGACCATCAAGGTGCAGCAGATCGCCAGCCCGCTGCGCTGCCACTTCGACCAGCGTCAGACCCTGATCGGTCTCGGCCTCAACAAGGTCGGCCGCGTCAAGGAGCTGCCGGACACGCCGCAAACGCACGGCATGATCCGCAAGCTGCCGCACCTGGTGCGGATCGTCGAAGAGGCGAAGTAATTTCATTCGTCGTCGCGACAGGCGACGAGGGACGATCGAAGGACTAGAACGATGAAACTCAACCAGATCGCCGACAATCCCGGCGCCCGCAAGAAGCGCATGCGCATCGGCCGCGGTATCGGCTCGGGCATGGGCAAGACCGGCGGCCGCGGCGGCAAGGGCCAGACCGCGCGCTCTGGCGTGCGCATCAAGGGCTTCGAAGGCGGCCAGATGCCGCTGCATCGCCGCCTGCCGAAGCGCGGCTTCCGCAACACCGCCTTCCAGGCCAAGCTCAACGAAGTCAGCATCGGCAAGCTGCAGGCCGCGATCGACGCCGGCAAGCTCGACGCCAAGTCGGCGATCGACGTCGACGCGATGGTCAAGGCCGGCCTGATGCGCCGCGCCAAGGCCGGCGTGAAGGTGCTCGGCAACGGCGAGCTCAAGGCCAAGATCGAGCTCTCCGTCTACGGCGCCACCAAGTCGGCGATCGAGGCGGTCGAGAAGGCTGGCGGTTCGGTGAAGATCCTCAAGCCGGCCGTCACCGAGGACGAAGAGCCGCGCGGCAAGAACAAGCGCAAGGCCGCCAAGGAAGCGCAGAAATAAGGGGCTTTGGCCTCGTTCGCCGGGGGCGGACGGGGCCTTTGCCTGACTACCGGTTTCGCGCCCAGCGCTTATCTACAGGGGCGGGGCGGGACCCAGGTTAAAAGACGCCGCGCCACTCCTCCTGGCTTATCCGGGGAGCCGGCGGAAGCGGCGGCAGGAGCGAGCGAATGGTTTCGGCAGCGGAACAACTGGCAGCCAATCTCAACTTCGGCGCGCTCGCCAAGGCCGACGAACTGAAGAAGCGCATCTGGTTCACCGTCGGCGCGCTGCTCGTTTATCGTCTCGGCACCTACATCCCGCTGCCCGGCATCGACCCGGCAGCCTGGGCGCAGCTCTTCAACACCCAGTCGGGTGGCATTCTCGGCATGTTCAACATGTTCTCCGGCGGCGGCATCCACCGGATGGCGATCTTCGCCCTGAACATCATGCCGTACATCTCGGCCTCGATCATCATTCAGTTGATGACGACCGTGTCGCCGCAGCTCGAAGCGCTGAAGAAGGAAGGCGAGGCCGGCCGCAAGATCATGAACCAGTACACGCGGTATCTCACCGTGGTGCTGGCGGCATTCCAGTCTTACGGCATTGCCGTGGGCCTGCAGGGCACCGGCAGCGTCGTCAGCCAGCCGGGCATCTTCTTTCTGGTGTCGACGACCCTCACGCTCACCGGCGGCACCATGTTCCTGATGTGGCTCGGTGAGCAGATCACCGCGCGCGGCATCGGCAACGGCATCTCGCTGATCATTCTCTCGGGCATCGTCGCCGAACTGCCGGCGGCCATCGCCAACACGCTCGAGCTCGGCCGTCAGGGCGCGATCTCGACGGGCCTGATCCTGGTCGTCATCCTCATGGCGGTCGCCGTGATCGCCTTCATCGTGTTCATGGAGCGCGCGCAGCGCCGGCTTCTGATCCAGTATCCGAAGCGGCAGGTCGGCAACCGCATGTTCGAGGGCCAGTCCTCGCATCTGCCGCTCAAGCTCAACACCTCGGGCGTCATTCCGCCGATCTTCGCGTCGTCGCTGCTCCTGCTGCCGACGACGGTCGCGAATTTCAATGCCGGCTCCGGCCCGGAATGGCTCACCACGGTCACGACGCTGCTCGGCCACGGCCGGCCGCTGTTCCTCGTGCTCTATCTGGTGCTGATCGTCTTCTTCGCGTTCTTCTATACCGCGGTCGTGTTCAACCCGACGGAGACGGCGGACAATCTGAAGAAGCACGGCGGCTTCATTCCCGGCATCCGCCCGGGCGAGCGCACCGCCGAATACATCGACTACGTTTTGTCGCGCATCACCGTGGTCGGCGCGATCTATCTCGCCATCGTCTGTCTCATTCCGGAGATCCTGATCTCCTACGCCGCGGTGCCGTTCTATTTCGGTGGCACGTCGCTGCTCATCGTCGTCTCGGTGACCATGGATACGGTGGCGCAGATTCAGGGCTATCTGCTGGCGCATCAATACGAAGGTCTGATCAAGAAGTCGAAGTTGCGGGGGCGCAATAGATGAGACTGATCCTGCTCGGCCCGCCGGGGGCGGGGAAGGGCACGCAGGCGCAACGGCTGGTCGAGAAGCACGGCATCGTGCAGCTGTCGACCGGCGATATGTTGCGCGCCGCTGTCGCGGCCGGCACGCCGGTCGGCCTGAAAGCCAAGAGCATCATGGAAGCCGGCCAGCTCGTGCCGGACGAGGTCGTGGTCGCGATCATCGCCGACCGCATCGGCCAGCCGGACGCCCGCAAGGGCTTCGTGCTCGACGGGTTCCCGCGCACGGTCCCGCAGGCCGAGGCGCTCGACAAGCTGCTGGCCGAACGCGGTCTCAAGCTGGACGCCGTGATCGAACTCAAGGTCGATGAGGGCATCCTCATCAAGCGGATCGAGACCCGCGTCGCAGAAATGACGGCCCGGGGCGAGAAGGTCCGGTCGGATGACAACCCGGAGGTCCTCAAGGGCCGTCTGGCTGCCTACCGGACCCAGACCGCGCCGCTGGCCGGTTACTACGACGCCAAGGGCGCCCTCAAGGGCGTCGACGGCATGGCCCCGGTGGACGCGGTGACCGCGGCCATCGACGGTATCCTGAAACCTTCCGGTTCGACCGCCTCGGCGGCCGGGCGGGGCGTCTAGCAGAGGTTGACGAAGCCCTCATGAATCCCTTAATAGAGTGCGTATCCAAGAGTTTGGCGCGATGCCGGTTCCCCAGAGGGCGGGGGACGGGTGTCGTCTTACGCTTTGCCTAACCCCTTTGTGGGAAACAAGAATTCGCCGCCGCGAGGCGGTTGGCCGGTAACAGGAGAGAGCATCCGTGGCTCGTATCGCGGGCGTTAATTTGCCCACCAATAAGCGCGTTGTCATCGCGCTCCAGTACATTCATGGCATCGGTCAGAAGATCGCCAAGGACATCGTCACCAAGCTGAACCTGCCGGCCGAGCGCCGCGTGTCGCAGCTGACGGACGCCGAGGTGCTTCAGATCCGCGAACTCATCGACCAGGACTATCTGGTCGAGGGCGATCTGCGCCGCGAGACGGCGATGAACATCAAGCGTCTGATGGACCTGGGCTGCTATCGCGGCCTGCGTCACCGCAAGGGCCTGCCGGTCCGCGGTCAGCGCACGCACACCAACGCGCGTACGCGCAAAGGCCCGGCGAAGACCATCGCCGGCAAGAAGAAGACCGCCTAACCGAGCTGAACGCGCCCGCGCCGCGTGACGGCAGGCGGGCCTCGAAAGGACTGACTGACTATGGCGAAAGAAGCCACCGCCCGCGTCCGCCGGCGCGAACGCAAGAACATCGCGTCGGGCGTCGCGCACGTGAACGCGTCGTTCAACAACACCATGATCACCATCACCGACGCGCAGGGCAACGCCATTGCCTGGTCGTCGGCCGGAACCATGGGTTTCAAGGGCTCGCGCAAGTCGACGCCCTATGCCGCGCAGATGGCGGCGGAAGACGCCTCGAAGAAGGCGCAGGAACACGGCATGCGCACGCTCGAGGTCGAAGTGTCCGGTCCGGGTTCGGGCCGTGAGTCGGCGCTGCGTGCGTTGCAGGCTTCGGGCTTCACGATCACCTCGATCCGCGACGTGACGTCGATCCCGCACAATGGTTGCCGGCCGCGCAAGCGCCGCCGGGTGTAATTGAATTTGTCAGGTGGACGCGCGCGAGGCGTGCGTGTCCGCTTCCGCCGCTCATTTCCCCCATACGGCGGGTGGGGTGCGCTGGGCAGGCCCAGCGACGCTCATTAACGAGCGACGCTCTCAACGGGTGAAACACGTGATCCAGAAAAATTGGCAGGAATTGATCAGGCCGAACAAGCTCCAGGTGACCGCCGGCAGCGATCCGGCGCGCTTCGCCACGGTCGTTGCCGAGCCGCTCGAGCGCGGTTTCGGTGTGACGCTGGGCAACGCCCTGCGCCGCATTTTGCTGTCGTCGCTGCAAGGCGCGGCGGTCCAGTCCGTCCACATCGACGGCGTGCTGCATGAGTTCTCCTCGATCGCCGGCGTGCGCGAGGACGTCACCGACATGGTCCTCAACATCAAGGACATCGCCATCAAGATGCAGGGCGAAGGCCCCAAGCGCATGGTGGTGAAGAAGCAGGGTCCCGGCACCGTGACCGCCGGCGACATCCAGACCGTTGGCGACATCACCGTTCTCAATCCTGAGCTCGTGCTGTGCACCCTCGATGAGGGCGCCGAGATCCGCATGGAGTTCACGGTCAACACCGGCAAGGGCTATGTCGCCGCCGAGCGTAACCGTCCGGAAGACGCGCCGATCGGCCTGATCCCGGTCGACTCGCTGTACTCGCCGGTGCGCAAGGTGTCGTACAAGGTCGAGAACACCCGCGAGGGCCAGATCCTCGACTACGACAAGCTGACGATGACCATCGAGACCAACGGCGCGGTGACGCCCGAGGATTCGCTCGCTTACGCGGCGCGCATCCTGCAGGACCAGCTCAACGTGTTCGTGAACTTCGAGGAGCCCCGCAAGGAGCAGGCCGCGGAGACCATCCCGGACCTCGCCTTCAATCCGGCGTTCCTCAAGAAGGTCGACGAGCTCGAGCTGTCGGTGCGTTCGGCCAACTGTCTCAAGAACGACAACATCGTCTACATCGGCGATCTGGTTCAGAAGACCGAAGCCGAGATGCTGCGCACGCCGAACTTCGGCCGCAAGTCGCTCAACGAGATCAAGGAAGTGCTGGCGCAGATGGGCCTCCATCTCGGCATGGAAGTGCCGGGCTGGCCGCCGGAAAACATCGAAGAGCTCGCCAAGCGCTTCGAAGACCACTACTAGTTTTAACGGTTAGCCGGAGCGGGCCTGGCGTCCGCTCCGGCTTTTTATGCCGCCTTCCGCGGCGCGCCGGAATGGTCCGGGGCAAACAGGATAGAGGCAGGGAGTTACGCGATGCGTCACGGTAAAGTTTATCGCAAGTTGGGAAGGCACTCTTCGCATCGCATGGCGATGCTGGCCAACATGGCCGCTTCCCTGATCAAGCACGAGCAGATCGTCACGACCCTGCCGAAGGCGAAGGAGCTTCGCCCGATCGTCGAGAAGCTGGTGACCCTCGGCAAGAAGGGCGATCTTGCCGCCCGCCGCCAGGCTATCTCCGAGCTGCGCGACGCCGACATGGTCAAGAAGCTCTTCGACAAGCTGGCGCCGCGTTACAAGGATCGCCAGGGCGGCTACACCCGCATCATGAAGGCCGGCTTCCGCTACGGCGACAACGCCGCGCAGGCCGTGATCGAGTTCGTCGATCGCGACGTCGACGCCAAGGGCCTCGACTCGGGCCCGGTGCAGGCGACGCAGAACGAAGAAGCCACCGCTTCGGCGTAATGCAGCCGGTCTGGCGCAATGTTTTGAGGGCGGCGCTTGGCGCCGCCCTTTTCGTTTGGAGCGCGGCGCCCGTCATGGCCGATGCGAAATCCGACCAAGCGCTGATCGAAGCCGCCGGCCGCGGGGATGCGGTTGCCGTGCAGCGGCTGCTGGGCGAGGGCGCCAGCGTCAGCGCGCGCGACGGGCAAGGGCGCACGGCGCTGCTGGCCGCGACCCACGCTGCGGCGGGTGTCGGCACCGAGGCGGCGCGGCTGTTGATCGCCGCGGGCGCCGACGTCAACGCCAAGGACCACATCGAGGACAGTCCCTATCTCTACGCCGCCGCCGAGGGCCGCGACGACATCCTCAAGCTGACGCTCGCCCACGGCGCCGACCTTGCGAGCACCAACCGCTATGGCGGAACCGGGCTGATCCCGGCGGCCCATCACGGCCATCTGCAAACCGTCCGCATCCTGCTCGGCACGAGAATCGACAAGGATCACGTCAACAAGCTCGGCTGGACGGCGCTGCTCGAGGCCATCGTGCTCGGCGACGGCGGTCCGGTTCACACCGAGATCGTCCGTGAATTGGTGCGGGCCGGTGCGGACGTAACCATCGCCGACCGCGACGGCGTGAGCCCGCTCGCCCACGCACGTCGGCGGGGCTACGCCGCCATTGCCGCCATCCTCGAGGCCGCCGGCGCCCGCTGACCATCGGCAGGCATCTTGTTTGTTAATGCCGCCGGCCTGTGATGGCGGTCACATCGACAACCCGGTATTGTGATATCCGACGCGCACGCAAGAAGGCGTTCGATTCACTTCGGGGGAATGGCGATGACTGTGATCAAGACGCGGCGCGCATTCGGCGCGGCCGTCGTGTTTGTTTTGTCGGCTCTGGCGGCGCCCGCCGCACTGGCGCAAGCCAACGGCGACCTCGTCGCGCGCGGCGGCTATCTCGTCAACACCATCATGACCTGCCAGAACTGCCACACGCCGATCGGGCCGCAGGGCCCCGATTTCTCCAAGGCGTTCTCCGGCGGCCTGTCGTGGGACGAGCCGCCGTTCAAGGTGACGGCGGCCAACATCACGCAAGACAAGGAGACCGGCATCGGCTCCTGGACCGACGCGCAGATCAAGCATCTCTTGCGCACCGGCGAGCGGCCGAACGGCGTGCATATCGCCGCAGTGATGCCGACCGGCTTCTACAAGATCATGACCGAGCGCGACATGGATGCGGTCGTCGCCTATCTGCGCACGATCAAGCCGATCAAGAACAAGGTGCCGGACCCGATCTACAAATTCCCGGCGCCGCCGCAAACGCCGCCAGGCGCGGAAAAGCCGTTCACCGAGGACATGCTCAAGGACAAGGTGAAGAACGGCTTCTATCTCGCCACCATCGGTCACTGCTTCGAGTGCCACACGCCGATGGGACCGAAAGGCCACGACTGGGCGACCTACGGCATGGGCGGTTTCGAATTCCCCGGGCCGTGGGGCAAATCGGTGTCGCGTAACATCACGTCGAGCAAGGCCAAGGGCCTCGGCGGCTGGACCGACGCGCAGATCAAGACCGCGATCACCAAGGGCATCGATAAGGACGGCGCCAGGCTCAAGCCGCCGATGGGCTTTCCCTATTACGACCACATGACGGGCGAGGACCTCGACGCCGTCATCGCCTATCTGCGCACGGTGCCGGCGAAGGAGTAGGGCTGTTCTGTCATTCCGGGGCGCGGCCCTTCGGGCCGCCCCGGAATGACGAATCTTTTCGTTTATTTATTTCCTTCACCAGCTTCCTGATCTTGTCCGCATCCTGCGGCGTTGTCGGTGAGTAGACAACGAGGCCAAGATCCGGCCGGCCGTCGACGGCGAAGGACGAGAACTCCAGTCCGACCATGCCGCCGCGCGGCAATCGCAGTTGCTTGGTGCCTTCGCCGGATCGACGCACGTCGTTCTCGCGCCACATCGCCGCGAACTCCGGGCTTTGCGCGCTCAACTCGGCGACCAGCGCCTTGGCCCGATCGGACGCGCCATACCGCGTCGCGTCGGCGCGGAAGGCGCCGACGACGTAGCGCGCCACATCCTCCCAGGATGCCTGGCGGGCGCGGTTCTTCGGATCGCCGAAGATGATGCGCAGGATGTTGCGCTTGTCCGGCGGCAGCTTGCTGTAATCGGTGAGCACCGCGGCGGCCGCCTTGTTCCAGGCGACGACGTCCCAGGTCGCCGTCTTGACGATCGCCGGATTGATCTCCAGCGCATCGAGCACGCGCTGCAACCGCGGCGACACGCCCTCGCTGGCCTGATAGCGGACCTCCGGCGGGCGGCCGAGGCCAAGCAGGAACAGGTGCTCGCGCTCGATCTGCGTCAGCATCAGCGCGCCGGCAATGCGATCGAGCACGTCGGCCGACGGGGCGCCGCCGCGGCCTTGCTCGAGCCAAGTGTACCAGGTGGCGCTCACATGGGCGCGCTGCGCTACTTCCTCGCGCCGCAGTCCCGGCGTGCGCCGGCGCTGCAAAGGCAGGCCGAAGGCCGCCGGATCGAGCCTGGCCCGGCGGTCTTTGAGATAGTTGCCAAGGCGGTTGTCGGCGTCCACGAGCGTCATGCTGTTAGTCATTATACCTGTATAAAGTCACGTATTTACCCGGATATTGATACGCCCATATTGCCCTCCAGACAAACCTGGAGAACTTCCCATGCGTGTTTTCGTTACCGGCGCCACCGGCTTCGTCGGCGCCGCCGTCGTCGATGATCTGATCGCCAACGGCCATCGGGTGCTCGGCCTTGCGCGATCCGATGCCGGCGCCGCGGCGCTCGAGGCGGCTGGCGCGGAGGTGCATCGCGGTTCGCTGGAGGATATCGACAGCCTCAGGCGCGGCGCAAAAGCGGGCGATGCCGTGATCCACACCGCGTTCAATCACGACTTTTCGCGCTTCGTTCAGAGCTGCGAGGACGACCGCCGCGTCGTCGAGGCCGTGGGCGAGGCCTTGGCGGGCACCGATAAGCCTTTGATCGTCACCTCGGGCACCGGTGTCGTCCATGGATTCGCCACCGAAGACAGTGAACCGGGACAGCATCCACGCGCGATGTCGGAGCACGCGGCTGCTGCCGCGAAGTCGCGCGGCGTCCGCGCGATGATCATGCGTCTGCCGCAGGTGCACGGCGATGGCGACCACGCCTTCGTGCCGCTGCTCATCAACCTGGCGCGGGAGAAGGGCGTCGTCGCCTATGTCGGCGACGGCGCCAACCGCTGGCCGGGCGTGCACCGCTTCGACGCGGCGCGGCTCTATCGCCTGGCGCTGGAGAAGGGCCGCGCGTTCCGCTACCACGCCGTCGCCGACGAGGGCGTGCCGATGCGCGACATCGCCGAGGTCATCAGCCGCCGCCTCAGCCTGCCGACGGCGAGCCTGCCGGCCGAGCAGGCGGCGGCGCATTTCGGCTGGTTCGCGCATTTCGCCGCCGCCGACATGCCGGCCTCGAGCGCAAAAACGCGGGCCGAACTCGACTGGCAGCCGAGCGGGCCCGCATTGCTGCCGGACATCGACCGGCCGATTTACTTCCAGGCCTGAGGCCAGGAGAAGCCGGTCACCAGTCCTTGAGCACGATCTTGCCGATCGTGCTGCCACTCTCGATCTGGGCATGCGCCTTGATCAGGTTGGCGGCATTGATCGGCGAGATTTCCTGCGCCGCGGTGGTGACGATGAGGCCGCCGTCGATCATCGCCGACACCTCGTTGAGCAGCTTGTGCTGGCCGATCATGTCCGGCGTCTGGAACACGGCGCGGGTGAACATCAGTTCCCAGTGCACCGAAGCCGACTTGCGCTTGAACGGCGTGACGTCGAGCGGGCCCGGATCGTCGATCAGACAGAACTTGCCGAACGGCGCGATGAAGTCGGGGATCTGCGGCACGCTCTTGGCCGAGCCGGTGACGCCGGCGATCAGCGCCACCTCGGGGTGGCCGATGGCCTTGAACTGCTCGGCCAGCGGCTTGGAGTGGTCGATGACGTGGTCGGCGCCCAATTTGAGGCACCAGTCGCGCGTCTCCGGCCGCGAGGCGGTGGCGATGATGGTCAGCGCCGTCAACTTGCGGGCGAGCTGGATTAGGATCGAGCCGACGCCGCCGCCGCCGCCGACGACCAGGAGCGCACGGCCGTCCGGGGTCTTCCCCGGCACGACGCCGAAGCGGTCGAACAGCATTTCCCAGGCGGTGATGCTGGTCAGCGGCAGCGCCGCCGCCCGGGCGAAGGATAGTGACTTCGGCTTGCGGCCGACGATGCGCTCGTCGACCAGATGGAATTCGCTGTTGGTGCCGGGACGGGCGATCGAGCCGGCGTAGAACACTTCGTCGCCGGCCTTGAACAGGGTGACGTCGGCGCCGACCGCCTCGACCACGCCGGCCGCGTCATAGCCCAGCACCTTGGGCGGCTCGCCCGGGCCTGGCTGGCCGCGCATGCGCACCTTGGTGTCGACCGGGTTCACCGAGATCGCCTTGACCGCGACCAGGAGGTCGCGCGGGCCGGGCTTGGGCTTGTCGGCGGTGAAATCGATGAGGCAATCGGGGGCGCTGACGGGCAGGGACTTCCGGTAGCCGACGGCTTTCATGGGACGCTCCAGGCGGGGCCAAAAATGCCGACCCAATGTGCCTATCCGGACGGTCGGCGCAAGGCGGTTCGGAGCAGGCCACGCCCGCAAATCGGCCTATTTCCCGCCGATATCTTCATTCAGAGCGCGGGGCGGCCTATATCGGGGATGGTCCCCGCCGGAGAGATTCGCCCATGCCGTTGCGCCTTCCTGTCCGTGCCTTTCTGACACTTTGCCTCGGCGGCTTGGCCTTGGCGCTAGCCGCCGCCCAGCCGGCGGCCGCCCAGACCCCGGAGCGGCGGGTGCCCTCGGCGAGCGATCTGCGGCTGTCCTATGCCCCCGTCGTCAAGCACGTCTCACCGGCGGTGGTGAACGTCTATGCGGCGCGGGTGGTGCGCAACCGCAATCCGTTCTTCGACGACCCGGTGTTCCGCCGCTTCTTTGGCGTGCCCGACGGCGGCGGCAGCAGCCAGGTGCAACGCGCGCTCGGCTCCGGCGTCATCGTCGATCCGGCGGGCCTCATCGTCACCAACGTGCACGTCATCGACGGCGCCGACGAGATCAAGGTGGCGCTGCCGGACAAGCGCGAGTTCGAGGCGACCGTCGTGCTCAAGGATCCGCGCACGGATCTCGCCGTGCTGCGCATCAAGCACAATAACGACCGCTTTCCGTTCCTCGAACTCGGCAATTCCGACGCGCTCGAGGTCGGCGACGTCGTGCTCGCGGTCGGCAATCCGTTCGGCGTCGGCCAGACCGTCACGCACGGCATCGTCTCGGCGCTGGCGCGCACCGATGTCGGCTCGAGCAACTATCAGTTCTTCATCCAGACCGATGCCGCGATCAATCCCGGCAATTCCGGTGGCGCGCTGGTCGATCTCGACGGCAAGCTCATCGGCATCAACAACATGATCCTGTCGCGCTCCGGCGGCTCGCAGGGCATCGGCTTCGCCATTCCGTCCAACATGGTGCGCGTCGTCGTGGCGTCGGCGAAGAGCGGCGGCGGCGCGGTGCGCCGGCCATGGCTCGGCGCCACGCTACAATCGGTGACGCCGGACATCGCCGACAGCATGAGCCTCAAGCGTCCGAGCGGGGCGCTGATCTCCAGCATCATGCGCGACGGCCCGGCCGCACGTGCCGGCCTGAAGGCCGGCGACGTCGTCGTTTCGATCGATGGCCAGGAGGTCGATGACAGCAACGCCTTCGATTATCGCTTCGCCACCAAGCCGCTCGGCGGCAGCGCCAAGCTCGGCGTCATCCGCGGCGGCCGCGATATGGTTGCGACCATCGCGCTGGAAACCGCGCCGGATTCTCCGCGCGATGAAATCACCATCCAGTCGCGCTCGCCCTTGTCGGGCGCCAAGGTCGCGAACCTTTCGCCGGCGCTGGCCGACGAACTGCAATTGCAGAATATCGACCAGGGCGTCGTCATCCTCGAGACCGACAACGGCTCCTATGCCAGCAATCTCGGCTTCCAGCGCGGCGACGTGATCGCCGAGGTCAACGGCACGCATATCGGCAAGACGCACGATCTGGAGAGCGCGACCAAGACGCCGAGCCGCGCCTGGCGCATCGTCATTATCCGCCGCGGCCAGAAGATTTCCGCGCAGTTCGGCGGATGAGGATGCAAGATCGCGGCGCCTCATCTGCATGACAGGAAGGGAAGGGAAATAGGTGTCCACCCGCCCCAAAAACACCGGGCCGTCGCTATTTGCCGCCGCCGGCCTCGACAAGGAGGCGCCGCGGCCGCTGGCTGATCGCTTGCGGCCGCAGAAGCTCGACGAGGTGGTGGGCCAGGATCATCTGCTGGGGCCGGACGGCGTGCTCACGCGCATGCTCGGCACCCGCTCGCTAGGCTCGCTGATCTTCTGGGGACCGCCGGGCACCGGCAAGACCACGGTGGCTCGGCTGCTGGCACAGGCGACCGATCTGCATTTCGAGCAGATCTCGGCGATCTTCACCGGCGTCGCCGATCTGAAGAAAGTGTTCGAGGAAGCGCGCCGTCGCCGCGAACTGGGGCAGGGCACGCTGCTGTTCGTCGACGAGGTGCACCGCTTCAACCGTGCTCAGCAGGATAGCTTCCTGCCGGTGATGGAAGACGGCACCATCATTCTGGTCGGCGCCACCACGGAAAATCCATCCTTCGAACTCAACGCCGCGTTGTTGTCGCGGGCCCGCGTGCTGGTGTTCAAATCGCTCGGGCCCGAGGCCGTCGAAAAACTGCTCGAACGCGCCGAAGCCATCGAGGGCAAGCCGCTGCCGCTCGATGAAAACGCGCGGCTGATGCTGGCCGGCATGGCCGATGGCGACGGCCGCGCCTCGCTGACGCTGGCAGAGGAAGTGTGGCGCGCCGCGCGGCCGGGCGAAGTCTTCGACGGCGTCAAGCTTCAGGAGATCGTGCAGCGACGCGCGCCGATCTACGACAAATCGCAGGACGGCCATTACAATCTGATCTCGGCGCTACATAAATCGGTGCGCGGCTCCGATCCCGATGCGGCGCTATACTATCTCGCGCGCATGCTGGATGCCGGCGAGCCGCCGCTCTACATCGCGCGCCGTGTCGTGCGCATGGCGATCGAGGATATCGGGCTGGCCGATCCGCAGGCCCTGATCATCGCCAACGCCGCCAAGGACGCTTTCGATTTCCTTGGCTCGCCGGAGGGCGAACTGGCGATCGCCCAGGCTGTGATCTATTGCGCCACCGCGCCGAAATCGAACGCCGGCTACAAGGCCTATGGCGCCGCCAAGGCGGTCGCCAAGACCGCCGGCTCGCTGGTGCCGCCCAAGCACATCCTCAACGCCCCGACCAGCCTGATGAAGGACGAGGGCTACGGCCGCGGCTATGCCTACGACCACGATACCGAGGAAGCCTTCTCGGGGCAGAATTACTTTCCCGATGCTTTGCCGCGCCAGCAGTTCTACAACCCGCCGGAACGCGGATTCGAGCGCGAGATCAGGAAACGCCTCGACTATTGGGCCAAATTACGCAAGGACAGAGGCGGGGAATGACGGTGCTCAGGGGGCTGTCGATTGTGGCGCTTGTGCTGGCGGCCGCGCCGGCTGTTGCGGGCGAAACCGTCGCTGGGCGCTGGGGCGACGATGTTTCCTGCGGCGCGCTGTTCTTTTCGGCCAATGCGCCGCTGACCGTGACCGATTACGCCGTGCGCTGGCAGGGCGATTCCTGTCGCGTCGGCCGTATGTACAAGACCGGCGATACGGTGCACATCGAGGCGCTGTGCTGGGATATGGCCGGAGAGCGCTCCGTGCCGGTGTCGCTTCGGCCGCATGCCGGCAAGCTCGCCGTGACCTGGGACCGGGCGCGCCGCGCCGATCTCAAGCGCTGCAAGTGAGGGACGCATGAACGTGCCGGCCGTCGATCTCGACGCCTATTTCAAACGCATCGGCTATGACGGGCCGCGCGACAATTCGCTCGCGACCTTGCGCCGGCTGCACGAGTTGCACCCGCAGTCGATCCCGTTCGAGAATCTCGATCCGCTGCTCGGCCGGCCGGTTCGGCTTGATCTTGCTGCGCTCCAGGACAAACTGGTTCAGAGTGGCCGTGGCGGCTACTGCTTCGAACACAATACACTGCTGGCTGCAGTGCTGCGCGCGCTCGGCTATTCCGTCAAGGAGGCGACGGGGCGTGTGCGCTGGGGCGTGCCGCCGGAGGTGCGCATGCCGCGCACGCATTGCCTGCTCATCGTCGGGGCCGAAGGCGAGCGCTATCTCACCGATGTCGGCTTCGGCGGCAACACGCTGACCGGGCCGCTGCATCTCGATACGCGCGACGCACAATCGACGCCGCACGAGGAGTTTCGCCTGACCGATGAGGGCAACGGCGTCGTCGTTCAGGAAGCCAACATCGGCGGCCAATGGCTGCAGACCTACGCCTTCGATTTCACCGACGCGCCGCCGATCGACTACGAACTCGGCAATTGGTACACCTCGGCGCATCCGAGTTCGATTTTCGTCAACGGCTTTATGGGCGCGCGCGCGGAAGAGGGCCGGCGCTACGGACTGCGCGACAATCAGCTTGCGGTCCACATTCGGGGTGGCGCGACCGAAAAGACGACATTGAAGAGTGCCGCCGAATTGCGCGACGCACTCACCGATCTTTTGAAACTGAGGCTCGACGGCCTCGTCGGGCTCGACGACAAACTGGCCCGGCTTGCGGAGAGAACGTCATGAAACGCGGCGGCAAGGGCGGTCCCCGGCAACCCGGCGGCGGTCGACAGACGGCGGGTCCGCGCAAGAGCGGCCGGCCGCCGCAAGGCCGCGGCGGACGCAAGGACCGCTTCGGCGGCCGCAATGAGAGAGCGCGGTTTGCCGATGACGAACGCGCGCCACGCGGCAGGTTCGGCGGCGAACGCGGCGAGCGCCCGCGCCCGAAGTTTGGCAAGCGCGACGAGGAGCGGTCGATCCGTCCGCCTGCCGCGCGCGGCGCGCAGCGCCGGCCGCCACGCGCGGACGCGGAGCGGCCGGAGCGCGCGGCATTCCGGGTCGAAGCAGAGCCGATGCGCAAGGCGGAGCCGGAAGTCAGCCCGGCGCTGCGCGCCGCCACCAAGGTGCAGACCGTCACGGTGACGCCCGACGAGAACGGCATGCGCGTCGATCGCTTCTTCGAGGCGCGCTTTCCCGGCCTGTCGTTCAGTCATATCCAGCGCATCGTGCGCAAGGGTGAGGTGCGCGTCGACGGCAAGCGCACCGAGCCCAAGGCGAGGCTCGAAGCCGGGCAGTCGATCCGCATCCCGCCGCTGCAACTCGCCGCGCCGAAACTGCGCGAGGATTCGCCGCAGGTTCTCAAGGATCGCGAATACCTGCACTCGATCACCCTGGCCGAGGACGATGATGTGCTTATCCTCAACAAGCCGATGGGGCTGGCGGTGCAGGGCGGCTCCGGCACCACGCGCCATGTCGACGGCCTGCTGGAGGCGCTGCGCGGGCCCGGAAAGGATGCACAGAAGCCGAGGCTCGTGCACCGCCTCGACAAGGACACCGCCGGCTGCCTGTTGATTGCCAAGACGCGCTTTGCCGCCGCAGCGCTCGCCAAGACCTTCCGCACCCGCTCGGCGCGCAAGATCTACTGGGCGCTGGTCGCCGGCGTGCCGAAGCCGAAGCAGGGCCGCATCTCGACCTATCTCGCCAAGGAAGAGATGGAAGAGGATTCCTACATGCGCGTCGCCAAACATGGCGAAAAGGACGCCGTCCATGCGGTGACGTATTACGCGGTGGTGGAAACTTCAGCGCAAAAGCTCGCCTGGATCTCGCTGAAGCCGGTGACCGGCCGCACCCATCAGCTCCGCGCCCACATGGCCCATGTCGGCCATCCCATCGTCGGCGATCCGAAATACTTTAACATCGAGAACTGGGAATTGCCGGGCGGCATCCAGAACAAGCTGCATCTCTTGGCGCGGCGCATCGTCGTCCCGCATCCGCGCGGCGGCACCATCGACGTGTCGGCGCCGCTGCCGCCGCATATGCAGCAATCGTGGAATCTGCTGGGCCTCGACGCCACCCGATTCGATCCGATCGTCGATGCGCCGGACGAGGACTGACACGAAGCGGTGAGGTGCCTTCCGCTGGGCCCCGCGCGCGCTTAGGTATTGTTCATGCGAGGCCCGACGATCGCCATGGCACTGCTGATGTCCGCGCTGCTGGCGCAGCCGCTGGCGCACGCCCAGACGATCGACAATCCGTACAATATCCTGAAGCCCGAGCCGGGCGCGGCGCCGCGCCACAAGCCGCAACCGCGTCCCGAGCCGTGGCTGCCGCCGAAATATCAATCGCCCCGCGGAGCGCATCTGCACCGTACGCCGCCGGCCGACGTGCCCGCGGCGTCGCGCGCCGACGTGCCGCCCGCCATCGTGGTGCCGGAAACCGGCCGCGTGCTGCCGAACATCCCGACACTGTCACCGTCAGGCCCGAACGGCATCGAGACCGGACAGGATCGCGCGGTGCGCTGCGCCAACCAGCTCGGCACCTATGGCGCGCAGGCCGGCAATTCCTCGGCCTATCTCGGCTCCTGCGTTACGCAGTAGCGTCTAAATCTCGTCCTTCACCTGCGCGTAGGAGAGCACGGCGAACAGCGCCGTGCCGCCGACGATATTGCCGGCCAGCACCGGCAGCATGAAGGTCGTGAGTACCTGCCACCACGCCCAGTCGCCGGCGATGACCAGAAGGTAGGCTTCGAACGAACCGGCGACGACATGGGTGAAACCGCCGGCGGCGATGAGGTAGGTCATCAGCGTGATGACGATGAACTTGGCGCTCTCCGCGCTCGGGATCATCCACACCATGGCGGCGATGAGGAAGCCCGATGAAATGCCGGCGAAAAACATGCGCGCCAGGTCAAGCTCGATGAGCTTGCGGCTGACCTCGACCATGCCGTCATAGAGCTCGTGCGTGAGCACCGGCGTGAAGCTGCAGAACAGCGCCGCGAGCAAGGTGCCAACGAGATTGGCCGCCAGCACGATGGCCCACAGCCGGCCCATGCGCCACAGCATCCCCGGCGACAGGTCCTTGAGCACCGGCAGTACGACCGTGATCGTGCTTTCCGTGAACAGTTGCTGGCGCGCCAGGATCACCATGAGAAAGCCGACGCTGTAGCCGAGATGCGAGACGAGCGGGCGCCATGGCGCGTCGGGCAGGTGAGTGAGAAGAATGGCCTCGGCCAGCACCGAGAAGCTGATCGACAGCCCGGCGGCGACACCCGACCACCACAGCGATGAGGCCGGGCGCTCCATTTCTTCTTCCCCGAGCCGGCGCACGACTTCGTAAATCACCGGCGTGCGCGGCGCCGACATCTCCTCGACGTCGCGGACTTCACTGTCGCTGATGCCGCGGTCTTTTTTCGGAGCCGGGGATTTCCGCTTCGCCATGGTTTTCCTGCGGGGGAGAGGGCCTGCGCCAACGCCGCGCCACAAGCACAAGTTCCCTGCGCGGAACAGCGCACCCGGCCTTGACAGGCAACCAAAAGGTTGCATATTGTCGTTATGGATCTGGTTTCCAAAGCCGACCTTGTCTTCAAAGCTTTGGCCGATGCGAGCCGCCGAGACCTGCTCGACCGGCTGCGCGCCGACAACGGCCAGACCTTGAACCAGCTCTGCGCCGGCGTGCCCGGCATGACCCGCCAGGCGGTGAGCAAGCATCTCGCCATCCTGGAGGAGGCCAACCTGATCGCGACCGTCAAACGCGGCCGCGAGAAGCTGCACTATCTCAATCCGGTGCCGATCCACGAGATCGCCGAGCGCTGGATCGGCAAGTTCGAGCGCTCGCGCCTCGACGCGTTGAGCGACCTGAAGAAAGCGTTGGAGAGTGGCGATGAGTAAACCGGCAGGCCCTATCGAACTTCGCGCGGAACACGACATGTCCGCCGTGGCGGCGCAGTTTCACGCTCAACTGCGCGAGCCTGATCGACCGTTCGGTTTGCTGGTCCGTTTTTGCGCGAGGGCAGGCACCGAGGCGTCGATTGCAGCCGCCTTTGCTCAGGCGCGCGGTCACACGCTTGCGGAACCAGGCTGCGGCGCCTTCGACCTGAGCCGGATCAACAGCGATGCCGCGCGCTTCGTCATCTACGAGCGCTGGTGGAACCTCGCCGCCTTCGAGAGTCACCTGCATCAACCCTATACGGCTGCGTTGCGCCGTACTTTCGAAAGCTTGATGACAGGTGCGCCCGAAATCGAGGTGTTGCTGCCGGCCGATGGCCAGTGATCTTCGCGTGAGCGTTTGGAAGGAGCTGTCGTTATGAGACCCCGCTTTGTCTATGTGACCTATATCCGCACCACGCCGGAGAAGCTGTGGGCGGCGCTCACCGATCCGGCCAGGGTCGAAAAATTCTGGTTCGGCATGACGGTGGAGTCCGATTTCAAGACGGGCTCGTCGTGGACGCTGAAATTCAAGGACGGCCGCACCGCCGACACCGGGGCGATTATCGAGGCCGTGCCGCCACAACGGCTGGCCATTCACTGGCGCAACGAGTTCAAGCCCGATCTGAAGGCCGCCGGCTTCACGCGCTGCACCTTTGTCATCGAAATGGCCGACTACTACCCGGACTTCGGTGGCCGGGCGGTCAAGCTCACCATCATGCACGAGGCCGAAGCGGACGATGGCGCGCCGATGATCGAGGCCGTGTCCGGCGGCTGGCCGAAAGTTATTGCCAATCTCAAGTCGTTGCTCGAGACCGGCGACATCGCCTTTATCGGGAAGAAGTGATCATGACCGCAGCAGCCAACAAGCCGAGCTTCGTCTACGTCACCTATATCGCGACCAGCCCCGACAAGGTGTGGCAGGCGCTGACCAAGCCTGACATCAGCGAGAAGTACTGGTTCGGTTATCGGGTCGAGGCCGATGGCGGCAAGGGCGCCCGCATGACAGCGCGCAATCCCGCCGGCAAGCTTGCCCATGACGATCCGATCATCGAAAGCGATCCACCGAAGAAGCTGGTCTATGCGTGGAAGCCGCTCTATCGCGACATGGCCAACGAGCGGCCGTCGCGCGTCACCTTCACGCTCGAGCCGTTCAAGGGGCAGACTCGGCTCACGGTAACGCACGACGAGTTCGACGAGGGCTCGCAGATCTTCCCGATGATCTCGGCCGGCTGGCCGGCGGTGTTGTCGTCTCTCAAGAGCTTCCTCGAGACCGGCAAGGGCCTGGAGCCGTCCTGGAACGAGGAGGCGCAGCAGCGCGCCGCCGCCGAGGTCTGAGCCATGGTGGACATCGCCAAGTTCAAGCCGAAGACGGTTTATGTCATCTACATCGCCGCGACGCCCGAAAAGGTGTGGCAGGCGCTGATCGATCCGGAGTTCTCGAAGCGTTATTTCTTCGGCTTCGCGGTTACGGTGGAGCCGCGCAAGGGCGGCGCCTTCCGCATTCTTTACCCGGATGGCCGCGTCCACGGCAGCGGCGAGGTGCTCGACTGGTCGCCGCCGCGCCGGCTGTCCTGCACCTGGCTGATCGAAGGCATGCCGCCTTTCGACCAGATGCCGGAATGCATCGTCACGTACGACATCGAGCCGGCGGGGCAGGCGGTGCGCCTGACCATGACCGAATCCCATTCCTGGGAGGTGCCGGACGAAATCCTGGCCGGCGGCCGCTCGGGCTGGCCGGCGGTGCTGTCCAACCTCAAATCTCTGCTGGAGAGCGGCACGACGCTGACGCTCGACAATCAGGGCCCGCCGCCGGGCATGATCGAGGCCGTTACCAAGGCCGTGGCCGAAAAGCCCTGGCTCCGGCAATAAAATACCTCCGGCGAGCTATTTGATAAGTCGCCCTGGCTGTCGCTAGGAGTTTGTCAACCGGCTCACCCCTATACCGTTCAGACAGGGGATTTGCCGGGCTTCATGGACGCACCAGCCAGCACCAGAATCGACGAAATCGCCGCCGCCGTCGCGGTTTCGCCCGTTGCCGTGTCGCGATGGACCGCGCGGCTGATCGATCCGGAGCACGAGCGCGCCTTCCGGCTGCAGCGCTTCCCCGAAGACCGCCGGCGGCTGTTCATCGTCATGATGCTGGCCTCCGCGACCGGCGCATTGATCTTCCTCGGACGCCTCTACGCGCATGTGATGCAGGGCGACCCGACCGAAGCGCTTTATCCGCCATTGGTCTCCGCCGTCATACCGCTAATTTCGATCGCGATCTTTCACCGGATGCGCACGCCGGCGAAGCTCGAGATCACGGTGCTCTGCGTTTGCAGCTGCGGGATCACCATCCGCCTGCTGATGCTGACCTTCCAGCCCGGCACGCTGGCGATGTGGCTGCCGCTGATGGTCACCATCATCTTCATCATCTACCTTTATCTGCCGGTGCGGTTCGTGCTCGCAGTGACATTGGCCAGCATCTTTACAATTGTCGCGCCGGTGTGGTGGGGCCTCCTGGCGCAGACGGCGGTGCCGGGCGTCGAAATCTACCGCGGCATTCTCTGGATGTTGCTGGCCAATGCGCTCGGACTGACGGCCGCCAACGCCTTGCACCGCAGCCAGCGTTCGGAGTTCGCGCAGAAGCTGGTGCTGCAGCGCCTACTCTCGACCGACGCCTTGACCGGCATCGCCAACCGTCGCCGTTTCGACGAAACGCTGGTGCGCGAATGGCGCCGCTGCCAGCGCAACGGCATGCCGCTGTCGCTGCTGATGATCGACGTCGATCACTTCAAGGCCTACAACGATTATTGCGGCCATCCGCAGGGCGATGCCTGCCTGCGCGAGGTGGCCGCGCTGTTGACCGCCACGGTTCGCCGGCCGGGCGATCTCGTCGCACGCTACGGCGGCGAGGAGTTCGTCTGCCTGCTGCCGGATATGGGATCGGCCGGCGCGCTTGCCGTCGCCGAAAAGATCGCTGCGGCGCTGCGCGATGCTTCGATCGATCATCCGCGTTCGCCGGCCGGGCCGCGCCTCACCTTGAGCATCGGTGTCGCAACGGCGAAGCCGCCGTCGGGCGCGCCCGACAGCGTCATCGCTCACGCCGACAAGTTGCTCTATGCGGCGAAGGCGGCCGGCCGCAATCAGATCAAGGTCGGCCAGCAGGCACCCAAGCCGGCGATCGCCCGCGCGGCGTGATCGCCGCACATCATTGACTGATGCAGAAATCGGGTCGGCGCGCGCCGCCGATGTCATTAGGTACCAGGCAGCGATCCTGACGCATGCCGGAGTATCCAATGACGCAACAAGACACTCGCATCATCATTCGCAATCCGTTCGGAACCATGGATGTTCCCGCGCCGGCTGATGCCGAGGTGACCGCCTATGCCGCGACGGTGACGCTTGCCGGCGCCGCCGACGACGTCAATGCCGCGGTGTGGGCCAGCGAGCCCGCTGTCGACCCGCTCGAAGGGGACTGGTGCAGCCGCTGGAACGGCGGCGCCGATCCCACCATTGCCGGCGATGCGCCCGACAAGTGGAAGCAGGGCAGGGCCGAAGTTCGCGCCAACGGCGACCGGCTCTATCTACGCTTCGATTGGGACAATGGTCGTCGCCATGGCCTGATCGAGGCCGTATGCGAAGACGGTGGTCGCCTCGTCGGCAAGTACATCAACCTGACCGACCCGAAGATCCAGCGGCCCTGGGTCGGTCGCATCGTCGATCTGACGCGCATCGACGGCTGCTTCCCGAACGGCCGGCTCGATTTCCGCCGCTAATAGGCGCTCGCTCTGTCGAGCGTGGCGATATCGTCCTTCGACAAATCGAGCTTGGCCGCGCCGAGAATATCGGTGAGTTGCTCGAGCTTGGTCGCCGATGCGATCGGCGCGGCGATGGTCGGCTGCGCCATCAGCCAAGCGAGGGCGACCTGTGCCGAGGTTGCAGCCTTCGCCTGGGCAACGTCGGCCAGCGCCTTGAGGATGGCGACGCCGCGGGCGTCGAAATAGTTTTTCACCCGGCCGCCGCGCGTCGGGCTTTTCTCGGCTTCTTCCTTGCTCTTGTATTTGCCGGTGAGGAAGCCGGCGGCGAGGCCGTAATAGGGGATGACGCCAAGCTTCTCGGACGCCGCAATCGGCGCAAAGTCGCGCTCATAGACGGCGCGGTCATGAAGATTGTAGAGCGGCTGCAGCGTCTCGTAACGCGGCAGGCCGTGCTTGCGGCTGGCGTCGAGCGAGGCTTGCAGCCGCGCCGGCGAGAAATTCGAGGCGCCGATGGCGCGCACCTTGCCGGCCTTGATGAGCGCGCCATAGGCCTCCAGCGTCTCCTCGACCGGCGTCACCTCGTCGTCGTAATGGCTCTGATACAGATCGATGGTCTCGACCTGCAGTCGCTTCAGCGAGGCGTCGGCGGATTTCAGGATGTAATCCTTCTTCAGACACTTGCCCTGGCCCATGTCGGAGCCGACCTTGGTCGCGATCACGACCTTGCCGCGCTTGCCGGACTTCTTCAGCCAGTTGCCGATGATGGTCTCGGATTCGCCGCCCGTATGCCCGGGCACCCAGCGCGAATAGCTGTCGGCGGTGTCGATGGCATTGAAGCCGGCATCGACGAAGGCGTCGAGCAGGCGAAACGAGGTCGCCTCGTCCGCGCTCCAGCCGAAGACGTTGCCGCCGAGCATCAGCGGCGCGATGGACAGGCCGGATCGGCCGAGGGGACGGTGTTGCATCGGGAGGCCTTTCACCAAAGAACGTCATTCCGGGACGGCCCACATAAGCGCGTTCACGCGCGTCTTCGACGCGCTATGGGCCGGGCCCGGAATCCCTAATCCCGGTCTGTGTATATGGATTCCGGGCTCGCGACTTCGTCGCGCCCCGGAATGACAGCTATGTGCTAGCGCAATCCGGCGTTGATCTTGTCGAGCACCGCGGAGCCGGGGCAGAGTTCCTTCTCGCCGAGCGCATTGAGCGGCTGCTCCACGGTGGCGAGATGGGCGTGCAGGTCCTGCGCTTCCTTCTCGACGAACAGAAGGCCGGTCACGATCTGGCCCTTGGCGGCGTGGTGCTGCAGGAAGCCGAGCGCGGCGGAGCGGTCGTGCACGTCGTAGTCGGCGGCGAGCTTTCGCAGCGCCAGCTTCGAGCCGTCGTGCTGCTCGACGATCTCCACAGTGCCGGGCTCCTGTTGCAGGCCGATCGGCATGCGTGTCGAGATGAAGTCGAGCCGGTTCACCGCCTCGTTGTGCTCGCGCACGAAATCGAAGCTCTTGGTCGAGCCGAGGTGGTTGTTGAAGGCGACGCAGGGCGAGATGACGTCGATGAAGGCTGCGCCCTGATGCGCGATCGCCGCCTTGATGATCGGCACGAGCTGCTCCTTGTCGCCGGAGAAGGAGCGGGCGACGAAGGTGGCCCCGAGTTGCAGCGCCATCGCCACCATGTCGATCGAATTGTCGGTGTTGGTCACGCCGCGCTTGGACTTCGAGCCGCGGTCGGCGGTGGCCGAGAATTGACCCTTGGTCAGGCCGTAGACGCCGTTGTTCTCGACGATATAGGTCATGTTGACGCCGCGCCGCAGGCAGTGCGCGAACTGGCCGAGGCCGATCGAGGCGCTGTCGCCGTCGCCGGAGACGCCGAGATAGATCAGGTCGCGGTTGGCGAGATTGGCGCCGGTCAGCACCGAGGGCATGCGTCCATGCACCGAATTGAAGCCGTGCGAATTGCCGAGGAAGTAGGTCGGCGTCTTCGACGAGCAGCCGATGCCGGAAATCTTGGCGACGCGGTGTGGCTCGATGGCGAGCTCGAAGCAAGCCTGGATGATGGCGCCGGTGATCGAGTCGTGGCCGCAGCCGGCGCACAAGGTGGACACCGTGCCTTCATAGTCGCGGTGGGTGTAGCCGAGTTCGTTCTTCGGCAGCCCCGGATGGTGGAACTTCGGCTTGGCGAGGTAGGTCATGAGGCAACCTTTGCGGGCTTCATCGTCATCTGGTCGAGGTGATCGCCGATTGCCTTGGCGATGAAGCGGGCGGTGATCGGCGTGCCGTCGAAATGCAGGATCGGCACCAGCCGCACCGGGTCGATGCCGCATTCGTTGACGATCAGCGAGCGCATTTGCGCGTCGCGGTTCTGCTCGACGACGAAGACGAAGTCGTGGTCGGCCACGAAGGAGTTGACCGATGAGTGGAACGGGAAGCCGCGCAGCCGCATCCGGTCGACCGCGTGGCCGCGGCCCTCGATCATGTGGATGGCTTCGTCCATCGCCGGCGCGGTCGAGCCGAAATAGAGGACGCCGTACTTGGTCGGCTTCGCGGCGTTGGCGATCAGCGGCTTCGGCACGATGTCCTTGGCGGTCTCGAACTTGCGCAGCAGACGCTGCATGTTGTCGACATAGGGCGCGCCTTCCTCGGTGTATTTGGCGTAGCGGTCGCGCGAGGTGCCGCGGGTGAAGAACGAGCCCTTGGTCGGGTGCGTGCCCGGATAGGTGCGGAACGGGATGCCGTCGCCATCGACGTCGAGATAACGGCCGAAGTCCTTGCCGGCTTCGAGGTCGTCAAAGGTCATCACCTTGCCGCGGTCATAGACCTTGGCGTCGTCCCAGGTGAAGGGCCGGGTGAGGTGGTGGTTCATGCCGATCTCGAGATCGAGCATGACGAAGACCGGTGTCTGCAGGCGGTCGGCGAGGTCGAAGGCCTGCGCGCCCATCTCGAAAGCTTCCGCCGGATTCTCCGGAAACACCATGATGTGCTTGGTGTCGCCGTGCGAGGCATAGGCGCAGGAGATCAGGTCGCATTGCTGCGTGCGCGTCGGCATGCCGGTGGAGGGGCCGGCGCGCTGCACGTCGAAAATCACCGCCGGGATCTCGGCGAAATAGGCGAGCCCGATGAACTCCTGCATCAGCGAGATGCCGGGGCCGGAGGTCGCGGTGAAAGCGCGCGACCCGTTCCAGGCGGCGCCGATCACCATGCCGATCGAGGCGAGTTCGTCCTCGGCCTGGATGATGGCGTATTTCGCCTTCTTGGTGACAGGATCGACGCGCAGCTTGGCGCAATGCTTGGTGAAGGCGTCGGCCAGCGACGACGACGGCGTGATCGGATACCAGGCGCAGACCGTGGCGCCGCCATAGACGGCGCCGAGCGCCGCCGCGGCATTGCCCTCGACGAAGATCTTGTCGCCGACCTTGTCGGCCTTGCGCAGCTTCAGCCCGATCGGGTGCGCCAGATTGAGGATGGCGTAGTCGCGGCCGATATGCAGCGCCTTGATGTTCGGCGCGATCAGCTTGTCCTTGCCCCTGTACTGCTCGGCGATCAGGGTTTCGACGACGGCGACGTCCATATCGATCAGCGCGGTGAGCACGCCGATATAGATGATGTTCTTGAACAGCTGGCGCTGCCGCGGGTCGGAGTATTCGCGGTTGCAGATCGCGGTCAGCGGCACGCCGATGACCGTGATGTCGTCGCGGAATTTCGAGGCCGGATAGGGCTTGGTGGAATCGTAGAGCAGGTAGCCGCCGGGTTCGATCGAGGCGATGTCCTTGTCGAAGGTCTGCGGGTTCATCGCCACCATCAGATCGGTGCCGCCGCGGGCGCCGAGATGGCCGTCCTCCGAGACGCGGACCTCGTACCAGGTCGGCAGGCCCTGGATGTTCGACGGGAAGATGTTGCGCGGCGCGACCGGAATGCCCATGCGCATGATGGCGCGGGCGAACATCTCGTTGGCGCTGGCGGAGCCCGAGCCGTTGACGTTGGCGAAGCGGACGACGAAATCGTTTATGCGGCTGAGCGGCGCGGCGGTCGGCATGACGATCCTGCGTGAGCCATTTCCAGGAAATACTTCTGCATGTCCCAGGCGCCGGTCGGGCAGCGTTCGGCGCACAGGCCGCAATGCAGGCAGACGTCCTCGTCTTTGACCATGACGCGGCCGGTTTTGAGGCCGTCCTGTACGTAGAGGTCCTGCGTGAGGTTGAGCGCGGGCGCCTTGAGGTGCTGGCGCAGTTCCTTCTCGTCGCCGTTCGGCGTGAAGGTGATGCAGTCCATCGGGCAGATATCGACGCAGGCGTCGCACTCGATGCACAGGCTCGCCGAAAACACCGTCTGCACGTCGCAGTTCAGGCAGCGGCCGGCTTCCTTGAGCGCCAGATTGACGTCGAAGCCGAGTTCGACCTCGGCCTTGATGTCCTTGAGCGCGATCACCTTGTCGCGCAGCGGCACCTTGTAGCGGTGGTCGTTCTCGATGGCGTTGTCATAGGACCATTCGTGGATGCCCATCTTCTGGCTGATCACCTCGACCGCCGGAGCGGGGCGGTCGGCGATGTCCTCGCCATTGAGCATCTTGTCGATCGACACCGCGGCTTCGTGGCCATGCGCC
Source organism: Pseudomonadota bacterium (assembly GCA_018240595.1). Classification (GTDB taxonomy): domain Bacteria; phylum Pseudomonadota; class Alphaproteobacteria; order Rhizobiales; family Xanthobacteraceae; genus Pseudolabrys. The sequence goes on along the minus strand of JAFEFL010000057.1, from coordinate 10,725 downwards.
ACGGCCCAGATGATGTTCTTCGGGCCGAAGGCGGCGTCGCCGCCGAAGAACACCTTGGGATGCGTCGAGCGGAAGGTCTTCTCGTCGACCTTCGGCATGTCCCAGTCACCGAACTCGATGCCGCAGTCGCGCTCGATCCAGGGGAAGGCGTTCTCCTGACCGACCGCGACCAGCACGTCGTCGCAGGGAAAATGCTGGTCGGGTTCGCCGGCATGGACCAGCTTGCGGCGGCCCTTGGCATCGTACTCGGCCTTCACCTTCTCGAAGGTGATGCCGGTCAGCTTGCCGTTCTCGTGCGTGAAGCTCTTCGGGACGAGATAATTGTGGATCGGAATGCCCTCGTGCATGGCGTCTTCCTTTTCCCAAGGCGACGCCTTCATCTCCTCGAAGCCGGAGCGCACCACGACCTGCACGTCGTCGCCGCCGAGGCGGCGCGCCGAGCGGCAGCAATCCATCGCGGTGTTGCCACCGCCGAGCACGATCACGCGCTTGCCGATCTTGTTGATGTGGCCGAACGACACCGACGACAGCCAGTCGATGCCGATGTGGATGTTGGCGGCGGCTTCCTGGCGTCCGGGAATGTCGAGATCGCGGCCGCGCGGCGCGCCGGTGCCGACGAACACCGCGTCCCAGTTTTCCGAGAGCAGCTTCTTCATCGAGTCGACCCGCGTGCCGCCGCGGAATTCGACACCGAGATTGAGGATGTAGCCGGTCTCCTCGTCGATGACAGAGTCGGGCAGGCGGAATTTCGGGATCTGCGTGCGGATCATGCCGCCGGCTTTGGGATCGCCGTCGAACACCACGCATTCATAGCCGAGCGGCGCGAGGTCGCGCGCCACGGTGAGCGAGGCGGGGCCGCCGCCGACCAGCGCGATGCGCTTGCCGTTCTTGCGTTGCACGGGCTTGGGCAGCCGCGCGCTGATGTCGTCCTTGAAGTCGGCGGCAACGCGCTTCAAGCGGCAGATCGCCACCGGCTCTTCCTCGACGCGGCCGCGCCGGCAGGCCGGTTCGCAAGGGCGGTCGCAGGTGCGTCCGAGCACGCCCGGAAACACGTTCGACTGCCAATTGATCATGTAGGCGTCGTCGTAACGCCCGTGTGCGATCAATCTGATGTATTCGGGAACGGGCGTGTGTGCCGGGCAGGCATACTGGCAATCCACGACCTTGTGGAAGTACTGCGGGTCGGAAATATCCGTGCTCTTCATTGCGTCCTCGATACGCGCTTCACGCGACGTCACTCTGGCGCCGCGCCCACGCGCAGCCGCTCGATGCGGCTGTCTTCCCCCCGGGCCGGTCTCGTTTCCGCGGACCGACTCCGTAAAGTCATCATATGACTTAGAATAAATTTAGGCTACCGGTCCGCCGCGCATCCCTGGGGGCAACCGGGCGCGGCGCTGCCGCCGGGCCCGGATTTGCGGGCTGCAACTGGGAAACGGTGGCCGGACTGCCTATTTAGGCGGAGTGCGTGGCTGTTTTTCTCGTCCCGGCTGCGGTAAGGGACGCAGCTATTGCGCCGCACAAAACGCGCCGCCGCCTTCACGAGATTGTTAGCCGGACGACGATGAAACTGATCCTGTTCGATGTCGATGGAACGCTGGTCGATAGCCAGCACATGATCTGCGCCGCCATGACGCAGGCTTACGCCGCGCAGGGCCTTGCCGCGCCGCCACCGGAAGCGGTGCGCGCCATCATCGGCCTGTCGCTGCCGCACGCCATCCGCCAATTGTCGCTGGGCCAGGATCATCCAATCGACGGACTGGTCGCCGCTTACAAGGATACGTTCTCGACCATGCGTGCCGCCGGAGAATGGAAGGCGGCGCTGTTTCCCGGCGCCGCCGCGGCGCTCGCGGCCTTGGCGCAGCGCGACGATGTCGTGCTCGGCGTCGCCACCGGCAAGTCGCGGCGCGGCGTCGCGGCGATGGCCGAGCAGCACGGCTGGGACAATCTGTTCGCCACCATCCAGACCGCGGATACCTCGCCGTCGAAGCCGCATCCCGGCATGGTGCTAAGTGCCATGAGCGAGACCGGCATCGCGCCGGAGAACACGGTGGTCGTCGGCGATACCGCTTTCGACATGCAGATGGCGCGCGCTGCGGGCGCGCATGCGCTGGGCGTCGCCTGGGGTTATCACCCGGTGGCGGATCTGCACGAAGCCGGCGCGCGCGCCGTGCTCGACACTTTCTCGGAACTCGATCCGGCGCTGGCGGCGTTGTGGCCCGACATTGCCGCGGCGGCGCCTGTTGCAAAGACGAGTGCCCATCATGCGTGATCTGCTCGAGGACATTTTCGACAACCAGCCGAAGGACCCGATGGTTTCGGCGCGGCAGGGCGCCAAGGTGTCGCTGCGCAAGCGCTTCTACAGGCAAGCAACGCGCGGCGAAGAGACGGGCGAGGGCCATCCGCTGCTGCTCGACGGCAAGCCGGTGAAGACGCCGGCGCGCCGGACTCTGGTCGCGCCGTCGGCGGCGCTGGCCGATGCGCTGGCGCAGGAATGGGAAGCGCAGACGACCGAGATCGATCCGGCGCGCATGCCGCTGACGCGGCTCGCCAACGTGGTGATCGACGGCATTGCCGGCGCGCCGCAGCCGGTGATCGACGAGATCGCCAAATATCTCGGCTCCGATCTTTTGTATTACCGCGCCGACGAACCGCAGGGTCTGGTGGCCCGGCAGAATGAATTGTGGAATCCGGTGCTCGATTGGGCGCGCGATGAGCTCGGTGCGCGCTTCGTGCTGGTCGAAGGCATCATGTTCGCGGAGCAGCCGGCGGAATCGATTGCCGCCGCACGTCAGGCGATCCCCGCTGAGCCGTGGCGTCTCGGCGCCATGGCGTCGGTGACCAACATCACCGGCTCGGCGCTGATTGCGCTGGCGCTTAATGCCGGCGCTTTCGAAGCGGACAGGCTGTGGGCCGCCGCGCATGTTGATGAGGACTGGCAGGCGTCGCAATGGGGCCATGACGAGATGGCCGTCGAACGCCGCGCGGCGCGCTTTGCCGAATACGAGGCGGCAGCCAAGGTGCTTAAGCTGGCCTAGCGCGCGCCTTTATAACTTCCGTTCGGCCGTGGCCCCAGAGCCCGGTCATCTCCGCGCCCCATACTCCGGTCATCCCCGCGCAAGCGGGGATCCAGCCCTAAACAAGGTCAGCCGCCATGCCTGATATTCCGGTCTTCCTGAAATCCGGCAGCGCCACCGCCACCATCACGCCGCTCGGCGCCGAACTCACCTCATGGCAGGTGAATGGCCGCGATCTGATCTGGCACCGCGATCCGCAGCATTGGGCACGCTCGGCGCCGATCCTGTTCCCGGTGGTCGGCGCGTCCGCCGGCGGCGCCGTCAAGGTCGATGGCAAAAGCTATCCGATGCCGCAGCATGGCTTTGCCCGCGACAGTCTGTTCGATGTGATCGAGCACGGCGGCGATTTCGTGCTGCTGCGCCTGACCGACAATGCGCAGACGCGCGAGCGCTATCCCTTCGCCTTCTCCTTCGCCGTTCGCTACACGCTGTCGAGCGACGGCATCGCGGTGGCCTTCGAGGTGACTAATCCAGGCGCCGCACCGTTGCCGTACCAGATCGGCTATCACCCGGCATTCCCGTGGCCGTTCGCAACACGGCGCGCCGGCCATGACGTCGTGACTTTCGCGAGCGACGCCCGGCGTCCGCTGCTGCGGCCGGACGCCAACGGCCTGCTCAAGCGGAAGGCCGATGCATCGCTGTCCGGCGTTCGCATGGAATTGTCGGCCGCCATGTTCGACAAGGGCGCCTTCGTGTTTGCCGACGCGGCGAGCGACACAGTCGTGTTCACGCCGGCGTCGGGCGGCGCACTCAGCATCACCACTGAAGGCTTCCCCCATGTCGCGGTGTGGACCAAGCCCGACGCGCCGTTCATCTCCATCGAGCAGTGGACCGGCCTGCCGGACTGGGACGATTTCAGCGGCGAACTGTCGGAACGCGCCTCGGTCAGTGTGCTGCCGCCGGGCGGCGTCGCGCATCACGCCATCGCCCTTCGCTACAGCGCCGCATAAAGAAAAAGAGCGGACGCTTTCGCATCCGCCCTTCATCAATCTCAACTCACTCAGCGCTTAGAACTCGCGGGCGATTGCCGCATCGACCGAGTAGCGGCCGGCGCCGCGCAGCACGAAGGACAGCGCGACGATGCCCCAGAGCAGCGGGTATTCGTAGCCGCCGTCGGTCCAGAAATAGCCGGCCGGCAGATGCACGGTGACGACTGCGACCGCCATCAGGCCGGTGATCAAAGCCGCCACCGGGCGGGTGAGGAAGCCGGCGGCGAGGAACAGGCCGCCGAAGAATTCGATCAGGCCGGCGACCAGCGCCAGCGACGCCGGCAGGCCGAGCTTGGTGGCAAAGAATTGCCCGGTGGCTTCGACGCCATAGCCGCCGAAAGCGCCGAACAGCTTCTGCGCGCCGTGCGGCACCAGCGCCAGGCCGGCGGCGACACGGACCAGCGGCTCGCCGAGCGGGGCGAGGGCGCGGGTGACGGGCGCCAGCGCCGGGATGATCGGGCGGGCGGTCGAGGGAGCGTTGGAATAGGTCGCGGTGGTCATGGTTGCCTCCAGCAGGGTTTGAATTCGGGGCCCGGTACGGCGATCCGCCCGGTTCGTGGCCACTGATTTAGGGCGGCTTCCGAAATGCAACAATCTATGTTATTGGAACAAGACTGTTGCATTATATGGAACAATGATGGACCGACTCGCGGCCCTCGAAGCCTTCGCCAAGGTCGCGGAAACACAGTCGTTTTCCGAGGCCGCCCGGCGCCTGCGCTCGTCCAAGTCGGCCGTCAGCCGCCATGTCGCGGCGCTGGAGGCCGAGCTCGGCGCCCGGCTGCTCCACCGCACCACGCGCTCGCTGACCCTCACGGAAGCCGGCCGCGGCTATTACGACCGCGCCGCCCGCATCCTCGCCGACCTCGCCGAGGCCAATGCCTCGGTCAGCCAGTTGCAGGCGGCGCCGCGCGGCCGCCTGCGCGTCAATGCGCCGATGAGCTTCGGCTTCCTGCATCTCGCGCCGGCGCTCGGCGATTTCCTCACGCGCTATCCGGAGATCGAACTCGACGTCAACCTGACCGATCGCTTCGTCGATCTCATCGACGAGGGCGTCGATGTCGCGGTGCGTATCGGCAGCCTGACCGATTCCAGCCTGGTGGCGCGGCGCCTCGCCGTGATCCGCCGCGTGCTCTGCGCCAGCCCGGATTATCTCGAACGCCGCGGCGTGCCGAAGACGCCCGACGATCTCAGGGCGCATGACTGCCTGAGCAACACCAACATCACCATCACGCGCGAATGGCGCTTCATTCATCACGACGGCACGCCGTGGCCGGTGGAAGTGCAGGGCAGGATGAGCGCCAACAACGGCGACATGCTGCGCGTCGCCGCGCTGCGCGGCCACGGCTTCGTGCATCTGCCGACCTTCATCGTCGGCGACGATATCAGGGACGGCCGGCTTAAGAGCGTGCTCGAGCCCTATATCGCCCAGGATCTGACGCTGAACGCCGTCTATCCGACGGCGCGGCATCTATCGCCGAAAGTGCGCGCCTTCGTCGATTTCCTCGCCGAACGGTTCGGCGGCGACAGGCCCTATTGGGATGCGGCGGCCTAGTCCTTACCTCTCCCCCGTAAGAACGGGGAGAGGGAGGAGATCTAAACCAACTCGCGCACCCGCAGGATCTCCACGCACGCCTTGGCCGCCTCCGCGCCCTTCACCTTGAAGTGCTCGGTGAAGAAGCGCCGGTGCTCGGCGGTCTCCTGAAAGTGATGCGGCGTCAGCACCGCCGACAGCACTGGCACGCCGGTGTCGAGCTGCACCGACATCATGCCGTTCAGCACCGAGGACGCGACGAAGTCGTGGCGATAGATGCCACCGTCGACGACGAAGGCGCAGCCGAGGATCGCGGCATAGCGGCCGGACTGCGCCAGGCGCTTGGCGAACAGCGGGATTTCATAGGCCCCCGGCACGTCGAAAATCTCGGCGGTGAGGGCGCCGCGGCTCAAGGCGGCGAGTTCGGTCTCGAAGGCATCGACGCATTGATCGACGATATCGGCGTGCCATCGCGCGCGGATGACGGCGACTTTACTGGCTGCGGTGGCGGTCTTCTGGTCCATAACCCTTCCTCTGTCTCCCGACCGATTCAGGGCGCGGCGCCAAGCGCGAACGCCCGCCTTGCCGGCGGGGCCCTTGCTCTGCGCGTTCTCTTCCATCCGGACTTTAACCGTCGGCTCCGGAGTTGCACCGGATCTGCTGACCCTGCCTTTGGCAGGCGCTCGCGGGCTTGGGATTGCTCCCTTACCGCCGGTGGGGACTTTCACCCCGCCCTGAGAACTTAGCCGTTCTCTATCGGCGGGAGCCTGTGCACTGTCAATCCGGGCCGGCCGCACGCCGGCGCCGACCTGTGATACCCTTCGCGCATGGCCCGGGGGCGACCATGAAAATCACGCTCGATCTGTCGAAGCTCGTCGAAGACGGCAAACTCACCACCGAGGAGGCCGAGCGGCTCAAAGCGCTGGCTTCGCACGAGACCGGCTCGCTCGCCGTCAATATCCTCATCGGCTTCGGCGTCATCTCGATTGCCGCCAGCATCGGCGCCTTGCTGCCGTCGGCGCCGACGGTGATCGCGCTCGGCCTCGCGCTGTTCGCGCTCGGCTGCGCGGTGACGCTCAACAAGGTCACGCAATGGGCGGTGTTCGGGCAGATCTGCCTGGTCACCGGCGCGCTGATGTTTTCCGGCGGCGTCATCGCCGAGATGGAAGGGTCGGTCGCCTCGATGCTGATCGTCACCGCGGCGCTGGCGGCGGCCTCGATCGCCGCGCGCTCCAGCCTCTTGGCCGCGCTCGCCGTCATCGCGCTGTCGGCGACGCTCGGGGCACGCACAGGCTACGAGCACGCCATGTATTCGCTCGCGATCTTCGAGCCGACGCTCACCGTCGTGTTGTTTGCCGCGCTGGCGCTGGCGGCCTATCTCGGCTCGCTGCGGCTGAGTGCCGATTACGAGCGGCTCGCCGTCATGGTGGCGCGCACCTCGATCCTGCTGGTCAATTTCGGCTTCTGGGTTGGCTCGCTGTGGGGCGATCCGTTATTCCTGCTGCGCGGCTTCAAAAACCACAACCCGATCGAGATGATGAGCAACATCATCGTGCCGGCTTATGTCTTCAGCATCGGCTGGGCGGTGGTGCTGGTCGGCGCCGCGCTGTGGGCGGTCACGGTGAACCGGCGCTGGCTGGTCAACATCGCCGCCGCCTTCGGCGCCATCCACTTCTATACGCAATGGTTCGAGCGCCTCGGCGCGACGCCCGTGTCGGTGCTGCTCGGCGGCGTGCTGATGCTGGCCATCGCCTTCGGGCTGTGGACGTTCAACAAGAGGATGGCGAAGGTCGCCTGACGCGCCTCCTGACGCTGTCATGCGCGGGCTTGACCCGCGCATCCCGCTTAGGGACGCACGGTGCCTTCCTCAGCGAGATGGCCGGTTCAAGCCCGGCCATGACATCGTTGACGTTTGTGCGTGTGGCCTCAACGTCCGTCATGGCTTGCGCCGCGCCCGATCCGGCCGAGATGGGTGAAGCCGAACCCCGCGCCATATTTCAGGCCATAGCCGAGCGCGCGGTCGAAACCGATATGCGCGGCCCAGATCAGCGCCAGGGCGATCAACAGGTGATCGGCGAGCAGCAACGCGACGACGCCGAGCGCCGCCGGTCCGATCAGCGTATGCGCGGCGTTATAAACGATGGCGCCGAGGCGCGGGCCGCCGAGATATCCGGCGAAGCTGAGATCCGGGGCGAAGAACAGCACGGCGAACAGCCACCACGGCTCGCCGGTGCGCCCGTAGAGCAGGGCGGCGATGGCGAGCAGCGACGCGCCCTCGGCCCGCAAAACGAGCCGAGGTGCGCCATTGACCATGCCGGGGTTCATGTCGGCGAGCGCCGCCCTCAATGCCCGTCGGGCGAGCCCTTGCGGCCGATCTCGTAGAGAAACCAGACGCGCTTTTCGGCGGCGTCGATGTAGTTCTCGAGCAGGCTGGCGGTGGCGACGTCCTCGTGCTCGTCGCACAGGCCGTGCGCCTCGCGCATCGCCTTGACCACCGCCTGATTGTCCTCGCGCAGCTCGGCCAGCATGTCCTCCGGCGACACGTAGGGCGCGTCGTTGTCGGCGATGCGGGTCTTCTTGGCGATGTCGCCGATCGAACGCAGCGTGTTGCCGCCGATCTTGCGCACGCGCTCGGCCAGTTCGTCGGTGGTGGCGAAGATTTCCGCCGCCTGCTCGTCGAGCAGCAGGTGATAGTCGCGGAAGTGGGGCCCGCTGATGTGCCAGTGGAAATTCTTGGTCTTGACGTAGAGCGCGAAGGAGTCGGCGAGGATCGCATTGATGGCGCCGGTGATGTCCTTGCGGGCATTGTCGCCGAGGTCGCTGGGGGTTTTCAGGCGCGGAGTGGTGGGAGGAGCCATGACGCAGATCCATGTGTTACGGGCAGGAACCACGCCAATAATAGTTTGGAACCCGGAAAGTTCCATTTCACCTTTGTGACAGGCTGCACTCCGAGATTTGCAGGTCTAGCCTGCGACTCTAGCCCAGGTCGCGCGCCGCGGCGGCGACCTGCGTCATCAGCTTGGCCCAGTCGCCCGAGGCGTCCTGACGGAAGACGCGCATGGTCTCGTACCACGGCGTGTCGTCGCGCGAGATCATCCAGCGCCAGTCCGAAATCACCGGCACCAAAGTGAACACCGGCCGCGCCAGCGCGCCGGCCAGATGCACGATCGAGGTGTCGCAGCCGATCACGAGGTCGAGGTTCTCCATCACCGCCGCGGTGTCGAGGAAGAGGGGCGCCTTCGGATCGTTGTCGGCGTCGATCTGCCGGATCTGATCGCGGAACGACACGCCCCTGATCTGCTCCAGCGGCGCGCCCTTCTGCAGCGCGATCAGGCTGACGCCGGGAATGTCGGCGATGGCCTTGAAGGCGGCGAGCGGAATGTCGCGCCGCGACGTCATGGTGCGGTCGGCGTGACCGGGCGCCCAGTTGATGCCGATGCGCAGCCCTTTCTTGGGCCCCAGCGTCTCGCGCCACTGCGCGACCCGCGCCGGCTCGGCGGCAAGATACGGCGTTTCGCCCGGCATGGTGTCCGGCGTGATCTTGATGAGGCCCGGCACGCTCATCAGCGGCGCCCAGCGGATCGGCTTGTCGCTTTCGCGCAACTCTTCTTCGCTGGTCGCGATGGTCACGCCCTTGAGCGTCGACAGCAGCGCCTTGAGGCCCGGCCGCACCAGCAGCGTCACGTCGTGGCCTTGCGCGGCGAGCCACGGCGCCAGCCGCGCGAACTGGATGGTGTCGCCGAGGCCTTGCTCGGCGGTGAGCACGATGCGCTCGCCGTCGCGCTTCTCGCCGTGCCAGCGCGCATCGGGCAGGGCCTTGTAGGTCGGCGTCGCCAGCTGGCCGCGATGGTCGTAATCGGCAAAGCCGGCCGGCCAGTCGCCGAGCATCATCTTGATCTGGCCGCGCGCCGCGTAGGCCTCGTGCATGCGCGCCGCGTATTTGATCGCCTGGTCGTAGGAGGCGATGGCCTCGGCGAAGCGACGGCTCTCCGCGGCGCCCTCGGCGAGCTCGATGAGGCCGAGATCCTTCAGCACCTGGCCGCGGTTCATGTAGATGCCGGGTTCGCCTGGGGCGCAGACGATGGCCTTGTCGTAATCCTTGAGCGCCTCGGCCGGGCGGCCGAGCGTCTCGTACAGCGCGCCGCGGTTGACGAGGTCGGTGGCGGAAGCCGGGTCGAGCTCAAGGGCGCGATCGAAGCTCTTGAGCGCCTCCTGCGGCAGCCCGGCATCGACCAGGATGCTGGCGCGGTTGCCGTGGGCGGCGGCGAGGTTGGGGTCGAGGGCGATGGCCTGGTCGATGGCCTTGATGGCCTCGAGCGGCTCGCCGAGCCGGTCCAGCGCCTGGCCGAGCACGTTGTACATCTTGGCGGTGGCCGGGCCGAACTTGATGGCGCGGCGCACGACATCGACGCCTTCCTTGAACTGGCCCTCGGCGCAGGCGATCACCGCGCAGTAATAGAGTGTTTCGGCGTGCTCGGGATTGATCCGCAGCACCTCCATATACCGCTCCATCGCCGGGCGCAGCTCGCCTTGGCGGTGGTGAAACAGGCCCTGCTGCAGGATCTGGGCGATGGACTGCGGGGAGGTTTTCGGCTCGGTCATGCCGGGCTTCTAGGGGGGAATTGGGGGGATGTGAAGGGCCGCTAGCCGACCCTTTTGCAGCGCACCCAAGGCTGTGACATTCTCCGTCCAACACCACGGCCAGGGACTGAGACGACCCCATGAAAGACATCCTCGACAAACTCGACGAGCGGCGCGCCGAGGCCCGCCTGGGCGGCGGCGACAAGCGCATCGAGGCGCAGCACAAGCGCGGCAAGCTGACCGCCCGCGAGCGCATCGAGCTGCTGCTCGACAAGGGCTCGTTCGAGGAAATCGACATGTTCGTCGAGCACCGCTCGGCCGACTTCGGCATGGAGAAGCAGAAGATCCCCGGCGACGGCGTCGTCACCGGCTGGGGCACCATCAATGGCCGCACGGTCTACCTGTTCTCCAAGGACTTCACCGTGTTCGGCGGCTCGCTGTCGGAAGCGCACGCGCAGAAGATCATGAAGGTGCAGGACATGGCGATGAAGGCGCGCTGCCCGATCATCGGCGTGTTCGACGCCGGCGGCGCGCGCATCCAGGAAGGCGT
>JAFEFL010000056.1 GCA_018240595.1 Pseudomonadota bacterium | reverse complement strand
CTGCCCAAGGGCTTCGAGCGCTCGCGCTGGGGCGAACAGATCGTCGAGGCGGTGCAGCGTGGCCTGGCGCGCGATCCGAAGACGCTGCCGCGCTTCGAGCGCTCGCGCCCGGCGCCGAACGGCGCCGCCATTGTCGAACTCCTCAAGGTACTGTTGCGCATGACGTCCGAGAGCCACGCCGTCGCCGCGAAGGTCATCGCCACGGTCGACGATCTCGAGCGTATCGCCGCCGACGACAATGCCGACGTCGCGGCGCTGAAGGGCTGGCGCCGCGAATTGTTCGGCGACAAGGCGCTGGCGCTGAAGCACGGCAAGCTGGCGCTGGCGGTCGAGAAGAGCCGCGTCATCACTGTCGATAAGAGCTGAGGCGGTGGGCTAGCCGACTAATCCGGTTCCTGACGCCGGTGTATTGGTGGAGCAATGAGCCAACGCGCAGCGACCCTGGACGAAAATGGCTACGTCACCACGCCCAATCTCGGCGACGGCGAAGTCACGCAAATATCGTTCGACTATCCGAATGCATCGATCACCGTCGCGCTGGTCAATGGTGGCGCGTGCACGATCCAGATCGTCGGCTGCCGCTATCTATCTTGCGCGACGCGACACACTCAGAATGTCATCGATAGCGCCTTTATCACGTCCGACATCGGCCGCCTGGCGCGCCTCGACGCCGTCGCACTGCAGCAGATCAAGGACGTCATCTCTTTCAAATCCGGCAAGATTGTCCAATTGGTGCCGATCACCGGCCCGGATTTGGTTTGCGTGGGCGATGACGTTACGGTGACCTATTGAATATCGTTCCGACGCGATCTGAAGATTTGCCATGAAACTAACTATCGACATCAACGGCGATGCCGGCGAAAGCTACGGCCGCTGGACACTCGGTGACGACGCCTCGTTCCTGCCCCATGTTTCCTCGGTCAACATCGCCTGCGGCTTTCACGGCGGCGATCCATCGACCATGCGCGCCACCGTTCGCATCGCCAAGCAAGCCGGCATCGCCATCGGCGCGCATCCATCCTTCCCGGATCTGATGGGTTTCGGCCGGCGCATGATGACGATCGCGCCCGAGGAGATGGCCGACGCGACGCTGTATCAGCTCGGCGCGCTGGCCGCGATCGCGCGTTCCGAAGGCATGAGCCTCGCCCATGTGAAGCCGCATGGCGCGTTCTACAAGGCCTGCTCGCTCGACGTGAACCTGTCGAAGGCCATCGGCGCAGCCATTGCCGCCTACGATCCCAAGCTTTTCCTCGTGCTGCTCGCCGGTCCCGGCGCCGACGCGGCCGAAGCCGCCGGCGCCCGCGTCGCCCGCGAGGCCTTCGTCGACCTCGATTACGACGAAGGTGGCGGCCTGATCATCGAGCGCGTCGCCAAACCGCGCGAGCCGTTGCTGGTCGCCGAGCGCGCTTTGCGCATCGTGCGCGAGAGCAAGCTGACCAAAATCGACGGCGCCGACATGGATGTGAAGGTGACGACCTTGTGCCTGCATGGCGACCGCGCCAACTCGGCCGAAGTCGCGCGTGTCGTCAAACAGACGCTCGAAGGCAACGGCATCGCGGTGTCGCCGCTCGGCACGGGAGCGCCCGCATGAACTTCGCCAGCGACAACACGGCCGGCGTCGCGCCGGAGATCATGGCGGCGCTTGCCCGCGCCAATGACGGGTTCGCGCTCGGCTACGGCAATGACGACTGGACGCGCCGTGTCGAGAAGAAGTTCAGCGAGCTGTTCAAGCGCGACGTCGCCGTGTTCCTCGTGCCGACCGGCACGGCCGCCAACGCCCTGGCGCTCGCCCATGTCACCCCGCCCTGGGGCGCCGTGATTTGCCACGAGGATGCGCATATCGCGGTCGATGAATGCGGCGCGCCGGAATTCTTCGGTGGCGGCATCAAGCTCGTCGCCCTCCCCGGCGCCAACGGCAAGCTGGATGCCGCCGCGGTCAAGCCACTGCTCGGCAACAAGGCGCAATGGGGCCCGCCGCATCATGTGACGCCGGCGGCGCTGTCGATCTCGCAGGCCAGCGAAGCCGGCACGATCTATCGCCCGCAGGAGATCCGCGAGCTAGCCGACATCGCGCATGCCCACGACGTCGCCCTGCACATGGACGGCGCGCGCTTCGGCAATGCGCTGGTCCGCATGAACGTGTCGGCCGACGAGGCGACCTGGAAGGCCGGCGTCGATGTTCTGTCGTTCGGCGCCACCAAGGGCGGCGCCATGGGCGCCGAGGCCGTGATCTTCTTCGATCCCAAACGCGCCGAGCACATGTCGGCACGGCGCAAGCGCGGCGCGCAGCTTGCCTCCAAGCACCGCTTCATCGCCGCGCAGATGGAAGCCTATCTCGACGGCGATCTGTGGCTGCGGCTGTGCCGCCACGCCAACGACATGGCGGACCGCCTCAGCGCCGGGCTGAGCAAAGCCGGCTTCGCGCCGAAATGGCCGGTCGAGGCCAACGAAGTGTTCGTGCCCCTGCCCGCTGCGTTGTGCGATAAATTGCAGGCTGCCGGCGCGATGTTCTATCGCTGGGATGCCGATGCGGCGGGTAACGTCGTCGTGCGGCTGGTGACGTCGTTCGCGACGACGGCCGCCGAGGTCGAGCGGTTCGTCGACTTGGTTCGCGATGCGTAGCAATTTGCTCCGTTCGTCCCCGCGAAAGCGGGGACCCAGACGGCCAAGCACGTCAGGCAAGAGCTGGGTTCCCGCTTTCGCGGGAACGAACGGAGTGTATGGCAGCCGTCAGGGGCGCTGGCTTTACGCCTCCACCACCGCCTCACGGCCGATCAGGCGCGCGAGCTGGCGCAGGCGGCCTGAGACGCGGTCGGTGGCGAGTTTCTTGTAGTCGCCGGTGAGCTTGAGCACGAGCCGGCCGCGCTCGACCTTGAGCGGCACCTTCGGCAGCACACCGTCCTGGCCGGCCGTGAGGATGTAGGCAACGCGCATCGCCGCGCCGAGCACGCGGGCGCGGTCGAGAATGTAGGGCGTTGCCAGTTCGCGGATGCGCGAGGGCAATTCCTCTTCATTGAGGCCGGTGTGCCGCAGGAACACCGACAGCGCCATGTAGGTGCGCGAGGGATGATCGACGGCAACGAACGGGCCATGGGCGATGATGTTCATCGCCTGCTCGCCGCGATAATCCGGATGGGCGCGCCAGCCGATATCCGCCAGCAGGCAGGCGGCGTGGCGCAGCCGCTTCTCATCGGCGCTTTCTTTCAGGCCCGACGAGGCGATGAAGCGGTCGGTCCAGGCGACCAGTTCCTCGCCATGCTTGGGCGCGCGCGAGCGCAGCACGTTGAGGTCGGCGGCGGCGGCGATCAGCGGATCGCGTTCGCGCTCCTTCTCGCTGAGCAGCGAATACAGGAGACCCTCGCGCACGCCCATCGCCGAGACGATGACTTCCTTCGGACGAATGGCGCGGACGAGATTTTCCAGCACCAGCGCCGCGTAAGCCAGCAGCGGCCGGCGCGCGGCGTTGACGACTTCGATCTTCGACAAGGTCTCGGTATCGACACGGTGCACCAGCCGCGAGAACTCCAGCGTCTCGCGCGCCGAGATGCGGTAGTTGTGCATGACGTGGAACGGATAGCCGGTCTGCCACATGTGCAAGCGCGCCAGCGCGCGCCAGGTGCCGCCAACGGCATACAGCGTTCGGCCTTCGCCTTCGTCGAGGATATCGAGATTGTCGAATGCCTTCTCGACCAGCTTCTCGGCCTTTTTGATCGAGCGGCCGGTCAGGTCCTGCAGCGCCAGGCCGCCGAGCGGCAGCGTCAATCCATGACGCACACGCGAGCCGTGGACATCGACCAGCTCCAGCGAGCCGCCGCCAAGGTCGCCGACAATGCCGTCGGGATTATGGATGCCGGAAACGACGCCGTAGGCGGTGAGCTGCGCCTCGCGCTTGCCGGACAGGATCTCGATCTTGGTGCCGCAAATGCGTTCGGCCGCGGAAATGAAGGCGCGCCCGTTGCGCGCGTCGCGGCAGGCCGCGGTGGCGATGGCATAAATGCGATCGACGCGCTGGATGTCGCACAGCGCCTTGAAGCGCACCAGGGCGTTGAGTGCGGTGTCGATGGCGTCCTGCGCCAGCAGGCCCGTGGTCTGCACCTGGCGGCCGAGACCGGCGAGCACCTTCTCGTTGAAGATCGGCGTCGGCGAACGCGTCAGGCCCTCGTAGATGACGAGACGCACCGAGTTCGAGCCGATGTCGATGACGGCGAGCGCCGGTCCGTGATCGAGCCGGCCTTTGACCGTTTCCACTTTGTGCACTTTGTGCGCTTTTGCCGACGCCTTACGCGCCTTCGATGAGGCGTCGGATGAGGCTGCGCGGCGAAGAGTCTTTGAGCGATTTACCACGGCCCGACAAACTCGGATTTGTCATGAAGTACTTGTGGGCGTTGAACGGTTCCTCGCCCGGCCCGGCCTTTATGCGCGTCGAGGCGCCGTCCGGCAAGACCTTCCAGCTCTGCTCGTTGTCCCGGAAATTGGCGACCATGATCTGGCCGAGCACCTGCTCGTGCACGGTGGGGTTGACGATCGGGCACAGCACTTCGACGCGGCGGTCGAGATTGCGCGGCATCATGTCGGCGGAGGAGAAATACACCGCGGCCTTCGGATGCGGCAGCGTGTGGCCGTCACCGAAGCAGTAGATGCGCGCATGTTCGAGGAAGCGGCCGACGATCGACTTGACGCGGATGTTCTCCGACAGGCCCGGCACGCCGGGCCGCAGGCAGCAGATACCGCGCACCACGAGGTCGATCTGCACGCCGGCGGCGGAGGCGTCGTACAGCGCGTCGATGATACCGGGATCGACCAGCGCGTTCATCTTCATCCAGATGGCGGCGGGCTTGCCGGCGCGCGCATTGGCGGCCTCGCGGGCGATATGGTCGAGAATGCGCTTGCGCAAGGATACCGGCGACATCGCCATGCGCTCGAGCTCGGCCGGCTCGGCATAACCGGTGATGTAGTTGAAGATGCGGGCGACGTCGCGCGCGATCACCGGGTCGGCGGTGAAGAACGACAGGTCGGTGTAGATGCGCGCTGTCACCGGGTGATAATTGCCGGTGCCGACATGGCAGTAGGTCGCCAGCGTGCCGCCCTCGCGGCGCACGACCAGCGACAGCTTGGCGTGGGTCTTGAGTTCGATGAAGCCGTAGACCACCTGGGCGCCGGCGCGTTCGAGGTCGCGGGCCCAGCGGATATTGGCCTCCTCGTCGAAGCGCGCCTTGAGCTCGACCAGCGCCGTCACCGACTTGCCGGCCTCGGCGGCCTCGACCAGGGTCTTGACGATCGGGCTCTCCGCCGAGGTGCGATACAGCGTCTGCTTGATGGCGACGACGTTGGGGTCGCGCGCCGCCTGTTGCAGGAACTGCACGACGACGTCGAACGATTCGTAAGGGTGGTGGACGATGAGGTCCTTCTGCCGGATGGCGGCGAAGGCGTCGCCGCCATGGTCGCGGATCCGCTCCGGATAGCGCGGATTGTACGGCACGAATTCGAGGTCGGGCCGGTCGACGCGGGTCAGTTGCGACAGGTCGTTGATCGCCAGCACGCCATCGACGTTGAACACCTCGTCGTCGGCGACCGCCAGCGCGTGCTGGACAAAATCCCGCAGTTCCGCCGGCATCGCGGCGTCGAGTTCGAGGCGGATCACCGAGCCGCGGCGGCGCTGCTTCAGCGCCGTCTCGAACAGGCGGACGAGGTCTTCGGCCTCTTCCTCGATTTCCAGATCGCTGTCGCGAATGACACGGAACGATCCGGCGCCCTTCATCGTGTAGCCGGGGAACAGTTTGCTGACGTGCAGCGCCGTCAGCTCCTCGAGCGTGATCAGCCGGACGTCGCCGCCGCTCGCCGCCGGCAGGCGGATGAAGCGGTCGATCTTCTGCGGCATGCGGATCAGCGCGTTCATGGTCTTGCCGTCGCGCACGCGGGCGAGCTGCAGCGCGATCGAGAAGCCGAGATTGGGGATGAACGGGAACGGATGCGCCGGGTCGATCGCGAGCGGGGTCAGCAGCGGGAAGATGTGGGTGAGGAAGTGCTCCTCGAGCCAGGTCTTCTCCGTCTTCGAAACCTTGGCGCCATCGACCAGGGTGACGCCGGCCTGCGCGAGATCCTCGCGCAGTTCGAGCCAGCGGTGCTGCTGGTCATAGGCGAGTTGCGAGACCGCCTCGCGGATGCGCGAGAGCTGCTCGGCCGGGGTCAGGCCTTCGGGGCTGCGGGTGGTGATGCCCTGGCGCACCTGACCCTTCAGGCCGGCGACGCGGACCATGAAGAATTCATCAAGGTTGTTCGCCGAAATCGACAGGAAGCGGACGCGCTCGAGCAGCGGGTGGCTCTCGTTGGCGGCCTCTTCGAGGACCCGGCGGTTGAACTGGAGCCAGGAGATTTCGCGGTTGATGAAGCGCTCCGGGCGCTCGCGGATCGTCGGCTCCGCGCCGTCCGGACCTGCCGCGGGCAACTTCTTCACCTCCTCGGCGAATAAGGTTTCCTCAGAAGAAACAGATGCTTGCACGCTGTCTTTCATGATGAAGCAGAACCTGAGAAAGCCCCTGAGCCGCCGTCCGCTGGGTTGGCGCGGCCGACGCTTTGGACAATTCCGCGCCCTCGCCCCGGTTGCGTCAAGACCTTACCGCCGGGCCGTTAAGTCGCCCTGAACAGTTCCGCGGCCAGCGCCCGCGTCACCGGCCGATGGCGGCGCAGCCCCTCCTCGTCCAGCCGGGCCACCGCCCGGTGCGCGCCAAGGAAGGAGCGCTCGATCCGATTGGCGAGGTAGTTGACCACGGCCTCGTCCACAGGGAGCTGCCGGTCGGCGGCCAGCTTGACGATCAGCGCCCGCAGCAGCGCGTCGTCCGGCACCTCCAGTTCGACCACCGGCAGCATCCGCAATCGCGATTGCAGGTCGCGGATTCCCACCGTCAGGGACGGCGGCGATGTCCGGGCGGTGAACAGGACGTCCGCGCCCTCCTCGCGCGCCAGGTTGATCAGGTGGAACAGCGCCCGCTCGTCGAGTTCCGGCGTGTCGATGTCCTCGACCACCAGCGCGCCGGTGGCGAAGGCCGACGGCAAATCGATATCGGTCAGATGTCTGGCACTAATCACCCGGGCGCCGCTCAGCTCCGCCCAGATCGCGGCGAGATGGCTCTTGCCCGATCCTTCAGGGCCGATCAGCGCGATCAGCCGGCTCGGCCAGTCCGGCCAACGCTCGATCAGCGCCAACGCCGTCGCATTCGACGGCCCCTCGAGGAAATCCTCGCGCGCGTAGCTGATGGCATGGTCCAGCGCGAGCACGAGCTGGCGCGGCGCCGCCGGCCGCTCCAGGTCATCGCTCAATTCGGTACTCTCGGACATGCACTTGAACTTCAACTCGAGCTTGAACGGGACTTACGACGGCCGCTCGCCAGTGTAGAACGAGCTTTCGAGATAACGACGCAGAGCGAAGCGCGCCAGCACGCCGATCGTGGCGGCGAGCGGCACGGCGACCAGGAGGCCGACGAAGCCGAACAGGTAACCGAAAGCGAGCAGCGCGAAGATCAGCCACACCGGATGCAGGCCGACGCTCTCGCCGACCAGCTTCGGCGACAGCACATTGCCCTCGAGGAACTGCCCGACGAGGAAGATGCCGAGGACGATCAGGATCGAGGTGTAGTCCGGCCAGAATTGCGCCACCGCGACGCCCAGCGACAGGATCAGCCCGGTCATCGAGCCCACGTAAGGGATGAAGGTGATCAGGCCGGAGATCAGGCCAATCAGCAGGCCGAAATTGAGGCCGCTCTCCGTCAGCGCCACGGCGTAGAACGTGCCGAGGATCAGACAGACCGCGGACTGGCCGCGCACGAAGCCGGCGATGGCGCCGTCGATTTCGCGCGCCAGTTGATGCACGGTGTCGCGATGATGCACCGGGATCCAGCTATCGGCGGCGTCGATCATCTTGTGCCAGTCGTAGATCAGATAGAAGGCGACCACCGGCGTCACGACGATCAGCGAAAAAAGCGACACCAGCGCCCTTCCGCCGGACCACAGCGATTTAAGGAACGTCGTCAGCCAGCCGGCCCCCTGCGTCAGCAGATCGCCGATCGCCTTGTCGCTGCCGAAGCCATTGCCGAGCAGGTTCTTGAGCCACGGCCATTCCGTATTGCTCACCACCGAGCGCAGCTTGGTGATGTAACCGGGGATGTTGTCGATGAGCGATGCCAACTGGTTGCCGAGCAGCGGCATAATCAGCAGCAACAGCAGCACGATCAGCAACACCACCAGCGAAATAACCGCCAGCGCCGCGACCAGGCGGTTGACGCCCAGGCGCTCCAGCCGGTCGACGAGCGGCGTCAGGAAATAGGCGATGGCGAGGCCGGCGATGAACGGCAGCAGGATGTCGGCCAGCAGCCACAGGAACAGGATGAAGACGGCCAGCGCCGCCAGCCAGAACACCATCTGCCGTTGCAGGGCGAAACCGCCCGGCCCTCGCTCGGGGGGCGGCGGCGATTGACGCGCCGGGTTCACGCTCACGAGCCAGCCACCGGAGCGTTCATATGGCGGACCCACTCGGCGAGATAGGCGGCAATCGACAGCAGCGTCAGCACAGCGACCAGCCCCATCAGCACCGTGGTCAGCATCGGCACCTGGATCTTGAAGCCGAGCGAACCGAGCACCACGCAAGCGAACGCGATCTGCGCCGTGGTGTTGAGCTTCGACACCCACAGCGGCTTGATCTTCAGCGGATTACCCAACAACCACGACAAGATGATGCCTCCGACGATCAGGATATCGCGCGACACCACCAGGATCACCAGCCAGCGCGGGATGTCCCCGTTGATCCCAAGGGTCAAATAGATCGAGACGATCAGCGCTTTGTCGGCCAGCGGGTCGAGATAGGCGCCCAATTCCGTGGTCATCTGGAAGCGCTTGGCCAGGAAGCCGTCGATGGCGTCGGAGACCCCGGCGACCAGAAAAAGCACGAAGGCGATCCACATCGTATTGGACGCGATAGCCCAGACCACGACGGGCACCATGAAGATGCGCGCCAGGGTAATCAGGTTCGGAATACTCAAGGCAGTCCCGGCTCTTGCGAAGCCCCCGGCATGGGGTCTGTTGGGTCGATTTCTGGAACGGCTTCGGGTCTCGGATCGGCCCGACCGAAGATAGAGTATAACGGGCCCCGCGCCATTGCACGAACGGCATTTTCGACGTACGAGGCGGCACTTACCGCCGCCGGCGCGCCTTTTTTGTGTCGGCGACCGGCGGTCGACGAGGGGCCTAAATGGCGGATCAAGAGCGCGGCCTGACCTATGCGCAAGCGGGTGTCGATATCGACGCCGGCAACCGGATGGTGGACCTAATCAAGCCCCTGGTGCGCGCCACCGCGCGGCCGGGCGCCGATGCCGAAATCGGCGGCTTCGGCGGCCTGTTCGACCTCAAGCGCGCCGGCTACACCGATCCGATCCTGGTCGCGGCCAATGACGGCGTCGGCACCAAGGTCAAGATCGCCATCGAGACCGGGCGCCACGACACCATCGGCATCGACCTCGTCGCCATGAGCGTCAACGACCTCGTGGTCCAGGGCGCCGAGCCCCTCTTCTTCCTCGATTATTACGCTACCGGGCGGCTGTCGCCCGAGGTCGGCGCCGCCGTGGTCGCCGGTATTTCGCTCGGCTGCCGGCAGGCCGGCTGCGCGCTGATCGGCGGCGAGACGGCGGAAATGCCCGGTCTGTACCAAGGCGAGGATTACGACCTTGCCGGTTTCGCCGTCGGTGCCGTCGAACGCGGCGACGTATTGCCACGCCCGAACATCGCCGAAGGCGATGTCATCCTCGGCCTCGCCTCGTCCGGCGTGCACTCGAACGGCTACTCGCTGGTGCGCAAGGTGGTGGCCAAGAGCGGCCTGATGTGGAGCACGCCGGCGCCCTTCGCCAATGACACGTCGCTCGGCGAAGCGATCCTGACGCCGACGCGCATCTATGTGAAATCCTGCCTCGCCGCGATCCGCGAGACCCGCGCGGTCAAGGGCCTCGCCCATATCACCGGCGGCGGCTTCCCCGACAACATCCCGCGCGTGCTGCCGAAAGGTCTCGGCGCCCGCATCGACCTGACCAAGGTCAACGCGCCGCCGGTCTTCCGGTGGATGGCTCAGGTCGGCAACATCGCGCCGAAGGAAATGCTGCGCACGTTCAACTGCGGCGTCGGCATGATCGTCGTCGTCGCCCCGAAGGACGAAGCCGCGGTCGCCGAGGCTTTCGCCAAGGCCGGCGAGAAGGTCAGCACCATCGGCAGTGTCATCCGCACCGACAGCGATGAACGCGTCGTCTATGACGGCGCGCTCGATCTCAAGCTGTAAGCCGATGGCCAAGAAGCGCGTTGCCGTTCTGATTTCCGGCCGCGGCTCCAACATGGCGGCGCTGATCGAGGCCGCCAAGGCACCGGATTATCCCGCCGAGATCGTTCTGGTGCTGTCGAACAAGGCGGATGCCGGCGGTCTCGACACCGCCCGCGCCAACGGCATCGAAACCGCGGTCGTCGATCACAAGGCTTTTGGCGGAGACCGCGCCGCCTTCGATCGCGCGATGCACGACGTGTTGCTGGCGCACAAGATCGATCTGGTCTGCCTCGCCGGCTTCATGCGGCTGGTGACGCCGGAATTCGTCGGGCTGTGGAGCGAACGCATGCTCAACATCCACCCCGCCCTGCTCCCGGCCTTAAAGGGCCTCGACACCCATCGGCGCGCGATCGAGGCGCACGCCGCAATTCACGGCGCAACGGTGCATTTCGTCGTGCCGGAGATGGACGCCGGCCCGATCATCATCCAGGGCGCGGTTGCAGTGCGGAATGACGACAGTGAGTCGGCGCTCGCTGCGCGCGTACTCACGGTCGAGCACCGCATTTATCCGGAAGCATTGCGGCTTGTAGCTGAGGGCCGCGTCACGGTCGTCGACGGCCGCTGCCTGATCGACGGCAAGCCGGTGCCCGACGCCGGCACCCTGATGCCGCCGGCCTGACCGATCCACACACTTCAACGTGAATAGGCCCGGGTTCCCCGGTGTTATAGCTCAGACCGCGCAATATTTGCGCCGTGTCGAGCCAAGGGGTTGAGCCATGAACGGACAGTCGGGCAGCGAAGCGAAGCTGGTATTTCCGGGCCTCGCAGGATTCTACGCATCGGTCGGCGACGTCGCCGTGACCGCCATGCGCGTCGTTATTGGCGCCATGTTGTTGATGCACGTGTCATTCAAATTCAAGATCGGCGCCGCCGCGGTCGCCGCCAACATCATGGCGAAGAACGGTCTCGAGCCGGCCCTGACGTTCGCTTATCTGAGCATCGCGATTGAGCTCGTTGGCGGCATTTGCCTGATCCTCGGCCTTTTCACGCGCTTTTTCGCAGCAGCTGCGGCGGTCGAGATGCTGATCGCCCTGTTCGCGGTACATCTCTCCAAGGGTTACAATATTGGCGCCGGCGGATACGAATATGTCCTGCTGATCGGCGCCGCGCTGTTCGTCATCGCGATGCGCGGCGGCGGTCCCTACTCGGTGGACCGCTTCATCGGCAAGGAACTGTGAGCCGCTAGACGGGCGCCGCGTTCAAGTTTTCGCGAGCGCGGCGCTCCGACCCAAGTTTCTCCACAAAGTACTCTGCTTCTGCCCTGAGCACGCGGCCTGTCGCCGCGTGCTTTTTGGTCATTGCAGAGGTCCCTTGATGCTTGCGCGAACGCCTTCCGAAACCCGATTGCTTATTCCCGGCCTCGCCGGCTTCTACGGGTGGGCGCCCGAGATCGGCTACCTGCTGCTCCGCGTCGTGATCGGCTACATCCTGTTCATGCACGGCTGGGCCAAGGTCCAGGCCGGCTTCGCCGCCGAAGTCGGCTTCTTCGTCAAGGTCGGCTTCGCCCTGCCCGTGCTGTGCGCCTTCGCCGTGATCTTTCTGGAGACGGTCGCCGCCGCCTGCGTCGCGCTCGGCCTGTTCACCCGCTTCTTCGCCGCCGCGCTGGCGATCGAGATCGGCGTGATGTTCGTCGCGATTCACGGCCCGAAGGGCTTCTCGGCCAGCAAGGGCGGCTTCGAATACGTGCTGTTGCTCGGCATCGTGATGTTCTTCATCGCGCTCGCCGGCGGCCGGCGCTATTCGCTCGACCGCATGATCGGCAAGGAGCTGTAGCCAGTCATTCCGGACGCGCGCGAAAGCGCGCGATCCGGAATCCAGCGGCAGCATGATGTTTGTGCTGGAATCCGGGTCCGCGCCTGACGGCGCGCCCCGGAATGACGTTCAGGCGCGGCGGACCCACACCTTGTTGTCATGGAATGCCGCGCCGCCGAACGGCGCCACCGCATCGGCGCCGGTGAGCGTGTTGATGCCCTTGCCATCGGCATAGGCCGCGTTCGGCCAGATCGATTCCGCGATCAGCACGCCGCGCCGCACACCATCGAACACCTTGGCGTGCAGGCGAACTTCGCCGCGCCGGTTGCCGAGCACGACGGCATCGCCGTCGGCGATGCCCTGCGCCACGGCATCGTCCGGATGGATCATCACCGTCGGCCGCTTTTCGCTGGCGATCGAGGTCGGCGTCTCGTTGAAAGTGGTGTTGAGGAAGCCGCGCGCCGGCGACGTCGCGAGCCGGAACGGATGCTCGGCGTCGGCAGCTTCGACCACCGCCCAGTGATCAGGCAGCGCCGGCATGGCCTCGACCGGTCCCGACGTATAAGGGCTGCGGAACGGCACCTTGGGCCAATCCGGCTTGAAGCGGAATTTGCCGTCCGGCCAGTTGAAGCCGTCGAGGTAATGCGCCTTCTCGAACGGCGTCTGGCAATCGATCCAGCGGCTCGCCTCGAGCTCGGCGAGCGTGCCGCGGTTCGAGCGGCGCAGCAGATCGTCGATCAGTTCACGCGGGCTCATGTCGAAACCGGGATGCACGGCGCCGAGGCGCTTCGCTAACCCGACAACGACCTCATGGTTGTTGCGGCACTCGCCCGGGGCTTCGACCAGCTTCGGCCCGAGCAGGATGTATTGGTGGCCGCCGCCGCGATAGATGTCGTCGTGCTCGAGGAAGGTCGTCGCCGGCAAGACGATGTCGGCGATCTGCGCCGTCTCCGTCATGAACTGCTCGTGCACGCAGACGAACAGGTCCTCGCGCGCGAAGCCGCGCTTCACCACGGTCTGGTCCGGCGCGACCGTCATCGGGTTGGTGTTCTGGATGAACAGCGCATCGACCGGCGGCCCGCCGCGCAGCGCATCGCGGTCGCCGGTGAGAATGGCGCCGATCCTCGACTGATCGAGCACGCGCACCGAGCGGTCGATGGCGTCGTGCCCTTCGATCATCGATTTGTTGAAGCCGAAAATGGCGTCGTTGTTGTGGAAGGCGCCGCCGCCCTCGTATTGCCAGGCCCCCGTGACCGCGGCGATCGACAGCGCCGCGTGCATGTTGGCCGCGCCGTTGCGCGAGCGGGCGAAGCCGTAGCCGAGGCGGAAATACGTGCGCTTGTTGCCGCCGATCAGCCGGGCGAACTCCTCGATGGTCTCGACCGGCGTTCCGGTGATGGCGGAAGCCCATTGCGGATCGCGCGACTTCAGATGCGCCTCCAGTTCGCGCGGCGCGTCGGTGTATTTGTCGAGATAGGCCCAGTCGGCCTTGCCGTCGCGGAACAGGCAATGCATCACCGCGCAGGCCAGCGCGCCGTCGGTGCCCGGCTTCACCAGCACCGGCAGGTCGGCCTGCTTCATGGTGCCGTTCATGTAGACATCGATCGCCGCGATCTTGGCGCCGCGTTCCTTGCGGGCGCGGGTCGCATGCGTCATGACGTTGACCTGGGTGTTCACCGGATTGGTGCCCCAGATCACCACCAGATCGGACTTGGCCATTTCGCGGGGATCGCTGCCGGCGATCTTGCCGGTGCCGGCGGCAAAGCCCGTCCACGCCGGATTGACGCAGATGGTGGAATGGAAGCCGGAGTATTTCTTGACGTGGCGCAGCCGGTTGATGCCGTCGCGCTGCACCAGGCCCATGGTGCCGGCGTAGTAGTACGGCCAGACGCTTTCCGCGCCATGCCGCGCTTCGGCCTTGAGGAGTTGCTCGGCGACGATGTCGAGCGCATCGTCCCAGGCGATGCGGCGGAAGTCCTTCGAGCCCTTCTCCCCGACGCGCTGCAGCGGATGCATCAGGCGGTCGGCGTGATGCTCGCGCTCCGCGTAGCGCGCGACCTTGGCGCAGACGACGCCCGCCGTGTAGTCGTTGTCGGCCGAGCCGCGGACGCGGCCGATGGTGCGCTCATCGATCAGTTCGACGTCGAGCGCGCAGGTGGACGGGCAATCATGGGGACAGGCCGAATGGCCGATCCGGACGGTTTCGCCGGAGAGACGGACGTTTTGATTCATGCGACCGCCACTATACCGCCCTTCCGGCCCCCGTGGAGGGGCCGGAACAGGGTTCCAGCGGCGGATTGAGGCCTAGACTTCGCTCTCCAGCGGGCGCCGGCGCAGGCGCAGCAGGATGAAGCCGGCGATCACGACGAAGGCCGCGCCGACCGGCGCCGACCAACCATGGGCCTGCTCGACCAGCCCGTGGCCGAGATAAGTTTCGACCGCCACGTCCTTGACGATGATTTCGCCGGCCACCCAGCCGAGCAGCGCCGCACCCGCCCACACCAGGATCGGGAAGCGCTCGAGCAGGCTCATCAGAATGGCGCTGCCGGCGATGATCAGCGGCACGCTGGTGGCAAGGCCGAAGATGACCAGCACGGTCTTCATGGCAAGCGCGTGCGCCATGTCGATGCTCGCCGCGGCCGACTCGGCCGAGGCGGCGATGGCGATCACATTGTCGAGGCTCATGACGATGTCGGCCACAGTCACCAGCCAGACGGCGCGCAGGAGCGTGTCGCCCGCCTTGACGCTGCTTTCCGAATGATCGTCGTTCGGCAGCACAAGCTTGATGGCGATCCAGAACAGCAGCATGCCGCCGACGAGCTTCAGGAACGGAACGGCCATGACCTGTGCGATGAGCACCGTAAAAATGACGCGCAACAGCACCGCGGCGCCGGCACCGAGCACGATGCCCCAGAAGCGCTGGCGCTCCGGCAGCGTCCGGCACGCCAAGGCGATGACAACGGCATTATCGCCGGACAGGAGGACGTTGATCCAGATGATCTGCCCGAGAGCGATCCAAAACGGCGCGTGTGAAAAATTTTCGATCAGATACTGCAATGGATCCCTCTAATGACTTTGCGGTGGCGAGCCGGCGGAAGCCGGGCCGACATCAGGTTTCAACGAGCCGGGATTGGCGTCCGGAGGCCGTGCGCGGCGCGCCATGCGCGATCGCGGCTCACCTGCCACGCGGCGTAAAACACATGGATCGACCCGAGAACGGCGATGGCCAGCAACGACCACTGCATCGCTTGTGTGGTCTCGTGACCGAAGTGATGCCGCAGCGTCAGGTAAGGGAGTGCCCACAGAGCGATCGCCGCAGCCCAATTCGCAAGAATGGATTCAGGTAGGCTTGACACTGCTCGGTCCTCCATGCGGTCGGCGCAATTCGCTTGCGCTCTTCCGCCGCACTCACGGGCGTTTTCTGCTTACAACCGAGCGTAATTTCCTTGCCGCGCTTCCACCGGCACGCTGGTTCGTGAGGAGGATAGGGTCGAGGACCCGTCACACAACTCAGGATGAATCCCCGAGTGCATCGACTTGGGTAATTTCACCTAGGTGTTATGATCGAGGGGAAAGCCACCAGAAAGGATGTAGTGCTTGCCGGTCAAGGAACTGCACGCAGAACGACTGCATACGATGGCCCTTCCTCGCGTGTTCGACGCTCCGAAGATCGTCATAGGCGTCACTTACCTGGCGGCCTACGCGCTGCTCGATTGGTTGAGTTTTATCGAGCCTTACGCGCAGCTCAGTATTTCCCCGTGGAATCCCGGCATCGGCCTGACCTTCGTCCTGCTGCTGATGTTCGGCCGGCGCATGATTCCCTTCGCGGTCGCCGCGCCGCTGCTCGCCGATATCCTGCAGCGGCAATATTCCCTGCCCTGGACGTTCGAAGTCTTGTCCTCGGTGCTGGTCGGCGCCGGCTATTCGCTGGCCGCGCTGGTCCTGCTGCGGCCGCGCCTGCGCTTCGACCCCGCCCTGTCGTCAATGCGCGACCTCCTCCTGCTGATGCTGGTCGCGGCGATCAGCGCCGCCGGCGTCGCGCTCGCCTATGTCGGGCTGATGGTCGCGTCCGGCTTTCTTCCGCCGGCCGATTTTTCCGCCGCGGCGATGCGCAACTGGATCGGCGACGTCATCGGCATCATCGTCGTCGCGCCATTTGCCCTGCTCGGCCTGACGCGCCCGCGCCTGATCCGACTGTCGACCGAAACCATGCTGCAGCTCGCGGCCATCGTCGTGGCGCTGATCGTGGTGTTCGGCGTCGTCGAGGAGCAGCAATTCCAGCTATTCTACGTGCTGTTCCTGCCCGTCGTCTGGATGGCGGTGCGTACGGGGCTCGAAGGCGTCAGTGCCGGCATTCTCGTCACGCAACTCGGCCTCATCGTCGGCATTCATCTGTTTCCCGCCGGAACGTTCAACGTCACGTCGTTCCAGGCCCTGATGCTGGTGCTCGCGATGACCGGTCTCGTCTCCGGTGAACTCGTCACCGAACGGCGGCGCACGCAGTCGCAATTGCAGCGGCAACAGGAACAGCTCGCGCGCGTCGCCAGGCTTGGCAGCATGGGCGAACTCGCGGCCGCGGTGGCCCACGAGCTCAATCAGCCCTTGACCGCGGCCGGCACTTACACGCGGCTGGTCGACGAAGCGATCAACGCCGGCAACACCGATCCGAAGATGGTGGCGGAGACCGCGAAAAAGGCGGTCGCCCAGGTCGAGCGCGCCGCCGAAGTGGTGCGGCGACTGCGCGCGCTGGTCCGGCTCGATCGCAGCAACCGCGCGTCATGGAAACTCGAGCGCGCGATCAAGGACACGGTCGAGCTATGCCAGGCGGATCTCGACCGCCACCACGTCACCCTCCGCTCCAGCATCCCGAGCGACCTGCCGAGCGTCATGATCGATCTCATCCAGATCGAACAGGTCCTGATCAATCTCGTGCGCAACGCCATCGAGGTTCTCGGCGACGGCAAAAGCGGCCGCGGCGTCATCGCCATCGACGCGGCGGCGGCCGATTCCGACTTCGTCGAAGTCCGCGTCACCGATACCGGCCCGGGCTTTTCCAGCCGCATCCTTGAAAACGACTTCATGCCGCTCGGCTCGAGCAAGGCCGAAGGCCTTGGCATCGGACTTTCGCTCTGCAAATCGATCATCGAGGCGCATGGCGGCCTGCTCAAACTCGAAGGCGGCGCGCAAGGCGCCGTCGTCCGCTTCACTCTGCCCATCGCAAAGACCGGATAATCATGGCCCAACCCATTCAAATCGCCCTGATCGACGACGACGAGGCCGTGCTCGATTCGCTCAGCCTCTACTTCGCCTCGCAGAAGGTCGCGAGCACGGGCTTTTCGGCGGCGCCGCAGTTCCTGAGCGCGCTCGGGCAGGATAAGCGGTTCGACTGCATCGTCTCCGACGTGCGCATGCCAGGCATGTCCGGCATCGACCTCGTGCGCGAACTCAAGAGCCGCAATGTCGATGTGCCGATCGTGCTGATCACTGGCCACGGCGACGTCGATATGGCGGTGGCGGCCATCAAGGTCGGCGCCGCCGACTTCATCGAGAAGCCCTTCGACGAGAGCCGCCTGCTGGCGAGCGTGCGCGCCGCGATCGAGGAAACCCGGCAGCGCGAAAATGCCGACGAGCAGAAGGATTTGCCGGCCAGGTTCGCGTCGCTGACCGCGCGCCAGCGTCAGGTCATGGAGCTGGCGGTCTCCGGGCTGTCGAACAAGGAAATCGGCGCGCGCCTCGACATCAGCCCGAAGACCGTCGAGAACCATCGCGCGTGGGTCATGGAACGCATAGGAGCCCGGAACATTGCCGAGCTGGTGCGCCTTGCCATGAAATATGACCGGCGGTCGTAATCGCCGGCCCGTGCCGTTCAGACCTCGCTGACAGCCGCCTTGTGCGTGCTGCGCCAGGCGTAGCCGCAGCCGAGCGCCGTCACGCAGCCGATGATCTGCGTCACCAGTTCGATGCGCTCCGGCTCGTAGCCGCTGAAGAAATCGAGCACGACGGAGTCGGTGGCGAATATCTCCCCCGCTACCCAGCCGAGCACGGCAGCGCCGCCCCAGATGAGGATCGGGAAGCGTTCCAGCAAAGCCAGGATGATGGCGCTCCCGGCAATGACGATCGGAATGCTGACCACCAGGCCCAGCGTCAGCAGGACGTAGTCGCCCTTGGCCACCGCGGCGACGGCGATGACGTTGTCGAGGCTCATGACAATGTTGGCGACCACGACCAGGCGGACCGCGCGCCACAGATCCTCGATTGCCTCCGGGGTGTCCTCGGCATCATGCGCTTGCGGCGCCAGCAGCTTGATCGCGATCCACAACAGCGCGATGGCGCTGACCAGCTTGAGATAAGGCAGCGTCATGAGCACCGAGACGATGCCGGTGAAAACGATGAGCAGGATGGAAGCGACGCCCGCGCCGATGATCATGCCCCAGCGCCGCTCTTTGGGCGGCAGGCCGCGGCAGGCAAGCGCGATCACCACGGCATTGTCGCCAGAGAGGAGGATATTGATCCAGATGACCTGAACGACCGCCAGCCAGAAGGTTGGCCGGGTCATCTCATTCAAAAGAAAGTCCATATATCCTCCACAAGATATTGTTTTATTTGGTTTTTCTTGCTCCAAAAAAGAAGCATGGCGCGCACTGTAACGTGCGCGCCATGCTATGACTAGGTGAAAACCCCTAGGGACTCAGCCGACGATTTCGTTGCCGGAGAAGAACTGGTTGATCTCGATCACCGCGTTCTCCGGCGAGTCGGAACCGTGCACGGAGTTCTCGCCGATCGACTTGGCGTGGGTCTTGCGGATGGTGCCTTCGGCCGCCTTCGACGGATCGGTCGCGCCCATCACGTCGCGATACTTGGCGATGGCGTTTTCGCCTTCGAGCACCTGCACGACCACAGGCCCCGAGGTCATGAACTCGACGAGCTCGCCGAAGAACGGGCGCGCCTTGTGCACGCCGTAGAACTGCTCGGCCTGCGCCTTGGTGATGCGGACGCGCTTCTGCGCCACGATGCGCAGGCCCGCCTTCTCGATGATGGCGTTGATGGCGCCGGTGAGATTGCGCTCGGTCGCATCGGGTTTGAGAATGGAGAAAGTACGCTCGACCGCCATCGGCTTGTTATCCTTCAGTGTGATTGATCGGAACGATGTCCGAGTTTCATTGGAACGGGAATTGTGGGCGGCTTATACCGGCGGGCATGGGGGCGGGGCAAGATCGGTTTTGCCCGGTTTTTGACGGATTTTGCGGCCCAATCCGGGGGTAAAGGTGAAAACGCGCTACCAGATGTTCGCGGGCTACAACGCCTGGTGCAATGAACGGCTTTATGACGCGGCGGCGCTGGTGCCGGACGCGGAATACCGCGCCGACCGCGGCGCCTTCTTCAAGTCGCTGCACGGCACGCTCAACCACCTGCTCGTCGCCGACCGTATCTGGATGCGCCGCTTCACCGGCGCCGGCGCGCAGCCGCCCGCCCTCGATGCGATCCTCTACGACGACTTCGCCGCCCTGCGCGCCGCGCGGCGCTCGCAGGACGTGCTGATCGGCCGTTATATCGATGGCCTCGACAATGCGGCGCTCAACGGCACCTTGCGCTACAAGACCGTGGTCAATCCGCAGACGATCGAACAGCCGCTGGCGCCTGCGCTCGACCATTTCTTCAATCACCAGACCCATCATCGCGGACAGGCCCACGCGCTGCTGTCGTCGATCCTCGGCAACGAGGCGACGCCGAGCTTCGACCTGATCGTGTTCCAGCGGCAGACCGGCATCGGGTTGGGCGCGATGAGTTAGCCTCCAACCTCGTCATTCCGAAGCGCTGCCGAAGGCAGCGAGCCCGGAATCCATGGCCCCTGCCGCGGTGTGGATTCCGGGTCCGCCACGATGTGGCGTCCCGGAATGACGGAGGAAGGGATTGCGCGGCGCAGGCGGCTCGGCCACATAGCGCCTCATGCTGATCATCGACGACCTCACCGTCCGCATCGCCGGCCGCACGCTTCTGGAGGATGCCAGCGCCCGCATCACGCCGGGCGCGCGCGTCGGCCTGATCGGCCGCAACGGCACCGGCAAATCGACCTTGTTCAACGTCATCACCGGGCAGATGGGCGCCGAAACCGGCTCCATCGAGTTGCCGCCGCGCTGGCGCATCGGCCGCCTGGCGCAGGAAGCACCGAACGGACCGGAAAGCCTGATCGAGGTGGTGCTGAAGGCGCCGAGCGAGCGCACCGATCTCATCGCCGAGGCCGAGACCGCCACCGATCCGCACCGCATCGCCGAGATCCAGTCGCGCCTCGCCGACATCGGCGCGCACGCCGCCCCTGCCCGCGCCGCCGCCATCCTGTCGGGTCTCGGCTTCTCGGCCGCCGACCAGCAGCGGCCCTGCACCGAATTCTCCGGCGGCTGGCGCATGCGCGTCGCGCTCGCCGCGACCCTGTTCGCCGAGCCTGACCTCTTGCTGCTCGACGAGCCGACCAACTATCTCGACCTCGAAGGCACCTTGTGGCTGCAGGATCATCTGGCGCGCTATCCGCACACCATGATCGTGGTCAGCCACGACCGCGACCTCTTGGACAATTCGGTCAACCAGATCCTGGCGCTCGAAGCGAAAAAGCTCACGCTCTACAAGGGCGGCTATTCCGATTACGAGAAGCTTCGCAGCGAACGCATCGCGCTCGACCAGAAGCTGATCAAGAAGCAGGAAGCGCAGCGCGCGCATCTGCAGGCCTTCGTCGACCGCTTCCGCGCCAAGGCGACCAAGGCGCGTCAGGCGCAATCGCGCATCAAGATGCTGGCCAGGATGCAGCCGATCGTGTCGCTGGTCACCGACGACGTGCGGCCGATCAACATTCCGGCGCCGGACAAGCTGCTGTCGCCGCCGATCATCGCCACCGACAATGTCGCGGTCGGCTACGAGCCCGGCCGTCCGGTCCTGAGCCACGTGTCGCTGCGCATCGACAATGACGACCGCATCGCGCTGCTCGGCGCCAACGGCAACGGCAAATCGACTTTGGTCAAGCTGCTCGCCGACCGTCTCAAGCCCGAGCGCGGGACCGTGACGCGCGCGGCGGCGCTGAAGGTCGGCTACTTCGCCCAGCATCAGGTCGACGAACTCGACCTCCAGGACAGCCCCTACGATCACGTGCGCCGGCTGATGCCGGATCAGCCTGAGGCGCGCATCCGCGCCCGTGTCGGCGCCATCGGTTTTTCAGGCGATGCGGCCAACACCAAGGTCGAGAAACTGTCAGGCGGTGAAAAGGCGCGGCTGATGCTGGGTCTTGCGACGTTCAATGCGCCGCATCTCATCATCCTCGACGAGCCGACCAACCACCTCGACATCGACAGCCGCGGCGCGCTGATCGAGGCGATCAACGATTTTCCCGGCGCCGTGATCCTGGTGTCGCACGACCGCTATCTGCTCGAAGCCACCGTCGACCGGCTGTGGCTGGTGGCGAATGGCGGCGTCAAACCGTTCGACGGCGACATCGAGGACTACCACCGCTTCATCCTGTCGGAGGGCAAACCGGCGAGCGTCGCCAAGGCAGCGCCGCGCGTCGACCCCGCCGAAGCGCGCCGCGCCGCCGCCGAGAAGCGCGCCGAGACCGCGCCGCTGCGCAAGAAGATTCAGAAAGCCGAAGCCGACATCGCGCAGCTAAACAAGCAGCTTGCCAAGCTCGATGCGACATTGTCGGACGGCGAATTGTTCACGAAGGATCCAGCCCGCGCCGCCGAACTGTCGAAGACACGCGCCAATGTCGTGGCGGCGATCGCCGAGGCTGAAGAGGAATGGCTCGCCGCCTCGAGCGCGCTCGAAACTGCGTAAGCCCGGCCCGCGTCAGCTGCGCTTGGCCGGCGCTCGCTTCTTGGCAACAGGCTTCCTGGTCGGCTTCGGCTTCTGCGCCTGCGGCACCTCATCGACCACCTTCAGGCGTCCGGACGCGAAGGTGTAGATGCCGGGCCAGGGGCCGCTCAAATAGGTCAGCACGACCTTGCGTTCGTTGTTGTCGCCGGAGCCGATCGCGACATTGCTCGGCGCACCGGCCCGTCGCACCGCCTGACATTCCGTCATGCCCAGCGCGATGCCGCCCAGCACCGGAGGCGACGCATCCCCACCGGCCATCGGCGCGCCGGCAAGATCGCCGGCCGCCGAGCCGACTGGCCGGTCGCCCTGCTGCGCGGCGGGCGCCGCGGGACTCGCGGGCGCCGGCGTCTCCGGGGCGGCCGGCGCACAGGAGCCGTCGGCATTGACCAGTTCCTCCGGACCGACCGGACCGCTCGGGCCGAGCGTGAAGCTCTTGTTGCCCATGCTCCCGGAGCCGTCCTCGCGCGACAGCAATCCGCTCATCGGCTTGGAGAACCAGCCGGCGTCGGAATTGAACGTGTCGCTCATGCCGGAGCAGCCGGCGAGGCCCAGCGTCAGCAGTCCGGCCGTCGCCAGCTTCCAATGCAAATCGCGTCGCGCCAAAGCGGTATCTCCTGCGCTATTCTATCGTGTTGTCCCTTAAGGCCTATTTTGCGACATCACAATGGCGCAGAACAAGGCGCAGCCAACCGGAGCGGCCGGGACTGAGCCAGTGGCCGACTGTCGGTCGCCGGGCGAGCGCCCCTCAGGCCTTCTTGACCCAACGGCCATTGTCGTCTGGCTGCCAGTAGGTCGCGTCGAAGCCCTTGGCCTTGGCCTCGGTCCAGAAGCCGCGGGCTTGCGCCACCGCCTCGTCGTCGTCGCCGTTGAACACCAGCACGAGCCGCTGGTAGCTGTCAGCATCGGCGGGCAAACCGGCGCCGTCGATCAGGAAGCGCACAGTGGCCGCGTTCGGATTGGTGTCGTTGACCGTGAGCAGCACCGGCTGCTGCGCCGGCTCCGCTTCGCGCCACGTGCCATGCGGCAGAAACCCGTCCTCGCGATAGGTCCACAAATGCGAGTCGAGCGCCTCGATGCGTTCCTCGCTGTTGCCCTGCACGGCAACGCGCCAGCCGCGCTCGACCGATTTCTCGATTAGCGGCGTCAGCACGCCCTCGAGCTTCTGGCCCTGCAGGTGATAGAATAGAACTTCGGTCATCGATGTGCCGCGGCGTTCATCCCTCGTAGTAATCCGCCACCAGGCGATCGAGCAGGCGCACGCCCCAGCCCGAGGCCCAGCTCTTGTTGATCTCGTTCTGGCGCGAGTCCATGCCGGTGCCGGCGATGTCGAGATGCGCCCACGGCGTCTTGTCGACGAAGCGCTGCAGGAACTGCGCCGCGGTGATCGCGCCGCCGTAGCGCGAGCCGCCGGTGTTCTTCATGTCGGCGAAACGCGAGTCGATCATCTTGTCGTAAGCCGGGCTGAGCGGCATGCGCCAGACGGCTTCGCCGGTCGCCTCGCCGGATTTCGCCAGACGCTCGCTCAATTCGTCGTTGTTGGAGAACAAGCCGGCGTATTCATGCCCGAGCGCAACGATGATGGCGCCGGTCAAGGTCGCCAGATTGACCATGAATTTCGGCTTGAATTTCTCTTTCGTGTACCAGAGCACGTCGCCGAGAACGAGGCGGCCTTCGGCGTCGGTGTTGATGATCTCGATGGTCTGGCCCGACATCGACTTGACGATGTCGCCGGGGCGCTGGGCATTGCCGTCCGGCATGTTCTCGACGAGACCGATGACGCCGACGGCGTTGACCTTGGCTTTGCGCGCCGCGAGCGCCTGCATCAGGCCGACGACGCAGGCCGCGCCCGCCATGTCGCCCTTCATGTCCTCCATGCCCGCCGCCGGCTTGATCGAGATGCCGCCGGTGTCGAAGCACACGCCCTTGCCGATGAAGGCGAGCGGGGCCTCGCCCTTCTTGCCGCCGTTCCAGCGCATGACGACGACGCGGCTTTCGCGCGTCGAGCCCTGCCCGACGCCAAGCAGCGCGCCCATGCCGAGCTTCTTCAGCGCCGCCATGTTGAGGATCTGGACCGCGCAGCCGGCCTTCTTCAGCGCCAGGGTGCGGCGGGCGAATTCTTCCGGGTAGAGAATATTCGGCGGTTCGTTGACGAGGTCGCGCGCCATCAGCACGCCCTCGGCGATGGCCTCGCGCTCGGCGAAGGCCTTGCGCGCGCCGGCCACGTCGGCGGTAACGATGGTGACGGTGCGGTTGCCGGCCGGCGCCTCGTCCGGTTTGCGCCGGGTCTTGTAGCGGTCGAAGGCATAGGCGCGCAGCATCGCGCCCTGGGCGAGGTCGGCGGCCTGCGCGCCGGTCATGCCGCCTTCGCCGCCCGGCAGGTCGGCGACGATGACGGCGTCGCCCGCCTTGGGCAGTTTTCCCATCGCGGCGCCGCCGAGTTTCACGAGGTCCTGCTGCTTGAGGTCGGCAGCCTTGCCGGCGCCGAGCACCACAAGGCGGTCCGCCTTGAGGCCGTCCGGCACCAGGATCTCGAGCGCCGAGCCGCTTTTGCCGGTGAAATGCTCGGTTTTGGCCGCCCGCGTCACGACCGCCACCGCATCGCCCAATGCCCGGGCGGCGGGAGGCCCGAATTGCAGCCTGTCATCGCAGAAGACGACCAGTGTGCCTGCCGCTTTTCCGGGCGTGACGGGGCTGAAAGCGATCTTCGGGGCGTTCGCCATGGAGAGAAAATCCTTCGTCTTCGGGAAGCGGGGGTTCCTCCCATATGCGCCGCCGAGGCCGCTCCTGCAAAGCCCCGGAAGGTCCCGACAGCGCGGCTTTTCACAGGCCCTGAATCAGCCCGCCCAGGCCCGTAAAAAGGCCCTTATGTCCTTGCCAGAATCGCCCCCGGAAGGCTTGGTTCCGCTCGTCATGCGGCGCTCCGCCGTTTACCATTTGTTGGGCATGATCAATGGCTTTGCCTTGGGCGGGCCATTTTGTGAACCGAACAAGGTTAACCGG
Organism: Pseudomonadota bacterium; assembly: GCA_018240595.1. GTDB lineage: Bacteria > Pseudomonadota > Alphaproteobacteria > Rhizobiales > Xanthobacteraceae > Pseudolabrys. The sequence goes on along the minus strand of JAFEFL010000056.1, from coordinate 10,608 downwards.
TGGGGATGGGTTAGCTTTTGCTCGCGACGTTACGGTGGGTGCCGGTCGCAAGGGGATTTGGGACCGGTACGGGGATCGACTGCACGCCATGGGCTCCATCAACCGGTACATCTTCCGCACCACGTTCGGTGCGTTCGCGCTGGTCCTGATCAGCCTCACGGCCGTGATCTGGGTGACCCAGGCGTTGCGCGACATCGACATCATGACCAGCCAGGGTCAGACCATCCTGGTGTTCGTCGGCATCACCGGCCTGATCATCCCCCTGCTCGTTCTCGTTATCGCGCCGATCGCGCTGTTGATCGCGACCGCCCACGTCCTCAACAAGCTCTCGACTGATTCCGAAATCATCGTGATGAACGCCGCCGGCATGTCGCCGTGGATCTTGTTCCGGGCGTTCATGTCGGTGGCGATCGTCGTCTCGATCATCGTGATGTCGATCAGCGCCTATTTTGCGCCCAAGGGGCTGCGCATGCTGCGCGACTGGCTGACCGAAGTGCGCGCCAACGTGGTCAGCACGATCGTCCAGCCCGGCCGTTTCACACCGATCGAATCCGGCGTCACCATCCACATCCGCGAGCGGCGTGCCAACGGCCAGCTCGTCGGCATCTTTCTCGATGACCGGCGCAATCCCGACGAGCGCATGACCGTCGTCTCCGAGCGCGGCGAACTGGTCGACAACGACAACGGCACCTTCCTCGTCCTGCAGAATGGCGTGGTGCAGCGCCAGCAGGTCGGCAAGAAGGACCCGGCGATGGTCGCATTCGACCGCTATGCGTTTGATTTATCACAATTTTCTGCCGGGCCGCAGGCGGTGAAATATTCCATCCGCGAACGCTATCTGTGGCAATTGCTGTTCCCGGACCCGAAGGATCCCTACTACATCGAGCAACCCGGGCAATTCCGCGCCGAACTTCATGACCGGCTGATCGCGCCGCTTTATCCGATCGCCTTCGTCGTCATCGCCTTCGCCTATCTCGGCGCACCGCGCACGACGCGGCAAAGCCGGACCATGTCGATGCTCGGCGCGGTCGGCGGCGTGGCCCTCCTCCGGCTGATCGGCTTTGCGTCGACCGTTTTCGGCGCCAACGCGCCGTGGATGCTGGTGTTTCAGTACGTCGCCGTCGCCTTCGCGCTCGGTGGCGGCGTTTATGTCATCCACCGCGGCCTGATCATCGAGCCGCCGGCCATCCTGAACGAATGGATCGCCGCCGCCGTGGCGCGCATCGAACGCCTGACCAGCGGTGTGACCGCATCATGAGCGTCGTCGGTGGCACATTATCGCGCTACTTCGGGCTGCGCTTCCTCAACACCGTGCTGATGGTGTTCTTCGGCATTCTGTTGCTGGTCGCGCTCCTCGACTACATCGAGTTGATGCGGCGAGCCTCCGATGTGCCGAACGTATCGGCGCTGCTCGTAGCCAAGACCTCGCTGTTTCGCGTACCGCAGGTGGCCGAACGCATCATGCCGTTCTGCATCCTGATCGGCGCAATGTCCTGTTACCTGAACCTGTCGCGCCGGCTCGAACTCGTCGTGGCGCGCGCGGCCGGTATGTCCGCTTGGCAGTTCATCGCGCCGGCGCTGATCGTCGCCTTCCTGTTCGGGGTGGTAGCCACCACGGTCTACAACCCGATCGCTGCGATTCTGCAGGAGCGGTCCAAACGGTTCGAGGCGGAGTTGTTCGGCCAGAACACGGGGAGCGCCCAAAGCGGCGGACCGTTCTGGCTCAGCCAGAAGACCGACAGCGGTCAGGCCATCATCAACGCCAAATCCAGCCGCGACCAGGGCGTCTCGCTTTTCGGCGTCACGGTCTTCACCTTCGACCCGGCCGGCCACTTCCGCCAGCGTATCGAGGCGCGCTCCGCGGTCCTGGAGCCGGGGGTGTGGCACCTGTTCAATGCCCGGGTTTACGAGCTGCAGACCCTGCCGGTCGACCTCGCCGACTTCCGCTTCAAGACCAGCCTGACCCCGGAACAGGTTCGCGAGAGCTTTGCAACCCCCGAAACCGTTCCTTTCTGGGAATTACCGCTGTATATCCAGATCGCGGATCATGCTGGACTTGTCGCGGCAGGCTATAGATTGCAGTTCCAGAAGCTTCTCGCGCGGCCGTTCTTTCTCGCAGCCATGGTTTTCCTTGCCGCCGCCGTAAGTTTACGTTTTTTCCGGTTCGGCGGTATCCAAAAGATGGTTTTAAGTGGCGTGGCCGCTGGCTTTCTGCTTTATATCCTGCAGAAGGTGACCGAGGACCTGAGTAAGGCCGACCTGATGCACCCTGTGGCAGCGGCCTGGCTGCCTGTGCTCGTGGGCGGCCTGACGGGGTTTGTGGCGTTGTTGTATCAGGAGGACGGCTGATGGCGCTGCTTGACAGCACGCGTCCGCCAGCGCCGGGGCGTTGTCGCCGCGGCGCGCTCAGCATTCTGACCGTCCTCGTTCTTGCCGCCGCCAGCGTGGCTTCGTGGACGCCGCCGGCGCACGCCCAATCGACCACCCTCGACTTCCCGCCGCCGCCGCCGCCCAAGCCGAAATCCAGGGCCGCGATCGAGCGCGACAAGTCCGGCGACAAGCAGATGCTCGTCCAGGCGGACGAAATCGACTACGACTACACCAACAACCGCGTGTCCGCCGTCGGCAACGTCCAGCTCTACTACGGTGGATCGACGCTGGAGGCGCGCAAGGTCATCTACGATCAAAAGACCAAGCGCCTGCATGCCGAGGGCAATGTCCGGCTGACCGAGGAAGACGGCAAGGTCACGAACGGCGAGGTGATGGATCTCTCCGACGACTACCGTGACGGCTTCGTCGACTCACTGCGTCTAGAGACGCCCGACCGCACGCGCATGGCCGCGGCGCGCGCCGACCGGACCAAGGGCAACTACACGGTGTTCCACAACGGTGTCTACACCGCCTGCGAACCCTGTAAGGACCATCCCGAAAAGCCGCCGCTCTGGCAGGTCAAGGCCGCCCGGATCATCCACGATCAGGGCGAGAAGATGATCTATTTCGAAGACGCCCGGATCGAGTTCTTCGGCCAGCCGCTGATGTACCTGCCCTACTTCTCGGCGCCCGATCCGACGGTGAAGCGCAAGACCGGCTTCCTGATGCCGGCGATCGCGACCAGCTCCAAATACGGTGTTGCCGCGGAGATTCCGTATTACTGGGCGCTGGCCCCGAACTACGATCTGACGCTGGCGCCGATGATCACCACCAAGCAGGGTCTGCTGATGGAAGGCGAGTTCCGTCAGCGTCTGATGAACGGCGCCTATTCGATCCGCGCCGCCGGCATTCATCAGAACGATCCGAACTACTTCGTGCGCAGTGACGGTTCGCAGACCCCCGGTTATCGCGACAACCGCGGCAGCCTGGAAACGACCGGCCGCTTTGCCATCAATGACAAATGGGCGTGGGGTTGGGACGCGCTGATGGTGTCGGACAAGTCCTTCATCCAGGACTACAACCCGCGCCTGTCGCATTATCGCGTCAACGATCCGCTACAGACCGGCGTCACCGAAGGCGTGTCGCAGCTCTACCTCACCGGCAAGGGCAACCGCAGCTACTTCGACGCGCGCAGCATCTACTATCTTGGCATGTCGGAAGCCGACACGCAGAGCCAGATTCCGGTCGTCCACCCGGTGATCGACTACATGTACACGGTCGATCACCCGGTGGTCGGCGGCGAACTCGGATTCAACTTCAACTTCACCAGCCTGTCGCGCACCCAGGCCAATTTCGACGCCGTGAACGCCACCGCGCTGTCGAGCGGCATCTGTAATACCGCCGATACGCGCGTGAAGAATTCGGCCAACTGTCTGTTGCGCGGCGCACCGGGTACGTTCAGCCGTTTCTCCTCGGAAGCACACTGGAGTCGCAGCATCACCGACGGACTGGGCCAGGTGTTCAAACCGTTTGCGTCGGTGCGCGTCGATGCCGGCTCGATGAACGTCACCAACGACCCGAGCGTCTCGAACTACCTCACCCCGGGCGAGAGCGACCTCGTCCGCGCCATGCCGACCGTCGGCCTCGAATACCGCTTCCCCTTCATCAACGTGAGCTCGTGGGGCACGCAGACGATCGAGCCGATCGCGCAGATCATCATGCGCCCCAACGAGACCCAGATCGGCAAATGGGTGAACGAGGACGCGCAGAGCCTGATCTTCGACGACTCGAACCTGTTCAAGGTCGACAAGTTCTCCGGCTACGACCGCGTCGAAGGCGGCAGCCGCGCCAACTATGGCATCCAGTACACCGCCCAGTTCAACAAGGGCGGCTTCATCAATGCGCTGTTCGGCCAGTCCTACAGCCTGCTCGGCCAGAACTCCTATGCCGTCAGCGGCGTGACCAATACCGGCCTCGACAGCGGCCTCGACACCCGCCGCTCCGATTACGTGGCGCGCGTCTCCTACCAGCCGAACGGCACCTACTCGTTCAGCTCACGCTTCCGCTTCGACCAGGATACCTTCGCCCTGCAGCGGCTCGAGGTGGAATCGACCGCGAATTTCGACCGCTGGTCCGCCACGGTCCTGTATGGCGATTATGCCGCCCAGCCGCTGATCGGCTTCCTCGATCGCCGCCAGGGCATCCTCGGCACTGGCCAGTACAAGCTCGACGCCAACTGGGTCCTGCTCGGCTCGGCGTTGTACGATATCAACGAAAAGAAGTTTTCTCAGACCCGGCTTGGCCTTGGCTATATCGACGACTGCCTCATCTTGGCCGTGAATTACATCACAAGTTACACGTATAGCGGAAACGTCGAGAACAACCACACGGTCATGCTGCAACTGAGCCTGCGCACCCTGGGCGGCACCTCGGTCAGCCAGTCGCTGAGTTCCACGCCGCAGTAGTGGCGCTCGGCAGGACGGCGCGCCCGCTGGCGCCGCAGCCCCGGTACGATGGATGAGATGATGTCGGGAAATTGGAATAAACGCCGGACGTTCGGTCTTTGGCTTGCCTGCGCGATCGCCGCATCGGCGCTGGCCGCGCCCGGATCGGCGCGCGCGCAGGTGGTCGTCGTCGCCAACGGTTCGCCGATCACCGAGCTGGATATTTCGCAGCGCACGAAGCTCATGGCCGCGGGTGCACACAAGACGCCGTCGCGCCAGGACGTGATCAACGAACTGATCGACGACCGCCTCAAGATCGCGAAGGGCAAGTACTACGGCATTGAAGCCAGCGACAAGGACGTCGACAACGCATTCTCTAACATGGCCCAGCGCCAGCACATGTCGCCGCAGCAATTCGAACAGGTGCTCGCCCGCAGCGGCATCTCGGCCAGCGCGCTGAAGGCCCGCCTGCGCGCCCAGCTGATTTGGAGCCAACTGGTCCGCGGCCGCTTCGGCACCAGCCTCGAGGTCGGCGACGCCGACGTCGCCAATGCGCTGCGCGGCACCAACACGCCGGATTCCGTGGCCGGCTACGTCTACACGCTGTATCCGGTGACGGTCATCGTCCCGAACGGTTCGCCGCCGGCCGTCGTCGACGCCAAACGCCGCGAGGCCGAGAACCTGCGCAGCCGGTTCGCCGGCTGCGACGCCGGCGTCAGGCTCGCCCGCGCCCTGCGCGACGTCGCGGTACGCGAACCGGTGACGCGCAGTTCGGCCGAGTTGCCGGAGCAATTGCGCGACGTGCTCGCCAAGCTCGAGATCGGCCGCCTGAGCGTACCGGAAGCAACGCCGCAGGGCTGGCAGATGTTCGCCTTGTGCAGCAAGAAAGAGACCTCGTCGGATTCGCCGGCCAAGCGCGAAATGCGCGACAAGATTTACAACCAGCGCTACGAGGCGGAATCCAAGAAATTCCTCGACGACATCCGTCGCTCGGCGATGATCGAATACAAGCGATGAACGCCGCCGGCCTTCCTGTCGCGCTGACATTGGGTGAGCCGGCGGGGATCGGCCCCGAACTCACTCTCGCGGTCTGGCGGCGGCGCGCCGAATTCATGGTGCCGCCGTTTTACGTCATCGGCGATGCGGATTTCTATCGCGCACGCGGCGCGGCGCTCGGCCTTGACGTGCCGGTGAAGACCGTTGCCGCGGCGCAGGCCGTCGAGACCTTCGATCGTGCGCTGCCCGTCGTGCCGCTTGACGAGAAGGTTACGGCGCAGCCTGGCAAGCCTGACGCCTCGAGCGCGCCGGCCGCGATTGGCTCGATCCGGCGCGCCGTCGCCGACGTGCTGGGGGGCGTCGCCGCCGCCGTCGTCACCAATCCGATCGCCAAGAACGTGCTCTACAGTTCGGGCTTCGCCGAGCCTGGCCACACCGAGTTCCTCGCCAAACTCGCCGAAGAAGCGGTCGGCCGTCCTTTTCATCCGGTGATGCTGTTGTGGTCGCCGGAGCTCGCCGTCGTACCGGTGACGATCCATCTGCCGCTCAAGGACGTGGTCGGCCGCCTGAGCAAGGAGCTGATCGTCGAGACCGGGCGCATCACCGCGCGCGATCTGCATGAGCGCTTCGGCATCGCCCGGCCCCGTCTCGCCGTCGCCGGCTTGAACCCGCATGCCGGCGAGAATGGCGCCCTCGGCGAAGAGGACCGCGACATCGTCGCGCCCGCGGTCGCGGCACTGCGGGCCGAAGGCATCGACGCCGTCGGGCCGCTGCCGGCGGATACGATGTTCCACGGCCGCGCCCGCGCGGGTTACGACGTCGCGCTGTGCATGTATCACGACCAGGCGCTGATCCCGATCAAGACCCTGGCCTTCGACCACGGCGTCAATGTCACGCTCGGCCTGCCCTTCGTGCGCACCTCACCCGATCACGGCACCGCCTTCGACATTGCCGGCAGCGGCAAAGCCGATCCGTCGAGCCTCGTTGCAGCGCTCATTCTGGCGGCGCGTATTTCGGCGTCGACACCGGCGCTGGCGCCGGCGAAATAGTCCCATGGGCTCGATCGACGACCTGCCGCCGCTGCGTGACGTCATCGCCCGCCACGGACTGCGGCCGAAGAAATCGCTCGGCCAGAACTTCCTGCATGACCTCAATCTGACCGCACGCATCGCCCGCGCCGCCGAACCGCTCGAAGCGACGACGGTCGTCGAGGTCGGCCCCGGCCCCGGCGGCCTGACCCGCGCGCTGCTCTCGCTCGGCGCCCGCCGCGTCGTCGCCATCGAGCGCGACGAGCGGGCCGTTGCCGCGCTTCAGGAGATTGCCGCCTATTATCCGGGCCGCCTCGACATCGTCGCCGGCGACGCGCTCGAAGCCGACTACGAGCAACTGCTCGGCCCCGAGCGCGCCGTGATCGTCGCCAACCTGCCGTACAATGTCGGCACCGCGCTGCTGATCCAATGGCTGACGATCGAGCCGTGGCCGCCGTTCTACGATCAGATGGTGTTGATGTTTCAGCGCGAGGTCGCCGAGCGCATCGTCGCCCGCGTCGGCGACGACGCTTACGGCCGGCTGGCCGTGCTCGCCGGCTGGCGCACCGAGGCCAAGATCCTGTTCGACGTCGCGCCGTCGGCCTTCGTGCCGCCGCCGTCGGTGACGTCGTCGGTGGTGCGCCTGTTGCCGATCGAGCGGCCGATCCCGTGCGTGTCCGCCAACCTGCAGCGCGTCACCGAGGCGGCCTTCGGCCAGCGCCGCAAGATGCTGCGCCAGAGCCTCAAGAGCCTCGGCGTCGATCCCAATGCCCTGCTGGAAGCCGCCAGTATCGAGCCGACGCGGCGCGCCGAGGAAATCGACGTCGCCGGCTTCGTTGCGCTGGCGCAGGAATATACGAAGTTGAAGAAAGCCTAAAACCGTCTTCGGCCGCGAAAGCGGACGATCCAGCGCTTGCTGACAATGGCTGGATCACCCGCCTTCGCGAGTAATGAAGACAACCGCCACTGTTGACCGCCCTAAGGCGTCAGCCCCTTAAGCTCCGTCAGCAATTTATCGACGAACACATTGAGGTTCGGCATCTTCACGCGCTTGAGCCGCTCGGCGGTGAGGATGGCGCGCAGCCGTGCGAAGCTCTTGTCGAGGTCGCGGTTGACCAGGATGTAGTCGTATTCGTTCCAGTGCTGGAATTCTTCTGCGGCGTTGCGCAGCCGCTGCGCGATCACAGCGTCGCTGTCCTCGGCGCGGCGCACCAGGCGCGATTTCAATTCCTGCGCCGACGGCGGCAACACAAAGACGGTAACGACATCGTCGCGCATTTTTTCGATAAGTTGCCGCGTGCCCTGCCAGTCGATGTCGAACAGCACATCGCGACCTTCGGCCAGCGCCTTCTCCACCGGCTCGCGCGGCGTGCCATAGAAATTGCCGTGGACCTCCGCCCATTCCAGCAATTCCCCGGAATCACGCATCACTTCGAACTGGCGCTTGGTCTTGAAGAAATAATGCACGCCCTCTATTTCGCTCGGCCGCTTGGCCCGCGTTGTCGCCGACACCGACAGAGCGAGCTTGCCCGGATAATCAATGTTTTCCTGTTCGAGCAGATTGCGAGTCAGCGTGGTCTTGCCGGCGCCTGAGGGCGACGACAGCACCAGCATGATGCCACGGCGTGTGATGTCGGCTTCGTCGTTCATTCGAAATTCTATTCCAGGTTCTGCACCTGCTCGCGGAACTGCTCGACCACGGTCTTCAGTTCGAGGCCGATATTGGTCAGTTCGACGTCGTTGGCCTTGGCGGTCAGGGTATTTGATTCGCGGTTGAGTTCCTGCGCCAGAAAATCGAGCCGCCGGCCGACCGGCCCGCCATCGGCGAGCAGCTTGCGCACCTGCGTGCCGTGCGAGGCCAGACGGTCGAGCTCCTCGCGGATGTCGGCCTTGCTGGCGAGCAGGAGCGCCTCCTGATACAGCCGGTCGCTGTCGAAGCGCTGCGAGGCTTCCATCAGCGTCGCCACCTGCTCGGCGAGCCGCGCCTTGATCGCCTCCGGCTTGCGGCCCGGCGCCGCCTCCGCCCGGGCCGCAAGCGAGGCGATTTCATCGAGCCGCGACGCCAGCAATTGCCCCAGCGTATCGCCTTCGGCGCGACGCATCTTGAGAAGATCCGCCAGCGTGGCGTTGAAGCCGGTGATGATCGCCTGCTCGGCGGCCCGGCGCTCTTCCGGTTTCTCGTCATCCTCTGTGACTTCGATGACGCCCTTGAGCGCCAGGATGCCGTCGAGCGTCGGCCGTCCGGCGCCGACGACGCGGTTGTCGATCTGATCGAGCGTGGCGATGATCGCCGCCAGCACCGGTTCGTTGATCTTCACGGTCGGCGCCGTACCTTTGCGCTCGACGCTGAGATTGCCGTAGACAGTGCCGCGTGCCAGCGCGTCGGTCGCGGCCTTGCGTACGGCGACTTCAACGGCATCCCAGCCCGGCGGCAGACGCAGGCGCACATCGAGGCCCTTCGCGTTCACCGACTTGAGCTCCCAGCTCCAGACATAGGAGCCGGTGACGCCCTGGCCACGGGCGAATCCGGTCATGCTCGACAGCGCCATCGTCTTTATTCTTTCGTCTGCGGTCGCGAGAAATCCGGCGCGACCATAAAGCATATGACCACGGCGTGCGAATGCCGCGACGCGGAAAAAACGGGCAAGGAAACCACTTCGTTACCGCCGCGCGCCGTTCTTCGGCTTGGCGGGTTCGGCCGGCTTGGCGGCCTCCGGCGGCTTCGGCGTTTCGACCGGCTTGGGCACGTCGGCCGGCACTGTCCCGGCGGGGACGGCGCCTCCGCGCTCGATGGCGCGCAGCTTGGCGACGTTCTTCTGATGCTCGGCGTAGCTGTCCGAGAAGACATGGCCGCCGGTGCCGTCGGCGACAAAATAGAGTTCTTTGGTGCGCGCGGGATTGGCGGCCGCTTCCAGCGAGGCCCTGCCAGGATTGGCGATCGGCCCCGGCGGCAGGCCGTCGATCGTGTAGGTGTTGTACGGCGTCGCCTGCTCGATCTCGCTCTTCATGATCGGCCGGCCGAGCGCGCCCTTGCCGCCGGTGAGGCCGTAAATGATGGTCGGGTCGGACTGCAGGCGCATCTTCGCCTTGAGGCGATTGACGAACACGGCGGCGACCCGCGTGCGCTCGTCATCGCGGCTCGTCTCTTTCTCGACGATCGAGGCGAGCGTGACGAGTTGCTCCGGCGTCTGCACCTGGCTCGGCAAATCGGACGAGCGCCGCGCCCAGACCTCCTGCAGCACGCGCTTCTGCGCCTGTTCCATGCGCTGCACGATCTGCTCGCGCGACATGCCGCGCGTGAACTTGTATGTCTCGGGCAGCAGCGAGCCTTCGCGCGGGATTTCCTTGATCTGCCCCGACAGCGCGCTCGTCTCCAGCAGGCGTTGCACGATCTGCTCGGAGGTCAGCCCTTCCGGCACCGTGAAGGCGTGCTGCACCACCTTGCCTTCGCTCAACGTCTCGACGACGTCCGACAGACTCGCGTGTTTGACGAATTTGTACTCGCCATGCTTCAGCGTCAGCCCGCGCGCCTTCAGCACCATGACGCCGCCGAAGAACACATAAGGCTGATCGATCACGCCCTCGCGCTGGAGCAGATCGGAGATGTCCTTGACGCCGTAACCCGACGGAATGTTGACGATCTTGTCGTCGTCGAGCGGGCCCGGAGCGTCGAATTTCTGTTTGCCGACGAACAGGCCGGCGCCGACCGCGATGGTGACGAGGACGAGCAGCGTGAAGATGGCATTGCCGAACACCACCATCGGATGGCG
>JAFEFL010000055.1 GCA_018240595.1 Pseudomonadota bacterium | reverse complement strand
GGGAGGGGAAGAAGCGAGGGGAGGGGAATGACCGAGCCCGAAATCCTGTTCGAGCGCCGGGGCGCAGCCGGTCTCGTCACGCTGAACCGGCCGAAGGCGCTCAATGCCGTGACGCACGGCATGGTGACGGCGCTGCGCGCCCAGCTCGACGAATGGGCCGACGATCCGGCAATCACCCGCGTCGTCATCACCGGGGCGGGGGAGAGGGCCTTCTCCGCCGGCGGCGACATCCGCCACCTCTATGATCTCGGCAAGGCCGGCCGCGCGCGCGAGGCGCTGCAGTTCTGGCGCGACGAATATCCGCTCAACGTTGCCATCAAGAGCTACCGCAAGCCCTATGTCGCGCTGATCGACGGCATCGTCATGGGCGGCGGCGTCGGCCTGTCGGTGCACGGGTCGCACCGCGTCGCCGGCGATCGCTACTCCTTCGCCATGCCGGAAGTGTCGATCGGCTTTTTTCCCGATGTCGGCGCCACCTGGTTCCTGCCGCGCATGCCGGGCGAACTCGGCACCTATTGCGCGCTGACCGGGGAGCGCTTCAACGCCGCCGATGCGGTTGAGGCGGGGCTCGCGACGCACCGCATTGCCTCGGCGCGCTTCCCCGACCTCGTCGAGGCCCTCACGGGTACGGTGTCGGTCGATGCCATCCTTGCGGCGTTCGCGGAGCCGGAAGGCGAAGCGCCGATCTGGGCGCGCCGCCATCTCATCGATCACCTCTTTGCCGGCGCCGAGGTCGAGGTCATCCTCGAGCGGCTCGATCATGAAGCCGCCACAAAAGGCCCGGATGCCGAATGGGCGGCCAGGACGGCCGCCGTGATGCGCGGCAAGTCGCCGACGTCGCTGAAGCTGGCGCTGGCGCAGGTGCGCTTCGGCGCGATGCACGATTTCGAGACCTGCATGCGCCTTGAAATGCGCATCGTGTCGCGGATCGTCGAAGGTCATGATTTCTACGAGGGCGTTCGCGCCGTCATTGTCGACAAGGACAACAAGCCACAATGGAAGCCAGCGACGCTGAAGGGCGTGACGCACGCGGAGATCGACCGTCATTTCGCTTCCCTAAGTTCTGGGGAACTGGATCTGCCGTGATCGACGGCGCGACGAGCGATCCCTATGCGACCGACGACCTGCGTAATCTCGAGCCGGTGCACGAGCACGACGGCGAGGCGACCGTCGGCCTGTGGACACGGCGGCTGGTGATCTTCCTGCGCGTCATGGCCGGGGTGTCGCTGCTCAAGGGCCTTTATCACTGGTCGCGGATTTGCGGCATCGGCGTTACCGACGACGATCTCTACGTCACCCACGCCATCGCCTGGAAGACGGCGACCGTGTTCTTCGCCGTCATCGATCTCGTCGCCGCGGTCGGGCTGTGGCTCGCCGCCGCCTGGGGCGCGGTGATCTGGCTGACCGCGGTCGCCTCGATGCTCGCCGTGCAGCTATTCTTTCCGCAGGTGTTCGGCCGCGGTCTTTTCAGCATCGCGTTCGAAGGCGCCGTGCTCGCGGTCTATCTGATCCTGGCGCTGAAGGCGGCGCGCGAGCAGCCGGTTTGATGAGACAAAAGACAAAGGGAGAGATGACGATGGCGCGGATTGCATTTATCGGGCTCGGCAACATGGGCCTGCCGATGGCGGTCAACCTGATCAAGGCCGGCCACCAGGTCGAGGGTGTCGATCTCAATTCCGCGTCGATCGACAAACTGAAATCGGAGGGCGGCAGCAGCGTCGAGTACGCGCATGTCGCGGCGGCACGCGCCGATGTCGTCGTCACCATGCTGCCGGCCGGCCAGCAGGTGAGGGAGGTCTATCTCGGCGCCAATGGCGTGGTGAGCGCCGCGCAGCCCGGCACGCTGCTGATCGACTGCTCGACCATCGACGTCGACACCGCGCGCGCGGTCGCCGCCGAAGCCGAGAAGAAGGACCTGCTGATGCTCGACGCGCCGGTGTCCGGCGGCGTCGGCGGCGCCACCGCCGGAACGCTCACCTTCATGGTCGGCGGCCCGGCGCAGGCGTTCGCCCGCGCTGAATCGATCCTGCAGAAGATGGGCAAGACCATCGTGCACGCCGGCGGCCCTGGCAACGGCCAGGCGGCGAAGATCTGCAACAACATGATCCTCGGCATTTCGATGATCGCGGTGTCGGAAGCCTTCGTCATGGCCGAGAAGCTCGGCCTCGATCACCAGAAGCTGTTCGACATTTCGTCGAAGTCGTCGGGCCAGTGCTGGGCGATGACATCCTACTGTCCCGTTCCGGGACCGGTTCCGACGTCGCCCGCCAATCGCGACTATCAGCCGGGCTTCACCGCGGCGATGATGCTCAAGGATTTACGTCTGGCGCAGGATGCCGCCAAAGCCGCGGGCGCGCGGGCGGAACTCGGCGCTCAGGCGGAAAGACTCTATTCAGCCTATGCCGGCAGCGGCGAGGGCGGCCGCGACTTCTCCGGCATCATTCGTTTCATTCGCGGCTGAAGGCGTGCATTTTCGTGGCGCCCGCCGCCACTTTTGCACCGCTGCGGGAGCAGAGGGTGAACGAAGCCTTGCGCGCTTGCTTCAAATGGAGACGGCAACGAAGGATTCACCGTTGCAAATAAACCTAATGTTTATGCTGTTATTTAAGCCGTTTTTAGAAGGCCCCGCATAAGTTGACGCACATTAGGGACGAGGAAAACAGGGCCTCGCACCCGGCCAAAAAGGCCAAGCGTAGAAAAGCGAAGGGGCGTTAGACATGAAAGCCGTCGTCAAGACGGTCGAACCCGCCGAACGTGAAGCGCGGTTCGACACCATCCGTCCTCTGTATCATGAGGCACTCACGCTGGTTGAGCGGCTGCATCGCCGTCTGCTCGACGTGATCAAGGACGAATTCGACCGCCGCGGACGCTCCGACATCAATTCGGTGCAGGCGCTGCTGTTGTACAATATCGGCGACAAGGAGCTCACCGCCGGCGAACTGCGTACGCGCGGTTACTATCTCGGCTCCAACGTCTCCTACAATCTGAAGAAGCTTGTGGAGATGGAATTCCTCGATCACCAGCGCTCACGCGTCGATCGCCGTTCGGTCCGCATCAAGCTGACCGCCAAGGGCCAGGAAGTCCGCGATATCGTCGATGCGCTCTACCAGAAACACGTGCGCACGGTGGAGCAGGTCGGCGGCATCAATGCCGACGAGTTCTCGAACCTGAACAAGTCGCTGCATCGGCTCGAGCGCTTCTGGACCGACCAGATTCTCTATCGCCTCTAACAGCCCTTCAAGGTCTTTGCTTTTCTGGCGAGACGACTTGCCCCGGCCGGCATCCTCCCCGGCCGGGGTTTTGTCGCTTGAATGGGATGCCGAAGCGGGCGCGGCGAATGCGTCAACCGGCGCTCGAGGTCTTTCGCTCGGGCACGGCCAGGCCGACGCGGCGGTTTTCCACCCAGAGCTCGATCGCATAGCCATCGAGTTCGGTGCGCACCTTTTCCAGCGCCACTTCGTCGTGGGCGCATTCGAAGCAATTGGCCGGGCCAAAGATGTTGCCCGCCTCATCGACTTTGAAGGCTCGGTATTGTGCCATAGCGAAGGATAGGGCGGTTCCATCTCCACTAGCAAGTCATAAATTATTGATATCAAATGAGAAAACGTCTGATTTGACGCCGTTTTGCAACTTTATGGAACTTTAGTAGATTGAGCGAATTGAGTAAGTAGCTCAATGAGGTCGTGATGATGGGATCGGACAGAGACGAACGGCTCCAGGTGATGCTTTCGGCTCAGGAGCTGAGCGCCATCGACGAATTCCGCTACAAGCACAAGATTCCCAGCCGTGCTGCGGCTGTGCGCGAACTGCTGCAAATTGGCCTTGCCGGAACTTTGCTGGATGGCGACGGCCGCAAGTCGAGCGAGTACGGAATTTTCCGGCGCGGGACCAACAGCTCCTCCGTCGAGGAATAGTCCGGCGATTTCCTCGCCGCGGTCCGCCGCTCTGAGGCATTCGACATTGTCCCTGTGAACATCCGCAGGCCGGCACGGCGCGCGGGGCCACGCCCTATCGCGGGGTCGCTGGTGTGCGTAGGTAAATAAGCCTATATTGCAATATGCATGTAATGTGTATGGTGGCTGGCCATGCAAACGCCGTCCTTGCCGCCGCGCCGTCCGCCTTTTGTCAGTCATGCCGAGCGCAGCGCCGCAACGCGGATGCAGATCCTCGACGCCGGCATGCAGGTGATGCGCGCCAACAGCTTCCGCGCTGCGACGATGTTCGAGGTGGCCAAGGCCGCCGGCGTCACGCCGGGCGCCTTGCAGCATCATTTCGGCTCCAAGGCCGAACTCATGATGCATCTCCTGGAGCGTGCGATCGGCTCGATCCCGGACGGCGATGCGCGACGCGCCTGGCCGCAGCCGGCGGACAGCTTGCCGCGGCGGGCGGCGGGTTTCGTAGGCGCGCTGTGGGCGCATTCCTACGAGCCGCCGCGTTTCCTCGTCGCCTGGGGCATCTATTTCGGCAGCGCCGGGGACGCCGACGTGCTCAAGCGTGTCGTCGCCATGCGGGCGCGGCTGCGCGCGACCGTGCATCGCCGCTTCATCCGCACCTTTCCCGAACTGGCGGGCGCCCGTGGCGTCGAGGCCTTCATCGACCTCGTGCTGTCGAGCCTGCGTGGCATCGGCGTCGTCCGGCTGTTCGGGCCGGCGGGCCAATCCTCCAAGGCGCAGCTCGCCGAGCTAGCGGCCATCATCGAGTGGCGCTGCCGACGGTCATCGGCAACCGCCCGCAAAAAACCAGGCAAGCCGAAACGGCGCGTTCAAGGGAGAGCAACGTGAGGACCATCCAATTTCCGCTGGCGCTGGGCCGCTGTCTCGCGGCCGGCTTGATGGCATTGGCGCTGTGCGGACCGGCAGCGGCCGCCGGCTATCCCGACCGGCCGATCGTGCTGGTCGTGCCCTATCCACCGGGCGGCGCCGCCGACACGCTGGGGCGCATCATCGCCCATCACTTGGGCGACGAATTGCCGGGCAGCACCTGGGTGGTGGAAAACAAGGGCGGCGCCGGCACGGCCATCGGCGCCGCTTACGTCGCCCGCGCCAAGCCGGACGGCTACACCTTGCTGGTATCGGGCAACACGACCTACACGCTCAATCCGGCGCTCAAATCCAATCTCCAGTACGATCCGCTGAAGAGCTTTGAATCGCTCGGCATCCTCGGCGAAAGCCCGCTGGTGCTGATCGCCAACGCGAAGTTTCCCGCCAATACGCTGCAGGAACTCATCGCCATGGCCAAGCGCGAGCCGGGCAAACTCAATCTCGCCTCGTTCGGCTTCGGCACCACGTCGCATTTCGCCGGCGAGATGTTCAAGGCGGCGGCCGGCGTCGACATGGTGCACATCCCCTATAACGGTAGCGCGCCGGCGATGAAGGATCTGATCGCCGGGCAGGTGCCGCTGTCGTTCGACACCAATGTCGCCAGCGTGCCGCAGGTGAAGGCCGGCACCGTCAAGGCGCTGGCGCTGACCTCGACCTATCGCATCGACGCCTTGCCGGGAGTACCGACGCTCGCCGAGTCCGGCTTTCCCGATTTCGACCTCACGGCGTGGATCAGCGTCGTCGCGCCGCGCGGACTGCCGGAGCCGGTGCGCAAGGTTCTGGTGAAGGCGATGGCCGACGTCATGGCCAAGCCCGAGATGAAGGCCGATCTCGAGCGGGCCGGTCTCATCGTCCGCTTCCAGCCGCCCAGCGCCTATGATGCCAAGGTCAAAAGCGAACTGGAGGCGATGCGGGTGATCGTGCAACGTGCCCACATGACGATTCAGTAGCGAGGCGCGCGTGACGGACGGTGCAGGTGATAGCGGGATGCTCGGGCTGAGCGCGGTGCAGATGCGCGCGCTGATCGGCGCGCGGCAATTGTCGCCGGTGGAATTGATGGACGCCTGCATCGCCCGCATCGAGGCGATCAATCCGGCGGTCAACGCCATCGCCGCCACCGACTTCGACCGGGCGCGCGACGCCGCGAAGAAGGCCGAAGCGCGCGTCATGCACGGCGACGCGCTGCCGCCGCTGCATGGTTTGCCGCTCGGCGTGAAGGACTTGCAGGACACTGCCGGGCTGCTCACGACCTGCGGCAACATTGCGTTGCGCGGCAACGTCCCGCGCGAGGACAACAGCCTCGTCGCCGCGTTGCGCGAGGCGGGCGCCATCGTCACCGCCAAGACCAACGTGCCCGACATGGGCGCCGGCGCCAACACGCGCAACCCGGTGTGGGGCGCGACCGGCAATCCATTCAACCCGTCGCTCAATGCCGGCGGTTCGTCGGGCGGCTCGGCGGCCGCGCTCGCCACCGGCATGCTGCCGATCTGCACCGGGTCCGACACCGGCGGCTCGCTGCGCATCCCGGCGGCGCTGTGCGGCATCGTCGGCCTGCGCCCATCGCCCGGCCTCGTCGCCAACGCCAGCCGGCCGCTCGGCTGGTCGGCGATCTCGGTGCTCGGGCCGATGGCGCGGACGGTGGAGGACGCCGCGTTCCTGATGGCGAATTGCGTCGGCCTCAACCGGCACGATGCCTTGTCCTATCCGGCGGCAGCGCACGAGTTCTGGCCGCTCGCCGCCCGCGATCCGGCGGCGCTGCGCGTCGGCTACACCGAGGACTTCGGTTTCTGCGCGGTGAGCGAAGAAGTGCGCCGCGTGTTCCGCGCGCGCGTCAAGGCGCTGGCGCGGCATGTGAAGTCGTGCGAGCCGATCGCGCTGGACATGTCCCAGGCCGACCGGGCGTTCGACGTCATCCGCGCCGAAAGTTTTGTCGCCGCCTTCGCCGAGACCTTCCGCACCGCGCCGGAAACGCTCGGCCCGAACGTGCGCGCCAATGTCGAGCTCGCCGCCGCCTTCACGCTGATGGATCGCGCCGAGGCGCATCTGGCGCAGACGCGGATCGCCGCGCAGTTCGCCGACGCCTTCGAGCGCTTCGATCTCATCGTCGCGCCGGTGACGCCGGTGACGCCGTTCCCGTGGACCGAGCTCTACGCCAAGGAGGTGGATGGCCAGACCATGGCCAACTATTACCGCTGGCTGACGCTGTGCTACGGCGTGACACTGTCGACGCATCCGGCTTTGTCGCTGCCGTGCGGCCGGGACGAACATGGCATGCCGTTCGGATTGCAGATGATCGGCCGTTTGCGCGGCGATGCCGAACTGCTGTCGGCGGCTGCGGCCGTCGAGGCCGCTTTCGCCGGCGATGCGCAACTGGCGCGTCCTGAGCCGGACCTGGCGATGCTGGCGGCAAATCCGCAGCCGTCGCTGAAGTCGATCGTCACCCATCCGCCGCTCATCGACGCGAAGGCGCCGGCGGCGCAGGCCAACACGGCGGTGTAGCCGGCGGATCTGCTTGTGCTGCGCCGGTATTGTGTATGATCGCGCCTCCATTCCAACGGAGGTCACATGGCAAAGGCTTACTGGGTCGCGACCTATCGCACCGTGTCCGATCCGGATGCGCTCGCGGCTTACGGCAAGATCGCCGGCACTGCGCTGCAGGCGGCGGGCGGCCGCATCCTGGCGCGCGGCATGCCGTCACTGACGCTCGACGGCGGTTACATGGGCCGCACCGTGGTCGTCGAGTTCGACAGCGTCGATGCCGCGAAGGCGGCCTATAACAGCCCGGCCTATCAGGCGGCGTTGAAGCTGCTCGGCGCCGTCGCCAAGGAGCGCGACATCCGCATCATCGAGGCGGTTTGATCGACTCGCGTTAGTGCTGCCCCGGGCCGCCGTCGCCGAAGGCACGCTCGAGCGCGATGGCTTCCTCGAGATCGGCGCAGGGCACGGCCGTGGTCGGCAGCCGCGCCAACTCGTCCGCGGATGCGCCGGGCACCAGCGGCTTGCCCTTGATCAGGTAAGTGTCGAAGCCGCGCGGCGACTGATCGGGATAAAGCGCGAAGACGATGTCATGCGTCTCGATCGTCCGGCGCAGCGCCTCGGCCGGCGCCGGCGCCGCGGTAAAGCGGGTGAGGTTGTCCCGCGCCATTTGCAGAAGCTGCGCATTGGTCATGTCGCCCCCATACTTCACATCGGCGCCTGACGCGAGTCAGCTATGATGCGGCGGCCATGGCGGACAAATCCCAAGTCAAAGGCGAAGTCTATTTCGAGATCACGGTCGTCGGCGGCAGCGCCAGGGTCGCGGCGGTCGATGCCGCGATCATGATCGAGGTCGCCGTGGTCGGGCCGGCGCGGGCGTCCGTGGCCGACCTGAAAAGGCTGGCGCTCGGTAAGCTGAAGGTGCGCATCGCCCGCGAGCGCGGCCTGTTGGAAAAACCCTGAAAGTCCCTACATCTTGCGCCTGTCCACCCGTCGCCGCGCCACCGCTTGGCCGGGCGGGGCCGATATGCTATTCGCAGGTGCGAACCGGACCCCCGGTAAATCCCCAATAAAAGGCGCCCCGATCGCGCCCGGAGACCACAGGTATGTCGGCGACGACGCAGCAGTTCTTTTCCGCCCCGCTCAAGGATGTCGATCCCGAGATATTCGATGTCATCGGCAAGGAGCTCGGTCGCCAGCGTGACGAAATCGAGCTGATCGCGTCCGAGAACATCGTCTCCAAGGCGGTGCTGGAAGCGCAAGGGTCGGTGCTGACCAACAAATACGCCGAAGGTTATCCGGGCCGCCGCTATTACGGCGGCTGCCAATTCGTCGACATCGCCGAGCAACTCGCCATCGACCGCGCCAAGAAGCTGTTCGGCTGCAACTTCGCCAACGTCCAGCCGAATTCCGGCTCGCAGATGAATCAGGCGGTGTTCCTCGCGCTCTTGCAGCCCGGCGACACCTTCATGGGCCTCGACCTCAATGCCGGCGGTCACCTGACGCACGGCTCGCCGGTCAACATGTCGGGCAAGTGGTTCAAGCCGGTGCCGTATGGCGTGCGCCGCGACGACAACCTCATCGACATGGACGAGGTGGCCAAGATCGCCCGCGAGCACAAGCCGAAGCTGATCCTGGCCGGCGCCACCGCCTACAGCCGCGTCTGGGACTTCAAGCGCTTCCGCGAGATCGCCGATGAAGTCGGCGCTTATCTGATGGTGGACATGGCGCACTTTGCCGGCCTGGTCGCCGGCGGCGAGCATCCGTCGCCGATTCCGCACGCCCATGTCGTCACCACGACGACGCACAAGTCGCTGCGCGGCCCGCGCGGCGGCATGATCCTGTGCAACGACGAGGCGCTGGCCAAGAAGTTCAATTCGGCGGTGTTCCCCGGCCTGCAGGGCGGCCCTTTGATGCACGTCATCGCCGCCAAGGCGGTGGCGTTCGGCGAAGCCTTGCAGCCCGAGTTCAAGGTCTACGCGAAAAACATCGTCGCCAATGCCCGCGCGCTTGCCGAGACGCTCAAGGCCAACGGCCTCGATATTGTGTCCGGCGGCACCGACAACCATCTGATGCTGGTCGATCTGCGGCCCAAGCGGCAGACCGGCAAGGTGGCCGAGGTCGCGCTCGGCCGCGCTCACATCACCTGCAACAAGAACGGCATTCCGTTCGATCCCGAAAAGCCGATGGTCACCTCCGGCATCCGTCTCGGCACGCCGGCCGGCACCACGCGCGGCTTCGGCGCCGCCGAGTTCAAACAGGTTGGCGAAATGATCGTCGAGGTGCTCGACGTGCTGGCGCAGAAGGGCGTGACCGAAGACTCGCTGGTCGAGGAAAAGGTGCGCGGCAAGGTGAAAACGCTGCTGGATCGGTTCCCGATCTATCAGTGAGGACGACGTCGCGGCGCAGGGTCGCGGCGAGGAAGAGGGTGGAAACAGCATGCGTTGCCCCAGCTGCGGTAGCCTCGATACGCAGGTGAAAGACTCACGTCCGACCGAAGATTCGGCCGTGATCCGCCGCCGTCGCGTGTGTTTGTCCTGCAATTTCCGCTTCACCACCTTCGAGCGCGTGCAGTTGCGCGAGCTCACCGTGATCAAGCGCAACGGCCGCCGCGTGCCGTTCGATCGCGACAAGCTGATGCGCTCGGTGCAGGTCGCGCTGCGCAAGCGCGCGGTCGAGCCCGAACGCATCGAGCAGATGGTTTCCAAGATCGTCCGCGAGCTGGAAAGCATGGGCGAGAACGAAGTGACGTCGGAGACGATCGGCGAGGCCGTGATGCAGCACTTGCGCGAGATCGACGATGTCGCCTATGTGCGTTTCGCCTCGGTCTACCGCAATTTCCGCGAGGCGAAGGATTTCCGCGCCGCGCTCGACGAGCTGCGCGCCGAGGACGACGAGGTTCCGGTCCGTAAATGAGCACGATTGCGTTGGGCTTGGCGCTTTCTTCCCCTCCCCACGCGCGCGCTTGCGCGCGGCGGGGAGGGGTGACCGCGCAGCGGTCGGGGTGGGGGCGCTTTCTGTTAGAACCCCCCACCCCCGACCCCTCCCCACCGCTACGCGGAGGGAGGCGAGATGAGCGAACCTGAAACGTCTGTTGTGTCGTCGACGACCGACGACCAACGCTTCATGCGCCTCGCGCTGGCGCTCGGCCGCCGCGGCTTGGGTAACACCTGGCCGAATCCGGCGGTCGGTGCCGTGCTGGTGAAGGACGGCGTCATCGTCGGCCGCGGCTGGACGCAGCCCGGCGGCCGGCCGCATGCCGAGACCGAGGCGCTGCGCCGCGCCAAGCGCGCCGCCAAGGGCGCGACGCTCTACGTCACGCTGGAGCCGTGCTCGCACGAAGGCAAGACGCCGCCTTGCGCCGACGCCATCATCAAGGCCGGCGTCGCCCGCGTCGTCTCGGCGCTCGAGGATCCCAATCCGGAAGTGGCCGGGCAGGGCCATGCCCGGCTGCGCGAGGCTGGCATCACCGTGGACGTTGGCCTGTGCGCCGACGAGGCGCGCGCCGCGCATGCCGGCCATATCGGCCGCATCGCCAGCGGCCGGCCGCATGTCACGCTCAAGCTCGCGGTGTCGGCCGACGGCAAGGCCGGCTTCGCTGGCCGCAAGCCGGCGCCGATCACCGAAGTCGACGCCCGCGATCGCGTGTTCATGGTGCGCTATCAGAACGACGCCATCCTCGTCGGTCTCGGCACCATCCTCTCAGACAATCCGCAACTTACCACGCGGCTGCCCGGGCTTTACGAGCGCTCGCCGGTGCGCGTCGTGCTCGACGCCAATCTGCGCACGCCGTTGTCGCTGTCGGTGGTCTCGACCGTCGGTGACGTGCCGACCTGGATCTTCTGCTCGAAGAAAGCCTCCGAGGTCGCCGAGGATTTCCTGACGCAGAAGGGCTGCAAGGTATTCCGCGTCGACGATACGCAGGGCCGGCTCGACCTCGACGAAATCATGAAGGTGCTGGCGGAAAACGGCATCACCCGGCTGATGGTGGAGGGCGGCCCGACCGTCGCCGCCTCGTTCGCCGCCGCCGATATGGTCGATGAGTTCGTGCTGTTCCGCGGCAGCCGCGACATTGGCGACAAGGGCATCGATCCGCTCGAAGGCATGCCGCTCGACAAGCTCACGGGCGCGCTCAGGCTTATTGACAGCCAGCCGCTTGGCCCGGACACGGTCGAGCATTATGTGCGGGCGTGAAGTTTTGAGTTTGCGGGCATCCCCAAACTCCGGTCATTCCCGCGCAAGCGGGAATCCAGCTCTTGGCTTTGTGACGCTGCGCATGTCTGCTCTGGATTCCCGCTTGCGCGGGAATGAACGGAGTGAGGTGCGCCGCTTGAGGAAAATCTGATGTTCACCGGCATTGTCACCGATCTCGGCGAAATCCGCTCGGTCGAAGCCCGTGCCAACAATTTGTCGGCGCTGTCGATCTACACGCGCTATCCGCGCGCCGAAATGATCGACGGCGCGTCGATTGCCTGCAACGGCGTCTGCCTCACCGTCGTCGCCGCCGGCGAGGACAAAGGCCGCGCCTGGTTCGCCGCCGATGCCGCGGCCGAGACGCTGGCCATC
Source organism: Pseudomonadota bacterium (assembly GCA_018240595.1). Taxonomy (GTDB): domain Bacteria; phylum Pseudomonadota; class Alphaproteobacteria; order Rhizobiales; family Xanthobacteraceae; genus Pseudolabrys. The sequence goes on along the minus strand of JAFEFL010000055.1, from coordinate 163,527 downwards.
ACCACGGTGGGGCGCTGGCAGCGCGGCGGCAGGGTCAATCTCGAACGCCCGCTCAAGATCGGCGACGAACTCGGTGGCCACCTGGTCGCCGGCCACGTCGATGGCATGGCCAAGGTCGTCGCCCGCGACGACATGACCGACATGGCTCGGTTCACCTTGCGGGCGCCGCACAATCTCGCCCGCTTCGTCGCGCCGAAAGGCTCGGTGGCGCTCGACGGCGTGTCGCTGACCGTGAACGAGGTCAAAGGCGACGAATTTACCGTACTGATCATCCCGCATACGCTGTCGGTCACCACCTTCGGCGCTCTGAAAGCAGGCGACGACATCAACCTCGAAGTCGACACCATGGCGCGCTATGCGGCGCGGCTGATGGAAACCCGCTAGAGCCTTGTGAAGCGGGCGGGCCCTTGCTACGACCCCGGCCCAACGAAGGAATTGAAGAATTATGGCTAAAAAGACCAGCGCCAAAGCGCGCGCGCCGCAAGCCGCCGCAGGCAAGACTGCGGGCAAGACCAGGACGCCGCATGTCCTGATCGTCGAGGCGCGCTACTACGACGCCATTGCCGACGAACTGCTGCGCGGCGCCACCGCGGTGCTGACCGAAGCCGGCGCGACCTACGAGGTCATCACCGTGCCCGGCGCGCTCGAGGTTCCCGGCGCCATCGCCATGACGCTCGAGGCGGCCAAGAACAAGGGCAAGTTCGCCGGCGTCGTCGCGCTGGGCTGCGTCATCCAGGGCGAGACCTATCATTTCGATATCGTGTCGAATGAATCGGCGCGCGGCCTGATGGACCTGACATTGCGCGGCGTTGCCGTCGGCAACGGCATCCTCACTGTCGACAACGAAGCCCAGGCGCGCGCGCGTCTCGGCGGCCTGCACGGCCACAAGGGCGAGGGCGCCGCCAAGGCGGCGCTGGCGATGATCGCGCTGAAGCAGCAGTTGGCGGCCAAATAAAATGGCGAAGGGCGCCACCAACGGCGACAAGGACGCGCGCAAGGAACCGCCGAAGGCGAACAAGCGCGGCGCTGCCCGGCTCGCCGCGGTCCAGGCGCTCTACCAGATGGATATGGCCGGCTCCGGCCTCAACGACATCCTCGCCGAGTTCGAAAGCCACTGGCTCGGCCGCGAGGTCGAGGGCGCGCAATATCTGCCGGCGGAAGCCGCGTTCTTCCGCGACATCGTCACCGGCGTGGTGCGCGAGCAGCGCGCGCTCGATCCGCAGATCGACGAGGCGCTGCAGCAGGGCTGGCCGCTCAAGCGGGTCGAGGCGGTGCTGCGCGCCACCTTGCGCGCCGGCGCCTATGAGCTGGCGCACCGCCGTGACGTGCCGGCCCGTGCCGTGATTGCCGAGTATGCCGATGTTGCCGCCGCCTTCGTCGAGCGGGACGAAACCGGCATGGTCAATGCCGTGCTCGACCAGCTCGCCCGCAAGCTGCGCGGGGAGGAGTTCACGGCCTGACGCGTCATGGAGTAGGGTGCGCCCTATGTCCGCAGACTCCCTCTCCGGCGAAGACAAGCTGATCGCACGCTTCTTCGGGCCCATCGCCACCGATCCCGGCGCGCTGGGGCTGACGGATGACGCCGCCTTCATCAAGCCGCCGGCCGGTTGCGAGATGGTGCTGAAGACCGATGCCATTGTCGGCGGCATCCATTTCTTCCCCGAAGATCCGGCGAGCGCCGTCGCGCAGAAGGCGCTGCGCGTGAACCTGTCTGACTTGGCCGCCAAGGGCGCCAGGCCGCTCGGCTTCCTGGTGTCGCTGGCGCTGCCCGAGGACATCGGTGATGACTGGCTCTCTGGCTTCGCGTCCGGCCTGCGCGAGGATGCCGCGACCTACAAATGCCCACTGTTCGGCGGCGACACCGTGCGATCGCCGGGGCCGATCATGGTATCGGTCGCGACCTTCGGCAGCGTGCCGGAAGGCCGCATGGTGCGCCGCTCGACGGCGAAGCCCGGCGATCATGTTTTCGTCACCGGCAGCATTGGCGACGCCGTGCTCGGCCTCGGGTTGCGCCAGGGCGCATCATGGTCGCTCGGCGACAAGCACCGCGAGCATCTCTTGTCGCGTTATCTGTTGCCGCGGCCGCGCAATGCGCTGGCGCAGGCCGTGCTCGATTATGCCTCGGCGTCGATGGATGTGTCCGATGGTCTGGCCGGCGATCTCGCCAAGCTCGCCCGCGTCTCCAAGGTCGCCGCCGACATCGAGGTCGCCCGCGTGCCGCTCTCCGACGCCGCCAGCGCCGTGATCGCGCAGGACGCATCGCGGCTCGCGCCGGCTTTGTCGGGCGGCGACGACTACGAAATCCTGTGCACCGTGCCGCCCGCCAACATCGACCGCTTCCGCGTCGCCGCCATGGCGGCCAAGACCGCGGTCACCGACATCGGCGTCATCGCCGAGGGCGAGGGCGCCCGCTTTCGTAACGCCGACGGCAGCGCGCTCGCCTTCGCGCATATGTCCTTCAGCCATTTCTGACTTCCGCCGCGGAATGTCAGCCATGCGGACATCGCGACGAGCGGCCGCTATAGTCGCGTCATAACAAGAGGCGGCGAGGAAACTTCAATGGACGACACGAAGATCCGGCGGTCCTACATGCCGGCCGGGCAGACCAAGAACTTCCAGAAATATCTCCGCAACTTTCCGACCGCGCAGTATTTCCGCCGCCGCGCGCCGCGTCATGTGCCGGCCTTCGCCTTCGCCTACGGCGACACCGGCGCGGGAGACGATGTCGGCATCGCGCACAACTGGGCCTCGCTCGACGGCGTCAAGATCGTGCCGCGCTACGGCGTCACCAACGTGCTGCCGCCGGTCGAGGTCGAGCTGTTCGGCACCAAATATTCCGCGCCGATCGGCATCGCGCCGATGGGCGGACCGTCGCTGGTCTGGCCCGGCGCCGACCTCATCATGGCCAAGGCGGCCCAGGCGGCGCGCATTCCCTACACGTTGAGCGTGGTCGGCGGCGCCGTCATCGAACAGGTCGCCGCGGTCGCGCCCGACGTGTTCTGGCTGCAGATCTATCGCTTCGCCGGCAACGATCACAAGATCGGCTTCGACCTCGTCAAGCGCGCCAGCGCCGCCGGCGTCAAGGTGCTGACGCTGACCGTCGATACGCCGGTGCGCACCATCCGTTCGCGCGAAACCTATGCCGGCCTCGGCGGCGAGTTTCATCCCAATGCGCGCATGATCGCCGAAATGCTGATGCGGCCGCGTTGGCTCGCGGCGCTGCTGCGCAACGGCTACCCGCGCTTCGCCAGCCTGGCGCAATATTCCGGCAAGACGCGCACCAACGACATCATCCGCTTCGCGCGCAGCGAAATGGGCGGCGCCTTCATGTGGGACGAGATCGCGCGCTATCGCGATGCCTGGAAAGGGCCGATGACGCTCAAGGGCATCCTGCATCCGGCCGACGCCGAGAAGGCGCTGGCGCTCGGCATCGACGGCATCTGGGTATCGAACCATGGCGGCCGCCAGATCGAGGCGCTGGTGCCGACCATCGACGTGCTGCCGGCCATCGCCGGCGTCGTCGGCAACAAGGCGACGATCCTGTTCGACAGCGGCATCCGCTCGGGCCAGGACGTCATGCGGGCGCTGGCGCTCGGCGCGCAGGCGGCCTTCGCCGGTAAGTCCTTCCTGTGGGCGATTGCCGCGCTGGGCGAGGACGGCCCGGCGCAACTCATCGACCTCTATATGAACGATCTGCGCGCCTCGCTCGGCCAGATCGGCGCGCATTCGCCGGGCGAGGCCCGTCAGGCCAAGGCGATCCACCGGACCCGGATCGAGTTCTGACGGTTTCGGGGAGAAAACAACCCAGCCCTGCGACTTTCGGAGTAGCGGCCTTCTCCTCGGGCGGTTAAGAGGGGAACGTTTTTGCCCGGGGCGCTCGCGAATGTCGGCCATCGCCGAATCTCTGCCACATCATTTCGATGACGATCTGGCGCGCCGCAATGCGCGGGTGCTGGCGGTCGCGCAGGCGCTGGCCGGCGGCAACAACACCGTCATCGTCTCGACCGCCTCGATCGTCGGCGCGGCGCTGGCGCCGGACAAGGGGCTGGCGACTTTGCCGATCACCGGCATGGTGATCGGCATGTGGATCGGTTCGCTGCCGCTCGGCTGGCTGGCGCGCCACTACGGCCGGCGCAACGCGCTGCAGGTCGGTTCGCTGTTCGGCGTGCTGTCCGGGCTGGTGTCCTATCACGCGGTGATCGCCGGCTCGTTCGCCATCCTGGTGCTCGGCACTTTCTTCGGCGGGCTCTATGCCGCCGCTCACGTGTCCTATCGCTTCGCCGCCGCCGATACGGCGAGCGAGCGCATGCGGGCCAAGGTGGTGTCCTGGGTGCTGGCCGGCGGCGTGTTCGCCGCGGTGATTGGCCCGCAGCTCGTCATCTTCACCAAGGACCTGCTGCCGCCTTACGTCTTCGCCGCGAGTTATCTCGGCCAGTCGGCCTGCGCCGTCATCGCCGCCGTCGTGTTGTCCTTCGTGCGCATTCCGAAGATGGCGCAGGTGCACAGCACCAAGTCGCGCCCGCTCGGCGAGATCGTGCGCATGCCGCGCTTCATCGTCGCGGTGGCCTGCGGCGTGGTCAGCTACGGCGTGATGAATCTGGTGATGACCTCGGCGCCGCTGGCCATGATCGGCTGCGGCCATTCCGTCACTGACGCCGCGCTCGGCATCCAGTGGCACGTGCTGGCGATGTATGCGCCGAGCTTCTTCACCGGCACGCTGATCGCGCGCTTCGGGGTCGAACGCATCACCGGCCTCGGCCTCGTCATCACGCTGATCTCGGCGGCCATCGGTGTCGCCGGGCTGACGGTCGCGCATTTCTGGACGGCTTTGGTGCTGCTCGGCATCGGCTGGAACTTCACCTTCATCGGCGCCACCACCATGGTGACGCAGTGTCACCGCCCGGAAGAGCGCACCAAGGTGCAGTCGTTCAACGACTTCATGATCTTCGGCTGCATGGCGCTGACCTCGTTCTCGTCCGGCCAGTTCCTGGCGCTGTTCGGCTGGGCGGCGATCAACGAAGTGGCGATGCCGATCCTCGCGGCGCCGGCGCTGCTGCTGATCTGGCTGGTGCTGCGTCAGCGCGCCAACGCGGCGGCGGCAATTTAGCCGGCCTGCGCTATGATCGCGGCGTCATGACCGAAGCGCCGTCCTTCACCATCGCCACTGTCCAGAGCGCGGCCGATCTCGCCGACGCCATCCGCCTGTTCCGCGCTTACGCGGAGTCGCTGCCGGTTGATCTGGCCTATCAGGGCTTCGAGGCCGAGATGGCGGCGATGCCGGGCAAATACGCGCCGCCCAAGGGCGTGCTGCTGATTGCGCGCAATGGCGCGGGCAGGGCGGTGGGCTGCGCCGCGCTGCGGCCGCTCGAGGCGCCCGGCGCCTGCGAGATGAAGCGGCTCTATGTCACCGCGGAAGGCCGCGGCCAGAAGCTCGGCAAGCGGCTGGTCGAGCGGCTGGTCGATGAGGCGCGCGCCATCGGCTATCGCGAAATGCGGCTCGACACGCTGCCGAGCATGCTGGACGCGCAGGCGCTGTACCGCCGCTTCGGCTTCGCGGAGATGGAGCCTTATTACGACACGCCGGTCGCCGGCACCGTGTTCATGCGCAAGGTGTTGTAATCCGAAGCGTCATCGCCCGCGAAGGCGGGCGATCCAGCGCTTGCGGCGCGGCCATTAATTGCCGGGTCCTCCGCTTTCGCGGAGGGCGACATGGGTGGGCTTGACATCATTCCCAAATAAGGACTATATCCACTCTTGTCCATCTCCCACCGAGGGCGCTGTCATGAGGCGTCGTGTCAGCGGGAGGTGGATGCGGTGCCCGCGGGCCCGGGGATTACGCATCCCGGGCGCTCGGGCGGCGTCGGGGCTCCGCCCGCCGGCACTAAGACCGGCCGCAAGGAGCTTGCTGATGGTGAGCGCTACCCATCGCAAGATGGATCAGCCGCCAGAAGCGCGGCCCGGCGTCGTCAAGACACCGCGATGGAGCGCCGCGGGGCGCAGGCCTTCTCCGATCGCAAGGAGGGGCCGCGCCGCAAGGCGCACCGTTTGGGCGCTTCGCGGCGCTCCATTCCCTCGGGCATTTCCGAGGGGGAGGAAAGGAAGGCAGGCCGCCCCGGGCCTTTAAAGAACAGGGGCGATGGCGCATGTTCACGCCGGTAAAACCGCCCCGCGGGCCTAAATTTCCTGTCAAATCAGGCCGGCCCGGACGTTGCTTTGCTGCCACGATTTTGGCATGGTCCGCGCGCTTTCCAGGTCGGGGTGAAGCGCCCTTATAAAGCGGCCATCCTCGATAATTCCGGGCGCCGGGCCGGGAGGCTAACCCTCCTGCCAAAGCTCATTACAAAACGGGGTTGAGACCACCATGACGACTTTGTGGGCGATCGTAGGCTGCGGCCTGCTTGCCGTCCTGTACGGAATCTGGGCGACCGGATCCGTGCTGCGGGCTGATCAGGGCAGCGCGCGTATGCAGGAAATCGCAGGAGCCGTGCGCGAGGGCGCGCAGGCCTATCTGCGCCGCCAGTACACCACCATCGGCATTGTCGGTGTCGTGATTTTCGTGCTCATCGGCTTCACGCTCGGCTGGCTCGTCGCCATCGGCTTCGCCGTCGGCGCGATCCTGTCCGGCGCCGCCGGCTTCATCGGCATGAACGTCTCGGTCCGCGCCAACCTGCGCACCGCGCAGGCCGCGACCAAGTCGCTCGCCGGCGGTCTCGATATCGCCTTCAAGGCCGGCGCCATCACCGGCATGCTGGTCGCGGGCCTCGCGCTCCTCGGCGTCACGATCTACTTCGGCTTCCTCACCGGAACCCGCCACCTGGCCCCCGATGACCGCACCGTCATCGACGCCATCGTGGCGCTCGGCTTCGGCGCTTCGCTGATCTCGATCTTCGCCCGTCTCGGCGGCGGCATCTTCACCAAGGGTGCGGACGTCGGCGGCGACATGGTCGGCAAGGTCGAGGCCGGCATTCCGGAAGACGATCCGCGCAACCCGGCCACCATCGCCGACAACGTCGGCGACAACGTCGGTGACTGCGCCGGCATGGCGGCCGACCTGTTCGAGACCTACGCGGTGACCACGGTCGCCACCATGGTTCTGGCGGCGATCTTCTTCAAAGGCACGCCGCTCCTGTACCCGATGATGGTCCTGCCGCTCGCCATCGGCGGCATCTGCATCATCACCTCGATCGTCGGCACCTTCTTCGTCAAGCTGCCGGCCTCGCAGTCGATCATGGGCGCGCTGTATCGCGGCCTGATCGTCACCGGCATCCTGTCGCTGATCGGCATTGCCGGCGTCATCGCCTACGCGTTGCCGAACGGCTTCGCCACGGCGCTGGCCAGCGAAGGCAAGAACTACACCGGCATGACGCTCTACATCTGCGGCGTCGTCGGTCTGGTCGTCACCGGCCTGATCATCTGGATCACCGAGTACTACACCGGCACCGACTATCGCCCGGTGAAGTCGATCGCGCAGGCTTCGGTTACCGGCCACGGCACCAACGTGATCCAGGGCCTTGCCGTCTCGATGGAGTCGACCGCGCTTCCGGCGCTCGTCATCATCGCCGGCATCCTGGTCACCTACAGCCTCGCCGGTCTGTTCGGCATCGCGATCGCGGTGACCACCATGCTGGCGCTGGCTGGCATGATCGTCGCGCTCGACGCCTTCGGTCCGGTCACCGACAATGCCGGCGGCATTGCCGAAATGGCCGGCCTGCCGAAGGAAGTGCGCAAGTCGACCGACGCGCTCGACGCGGTCGGCAACACCACCAAGGCGATCACCAAGGGCTATGCCATCGGTTCGGCCGGCCTCGGCGCGCTGGTGCTGTTCGCGGCCTATAACCAGGACCTCGACTACTTCACCAAGACCGGTGCTGGTTACTTCCAGGGTGTCACGCTCGACTTCTCCCTGAAGAACCCCTACGTCGTCGTCGGCCTCTTGTTCGGCGGCCTGCTGCCGTATCTGTTCGCCGCGTTCGGCATGACCGCCGTCGGTCGCGCCGCGCAGGCGATCGTCGAGGAAGTGCGCAAGCAGTTCCGCGAAGATAGCGGCATCATGAAGGGCACCTCGAAGCCGAACTACGGCCGCGCGGTCGACCTGCTGACCAAGGCGGCGATCAAGGAAATGATCATCCCGTCGCTGCTGCCGGTGCTGTCGCCGATCGTCTGCTACTTCGCGATCTACCTGATCGCGGGCGGCGGTGCGGCCGGCAAGTCGGCCGGCTTCTCGGCCCTCGGTGCCATGCTGCTCGGCGTCATCGTCACCGGCCTGTTCGTTGCCATCTCGATGACCTCGGGCGGCGGCGCGTGGGACAACGCCAAGAAGTACATCGAAGACGGCCACTTCGGCGGCAAGGGTTCGGACGCCCATAAGGCGGCCGTGACCGGCGACACCGTCGGCGATCCCTACAAGGACACGGCGGGCCCCGCCGTGAACCCGATGATCAAGATCACCAACATCGTGGCGCTGCTGCTGCTGGCGATCCTGGCTCATTAATGCCATCGCCGTCATGCCCGGCTTCATGCCGGGCATCCACGCCTTGCTTCTAAAGGAAGACGTGGATGGCCGGGACAAGCCCGGCCATGACGGAGTGCAACGAAACGAAAAGGCCCGCGAATGTCGCGGGCCTTTTTTATTGCGCTGATGTTGTCGCTAAACCTGAGCGCCGGCTCAGAACACCTTGAACGCGTTGAAGATGCCCCTGAGATAGTTGAGCTGGTTGCCGCCGGTTTCGGTGGTCTGCGACACGAAGTCGAAGATCTTGCCGTCCTTCATGCCGTAGTTGGCGAGCCGCTTCACCTTGCGGTCCTTGTCGAAATAGACGGCGACGACGCGCTGGTCGGTGACGTGGTGCGGCATGAAGGCGGCGGAGCGCTCGGCCTTCTGCGAGATGTAGTAGAACACGTCGCCGTTGATGGTGGCGACAGTCGACGGCGTGCCGAGCACGATCAGCACCTGTTCCTGGGTGGCGCCGATCGGAATCTGCTCCAGCGCGCCGTCGGGCACGACATAGCCGCGCTGCAGCGTTTCGCCGAAGCTGCCGCAGCCGGCGAGCGTCACGGGCGCGGCGAGGGCGGTCAGCAGCGCGAGCGCCGGCGCGAGGCGGCGAGCGGGCAGGGATTTCGGGCTTCCGGCAGTCATCAACAACGGTTCCTCGTCGGCAATTGTCTTAAAGTGCGGTCAATTGAGGTCTTGCATCCGGCGGGCTGTAATTTAAATCGGCGTCTCAACTCGGGCCGGCAATCGAGCCCGCCGACAGGCCTTTCACGCCCAGAATCTTGTCACGCCCAGATCTTTGTCACGCCCATGATCTTGTCTCTGTTCCGCCGCAGCCGGCCCGACACCATTTCCACCCTGTATGGCATGATCGTGGCGCAGGCGCGATTGCCGGTCTTTTACCGGGATTACGCCGTCGCCGATACGGTAAATGGCCGTTTCGACCTCATTGTGCTGCATCTGGCCCTGGTGCTCGACCGGCTGACCGAAGACGGCGTGCTCGATCCGGCAGGCCAGGCGCTTTTCGACCTGTTTTGCCAGGATATGGACGACAACCTGCGGGAAATGGGAATCAGCGACCTGAAGGTGCCCAAGGAGATGAAACGGATGGGGCAGGCCTTCTACGGCCGCTCCAAGGCCTATATCGATGCTCTCGGCGAGCGCCGGGCGCTGGTGACCGCCCTGTCGCGCAATATCTATGGCGGGGCGCCGTCGGCGCTGGCCAATGCGCCCCGGCTTGCCGACTACATTGGCCAGGCGGTAGGGGACTTGAAGGCCCAGGACCGGGCCGCGATCATCGAGGGCCGGCTGGCCTTTCCCGATCCGGCCGCCGTGCCGGTGCCGATCGCCTGACCGAACCGAACCCTGAGTTGACGATCATGAGCAAGAAGAGCGGGCCCGCGCGCGGGGCTCACACAGCATCTGGGACTGCCGGAATCGCCGAGGTGGTGCCGTGGAGCGTGCCGATCGCTCTCGACCAGATCACCGACAGCGGGCTGCACCGCGACATCGAGGCGCCGGAAGCGGCGCGGGCGGCGATTGCCGCGCTCGCCGGGCTGCGCGAGGTGCCGGAACTGACCGCGACCTTCGAACTCAGCAAGAGCGGCAGCAAGGTCCATGTCGCGGGCACCGTCCATGGCCGCGTCGGGCAGACCTGCGTCGTCTCGCTCGAGCCGATGGAGACCGTAATCGACGAGCCGATCGAACTGACATTCGCGCCGCCGGCGGCCGGCGCCGAGGCGGCCGACCTCCATGCCGACCTCCATAACGCCGAAGCGCGTCACAAGGCCGATGACGAGGCGCCCGAACCGCTGACCGGCAATACCATCGACCTCGGCGCCATCGCCGCCGAGTTCCTCGTGCTGGCCATCGATCCCTATCCGCGCAAGGAAGGGGCCGAGTTCGCGCCTCCTGCGGTTGAGAAGGGCGGCAATTACCCCTTCGCCGCCCTGGCGGCGCTCAAGAAAGAACCGGGAAACAGCAAGAACTGAAACGGCTTGTCACGTCCGGCCTACCGGGTATGGTGCCCGGCGAGCGTCGAATCCAGCGCTCATGCCATTCTCGTGGGGCGCATGATCCCGGATGCTGGGAAGTCATTTCGGACGCCGTAGTCATGTCCCCGACCGTCACCGCCTGCCGACCGTTTGCGTCACCTTCTGAGCCGCGTCATGCCCGATAACATTCGCATCGCGATTGACGCCATGGGCGGCGACCACGGTCCGTCGGTGGTCCTGCCGGGCTGCGACATCGCGCTCGAGCGCCACCCGGATATCCAGTTCCTGCTGTTCGGCGACAGCGCTGCGGTCGAGCCGGTGCTCGCCACGCTGCCCCGCCTCAAGGCCAAGGCGACCTTCACCCATACCGAAGTGTCGATCCGCATGGACGACAAGCCGAGCCAGGCCCTGCGCTATGGCCGCGGCAAGTCGTCGATGTGGCTGGCGATCGACGCGGTCAAGAAGGGCGAGGCCGACGTCGCCGTCTCGGCCGGCAACACCGGCGCGCTGATGGCGATGTCCTGGTTCAACCTGAAAATGATGGAGGGCATCGAGCGCCCGGCCATCGCCGGCCTGTGGCCGACGCTGAAGGGCGAGTCCGTGGTGCTCGACATCGGCGCCTCGATCGGCGCCGACGAAGCCCATCTCATCAATCTCGCCGTCATGGGCAGCGCCATGGCGCGCGTCCTGTTCGACATCGAGAAGCCGACCGTCGGCCTCCTCAACATCGGCGTCGAGGAGGTCAAAGGTCTCGAGCAGGTGCGCGAGGCCGGCCGCATCCTGCGCGAAGGCGACTTCCCGCATTTCGACTACCAGGGCTTCGTCGAGGGCGACGACATCGGCAAGGGCACCGTCGACGTCGTCGTCACGGAAGGCTTCGCCGGCAATATCGCGCTCAAGGCCGCCGAGGGCACCGCCAAGCAGTTCGCGCAATACCTGCGCGCCGCCATGGGCCGGACCTGGCGCGCGCGGCTCGGCTACCTGCTGGCCAAGCCGGCCTTCGATACGCTGCGTGAAAAAATGGACCCGCGCAAAGCCAATGGCGGCGTCTTTTTGGGCCTCAACGGCGTTGTCATCAAAAGTCACGGCGGCGCCGATGCCGAAGGCTACGCCTCCGCGATCGACATGGGTTACGATATGATCCGCTACGAGCTTCTCGCCAAGATCGGCCAGTCTTTGGCGCGCGATCTTCAGGCGCGTGCGGCCGCCCAGACGGGCAAGGACGCGGTGGCGGATCAAGTGGCGAATGGGGCGGCCTCGTGAGTGTACTTCGTTCGGTTGTTCTCGGCTGCGGCAGCTATCTGCCGGCCCGCATTCTCTCCAATGACGAACTGGCCAAGAAAGTCGATACCACCGACGAGTGGATTGTGCAGCGCACCGGCATCCACGAACGCCATATCGCTGCGGACGGCGAACTGACCTCCGACCTTGCCACCCATGCGGCCAAGGCGGCGCTCGCTCACGCCCATGTCGAGGCGAGCAGCATCGACCTCATCATTCTGGCGACCGCCACCCCGGACCAGACCTTTCCGGCGACCGCGGTGACGGTGCAGAACAACCTCGGCATCTCCACCGGCGTCGCCTTTGACCTGCAGGCGGTGTGCTCCGGCTTCGTCTATGCGCTGTCGGTCGCCGACAGCATGCTGCGGACCGGCCCGCACAAGCGCGCCCTGGTGATCGGCGCCGAGACCTTCTCCCGGATCCTCGACTGGAACGACCGGACGACCTGTGTGCTGTTTGGCGACGGCGCCGGAGCGGTGGTGCTGGAGGCGCAGGAGCAGCCGGGCCAGACCTCGGATCGCGGCATCCTCACCACCCACCTGCGCTCGGACGGCAAGCACCGGTCCAAGCTTTATGTCGACGGCGGCCCGTCCTCGACCCAGACCGTCGGCCATCTGCGCATGGAGGGCCGCGAGGTGTTCAAGCACGCGGTGGCCATGATCACCGACGTGATCGAGGACGCCTTCGCCGCCACCGGCACCAGCGCCGCCGACATCGACTGGTTCGTGCCGCACCAGGCCAACAAGCGGATTATCGACGGTTCGGCCCATAAACTGGGCATTTCTCCAGAGAAGGTGGTGATGACCGTGGACCGCCACGGCAACACCTCGGCCGCTTCGATCCCGCTCGCCCTGGCCGACGCCGTGGCCGACCGGCGCATCAAGCGCGGCAACCTCATTCTGCTCGAGGCGATGGGCGGCGGCTTCACCTGGGGCTCGGCGCTGCTGCGCTGGTGAGGCCTCAAACCGGAGCAAGGGCGGGGCGCGGCTCGTGCAAATCGCCCGTTGACCCGCTCCTGTAGAGCTAATATCGTCGATTATTCAGCGAGATATCTTCGCCATGGGTTGGGCAGGGCGATGTCCGGTAAAACAGTAACGAGAGCGGATCTCTGTGAGGCCGTCTACCAGAAGGTGGGCCTCTCACGGACCGAGTCCGCTTCGCTTGTCGAATTGGTCCTCAAAGAAATCACCGATTGCCTCGAGAAGGGCGAAACGGTGAAGCTGTCGTCGTTCGGCAGTTTCGTGGTGCGCAAAAAAGGCCAGCGCATCGGACGAAATCCGAAGACCGGCAAGGAAGTTCCAATTTCGCCGCGCCGCGTGATGGTGTTCAAGCCCTCCGCTATCCTCAAGCAGCGGATAAACGGGCATAACGTCGCCGATGAAGCCGAACGCGCGTAACATCACCGTCGCTTTCGTGTAGATTCGTCACATTGCAAGCTCAGGGCAGGTGAGGCCGCTTTGGACAACAAGGCGCCGGACGCATTCCGCACCATCAGTGAAGTGGCCGATGAACTCGATCTGCCGCAACACGTCCTGCGCTTCTGGGAAAGCCGCTTTTCCGAAATCAAACCGATGAAGCGCGGCGGCGGCCGCCGCTTCTATCGTCCCGACGACATCGACCTGCTGCGCGGCATTCGGCACCTGCTCTACGGAGAGGGCTACACGATCCGCGGCGTGCAGCGCATCCTTAGCGAGCAGGGCATCGAGTTCGTTCAAACGATCTGGCACGAAGGTGCCGCTCCGGCGCCGTCCGATGAAGACGTCGAGGATGTCGAAGAGGCATTCGAGGACGAAGAGGAAGCCGAGGAAGAGCGGCGCGGCTTGCGCGACCGCATCACGTCGCTGATCGGCCGCGATCTCAATGACGGCGGCGACGCAGGCGACGACCGCCAGGAACCGCCAATGGAAAGCGCGCCGATGCCGCGCATCGATCCGGGCGAGCGTATCGACGGCGCGCCGCGGCCGATGGAGCGCGCGCCTTCGCTCGATGTCGCGCAGCGGCCAGAGCCGAGGCCCGAACCGAGACCCGAGCCTCCGGTCAGCGCTGCGCCCTCGCGCGTCATGCCGCAGGACAAGGCGGAGCGGCTCAAGGCCGTGCTCGATGAGCTGAAGGAATGCCGCAGCCTCATCGATGCGGCGCTGACGCCGGCCGCCAAGTAGGACGGCGGATTTCCGCACATTCGAAGGAGTGCCGCCGCCGCGCGCCGGCGTTGATTGGCGGCGGCGGAGCCTCATGTTAGGCAGGGCCGCTTTCGTCCCACGCACGTCAGGATGCCCCCATGACCGAGCCCGATCCGCTTCTCGTCGAGCATCCCAGCGACGACATCGTCGTGTTGCGTCTCAACCGGCCGCAGGTGCGCAACGCGCTCAGCCTGACCTTGCGTCAGCGCCTCGCCGAAGAGGTTCTGCGCTACGGCGCCGACGCCAAGACGCGCTGCATCGTCATCACTGGCGACGACAAGGCTTTCGCCGCCGGCGCCGATATCGGCGAGATGGCCAAGGCCGGCCCGATCGAGGTGATGGCGCGCAACGTGCAGCAGTATTACCGGCCGGTGGTCGAATGCCCCAAGCCCGTGATCGCCGCGGTCGAAGGTTTCGCGCTCGGCGGCGGCTTCGAGCTGGCGCTGTGCGCCGACTTCATCGTCGCCGGCGAGGGCGCCAAGCTCGGCCTGCCGGAAGTGAAGCTCGGCATTCTCGCCGGCGGCGGCGGCACGCAGCGGCTGGTGCGTCTGGTCGGCAAGCAGCGCGCCTTGATGCTGCTGATGACCGGGCGCTTCTTCTCCGCGAGCGAAGCGCAGGCGATGGGCGCCATCGCCGAGGTGGCGCCGACCGGACAGGCGCTCGCGCGCGCGCTCGAGATCGCGCGCGAGATCGCGGCGATGCCGCCGATCTCGGTGCAGCAGATCAAGGAGATCGTCAACGCCGGACTCAACGCGCCGCTCGAGACCGCGCTGATGCTGGAACGCAAGGCGTTTCAGTTGCAGTTCGCGACGCAGGATCAGAAGGAAGGCATGGCCGCCTTCATCGAGAAGCGCAAACCGACTTACGAAGGCAAGTAGGCAAGACCAGCAATGACCGTTGATCTCATGAAAGCCGATCTCGTCGTCGCCGTGTTCGGCGCCGGCACGATGGGGCGGGGCATTGCCCAGGTTTGCGCGCAGGCCGGCATCGACACGCTGCTCTATGACGCGCGCGCCGGCGCGGTCGATGAAGCGATCGCCGCCGTCGGCAAAGGGCTCGACGGCCAGGTTGCCAAGGGCCGCATGACCGAGGACGCCAAGCGCGCGGTGATGGCCAAGCTCAAGCCGATGACGTCGCTCGAGGAAGCCAAGCCCGCCGGCCTCGTCATCGAAGCGATCGTCGAGGATCTCGGCGTCAAGCGCGACCTGTTCAAGAAGCTCGAAGCGATCCTCGCGCCGGATGCCGTGCTGGCGACCAACACCTCGTCGCTGTCGGTGACGGAGATCGCCGCCGGCTGCGCCAGGCCGGAGCGCGTCGGCGGCCTGCATTTCTTCAACCCGCCGCCGGTGATGAAGCTCGTGGAAGTCATTGCCGGCCTGCGCAGCGCGCCGGATCTCGCCGACGCGCTCACCGCCTTCACCAGGCGCATCGCCAAGACGCCGATCGTCGCGACCGACACCCCGGGCTTCGTCGTCAATCATGCCGGCCGCGCCTACGGGCCGGAAGCGCTGCGCATCATCGGCCAGGGCATTGCCTCGCCGCGCGAGGTCGATGAACTGATGAAGGACGCGGCCGGCTTCCGCATGGGGCCGTTCGAACTGCTCGATCTGATCGGCGGCGACGTCACCCATGCGGTGATGGAAAGCATGTACGGCCGCTATTACGAAGAGCCGATGTATCAGCCCTCGGCCGTGCTGGCGACGCGTGTCGCCGCCGGTCTGCTTGGCCGCAAGAGCGGCGCCGGTTTCTACGATTACAAGAATGCCGAGGCCGCGAGTGCGCCGACCGTCGCGGTCGAGAAACAACCGCTGCCGACCGCGGTCTGGATTGCCGACGAAGACGGCGGCCGCGACCTCGCGACCATCCTCGAGGCCAATGGCGTCAAGGCCACAGTGGGCGGCGCGCCGGCAAAGGGCGCGCTGTGTTTCGTCACGCCGCTCGGCGAGGACTGCACCAGCGCGGCGCTGCGTCTCGAACTCGATCCGGCGCGCACGGTGGCGGTCGATATGCTCGGCCGCTTCGGCAAGCGCCACACGGTGATGAAGAACCCGCTGACCGCGCCTGACGTGCTCGGCCAGGCGGTTGCCGCGCTCGGCGCCGGCGGCGCGGCGGTGACCGCGATCAATGATTCAGCCGGCTTCGTCACGCAGCGGCTGCTGTCGATGATCGTCAATGTCGGCACGCGTATCGCCGAATTGCGTGTCGCCGCGCCGGCCGATATCGACACCGCGGTGGAGCTCGGCCTCAATTATCCGAAGGGTCCGCTGGCTCTCGGCGATCACCTCGGCGCGGCGCGCGTGCTTGCCGTGCTCGACGGCATGTTCGCGCTCACCCACGATCCGAAATATCGCGCCACCACCTGGCTGCGCCGCCGCGCGGCGCTCGGGATTTCGCTGCGCACGCCGGATTGACGCCTCACGCCAGCCGGTAGAGACGCACGGCGTTGTCGTGAAACAGCTTGCGCTGGTCGCTGTCGGGCCGATCGGCGACCGCGGCGAAGAAGCCGGCAAAGATGTCGCGGTAGGAGCCCGCGAGGCTGTCGACCGGATAATTGCTGGCGAACATGCAACGATCCACACCAAAGATCGCGATGGTGTCGCGGATGATCGGCGCATTGGCTTCGACCGTCCACGGCAGGCCGCGCTGACCGAGTCCGGAAATCTTGATTGCGACATTGGGCTGCGCGGCGACGCGTTCGAGCGCCGCGCGCCACGCCGCAAGGCCTTCGGCGCTGCGGTCCGCCGGCAATCCGGTGTGATTGATGATGATCGTCGTGCGCGGGAAATCTGTGGCGAGTTCGGCCGCGGCATCAAGATGCCACCATGGCGTTTGCAAATCGTAGGACAGGCCGTGTTTTTCCATAAGCGCATAGCCATTGCGCCAGGCCGGGTCGTCCATCGAGCCCGGTTGGCCGCGCTTCGCCTCAGTTGCGCTCCGCGTTGCCGCCGGCTTCTGGCGAATGCCGCGCATCAATGGGCTGGCGGCGTGTCCGGCGAGCAGGTCGCCGATATTGTTGCGCTCGAATTCGGCATGACCGATGCAGGCGGTCGGCAGGCCGGTCGCGGCGTTCAGGCTTTCCAGCCAGCGCGTCTCCGCCACCGGATCGGCGCGATCCCATTCGGCCTCCATGTGCACGGTCATGCGCAGGTCGAGGCCGGCGCTGTCGCGGCGCAGGTCGGGCGGCAGGTAGTTGCGGCGGATCGCCGAGTAGTCGCCGTAGCGGAACGGGATCGGCTCCTTGTCGCAGAGCCACGGGTAGTAATTGCGCGTCAGGTCCCAGAAATGCTGGTGCGCGTCGACGATCGGAAATCGCGGCAGGGCAGTGTGCTGGTCGGCCACGGCCTCTCTCTTACGCCGCCGAGCGCGCCATGCGCAACGACGTCAGCGCCAGCAGCGTCTCGAAGGCCTTGATGGTGGCGGTCGGATCGGCAATGCCTTGGCCGGCGATGTCGTAGGCCGTGCCGTGCGCCGGCGTCGTGATCGGCACCGGCATGCCGCCGAGGATGGTGACGCCGCGCTCGAAGCCGAGCAGCTTGAGCGCGATCTGGCCCTGGTCGTGATACATCGTCAGGACGACGTCGTAGTCGCCGCGCCGCGCCTTGATCCAGACCGTGTCGGCCGGGAAGGGGCCTTCGACCGAATACTGGCGGCCCTGCGCATCGGCGACGGCCGGGGCGATGACGTCGATCTCTTCATTGCCGAACAGGCCGCCTTCGCCGGCATGCGGATTGAGGCCGGCGACGGCGATGCGCGGCCGGGCGATGCCGGCGGCGGTCAGCGTTTCGGCGGTCGCCTCGATCGCCCGGAGCACGCGCTGGCGCGTCAGCAGGCCGGCGACCTCGCGCAGCGGCTCGTGCGAGGTGACGCGGGCGTTCCACAGGTCGTCGAGCCGGTTGAATTCGCTGCACTCGCCCTGCCAGTCGAGGATGTCGGCGGCCCAGCGGATTTCGTCCGGGTAGGGGTTGCCGGCCTTTTTCAGCGCCAGCTTGTTGAACGGTGTGAACATGATGCCGTCGATCCGCTGCTGCTTCGCAAGCAGCAGCGCTTCCTTGAAATTCCGGATCGCAAACGCCCCCCCTGCAGCGCTCGCTTCCTTCATGGTGATCGCGCTGGGATCAAGGTGACCGAGGTCGATGAAGACCGGCTTTCCCGGCGACGCCTGATCGATGTCGTCCGCTTCCGACAGATCGGCCTGCAGCCCCGCCACCTTCTCGCCGGCCGCGAGGACGCGGCGGTCGCCGATCACGGCAACCGATGCCCGCTTCAGCAGCTCGGAACGCGCCAGCAAGCGCGCCAGTAATTCCGGGCTGATGCCGGCCGGATCGCCCATGGCAATGGCAATGCGGGGGAATTTGTCGCTGGTCGCCTGCGTCATTGGTGCGTTCGCTCGCCGGAGATTTCGGAGATTTGCATATTGCATTCAATATGCAGGCATGAATAATCCCTTCGTATAGAGGGGTCAACCCTCGCTCATGATCGGGGAGGAAATGCCATGCGTGTGCTCACGCCAATTTGCGCCGTTGTCGCGACGGCCTTGGCCATAGCCGCCGGTCCGGCCGCGGCTCAGCAAAAGATCATCCTCAAATACGCTCACGTCGGCGCCGAGGGCGAAACCCAGACGCAATACGCCGCCGAGCTCGCCAAACTCGTCGGCGAAAAGACGCAGGGCCGTATCGAAATCCGCGTCTTCCCGGGTTCGCAGCTCGGCAATCTCAGCGAGATGATCGACGGCATCCGCATTGGCGCCATCCAGATGGGCCACCACGACTTCTCCTCGCTCGATCGTATCGATCCGGATGTCGCGGTCTTCAACGCGCCATTCCTGTTCTCGAGCCCCGAACAGGCGATGCGCGCCACCAACGAGGCGACCTCGCCGGTGCTTCAGGAGATCAACAAGAAACTCGTCGCCAAAGGCGGTGTGCGTATCGTCGGCAATTTCTATCGCGGCGCGCGGCAACTCTCGGCGCGTTACCCGGTGCATTCGCCGAAGGATATGGAAGGCAAGAAGTTCCGCTCGGTGCCGGTGCCGCTGTGGAATTCCATGATCAAGGGCATGGGCGCGATCCCGACGCCGGTCGAGATCTCGGAGATCATGCCGGCGCTGATGACCGGACTGGTCGATGGTCAGGAAAATCCGCTCAACAACATCATCGCCCGCAAGATGTGGGAAGCGAACAAATACGTGATGATGACCAGCCACATGGAGTCGGTGCTGGCGGTGTTCGTCAATGAAAAGGCCTGGGAAGGCATCCCCGACGCCGACCGCAAGATCATGCAGGATTGCTTCGCAGAGATGGCGCAGCGCTCGCTGAAATGGGCCAAGGACGCCGAGGCCGAGGAGATCGCGACGCTGAAGAAGAACGGCGTCACGATCATCGACGAGAAGAGCGGCCTCGACCTCAAGGCTTTCCGTGAATCCGTCGGCAAACAAATCCTCAAGGACTATCCGAACTGGGCGCCGTATATCGCCAAGCTCAAGGAAACGCAGGGTTGATGCCGGCGGGCGGGCGGGCACGGCGCGTGCCGGTCCGCCCCATCCTTTGGGACGATGTCATGCAGAAACTCTGGTCTCTCCTTGAACGTTGGCTGGGCGTCGTCGCGATGCTCGCTCTGTTCTCCCTGGTTGTCCTGCCGGCCGTTCAGGTCATCCTGCGCGGCGTCTTCAACAGCCCGATCACGGGGCTCGAAGAGTCGACACGCTGGGGCCTGATCATCCTCGTCTTCATCGGCAGTCCGCTGCTCATCTCGGCCAACGAGCACATCCGGCTGGCCGAGTTCATCGATTTTCTGCCGCGGCCCACCCGCGTCATGTTCGAGCGCGTAATTCTTCTGGTCAGCGGCGTGTCGCTGGCCGTCGTTGCAGTGGCCGGCGGGCTGTCGATCTGGCGCAATTTCGGCACCCGCACGCCGATCCTCGACATTCCGTTCTGGCTGTTCGCCGCGCCGATGCTGGTCGGGTTTGCCGTCAGCGCCGCCGGTTACGTCTGGTACGCCTTCCGCCGCAAACCGCCGACCGTTGACGGCCCCACGCCCGTTATCTGAGACAGCGAGACAACACCCATGGATCTCGGGCTTCTGGTCATCGTGGCCTTCTTCGTCCTGTTCGTTCTCGGCTTCCCGGTCGTCTACGCCATCCTTGTTCCGTCGATTGCTTACATTTGGTGGCAGGGCATTCCGCTGGCGACGATCGGGCAACGCGTCCTGTACTCGATGGACTCCTTTCCGCTGGTGGCCGTGCCGGTGTTCATCTTCGTCGGCAACCTGATGAACTCGGCCGGCATCACGCAGAAGCTGTTCCACTTTGCCGATGTGCTGGTCGGCCGCCTCTATGGCGGGCTGGCCCAGGTCAACATTGTCGCCAGCCTGATATTCTCCGGCGTCTCCGGCGCGGCGCTGGCCGATGTCGGCGGCCTTGGCCGCATCGAGATCAAGGCGATGAAGGACCGGGGTTTTTCGGTGCCGTTTTCGGCGGCGATCACCGGCGCTTCCGCCATCGTCGGCCCGATCTTCCCGCCGTCGATCCCACTGATCATCTACGCATCGATCACCTCGATTTCGGCGCTGCAATTGCTCGTCGCCGGCATCATCCCGGCGCTGATCTGCGTCGCCATGCTGATGATCGCCACCGCGATCATCGCCATGAAGGCCGACCTGCCGCGCGCCGACCGCTGGCCGTCGTTCGGTGAATTATGGCGCGCGCTGTGGCCGGCGGCGCCGGCGCTGTTCGCGCCGGTCGTCCTGGTTGGCGGCATGCTGTCGGGCAGCTTCACGCCGACCGAGGCCTCGGCGGTCTGCGTGGTCTATGTGCTGTTGATCGGCGCGTTCTACTACCGCGATATGAACTGGGGCTTCATCCGCGACGCCGCCATCGCCACGGTGCGCGGCACTGCCGCCATCCTCATCATCGTCGCGGCCGCCTCGATGTTCGGCTGGATCCTCGCGGTCGAGCAGGTGCCGCAGGAGTTCTCCGGATGGTTCAAGGACATCTCCAGCAACCCGCTGGTGCTGCTGCTCGTCGTCAACGTGATCTTCTTCATCGCCGGGATGTTCGTGGACTCGACCACGGCGACTCTGCTGCGGGTGCCGCTCGTGGCGCCGCCGGTGGTGGCCGCCGGGGTCGATCCGATCCATCTCGGTATCGTCGTCGTCTTCAATCTGATGATCGGCACGATTACGCCGCCATTTGGTCTGTCGCTCTTCCTGCTGTCGAGCATGACCGGCGTGCCGATGATCAAGCTCCTGAAGGCGATGCTGCCGTATTACCCGCCCTTGCTGATCACCCTGGCCATCCTGACCGCGGTACCGGCGCTCGTTCTTTTCATCCCCAATCTTTTGCGATAGTGATCCGCCGCATGGCGAACCCGGACCCGGCTGAAGTGACCACGGCGATCGATCTCGGCGGGCCGATCGAATGGCGCTCGCTGCATGAGACCGTGGTCGCCCGGCTGCGCGATCTCATTGCCGAGGGCCAGCTTCCCGAGGGCAGCCGCATTATCGAGCGCGAACTCTGCGATCAGCTCGGCGTATCGCGCACGCCGCTGCGCGAGGCGTTCAAGGTGCTGGCCTCGGAGGGGCTGGTGGAGATCCTGCCCAACCGCGGTGCCGTGGTCACGCGGCTGAGCCCGCGCGAGGCGCACGACATGCTGGCCGTGCTCGCCCGGCTCGAGGCGTTCGCCGGCGAACTCGCCTGCCTGCACGCGACCGACGACGAACTGCGCGGCTTGCGCGACCTGCACGAGCGCATGATGGAGTACTACCGGCAGCGCGAGAAGCTGGAATACTTTCGCATCAACCAGAGCATCCATGTCGAGATTGTCCGGGTCGCGCGCAATGAGGTGCTGCGGTCAATGCATGGCCGCCTGCATGCGCGGATGAAGCGCAGCCGCTTCCGCGGCAACGACATCCCGGACAACTGGGCGGCGGCGGTCGCCGATCACGAGGAACTGATCGTGGCGCTGGAGACGCGCAACGGCCGCCTGGCGCACGACGTCCTGCGCCGCCACATCGAGGCGTCCTGGACGCGCCTTGCCAATTCGCTCGCCATCGATCCCGCCAGTTACGATTAACCTCCGAGGGAGGGCCGCATCATGGACAAGACCATCGGTTTCATTGGCCTCGGCCTGATGGGCGAGGGCTTCACCCGCCGTCTGGTCGAAAAGGGCTACCGCGTCGTCGGCTTCGACATCGAGGCCAAACGCGTGGCGGCGGCGACGGGCTGGGGCGTGACACCGGCCAAAAGCGCCGCCGACGTCGCGGCGCAATGCGACGTCATCCTCTGTTGCGTCATCAACACCGCGGCGGTCGAGGACGCCGCGCTCGGCGCCGACGGCGTCGTCAACGCCGCCCATGTCGCCGGCAAGATCCTCATTGATCATTCGACCACCGAGCTCGGGGCCACGCGCCGCATCGCCGCGTCACTGTCAGCTAAAGCCATGTCGTTCATCGACGCGCCGGTCTCCGGTGGGCCGGGCGCGGCCAAGGCAGGTACTCTGGCGATCATGGCTGGTGGCGATGATGCGGCTATCGCCAAAGCCGCGCCGCTGCTCGCGGACCTCGGCACCATGACGCATATGGGTCCGGTCGGGACCGGACAGGCAACCAAGCTCGTCAACCAGACTTTGGTGCTGACGAATTACTGCGTCATTGCCGAAGCGCTGCGGCTCGCCGAATCCTACGGCGTCGATGCCGCGAAAATCCCCAAGGCGCTGGCCACCGGCCATGCCGGCTCGAACCTCCTGGCGGCAGCCATGCCGCAGATGATTGCCGAGGACTTTGCGCCGCGCGGCTTTGCCCGTCAGGTGCTCAAAGATCTGGAAATGCTGCAAGCCGCAGCGCGCGACCAGCATCTGCCGATGCCGATGGCGTCGCAGGCGCTGACCTTGTACCGGCTGCTCATCGCCTCCGGCAAAAGCGAACTCGACGCGACCGCGGTGGTGACGCTGTATCCCAAGCCGTAAGGCGCGGCGTTATCTTAGGGCGTCAGGCTGCGGCGGTGGCACGGCCGCGGCTGCCGAGGTGCTTCTCCACCAGAGCCAGCACCGATGCGCTGGCAGGATTTGTGGTTTCGACCGGCGACGCCATCACCAGATCGACATGGACGCCTTCGGCGCCGATCAGTGGCCGCAGCACGGCGCCAGCCGGCGCGCAGCCCTTGGCCGATTCAGGAACGACGGCAAGACCGACGCCAACGGCGACGCAGCCGAGGATCGCATGCGTCTGCGTGATGTACTGGATGGCCGATGGATAGACCCCGGCGGCCTGGAACAGGCCGGTGACCATGCCGTGGAAATAGGGGCCTTCGACCGGCGGGTAGGTCACCAGCACGCTGCCGTCGAATTCCCGAATATTGATTTGCCGACGTTTGGCCAAAGGATGTTTGGCCGGCACGGCGGCCAGCAGTCTTTCCCGCAGCACCCGCGTCGTGCGGATATTCGGCAGCGCCACCGGCGGCCGCAGCAGGCAGATATCGACCTGGCGTGATGCGAGCGCCGCCAGTTGCTGCGGCGTCGTCATTTCGCGAAGCGTCAGCGCGATGGACGGATAGTGCTTGCGCAGCAGCGCGACCAGCGACGGCACGAAGGCGTAGCTCGACAGCGCCGTGAAACTGATCGTGATCTCGCCGGCATCGCCGCTGGCTATCTGCCGCGTCTGCCGATAGGCATCGATCGCCTGATCGAGAATGCGCTGCGACAGCCGCGCGAAACTGGCGCCGGCGGCGGTCAATTCGACTGAGCGGCGGTTGCGCGCCACCAGTTCGGCGCCGATCTCGTGCTCGAGGGCCTGGATGTGCCGCGACAGCGGCGGCTGACTCATGTTCAGGCGTCGCGCCGCGCGCCGGAAGTTCAATTCCTCGGCCAACGTGACAAAGCAGCGCAGTTGGACCAGCGTGAACATTGATACCTATCTTGCATCAATTGATAACGAACTAAATAAAGACAGGTATCACCGTAGGTGTCTAGTCTGGACGGCAATAATCATGGGCCGGAACTTCCGGTCGAAACATTAGGGAGGATTCGATGTCGAAGAAGGCTTTCGACGGCCTGTCGCGCCGTCACGTGATGCAAGCCGGCTTGGCGGCCGTTGCGGTGTCCGCGAGCGGTGGCATCGCCTTCGGTCAGGGTCGCAAGACGACGATGACTCCCGCTGGTTTCGAGACCTCAGCCGACCTAGCGAAGGCCGAGGCGGAAGGCGAAATGCTGTTCTACACCCATGACAGCGATCCTGCCGGCGCGGCGATCGTCGCCGAGTTCTCCAAGGACTTCCCGAAGATCAAGGCGTCGTATCTGCGCGCGCAGAACGGTGCGCTGTACGCCAAATTGCTCGCCGAGCGGGGCGCCGGCCGCTTCGCTGTCGACGTCGTGCAGTTCTCGGAAGTCTCCACCGCCATCGATTTCAAGAAAAAGGGCGGTTACGAGCAATACGACTCGCCGCAGAGCAAGTTCTACCCGAAGGAAGCCTTCGGCACCGGCGCTGGCTACTACTTCTACTCCGGCATCGACTTCGTAGGCATTGTGTATAATTCGGAGAAGGTGTCCGGCGCCGACGTGCCGAAGGGCTGGAAGGACATGATCAAGCCGCGCTGGCGCAACGTCATCAGTTGCAAGCAATCGACCAGCGGCATGCAGTTCGTGCAGTGGTACGAGCTCAAGCGGCTGCACGGTGACGATTACTGGAAGGAGTTCGCCAAGCTCCGGCCGCATGGTTTCGACTCGCGCGCGCAGTTGTTCGAGCGTCTTGCCAAGGGCGACGAGCAGGCGACCATTCTCGGCGAATGGGCTGGCTATCAGCTGGTGAAGGACCGCGGCGCGCCCGTGGCGTTCGTCGCGCCGGAAGAAGGCTGTCCGGCGACGCCGTTGGTGACCGGTATCGTCAGCAAGCCGGCGCATCCGGAGTCGGCGCGCCTGTTCCTCGACTGGTTGATGTCGCCGAAAGGCCAGACGCTCTATCAGTCCAACAAGTTCCTGTACTACCCGTCGCTGCGCAAGGACGCGTCGCCGATGCCGGGCGGCATGAAGCTTGCGGATTACAAGCTCCTGTTCCCGCAGGACATGGATGCCTACGAGAAGGCGCATCCGGTTTACGTCAAGGAATGGAACGGCATGCTTGGTCTGTAAGAGGCCAACATGCAGCCTCGCGAGCGTGGATCGGCCCAGCTGATCGTCGGCGGGGCGGTGGCACTCATTGCTGCCGCCTTGGTGCTGTACCCGGTCTTCTACCTGTTCCAGGCGGCTTTCGACGTCGGCGATCCGAATGTCCGGCCGCCGACCGCCTATGGCCTCGACAACTTCCTCACGCTCGCGAATTACTGGGAGATCATGGTCAACACGCTCGTCGTCGCCTCGGCGGCGACGGTGATGGCGCTGGTCTTCGGCTTCGTCGCCGCCTGGATCCTGACCCGGACCAATGTGCCGATGCGCGGCGCGCTCGAACAGCTCATGGCGGTGCCGTACTACGTGACGCCGCTTCTCGGGGCGCTGGCGTGGAGCCTCCTCGGTTCGCCGGAAAGCGGATTCATCAACCAGCTTTGGCGCGCGATGGGCGCCAAAGAGGCACTTTTCGATATTTCCGGGCCCTTGGGAATAGCCTGGGTGATGGCGCTGTTCGAGGGCGCGGTCGCCTTCGTCATGATCAGCGCCGTGATGAAATCGATGGATCCGGCGCTCGAGGAAGCAAGCCAGGTCATGGGAGCCGGGCGTCTGCGCACCATGCTGCGCGTGACGCTGCCGCTCGTTGCGCCCGGCGTGCTCGGCGCCGCCGTCTATGTCTTTGCCGAAATGCTCGGCTCGTTTTCCGCGGCGCTGGTGCTCGGTTCGCCAAACCGCTTCTACGTGCTCACCACCGCCATCTATCAGCTCGTCTCGCAATATCCGCCGCGGATGCCGCTCGCAGCGGCCATGGGCGTGTCGCTGTTCGTCATCATGTTCGGCTTGGTCTGGCTCTATCGCCGGCTGACGCTGAACCGCACCTACACCACGATCAGCGGCAAGGCGTTCCGGCCGCGCCCGATGGATGTCGGCCCGTTGCGCTGGCTACTGTTCGCCGTCTGCGCGGTCTATCTGTTCTTGTCGGTGTTCCTGCCGATGGCGACGCTGGTGTTTGCTTCGCTGCAGCGGCTGGCGACCGCCTTGCCGGCGATGTCCAACTTCACGCTCGAGCACTACACCACGGCGTTCTCGCTCAACGCGGTGCGTTCGGCGATGGGCAACAGCCTGTGGCTCGGCCTCTGGACGGCGACGATCGGCATCGTGCTGACCGGCCTGATCGCCTGGTTCATCCAGCGCTCCAAGCTGCCGGGCCGCCACGTCCTCGAATACATCGTGATGTTCCCGCAGGCGGTGCCGCGCCTCGTCTTCGCCTTCGGCATGATGTGGGCGTGGCTGGTGTTCCCGATCCCGATCTACGGCACGCTGTGGCTCCTGCTGATCGCTTACCTGACGGTGTTCCTGCCGCTCGGCGTGCGCACGATCTCCGGCGTCATCGTCCAGCTCGACCGCAGCCTCGAGGAATGCGGCGAGGTGTGCGGCGCCAACTGGTTCTACCGCATGCGTACCATTACCGCGCCGCTGTTGCGGCCCGGCCTGATCGCGGCGTGGTTCCTGATCTTCGTCGCCAGCGTGCGCGAACTCGGCGCGTCCATCCTGCTGATGGGCCCGAACAGCAAGGTGCTGACGCCGGCGATCGTCGAATCCTTCTTCTCCTCGTCGAGCGAACTGACCGCGGCGATGGCGCTGATCCAGACGGTCGTCGTCGGCGCCGCCATGCTGCTGTTCCTGGTCTCGACGCGCCGTCTGTCCCGAATCGAAAGCTGACGCCATGACCGCCGCTCCGCATATCGAAGTCGAAGATCTGGTCATCCGCTATGGCGCGGTGCAGGCGGTCGGACCGGTCAGCTTCACGGTCGGGGCCGGGGAGCAGATGACGCTGCTCGGGCCGTCCGGCTGTGGCAAGACCACGACCTTGCGTGCCGTCGCGGGGCTGGAGAAGCCGTATTCGGGCCGCATCCGCGTTGGTGGCCGCGTCATGTTCGACGGCGCCGCGAACATCAACCTGCCCGCCGAAGAGCGCGGCCTGTCGATGGTCTTCCAGTCTTATGCCATCTGGCCGCATATGACGGTGTTCGAAAACGTCGCCTACGGTCTCAAGGTGCGCCGCAAGAGCGCAGCCGAGATCAAGGAGCGAGTCCGCGAAGCGCTGGCGCTGGTCAAGATGGAGGCCTTCGCCGATCGCCACGCTTCGCAATTGTCCGGCGGCCAGCAGCAGCGCGTCGCCGTGGCGCGGGCCTGCGCGTTCTCGCCGTCGGTGCTGTTGTTCGACGAGCCTTTGTCCAACCTCGACGCCAAGCTGCGCGGCAACATGCGCATCGAGCTGCGGGAATTACAGCATCGGCTCGGCGTGACATCGCTTTACGTGACGCACGATCTCGAGGAAGCGCTGGCGATGTCCGACCAGATCCTGGTCATGAATGCCGGCAATATCGAACAGAACGGCTCGCCCGACGCGATCTACAACTGCCCGCGCACCACTTTCGTCGCCGACTTCGTCGGCTCGTCCAATCTGATCCGCGGCAAGGTGCTGCGCGATCGTTCCAGCGCCGATACGGTCGTCATCGAGACCGACGGCGGCCAGGTGATCCATGCCGCAACATGCGGCCGCCAGTACGGCGACACGGCGTGCCTGTCGGTTCGGACCGTTCACCTCGACATTGCCGACGCCGCATCCGCGCCACCCCAGCACCCGAACCGCTGGCCGGCGAAGATCGAGCGTTCGGTGTTTCTCGGCGACCTGACCCAGATTCACGTTATGTGGGGCGGGCGCGAGCTAATCATTCGCCGCGCAGGGCCGCAGCATTGGCAGGAGGGCCAGCAGATCGTGCTGAGCGCCGATCCGGCTCACTGCACCTTGCTCGAGGACAACTGACGCGGCCGTGTCCAGAGAGCCTGACATGAAGCAGTCGCCGGCCCGCGACAGGGTCACACGCTCCGTGGCCGAATGGGAGCGTTTCGCAGCGTCGCTGTTCGCGGCCGCCGGCCTTGCGTCCGGCAAGGCCGCGTCGGTCGCGCGCCTGCTCGTGCTCACCGACGCGATGGGCCGCGGCACCCACGGCCTCGCGCAGGGCCCGGCCTATCTCGAGGAACTCGCCAGCGGAAGCATGAGCAAGGACGGCGAGCCGGAGATCGTGCGCGACACCGGGCCGACCATCGTCTGGGACGGCCGTTATCTGCCGGGGCTGTGGCTGATGGAGCGCGCGCTGGAAACGGCCTTCGCCCGCATCGCGGCGCACGGCGTCGTCACCTTTGCGATGCGCCACAGCCATCATATCGGCTGCCTCGCGGCGCTGGCCAAATATGCCACCGACCGAGGTTGCTACGTCATGCTGGCCTCGTCCGGCCCGCACACCAAATTCGTGGCGCCGTTCGGCGGGAAGCAGGGCCTGTTCAGCCCGGATCCTTTCGCCATTGGATTCCCGGCGGGGGCGAGCCCGGTGCTGTTCGATGCCTGCGCGTCGCTGACCACGGTGTCGATGACGCGCGCCAAGGTCGCCGCCGGCGAACAATTCGAGCATGAATGGCTGCTCGACAGCGCCGGGCGGCCGACGCGGGATCCGGCGGCGATGGAGGGCGCCGGCCCCCGCGGCAGCCTGATGCTGCTCGGCGGCATGGAGGCCGGGCACAAGGGTTTCGGTCTGGCGCTGATGGTCGAGGCGCTCACGCAGGGGCTGTCCGGGTTCGGCCGTCGCGATGCGCCGACGCGCTGGGGCGCCAGTGTCTTCATGCAGGTCATCGATCCGGGCGCTTTTGCCGGCCGCGCCGCCTTCGAGGCGCAGACCGCCTTCTTCGCTGACCAGTGCCGCGAAAACGCGCCCATCGATCCTTTGGCTCCTGTGAGGCTGCCGGGCGATCAGGCGGCGCGGAACATCGCCACCGCGTTGGCGCAGGGCATCAGCCTGCCGGCGGCGACGGTCGAGCAACTGGACCGCTGGGCGGCGCGGCTGGGCTTCGAATCCGCGCAGGTGGAGTAACGGCGAGGCCCCGGCGCCGCTAAGGCGGCGCCTCAAGATCCGTCAGTAATCGACTGATAGATTTAAAGAAATGGTCGGGGCGGCGAGATTTGAACTCACGACCCCTAGTCTCCCAGACTAGTGCGCTAACCGGGCTGCGCCACGCCCCGACCGGAACGGCGCGGACTATAGGGATGCACCTATCGCGGCGCAACCACGGATGCGCCGAAAGTCCGGGCGGTCGCGGAGCAACGGGTGGCGGCCGCCAGGCCCCAGATCACGCCAAGCTGCAGGAAGAAGCTGCGCCAGTGGTCGGTGTCGATGATGAAGCCTTCCAGGACCACGCCGAGAAAGGTACCGACCGCGACGATGGCGTAGCCCTGCCAGGGCGTGCGCTTGAAGGCGTTGGCAAAACCGACCCACAATGTGGTCAGCACCAGCAGGATGTAGGCAAAGCCGCCGCCCCAGCCATAGACCAGGAAGGCCTGCAGATAGACATTGTGCTGCTGCAGGCCGAAGACGCGGGCGAACTCGAACGGCCCCATGCCATTCGGGAACTCAAGCACCGAGCCGATCGCCAGTTCCTGCAGGACGAAGCGGCCGCCGGTGCCGACGTCGTAGCTCTGCACCAGTTGGGCGCGGGTCTCGAACATCGCGGACAGCGATGTTGCCGTCAGCAGAAACACCAGCAGAATAGCCAGAACCGCGATACCGAGCACACTGAGGGTCACGATACGGGTTCGTATCCGGGGCGTCGGCGCGGTGAGCAGGCTGAAAGCAATGACGATCAGCAGCCCAACAGCGAAATTGAACCAGGCGCCGCGCGAGAAGCTGAGCAGCAGACCGAACATGATGATGGCGGTGGCGACCAGGCTGGGCAGGTCGATACGCTGGGTCAGCATGCGCTCGAGCAGCATCAGCGCCGGCAGGATCAGGAACGGACCGTAGACGTTGGGGTCCTTGAACGGGCCCATGGCGCGGTCATACAGCGTGAACATGTCCGAGCCGGGAAACAGGTGGAAATATCCGGCCGTGCCGCAGATCGCAGCGATGACGGCGGCAATCACGTAGGCCTTCCGCATTGTCGCCATGCGCGCCATCGTCTTGTCGGCGAAGATCAGCGCGAAAAGCAGGGCGGCGATGGCGAGATAGACCGAGGTCGCAGCGTATTGCTCGGTCTTTTCACGGCCCGGCACGTTCAGAAGCGAGAACATGCCGAAGACGTTCCAGACGATCAGCAGGACGAACGGGATCAGCAATATGCGGTGAAAGCGCAGGCCGGCGGCCAGCGCGGCGATCGCAAGAATCCCGATCAGGCCATCATGTGGCGACGGCTCGATGAAGGCGATGCAGCTCGCCAGCACGGTGATGAAGAGGACGGCGGTGAACAGTCGCTCGCGAAACGGCTCCCCGACGCGCGCGGCGGGCGCCGCCGCCGGCATCGAATAGGCGGGCCGCGGCGCCATCACCGCGGCCGTCGCCATATCGCGGGCGGTGATCAATAGGCGTTCTCGGTCTTGAGCAGCGAGGTTGGGGTGCGCAGCAGGATCGACAGATCGAGCAGCAGCGACCAGTTCTCAATGTAATAGAGGTCGTGTTCGACGCGCGCCTGGATCTTCTCATGCGTGTCGGTTTCGCCGCGCCAGCCGTTGATCTGGGCCCAGCCGGTGATTCCCGGCTTGACGCGGTGGCGCGCGAAATAGCCGTCCACGGCGTCGGCATAGAGCCGCGCTTCGGCCTTGGCGTTGACCGCGTGCGGGCGCGGGCCGACCAGCGACAGGTTGCCCTTGAACACGACATTGAAGAGCTGCGGCAGTTCGTCGATCGACGTCTTGCGGATGAAACGGCCGACGCGGGTGACGCGCGGATCGTCCTTGGTGACGAGCTTGGCGGCGGTCGCATCGCTCTTGTCGGTGTACATCGAGCGGAATTTGTAGACCTCGATCAGGTCGTTGTTGAAGCCATAGCGCTTCTGCCGGAAAATCACCGGGCCCTTGCTGTCGAGCTTGATGGCGATCGCGGTCGCGAGCAAAACCGGCGACAGCGCGATCAACGCCAGGCTGCCGATGATCTTGTCGAACAGCCACTTCATCACGACGTCCCAGTCGGCGATCGGCCGGTCGAACACGTCGATCACCGGGATCTTGCCGATATAGGAATAGGAGCGCGGCCGGAACTGCAGCTTGTTGGTGTGCGCGGCAAGCCGGATGTCGAGCGGCAGCACCCAGAGTTTTCGCAGCATATGCAGGATGCGGTTTTCCGCCGTGATCGGCAGCGAGAAGATCACGAGATCGACGCGGGTGCGGCGGCCGAATTCGACGAGATCGTCTACGGTGCCGAGCTTGGCAAGGCCGGCGCATTCGTCGCCGCCGCGGTCGCCGCGATCGTCGAACATGCCGACGAGCTCGATACCGGTGTCCTTCTGGCGGCGCAGCTCCGTGACGACGCGCTCGCCGGGCTCGCCGCCGCCGACGATAACCGTGCGCCGGGTGAGGCGGCCTTCGCGCGTCCAGCGGCGAACGATGTAGAACAGGATCTTGCGCGACGTGATCAGCGCCATCAGGCCGAACACGTAATAGGCGCTGAGCCAGATGCGCGAGAACATCTCGCCGGCCTTGAGGAAGAACGACGCGCTGATGACGATCAGGAAGACGAACGACCACGCCGAGGCGAGCCGCATATACTGCTTCTCGTGGCCGCGGAACGCGTGCACCTGATAGATATCGGCGACCTGGAAGGCCAGCGTCGACAGCGTGGCGATGGCCAGCATGGCGCCGAAATAGCGCGGCAACTGCGGCTGGATCGGATCGATATAGGTCAGAAAGATCGCGAGCCCGACCAGCACGATCAGGGCGAATTCGACGACTCGCACAGTGCCGGCAAGCACGATCGGCGAGATCGGTGCCGCCATCGGCTTGTCGATGATGGCGCGGGCCTTTTCCGACAGATTGCGCGGCGTTTGCTGTTCGCGCGGGCCTTCACGCAACCGGTCAAGGACCGCAGCGGCGCCGGCGCCGGCCGCATCGAGGGCGGGTCGGGAATCGGTGTCGAACATTTGCGTTACGCCATACTGAGACGGCCACGACGCCGGCCGCCGATCTTTGTAAATCTGCGTAAATATCTACGGAAAGACTCTCAAGAAAGGTTTAGCGGACACCGTGAAATCCGGTTAACGACGGCCCGATTTACGCAGGGTTTCAAGCGCGGTCTGGTAACCATCCAGCACCCCGCCGACCATGGCCTCGATCGAAAAGTAGCGGGCGACGCGCTCGTTAAGCGCGAGCGTCCGCTGGCGCATGGTTTCCGGGTCGTCGAGCGCGGCGGCGATGGCGGTGGCGATCGCCTGCGAGCTCTCGGGCGCGATCAGGGTGTCGGACAGCGGCCCGTAGATTTCCGAGATGCCGCCGACGCGGGTCGTGACCAGCGGGACCTGGCCGGCCGCGGCTTCGAGGACGACATAGGGGAGGGATTCCGCCCGTGACGATACGACCATCAGACGTCCGAGTTTGAGCGCTTCGCGTGCGGGCATGGCACCAGGAAACTTGATGGAGTCGGCGAGCCCGGCGTTGGCGGCCCGCGCGATCAAGGCGTCGCGTTCCGCGCCGGCGCCGACCAGCGTCGCCGTCAGCGGGCGGCCCTGACGGCGCAGCGAAGCGATGGCGTCGATCAGCAGATCGATGCCCTTGATGTGACGCAGTTCGCCAATGAACACGATATCCGTCGCATTCTCGACGGGCACGACCGGCTCGAATTCCGCCTTCGAGACGCCGTTATGCACGACGCGCAAAAGGCCGTGCGGCGGGCCAACTTTGCGCTCCGACATGTCGGCGCTGTACTGGCTCTCGAACAGCAACAGGTCGCTGCGCCGCATCAGCAGGCGCTCGGTGGTGAGATAAATCTTGCCGGCGAGGGTGTCGTGGCCGAACAGCAGGCTGCCGCCATGCGGCGTATAGGCCCGTACCGCGCCGCGGCTGCCGAGGGCGAGGCGGGCATAGGCGCCGCCTTTGGCACCGTGGCCGTGAAGGACGTCGGCCTTGGCGGCGCGGCTGCGCCGCATGACGTGCAGAATCGGCGCCCAGTCCGCCGGGCCGACGTGCCGGTTCATCGGGATGCGGGTGACGCCGTGCGCCATCAGCGGAGCGATGGAATCGAGGACGGCGGCCGCGCGGTCGCCGCCGGTGTTGCTGTCGGCGATCAGTCCGACCCGGTGGCCAAGCTCAGCCTGGGCCCGGGCGAGATCCATCACGTGGCGGAACAGGCCGCCGACCGGCGCACGAAAAACGTGGAGAATGTTCAACGGATTCATGCCGGCGATATGCCTCGCCAGTGATTGAGGCGAAGCAAACGACGGCGCCTGAAGCGGCCGCGCGGTTAATAAAGAGTTTCGCAGCGGTTCGGTGAGGCGGATTAACGGCGTGGCAACCATAATCGGGTCAGATCGAACCACCGTCCCCGGGACGCGTGTTGGAGTCGCCATGTTCTTTCGTAAAAAGGCCCAAGCCGCAGCGCCGCAGCCGGCGCCGAAACCGCTTCGCGTGCCGGCGGCGCCTGCGATTCCCCTGAGCGACCCGGGCGGCGAGCCTGACCTGCGCAGCATCGGCCGGGCCGTCTGGCTCAAGAAGACGTTGATCCTGGGCGTGACGTTCTTTGCCGCCGCGGTGGCGTTTCTCGTCGTCAATTCGATGACTCCGCGCTACCAGTCGGAAGCACGCCTGCTGCTCGAAAGCCGTGAAAACGTTTTCATGCGCGCGGACGCCGATAAGGGCCTGACCGACCGCGCCACCATCGATCAGGAAGCCGTCACCAGCCAGATTCAGCTCGTGCTGTCGCGCGATGTCGCACGCGAGGTGATCAAGAAGGAAAATCTCGACAAGCTGCCCGAATTTGATCCGGCCGTTGGCGGCCAGTCGATCAGCCAGATATTGCTCGGCCTGATCGGGCTCGGGCGCGACGTCTCCTCGATGTCGCCTGAGGAGCGGACGCTCGCGGCCTATTACGACCGCATCAATGCCTATGCCATCGAGAAATCTCGGGTCATCGGTGTCGACTTCAAGTCGGCCAATCCCGAACTCGCGGCGCGCGTCGCCAACGCGATCGCCGAGGCTTATCTTGCCGCGCAGCGTTCGGCCAAGACCGATCAGACGCGCGCCGCCAGCAGCTGGCTGGCCGGCGAAATCGAGAAGATGCGCACCAAGGTCGCCGATGCCGAGGCCAAGGTCGAGGCCTATCGCTCGCAGTCCAACCTGTTCGTCGGCACCAACAACACCTCGCTGCCGAACCAGCAGCTTACCGAAATCAATTCGCAGATCGCCGCCGCGCGGGGCCAGAAGGCCGACCTCGAGGCGCGAGCCAAGCAGCTCCACGAACTGGTCCGTTCGGGCAAGCCGATCGATTCCTCCGATATCGCCAATTCGGAATCGATGCGCCGCCTGACCGATCAGGGCGCCGCGCTGCGCGCCCAATTGGCTGAGCAGTCGACCACGCTGCTGGACCAGCATCCGCGCATCAAGGAATTGCGCGCCCAGATCGCGGAAGTCGAGCGCGCCAAGCGCGCCGAAGCCGACCGGCTGGCGCGTCAGCTCGACAACGACGCCAAGGTCGCGTCCGATCGTCTGGCTGCGCTGACGGCGAACCTCGACCAGGTCAAGAAAGTGGCCTCGACCACCAACGAGCAGGATGTGCAACTGCGCGCGCTGGAGCGCGATGCCAAGTCGCAGCGCGACATTCTCGAATCCTATCTGGTGAAATACAGCGAGGCCTCGGCTCGCGACAATATCAGCGCCGCGCCGCCGGAAGCGCGCATCATTTCGCGCGCAACGCCGGCCATCAAGCCGACCTATCCGAAGAAACTGCCGACAATCCTGATCGCGGCGTTCGCCGGGTTGGCGCTGTCGGCCGGCTTTGTCGTCACCGGCGCGCTGCTCGGCTCGCCCGCAGTGCCCGCGACCGGCTACGCCTATGCGCCGGTCGGCTACGCCCAGCCGCATTTCGCCGATCCGCATGCGCCGCTGCCCATCTCCACCATGCCGGCCGCGGTCATGCCGATGGCGCCGCCGTTGCCGCATGTGGCGTCGCCGCCGCTGACCCCGCAGATGAAGCCGGCGAGCGCATTTGCCGCGCCGGTGCCGCCGCTGCCGGTCAGCACCATCGAGCAGATCGTGCAGGGCCTGCGCCTGTCGGGCGAGGCGGGGCGAAGAGTCACCGTCGCCGGCACCGCGCGCAACGCCGGTACGACCTATGCCGCGATCACCCTGGCGCGCACGCTTGCCGAAGCCGGCAGCGTGGTGCTGGTCGACTTCGCCTTCGGCGCGCCGAATTTGTCGGTGGTCTCGACCGATCCGAATGCGCCGGGCGTCGCCGAGCTGGTGCGCGGCCAGGCGAACTTCGGCGACATCATCACGCGCGACCAGTATTCGCAGGTGCATGTCGTGGCGACCGGCAATGTCGGCAACGATGCCGCGGCGCTGGCGGCCTCGCCGTACCTGTCGAGCATCGTGGAAGCCTTGGCGCAGAGCTACAATTTCGTCGTGGTCGATGCCGGCTCGGTGGCCGATGCGCCGGTCGAATATTTCGCGCGGCTGGCGCAGCGCTCGGTGCTGGTGACGGCCGATCCGGCCGATGTGCAGACGCGCGCCGCGCGGGAGCGCATGGCGGGGGCGGGCTTCGGCGACGTCGTGCTGCTCGCCGGCGCGACGCAGGCGAGCGTCGCCTAATCGGCCTTGTCCGTCTTGTCGGCTTTGGTCAGCCGCGCCTTGGCGCGGCGGGCGGTGACGATGAGCTTCCACAGAACCGGATTCTGCTTCACTGCGCGCTTGGCTGCCGCGAAACCGCGCCGCGCCGCGGCGAAAGCCTGGCCCTTGGCGCTGAGCGGCCAGTAGCTGTCGAACATCGCATCGGCTTCGCAGAACAGCGACTTGTAGTTGGCTTCGCCTACGCCGAGATCGAAGGTGTGCAGGCCGCGCTCGCAGCAATCGCGCACCACGCGCACCAGCAATTGCTCGCCCGGGCTCTCGGTGCCGTAGCGGCCGTGAATGATCGAGGAGAACATGGCGCTGAAGCGGCCGTCGGCGCAGACGCCGCCCATGGTGGCGACGATCGTGTCGTCGACCGACAACGTATAGAGCTCGATCAGACGCGAGCCGTCCGCCGTCGGCGTCAGCGCGCCGGCGGTGACGAAGTCGCGCACGTCCTGCGCGGCGAACACGTCGGGCAGGCCGATGGCGCGCATGCGCGCGCTCTTCTGGGTGAAGAAGTCCTCGGCGACGCGGCGGATGTCGCTGCCATCCGACGCACGGGCGAAGCTCACGTCGCCGAAGCCGGCCAGCGTCCGTTCCTTCTTGCGCATCTTGCGGCGGCCGACGGTCGAGGTGCGCTCGTTGAACAACGCCTCGAAGTCGCGCGTCAGCGGGCCGGAGAAACCGAAGCTGGGGGAGGGTTGGTGCGGCAGCAGCGCCAGCGGATTGTCGCGGCCGGCCCAGGCGAGCGGCTGGTTGCCGAGCACGACGACATCGGCCTCGCCGCGCAGCGCCGCGAGGACGCGTTCCAGATCGGCCACGGTGAGCGCGCCGAGGAAGTCGCCGCGATACAGCCCCATGTTGAAGTTCGAATGCTTGCCGCCGAGAAACTCGATGACGCAAAGGCCCGCCGCGCCGCGCCGGCGGCCGAAGGGCAGAACGAACAGAGGCGCGCCGGCCGCGTCGAAACCGGTGACGATGAACGGCACGACGCCTTCGCCGGCGC
Organism: Pseudomonadota bacterium; assembly: GCA_018240595.1. Taxonomy (GTDB): domain Bacteria; phylum Pseudomonadota; class Alphaproteobacteria; order Rhizobiales; family Xanthobacteraceae; genus Pseudolabrys. The sequence goes on along the minus strand of JAFEFL010000055.1, from coordinate 126,843 downwards.
CGATATGGCGCTGCCAAAGATCGAGGAAATCGAAAGCCTGATAGGGCGTCCTGAACGCGCCGCCGCGCTCCAGCGCCCGCCAGAACGGCTCGGCCGCCGCCATGTCGCGGAAGATCTCGATGCGCGCCAAGGTCGACGAAGGATTGCCCGCGGCAGGGGTGGCCTGCGGGGCGGTACCGGCGGCGCGGGGGCGGGTAGCGACGGCAACGGTCATGCGACAAAACCGCGGTTGAGGACGGGTCGCCGCACCGTCGCAAAGATTTATCAATAAAGGGTTGGAATATTGCTCCACACCCGCGTGGATCGAGGGGATTGCCGGTTCCCGGCGCGGGTCATGGTTAACATGAAGCAGACCGTCATCAAGACCGCGCTGGAAGGGCTGTATTTCACCGGCATGCATCACTGGATGCGGCCGCTGGTCGGCGGCGTCGGCGCCATCCTGACGCTGCACCACGTCCGCCCGCCCAGGAGGGATGCGTTCCAGCCGAACCGGCTGCTCGAGGTGACGCCGGTGTTCCTCGAGGGCCTGCTGCGCCGTCTTAAACGCCGCAAGGTCGATGTGATCTCGCTCGACGAGATGCACCGCCGCTTCGTCGAGGGCGACTTCAAGCGCCGTTTCGTCTGCCTGACCTTCGACGACGGCTACAAGGACAACCTGCGCTGGGCGCATCCGCTGCTGCAGAAATACGAGATGCCGTATGCGCTCTACATCCCGACCAGCTTCCCGGACCGGCTCGGCGAATTGTGGTGGGTGGCGCTGGAATACGTCGTGGCGCGCAACGAGCGCATCGGCCTGATGGTCAACGGCGAGGAGCGCTATTTCGATGCACGCAATGTGCGCGAGAAGCGCGAACTGTACGACGCGATCTACGGCTATCTGCGCAGCATGAAGACCGAGGACGAGGTGCGCCGCACGGTGCGCGATCTGTGCGCCACCTATCACGTCGATATTCCGGAAATCTGCCGCGACGAATGCATGGACTGGCAGGAGATCGCGCAGATGGCCGAGGATCCGCTGGTGACGATCGGCGCCCATACCGTGACGCATCCGATGCTGAAGAAGGTGCCGTCGGACGACGCCGTGCGCGCCGAGATGGAGCAGAGCCGCTCGGTGATCGAGGCGGCGCTCGGCGTGCGGCCCGATCATCTGTCCTATCCGGTCGGCGATCCGACCTCGGCGGGGCCGCGCGAATTCAACATCGCCGCCGAGCTCGGTTTCAAGACGGCGGTGACGACGCGGCCGGGCGTCTTGTTCAAGGCGCATGCCGATCATCTGATGGCGCTGCCGCGCATTTCGGTGAACGGTGAATATCAGCGGCACCGCTATGTGAAGGTGTTGATGTCCGGCGCCGGCACGGCGCTGTGGAACGGTTTCCGCCGCGTCAACGCGGCGTGATGTTTGGCGTCCTGATGTTTCCTGCATGATGATGTCCGGCTGAAACGCGGCTGACATGCGTCCGCGTTGCCGCGGCGCAATTGCGCCCGGGCTTTGCCCTCTTTCCCCCGCCTCAAGACAGGCGAGGGGATGGAGCGCCGCAGGGCGCCTGAACATGCGCCTTGCGGCGCGGCCCCTCCTTGCGATCGGAGAAGGCCTGCGCCCCGCGGCGCTCCATCGCGGCGTCGTTACGGCGCCGGGCCGCGCTTCTGGCGGCTGATCCGCCTCCCCAACCGGGGAAACGGGAGCGCGCACCATCAGCGAGCTCCTCGCGGCCGGTCATAGTGCCGGCGGGCGGAGCCCCGGCGCCGCCCGAGCCTCATGCCTTGCGAGGGCACGAGCCGCGGGCGCCGCGCCCACCCCCACGAGCCGGAGCAACCGGTTCGCACCCCTCATAGCGGCAGGCAGGGATATGGGTATATGTTCGTAGGAACGTTGTCAATAAGAAAAGAAAAAAAGTCTATCTGGTCGGCTGCGAGGGGGCCGCACGAACCGCCGGCGGTCGCGGCGCGCAGCCGTTGGTGATGCTCAGACGCTGGCCGCCGACCATGACATCCTTGAAGAGGGGGTCGGCGATCCTCACGTCACCTTGATCGAAGCCCTCGCGGACCCCGGCGCAGAACGTGTAGCCGACCGTGCCGATCAGCCGCCAACTGGCGTCGTTTTGTTGCTTGAAAACCGCCGCAGGGCCCGACGGAACGGTAACAAGCAGCACCTCGTCTTTGCCATCGCCGTCCAGATCGATCAGAGCGGCGTCGCATTTAGCGTCGCCAGTAATGCAATTCGGCAGGCTGAAGCGTTTGGGCTCGGTGCGCCAATCCTGTTCTAGCAGCGAGGGGGGCAGGGCCGCACCTTTGGGTGACGTTACCGTGACGTTGGCAAGGCGCTTCTCGAGCGGCGGCAGCGGCCCGGCGAGACGGCGGTTGATCGACGGGCTGGTGCGGACGCGCTCGGCATTGGCGGCGGCGACCGGCCCATAGGCATTTGCTGCCATCGCGGCGAGCGCCTCGCTGCCATAGCGGCCGCCTTTCTGCCGCAGGAAGACATAGTCGAACTTGTCGGCGGCGATCTCGCCGGCCTGAAGCCGTGCCAACTGGCTGTTGACCGAGAGCCGGAGCGGATCGGCAACCGGCGTCATCAACGCCAGCAGGATCGCCATGATCACGAAAGCGGTGCCGACATTCACGGGCTCGAGTCCGCGAAACGTCAGCCCGGTCCGTGCAACCGCTGCGGCATAGCCAAGCGCGTAGCAGGCCGCGACGATAACGACGGCGACTGCGGTGACGCGCCCCGGCGTCAAGCCATGCTGGTCGATGCGTTCAAGCACGGCGTAACCCGCGAGCGCAACCAGCAGCACCAGGGCGACGGCGGCGGCGGCGCGGCAGTAGCGCAGGAAAGGCGCCGTTGCCTCCTGATCGTCGCGATAGGTGGCGTTGATTAGAAAAACCAGCGCGCCGGCCGTGGTCAAAAGAATGGCGGCGGCGCGCTTGGTGTTCCACAGCGTTTCCAGACCGGTGAACGGCACCGTCAGGATGAAGCCGATTGCGAGGACCGTCATCACCGGCAGTAGCCAGGACAGCAGGATCAGCACCAGATTGCGGGCGCCCTTGACGATGCCGGCGCGAATGTCGGCGACGTGTAGCGCATAGGCGGTGGCGAGGGCGGTGACGGGAATCCAGAACAGCGGTTGCGCGATCATGCGCGCGATCAGGCTGACCTTGATAAGCGCGAACAATTGCGCGCCGAGAACGAGAATGCCCCACAGAATGGCGACGAACAGCACGGTGAGCAGCGCCTGGATGCCATGCTTCCACGACACATCGAACAGCGCCGGATAGGTCGCAATGCAGCGGCGCTCGCGGTCGCCGGCCACGACCAGCTTGTCGGCGATGAACAGCAGCGCTGCCAGCCAGACGGCGACTGAGGGCAACAGTCTCAAGACCGGCGCCGGCCCGAATCCCGGCATTCGATAGATGTCATAAACTGAGAGGCAGATGCAGATCAGCGTGGCGATGGCGAGCCATATCGACAACGTGCGGGGTCGCACATTGCCGAGACCGGAGGTGGCTATCAACGGGATGAAGAAGCCGGCCGATAGCAGCGGCGCGAAGAAATAAGCGTCGGTCGCCGGCCAGGTATGCGTGAGATAGGCGCGCTGCAGAGCGAAAAGAAATAGCCCTTGCGCGAGGCCGATGGCGAGGCGGTAGGTCTGCAGACTGCGCGGGTCCATGCTGTGCCCCTTTGAGGCGGGAACATGGCATGGCGCTACAACCCTCGCGACAAGCTTTGAAGTTTACGCTTATCGGAATCTTACGTTATCATCAGTGGCAATGGCGCATTTCGCGGCCGAATATTGCCTCGCTTTTTCTGCCGCCGATGGCAGCCCAGGCCGGGTTGGCGCGACGACCTGATCCCGCTATTGAGCTTCACCGTTTGGCGTAGTATATTAATGCCATGATCCGGTCGTGGCGAAATTCCGTGACCCGTAAGGTCTGGGAGGGCGAACGGCCCAATGCGCTGCGGGGGCTCGATTTCGAGGCTGCGATCGATCTGCTGCTGGCGCTCAACATCGCCAAGTCGCTGAACGATCTTAGCCCGCTCAAGAGCGTCGGCCTGCACAAGCTTAAGGGCGACCGCAAAGGCCAGTGGGCCATGACGGTGAACCAACGCTGGCGCATCTGTTTCGGGTATCGCAAGGGCGACGCCTACGAAGTCGAGATCGTCGACTACCACCGAGGTTAAACATGGCACCCGTTTCTCACCCTGGCCGTCTGCTCAAGCGCGAACTTGTAGCACGCGAGCTGTCCGCCAACCGGCTGTCGCTCGACATCGGCGTGCCGTCCGGCCGCATCACCGACATTTTGAACGGACGGCGCTCGATAACCGCCGACACGGCGGTGCGCCTCGGCCGCTACTTCGGGAATAGCGCGCAGTTCTGGCTCGACTTGCAGAGCCAGTACGACATCGCCGTGGTGGAGCGGGAGAAGGGTAGCGAGATCGCAAAGCGGGTTAGGCCGGCGGACGCGGCGTGAACCTGAAGCGATAGTGAGTTAGCCGAAGACGTAACCAATGCCCGATTCATGGCTCATGGCGCTCGACTGGTTCGGCGTCGCGATCTTCGCGGTGACCGGCGCGCTGGTGGCCTCGCGCAAGCGCATGGACATTTTCGGCTTCATCCTGCTAGGCGCGGCGACCGGCATCGGCGGCGGCAGCCTGCGCGACCTGATGCTCGGCCAGTTGCCGGTGTTCTGGGTGCAGCAGCCGGCGTCGCTGGCGATCTGTGTCGTGGTCTCGGCGGCGACGTTCTTCCTCGCCCACATTCCGGAGTCGCGCTATCGCGCGCTGCTCTGGCTCGACGCCGCGGGGCTGTCGCTGTTCTGCGTCATCGGCGCCGACAAGGCGCTGACGGCCGGCACCGGCGGGTTCATCGCCATCGCCATGGGCGTGACGACCGCGACCTTCGGCGGCGTCATCCGCGACATTCTCGGCGGCGAAAGCCCGCTGGTGCTGCGCAAGGAAGTCTATGTCACCGCGGCGCTGCTCGGCGCCACCGCCTATGTCGGCCTTGCGGCGGCCGGCGCGGCGAACGCGGTCGCCGCAAGCGCCGGCTTCGCGCTGTGCTTCATCGTTCGTGCGCTGGCGCTGCACTATCACTGGTCGCTGCCGGTCTATCGCGCGCGCGAAGGGCGGACGGTCGAGGAAGTCGAAAAGCTGCGGAAGTGATCTGCGCGGGCGGCAGGGGACAAACGCGGCGCGCCGATTGCACCGGAACTCGATACCAATTACAACCTGCGGTGTAGTCGGGCTGGGGAATATCCATGACAATCGTGAAGGCGATGCTGGCGCTTGCGCTGGCAGCGATGGTGGCTGGCTGCGCGACGTCGCAGGGCATGTCGGTGGGAGCGGTCGCGAGCGCGCCGCCGAAATACAGCCATGCCGTCGAGGTGCGGTCGGTGACCGGCGGCGCGATGATGAACGCGCTGACCATGCCGGGCGTCAGCAACGAGCCGCTCAAGGCCGCGCTGGAAGACAGCCTGCGCGCCAACGGCTATCTGGCGTCGGCGACGCCGAAGTATTTTATCGACGCCGAGATCAAGAATCTTGATCAGCCGTTGATGGGCCTCGACCTCAACGTGTCGGCGGTCGTGACATACAAGGTGTCGGGTGCCGGCATGAATGCAAGCTACCCGATCCGCAGCGAAGGCAAGGCGACCTTCGGCGACTCGCCGGTCGCGGCCGACCGGCTGCGCATCGCCAACGAGCGCGCCATGCAGGACAACATCCGGCAGTTCCTGCGGGCCTTGCGTTGAGGCGCGCCGCCGCTACAGCAAATCCCGATATTCCGGGTGGCGGCTGATATAGGCGGCGACGAAGGAGCAGCGCGGGATGACCGTGCGGCCTTCCTGGCGGATCCGGTCGAGCATGCCCTTGACCAGCTTCGAGCCGACGCCGCGGCCTTCGACGGCGCGCGGCACTTCGGTGTGGGTGATGGTGATGCTGCGGTCGTCGCGGCGATAATTGGCGATGGCAAGGCCGGCGGAGGTCTGCAGCTCGAAGCGGTTGCGCGCCGGATTGTCGGTGACGGTGTCATTCATGGCGGAACCGCGTCACGCCTTGGCTTCGGACTTGGCCTTGGCCGGCTTCGACATCCAGGCGATGATCGGCATCGCCGGCAGCACCCAGCCGAGCCCGGCGACGATGTAATACAGCGTGGCGACGAAGCCGTTGATGTCGGTCAGCGCCGATTGCGCCAGCGCCATGGCGAGCAGCGCCCAGACCATGACCAGGGCCAGAAGCGCGACGGCGCCGATGAGTTTGCGCAAGCGGACGGGCATGTCGTCTCCGGAAACTTCCAATAATCTGCGGGCCGGGCGGGCCAATGGCGGCGAACAGGTGCCGCCAACTTGCCGCATTTGCCTCGGGCGGCGCTCCTGACTATATGGTCGGCGCCGCCTGCCGCAAGGCCGCTTTTCGCCGCGATCGCCATCATGAACCTCATGCCGTCCTCCACCGCCGCTGCGCCGAAAACCGGCGCGGTGCGCGTCTGGCTCTATTGCGTCGCCGCCATGATTTTCCTCACGCTCGTCGTCGGCGGCGCGACGCGGCTCACGGAATCGGGATTGTCGATCACCGAGTGGAAGCCGGTTACCGGCGTGCTGCCGCCGCTCAGCCAAGGCGACTGGCAGGCCGAGTTCGAGAAGTACCAGCAGATCCCGCAGTACCAGCAGCTCAACAAGGGCATGAGCCTGGACGCTTTCAAGGTGATCTATTTCTGGGAGTGGTCGCACCGGCTGCTGGCGCGTACCACCGGCTTCGTGTTCCTGCTGCCGTTCCTGTTCTTCCTGGCGCGCGGCATGATTCCGCCGGGGCTGAAAGCGCGGCTGTGGACCATCTTCGCCGGCGGCGCGGCGCTCGGCGCGGTCGGCTGGTGGATGGTATCGTCGGGGCTGAAAGGCACGCAGCTCACCAGCGTGTCGCAATACAGGCTCGCGTTCCATCTGACGCTCGCCTGCGCCATCTATTTCGCGGTGTTGTGGACCGCGCAGGGCTTGCGCGCGCGCATGGAAACGGCGCCGTCGCGGCTGCGCGTCAGCGCGCTGGTGCTGGCGCTCATGGTGCTGGTGCAGATCTATCTCGGCGCGCTGGTCGCCGGCCTCAATGCCGGGCTGATCTACAACACCTGGCCTTTGATCGACGGCGGCTTCATCCCGGAAGCGGCGCGGCTGTGGCACATTACTCCCGCCTGGCGCAATTTGTTCGAGAACACGCTGACGGTGCAGTTCGATCACCGCATGCTGGCCTATACGATCTGGCTCGTCGCCTTGTGGCACGCCGTCGATGCCTGGCGCAGCGGCCGCGCCGCCGGCGGCGCGCTGACCGTGTTCGCGCTGGTGACGGCGCAGGCGACGCTTGGCATCTTCACGCTGCTGCATCAGGCGCCGCTCGATCTTGCCATCGCGCATCAGGCGCTGGCCGTGGTGGTGCTCACCGCGGCGATCGTGCATGCGCAGCGGCTGTCGCTGCGCGTGGCCGCGCCGGCGCTTCATGCGGTGGAGCAGCGCGCATGATCGGCATGCGCCTCGACGACGGCGTCGCCATCGTCACCCTGGAGCACGGCAAGGCCAACGCGCTCGATGCCGAGTTCTGCGAGGCGCTGGCGTTGCTGTTCAATGAACTGCGCGGCAATGCCGAGATCAGGGCGGTGGTGCTCACGGGGCAGGGCAAGATCTTCTCCGCCGGTGTCGATCTCAAGCGCGTCGGCGCCGGCGGCGCTCGATACGTCCGAGACTTCCTGCCGCTGCTGCACAAGCTCTATGACGCTGTGTTTTTCTGCCCGAAGCCGGTGGTGGCCGCGGTCAACGGCCACGCCATTGCCGGCGGCGCGGTGCTGGCGGCCTGCGCCGATCGCCGGGTCATGGCGCGCTACAGCGGCAATGTCGGCATCACCGAATTGCAGGTCGGCGTGCCGCTGCCGGCGCTGGCCTTCGAGATCGTGCGCACGGTGGTGCCGCCGCGCTATCTGCAGGAATTCGCGCTCGGCGCCGCGACCTATGCCAGCGACGACGCCCTGATCAAGGGCTGGGTCGACGAGGTGGTCGACGGCTGGGAGCTGATGCCGCGCGCGGTGCGGCTGGCGCGGACTTATGCGTCGCTGTCGCCGGAAGCCTTCGCCCGAACCAAGATGCAAATTCGCCAGCCGGCGGCCGAGCGTTTGGCGGCAAGCGGCGCCGCGACCGACGAAGCCGTCACCGCGATCTGGACGCAGGACGCGACCTTGGCGCGGATCGCCGATTACGTGGCGAAGACGCTGAAGAAGTAGGCGTCTTCGAAACTTTGGGGCCGGACTTGCTCAGTCCGGCGATCGGATCGATATATTTTTCGACAAGATCCGAGCGGCCAATCGAAAGCCACGCCTGCCGAGCCGCGGCCAAGTCGTTGTCCTGCTGATCCGTCTGGCTCGCGGTCGCGCGCGCAAAATACGTCCAGCCGATACTGTGCGGTTCGGGGATGCGCTCATAGAGGCCGAGTGCCAAGGTGTAGTGTTGGCGCGCAGTTTCGTGGTCCGAGTATTTCTGCGCGATATTGCCGAGGCCCCTGATGCAGTTGGCTTCGCCAAGAATGCTGCCGACCTTGCGGTAGAGCGGGAGCGCCTCTTCGTAAGCCCTGCGCGCGGCATCTTCGTCCGAGCGCACAAATGCCATGTCGCCGAGGCGCCGGATGCAATTAGCCTCACCGAGAATGTCGCCGACCTTGCGGAAGAGTGTCAGTGCGTCTTCGTAAGCTTCCCGCGCGGCGTTGTAGTCGGAGCGGCGCAGCGCGACGTTGCCGAGGTTCGCAATGCAATTGGCCTCGCCGAGAATGTCGCGAACCTTGCGGAAGAGCGGCAGCGCTTCTTCGTAGGCCCTGCGCGCGGCGTCGTGATCGTACCGGTAAAACGCGATGTCGCCGAGGCTTCTGATGCAATTGGCCTCGCCGAGAATGTCGGCGATCTCGCGGTAGAGCGACAGCGCTTCTTCGTAGGCGCTGCGCGCGGTGTCGTGGTCTGAGCGGAGCAGCGCCATGTCGCCAAGGCTCTGGATGCAATTGGCTTCGCCGAGGATGCTGTCGATCTTGCGGTAGAGTGCCAATGCGTCTTCGTAAGCTTCCCCCGCGGCGTTGTAGTCGGAGCGGCGCAGCGCGATGTCGCCGAGGCTCTTGAGGCATGTGGCCTCACCGAAGATGTCGTCGGACGAATGGCAAGTTGCTGCGAATTCGCGCAGAATCCGCGGCGTTCCGAGGCCCGACCATGCCATCGCTTTGGCGACGCCTGCTACCGCAACACGCAGATCTTCAAAATCTGTGCCCATGAGGAGTGCACGCAGCGCCGAATCGACATTCGGTATCTCGGGCATCAATCGCTTCAAGGCCATCGCGCCGTCGGGCCCGCCAATTTGAGTTCCTTGCTCTGCCAAAGCCATAAAATTGTGACGCCAGGATTGCAGCTCACTGTCGGGTGGTTCGTGCGAGCGACGTGCAAAGTCGCGAACCGGCGGCAGCAGATCGAGCCGGCCGTCGCGCTCGATACTCAGCCCGCAGTCGAGCAGCCCTTGCCGCGCTGCGAAGGCGTTGTCGCCAAGCAAGGCCTTGATATCCTCGCCGCATAGTCCGGCCGGCGAAATGCCTAAAAGTCCGAACAAGCGGCGGCCCGCATCACCCAACCGCGGCGATTGAATAGACAGTTCAAGCGAGCGGTCGAGCGCGGTCAAGCGCGACGGCGCGATGCCGCGGCGCTGCGCCAGGCCCACGCCAACCTTCTGCCACTGGTCGTAAACGGCGGCGAGCGTGTCGTGTGATGCCGCCTGGTGGGCGACCAGTTCGATGGCCAACGGAACGCCGCCGAGTTCAGCGAGCAGCCGCGTAAGATGCGGATCGTCCGGCTTGATATCGGAGGCGATGTCGAGGAACAGCTCGCGGTCAAACGGATCGTAGAGCGGATTCATGGTGCGTTGCCTGCTCCAGCGCAGGCCGTGCGGCGGCTCATTGCCGCGAATGGACGCGAGCAGGGCCAGTCTAGGGACCTGATGCAAGCGCGACAGCAGGTCCTCGATAGCCTGTGGCGTGCCCTCAAAGGGCGTTTCGAGATTGTCGAGGATGAGGAGGCCGGAGACTTCGGCGAGAATACTCAGGGCATCGTCAATTTTGGCCTTGGCCGGATCGAGCCCGAGCGCGGTGACGACTGCCGTTTCGGCGGTGGTGGCGTCGGTCGCCGTTTCGAGTTCGACGAACCAGCGGCGCTCGCCATAGAGCGCCACCACGGCCGGCTCATTGGCGGCTTGCCGCGTCAAAGTCGTCTTGCCCATGCCGGGACCGCCCAGCACCAGCACGGCGATGGCGTCCGAGGTTGCGGTCAAACCGTCGACCACCGGCTTGAGATCGTCGTCGCGACCGAGGCAGCGCAGCGGTTTGGTCGGGCGTGTCACTTGACGCGTCAGAGCGGGCGGAGCGCTGTCCGGCAGCACGCCGCGATCGGTGTGATATTTGTCGGTCAGTTCGCTTTTCCAGCCGGCGTAATCCGCATTGCTCCCGAACAGGACAAGCAGGATGGCGTGGAAGTCCGTGGGGCTGGGGCGAGTATCGCCGTTACGCCAGTTGCGGATGGTGCGCTCGTTCTTGACGCCTTCACTACTCCTGGCGCCGACGGCCTTGGCAAAGTCTTTGTTGCCCCACGGCACGCCTTTGGCCGCTGTCGTGCCGTCGGGCCGGGTGCCGCGCTCAAGGTGCCAGTCAAGGCACTGGCCGAAGGTTTCCTTCGCTGGGTTCGAATGCTGAAGCATTCGTCTTTTTGACGCCACGCCGCAACCTCTCGCCAGAGCCTTTCCGGTCGGTTTCCGTCCGTTTTCCGAGGAAACACCGGCCTTTCCCTGGCTCCGACCGTCTTGCCCTCGGAGGCGGCGACGTTTCCCGCGCAGTGTGAACTTTAGGCGACCAGCAACCCAAAAGGGAGTCTCTTCCAATGCTGGTCCTCAACGCTCTTCTCGATCACCTGAATGGTCTTTACGGCGCGGCGGTGTTGCTCGATCCGACCTGTGCGCTCTATAGCCTGCTGGCGGGTACCTACGGGGGTGCCGCGGTTGCCGCGGCCCGCAACGATCATGGGGGGCTCTGCCGCTGCTATGTGCTGTCGGCCGTGTTGCACGGCCTGATCAGCGTGGTGCACGCGGCGGGTATGTGAGCTCGCCTACCGCTTCGTGATCGGCGTATCGAAGGCGACGCCGTCGTCGGCGCGGTCATAGGAGAAGTGCCACCATTCACGCTTGTAGTTGGTGAAGCCGTGGCGGTGCATGGCGTCCCACAGCACGCGGCGGTTCGCCTTCTGCGCCGGCGTGATCGAACCGCTGGCGGTCCAGCTCTTGACGCTGAAGCAATCGAAGCCGGTGCCCATGTCGAGCGAGTCGTCGGGCGCGCGATCGGCCGCCGGCGCGGTGCAGGGGCCGTAGCGTTTGCCGGGATCGAACGCGGCGACCGGCGCTGCCTTCAGCGGCACCACGGTGAGATCGATGGCGACGCCGCGCGAATGCGCCGAGTGGCCGGAGATGTAGCCAAGCGCGAACAGCTTCGATTTGTCGAGGCCGGGATAGAACCGCGACGTGTCGGGCATGGCGTGCGGGTTGCGCGCCCAGGTGGCCATGGCGGCGACGGCGCGCGTCGGCCGGTAGCAGTCATAGACCTTGAGCGAATAGCCGGCTTTGACGACATCGGCCTGAACGCGTTTGAGCGCCAGGGCGACGGACCTGCGCAGCAGGCATTCGCCGGCGTCGTAGCCGGGCAGCGGCCGGCCGGTGAAATTGTCGCGGCCGGCGTAATGCATCTCCTGGCGGATGCTGGGATCGATGTCGCGCAGGTGGACGAGGGGCGTCTGCGCGGCCGCGATTGACGGCGTCATCAAAAGCGCCGCGACAATCAATCCAACCCAGTCATTCCGGGACGCCGCGAGAGCGGCGGACCCGGAATCCAGCCCAGTCGGATGAGCGTGTCGCTGGATTCCGGGTTCGCTCGCTGACGCTCGCGCCCCGGAATGACGAAGCATGCTTACTTCAGTCCCTGATCGAGGTCGGCGATGATGTCGGCCTTGTCCTCGATGCCGATCGACAGGCGCACCACATCCGGTCCAGCGCCGGCCTTGGTCTTCTGTTCGTCCGACAACTGCCGGTGCGTGGTCGAAGCCGGGTGGATGATCAGCGACTTGGTGTCGCCGATATTGGCCAGATGCGAGAACAATTTGACGTTCGACACCAGCTTGACGCCGGCGTCGTAGCCGCCCTTGAGGCCGACCGTCATCACCGCGCCGCAGCCCTTCGGCACGTATTTTTTGGCGAGGCCGTGATATTTGTCGCCGGCGAGCCCGCCATAGCTGACCCAGGCGACCGCCGGATGCGTCGACAGGAAATCGGCGACGGCGAGCGCGTTGTCGCAATGGCGCTGCATGCGCAGCGGCAGCGTCTCGATGCCGGTCGAGATCAGGAAGGCGTTGAACGGCGACAGCGCGGGTCCCAGATCGCGCAGGCCGAGCACGCGGCAGGCGATGGCGAACGCGAAGTTGCCGAACGTCTCGTGCAGCACGATGCCGGCATATTCCGGACGCGGCTCGCACAGCATCGGATACTTCTTGTCGCGCGACCAGTTGAAGGTGCCGGCGTCGATGATGATGCCGCCGATCGAGTTGCCGTGGCCGCCGAGGAATTTGGTGAGCGAGTGCACGACGACGTCGGCGCCGAAGTCGATCGGCTTGCACAGGTAAGGCGTCGCCAAAGTGTTATCGACGATGAACGGCACGCCGGCCTTGCGGGCAATGGCACCGATCGGCTCGAGATCGGTCACGGTGCCGCCGGGATTGGCGATCGATTCGACGAAGATCGCCTTGGTCTTCGGCGACAGTGCGCGCTCGAACGAGGAGATGTCGTCCGGATCGGCCCACACCACGTTCCAGCCGAAGCTCTTGAAGGCGTGGTTGAACTGGTTGATCGAGCCGCCATAGAGCTTGCGCGAGGCGATGAACTCGTCGCCCGGCTGCAGCAGCGTCTGCATGACGATGACCTGCGCGGCATGGCCGGAGGCGACGGCCAGACCGGCGGTGCCGCCTTCGAGCGCGGCGACGCGCTCCTCGAGCACGGCGCAGGTCGGATTGCCGATGCGGGTGTAGATATTGCCGAAGGCTTGCAGACCGAACAGCGAGGCGGCGTGATCGACGTCGTCGAACACATAGGATGCGGTCTGGTAGATCGGCGTCGCCCGGGCGCCGGTGGTCGGATCGGGCTTGGCGCCGGCATGGATGGCCAGCGTGTCAAATCCGGGGGTGCGTTCGGCGTCGGCCATGGGATTTCCTCGCGGGGCTTGGGTGCGGCCGGCGGCTCGCCGGCAAATTGGGCGGGATTAAACGGGGGCGATGGGCCGGGCGTCAAGGCTGGGCGCAGGCGAGGCGAAAACGCCCTTAACGGTATCGCCGGAAGGAAAATCGTTTCGGCGGCTGCGGTCCGCCTAGTCGTTCTTTTTCCCGCCGGCCTGGTTGAGCCCCATGCGCTGGAAGCCGCCGCCGAGATTCTGCGCGCGCTTGTTCGACAGCGTGCGTGAGTTGATGCCCATCCAGGAGATCTCCGAGGACAGCCGGCCGTATTCGATCTTGGGGCAGCGGTCCATCACGACCTTTAGGCCGGCGGCTTCGGCCAGCGCCGCCGCTTCGTCGTTGCGGACGGTGAGCTGCATCCAGATCACTTGCGGCTTCGGGCTCAGCTTGAGCGCTTCCTCGACGATCGGCGTGACGAATGGCGGCGCGCGGAAGATGTCGACCATGTCGATCGGCTCGGGCACGTCGCCGAGCGTGGCGTAGCACTTGCAGCCGAGGAATTCCTTGCCGGCATGGCCCGGATTGATCGGGATCACGTTGAAGCCGCGCTCGGTGAGATACTTGAAGACGAAGTAGCTCGGCCGCACTGTGTTCGGCGAAAAGCCGACCATGGCGATGGTCTTCACGGTGTTGAGGATGCCGCGGATATACGTGTCGGGGTAGGCGTCGTGGTTCATGCCGTAGCGATAGCACATCTCGATCGGAATCCGTCACCCTGAGGTGCGATCCTTTCTGTCATTGTCCGCGCAGGCGGACGATCCAGCTCTTGGTTTTTCAGCAAGTGAAGGGCTGGATGCCCCGCCTTCGCGGGGCATGACATCCTTGCCACGCGGGCACCTCAGGATGACGGGTCGGCGGTTGTTTTCCCGGCTTGCGCCAACAGCGCCTTGAGCCGCGCGTTCTCGACCTCGAGCTCGGCAATCTTGCGGCTGACGCCGCCCATGGCCTCGGCGATTTCCGCTTCGGTGAAGCGCGTGACGATGTGCTGCGAGCAGTTCACGTCCCAGGCGTCCACCGTGAACAGGATGGCGCGTTCGGGCTTGGCCTTGTAGCCGGCATCGAACAATTTCTCGACCAGCGCCGCGTCGTTCTCGACGATGCGGGCGTGGCCCCAGATCTTGATGCGCTGGCGGCGCGCCGGATCGAGCAGGAACAGATAAGCGCGATCGTTCTCGCTCAGATTGGCGAGCGTGATGTACTGGCGGTTGCCGCGATAGTCGGCAAAGCCCAAAGTCTTCTCGTCAATGACCTTGATGAAGCCCTTCGGCCCGCCGCGGTGCTGGATATAAGGCGCGCCGTCCCTGGTGGCGGTGGCGAGAAACGCCGTGTCCTGCTCGGCGATGAAGGCGGCGAGCTCCGGCGTCACCGTGTCGGGGAAGCCCTCGGCGACCCGATCCGCATAGGCGCGCGCCGAGCCGCGCTCGGCCTGCGCCTTCTGTACGGCGGGGGTGAAGACGATCGAGGCATTGTTCATGGGAAGGCCGCCCTCTGGGTCGCGCAAGGGTGCCATAGTTAGGCACGCCAAACGCCAGCGCAAAGGGCGGCCCGGATCAAGCCGCCGTGAACGGCATCAGCTTTATTTCTTGGCGTCGGCGACGACCTTCTTGCAGGCGGCCGACAGCTTGTCGTTGTTCTTGGAGAGGCAGGCGAGGACGCGGCCGCCGCCCGGCATGGTGCCCTTGCAGAAGCTCTCGTAATCGCCCTTGCAGGCGGCGCGCTGTTCGGCGGTGAAATCCTGTGCCGAGGCAGCGGTGAACGCCAGCGGCGACAGGACCAAGGCGGCGAGAATGATGCGGGTCATAATTTCCTCTCTGAGGGCAGGGCCGGTTCTATGGCGCTTATAAACACCTCAAACCGGCCGCGTCCGCAATTGAAGAAATTTGACCGGATCGCCTAGCGCGCCGGACGGCGGGCGAGCGCCGCCAGCGGGCCGATCGCGACCAGGCCCGTGGCGACGCAGATCGCGGTCGTCGTCGCGACATCGAGGTCGCAGCTGAGGCCGCATTGCGCATAGGCCATGCCGAGCAGGCCCGCGGCCATGACGAGGCCCCAGGCGAGCCCGGCGACAAGGCCGCGCAGCAAGGCGGTGCGGTCGGGCGAGAAACTGACTGCGAGTGCGGCCATCAGCGGTCCTCCCAGGTCGGTTTGCGCTTCTCGATGAAGGCGCAGATGCCTTCTTCGGCGTCGCGCGCCATCATGTTCTCGGTCATCACTTCGGCGGTGTAGGCATAGGCCGCCGACAGGCCCAATTCGGCCTGACGGTAGAACGCTTCCTTGCCCACTTTGAGCGTGTACGCCGACTTCGACGCGATCTTTTTGGCGAGCGCGACGGCCTCGGCACGCTCGTTGCCGGCCGGCACGACGCGGTTGACGAGACCGATCTCGGCGGCGCGTGCGGCCGGCACCATGTCGCCGGTGAGCAGCATCTCCATGGCATGTTTGCGCGACACGTTGCGCGACAGCGCCACCATCGGCGTCGAGCAGAACAGGCCGATATCGACGCCCGGGGTAGCGAACCTCGCGGCATCGGAGGCGATGGCGAGATCGCAGCTCGCCACGAGCTGGCAGCCGGCCGCCGTAGCGACGCCCTGCACGGCGGCGATCACCGGCTTCGGCAGGTTGACGATCTGCTGCATCATGGCGCTGCAGATGGTCATGATCTGGTGGAAATAGGCGCGGCCGCCGTCGGCATCGGCGCGGCGCGCCGTCAGTTCCTTCATGTCGTGGCCGGCGGAGAAGGCGGGGCCGTTGGCGGTGAGCACCACGGCGCGGACGGAGGCGTCGGCGGCGATCGCGGTCCAGGCTTCGGATAGCGCAATCAGCAAACCTTCCGACAGCGAGTTGCGCGCCTGCGGCCGGTTCAGCGTCAGAATGGCGACCGGGCCGTCGCGCTCGATCAGCAGCACGGCGGCCTTGTCGATATCGCGGGCGGTTTCGACATTCATCGCGGGGTTCCCGGTTCGGCGCTGCGCTCAAGATAGTCTCATGACAGCCGCCTGCAAAGGCGCGGCGGAACGGGGATTTCGCGCGGACGTTGGAGGGCAGGAGATACCGGTCATGGCCAGAACCGCGAAGATCCGCAGGGCAGCGCACAAGACGTCGCACAAGTCCTCGACAACCCGCCGCCGCACGGCTCGTTCCAAGACCAAGGCGCGCGGCGGACGGCGCTGGTCGCAGCGCGTGACCCGCGAGAGCGACGCGCTGACGCTGGAAGAGGGCGTGTTCAAGAAATCGACGCCGCGCCAGATCGCGCTGTCGCTGAAGCGGTCGGCCGATCGCAGCAAGCGCCGCAAGTCCGATCCGTACCGTTCGGCGATGTCGATGCTGACTTTCTATATCAATCGCGCCGGCAAGGGTCTGTCGAAGACGCGCAAGGCCCGGCTGCAGAAGGCCAAGGACGAACTGCGCGAGGTGTACGGGAGAGAGTAAGGGCGCGCGCACCTGCTGTCATGGCCGGGCTTGACCCGGCCATCTCGCTTAGGGACGTACAGCATTTGATATGTTGCCGATGCGTTGTGCCCTATGATCGGGATGGCCGGGTCATAAGGGCGTTTACGCCCGTCTTTCGACGGGCTAATGCCCGGCCATGACAGGTGGGGGCTAGATACATGCGCGCGTCGGTGATGAGCGCCGAGGAAATCGGCGTGCTGCTGGAAAAGGAATTTCCGCAGGCCTTCTTCCCCGGAAGCGGGCTGACCATCGAGCGAGTCGATTTTGCCGATATTCGCGTGCGCAAGGCGTTTCGCGAGAACCACCTGCGCCCCGGCGGCACCATTTCCGGGCCGACCATGATGGAGCTCGCCGATTTCGCCATGTATGTCGCGGTGTTCTCGGCGGTCGGGCCACAGCCTTTGGCGGTGACCACCAATCTCAACATCAATTTCCTGCGCAAGCCGGGCCAGGCCGACCTGATCGCCCATGCCAAACTGATGAAGGTGGGCAAGCGCCTCGCGGTCGGGGAGGTCTGGCTCTACACCGACGGCCAGGAGGACGAGCCGGTCGCCCATGTCACCTCGACCTATTCGTTGCCGGTTCAGAAGTGATTGGACGATGGTAGTTTTATACCATTCTTTCAAACTATTGATTTAATTAAAGTAATATTCTCTTGGTGGCGTTGACGGGTGACGGGCGCTCGTTTACACACCTGCCCACGCTGGCGCGGTTCGTTTCCGCGCCTTTTCTCTTGGATTTTTCACTCTTTGGGATTTGTCATGAAGACCACCCAGTCGGCCAAAGCCGCCGACATCGAGAAGAAGTGGCTGCTGATCGACGCCTCCGGGCTGATCGTCGGCCGGCTCGCCTCGATCGTCGCCATGCGCCTGCGCGGCAAGCACAAGGCGAGCTACACCCCGCATGTCGATGATGGCGACAACGTCATCATCATCAACGCGTCGAAGGTCGTGTTCACTGGCCGCAAGCGCGATCAGAAGGTCTATCACCACCACACCGGTTTCATCGGCGGCATCAAGGAACGTTCGGCCAAGCAGATCATGGACGGCCGTTTCCCCGAGCGCGTCGTCGAGAAGGCCGTGCAGCGCATGCTGCCGCGCGGGCCGCTGGGCCGCGTGCAGTTCGGCAATCTCCGCGTCTATCCGGGCGCCGAACATCCGCATGAGGCGCAGAAGCCCGAGAAGCTCGATGTCGCCGCGATGAACCGCAAGAACGTGAGGAGTGCCTGATCGTGGCCGAGACCGTACAGTCAATGGAAGGCCTGGCGCAGCTCAAGCCGGCCGCCGCGGATGCCCCGACCTACGAGAAGAAGGTCGACAAGCAGGGCCGCGCCTACGCCACCGGCAAGCGCAAGAACGCGGTTGCCCGCGTCTGGATCAAGCCCGGCTCCGGCAAGATCACCGTCAACACCCGCACGATCGAAGTGTTCTTCGCGCGTCCGGTGCTGCGCATGCTGATCCAGCAGCCGCTGGTCGCCGCCAACCGCTCGACCCAGTTCGACGTCGTCTGCACCGTGTCGGGCGGCGGTCTGTCGGGTCAGGCCGGCGCCGTGCGTCATGGCATCGCCAAGGCGCTGACCTATTTCGAACCGGATCTGCGCAGCGTCTTGAAGCGCGGCGGCTTCCTCACCCGCGACTCGCGCGTGGTCGAGCGTAAGAAGTACGGCAAGGCCAAGGCCCGCCGTTCGTTCCAGTTCTCGAAGCGCTAAGCAAAGTACCTTCGAACGAATCCAAAGAGCGCGCTTCGGCGCGCTCTTTTCTTTTTCGGATGGCGCAAGTTCTGCAGCGTATTCTCGGAATTGCGTTTACCGATCCGCAATGCTGCCGCGCACAAAAGTGGTGCGTAATAACTACCCTCAAACGGTCGGCCGCTTAAATCGAGCGCGGGGTAGGTGCGGTGGAACCATGCGGCTAGACATTCCCACTTTGGCGGTCGTGACCGTGTTCGTCACCGCGGTGCTCGGCGGGCTGCTGATCTTCGCCGGATTGCAGAACCGCGCCGTGCGCGCGCCGCTGACGTGGGGATCGGCTTTCGTGCTGTGCGCCGTCGGCATGGTGCTGGGCGCGGTGCGCGGCACGGTGCCGGACTGGCTGTCGATCCAGTTCGCCAACGCGCTGGTGCTGGGGGGCCTCGGTCTTCTCTGGCTCGGCGCCCGCCAGTTCGACGGCCGAAGCCTGCGCGCTGCGCTGGTCGCCGTCGCGCCGGCGCTCTGGCTCGCCAGTTGCTCCGTTCCCGCCATTCTCGCCGACATCAATCTGCGCACCGTGATCGCTTCGACGCTGGCGGGCGTTATTGCTCTCGTCGCCGCGGGCGAGATCTGGCGCGGCCGCGCCGAACCGCTGATGTCGCGCATGCCGACCAGCGCCACGCTGATCGGCTATGGCAGCCTGATGCTGGCGCGCGTGCCGCTGACCTTGCTGATGCCGCAGGCGCCCGGCGACAATCACCTGACCGCCAGCGCGCTCTATCCGCTGCTGGCCTTCGGCTCGCTGCTGTTCGCCGTCGTTCTGGCCTTCCTGTTGCTCAACATGACCAAGGAGCGCAGCGAATTGCGGCACAAGACCGCAGCGCTGGTCGATGCGCTGACCGGCGTCGCCAATCGCCGGGCCTTTTTCACCCGCGCCCAGCGGCTGCTTAGGCAGCGGCATGGCGACGGCGGCGCCCTGGCGGTGCTGTTGTTCGATCTCGACCACTTCAAGGCGATCAATGATCGCCTCGGCCATGCCGCCGGCGATGCGGTGCTGGTGAATTTCGCGGCGACGGCCACCCGCACATTGGGCCCGGCGGCCTTGTTTGGCCGTATCGGCGGCGAGGAGTTCGCTGCGGCGATCCGCGTCGGCGATCTCGACGAAGCGCGCGCCGTCGCCGACCGCGTGCGCCGCGAGTTTGCGCTCGCGGAGCAGGCCGATGATGTTGCGCCGACCGTCAGCATCGGCGTGGCGCTGCAAGGCGAGGCGACCGCGACGCTGGCGGTGCTGATGGCAGCGGCGGACCGGGCGCTCTATCGCGCCAAGGAGAAGGGCCGCAATCGCGTCGCAAGCTCCGCGACCGGCGCCATGGACAGCGCGGCGGCTGCGGATGTCATCGACCGCCGCGGCTGGTCCAACCTGCCGGCGAGCGCCTAGCGCGGCCGCCAGCGCCGGCCGTTTTCGTCCGCGCCGAAGCAAGGCAAGCGCCGCCAATTTGAATCGAATTCGCCGCGCTGTTGCGTCAAAGCCTGTCGAAGGCTTCAAATCTTTCGCATCATCTGAGGGTTATGGTCGGGGAGTGGTTAGCGTTCGTCAACGCTGCGAAGGTGAACGTTCGTTATTCTCTCACCCACGATCAAACTATGACCCAAGCGGCCGCTTTGGACTTCCCGACCCTGATCTTCGCGTCCGTCTGCATTGCCAGTTTTCTGGGCATCTTTCTCATCATCAACTGGGTCAAGCAGCGTGACATCGCCGCACTGGCCTGGTGGGGCTCCGCCTATTTGATCGGCGCCGCGGCGATTTCGCTGTGGAGCGCGCCGGACCAGATCATCAAGGTGCCGCCGGTCTATTCCGAGGCGATGATCTTCGCCGCCTGCGGCATGTTCTGGAACGGCTTGCGGCTGTTCTACGGCCGCGAGATGCGGCTGTCGTTTTCGCTCGCCGGCGCCGGCGGCTGGCTGGTGCTGACGCAGTGGCCGGGGCTCGAAGAGGGCAGTTCGCATCGCGTGGTGCTCGCCATCAGCATTGTCGCGCTCTACACCTTCTTCATGGCGTTCGAATTGGGGCGCGAGCGGCGCAAGTCGC
Organism: Pseudomonadota bacterium; assembly: GCA_018240595.1. Classification (GTDB taxonomy): domain Bacteria; phylum Pseudomonadota; class Alphaproteobacteria; order Rhizobiales; family Xanthobacteraceae; genus Pseudolabrys. Next base: position 106,301 of record JAFEFL010000055.1, on the reverse strand, counting down.
TCTATTCGCGGACCGCCACGATCGCCGTGCCGCTGCTCCACGCCGGCATCTTTCTGATGCCGCTCGGACTGCGGGCCTGGTACCCCGAGGTTTTCGCCACGCGCTGGCAGGCGGTTTTCGCCATCGAGACCATGATTTACACCGTCGGCACCGCGTTCATCGTGCTGCTGATGGTCAAGGATCGGCACGTCCATTACTATCGCAAGGCCGCGACCACCGATCATCTGACCGGCCTGCTCAATCGCGGCGCCTTCCTCGAGGCGGCGTGCAAGATGCACGCTGCGCAAAGCGCACGCGGCGAGCCGGTGACGCTGCTGATGTTCGATCTCGACAGGTTCAAGTCGATCAACGACCGTTTCGGCCATGCCGTCGGCGATGCCGCGCTCAAGGTTTTCGCCAAGGTGCTGCAGGATTCGACACGCGCCAGCGATCTTGTCGGCCGGCTCGGCGGCGAGGAATTCGTCGCCATGGTGCCGGAGGCCATGGAGGACGCGGGCATCGTCGCCGAGCGCCTGCGCGTCAATTTTCAGGACGCCGGTCTCGTGATCGACGATGTCGCGGTCGGCGCCACGGTGAGCAGCGGGCTGGCGACCACGTATCGCGTCGAAGCGACGCTCGACTCGCTGCTGCTGCGCGCCGACGAGGCGCTTTATCGCGCCAAGAACGCCGGCCGTAACCGCTTCGTCGCCGCCGACGAGGAGTCGGGCAGCGAAGCAGCGCGGACGCGCTGGGCCGAGCGCAACAAGCGCGCCGACGGCAAGCTCGGCCGCTTCGCGGCGCGGCGCGGATCGCAGGCCGCCGCCGCGTCTGACGTGTCGTTGGAACTCGGGTAACATCTCGTTAACCATGCCGGCGTTACGCTCGAGGCATGTCGAGTCCGTCACATCGTTCCGCCGCCGCCTTGTCGCTTGAAGCCTATGCCGAGCAGGCGGGTGCGGCGCTGGGTTGCGCCTACTCATCATCGGCCGAATTCGACGCCGCGCTGATCGCGGAGCGCCGGGCGGCCGGCGTCTATGGACCGAAGCGGCAGCGCCGGCAGATGCTGGTAGCGGCAGGTGGTGTTGCGGCTGGTCTCGCCGTGATCGTGGCGGCCATCCAGCTTCTGTAGCCGGCTGAGAGCCGGGCTACGAAAACACCTTCGCCAGCTCGTCCTCACTGAGAATCCGAAACTCACCCGGCGCCAGGTCGTCCGGCAGCGCCAGCGCGCCGACGCGATCGCGCATCAGCGCCGTGACGTGATTGCCGACGGCCGCGAACATGCGCCGCACCTGGTGATAGCGGCCTTCGGTAATGGTGACGAAGCCGCGCCTGTCGGACACCGCCTCGAACGCTGCCGGCAGCAGCGGCTTGTCCTCGCCCTCGAGCATCAAGGTGCCGGCGGCGAAAATCTTGGCCTCATCCCCCCGCAGCGCGCGATCGAGCGTCACGTCGTAGCGCTTCGGGATATTGGCCTTCGGCGAAATGATCCGGTGTAGCAGCGCGCCGTCGTCAGTGAGCAGCAACAGGCCCGATGTCTCCTTGTCGAGGCGTCCGATGGTGGACAGCGCCGGATTGCGTTCGCACCAGCGCTCCGGCAGCAGCGAATAAACCAGAGGGCCTTGTTCCTTGTGCGAGCAGGTGACGCCGACAGGCTTGTTCAGCATGAGCACCAGGCCGGGCAGCGGATCGAGCGGCTCGTCCTCGACCGTCATGCGCGTTGGCAGATCGGGCGTTACCGCGATCTTCTCATCGCCGTCGATGATCGCGTCGCCGTCGAGCAGCACATAGCCGGCCTCGATCAGGTCCTGCACCTCGCGGCGCGAACCGTAGCCGAGATTCGACAGCAGGCGGTCGAGACGAAGCGTGGGCGCCTTGCTCATTTGCGCGCCTCGTAGATCTTGTAGCCGCCGGTCTCGATGATCGGCGTCACCGCTTTGAACAAGGGCTTCAGCACCGCCTCGTAAGGCAGATGGCGGTTCGCCACCATGACGCAGATGCCGCCTTTGCGGAGCGACTCCGCGGCGCGCTTGACGAAAGCTTGCGCCAAGCCCTTGTCCTCCTGGCCGGCATCGTGAAACGGCGCGTTCATCACCACGAAGTCGAGGCTGGCGAGTTGGGGATGCGGATCGCGCAGGTCGGTCCACAGGAATCGCGCGCGCGGCGTATCGAGATTGTGCTGCGCGCATTCGACGGCGCGGCGGTCGATGTCGATGAGCGTCAGTTCGCTGACCGCGCCGGTCGCCAGCACCGCGCGCGCCAGAATGCCGATGCCGCAGCCGAAATCGGCGCCGCGGCCGCTCAGGTCGGGCAGGTGCTCGATCAGCAGGCCGGTGCCGGGATCGAGCCGGTCCCATGAGAACACGCCGGGTTGCGTCCATAGCCCGATCTCGTCGTCGAAACGCGGTCCGCCGGCCTCGACAGCGTCGTCGATGCCGGTCAACTTCGCCGGTTTTCTCGCGACGGCGATGCGGTGATGGCGCTTCGAGGTTTCTTCGACGTCGAGGCCCAAAGCCTCGAGCTCCTTGCGCAGCCGCGTGCCGCCGCGGTCGTTCGGCGCCAGGGCGACGATTGGCGCGCCGGGTTTCAGGGCGCGGAGCGCCAACGCCAGCGCATAGCGGCGCTCGATGGTGCCCGGCGGCGCCAGCAGCGTCATGGCGTCGAGCGATTGGGCGGGCTGGCGGTCGAGCGACGCCGCGCCCGGGATCAGCGGCGAGAACTGGATGGCCTCGCGCGGCACGTCGGCGAGATCGGACGGTGGGCTGCCGTAAACGCCGGACACGGAGGTCATCAATTGTCTCTCCGTTCGTCCCCGCGAAAGCGGGGACCCAGTTCTACAAATTGAAGTCTATGCTTTGGGCTTCTGGATCCCCGCTTTCGCGGGGATGAACGGAGGTTTGGGCAACGCCAGGCTATCATCGAAAGCCACTCACGCCATCACATCGAGCAGCGCCGGCTTGACGCCGATCTGGTCGATCAGCCGGTTGAGTTCGCCGCGGGCCTGAGCATTGGAACGCTGATGCCGCTCGGCGAGGATCAGCTCGTTTTTCATCGTGTGTTCGAGCCCGGTGAACTCGGTGACGCGCACTTTGTAGCCATGCGCCTCGAGCACCAGGCCACGGATGACATTGGTCAGATGCGCGCCGAATTCGCGGCGCTGGATCGGATGGCGCCAGAGCTGACGCATCGGGCCCTGATGGCCGTCGAGCAGGCGCGCGACCTCGGCCTGGCAGCACGGCACCAGTGCCACCCATTTGGCTTCGTGGCGCAGCGCGAAGCGGATGGCGTCGTCGGTGGCGGTGTCGCAGGCGTGCAGCGCGGTGACCATGTCGGCCTTGCCGCCGGGGAGATTGGCCTCGGCGATCGGCGCGGTGATGAAGTCGAGCCGGTCGAAGCCGGATTGCGCGGCGAGCGCCCGCGAGGTCTCGACCAGCTTGTCGCGCGTTTCGATGCCGACGACCCGGCCCTTGCCGGCCGGACCGATGATCAGGTCGTAGAGAATGAAGCCGAGATAGGATTTGCCGGCGCCGAGATCGGCGAGCACCGGATCCTCGCTCGAGGCCAGCATCGCCTCGATGGCCGGCCGCAAGAGCTGGGTCAGATGCAGCACCTGCGTCAGCTTGCGCCGGGAGTCGGCGTTGAGCGCGCCGTCGCGGGTCAGGATGTGCAGCGCCTTGAGCAGCGGCTCGGATTTCCGCGGCGCCGCGCTGGGCCACAGCTTGGTCCAGTCGTTCTCGGTCGCGCCGGGTTTGGCGGCAGGTTTGGCGACGGGGGCGGGCTTGTTCATGCCGCCTATCTAGCGGCGGCGCGCCCGCGTTGCCAGCGCGGTTCCGGGAAAGAAAAAGGGCGCCCCGGGTAAGGGGGGCGCCCCAAGTCTTGGGAGGAAACACCAACGGCCGTCAGGCCGCGGACTTCGTTCGCGGAGCCTTTAGGCCGCCGCGGATTTCGAGGTCGGAACCTCCGAGATCGTCTTCAGGATCTGCGAAGCGATCTGGTAGGGGTCCCCTTGCGAGTTCGGACGGCGGTCTTCGAGATAGCCGCGGTACAGGTCGCCCTTGACGAAGGAGTGGGGCACGCGGATCGAGGCGCCGCGATCGGCCACGCCGTAGGAGAACTTGTTCCACGGCGCGGTCTCGTGCTTGCCGGTCAGACGCTTGTCGTTGTCCGGGCCGTAGACCGCGATGTGGGCGTCGAGGTTCTTGCCGAACTGCGCCATCAGGGCTTCGAAGTAAGCCTTGCCGCCGACGGTGCGCATGTACTCGGTCGAGAAGTTGCAGTGCATGCCCGAGCCGTTCCAGTCGGTGTCGCCGAGCGGCTTGCAGTGCCATTCGATGTCGATGCCGTAGCTCTCGCACAGGCGCATCATGATGTAGCGGGCGATCCACATCTGGTCGGCCGCGGTCTTGGAGCCCTTGCCGAAGATCTGGAATTCCCACTGGCCCTTCGCCACTTCGGCGTTGATGCCTTCGTGGTTGATGCCGGCCTCGAGACAGAGCTCGAGATGCTCTTCGACGATCTTGCGGGCGATCGAACCGACGTTCGAATAGCCGACGCCGGTATAGTAGGGGCCCTGCGGCGCCGGATAGCCGTGCTCCGGGAAGCCGAGCGGACGGCCGTTCTTGTAGAAGAAGTACTCCTGCTCGAAGCCGAACCAGGCGCCTTCGTCGTCGAGAATGGTCGCGCGCTTGTTGCTCTCGTGCGGCGTGACGCCATCCGGCATCATGACTTCGCACATCACCAGCACGCCGTTCTTGCGGGCGCCGTCCGGATACACCGCGACCGGCTTGAGCACGCAGTCCGACGAGCGGCCTTCGGCCTGCATCGTCGAGGAGCCGTCGAAGCCCCACAGCGGCAGTTCGGCGAGCGACGGGAACGAAGCGAATTCCTTGATCTGAGTCTTGCCACGCAGGTTCGGAACCGGCGTGTAGCCATCGAGCCAGATGTACTCGAGCTTGTACTTTGTCATTGCGAATCTCTCATGCTGATGACGCCTGGAAGCGCCGTGAGTGAGGAGCCTTTTACGCGAACACCTGCCGCGGGACGGCAGGTTGAGCCGCTCAAGGCACGCCCGGCCCCAACGACTGCTCAGTAGGAAGCATTAAATGTGCCAAGTGACCAGCCCAAGAAGGTCGCGAAAACACGGCTGTTTTGCCGCTGAGGCGGCCGGAAACGTGCTTCGCAGACATACAGAATGCCTAATTCGTAGGCTGACTGCGCGGCCGCGATCAAAGTTGCAGCAGGGTTGAACTGGAAAATTGTGGTTGGACAGAGGGATGCTGCGTGATCGGGCAACTGCAGTTATGCTGATATTATAGGCAAAGCGCTGATTTTATTGGGGCAATCTGCTCACGGACTATTCAATTCGTGGTATAGAACACCATGTGTCTTGTCGCGTTGTTCCTGTGAGCAACCGATCTGAGCGAAGCGCCGGGAAGCGCGACATCAGAGGAGACCACGATGACGGCCAACGTCCCGCGGGAAACCGCGACCATCTACCAGTTTCCCGTCGGCGGCCGCGCCGGCCTGACGCGGCATGCGGGCTACGAAAAGCCCGACGCGCTGCCGACCATCGCCTACGGCGGCAGCTGGTATCACGACGAAGCGATCCGCGAAGCCGCCGAGCAGGCGCGCAAGAACTAGGCGCGAAGCGCGCTCACGCGCCGAAGATCGACCAGCCCATGCGCTTCGTGAGCGCTTCCAGCGCCACGCGCCCGAGGTGCGAATTGCCGGCGAGGTCGAGTCCCGGTGACCACACCGCGATCGAGGCCTTGCCGGGCGCGATGCACAGGATGCCGCCGCCCACGCCGCTCTTGCCGGGCAGACCGACACGATAGGCGAATTCCCCCGAGCCATCGTAATGACCGCAGGTCAGCATCACCGCATTGATGCGCCGCGCGCGCTCGGCCTGGATGACGGGATGGCCGGTCTCGGGGTTGCGTCCCGACATCGCCAGGTAACGGCCGGCGCGGGCGAGCTGCAGACACGACATGGCGATGGCGCACTGGTGATAATAGACGCCGAGCGCCAGCTCGACCGGGTTCTCCAGCACGCCGAACGATTTCATGTAATTGGCGAGCGCGGCGTTGCGATAGCCGGTGCGCTGTTCGGAGGCCGCGACCTTTTCGTCGATGGCGATCGACGGGTCGTCGGCGAGAAAGCGGATGAAACGCAGGATTTCGCCGAGCGCTTCGCGCGGCTGATGGCCGGACAGGATGAGATCGGTGACGGCGATGGCGCCGGCATTGATGAAAGGGTTGCGCGGCTTTCCCTTCTCGAATTCGAGCTGCACGATTGAATTGAACGGCGAGCCGGACGGTTCGCGGCCGACGCGGCTCCACAGCCGGTCGCCGGCCTTGCCGAGCGCGAGCGTCAGCGTGAAGACCTTCGACACGCTCTGGATCGAGAACGGCATGGCGAAGTCGCCGCCGGTCGCCACCTCGCCATCGACGCCGACCACCGCGATGCCGAAATGCTTCGGCTCGACATTGGCGAGTTCGGGAATGTAGGTCGCGACCTCGCCGCGGTCGGTCCGCACCCGCATTTCCTCGGCGATGTCGCGCACGGCAGTTTGCAGTTTCGACACGTCGCACCTTCGTCAACAAGAAGGGCGCTCCCGTCGAAGGAGCGCCCCAAAGAGTGCGCGGCGCCGCGATCCGCGACGCCGCCAGGCATTGTCCGGCTTACGCCGAGTAGTACATCTCGAACTCGACCGGGTGCGGGGTGTGCTCGAAGCGGATGACCTCGGTCATCTTCAGCTCGATGTAGCTGTCGATGAAGTCGTCGTCGAACACGCCGCCCGCTTTGAGGAAGTCGCGGTCCTTGTCGAGGCTTTCCAGCGCCTCGCGCAGCGAACCGCACACGGTCGGGATCTGCTTGAGTTCCGCCTTCGGCAGATCGTAGAGATCCTTGTCCATCGCGTCGCCGGGGTGGAGCTTGTTCTTGATGCCGTCGAGGCCGGCCATCAGCAGCGCCGAGAAGCACAGATACGGGTTGGCGAGCGGATCGGGGAAGCGCACTTCGACGCGCTTGGCCTTCGGGCTCTCGGTGTAGGGGATGCGGCACGAGGCCGAGCGGTTGCGCGCCGAGTAGGCGAGCAGCACCGGCGCTTCGAAGCCTGGCACCAGACGCTTGTAGGAGTTGGTGGTCGGGTTGGTGAAGGCGTTGATCGCCTTGGCGTGCTTGATGACGCCGGCGATGTAGCTCAGGCACATGTCGGAGAGGCCGGCATACTTGTCGCCGGCGAACATCGGCTTGCCGTCCTTCCAGATCGACTGGTGGCAGTGCATGCCCGAGCCGTTGTCGCCGTAGATCGGCTTCGGCATGAACGTGGCGGTCTTGCCGTAGATCTGCGCGACCTGCTGGATGCAGTACTTATAGATCTGCAGGTGGTCGGCCATGATGGTCATCGGGCCGAACTTCAGACCGAGCTCGTGCTGCGCCGAGGCCACTTCGTGGTGATGCTTCTCGACCTTGGCGCCCATGCGCGCCATGGCGCCGAGCATTTCCGAGCGCATGTCCTGCGCGGAGTCCTGCGGCGGCACCGGGAAATAGCCCTTCTTGATGCCGATGCGGTGGCCGAGATTGCCGCCTTCGTAGTCGGTGTCGGAATTGGTCGGCAGTTCGATCGAGTCGAGCTTGAAGCCGGTGTTGTAGGGATCGGCCTTGTACTTGACGTCGTCGAACACGAAGAATTCGGCTTCCGGGCCGAAGAAGATGGTGTCGCCATAGCCCATCGACTTGACGAGGGCTTCCGCCTTGCGCGCGATGCCGCGCGGGTCGCGGTTGTAGGGTTCGCCCGTGGTCGGCTCGAGCACGTCGCAGACCAGCACCAGGGTGGTCTCGGCGAAGAAAGGATCGATGCAGGCCGTGGCCGGGTCCGGCATCAGGTTCATGTCGGATTCATTGATCGCCTTCCAGCCGGCGATCGACGAGCCGTCGAACATCTGGCCTTCAACGAAGGTGTCTTCCTCGATCAGCGAGACGTCGAAGGTGACGTGCTGCCACTTGCCGCGCGGATCGGTGAAGCGGAAATCGACGTACTTTACGTCGTTATCCTTGATCATCTTCATGACATTCTTGGCTGTCGTCATGGGTAGGTGTTCCCCCTGCTGGAATGGGTCAATCCGCCGGCGACATTTGGCCAGACGTCAGATGGCGTCAATACCGGATTCACCGGTTCTGATGCGGATTGCCTCTTCGATATTCGAGACGAAAATCTTGCCGTCGCCGATCCGGCCGGTCTGGGCGGCGCGGCGAATGGCATCTACCGCCTTGTCCAGCATGTCGTCGCCGAGCACGATCTCGATCTTCACCTTGGGCAGGAAATCGACGACGTATTCGGCGCCGCGATACAATTCGGTATGGCCCTTCTGGCGGCCGAAGCCCTTGGCCTCGGTCACGGTAATGCCCTGCAGTCCGACCTCCTGGAGAGCTTCCTTCACTTCGTCGAGCTTGAAGGGCTTGATGATGGCCTCGATTTTTTTCATCCGCTTGTCTCTCTTCCAACAGTGCCCGAAGCCATCGCCGGCCGGTGAGCCGCGCCAACCCTTGCGGGCAGCGCAGGGGGTTGCAGGTCTTGTGCCAGATCGCTGATCAAACGATTCTCATTCCACAGCAAGGACTTGAGCCTTTTGGCGCAGCATCGGTATCGAATTGCCTAAGTTTCGGTGCCGCGCAATTAAGCATTCTGCCTAAGACATAGCCAGAGCCGGAAAGAGCGTTGCAGCGCAGCAACTTGGCTTGACCAGGATACTACGGAGGAACGCTGAATTGTCGGTCATAGTCACGGCCGATAGTGTCGAACGCATGAACGAGCTTCTCAGCACCGCCGAGATGGCCGAGGCCGACCGGCTGACGATCATGAGCGGCACGCCGGGTCCGACCTTGATGGAGCACGCCGGCGACGCCGTCGCCGCCGCCGTCGGCACCGAGCACAGGCGCGTCCTGGTGGTCGCCGGCCCGGGCAACAATGGCGGCGATGGTTTCGTCGCCGCGCGGCTGCTGTCCGAGCGCGGGCATGAGGTGACGGTGCTGCTGGTTGGCGACGTCGCCCGGCTCAAAGGCGATGCGCTGGCGGCTTTCGAACGCTGGCGCGGCGCGACGGTGCCGGCCTCACCCGACGCGCTGCAGGGCTGCGATATTATCATCGACGCGCTGTTTGGCGCCGGCCTCGACCGCCCGGTCGAAGGGCTGGCGCGGGCGATGATCGAGGCGATGAACGCGAGCGGCAAGCCGATCGTCGCGGTCGATCTGCCGAGCGGCATCAACGGCACGACCGGCGCGGTCATGGGTGTTGCGGTCAAGGCGACGCGCAGCGTGACGTTCTTCCGCAGGAAACCGGGCCATCTGCTGCTGCCGGGTCGGCTGCATTGCAGGTCCGTCACGGTCGCCGACATCGGCATTCCGGCGAGTGTGCTCGGCGCCATCAAGCCGCGGACGTTCGCTAACGGGCCGGACCTGTGGCGAGAGCGGTTTCCGGTGCCGCGCGTCGACGGACACAAATACAGCCGCGGCCATGCCGTGGTGGTCTCGGGCGGCCTGTCGACGACCGGCGCGGCGCGGCTGGCGGCGCGCGGGGCGCTGCGCGCCGGGGCGGGGCTGGTCACCATTGCCAGCCCCGGCGAGGCGCTGGCCGTCAACGCCGCCGGCAATCTCGCCATCATGGTGCGGCCTGTCGATGGCGCCGCTGAGCTGAGCGCCTTTCTTGCCGACAAGCGGCATAACGCCGTGCTGCTGGGTCCCGGTGGCGGCGTCGGTCTGCCGATGCGGGATCAGGTGAGGGCGGCGCTCGAGAGCTCCGCCGCTGTGGTGCTCGATGCCGACGCCCTGACCAGCTTTGCCGACGATCCGGGGCTGCTCTGGGGCGCCATCCGGAACGGGACGGCAGCGGTGGTCCTGACACCGCATGGCGGCGAGTTTTATAGATTATTCAAATCAATAGTCGACGATGCTCAACTTCATTCGAAACTTGAGCGAGCGCGAGAGGCCGCCAGAGTGAGCGGCGCGGTGGTGCTGTTCAAGGGGCCGGACACCGTCGTCGCGGCACCGGACGGCCGCGCCTCGATTGCGGACAATGCCCCGCCTTATCTGGCGACCGCCGGGGCGGGCGACGTGCTGGCCGGCATGATCGCCGCGCTGCTGGCGCAGGGTATGGGCGACTTCGAGGCCGCCAGCGCCGCCGCCTGGCTGCATGGTGAGGCGGCCGCTGTCTTCGGCCCCGGGCTGATCGCCGAGGATCTGCCCGAGGTCTTGCCGGCGGTTTATCGGCGCCTGTACGCCGATCTCGGCGTCTGAGGCCTATTGCTGCAGGTTGCCGTTCTGGTTGCTGATGCCGTTCAGCGACAGGCTGGTGGCATTCGAGCCGCCGCTCGAGGTGCGGCACAGCGCCGACAGCGTCGTGTTCGGGCCGTTGCCGACCAGGATCTGGATGTTGCCGCAGCTCTTCTGGAAGCTGCTGGGCCCGCTGCCCTGGGTGAGTTTGCCGTTCTGATTGCTGATGCCTTGCAGGATCAGCTTGGTGGCGTTCGGCGTGCCGTCAGTGCGCAGGCAGACCGCCGTGAGCGCCGCGTCGTTGCCGGAATAGGCGAAGGCGATGTTCGAGCAGGTGTTTTGATAGCTGTTGTCGGCGAGAGCGGGCGCCGCCGCGAGCGCGAGCAGGGCCGCCGTCAGATAGGCCGTTTTCCGCATGTGAAGTCCTCCCTTGGGTCGGCGCGAAGTGCGCCGTCGTGGACAACTTAAGCGGGTATTTAGTACAATGCAATTATTACGTGTATTGATGCCATATGGGCCATTGCGACGGGTGCCGGGCGGCCCGGGAAGCGCGGTCGCGTCTTGAGCTTGCGAGAAACGGCTCCATTTCGGTGGCGGCTCCCGATTTCGCCGCCCCCGGCCTGCCTGAAAGGCGGCGCTTTATCGCCTTGCCCTTGCCGGGCCGAGGCGTTATGTCCGCGCGTCGCGGGCGGACAAGGTTTTGAAGGCCCTTTGCGGGCGTGGCGGAATTGGTAGACGCGCTGGATTTAGGTTCCAGTGGCGAAAGTCGTGGGGGTTCGAGTCCCTCCGCCCGCACCAGCCAGGGGTCACGGTTTTTGAGTTGAAGAGCGCGGGGACGGTCTCCGCATTCCGGGTACCACGGCGCGCTGCTGTCGTTACAGGACAGCCCCGCGCGCCCAACGAAGACAAAGTGAGATCATGCAGGTTACTGAAACACTCTCCGAAGGCCTGAAGCGCGAATACAAGATCAGCATTCCGGTCGCCGAACTCGAGACCAAGGTCAACGCGCGCCTCGAGGAGCTCAAGGACAAAGTCCGCATCAACGGTTTCCGTCCGGGCAAGGTGCCGGTCGCGCATCTCAAGAAGGTCTATGGCCGTTCGGCGATGGCCGAGGTGATCGAGGCCTCGGTGCGTGACGCCAACCAGAAGATCGTCACCGACAACAATTTCAAGCTCGCCGCCGATCCGAAGGTCACACTGCCGTCGGAAGAGGGTGAGGTCGAGAAGCTCATCACCGGCAGCGCCGACCTGAACTACACCGTCGGCATCGAGATCGTGCCCGAGATCAAGCTCGGAGATTTCAAGTCGATCAAGCTCGAGAAGCTGACCACCGACGTCACCGAGGCCGAGATCGACGAGGCCGTGGACCGCATCGCCAAGCAGAACCGCCCCTACGCCGCCAAGGCCGAAGGCGCCAAAGCCGAAACCGGCGACCGCGTCATCATCTCGTTCGTTGGTACCATCGACGGCAAGCCCTTTCAGGGCGGCACCGGCGAGGACATCGCGGTCGAGATCGGCTCCGGCACCTTCATTCCGGGCTTCGAGGATCAGCTCATCGGCATCGCCGCCGGCGAGGATCGTACCGTCAAGGCGACGTTCCCGACCGCCTATGCCAATGCCGAACTGGCCGGCAAGGCCGCTGAGTTCGCCGTCAAGGCGAAATCGATCGAAGCGCCGGGCGAGGTCAAGGTGGACGACGAATTCGCCAAGCAGCTCGGCCTGGAATCGCTGGCCAAGCTGCGCGAGGCGGTGAAGGAACGCATCGGCCGCGACTATCAGCAGATGTCGCGTCAGAAGGTGAAACGCGCGCTGCTCGACGAACTCGACAAGCTGCACAAGTTCGACCTGCCGCCGACGCTGGCGGAAGACGAATTCAACCGCGTCTGGGGCTCGGTGAACGAAGAGCTCAAGGCCGAGAACAAGACCTTCGCCGACGAGAACACGACCGAAGAAAAGGCGAAGGAAGAATATCGCGCCATCGCCGAGCGCCGCGTGCGCCTGGGCCTGGTGCTCGCCGAGATCGGCGAGAAGAACAAGATCACGGTCGGCGACGAGGAATTGTCGCGCGCGGTCGCCGAGCGCGCCCGCCAGTTCGCCGGTCAGGAACAGCGGGTCTGGGATTACTACCGCCAGAATCCGGATGCGCTCGCCTCGCTGCGCGCGCCGATCTTCGAGGAGAAGGTCGTCGACTTCCTGCTCGAGCTCGCCAATGTCACCGAGAAGAAGGTGTCGCGCGAGGAACTGATGAAGGAAGAGGAAGACGCGGCTTAACGAAATCCGCGCTTTCCTTTGCACGATTGCTTAATCGGCCTCTGCCACAGTGGCCAACCGGCAGGCTCGCGTCGCCTGCCGGTCTTTGCGTTCGGTCCCGGCGAGGCCGGCTAACGCCTGTTAGCCTTGAGCCTTAAGACAGTTGTCACCAGGCTCCGGGGTGGCCCTTGCGGTTGGGGCCAACCGAAAATAGATCGTCGAGGCGCGGCTACCGGCTAATCTAGCCCGAGTGATTCGCGTCAATGTGCCTCTTGGAGCCGCTATGAAAGACCCGATCGAAACCTACATGAACCTTGTGCCGATGGTGGTCGAGCAGACCAACCGCGGCGAACGGGCCTACGACATTTTCTCGCGGCTCCTGAAGGAACGCATCATCTTCATCACCGGGCCGATCGAGGACGGGATGTCCACCTTGATCGTGGCGCAGCTTCTGTTCCTCGAAGCCGAGAACCCGAAGAAAGAAATCTCGATGTACATCAACTCGCCGGGCGGGGTGGTGACGTCGGGCATGGCGATCTACGACACGATGCAGTTCATCCGCCCGGCGGTATCGACCTTGTGCATCGGCCAGGCCGCCTCGATGGGCTCGCTGCTGCTCGCCGCCGGCGAGAAGGACATGCGCTTTGCGCTGCCGAACGCGCGCATCATGGTGCATCAGCCGTCCGGCGGCTTCCAGGGCCAGGCGACCGATATCATGTTGCACGCCCAAGAGATTTTGAACCTGAAGAAGCGCCTGAACGAAATCTACGTGCACCACACCGGGCAGTCGCTGAAGAAGATCGAGGACGCGCTGGAGCGCGATTATTTCCTCACCGCCGAAGCCGCGCGTGACTTCGGCATCGTCGACAAGGTGATCGAGAAGCGGCCGCAGGACGTGAGCGGCAAGCCGGCGTAATCCGGCTCGCGGTTTCGGGTAGCGAAAGTTCCCCGGGGGCGGGACTGCTGAGGTAGAAAGAATAGGTCTAAAGTAACGGTAATTTGTGCCTGTTTTTGCCCACAAATCCGGCCAACGTTATCGTTAATACATTCTTGATCATCCTGCCCGTAGCATGCTTCGCTTATGCTTCGGGCGTTGAGGGGTTAGCGGCCGCCCGACGTGACTGGCCGCCGTGTTGGAGTTCCGGCGCGGAATTTGCTTCGCTGATCAGATCGGTCCGGATTGGCGGGCCAACGGCGGGGTGACGCAACGAGCGATACTTTGACGAGCGCTGCTTTGATCGGTCTGCTTGGTCGGGTATTGGGACGAGTGAGACGGAGAACGGAATGAGCAAAGTCGGCAGCACCGATTCCAAGAATACCTTGTACTGCTCGTTCTGCGGCAAGAGCCAGCACGAAGTCAGAAAGCTGATCGCGGGTCCGACCGTCTTCATCTGCGACGAGTGCGTCGAGCTCTGCATGGACATCATCCGCGAGGAGAACAAGTCCTCGCTGGTGAAGTCGCGCGACGGCATTCCGACGCCCAAGGAAATCTGCAAGGTCCTCGACGATTACGTGATCGGTCAGATGCATGCCAAGCGCGTGCTCTCGGTCGCCGTGCACAATCACTACAAGCGCCTCAACCACCAGACCAAGCACCAGGACGTCGAGCTCGCGAAGTCGAACATCCTGCTGATCGGTCCGACCGGTTCGGGCAAGACGCTGCTGGCACAGACGCTGGCGCGCATTCTCGACGTGCCGTTCACGATGGCGGATGCGACGACGCTCACCGAAGCCGGCTATGTCGGCGAGGACGTCGAGAACATCATCCTCAAGCTGCTGCAGGCCGCCGACTACAACGTCGAGCGTGCCCAGCGCGGCATCGTCTACATCGACGAAATCGACAAGATCAGCCGCAAGTCCGACAACCCGTCGATCACGCGCGACGTGTCGGGTGAGGGCGTGCAGCAGGCGCTGCTCAAGATCATGGAAGGCACGGTCGCTTCCGTGCCGCCGCAGGGCGGCCGCAAGCATCCGCAGCAGGAATTCCTGCAGGTGGACACCACCAACATCCTGTTCATCTGCGGCGGCGCCTTCTCGGGTCTCGACAAGATCATCTCGGGTCGCGGCAAGTCGACCTCGATCGGTTTCGGCGCCAAGGTGGCTTCGCCGGAGGATCGCCGCATGGGCGAGATCTTCCGCGATGTCGAGCCGGAGGATCTGCTCAAGTATGGCCTCATTCCGGAATTCGTCGGCCGCCTGCCGGTCGTCGCCACGCTGGAAGACCTGGACGAAGCCTCGCTCAAGAAGATCCTGGTCGAGCCGAAGAATGCGCTGGTGAAGCAGTACCAGCGGCTGTTCGAGATGGAGTCGATCGACCTGACGCTGGCCGAGGAGGCCCTCGGGGCGATCGCTCGCAAGGCGATCGAGCGCAAGACCGGCGCCCGCGGCCTACGGTCGATCATGGAAGGCATCCTGCTCGACACCATGTTCGACCTGCCTTCGCTCGAGGGCGTTGAAGAGGTGGTGATCTCCAAGGAGGTCGTGGATGGGACGGCGCGGCCGCTCTACATCTACGCCGACCGCAGCGATCGCACCGCCGACCAGGGCTCCGCCAGCGCCTGACGCCCGTGGCGTTTCCCTCATGCGCGGCCGGCCCCTTGCGAGGCCGGTAGCCCGCTGCCACGTGCCGGTTCCGACGGCCCGCGCCGAGCCGCCGCGCGGTTGCAGTATAACCCGCCGCAACCTCGCTTTATCGTCGCAGAATCAAAGCGTTTGTGTTGAGCTTTGGCGCTAGCCCGATCTTAACTGGAGTTTCGGGCGTTACTTGCGGAGGAGGGACCACCATCCTACGTATAGTGCTGTCGAACAATTGGCGTACAAAGTTTCGTTTTGGCGTCGTTTTTGACGAAGGAATTAACCCCGAAACTCATGCTCGGGGGTGGAGCGCGAAACAGGAAGCGCGCTCCGACGTTCCTTCTTCCTGCTCGGCACTGTTATTGCGATGCCGCTGAGGCGGGTCTCGAAACAGGGGCACAACACAAGGACTGGAAGCAATGACCACCAAGCCACGACCCACGCTGCAGCCGGGCGAATCCCGGGCCTATCCGGTGCTGCCGTTGCGCGACATCGTGGTGTTTCCGCACATGATCGTTCCGCTCTTTGTCGGCCGTGAAAAGTCGATCAAGGCGCTGGAAGAGGTGATGCGCTCCGACACCTTCATCCTGCTGGCGACCCAGAAGAACGCGTCCGACGACGATCCGGCCACCGACCAGATTTTCGAGGTCGGCACGCTGGCGAGCGTCCTGCAACTCCTCAAGCTGCCCGACGGCACCGTGAAGGTGCTGGTCGAGGGCGCGACGCGCGCCAAGGTCTCCAAGTACTCCGACCGCGACGAATACTATGAAGCCGACGCGACTCCGATTGCCGACGATTTCGGCGAGAAGGTCGAGGCGGAAGCCATGGCGCGTTCGGTCGTCACCGAGTTCGAAAACTACGTGAAGCTGAACAAGAAGGTGTCGCCGGAAGTCGTCGGCGTGATCCAGCAGATCGAGGATTACGCCAAGCTCGCCGACACCGTGGCTTCGCACCTGGCCGTCAAGATTCCGGACAAGCAGGACATCCTGGAGACGCCGTCCGTCACCGCGCGCCTGGAGAAGGTGCTCGGCCTGATGGAGAGCGAGATCTCGGTCCTGCAGGTGGAAAAGCGCATCCGCACCCGCGTCAAGCGGCAGATGGAGAAGACGCAGCGCGAGTACTACCTCAACGAACAGATGAAGGCGATCCAGAAGGAGCTGGGCGACGAGGAGGGCAAGGACGAACTTGCCGAACTCGAGGACAAGATCAAGAAGACCAAGCTGTCGAAGGAAGCCCGCGAGAAGGCGCAGCACGAGCTCAAGAAGCTGCGTCAGATGTCGCCGATGTCGGCCGAGGCCACCGTCGTGCGCAACTATCTCGACTGGCTGCTCTCGATCCCGTGGGGCAAGAAGGGCAAGGTCAAGAAGGATCTCACCGCCGCCGAGACCATCCTCGACGCCGATCACTACGGCCTCGAGAAGGTCAAGGAACGCATCGTCGAGTATCTCGCCGTGCAGCAGCGGGCCAACAAGCTGTCGGGTCCGATCCTGTGTCTCGTCGGCCCTCCGGGCGTCGGCAAGACCTCGCTCGGCAAGTCGATCGCCAAGGCGACCGGCCGTGAGTTCGTGCGCGTGTCGCTCGGCGGCGTGCGTGACGAGGCCGAAATCCGCGGTCACCGGCGCACGTATATCGGCTCGATGCCTGGCAAGATCATCCAGTCGATGAGGAAGGCCAAGTCGTCGAACCCGCTGTTCCTCCTGGACGAGATCGACAAGATGGGCGCCGATTTCCGCGGCGATCCGTCCTCGGCTCTGCTCGAGGTTCTCGATCCGGAGCAGAACTCGACGTTCAACGACCACTATCTCGAGGTGGATTACGACCTGTCGAACGTGATGTTCATCACGACCGCCAACACGCTCAACATTCCTGGGCCGTTGATGGATCGTATGGAGATCATCCGCATCGCCGGTTACACCGAGGATGAGAAGGTCGAGATCGCGCGCAAGCATCTGATCCCGCACGCGGTGGCCAAGCACGGCCTGGCGCCGGAGGAATGGACCATCAACGACGAAGGTCTGTTGCTCCTGATCCGGCGCTACACCCGCGAAGCCGGCGTGCGCAGCCTCGAGCGCGAACTGTCGACCTTGATCCGCAAGGCCGTGAAGCAGATCATGACTTCCGACAAGAAGTCGATCGCGGTCACGGCGGCCAATCTCGCCGACTTCCTCGGCGTGGCGAAGTATCGCTACGGCGAAGTCGAGGCGGAGGATCTGGTCGGTGTGGTCACCGGTCTGGCGTGGACCGATGTGGGCGGCGAGCTGCTCACCATCGAAGGCACGTCGATGCCGGGCAAGGGCAAGATGACCGTCACGGGCAACCTGCGTGACGTGATGAAGGAGTCGATCTCGGCGGCGGCGTCCTACGTCCGCTCCCGCGCCGTCGCCTTCGGTATCGAGCCCCCGATGTTCGACAAGCGCGACATCCACGTGCACGTGCCGGAAGGCGCGACGCCGAAGGATGGTCCGTCTGCCGGCGTCGCGATGGTCACGGCTATCGTCTCGGTGATGACCGGAATTCCGGTCCGCAAGGACGTCGCCATGACCGGCGAGATCACGCTGCGCGGCCGGGTTCTGCCGATCGGCGGCCTGAAGGAAAAGCTGCTCGCCGCTGCCCGCGGCGGCATCAAGACCGTGCTGATCCCGGAGGAGAACGCCAAGGACCTGGTGGAAATCTCCGAGACCATCAAGAAGCACCTCGAGATCATCCCGGTTTCGCGGATGGACGAGGTTCTGGCCAAGGCCCTGGTGCGCAAGCCCGAGCCGATCGAATGGGATGAGGCGGCCGCTGCCGCCGCGTCGGCCGAGAAGAAGGCCGACGAGTCCGGCCTGACCGCGCACTAGACGGCTCGGTTACACGACACGAAAACGGCGCCTTCGGGCGCCGTTTTTTTTGCCTCAGCGGTCTTCGGTTTGCAGCCGCTTCAGTCGCGCCGTCGCCGTGCGGCCGAGCAGAAAATCCTGGCCATAACCTTCGAGACGAAGCCGCGTGCACGAGCGGTCGATGGTCTCGATTTCGCGGATACGGTCGGCATTGATCACGAGCGAGCGGTCGAGGCGCACGAAGGGCGGCGAAGGCACCAGCTCTTCCAGTTCGCCGAGCGACTGGCTGGCCAGCAATGGCGCATGCCGTTCGGCCAGAACGCTGGTGTAATCCTTCTCCGCCTGCAGGGCGATGACGGTTTCGGTTCGCAGCAATACGGTGCGGCCGCCGCTCTTCAGCCGCAGCAGTGACGGCGGGCCGGCGGTTCGCGGAATCCTGGGCCCGGCGCGGCGTTTTTCCAGCCGGGCGATGGTCTCGGCCAGGCGCGCCGGACGAACCGGCTTGAGCAGGTAATCGACCGCGGCGACGTCGTAGGCCTGGGCCGCGTAGCGGCTGTGCGCGGTGACGAAGACGATGGCCGGCGGCTCGGGCAACTCTTCGACCACGTCGAAGCCGGTGGCGGTGTGCATCTCGATGTCGAGGAAGACAGCGTCAGGCCGCTGGCTGCGGATCAGCGCGACGGCATCGTTCGGCGCTGCCGCCTCGCCGACGATCCGGACCCCGGCATGCGCTGCCAGCAACTGCCGCAGTCCTTCGCGCGCCGGCAATTCATCATCGACCACGATCACGCGAAGCATGGTTCGCCGTGCACTTCGAGCTTTACCGTCACCATGTCGCCGATCTGCTGGAGATCGAAACGGTGCCGATCCGGATAGTGCAGGGCGAGGCGGCGACGCAGCACCGACAGGCCGACGCCCGGGTCGCCGCCGGTGGCCCAGTCGCGATCGAGCGTGCCGCTGTTGGCGACAACAATGTGAAGACGCCCGCCGTCGCTGGTTGCCTCCACGGCGATGTTGAGCGGCTTGCGGCCGGATTTGAGCCCGTGCTTGACCGCGTTCTCGACCAGCGGCTGCAGAAGATAGGCCGGCGTGCGATGACGCCGCGCCTGTTTGTCGGCGCTGAGTTCGAAGCTGAGATTGTCTCCGAAGCGCGCTCGCTGTAATTCGAGATAGGCCCGCACCGAGTCGATCTCACCGGTGAAATTGGCAACCGTGAGGTCGCGGTGATCGAGCGAGTAGCGCAGATAGTCGGCGAGGTCGCGCACCATCTCGACGGCGTTCTTTGGTCTGATGGTGATTTCCGAGGCGATGCCGCCGAGCGCGTTGAACAGGAAATGCGGGTCGTGCTGGTGCCGCAGGTGATTAAGCTCGGCCTTCATGGCTTCCGCGGCCGCCAACATGGCGCGTTCTTTTTCGGCGCGCGCGGTGCGTTCCGCGGCGACCCATAAGCGGGCGATGCTCCAACTCACCATCACGAAGCAGTAATAGGCCCAGGGCACCAGCCAGCTCTGCGTCTCGTTCCAGGTCGGCACGGTCCAGCCCGTTACGAGCCATACGACCTTGGCCCATGCGGTTGCGACCATGGCTGCGGCGGCGAACAGCAGAGCGGTCGGCGCGAGCGGCGACACCGCAAGCCTGAGGGGTGTGTTGAGGCGCAGGAGGACGGGGCGTGTCGCAAGTATGACGACAAGCGTGAACGGCTCAAGCAACAGCGTCACCGTCACCGCGCCGACGAAGCTGTTGAACAACTGTGTGCGCAGAAACAAGCCGAGCGCCGTCGTCAGGATCAGACCGATGAGGTCGACCCGCCAGAACTCCCCGATCTCACGAGCCAGATATTGTTTGACGCCTGCCGCCACCCCGGACCCACTTGTTCGCCTGCCGCGGATCATAGCGCTGGTGTCAGCCATTTGTCCTCAGGGCGTGGCTGTTTCGTCGGCTAATTCGCCAGCTTGGTCGAAAAGCCGTTGCCGCCTGTCGCGCAATGTTCTGATCGTGCGCCAGGGCTGCGGGAGACGGGCATGGGGCGGATGGGTTATCGCAATTTGGCGGCGACGCTCGTCGCGACGTCGGCTCTGACGTGTGCCGTTTCGGTTGCCGCCTTGACGCCGGTGCGAGCGGCCGATTTCATCGGTTTGGGTTTCCTGCCCGGCGGCGTCTACAGCAACGCCTTCGGCCTGTCCGCCGACGGCACCGTTGTGGCCGGTCAGGCCGACGGCGCCGACGGCTTCCCACGTGCCTTCCGCTGGAGCGGCGGCGTCATGACCAATCTCGGCACGCTCGGCGGCAATACCAGCTATGGCCTTGGCGTTTCGGGCGACGGGTCGGCCGTGGTGGGTTATTCCAATCTCGCCGACAACACCACCTATCACGCCTTCCGGTGGAGCGGCGGTGTGATGACCGATCTCGGTACGCTCGGCGGCACCCACAGCGAAGCTCACGCCGTATCCGCCGACGGCGCGACGGTCGTCGGCTACGCCCAGATCACGGGCAATACGGCGCAGCACGCCTTTCGCTGGAATGGCGGGACGATGACCGACCTCGGCACGCTCGGCGGCACCAACAGTCTGGCCAAGGGCGTGTCCGGCGACGGTTCGGTCGTCGTCGGCGTCTCTGATATATCGCTGACGACGACCCGCGCCTTCCGCTGGAGCGGCGGCGTGATGACCGATCTCGGCACGCTGGGCGGGAGCAGCAGCACGGCCAGCGCGGTCTCCATCGACGGAACGACGGTTGTGGGCAGCGCGCATCTCAGCGGCGACGTTGTCACCCATGCTTTCCGCTGGAACGGCGGCAGCATGACCGATCTCGGCGTGCTCAGTGGCGGCACCTATAGCACCGCCGCGGCCGTATCGGGCGACGGCTCTGTTGTCGTCGGAATCTCAACGACGTCGGGCGGCGGCTATCTTCCTTTCCGCTGGACGGCGGGCACCGGCATGCAGTCGATCCCGGCGCTGCTGACAGCCGCCGGCGTGAACCTTGGACCGTGGCTGCTGGTCGGCGCAACTGGCGTGTCGGCCGACGGCACGGTGATCACCGGCTCCGGCATTGGGCCCACGGGGCAATACCAAGGCTGGCTGGCGCGCTTCTCGACGACCTACGGCACCGGCCTGATCACGCCCGATGTCGTGTCGCAGTCGTTCTCGGGCCTGTCTTCGATCAGCCACACCGGCAACGCCGCGATCGACGGCACACTCGGCACGCTGACTCAGATTGCCACGCAAGGTGGCAACGATCAGGGCGGCTCGCCGTATTCGGTCTTCGGTTACGGCGCCTATGACAGCGACCCGGTCGCCACTGGTTCGCTCGGTATAACGGCGCGGCTGCCGGACAAGATGCTCGCCGGTGCCATGGTCAGCGCTCACGTGCTGCGCACCACCATGGTCTATGACGGCGACGCCAAGATGCAGGGCGGCAGCGCCGCCGCGTTTCTGGCGCGCGTGCCGGACGCCGGTCTGCAATGGATGCTCGGCGTCAGCGGCTTGACGATGTCGGGCGATATCACGCGCGGTTATATCAACGGCGCGTCGCAGACCTCGTCGCATGGCAACACCACCGGCAACGGCTTTGGCGCCATGGGCCGCATCGGCTGGACCTTCGACCGGATCTGGCGCGCGACGCAACTGACGCCGTTCGCGTCCTACACGTTCTCGCGGACGCATCTCAACGGCTACACCGAGAGCGGCGGGCCGTTCCCGGCACAGATCGACGCCTTCAATGGCTCGGCCAACATCCTGCGACTCGGCGCCGACGCGCGCTACACCGTCGCGCCCGGCAAATGGCTGTGGGGCGGGCTCGCTTCGACGCACCGCCTCAACAACTCGCGCAGCGACGACATCAGCGGCACGCTGCTCGGCCTGTTCAGCACGAGCGCACCGGCGACCTCGGTCGCCAAGGATTGGCTCGAGGCCACCGCGGGCGTGCGCTGGCAGGCGTGGCGGAACGGTTTTGTGTCCGCCTCGGTGACTGCGGCAGTCCCGGTCAGTTACGCGGCCACCTACCAGGTCCGTCTCGGCCTGACCCAGACGTTCTGAGCTACCGCCGCCGTCACCGGTCGCTGTTCGGAGAACGGCGCCCTCGCGGGCGCCGTTTTTGTTCGTGGGAACGGTCATCTTACGGACGGGCGCCGAACCCCGGCACGTGCGGATAGACCTCGGGGATCGAATTGCGGATCGCGTACATGGTCGGATCGCTGGCGTATGCGTGGCCGGCTGGATAGGCCGATGCCGGCGCGTAAGCGTAGGCCGTGCTTGCCGCAGGCGCGGGCACGACCGCAGCCGTGATGCCCGGCGCGTGGTGGTCCTGTACCGGGATCGAGTTCTCCACCATGTACTCGGTCGGATCGCTGGTGTTTTCGGCTCGCCACGCGGACTGGTAGCGAGCGTCGCCGCGGTGATGCCAGGTGGCGGCGAAAGTGGGTGTCGCCGTCAGTGCCGCGGTCGTTGCGAGCAGAGCGGCGATTGCGAAATTACGTGACATGACCAATGTCTCCATTCGATCGCGTCACCCCTGACCGTGACTTAGTGCGCGGCTCGTGCCACGCAATTAACATTGGCATTTTGTATAGGCGTGGAAAGGTTCGGCCAGGGCGCGGTCCGGTATTTATGGCCTTGCCGAATCCGCAAGGCTCCGGAGCTCGCAGGGACAGGCGCGATGAATGTGCTGCTGATCGAAGATGACGCCGAGACCGCCGACTACATCGTCGCCGGATTGGTCGAACACGGCCACCACGTCGATCGCGCCGAGGATGGCGTCAACGGCCTGGCCCTTGCCGGCAATGACCGGTACGAAGTGGCGATTGTCGATCGGATGTTGCCCGGCCTCGACGGCCTGACGCTGGTCAAGCGGCTGCGTTCGGCGGGCCTTCGGACACCCATCCTTTTTCTCACCAATCTGGGCGGTCTCGATGATCGTGTCGAAGGCCTCAATGCCGGCGGCGACGACTATCTCGTCAAGCCCTTCGCCTTTCCCGAATTGCTGGCGCGCGTCAACGCGCTCGGACGGCGGCCCGTGGCTGCCACCGAGACCGTTTTGCGGGTCGGCGATCTCGAAATGAATTTGCTTGATCGCGGCGTGAAGCGCGCCGGCAGACCGGTGTTGCTGCAGCCACGGGAATTCCGGCTCCTCGAATGCCTGATGCGTCAGGCCGGGCGCGTGGTGACGCGGACGATGCTGCTGGAGATGGTCTGGGATTTTCACTTCGACCCGAAGACCAACATTGTCGAGACGCACATCAGCAGGCTGCGCGCCAAGATCGACCGCGGCCAGACCCACGAACTGATCCACACAGTGCGCGGCGCAGGATATTCAATACGTGCGCCCAAGTAAGCTGATCCACACGGCGACCTTTCGCCTGACGTCGCTGACGGTGCTGCTGTTCGCGCTCGCTGTCACCGTCCTTGGCGCCGGGCTTTATCTGACGACCTGCGCGATGCTCGACGGTCGCCTCGATCGTCGCGTCAGCGACGAGATGACGCGGTACGAAGCCGCTTTCGCCAGTGGCGGTCTGCCGCGGCTGCTGGAAACAGCGCGGGCCCATGAAACGGCGCTTCCTGCCGGGCAGTTGAAATACGCGGTCGCCGATGCCGGCGGCAAGGTGCTGGCCGGCGACCTTTCCGGCATGCCGAAACAGACCGGCTGGTCGAATGTGACGAGCGTCGAAGAAGACGGCGACGTGAGCCGCCTTCGCGTGCTCGCGGCCGACCTTCCCGGCGGCCTCAGGATTGCCATCGGCGCGAACCGGGAGGAGGTCGAGGAGACCAAGCAATCGGTCTTCAACGGCATTGTGTCGGTCTTCGCCGCGGTCGTGGTGCTTGGCATCATCGGCGGCGGCGCGCTGAGCCTCGCTCTGATGAAGCGGGTCGAAACCATTCGGCGCACTGCGGACGCCATTATCGCCGGCGACTTCACGCAGCGCGTCCCGGTGCGCGGAACCGGAGACGATTTCGATCGGCTGGCGGAGACGCTCAACCATATGCTCGACCGGATCACCGGTCTGATGGAGAGCCTGCGGCAGGTTTCGACGGATATCGCCCATGACCTGAAGACGCCTTTGGCGCATCTCCGCCAGAGGCTGGAAGTGGCCGGGCAGACGGCACGATCGAATGAGGAGCATGCGGCGGCGATCGACGGCGCGATCGACAAGGTCGACGACATTTTGGCGACGTTCGATGCCTTGTTGCGGATCGCGCAGATCGAGGCCGGCACACGGCGCGCCAATTTCAGCGACGTCGACCTCAGCGCAGTTGTCGCGAATGTCGTGGAGGCTTTCTCTCCGGCGGCGGTCGACGGTGGCCGCAGCGTGGTTGTGGACATCGCTCCTGACATTCACGTCGCCGGCGACCGTCAGCTCCTGACCCAGCTGTTCGCCAATCTCGTCGAGAATGCGATTCACCACACGCCGTCGGGGACGCGCATCTCGGTGGCATTGGTTCGTGACGGGCAAGGGGCTGTGGCGGTGGTTCGCGACGATGGCCGGGGTGTGCCGGCGGCGGAGCGCGAACTGATCTTTCGGCGATTTTATCGGCTCGAGCGCAGCCGGTCGACGCCTGGCAACGGCCTGGGCCTGAGCCTGGTCAAGGCCGTCGCCGATCTGCACGGCGTGATTGTCGGCGTCGAAGATGCCGGTCCGGGTCTGATCGTCGTGATGACGTTCAGAGAAGTGAGAGCAAGTGGGGCGGCGACTGAAACGCGGCACGGTTGAAGGAACCGGCGTCGCGAACACAACGGGGATACAGTGAAAATGACGATTGCCTGTGGATCCAATGAGCCGAAGCCGCCGGTCAGGCGCGCGTCCGGTTTCGCCGTAAAGCTGTTTGCCGTTGGCCTGGCGAGCCTGTTTGCCGTCGCGCTGGCACGGCCGGCCGCCGCCGCCACCACGATTACCGTCTCGCTGTGGGGCGATATGTCGGGAACGATGCCGACGGATCATGGAATGGGGATGATGAAGTCGGGGACTTCAGCCAAGGCGGCGAAGCCGCATATGGGCATCACCATCTATCAACATACGGTCAAATCCGGATCCGTGACCTTTGCCGTGACGAACCATTCGGAAAAGACGATCCACGAGATGCTGGTGCTGCCGATCAAGGACACCAAGACGGCTTTGCCCTACTTGAGCGGGGAGAACCGCCTCAACGAAGACAAAACCAACTCGCTGGGCGAAGTCTCGGAACTCGACCCCGGGAAGTCCGGATCGCTGACGGTCAAGCTCAAGCCAGGCAAATATCTGCTGGCGTGCAACGTGCCCGGCCACTATGCGGCCGGCATGTGGACCGAATTGACGGTGACGCCGTAATCGACGGCGGCGGCGCCGCCAGCCCTTGCATCGCCCTGCCAACTCAAGATATTGGGCTTGGCAGGGCGATTAGCTCAGTTGGTAGAGCGCCTCCTTTACACGGAGGATGTCGGCGGTTCGAGTCCGTCATCGCCCACCACGCGCCCTTCAGAGCGGGTGCAGCCGCAAGGGCTCGTCACTTCGGCCGCGTCTTCTTGGTGCCCAGGCCCAGGATGCGCTCAATGTCGGCTTTCGCCGCGTTCTTGAAAGTCGCCGTAATCGGCGTCGCGATCTTCTTCTTGCCCTTCTTGTCGTAGCAGACGGCGACGCACTGGTTGGTGTTCTGGTAGAACACCGCACTGCAGCCGTCGTCGCAATCGACGCTGCAGCCGTTGCCGGCATCGCAGGACTCGGCGGCGGCAAAGGCGGTCGGGACAACGATCAGCACTGACGCAAGTATGATGGTCCGCAGCAGCATATGAACCTCCGGTCTGCGTTCTGACCGGGCATTCTAAACGGCGGCCGCAACCGGTGGTGTTGACCTAGCGCAATCGCCAGCGGGCGGCCGCATGCGCTCAAGCGGCGGCCGGCAGCCTCGCCAGGCCCGTAATCGCCGAGCGCAGGATGATCGCCGCCTGAATCAGGAAGCCGATACAAGCAACGACGATGCAGGCTTCCGTGCCGTAGCCGGCGCCGATGAGCCCGCCCAGCGCGGCGCCGATAGGCCGGGCGCCGGTGTTGGCCGTCATGAACAGTGCTGAAACGCGGCCGAGGAGGGCCTCCGGGGTGACGGCCTGGCGCAGCGTGGTTGACGAAATGACCCAGACGATCGGGCCGGCGCCGAACAGGAAGAACGAGAGCCCGGCGAGGATTCCCGAAGGCCATTGCAGCGTCGCGACCATCACTGCGATAGCGGCGACGGAAACGAGAGGGCCCAGCGCAACCGCGCTGCCGAACGATAGCCATGCCGTGATGCGCGTCGCGAGCAGTGCGCCCGTCACCATGCCGACACCGTAGACGGCGAGCGTCATACCGACGCCGCTCGCCGACAGCCCGAGGCGATGCACCGCGTAGGGCACGAAGGCGGCCTGCAGAACGAACCAGGAGAGGTTCCACGCGACAGCGGTGAGCAGGATCGGCCGTAGCCAGTGGTGTTGCCAGACGAAGCCGGCGCCTTCCTTGAGATCGGCGACGATGTGGCGCGGCGCCGGAGGAGGACGTTTCGGCTCGGGGATGCCGATCAGGAGCGCGGCGGCGGCGGCCGACAATGCCGCCGCGAGGATGAAGGTCGGCGAGGCGCCGATCCAGCCCACCAGCGCGCCGGCGAGCGCGGGACCGGCGGCGAAGGCGGTGCTGCGCGCCAGTTCTAGCCGGCTGTTGGCGGCCGCGAAGTCCTGGCGCGGCACCAGTGCCGGCACCAGCGCGGGCGCCGCGACGCTGAAGGCGACGGTGCCGGTGGCGGCGGCAAAGCCAATGACGGCCAGTGCCGGCACCGACAGCCAGCCGAGCGCGATCAGCACGGGCAGCGACAGCAGCGCCAGACTGCGCAGCGCCTCGGCCAGCGCCATCAGCGAGCGGCGCGCCGCCCGGTCGGCGATCACACCCGCCGGAAACGACAGCAGCAGAAACGGCAAGGTCTGCGCCGCGGTGAGCAAGCCGGTCGAACCGGCGCCGGCGCCGAGCACCAATACGGCGACCATCGGCGCTGCAGCGAGACCGACCTGATCGGCCGATTGCGCAATCAGATTGGACCATGCCAGCCGCCGGAAAGCCGGCCGCATTTGGTGATGTTGCAAGTTTTTCGACATGGCGCCTCGCGACCGGACCGAACGATGCGGTCTAGGTCGCAGAAGACGTGAGGGCCCACCACCCGAAACCTGATCGGGTGACGACGTGTCGAACGGCAAGTGAGCCGAGCTAGTTGCCTTTCGGCCGCGCGGCACCGGCAGGCCCCGCGTCTTACGCCCGCTCTTCCCACAGCGCCGCAAGGTGCACGATGGTGCGCACGGCGGCCTGCATGTCCTGAACGCTCACCCATTCCAGCGGCGAGTGGAAGGCGTGTTCGCCGGCGAAGATGTTGGGGCAGGGCAGCCCCATGAACGACAGCCGCGAGCCGTCGGTGCCGCCGCGGATCGAGCCCTTCACCGGCGTGAGGCCGGCGCGGCGCACCGCTTCCATGGCGTTGTCGACGATGGCCGGATGCTGGTCGAGCACGACGCGCATGTTGCGGTACTGCTCCTTCACCTCGAAGCGATAGCTCGAGCGCGGGAAGCCACGCATCACGTCAGTGACCGTTCGCTCGAGCAGCGCAGCCTTGGCGCGCAGTCCGGCGTCGTCGAAATCGCGCAGGATGAACTGCAGCTTCGCCTCGCCGAGTTGCGAGGTGACCGACACCGGATGCAAGAAGCCCTCGCGGCCTTCGGTCGTCTCGGGCGAGCAGGTGTCCTTCGGCAGCGCGTCGATGATGGCCGCCGCGATCTTGATGGCGTTCTCCATCTTGCCCTTGGCAAAACCGGGATGCGCGGCGACGCCGGTGATGGTGACGATCGCGGCGTCGGCCGAGAAGGTTTCGTTCTCGATGGTGCCGGCGGCCTCGCCGTCGATCGTATAGGCGAAGTCGGCGGCGAGCCGCTTCAGGTCGGCCTTGTCGACGCCGCGGCCGATTTCCTCATCCGGCGTAAACAGCACCTTGACGGTGCCGTGCTTGATCTCGGGATGCGCGACGAGGAAGCGCATGGCGTCGACGATCTCGGCGAGCCCGGCCTTGTTGTCGGCCCCGAGCAGGGTGGTGCCGTCCGAGGTGACGATGTCGTGACCGGTCTGGTGCGCGAGTGACGGATGCTCGGCGGCGCGGATCACCTGTGTCGTGTCGCCGGGCAGGATAATGTCGCCGCCCTGGTAATTGCGCACGATCTGCGGCTTGACGTTGGCGCCGGAGCAATCCGGCGAGGTGTCCATGTGCGAGCAGAAGCAGATCACCGGGACGGCCTTGGCCGTGTTGCCCGGCAGCGTCGCGTAGACATAGCCGTTATCGTCCATGGCGGCGTCGCCGAGGCCGATATCGCGCAATTCGCTCACCAGCAGCCGGCCGAGGTTCTTCTGCTTCTCCGTGGACGGCGTGGTGGGAGACTCGGGGTCCGACCGGGTGTCGATCACGACGTAGCGCAGGAACCGCTCGAGCACGGTGTAGTCGAACACGGGGGAGGCGGGCATCGGCGAATTCCAGTCGGCATCAAAAACAAAACGGC
Source organism: Pseudomonadota bacterium (assembly GCA_018240595.1). Taxonomy (GTDB): domain Bacteria; phylum Pseudomonadota; class Alphaproteobacteria; order Rhizobiales; family Xanthobacteraceae; genus Pseudolabrys. The sequence continues at coordinate 77,889 of JAFEFL010000055.1, read as the reverse complement.
AGGCTGCGCGATCTGCTGCAGCCTGCCGTCAATGTTGCCGGAGAGTCCAGCGAAGGAAGCGTCAGACCGCTTCCTTGAGTTCCTTGGCGGCGCGGAAGGCGACCTTCTTCGACGCCTTGATCTGAATCTGTTCACCGGTGGCCGGGTTACGGCCGATGCGCGCGGCGCGCTTGCGCACTTGAAGGATGCCGAGACCGCCGATGCGGATTCGCTCGCCCTTCTTGAGATGCTTGACGATGCTGCCGACGAAATCGCCGAGCACGGTTTCCGCCTGCTTCTTCGACATTTCGTGCGATTCGGCGAGCGCCGCAGCGAGATGCTTCAGGGTAACCGTTGCCGGAGCCTTACTTGCCGTAGCCATCAGGGGACCCTCCTCTTGAGCCGCAAGGCTGGCGAAGCGCCAGACCGTGACGTCCGGATTAGACGATTCGGGTGCGGTCTGACCATGATTCTTACCGATAAATGGGGCGTTTTCGCAATTGTGACGCATGCGAACGTGTTTGCCTTGACTTGCGGCGGAGCCCCCTATAACTCACCGCAACGCCCGCGGGGGCGTAGCTCAGTTGGTTAGAGCGCTGCCCTGTCACGGCAGAGGCCGCGGGTTCGAGTCCCGTCGCTCCCGCCATTTCTCCGATGAAAATCAGAGACTTAAGAAGGCTCGCCGTTTGGCGAGCCTTTTTCGTTGTGCGATACTGCTCCGACCCTTCCGGTCCGTGGCGCGTGCAGGCCGGGCGGGGCTGCCGCCGCCGGCAGCGCGTGACAATCGCAAGCCGCAGGAGTTGCCGCCATGCCGAACCCGGTTCTGGGTGTCAAAGCCCTGTTTTTCGATGTGTTCGGCACCATGGTCGACTGGCGCAGTTCGGTCGCACGCGAATCCGAACGCATCCTCGGCGACCTCGGCTTCAAGCTGGACTGGCTGGCCTTCGCCGACGCCTGGCGCGGCGAGTATCAGCCGGGCATGGAGGAGGTACGATCGGGGCGCCTGCCGTTCTCGAAGCTCGACGTGCTGCACCGGGCCAATCTGGTGCGCATGGCGCCACGCTTCGGTCTCGACAGCCTGTCCGATGAAGTGCTCGATGATCTGACCCAGGTCTGGCATCGCCTCGATGCCTGGCCGGAAGTGCCGGCAGCGCTCAAGCGGTTGAAGACGAAATTCCGCATCGCGCCGGTGTCGAATGGAAATATATCCCTGATGGTCGATCTGGCGCGGCGCAACGACCTGCCGTGGGACGCCATCCTAGGGGCCGAGATCGCCGGCGATTACAAGCCCAAGCCGAAAGTCTATCTCGCCGCCTGCGCCGCCCTCGATCTCGAGCCGTGGGAGTGCGCGATGGTGGCGGCGCATTCGAGCGACCTTTCGGCGGCCGCCGCCTGCGGTCTGCGCACGGCACATGTCGCCCGGCCGAATGAGCATGGCCCCGGTACTGGCGAACGCGCGCCGAGCGTGCCGGTCGATCTCGCCGGCAGCGATCTTGCCGACGTCGCGGCGCAGCTCGGCGCCTGAGCGCGGCGCGGCAGAGGATTCGCCGGCCGGTTCGGGCGAGTCGCTGTCATGATCCGCTCGCGCCGCCAGCGCCCGGTACGATCCACAGTTTGCGCGCCGCGCGTGGCCTTTTGCGGCCTTTTTGGCGGCAGAGCTGGCTTGCCAAGGCGTTGCGCGCTGCGCTAAGCCTCAGCCGCTCCGTCCTTGCAATGTTTCCAAACAAGGCCTTGGGTTTTTGAGGGTTTTGCGCGGGAACTGAGGCGCCGACGATGGCGGCCGGGCAGGGTCTTTGCGGGGCGGGGCGAGAGACGATAGGGGTCGCCGATGAGCGCATTGCTGCAAGACTATCTGCCCCTCGTGATCTTCATCGCCGTGGCGCTCGTGATCGGCCTGGCGCTTCTGGTGGCGCCGTTCATCGTCGCGTTCCAGCAGCCGGATCCGGAAAAGCTGTCGGCCTACGAATGCGGCTTCAACGCGTTCGACGATGCGCGCATGAAATTCGACGTGCGCTTCTACCTCGTCGCCATCCTGTTCATTATATTCGATCTTGAGGTGAGCTTCCTGTTCCCGTGGGCGGTCACGTTCCATCAGGTCGGCGCTTTCGGCTTCTGGGCGATGATGTTGTTCCTCGGCGTGCTCACCATCGGATTCATCTACGAATGGAAGAAGGGCGCGCTCGAATGGGATTGAGCGCGCTGAAGGCATCCCAATGACAATGGTCGCTCCCCAGCCCCGCGGCATTCTCGACCCGAACACCGGCAAGCCGGTCGGCGCCGACGATCCGTTTTTTGCCAACGTCAATAACGAGCTGTCCGACAAGGGCTTCATCGTCACCGCTGCCGACGACCTCGTCACCTGGGCGCGCACCGGCTCGCTGATGTGGATGACCTTCGGCCTCGCCTGTTGCGCGGTCGAGATGATGCAGGTGTCGATGCCGCGCTACGACGTCGAGCGCTTCGGTTTCGCGCCTCGTGCCAGCCCACGCCAGTCCGACGTGATGATCGTCGCCGGCACGCTGACCAACAAGATGGCCCCGGCGCTGCGCAAGGTCTACGACCAGATGCCGGAGCCGCGCTACGTCATCTCGATGGGCTCCTGCGCCAATGGCGGCGGCTACTACCACTACTCCTACAGCGTGGTGCGCGGCTGCGATCGCATCGTACCGGTCGACATCTACGTGCCCGGCTGCCCGCCGACGGCGGAGGCGCTGCTTTACGGCGTGCTGATGCTGCAGAAGAAGATCCGCCGCGTCGGCACCATCGAGCGCTAGGGCCAGGCCATGGACATCCTCACCACGCTCGACAATCTCGGCGCCTCGATCACCGCCGCGCTGCCCGGCGCGGTGACCGGTCACGAGATCGCCTTCGGCGAACTCAACGTTGCCGCCAATGCCGCCGACATCGTCAAGGTGATGAAATATCTGCGCGACGATCCGTCGTGCCAGTTCGTCTGCATCATCGACATCACCGCGGTCGATTATCCCGGCCGCGAGCAGCGCTTCGACGTCGTCTATCACATGCTGTCGCCGCGGCTGAACCAGCGCATCCGCGTCAAGGTGATGACCGACGAGGTTACACCGGTGCCGTCGGTGATCGAGGTGTTCCGCGGCGCCGACTGGTTCGAGCGCGAGACCTACGATTTGTACGGCGTGCTGTTCACCGGTCATCCCGACATGCGCCGCATCCTCACCGATTACGGCTTCGAGGGGCATCCGCTGCGCAAGGACTTCCCGCTCACCGGCTTCGTCGAGGTGCGCTACGACGATGAGCAGAAACGCGTCGTCTACGACAAGGTGAAGCTGGCACAGGAATTCCGCTCGTTCGACTTCCTATCGCCGTGGGAAGGCACGGACTACATACTGCCGGGCGACGAAAAGGCGAAAGAACCGGGGCAGGGCAACAAGCTCACCGGCGAGCCCGAGAAGAAGGCGACGCCATGAAGCCTTCCTTGCAGCCCGGCATGAAACACACGCTCGCGTTCAAGGTGCCGGAAAACCGCACCGTGCCATATCTCTATCCGGAATCCGAAGACATCGCCGCGATGCCGAAGGTGTTCGCCACCGCCTTCATGGTCGGTCTCTTTGAGTGGGCCTGCATCGACCTGATGAAGCCGCATCTCGACGCCGGCGAAGGCAGCCTCGGCACGCATGTCGATTTCTCGCATTTGGCCGCGACGCCGCCGGGCATGACGGTGACGGTCGAAGCCGAGTGCACCGCGGTCGACGGCAAGCGTCTGTCGTTCAAGGTGCGCGGCCATGACGGCGACGCCGTGATCGGCGAGGGGCGGCACGAACGCGTCGTCGTCGCCTGGGACAAGTTCAATCAGCGCGTCGCTCAAAAGGCGGCGGCGGCGGGAGTGGCGTAATGGCCGAAGTCGAAACCTCCGTCCGCAATTTCACCATCAACTTTGGACCGCAGCATCCGGCCGCGCACGGCGTGCTGCGCCTGGTACTGGAGCTCGACGGCGAAATCGTCGATCGCGTGGATCCGCATATCGGCCTTTTGCATCGCGGCACCGAGAAGCTGATCGAGGCCAAGACCTATCTGCAGGCGATCCCGTATTTCGACCGGCTCGATTACGTCGCGCCGATGAACCAGGAGCACGCCTTCTGCCTCGCGGTCGAGAAGCTGCTCGGTCTCCAGGTGCCGAAGCGCGCGCAGCTCATCCGCGTTCTCTATTCCGAGATCGGCCGTATCCTGTCGCACCTCCTGAACGTCACGACCCAGGCAATGGACGTCGGCGCGCTCACCCCGCCGCTGTGGGGCTTCGAAGAGCGTGAAAAGCTGATGGTGTTCTATGAGCGCGCTTCCGGCTCGCGCATGCATGCGGCTTACTTCCGCGTCGGCGGCGTGCACCAGGATCTGCCGCGCCAGCTGATCGACGACATCTACGACTGGTGCGATCCGTTCCTGAAGGTCGTCGACGATCTCGACACGCTGCTGACCGGCAACCGCATCTTCAAGCAGCGCAACGTCGACATCGCCGTGGTCAAGCTCGAGGATGCCTGGAACTGGGGTTACTCCGGCGTGATGGTGCGCGGTTCGGGCGCGGCCTGGGACCTGCGCAAGGCGCAGCCTTACGAGTGCTATGCCGAGCTCGACTTCGACATTCCGGTCGGCAAGAACGGCGACTGCTACGACCGCTATCTGATCCGCATGGAAGAGATGCGTCAGTCGGCGAAAATCATGAAGCAGTGCTGCGATAAGCTGCGCTCGGCGGAAGGGCAGGGCCCGGTCACCGCGGTCGACCAGAAGATCGTGCCGCCCAAGCGCGGCGAGATGAAGAAGTCGATGGAAGCGCTGATCCATCACTTCAAGCTCTACACCGAAGGCTTCCACGTGCCGGCCGGCGAAGTCTACGCCGCGGTCGAAGCGCCGAAAGGCGAGTTCGGCGTCTATCTGGTCGCCGACGGCACCAACAAGCCGTACAAGTGCAAGATCCGCGCGCCGGGCTTCGCGCACCTGCAATCGATGGACTGGCTCTGCAAGGGCCACCTGCTGGCCGACGTGTCAGCCATTCTCGGCTCCATCGACATCGTGTTCGGGGAAGTTGATCGATGAGCGTACGCCGCACCGCGCCTGCTGAAGTCCAGCCGAAGGAGTTCGCCTTCACGAAGGAGAATCTCGCCTGGGCGCAGACGATCATCGCGCGCTTTCCGGAAGGTCGTCAGGCTTCCGCGATCATCCAGTTGATGTGGCGCGCGCAGGAGCAGCATCACGGCTGGCTGCCCGAGGCCGCGATCCGCTACCTCGCCGACATGCTCGGCATGGAGCACATCCGCGCCATGGAAGTGGCGACGTTCTACACGATGTTTCAGCTGCAGCCGGTGGGCAAGAAGGCGCACATCCAAGTGTGCGGCACGACGCCGTGCCGCCTGCGCGGCGCGGAAGATCTGATCAAGGTCTGCCAGCATCGTATCGCGCATGATCCATTCGAAGTGTCGGCCGACGGCAACTTCTCGTGGGAAGAGGTCGAGTGTCTCGGCGCCTGCGTCAACGCGCCGATGGCCCTGATCTGGAGCGACACCTACGAGGACCTGACGCCGCAGAGCCTCGAAAAGATTATCGACGGCTTCGCCGCCGGCAAGCCGCCGCAGCCGGGCCCGCAGAACGGCCGCCAGTTCTCGGCACCGGAAGGCGGCCCGACGACGTTGACCGATGCGGCGATCTACGCCGCCAAGCCGAAGTCCTGACGACCGCCAGAGACACGCCCATGCTCGCTGACAAGGATCGCATCTTCAAGAACCTCTACGGTCTCCACGATTGGGGCCTGAAGGGTGCGCGTGCGCGCGGCTCCTGGGATGGCACCAAGGCGATCCTCGAGAAGGGCCGCGACGGCATCATTAACGAGATGAAGGCCTCGGGCCTGCGCGGCCGCGGCGGCGCCGGCTTCCCGACCGGGCTGAAGTGGTCGTTCATGCCGAAGGAGATCGGCGAGCGTCCGCATTATCTCGTCGTCAACGCCGACGAGTCCGAGCCCGGCACCTGCAAGGACCGCGAGATCATGCGGCATGATCCGCATCTCCTGGTCGAGGGATGCCTGATCGCCGGCTTCGCCATGGGCGCGCATGCCGGCTACATCTATGTGCGCGGCGAGTTCATCCGCGAGCGTGAGCGCCTGCAGGCGGCGATCGATCAGGCCTACGAAGCCAAGCTGATCGGCAAGAACAACATCAACGGCTGGGACTTCGACCTTTACGTCGCGCACGGCGCCGGCGCCTATATCTGCGGCGAGGAAACCGCGCTGCTCGAAAGCCTCGAGGGCAAGAAGGGCCAGCCGCGCCTCAAGCCGCCGTTCCCGGCCAATGTCGGCCTCTATGGTTGCCCGACCACGGTGAACAACGTCGAATCGATCGCGGTCGCGCCGGATATCCTGCGCCGCGGCGCTTCGTGGTTCTCCTCGTTCGGCGCGCCGAACAATGTCGGCACCAAGCTGTTCTGCATCTCCGGCCACGTCAACAAGCCCTGCAACGTCGAAGAGGCGATGAGCATTCCGTTCCGCGAGCTCATCGACAAGCATTGCGGCGGCATCCGCGGCGGCTGGGACAATCTCAAGGCGGTGATCCCCGGCGGCTCGTCGGTGCGCATGGTGCCGGCGGCGCAGATCATCGACACGCCGATGGATTTCGACTCGCTGTCGAAGCTGCGCTCCGGCCTCGGTACCGCGGCCGTGATCGTGATGGACAAGTCGACCGATCTCATCAAGGCGATCACGCGCATCTCGTATTTCTACAAGCACGAGAGCTGCGGCCAGTGCACGCCGTGCCGCGAGGGCACCGGCTGGATGTGGCGCGTCTTGTCGCGCATGTCGGAAGGCCGCGCGCAGAAGCGCGAGATCGACATGCTGCTCGACGTCACCAAGCAGATCGAAGGTCACACCATCTGCGCGCTCGGCGATGCCGCTGCCTGGCCGATTCAGGGCCTGATCGCGCATTTCCGACACGAGATCGAAGAGCGGATCGACCAGTACTCGGCCAATCCGCATTCCGAACCCGTCATGGTCGCGGCGGAGTAGGGCATGATCGGCACCCGCCAACTCGCCCAGTTCAACATCGCGCGGATCAAGTATCCGCTCGACGATCCGCGCATGGCGGACTTCGTCGACAACGTCGCGCGGGTGAACGGGCTGGCGGATCAGATCGTGGGTTTCGTCTGGCGGCTGCAAGACGACAGCGGCAACGCCATGGGCATGCAGGTTTATGGCGATCCGCGCATCCTGCCGAACCTGACCGTGTGGGAGAACGTTTCGGCGCTCGAGCGCTTCGTCTGGAAGACGGTGCATAATCGCTTCTTCGGCCGGCGCGCCGAATGGTTCGAGCACACCGAAACGCCGCTGGTGATGTGGCACATCGAGGCCGGCCACCGTCCGTCGATGAACGAGGGCGTCGAGCGTCTCGAACATCTCAAGGCGCATGGCCCCAGCGACCATGCATTCGGCTGGGAGCACCTCCCGGCCGCGCAACATTGGAAAACGGCGCGCTGTGGCGCGCCCACTCCCGTTCTTGGTGAGCACGCGGCATGACGAAAGTTGTTATCGACGGCCAGGAAATCGACGTCCCGCCGGAATACACGCTGCTTCAGGCGTGCGAAGCCGCCGGCGCCGAGATTCCGCGCTTCTGCTTCCACGAACGGCTGTCGATTGCCGGCAACTGCCGCATGTGCCTGATCGAGGTGAAGGGCGGCCCGCCGAAGCCGGTCGCTTCCTGCGCGCAGAACGTCCGCGACCTGCGGCCCGGCCCCAACGGCGAGCCGCCGGTGATGTTCACCAAGTCGCCGATGGTGAAGAAGGCGCGCGAAGGCGTGATGGAGTTCCTGCTGATCAACCATCCGCTCGATTGCCCGATCTGCGACCAGGGCGGCGAGTGCGATCTGCAGGATCAGGCCATGGCCTATGGCGTCGATCACACGCGCTACCACGAGAACAAGCGCGCGGTCGAAGACAAGTATATCGGCGCGCTCGTCAAGACTTCGATGAACCGCTGCATCCAGTGCACGCGCTGCATCCGCTTCTCGGCGGAAGTTGCCGGCGTGTCGGAGTTAGGGGCCATCGGCCGCGGCGAGGACATGGAGATCACGACCTACCTCGAAGCGGCGATGACCTCGGAGCTGCAGTCGAACGTCGTCGATCTGTGCCCGGTCGGCGCGCTGACCTCGAAGCCTTACGCTTTCGCGGCGCGGCCGTGGGAATTGTCGAAGACGCCGTCGGTCGACGTCATGGATGCGCTCGGCTCGGCCATTCGCATCGACGCGCGCGGCCGCGAGGTCATGCGCATCCTGCCGCGCACCAATGACGACATCAACGAAGAGTGGATCTCCGACAAGACGCGCCACGTCGTCGATGGTCTGCGCACGCAGCGTCTCGATATTCCCTATATCCGCGAGAACGGCCGCCTGCGGCCGGCGACCTGGAAGGAAGCCTTCGCGGCGATCGCCGACAAGATGCGGCCGGCCAAGTCCGAGCGCGTCGGCGCGCTTGCCGGCCAGCTCGCCGCCGTCGAGGAAATGTACGCGCTGAAGTCGATGATGACGGCGCTCGGCGTCAAGAACATCGACGCGCGCTATCCGGGCTCGCCCCTGCATCCCAGGCACGGCCGCGGCAGCTACCTGTTCAACTCGACCATCGCCGGCATCGAACAGGCCGACGCGATCATGCTGATCGGCTGCAACCCGCGCAAGGAAGCGCCGGTGCTCAACGCCCGCATCCGCAAGCGCTGGCGTCAGGGCAACGTGCTCATCGGCGTCGTCGGCGAGAAGGCCGACCTGACCTACGACTACAATTATCTCGGCGCCGGCGCCGACAGCCTGGCGCAGTTCGTCGATCATCCGCCGGCCAAGGCGCAGAAGCCGATGTTCATCGTCGGGCAGGGTGCGCTCAACCGTGCCGACGGCGGCGCCATCCTCGCGCAGATTGCCAAGGCCGCGGCGTCGCTGGGCGTCGTCAAGGACGGCTGGAACGGCTTCAACATCCTGCACACCGAAGCGGGTCTCGTCGGCGCGCTCGATATCGGCTTCGTTCCGGGCGAGGGCGGTCTCGATACCGGCGGCATGCTCAAGGCAGGTGCGCTCGACGTGCTGTTCCTGCTCGGCGTCGACGAGATCGATGTCCCGGCCGGTCCGTTCGTCGTCTATGTCGGCACCCACGGCGACCGCGGCGCGCATCGCGCCGACGTCATCCTGCCGGGCGCCGCCTATCCGGAGAAATCGGCGACCTACGTCAACACCGAGGGCCGCGTGCAGATGACGACGCGCGCCGCGTTCCCGCCGGGCGATGCCCGCGAGGACTGGGCGATCCTGCGCGCGCTGTCGGAAACGCTCGGCTGCAAGCTGCCGTTCGATTCACTGCTGGCGCTGCGGCAGGCGATGTACGCGACCTATCCGCATCTGATGCGCGTCGATCAGATCGCGCCGGGCGCGGCGGGGGATATCGAAAACCTCGGCAAGCTCGGCGGCACCGTCGAGAAATCGGCGCTGGTCTCCCCGGTCGGCGACTTCTATTTCACCAATCCGATCGCGCGGGCCTCCGCGGTCATGGCCGAATGCTCGGCCATCGCCAAGGCGGCCGCGCAGAAGCTCACGCTGACGGCGGCGGAGTAGGGACAAGACGATGGACTTCTTCTGGACCACGCTCTGGCCGCTGATCATCATCCTGGCGCAGTCGGTGCTGCTGCTCGTGATCCTGCTGGTCGGCATCGCCTACATCCTGCTTGCCGATCGCAAGATCTGGGCGGCGGTGCAAATGCGCCGCGGCCCGAACGTGGTCGGGCCGTTCGGCCTGCTGCAGTCCTTCGCCGACCTGCTCAAATTCATCGTCAAGGAACCGGTCATTCCGGCCGGCTCGAACAAGGGCGTATTCCTGCTGGCGCCGCTCGTCACCTGCGTGCTGGCGCTCGCCGCCTGGGGCGTCATGCCGGTCAGCGCCGGCTGGGTGATCGCCAACATCAATGTCGGCGTGCTCTACATCTTCGCGGTGTCGTCGCTGATGGTCTACGGCGTGATCATGGCCGGCTGGGCGTCGAACTCGAAGTATCCGTTCCTCGCGGCGCTGCGCTCGGCGGCGCAGATGGTGTCCTACGAAGTCTCGATCGGCTTCGTCATCATCACCGTGCTGCTGTGCGCCAATTCGCTCAATCTGTCGGAGATCGTGGCCGCGCAGGGCAAGGGGCTCGCCAACTATCTCGGCGTGCCGTGGCTGACGGTGCTGAACTGGTACTGGCTGCCGCTGTTCCCCATGTTCGTGATCTTCTTCGTCTCGGCGCTGGCCGAAACCAATCGCCCGCCGTTCGACCTGGTCGAAGCGGAATCGGAACTGGTCGCAGGCTTCATGGTCGAGTACGGCTCGTCGCCCTACATGATGTTCATGCTCGGCGAATACGTGGCGATCGCCACCATGTGCGCCATGGGCACCATCCTGTTCCTCGGCGGCTGGTTGCCACCGATCGACGCGGTGCCCTTCACCTGGGTGCCGGGCGTCATCTGGTTCGTGCTCAAGGCGCTGTTCATCTTCTTCGGCTTCGCCATGGCGAAGGCGATCGTGCCGCGCTACCGGTACGACCAGCTGATGCGGCTCGGCTGGAAAGTGTTTCTTCCGCTGTCGCTGGCGATGGTCGTGATCGTCGCAGGCGTTCTGCAATACTGGCCCGTGGCCGCGGCAGCGGTGAAGTGAGGATGTCATGAGGTTAGTTGGCGCAGCCAAAGCCCTGTTTCTCTGGGAGTTCGTCGTCGGCACCGCGCTGGCGATGCGCTACTTCTTCGCGCCCAAGGCGACGCTGAACTACCCCTTCGAGAAGGGGCCGATCTCACCGCGCTTCCGCGGCGAGCACGCGCTGCGCCGTTATCCGAACGGCGAGGAACGCTGCATCGCCTGCAAGCTGTGCGAGGCGATCTGTCCGGCGCAGGCCATCACCATCGAGGCCGGCCCGCGCCGCAACGACGGCACCCGCCGCACCACGCGCTACGACATCGACATGGTGAAGTGCATCTACTGCGGCCTGTGCCAGGAGGCCTGCCCGGTGGACGCCATCGTAGAAGGCCCGAACTTCGAATTCGCGACCGAGACCCGCGAAGAACTCTACTACGACAAGGCGCGCCTGCTCGCGAACGGCGACCGCTGGGAGCGCGAGATCGCCAAGAACATCGCGCTCGACGCGCCGTATAGGTAAGCCGATGACCGCCGCCGCCGTATTCTTCTATCTGTTCGCCTGCATCCTGGTCGCGAGCGCCTTCATGGTGATCGCGTCGAAGAACCCGGTGCATTCGGTGCTCTATCTCATCCTCGCCTTCGTCAACGCGGCCGGGCTGTTCGTGCTGATGGGCGCCGAGTTCCTGGCGATGATCCTGGTCGTCGTCTACGTCGGCGCGGTCGCGGTGCTGTTCCTGTTCGTCGTCATGATGCTCGATGTCGATTTCGCCGAGCTGAAGCAGGGCGTGCTGCAATACCTGCCGGTCGGCATGCTGATCGGCGGCATTTTCCTCGCCGAGCTGGTGATGGTGGTCGGCTCCTGGGCCATCGGCCCCGGCATTCCGTCGGCGATCACCGCGCCGATTCCGGCGGGCGTCACCAATACCGAGGCGATCGGCCTCGTGCTCTACACGCGCTACGTCTACTTCTTCGAGGTCGCCGGCATGATCCTGCTGGTCGCCATGATCGGCGCCATCGTGCTGACGCTGCACCACAAGGCACGCGTCAAGCGCCAGTCGATCAGCGCGCAGAACGCCCGCACGCCGCAAATGGCGATGAAGGTCGTCAAGGTGCGAACCGGGCAGGGCCTCGGCTCGAACGAGATTTCATCCAAGGACGCGGGGAGCGCGGCATGACCATCGGCCTCGGTCACTATCTGTCGGTCGCCGCGATCCTGTTCACGTTCGGCGTGTTCGGCATCTTCCTGAACCGCAAGAACGTCATCATCATCCTGATGTCGATCGAACTCATCCTGCTTGCGGTCAACATCAACCTGGTGGCGTTCTCGACCCATATGGGCGACATCACCGGGCAGATTTTCGCGCTGCTGGTGCTGACCGTCGCCGCGGCGGAAGCCGCCATCGGTCTCGCCATTCTCGTCGTCTTCTTCCGCAACCGCGGCACCATCGCGGTTGAGGACATCAATATGATGAAAGGCTGAGCCTCCTCATGTATCAGGCGATTGTCTTTCTGCCGCTGCTCGGGGCGATCCTCGCCGGCATCATCGCGCTCATCGGCGCCACCGGCCGCTTCCCCGGCCAGGCGCCCGAACCGGGCGTCGAGGATGAGGGATCGGCCGCGAGCGCGCATCACGCGCACGCGCATGATCACGGTCACGGCGATCACGGCCATGATGCGCATGGCCATGACGACCACGGCCATGGCCCGGTCGAGCCGGCCGCCGCCGGTTCGCGCACCGCGGAACTGATCACGACGACGCTGCTGATGGTGTCGGCCATCCTGTCCTGGATCGCGCTGGTGCAGGTCGGTTTCGGCGGCCACGACGTCCGCGTGCCGCTGATCGACTGGATCGTGTCCGGCAACCTCAAGGTCGAGTGGGCGCTGCGCATCGACACGCTCACCGCGGTGATGCTGGTCGTCGTCAACACCGTGTCGGCGCTCGTGCATCTCTATTCGATGGGCTACATGCACGAGGAGCCGTACCGCCCGCGCTTCTTCGGCTACCTGTCGCTCTTCACCTTCGCGATGCTGATGCTGGTGACCTCCGACAACCTGGTGCAGATGTTCTTCGGCTGGGAAGGTGTGGGTCTGGCGAGCTACTTGCTCATCGGCTTCTGGTACTACAAGCCGGAAGCCAACGCTGCCGCCATCAAGGCCTTCGTCGTCAACCGCGTCGGCGACTTCGGCTTCGCGCTCGGCATCTTCGCGCTGTTCGCCATGACCGGCGCCGTCGATTTCGACACCGTGTTCGCCCAGGCCCCGGGCCTCGTCGGCAAGAGCATCAACTTCTTCGGCTGGCATGCCGATGCCATGACGCTGATCTGCCTGTTCCTGTTCATGGGCGCGATGGGCAAGTCGGCGCAGTTCCTGCTGCACACCTGGCTGCCGGACGCGATGGAAGGCCCGACCCCGGTGTCGGCGCTGATCCACGCGGCGACCATGGTGACCGCCGGCGTGTTCATGGTGGCGCGCCTGTCGCCGCTGTTCGAACTCGCCCCGACCGCGCAGGCCTTCGTCATGTTGATCGGTGCGACGACGGCGTTCTTCGCCGCGACCATCGGTCTCGTGCAGAACGACATCAAGCGCATCGTCGCCTATTCGACCTGTTCGCAGCTCGGTTACATGTTCGTGGCGATGGGGGCGGGCGCCTATTCGGTCGGCATGTTCCACCTGTTCACGCACGCCTTCTTCAAGGCGCTGCTGTTCTTAGGTTCGGGCTCGGTGATCCACGCGATGCATCACGAGCAGGACATCCGCAAGATGGGCGGCCTCAAGGACCGCATCCCGTTCACCTATGTCGTGATGCTGATCGGCACTTTGGCGCTGACCGGTTTCCCGCTGACGGCGGGCTACTTCTCCAAGGACGCCATCATCGAATCCGCCTTCGTCGCGCATAACCCGATGGCGCTCTACGCCTTCATCTGCACCGTCGTCGCGGCGCTGCTGACGTCGTTCTATTCCTGGCGTCTGGTGTTCAAGACCTTCCACGGCGCGCCGCACGACGTGAAGCACTGGAAAGAGGCGCACGAGAGCCCGATGGTGATGCTGGTGCCGCTAGCGGTGCTCGCCGCCGGCTCGATCCTCGCCGGCCTGCCGTTCAAGGAGATCTTCGCCGGTCACGGCGTCGAGCACTTCTTCCGCGAGTCACTCAAGTTCGGGCCGAACAATCACGTGCTGGAGGAAATGCATCACATCCCGATGCAGATCGGCCTCCTGCCGACCGTGATGATGGTCATCGGCTTCATCGTCGCCTGGTACTTCTACATTCGCCGTCCGGACATCCCGGTCGAACTCGCCCGCCAACACGAGGCGCTCTACAAGTTCCTGCTCAACAAGTGGTACTTCGACGAACTCTACGACGTCATCTTCGTGCGCCCGGCGAAGTGGATCGGCTACTCGCTGTGGAAGAAGGGCGACGGCTGGCTGATCGACGGCTTCGGCCCCGACGGCGTCTCGGCCCGCGTGCTCGATGTCACGCGGAGCGTGGTGCGGCTGCAGACCGGCTATCTCTACCACTATGCCTTCGCCATGCTGATCGGCGCGGCGCTCCTGATCACCTGGTTCATGTTCTCGGCGGGGATTCACTAACATGGCCTGGCCCGTGCTCTCCGTCGTCACCTTCCTGCCGGTCCTCGGCGCGCTGCTGATCATGCTCATGGTCCGCGGCAACGGGCCCTTCGGCAAGGGCACCGCGCGCTGGATCGCGCTGTGGACCACGCTCGTCACCTTCGCGATTTCGCTGGTGCTGGTGCGGCGCTTCGACCCGACCTCGCCGGAATTCCAGTTCACCGAGAAGCACGACTGGCTCGGCGTCGCCTCCTATCACATGGGCGTCGACGGCATTTCGCTGCCCTTCGTGATCCTGACCACGGCCCTGATGCCGATCTGCATCCTGGCGAGTTGGACCTCGGTGCAGCGCCGCGTGAAGGAATACATGATCGCGTTCCTCATGCTCGAGGCGCTGATGATCGGCACCTTTGCCTCGCTCGACCTGGTACTGTTCTATTTGTTCTTCGAAGGCGGCCTGATCCCGATGTTCCTGATCATCGGCATCTGGGGCGGCCCGCGCCGCGTCTACGCCAGCTTCAAGTTCTTCCTCTACACCTTCGCCGGCTCGGTGCTGATGCTGCTTGCCATCATGGCGATGTACTGGCAGGCCGGCACGACCGACATCACGACGCTGCTGCATCACGGCTTCCCGGCCGGCATGCAGAAATGGCTGTGGCTGGCGTTCTTCGCTTCGTTCGCGGTGAAGATGCCGATGTGGCCGGTGCACACCTGGCTGCCGGACGCGCATGTCGAGGCGCCGACCGCGGGTTCGGTCATCCTGGCGGCGATCCTCCTGAAGATGGGCGGCTACGGCTTCCTGCGCTTCTCGCTGCCGATGTTCCCGCTGGCGTCCGACTACTTCGCGCCGCTGGTCTACACGATGTCAGTCATCGCCATCGTCTACACCTCGCTGGTGGCGCTGATGCAGGAGGACGTGAAGAAGCTGATCGCGTACTCCTCGGTCGCGCATATGGGCTACGTCACCATGGGCATCTTCGCGGCGACGCATCAGGGCGTCTCCGGCGCGGTGTTCCAGATGATCTCGCATGGCATCGTCTCCGGCGCGCTGTTCCTCTGCGTCGGCGTCGTCTATGACCGCATGCACACCCGCGAAATCGCCTTCTACGGCGGCCTGGCGCACCGCATGCCGCTGTTCGCCTTCGTCTTCATGCTGTTCACGATGGCCAATGTCGGCCTGCCGGGCACCTCGGGCTTCGTCGGCGAATTCCTGTCGCTGATCGGCACCTTCAAGGTGAACATCCCGGTCGCGACCTTCGCGACCTTGGGCGTCATCTTCTCCGCGGCCTATGCGCTGTGGCTGTACCGCAAGATGGTGTTCGGCACGCTCAAGCCCGCGGTCGAAGGCATCCGCGACATGGGCCTGCGTGAGGCGGTGATCTTCGCCCCGCTCGTCGTCCTCACCATCCTGTTCGGCGTCGCGCCCAAGCCCGTGCTCGACATGTCATCGGCCTCGATCGCGCAACTGCTCGACGGCTACGGCAAGGCGGTCAAGACCGCGAAGGAAGAGGGCACCCAGGCTCCGAAGGCGGCCGCCGCCGCGGCGCCGCAGGTCGAGGCCAGCGTAATTCCGGTGAGCGCCACGCGATGAACAATCTGATGTCCCTCCAGGCCTTACAGCCCATCCTGCCGGAGATCGCCCTGGCGGCCGGCGCCATGGTGCTCTTGATGTTGGCGGTGTTCGCCGGCGACGGCGCCGCGCGCTTCGTCAACACCTTGTGCATCCTGCTGCTGATCGGCATCGGCGCGCTCATCGTCATGCAGCCGGGCGGCCGCGTCACGATGTTCGACGGCGGCTTCGTGATCGACGACTTCGCCCGCTTCCTCAAGCTGTTGGCGCTCGCCGGTTCGGCCGGGTCGCTGATTCTGTCGCTCGACTATCTGACGCGCGAGGGACTGCAGAAGGCGGAGTTCGGCGTGCTCGTTCTGCTCGCCACGCTCGGCATGATGCTACTGATCTCGGCCAACGACCTGATCGCGCTCTATCTCGGCCTCGAGCTGATGAGCCTGCCGCTCTACGTCATCGCGTCGTCGAACCGCGACAACGCCAAGTCGACCGAGGCGGGCCTCAAGTACTTCGTGCTCGGCGCGCTGTCGTCCGGCATGCTGCTCTACGGCGCCTCGCTGATCTACGGCTTCACCGGCACGGTGAACTTCGCCGGTATCGCCAAGGCGGTGCAGGGCGGCGCCGGAACCGGCCTGATCTTCGGCCTCGTCTTCCTGTTCGCCGGCTTCTGCTTCAAGATCTCGGCGGTGCCGTTCCACATGTGGACGCCGGACGTCTATGAGGGCGCGCCGACGCCGGTCACGGCGTTCTTTGCCGCCGCGCCGAAGGTTGCCGGCATCGCCATCTTCGTGCGCGCTTCCGTCGTGGCGTTTCCCGGCATCACGCATTCCTGGCAACAGATCGTCGTCTTTGTTTCGATCGCCTCGATGGCGCTCGGCGCCTTCGCCGCCATCGGCCAGACCAACATCAAGCGCCTGATGGCCTATTCGTCGATCAGCCATATGGGCTTCGCGCTGGTCGGGCTTGCCGCCGGCAGCGCCGAAGGCGTGCAGGGCGTGCTGGTCTACATGACGATTTACGTCGGCATGACGCTCGGCACTTTCGCCGTCATCCTGTCGATGCGCCGCGACGGCGTGATGGTCGAGAATATCAGCGATCTCGCTGGCATGTCGCGCACCAAACCGACGATGGCCTTCATGCTGGCGATGCTCCTGTTCTCACTCGCCGGCGTCCCGCCACTCGCGGGCTTCTTCGGCAAGTTCTACGTCTTCCTTGCCGCCATCAATGCCGGGCTCTACACGCTCGCCGTCATCGGCGTGCTGTCGAGCGTGGTGGGCGCGTTCTACTATCTGTCCATCGTCAAGGTGATGTATTTCGATCAGCCTGCGCCGGCGTTCCAGCGTACGCCGGCTTTGGTCGGCTTGATGATGCTGGTGTTCGGCACGCTCAACATCGTGTTCTTCCTCTATCCGGCGCCGCTGCTCGGCGCGGCGACCGCGGCGGCCAAGTCGCTGTTCTGAGTGCGAAACACATTTCGGACGTGCCCGGCACGTCCTGACCGATGAACCGCGAAGCCACGGACCTGGCGGGGGTCCGGCACATAGCTTACGAGACGCTCGGCTCCACCAATGCCGAGGCGCAGGCGCTCGCGCGTGCCGGCGAGCGTGGCCCGTTGTGGCTCACCGCCGCGGTGCAGGAGGCCGGCCGCGGCCGCCGCGGCAAGGGCTGGGTGTCGCCCGCCGGCAATCTCTATTCCTCGCTGTTGCTGACCGATCCGGCACCGCCGGCGCAGGCGGCGCAATTGTCGTTCGTCGCCGCGCTGGCGCTGCACGACGCCGTCGCCGAGTGCGCGCCGCAGCTTGGCCCGGCGCTCAAGGTCAAATGGCCGAACGATCTCCTGCTTGGCGAAGCCAAGATCGCCGGCATCCTCATCGAAGCGGAGAGTGGACCGCCGCTCGCCACGGTCATCGGCATGGGCGTCAATTGCGACAGCCATCCGCCGGACACGCCATACGCCGCCACCGATCTCGCCGCCGCCGGCGCCGTCGTCACGCCGCCGCGCCTGTTGCAGGCCTTGGCGCGCGCCATGCAGACGCGGCTTGCGCAATGGGACCGTGGCCAGGGCTTTTCCGCCATTCGCTCGGCCTGGCTCAGGCGCGCCGCCGGGCTCGGCCGCGAAATCCATGTGCGCCTGCCCGAGCGCGAATTTTCCGGACAGTTCGAGGGCCTCGATGACAGCGGACGTCTTCTGGTGCGCGGCGCGGATGGCGTGACCGCCGTCACCGCCGGGGAAGTTTTTGGATTTGGAGCAGCATGAGCAACAACAGCCGCGACGATCTCGTTTACGCGCCGCTTGGCGGCGTCGGCGAAATCGGCATGAACCTGTCGATCTACGGACTCGGCACCGACCACAAGCGCACCTGGCTGGCGGTCGATCTCGGCGTCTCCTTCGCCCAGGAAGAGCACCTGCCGGGCGTCGATCTGATCCTGCCGGACATTGGCTACCTGGTGTCGGAGCGCAAGCAACTCGCCGGCATCGTCATCACCCACGCGCACGAGGACCACTTCGGCGCGCTGCTCGATCTGTGGCCGAAGCTCAAGGTGCCGGTCTATGCCACGCCGTTCACCGCGGCGCTGCTGGCGTCGAAGCGCGCCGGCGGTGACGGCGCTGCCGAAATCCCCGTCACCATCGTCAAGCCGGGCGACCGTTTCACCGTCGGCCCTTTCGACGTCGAGATGGTGGCGATGGCACATTCCATTCCGGAAGCGACCGCGCTGATCATCCGCACGCCGGCCGGCACCGTGCTGCATACCGGCGACTGGAAGATCGACAAGACGCCGATGCTCGGCACCGGCACCGACGAAGCCAGGCTCCGTGCGCTGGGCGAGGAGGGCTGCCTCGCCGTGGTCGGCGACTCCACCAATGCCGTCCGCGACGGCATTTCGCCGTCGGAAGCCGACGTCGAAAAGACCATGGCGGCGCTGATCAGAAACGCCAAGGGCCGCGTCGCCGTGACCACCTTCGCGTCCAATGTCGAGCGGCTGCGCAGCGTCGCGCTCGCCGCGCAGGAGGCCGGGCGCGAAGTGGTGGTGGTCGGCCGCGCCATGGACCGCGTCGTTGCCATCTCGCGCGAACTCGGCCTGCTCGACGGTGTCAAGCCATTCCGCTCGGTCGATGCCTATGGCTATCTGCCGCCGGACAAGGTGGTGGCCTTGTGCACCGGCAGCCAGGGCGAACCGCGTGCCGCGCTCGCCCGCATTGCCGAGGATCAGCATCCCGACGTGACCTTGTCGCGCGGCGACACCGTGATCTTTTCCGCCCGCACCATTCCCGGCAATGAGAAGGAGGTCGGCCGCATCATCAACGGCTTGATCGACCAGGGCATCGAGGTCATCACCGACCGCACGCACATGGTGCACGTCTCCGGCCATCCGCGCCGCGGCGAGGTCGAGCAGCTGTTGTCCTGGGTGAAACCGAAAATCCTCATTCCGGTGCACGGCGAGGCGCTGCATCTGTCCGAGCACGCCAAGCTCGGCCGCGCCATGGGCATTCCGGAAGTCATCCAGTGCCGAAACGGCGACCTGGTGCGTCTGGTCGAAGGCAAGGCGTCGATCATCGACGAGGTGCCCGCCGGCCGCACCTACAAGGACGGCTCGCTGCTGGTGCAGGCCGACGCCCGCACGGTCGCCGACCGCAAGCGACTGGGTTTCGCCGGCGCCGTCTCGGTGGCGCTGGCGTTGACCGATCGCGGCGAACTGGTCGCCGATCCGGAATTCGACATGATCGGCATACCGGAGCGCGACGCCGCGGGCGAGCTCATCGCCGACGCGGTGCTCGAGGCGATCGAGTCGACCTATGAGAGCCTGCCGCGCAAGCGCCGCGGCGATCCGGATTCGCTCGCCGAGGCGGTACGCCGTGCCGTCCGCGCCGCCGTGGCGCAGCGCTGGGGCAAGAAGCCGATGTGCCATGTCCATGTGCTTGTCGTATGATCGATGAGTACGTTTTCGAGCGAAGTGGGTACCGTTTCGCGTGAAGAAAACGCGTCAAGACAAGCCGGCCTGAGGAGCAGGGGAATTCAATGATCGGTCGTCTCAATCACGTCGCCATCGCCGTGCGCGACATCGCCAAGGCCGCGGCGGTCTATCGCGATACGCTGGGCGCCAACGTCTCGGACAAAGTCGCGCAGCCGGATCACGGCGTCTACACCGTATTCATCACGCTGCCGAACACCAAGATCGAACTGCTGGAGCCGATGGGTGAGAGTTCACCGATCGCCAAGTTCCTCGACAAGAATCCCGACGGCGGCATTCACCATGTCTGCTACGAGGTTGACGACATCATCGCGGCGCGCGACACGCTCAAGAAGCAGGGCGCCCGCGTGCTCGGCGACGGCGAGCCAAAAATCGGCGCGCACGGCAAGCCGGTGATGTTCCTGCACCCGAAGGATTTCTGCGGCACGCTGGTCGAACTCGAGCAGGCCTAATCGCAGCGTGATGCGGAATTCGGACAGGATCACGCGCAAGGAAACAGCATGATCCCGAAAAGTGGCCGCCGGTTTTCGGACAAGATCATGCGCAAGGAAGAACCATGAGCACCACGACCGTCATCGCGATCTATGTTCTGATCTGGTGGATCACGCTGTTCGCCGTGCTGCCGTGGGGCGTGCGCAGTCAGCACGAGAGCGGTGCGTTCGAAGCCGGCACCGATCCTGGCGCGCCGGCGGTGCATCTGGTGTGGCGCAAGCTGTTGTACACGACGCTGATCGCCAGCGTGATCTTCGGCGCTCTCTACTTCGCCTATACGCGCGACCTCATTCCATTCGGTTTTCTCGAACGCATATCGCAGCCGCCGCACTCCTGAGACATCGACCGCGGCGCGCACGCGCCGGCGCAAAAAAAAGAGCAGGGCTTCTTGCCCTGCTCGGTCAATATCAGCTGTCCCTCGGCCTCGATTGTTTTACGCCTTATGCATCGAGGCGGCTGCGTGATCGCGCCGGGGACTTTCCTCCCAAGACTTGGACCGTTTGTCGGAGCGCCGGTCTTGTTGCCAGCTATCCTTCCACTCGGCTTCACGAAAGCTATCGAATGATTTCAGGCGTGTCACCTGCAATCGTTGCTGCACTGCGTTATGACGATCGGCGCGTCCAGAACGGCGGTCTGTCCCTTGCTGTTAATGATGACTCGCGCCGTCCACACGCCGGGCGATTGTATACGCAGTTCATCAATCGCCCAGGTTCCGTCTGCTAATTGATGTGCGTCGTGCCGCAGGCCGGCGGTTCCGGAAAGGGCCGGATCGAGCGCCAATTGCACGCGCTCGGCGAAAAAAGGCGAATAGTCTTCGTGCCAGAGCTTGATGGCCGCCGTGGACAGGCCGGTCTGGCCGGGGTCGATGCTGAGGTCGGCCATCACCTCAGCCGTGTGAATATGGACGAAGGCTGCATCCGGATTAACCGCTGCCCGATGCATGTGCAGGTGGCTGGCCGGTGGCAGTGTGCCGAGAATCGCGGCCAATAGCACGACGCCTGCGCCCAGCCCGGTCTCGGCCAGGGTGCTGATGCTGAGCCTGCGGATCGCGCCCGGCGCGGGCAGGCGTGGCGTCAGCCGGTAGCGGTTGACCGCCGCCAGCGCCAGCATGGCCCCGAAGACCGCAACTTTCAGCGCCAACACCCGGCCATAGGCGCTGGCCAGGAGGCCGTCCGGCCAGCCCAGCAGGATCGCGCTGTTGACCAGGCCGCTTGTCGCCAGCAGGCCGACGCAGGCGACGGCAATGCTCGAGAAGCGCCGCGTCGCCCTGCTGGCGGCGGAGCGACCGTCCGGATCGGCCCGGCCGCAGATCAGGAGCCAAGCCAGCGCCGGCAGGGCGCCGAGCCACAGCGCGGCGGCGATCAGGTGGACGACGTCGGAGACGAGTTGGACTGTGCCGAGGCCGCCGGTCCCGGCGCCGGCATGGCCGGTCCAGGCGATGGCGCCGGTCAGCGCCGCCAGGGCCGCCAGCCCCGGCCAGCGCAGCCGCGGGGTCAGGAGCGACACCGCGGCTACGGCGGCGAGCGCCAGCCGCAGCAGGGCAATCCGGCCGAACCGCGTATCTGTCGCAACGCTTACGAAACCGTCGCTCCGGAGGATGTCTCCGAGCCGGACATCGAGGATGCGGCTGGCGACCAGGCCGAACCAGAGCGCGCCGGAGAATACGGCGGCCGCCAGCGCGGCGGCCGCCAGCGATCGCAGACGTCGGTCGAAGGCGTGACCGGCGCCGGCCGGCCCGGCCGCCAGCATCGCAAAGCCGGCCGTGCCCAGCGCCGTGAGACAGGCGGCGAAGTGCACGGCGCGGACAATGGCGAGCGGTTCGAACATCGGCGTCCGATCGGCCTAGGGCGCGACCGTAAAGGTGAAGGTGCCCTGGGTGCGATGGGTATCCACCGACAGCACCTTCCACGTCACCTTGTAGGCGCCGGCCTGCAGCGCCTTCAGCTTCACCTTCAGCACCGCGGTGTTGTCGGCCGCGCCTTCGGCCTTGCCGTCCTGCACAGCGGCGCCCTTGGCGTCCTGCACCACGATCGAGGAGAACTTCGGCTCGACCGCCTCGGTGAACCACAACGACACTTCGCTAGGCGCCTGCGTGAGCTTGGCGCCGGCGGCGGGTTGCGCGTGGTCAAGATGGGCATGCGCCAGCGCGGCGACCGGCAGCAACGAGAGTGCGGCGGCGGCGACGATCATCGATATGACGTTGCGCATGATCAGTGTCCTTTGTTCGCGGCGGGGATGAGCTTGATAGCGGGCGCCGGCTCGCCGAGGTTTTCGCCGGGCTTGTCGGCGGATGGAATTTGCACCCAGCGATGTTCGCCTTTCTCGCAGGTCTGCACCACGGGGAAATACAGCGTCGTGCCGGGGCTGAGTTCGCCGGCGATGAAGGCCTGCAGCGCGAACTCGTCGAAATAGGCGTCCGGCAGCTTGCCGCCCGACCAGATCACTTCTTTCGGCCCTTGCGTCATCTTGGCGCCGTGCAGATAGCTGTAGGGTTTGGCGTAGTCGCCGCGCTTCACCTCGATGCTCCAGCCGGCCTTCACCATCGGCTTCACCGAAATGACGCCTTCAGGGATTTGCACCGCGATCTTGAAGGTCGGCGAACCGTCGCAGCCATGCGGCACCGTGAGCACCGCCTTGTAGAATGAACCGACCGGCACTTCTTTTTTGTCGAGCGTGACGTGGGCGCAGGCCGGGCCGAAAGCGAATGCGGCGAACAGTGCCGTCGATGTGGCGAGTACGAATGGACGTTTCATGGTTGTCTCCTTGGGTTTGTTTCAGATGCGATAACGAAGGCCGGCATAGACCGCGCGGCCCATGCCCGGATTGAAAAGCTGCGACGCCGCGGTCGCGGTGCCGGCGGTGATGGTCGTCGAGATGTAGCGCTTGTCGAAAAGGTTGCGGCCTTCGACGTAGCCGGACCAGCCTTGGCCCTTGTCGAAGCCGACCTTGAAGTTCACCAGCGCGTAAGGGTCGACGGCGAGGCTGTTGGCGTTGTCGGCGTAGAACGACTGCGGCATCCATTCGACATTCGGTCCGGCGTAGAAGCCGCCCGGATGTTTGTAGAGCAGTTCGGCGCGCAGATAGTGCGGCGGCACGCCGGGCAGGCGGTTGTTGCCCCAGGCCGCGTCATTGCTGAAGCGGAAGTCGCTGTAGGTGTAGGCGACCTTGAACCAGACGCGGTCGTCGCCGGCGTAAATCGACTTGAGCACCGCGGCGCCGAAGCCGACCTCGACGCCCTGATGCACGGTGCGGTCGGCGTTGACGACGGTGCAGGGGCTGAACGGCGAGGTCGTCAGGCATTGCAGCTCGTTCTTGAGATTGGCGCGGTACAGCGAGACGTCCCAGGTGAAGTCGGGCCGGTGGCCGCGCGTGCCGATCTCGTAAGTCGTCGCGGTTTGCGCATCGACATTCGAACTCGCCGGCGAGGCGAAAGTGTTGACGTCGAAGGTCGGCGCCTCGGTGCTGCGTGACACATTGCCGAACACCTGCCACGTCGGATCGACGTCCCACAGCAGCCCGATCTTCGGGCTTAAGTTGTCATAGACACGGCGGCCGGACTGGTCGCCGTCGGCGAGGAAGCGGTCCTGCTGGTCGCGCACCACATGCGACACCTGTCCGCCGGTGACGATGGCGACCGTCGGCAGCACGTAGAACGAATTCTCCGCATAAGCCGACAGGTTCTGCGACTTCCACAGGTAGGAGGCGATCAGCGGCCCCTTCGCGGCGCCGCCGGGATTGGTGAAATTGTCGAGGTCGATGGTGCCGTTCTGGAGATTGACGCCAGCGACCAGGCGGTTGCGATGGCCGCCAATCTGACGCTCGTCGGTGGCGCGGACGAAGCCGCCGTAGTCGTGGGCGCGGAAATCGTACCAGATGAAGATCGGGTGCATAACGTGGCGCTCGAGCGCATAGAGCCCGAGATCCAAGGTCGTATTGTCGAAGCGCAACGTCGTCTTGTTGGCGAGCCGGATGGAATCGATGTTGCGCTGCTGGTCCTGCCGCGTGAAGTCCGGATTGGCGGCGCGCGGATTGCTCAGCGCCGTGGCCTTGTCGACCTCGCCGGGCAACTGGCCGCGCCAGGTGCTGGCGTTGATATAGAAACGCGTTTCGGCGTCCGGCGAGAACTGATAGCCGACATTGGCGTTGAGCCGTTCGACGTTCTGCCGGCTGTGGTCGCGATAGCCGTCCTCGTGTTGCGCCGAGCCGTTGATGTACCAGTCATAGCGGCCTCTCGAGCCGCCGGTCGAAACCGCCGTCTTGCCATAGCCGAAGCTGCCGACATCGAAGCGCGCGTCGAAGGCGGAGGCGTCGCGCCCGGTCGGCATGACGAAGTTTATCGCTCCGCCGAGCGAGTTGGCGCCGTAGCGCAGCGCGTTGGCGCCCTTGTAGACCTCGACATAGCGGTAGGTGGTCGGGTCGATTTCGTAGAGATCGAACAGCCCGTCGGCGGTGCTGATCGGCATGCCGTCCATCAGCGGTGTGATGCCGCGGTTGCCGTAATTGCGCGTCAACCCCGAGCCGCGGATCGACAGCCGCGCGTCAGGTCCCCAGCGCGTCTGCACGATGACGCCGGGCACCCAGCCGAGTACGTCCTTGACGGTGTTGGCCGGACCGTTCTTGAAGGCGGTGTCCGGCACCACTTCGACGCCGCCCGGCGTCTCGTTGATGGCGCGGGTGGCACCTTCGGTGTTCGGCACGACGAGTGAGGGGCTTTGCGCGCCCTGCACGACCACGGGAGGCAGCGAGACAGTGGATTGCGCCTGTGCCGGAGCAGGCGAGGCCGCCGCGAGCGCGCAAAGCGACACGCAGCCGAGCCAACGGAAGTTGGGCATGAAGTTCGGTCCTTTTCACACACGATGACGAAAGCGGCCGCGAAGGGCCGCGTCAGGTCATGCGATGTGCGGAGGACCGCGTGCGGGACTGGGGCTGGCGGTGACGCTCGAGGCGCGCGCGGCGTCCGCCGGGCGCAGAACGCGCAGCAACTTGCCGGGCTCGAGAACGCCGGCAAGCACGGCATCGGCGGCACTAAACGACGCCGGCGTCGTGCTGCACAGGCTGCAATGATCGCAGGCCTTGCTCGGCTTGGCCGGCTGCCCGGCCGGCGATTGATCGGCGCTTGGCGCCTGATCGACGACGCTGTGACAGATGGCGGTGAGCGGATCGAATGAGGCGCCGACCGGCACCGGGGCGAGCGCCGCCCACAGAATCGTATTGATCGCGATCGCGTAGATCGCCACCACCGATACGATTTTGCGCCAGCCGAAACGCATGATTGCCCAAACCACCTGGCGCTTACCTATCATTAACTTCTCGATACCGCCAGCCTCCGGTTTGGTCTCGCGGCAGCACGGCCGCGGCAAAGCCGCTTAAGGCTCGGGTTAATCGGCAGTTAACTCGGTTCCGCTTAAGTAAACGCATTCTAAACGGCGCCGCGATTCCTGTGGCGTCACAGCAGGATGCGGGATGCTTCGGCATGTGCGGATTTGCGGTCGCGATCGGATGGCCTGAGGCGGAGACGACGGTCGCCGCCTTGATCGCCGGCATCCAGCATCGCGGCGATATCACCGATCCTCTGTTCACGCCGCTCCCCAATATTGCGATGTGCACGCGCCGCCTGCGCATCGTCGATGCCGAGCACGGCACGCAGCCGCAGATCTCCTTCTATGGCCGCCTCGCGGTGTCGTTCAATGGCGAGATCTACAATCACGTCGCGTTGCGCCAGGAGCTGGAGGCGCTCGGCATCGGCTTCCGCACCCATTCCGACACCGAAGTGCTCGCCAATGCGCTGCAGGTCTGGGGCTTCCGCGCGCTGGAGCGGCTCAACGGCATGTACGCCTTCGTCGCCGTCGATCTTGCCAATGGCGAGTTTCTCGCCGCGCGCGATCCGTTCGGCGTCAAGCCGCTGTATGTGATGCAGCAGGGCGGGGCCTTCCTGTTCTGCTCCGAGATGAAGCCGCTGCTCGACACCGTGCCGGTCGGCGACGTCATGATGCTGCCGCCCGGCTACGCGCTGTCGCGCAAGAATTGCGCGCGCTATCGCTCGCCGGTGTTTCCGCGCCTCGATGCGCCGGTGGAGAATTCGCCGCAGGCGCTCGATGCCATCCTGCGCGGCGCGGTCGAGCGGCGCATTCCGCCGGGTCTGCCGGTCGCGACCTGGTTCTCCGGCGGCATCGATTCCACCCTGGTCGCGCATTACACGCGGCAGTTCCGCCCCGAGGCGCCGGGCTATTTCGTCGGCGGTTCGAACGCGCCGGATTATCACTACGCCGAAGCCTATGCCGAGAAGACGGGCTACGACCTGCGCATCGTGCCGTTCGAGCCGGAAAGCGACGCCACCTTCGCCGCGATCGACGACGTCGTGCTGGCGACCGAGTCCTTCGAGCCGAACCTGATCCGCGGCGCCCTCGGTTCTATGGCCGCCAGCATCGCCATGCACCGCGACGGCTTCCGCGTCGGGCTGTGCGGTGAGGGCGCCGACGAGCTGTTCTGCGGCTATGCGCCGCTCGAGATCGCGTTTCACGACAGTCCAGCCGACGGCGTCGTGTTCCGCGACGAATGCCTGTCGCTGATGCACCGCGTCAGCCTGCAGCGCGTCGACCGCGCCTCGATGCGGCACTCGCTGGAAATGCGCGAGCCGTTCCTCGACCCGGCCGTCGTCAATTACGCGCTCGGTCTGGTGCCGACGGCGCTGGTGCGCGAGGTGAACGGCCTGCCGACCGGCAAGATGCCGCTGCGCGAACTCTACGATCTCTATCCGGATGAACTGCCGGCCATGATCCGTGATCGCTCCAAGGTCGCGTTCGGCGAGGGCGCCGGGATCGCACCCGGCCAGGACGGCTGGTCGCGGTACTTCGAGGTGGCGGTGTCGGACGCCGACTTCGCCGACGGCCAGCGCCAGTTCGAATCCTTCCGGGTGCAGTCCAAGGAAGAGCTTTATTACCTGCGCAAGCTTTCCCAATTCATCGACGTCAACCGGGTGCCGTATCTCAAGGACCGTGCCTGGATTTCCTTCCCGGTGAAGGAACACCTGGAAAAGCTCAAGGCCTACGCGCATTTCAGTTTGTAGCCTTGTCATTCCGGGGCGCGGCTTCTAGCCGCGAGCCCGGAATCCATAGCCCCGGCGCCAGCGATTATGGATTCCGGGCCCGCTCCCTTCGGTCGCGTCCCGGAATGACCGGAAAGGCTTGTCT
The DNA here is from genome assembly GCA_018240595.1 of Pseudomonadota bacterium. Taxonomy (GTDB): domain Bacteria; phylum Pseudomonadota; class Alphaproteobacteria; order Rhizobiales; family Xanthobacteraceae; genus Pseudolabrys. Next base: position 50,480 of record JAFEFL010000055.1, on the reverse strand, counting down.
TTTCCGCCCCGATCCGCTTTCACTCACCCCCTGTTTCACCCCTGAAAAGCCGGCTCCGATCCCATGCGCCTGTCCCGTTACTTCCTCCCCACGCTCCGCGAACCGCCGCGCGAGGCCGAGATCGTTTCGCACCGCCTGATGCTGCGCGCCGGCATGATCCGCCAGGAGGCCGCCGGCATCTACGCCTTCCTGCCGCTCGGCCTGCGCGTGCTGAAGAAGATCGAGCAGATCGTGCGCGAGGAGCAGGACCGTTCCGGCGCCATCGAGCTCTTGATGCCGACCATGCAGTCGGCCGAACTGTGGCGCGAGAGCGGCCGCTACGACGCCTACGGCAAGGAGATGCTGCGCATCAAGGATCGCCACGAGCGCGAGATGCTGTTCGGGCCGACCAACGAGGAAATGATCACCGAGATCTTCCGCGCCTCGGTGCGGTCTTACAAGGACCTGCCGAAGAACCTCTATCACATCCAGTGGAAATTCCGCGACGAGGTGCGTCCGCGCTTCGGCCTGATGCGCGGCCGCGAATTCCTGATGAAGGATGCCTATTCGTTCGACGTCGATGAAGCCGGCGCGCGGCATTCCTACAACAAGATGTTCGTCGCCTATCTGCGCACCTTCAAGCGCCTCGGCCTGACGTCGATCCCGATGCGCGCCGACACCGGCCCGATCGGCGGCGATCTGTCGCACGAATTCATCGTGCTGGCCGACACTGGCGAGTCGCAGGTGTTCTGCCACAAGAGCTATCTCGACATGGCGGTGCCGGACGCCAATGTGAACTTCGACGACATCGCCGGCCTGCAGAAAATCGTCGATCAGTGGACGTCGATGTATGCGGCAACCGAAGACATGCACGAGGCCGACAAGTTCGCCGCCGTGCCGGCCGCCGATCAGGTCTCGGCGCGTGGCATCGAGGTCGGCCACATCTTCTATTTCGGCACCAAGTATTCGTTGCCGATGAAAGCCGTGGTCGCCACCGCCGAGGGCAAGGAAGTGCCGGTGCACATGGGCTCCTACGGCATCGGTCCCTCGCGCCTTGCCGCGGCGATCATCGAGGCGTCGCATGACGAGGCTGGCATTATCTGGCCGGAGCCGGTGGCGCCGTTCAAGGTGGCGCTGCTCAACCTGAAGCAGGGCGATGCGGCAACGGGCGCCGCTTGCGAAACGCTATACAACGACCTGACGAGCAAGGGCATCGACGTTCTCTACGACGACAGCGACAAGGGTGCGGGCGGCAAATTCGCCAATGCCGATCTTATCGGCCTGCCGTGGCAGGTCATGGTCGGCCCGCGCGGCCTGGCCGAAGGCAAGGTCGAGATCAAGAACCGCAAGACCGGCGACAAGGAGATGATGTCACCGGCCGCGGCTGTGGATTTGCTGACCCGCTGATCTGTGGGCCGGGAACCCGCCCGACGAAAAATTTCTCGAAAAATTTCGCACGCCGTGTCGAATCCGGCCGGGCCCGTTCGTCGTGGGGACAGAGAGGCCGACAGGCGGCCTCCGAAACCAGCGGAGATGAGACAATGCGCGTCATGGTGATGGTCAAGGCGACCAAGGATTCCGAGCAGGGCATCATGCCGGGGCCGGAACTGTTCGAGGCCATGGGCAAGTTCAACGAGGAGCTGGTGAAGGCCGGCGTCATGCTGTCGGGCGATGGCCTCAAGCCCACGTCGCAGGGCAAGCGCATCGCCTTCGACGGGCCGAAGCGCACCGTTATCGACGGGCCCTTCGCCGAGACTCGCGAACTGGTCGCCGGCTACTGGATCTGGGAAGTGAAGGATATGGCCGAGGCGGTCGAATGGGCCAAGCGCTGCCCGAACCCGATGCCCGGCCCGAGCGAGCTCGAGATCCGTCCGTTCTACGAAATGGCCGATTTCGGCGAGGCCGCGACGCCGGAAATCGTCGAGCGCTTCGACCGCCTGCGCGAAGAGGCCAAGAAGCGCTGAGCCCGGCTCCCCGGTTGTCGGCTGACTTGCCACGCCCCCCGTCCGTCACTTAATCGGGGTGCGTGGCCGGCACAGATATCAACCGCACCGTCGAGACCGTCTTTCGCATCGAGCAGGCACGGCTGATCGCTGGCCTGACCCGCATGGTGCGCGACGTCGGTCTCGCCGAGGAACTGGCGCAGGACGCGCTGGTGACGGCGCTGTCGGAGTGGCCCACGTCAGGCGTGCCGGATAATCCGGGCGCCTGGCTGATGGCCGCCGCCAAGCGCCGCGCCATCGATCGCCTGCGCCGCGCCAAGATGCAGGACCGCAAACATGCCGAGATCGGCCGCGATCTAGACGAAGATCGCGATGACGATGTCGCGCGCCTCGACTCCGCGCTCGATGACGACATCGGCGACGACCTGCTCAACCTGATTTTCATTGCCTGCCATCCGGTGCTGTCCGCCGACGCGCGGGCTGCCCTGACGCTGCGCCTGATCGCCGGACTGACGACCGAAGAGATCGCCCGCGCTTTCCTGACCACCGAACCGACCGTGGCGCAGCGCATCACCCGCGCCAAGAAGACCTTGGCCGAGAGCGGCGCCGCCTATGAGGCGCCGCGCGGCGAGGAGCGGGCGGCGCGGCTCGCCTCGGTGCTCGAGGTCGTCTACCTCATCTTCAACGAAGGCTATGCCGCAACCGCCGGCGATGACCTGATCCGTGCCGATCTGTGCGGCGAGGCGCAACGCCTAGGCCGCATCCTTACCGGCATCGCGCCCGCGGAGCCCGAAGCCTTCGGCCTTCTGGCGCTGATGGAGATCCAGGCCTCGCGGCTCAAGGCGCGCGTCGGGCCGGACGGCGAGGCGGTCACGCTGCCGGAGCAGGACCGGACGCTCTGGGACCAGCTTCTGATTCATCGCGGGCGCGAGGCCCTGGCGAAGGCTGAAGCGCTCGGCGGCGCCGACGGGCCCTATGCGCTGCAGGCGGCGATCGCGGCCTGCCATGCCCGCGCAAGGAAAGCCGAGGAGACCGACTGGCGGGCGATCGCGGCGCTTTACGACCGGTTGCGCGAGGTCATTCCGTCGCCGGTCGTCGATCTCAACCGCGCCGTCGCCCACAGCATGGCCTTTGGTCCGGAGGCCGGCCTTGCGCTGCTGGCGCCGCTCGAAGCGCAGGACATCATGCGCGGCTACATGCCGTTGCCGGCCGCCAGAGGGGACTTCCTCTTTCGCGCCGGCCGCTATGCCGAGGCGCGCGCCGCCTTCGAGACCGCCGCCGGCCTGTCGCGCAACGCCGTGGAACGGAATTTCCTGCTGAAGCGGGCCGCCGCCTGCGGCCCGGCGCGTCCTGTACCCCGGCAATAAACCTGTGGTCCGGCTTGGGTTTTTCGCCCACGAAACCGCCCGAATCGTGTGAAAACCCGGACACGTACGGGACCCATATTCCAATGACCGAGCCCACCGGCACGCGGCCTTTCTCACAGTTCGAATGGATGCTGTCGCTGCGCTATCTGCGCGCGCGCCGCAAGGAAGGGTTCATTTCGGTCATTGCCGGATTTTCCTTCCTCGGCATCATGCTCGGCGTCGCCACCCTGATCATCGTCATGGCAGTGATGAACGGCTTCCGCGCCGAACTGCTCGACAAGATCCTCGGGCTCAACGGCCATCTGCTGATCCAGCCTCTGGAAAAGCCGCTGACCGACTGGGACGAGGTCGCGCAGCGCATTTCGCAGGTGAAGGGCGTCCGCCTCGCGGCGCCGATCGTCGAGGGCCAGGCGCTGGCGTCGTCGCCGTTCAATGCCGGCGGTGTCCTGGTCCGTGGCATCCGCCTCAAGGACCTCGAAGGCCTGCCGTCGGTCGTCAACAACATCAAGCAGGGCACGCTCGGCGGCTTCGACGACGGGCAGGGCGTGGCCATCGGCCGCCGCCTCGCCGACCAGCTTTCGCTGCGCGCCGGCGACAACATTACTTTGGTGTCGCCGAAGGGCGCGGTGACGCCGATGGGCACCACACCGCGCATCAAGGTCTACAAGATCGCGGCGGTGTTCGAGATCGGCATGTCGGAATACGACAGCGCCATGGTGTTCATGCCGCTGAAGGAGGCGCAGGCCTATTTCAACCGCGCCGGCGACGTCACCGCGATCGAGGTCTATACCGACAACCCCGACAAGGTCCTGCAATACCGCAAGGAAGTGCAGGACGCGGCGAAGCGGCCGATCTTCATCATCACCTGGCAGCAGCGCAACGCCACCTTCTTCAATGCGCTGCAGGTCGAGCGCAACGTCATGTTCCTGATCCTGACGCTGATCGTGCTGGTGGCGGCGCTCAACATCGTCTCCGGCCTGATCATGCTGGTGAAGGACAAGGGCCAGGACATCGCCATCCTGCGCACCATGGGCGCCAGTCAGGGCGCGGTGATGCGCGTCTTCCTGATCACCGGCGCCTCGATCGGCGTGGTCGGTACCTTGTTCGGCTTCCTGCTCGGCATCGTGGTCTGCAAGAACATCGAGAGCATCCGGCAGTTCCTGTCGTGGCTCACCAACACCGAGCTATTCGATCCGACACTCTACTTCCTGTCCAAGCTGCCGGCGCAGATGGACGCCGGCGAGACCACGGCCGTGGTGCTGATGGCGCTGATCCTGTCGCTGCTGGCGACGCTCTATCCGTCCTGGCGCGCCGCGCGCCTCGATCCGGTCGAGGCGCTGCGTTATGAGTGACGTCATGGTCGAGGCCGAGGAAACGACGATCGAAACCGAAGAGGCGCAGGACATCCCGATCCTGTACCTGCACCAGGTCGAACGCCATTACAGCCAGGGCGAGGCCACGCTCGACATCCTCCGCGGCGCCGAACTGGCGCTGTGGCCGGGCCAGTCGGTGGCGCTGGTGGCGCCGTCGGGCGCCGGCAAATCGACGCTGCTGCATATTGCCGGCCTGCTCGAGCACCCCGATCACGGCGAGGTCTACGTCGCCGGTCAGGCGACCGCCAATCTGCCCGACGCCGAGCGCACGCGCATCCGCCGCACCGATATCGGTTTCGTCTACCAGTCGCACCACCTGCTGCCGGAATTCACGGCGCTGGAAAACGTGATGCTGCCGCAGCTCATTCGCGGCCTCGGCCGCAACGAGGCGAAGAAGCGCGCGCAGGAACTGCTCGACTATCTGGGGCTGAAAGCCCGCGTCAATCACCGGCCGGCGGAAATGTCGGGCGGCGAGCAGCAGCGCGTCGCCATCGCCCGCGCCGTCGCCAATGCGCCGCGCATCCTCCTCGCCGACGAGCCGACCGGCAATCTCGACGTCAAGACCGCCGAGCACGTTTTCGCCGCGTTCAATCAGCTCATCCGCGCCTCGGGCCTGTCCACCATCATCGCCACGCACAACATGGACATCGCCGCGCGCATGGACCGCCGCGTCACGATCAGCGACGGGCTGGTGGTCGAGCTGGATTAGGGCACTCCTTCGTTGTCATGACCGGGTCAAGCCCGGCCATGACAAGCCATCTTATTCGCATCATCTCTGTGATTGTCAGAGCCGTCGCTTCACGCCGCCGGGCTAGCGGTGGATCCAGCAATTGATGGCGAAGCGCGAATCCGCGAACGCGCCGCTCGGGCAGGACACCTTCAGCACTTCGTGCGGGTACCACGAGGGGAAACAGACCACCGTGTCGTTGTCCGGCGGCACGTCGATGGCGCTCCCGGCCGCGCCTGATCCCGACAGCGCGTAGAGCCGCAGCGCGCCGCCGCTGAACGCCTTGGGCTGGCGATGAAAGTAATAGACCGCGCTGACGGCCCGGCTGCCGGGCCGGTTTTGACTGACGGTGGTGTCGATGTGGCGGGCGAAGAAGGCGCCGTCATTGTGCGCGACCAGTTCGATCTCAAGTTTTGACGGCACGAAGGGCGGCGTACCCAGCGCCGCGGTCATCGCCGGGACGAGTGCACTGAAGCGCGCGTGCAGTTCAACGCCGAGGCCTGGCAGATCATAGAGAACCTCCGAACGGCGGCGCTCCGGCTTGACCTGGCCGCCGGTGCCGTAGGTCATCCTCGACGGCGTGAAGGACGCGCGGTGTTCCTGCGCATAGGCGAGCAAGCGGGCGACCGCCTCGGCGCCGAGCCAATCGCGGATGATGCTGTAAGGCGGCGGCCGCTCGAAGGCGGCAATCGCTGGCGCAGGTGCTTCCATGCGGGAACTCTACCTGCGGCTGCAGGCCGCGAGAAGGCGCGAACGGCCGGGCCAGCTTCCCGAGTACGAGGCTCCTCGCTCACGAACGGAAACAGGCGAAAATCACACGTTATCAATGCGTTGCGCGAGGCTTGAGATTCAGTTTGACAAAAGAACAGATCGCGAACTATGTTCTCATTCCGTTCTTGTTGGAGGGTGTCATGTTCAAGATCGTCGTCCAGGAAGCCGCCACGCTCGCCGCGCTGTCGCTGTTTGTCGGCATGATCGCCATCTGGTCCCAGGTCATCGGCAGCCTGTGATCGGCAGCCTCTGACAAACGGCGTGCCGGTCCTGCTAGACCGGCCTGTGTCCATCCGCTCCTCGCTTCGCGTGCTGTCCTGTCTCTGCGTCCTGTTCTGCCTTGTTTCCGCTGTCTGCCGCTTCTGCCGCCTGTGAGTGTCCTGTGAGTGTAGCGTAGCCCGCGTCTAGTCATGTCCGGCCGGCGTTCCCCGACGCCTCCGCCGGCATGACGGGTCGGCTTCCGTGTATCGGTCTGGGGATCGGACCGTTGCCCGGAACCGGCTGACGCCGGGGCGGTCGTTCAAGTTGGGTCGGGGTCCGGTACCGGGGCGCGGCTGTGTAAAAGCCGCATAGCCGGTTCGCTGGCGGCCGGGAGGGTGGACGAGGGGCCTTCGCCTCCCCACTGTGGTGTCGCGACAGAATCGTTTCGGTCGCAATCCAGACCGTTCAAGCCCGCGACCTGATCCAAGACCGCCACAAGACCATCACCATGGCCGACTTCGCCACGCCTCTCGATTTCGTGCATCTGCACGTCCATTCCGCCTACTCGCTGCTTGAGGGCGCGCTGCCGATCGCCAAGCTCGCGGAACTCGCCAAGGCCGACAAGCAGGCCGCGATCGCGCTGACCGACACCGACAACATGTTCGGCGTCCTGGAATTCTCCGAGAAGATGGCGGGCTCCGGTATCCAGCCGATCGTCGGCTGCGCGCTGGCGATCGACTTCGGCGACACCGAGAACGGCCCGCGCGCCACGCTCGCCGCGCAGGAGCGCCAGCGCGTCGTGCTGCTCGCCGCCAGCGAGGAGGGCTATCGCGCCCTCATGCATCTCAATTCGCGCGCCTTCATGGAATCGCCGCCGAACGAGCCGCCGCGCGCCAAGATCGAATGGCTCGAGGAAGAGCGTGACGGCATCGCGAACGGCGTCATCGCGCTGACCGGCGGGCCCAATGGCCCGCTCGACCGCGCCATCGCCGCCGGCCAGAGCCCGGTCGCGGCGGCGCGGCTTGATCGTCTCGCCGCTTTGTTCGGCGACCGGCTCTACATCGAATTGCAGCGCCACGGCACGGCGGTCGAGCGCAGCGTCGAGAAGGTGCTGATCGATTTCGCCTATGACCGCGGCATCCCGCTGGTTGCCACCAACGAGCCGTTCTTCGCCAAGGCCTCCGACTACGAGTCACACGACGCGCTGATCTGCATCGCCGAGGCGCGCTACGTCTCCGACTCGGATCGCCGCCAGCTCACGCCCGAGCACCGCTACAAGACCCGCGCCGAAATGGTGACGCAGTTCGCCGACCTGCCTGAGGCGATCGCCTCGACGGTCGAAATCGCGCAGCGCTGCGCCTTCCGGCCGAAGACCCGCAAGCCGATCCTGCCGCGCTTCTCGGCGAGCGGCGAGGCGGCCGACGAGGCGACCGAGCTGCGCCAGCAGGCGCAGGCCGGCCTCGAACGGCGCCTTGCCAGCGCCGGCATTGCCGAGGGCTTTACCGAAAAGGACTACCGGGACCGGCTCGATTTCGAGCTCAACGTCATCGAGAAGATGAAGTATCCCGGCTACTTCCTTATTGTGTCTGACTTTATCAAGTGGGCGAAGGACCACGGCATTCCGGTCGGGCCGGGCCGCGGCTCCGGCGCCGGCTCGCTGGTCGCCTATTCGCTGACCATCACCGACCTCGATCCCCTGCGCTTCGGCCTGCTGTTCGAACGCTTCCTCAACCCGGAACGCGTGTCGATGCCCGACTTCGACATCGACTTCTGCCAGGACCGCCGCGAGGAGGTGATCCGCTACGTGCAGGAGCGCTACGGCCGCGACCAGGTGGCGCAGATCATCACCTTCGGCACCCTGCAGGCGCGCGGCGTGCTGCGCGACGTCGGCCGCGTGCTGCAGATGCCCTACGGCCAGGTCGACAAGCTCTGCAAGATGGTGCCGCAGAACCCGGCGGCGCCGATCAGCCTGGCCAAGGCGATCGAGGATGAGCCCAAGCTCCAGGCCGAAGCCGAGAACGATCCGACCGTGGCGCGCGCCTTCGCCATCGCCAAGAAGCTCGAGGGCCTGACCCGCCACGCCTCGACCCACGCCGCCGGCATCGTCATCGGCGACCGGCCGCTCAACGAGCTGGTGCCGCTCTATCGCGATCCCAAATCCGACATGCCGGTCACCCAGTTCAACATGAAGTGGGTGGAGCAGGCGGGGCTGGTGAAGTTCGACTTCCTCGGCCTCAAGACCCTGACGACGCTGAAAACCGCTGTCGAACTCCTGAAGAAGCGCGACGTCCACATCGACCTCGGCGCCATCCCGCTCGACGACAAGAAGACCTACGAACTCTTGGCCCGCGCCGAAGCCGTCGGCGTGTTCCAGTTGGAAAGCCAGGGCATGCGCCGGGCGCTGCTCGACATGCAGCCCGACCGTTTCGAGGACATCATCGCGCTGGTCGCGCTCTACCGGCCGGGCCCGATGGCCAACATCCCGACCTACTGCGCGCGCAAGCACGGCCTCGAAACGCCGGAATACATCCACCCGAAACTGGAGCCGGTGCTGAAGGAAACCTTCGGCGTCATCGTCTACCAGGAGCAGGTGATGCAGGCCGCTCAGCTTTTGGCCGGCTACTCGCTCGGCGACGCCGATCTGTTGCGCCGCGCCATGGGCAAGAAGATCCGCGCCGAAATGCAGAAGCAGGGCTCGATCTTCGTCGAGGGCTGCGCCAAGCAGGATATTCCCAAGGCGCAGGCCGAAGCGATCTTCGAACTGCTCGAGCGCTTCGCCGACTACGGCTTCAACAAGTCGCACGCCGCCGCCTACGCGCTGGTCGCCTACCAGACCGCCTACATGAAGGCGAACTACCCGGTCGAATTCCTCGCCGCGTCGATGACCCTCGACATGGGCAACACCGACAAGCTGTCGGAATTCCGCGCCGAGGCCGAGCGTCTCGGCATCAAGGTCGAGCCGCCGTCGGTCAACCGTTCCGCCGTCGAATTCGGCGTCGAGGGCAACACCATCATCTACGCGCTGGCGGCGCTCAAGGGCGTCGGCCGCCAGGCCGTGGAGTCGATCCTCGAGGCGCGCGGTTCAAAGCCGTTCGCCGATCTCGCCGACTTCGCCGCCCGCATCAATCCGCGCGCCGTCAACAAGCGCGTACTGGAGTCTCTGGCGCAAGCCGGCGCCTTCGACGAGTTCGACAAGCACCGCGCCCGCGTGTTCGGCGCGCTCGACAAGGTGATGGGCATCGCCCAGCGCACGCACGAGACGCAGGCGATCGGCCAGAACGATTTCTTCGGCGGCTCCGGCAAGGCCGAGCCGATCGCGATGCCGAACGTCGAGCCGTGGCTGCCGGCCGAGCGCCTGCGCCGCGAATACGACGCCATCGGCTTTTTCCTGTCTGGCCATCCGCTCGACGATTACGCGGCGGTCCTGAAGAAGATGCGCGTGCAGAGCTGGGCCGAGTTCTCGCGCGCCGTCAAAAGCGGCGCCACCGCCGGCAAGGTCGCCGGCACCGTGGTGTCGCGCCAGGAGCGCCGCACCAAGACCGGCAACAAGATGGGCATCTTCGGCCTGTCCGATCCGTCCGGCGCTTATGAAGCCGTGATCTTCTCCGAGGGGCTTGCCGAGTATCGCGATCTGCTCGAGCCCGGCCGCGCCGTCCTGATGGTGCTGTCGGCGGAAGTGCAGGGCGACGACGTGCGCGCCCGCATCCAGTCGGCCGAGCCGCTCGACCAAGCCGCCGCCAATCTGCAGAAGGGCCTGCGCGTCTTCCTGCGCGATGGCGCGCCGCTTGAAGGCGTCGCCAAGCGGCTCGAGCCCGCGCCGCCGCGGGCCAGCGGCGCCGGCGAGGTGTCGATGATCCTGATGCTGGCGCAGGGCACCGAGGTCGAGGTCAAGCTCGACGGCCGCTACAAGGTATCGCCGCAGATCGCCGGCGCCATCAAGGCGGTGCCCGGCGTAGTGCTGGTCGAGGCGCTGTAAGCGGCGGCGTCCTCGGTCTTCACCCTCCCGGGGAGGGTGAAGAGGCCCCCCGACCTTGCCACGCCCGATTCACGCCTATATAAGCCCGGTCATCACTCACGCGGATGGTTGGCTTTGGCCCCGACAATGGGCCGTTAAGCCGTCCGGTGGCCCCCGAAAATCCTTTGAAAATCAAAGGCTAACCCAGGGCTCACACACCCTCCGCGGCGGATCAACCGGAGAATATCTATGGCTCTTCCTGACTTCTCGATGCGTCAGCTGCTCGAGGCTGGCGTTCATTTCGGCCACCAGGCCCACCGTTGGAACCCGAAGATGGGGCAATACATCTTCGGCACCCGCAACAACATTCACATCGTCGATCTGGCCCAGACCGTGCCGATGCTGCACGCCGCGCTGCAGGCCGTGTCGGATACCGTCGCCAAGGGCGGCCGCATCCTGTTCGTCGGCACCAAGCGCCAGGCGCAGGACGCCATCGCCGATGCCGCCAAGCGCTCGGCGCAGTACTACGTCAATTCGCGCTGGCTCGGCGGCACGCTGACCAACTGGAAGACGATCTCGGGTTCGATCTCGCGCCTGCGCAAGCTCGAAGAGATCCTGAACTCGGCGGAAGCCGGCAGCTACACCAAGAAGGAACGCCTGACGATGCAGCGCGAGCGCGACAAGCTCGACCGCTCGCTCGGCGGCATCAAGGACATGGGCGGCGTGCCCGACCTGATCTTCGTGATCGACACCAACAAGGAAGATATCGCGATCAAGGAAGCGCGCCGGCTCAACATCCCGGTCGCCGCCATCGTCGATACCAACTGCGATCCGGCCGGCATCACCTATGTCGTTCCGGGCAACGATGACGCCAGCCGCGCCGTGTCGACCTATTGCGATCTGATCGCCAAGGCGGCGATCGACGGCATCGCGCGCGCCCAGGGCGAGCGCGGCGTCGATATCGGCGCTGCCGAAAAGCCGATGGCGGAAGCGGTGCCGACTGCGCCGGCCGCCGGCGGTCTCGGTTTCGAGCCGCTGCCCGGTCCGCGCGGCGTCGCCGACGACCTCAAGAAGCTCCCGGGCGTGTCGGGCGCGATCGAAAAGCAGCTCAACGATCTCGGCATCTTCCACTACTCGCAGCTCGCCGAGCTGTCGCCGGCTGCCGCGCATAACGTCGGTGAAGAAGTCGGCCTGCCGGGCCGCGTCGACGGCTGGGTCGCCAAGGCCAAGTCGATGATGGCGGAAGCCGAATAACAAACCGAACGGGGCCGGCGCCCGTCTGCGGGCGCCGGTTCAAAGCTTCCCGAATTGGATGACGTCGCCGGTGGGTTTCAAGCTTGCCGGCTTTGACGGTTGAAGGATTGGATTGATGGCAAATATCTCAGCACAGATGGTCAAGGAGCTCCGTGAATCGACGGGCGCCGGCATGATGGATTGCAAGGCCGCGCTCTCGGAGACGCAAGGCGACATGACCGCGGCGCAGGATTGGCTGCGCAAGAAGGGCCTGTCGAAGGCCGCCAAGAAGGCCGGCCGCGTCGCCGCCGAAGGCCTCATCGGTCTTGCGGTCCGTGGCACCAAGGGCATCGTCGTCGAGGTCAACTCGGAAACCGACTTCGTCGCGCGCAACGATCTGTTTCAGGGCCTCGTGTTGATGTCGGTTGAAGCCGCGTTCGATGTCGGCACCGATGTCGAGAAGATTCTCGCGTCGAAGGCCGGCTCGATGTCCATCCAGGATGCGTTCAACAACACCATCGCCAAGATCGGCGAGAACATGACGCTGCGCCGCGCCGCGTCGGTGGAAGTGTCGAAGGGCGCCATCGGCTCCTACGTGCACACCTCGGTGTCGGAAGGCCTCGGCAAGATCGGCGTGCTCGTCGGTCTGGAATCGACCGGCAAGACCGATGAACTCGTCGCGCTCGGCCGCCAGATCGCCATGCATGTTGCCTCGTCGAACCCGATCGCGCTCGACGCATCGGGCGTGTCGGCCGACATCATCAAGCGCGAGAAGGACGTGCTCGCCGACAAGTTCCGTCAGCAGGGCAAGCCGGAGAACATGATCGAAAAGATCGTCGAGAACGGTCTGAAGACCTTCTACAAGGAGCAGACCCTCCTCGAGCAGCCCTTCATCTTCGACGACTCCGGCAAGAAGAGCGTCGCGCAGGCGGTGAAGGAAGCCGAAGGCAAGGTCGGCGGCCCGATCAAGATCACCGGCTTCGTGCGTTACGCGCTCGGCGAGGGCATCGAGAAACAGGAATCCGACTTCGCCGCCGAAGTGGCGGCGGCCGCGGGCACCAACTGATGAAATGAAGCGGCGGTGCTTTAAAACACCGCCGCTTCCGCAAGAAGAGGGCTGCGGCCGATGGCTGATCCCATTCACAAGCGCGTCGTCGTCAAATTGTCGGGCGAGGCGTTGTCCGCCGACAAGGGCTTCGGCATCGACCAGCCGACGGTCGATCGCATCGCCGCCGATCTGGCCGCGACCGCGAAGATGGGTGTCGAGCTCGGCGTCGTCGTCGGCGGCGGCAACATCTTCCGCGGCGTCGAAGTGTCGAACCGCGGCGTGCCGCGTCCGGTCGGCGACACCATGGGCATGCTGGCGACGGTGATGAACTGCCTCGTGCTGGAAGCCGCGGTCGAGCGCGCCGGCGTCGAAGCCCGCACCTTGTCGGCGCTCGCCATGCCGGCGGTCTGCGAGCAATACAATCGCAAGCGCGCGCTGAAGAACCTCGGCAAGGGCCGGGTCGTGCTGCTCGCGGCCGGCACCGGCAATCCGTTCTTCACCACCGACACCACCGCGGTGCTGCGGGCGGCGGAACTGGACTGCCAGGCGGTGCTGAAGGCGACCAATGTCGACGGCGTCTATACCGCCGACCCGAAGAAGGACCCGTCGGCCAAGCGCTACGAGCGCGTCAGCCATCAGGAAGCCATCGAAAAGGACCTGCGGGTTATGGACGGCGCCGCCTTCGCGCTTGCCCGCGAGAACCGGTTGCCTATCATTGTTTTCTCGATGGCGGACAAGGGCGCCGTGGAGAAGGTTCTGCGCGGCGAGGGGCGCTCGACCCTGGTCGGCTAGTCGAATCCGCGCCGAAGTTCTAAGCCGGATGCCATCATAAGGCGCGGATTGGCCGGCAAGCCGTCGATCCGCGAGCCTTGATCGAGGCAGCTCAATTCTGGGGAAGCGTCATGGCCAATGCCACGCATGACATCAATGAAATCAAGCGCCGCATGGCCGGCGCCAGCGCCGCGCTCAAGACCGAATTGTCGGGCCTGCGCACCGGCCGCGCTTCGGCGCACCTGCTCGATCCGGTGATGGTCGAAGCCTACGGCCAGCAGATGCCCCTCAACCAGTGTGCCAGCGTCACGGTGCCGGAGCCGCGCATGATCTCGGTCAGCGTCTGGGACAAGTCGCTGGTCAAGCCGGTCGAGAAGGCGATCGTCGATTCCAATCTCGGCCTGTCGCCGGCGACGGAAGGTCAGACCATTCGCCTGCGCATCCCGGAGCTCAACCAGGATCGCCGCAAGGAACTGGTCAAGCTCGCGCACAAATACGCCGAGACCGCGCGCGTCGCCGTGCGTCACGTGCGCCGCGATGCGCTCGACGTGCTCAAGAAGCTCGAGAAGGATCACGGCAAGGACGAGATCGAGCGCTTCACCACCGAGATCCAGAAGGCGACCGACGCCGGTATCGCCGAGGTCGATCAGTTGCTCGCCGCCAAGGAAAAGGAGATCCTCACGGTCTGAGGGCGCGCCAGTATGTCCGATGCTCCGCATACGCCGATTGCCGCCGCCGACGTGCCGCGCCACGTCGGCATCATCATGGACGGCAATGGTCGTTGGGCGGCGTCGCGCGGCATGCCGCGGGTCGAAGGCCATCGTCGCGGCGTCGAGGCGCTGCGGCGCACGATCCGTGCTGCCGGCGACATCGGCATCAAGGTCATCACCATTTTTTCCTTCAGCGCCGAGAACTGGTCGCGGCCGGCGAGCGAAGTCGGCGAATTGATGGGGCTGTTGCGGCGCTTCATCCGCAACGATCTCGCCGACCTGCACAAGAGCGGCGTGCGCGTGCGAATCATCGGCGAACGCGAAGGCCTCGAGCCCGACATCGGCCGGCTGCTCACCGAGGCCGAGGAACTGACCAAGGACAACACCAACCTCACGCTGGTGGTCGCGTTCAATTACGGCGCGCGGCAGGAAATCGTGCGCGGCGTGCGCCGCGCCATGCAGGCGGTGGCGCAGGGCAAGCTGAAGCCCGAGGACGTCACCGCTGAAAATTTCTCCGGTTTTCTCGATGCACCGGACATCCCCGACCCCGATCTGATCATCCGTACCAGCGGCGAGCAACGGCTCTCGAATTTCCTGCTGTGGCAGGCGGCCTACAGCGAATTCGTGTTTGTGCCGACTTACTGGCCGGACTTCGATCGCGCCGCGCTCGAGGCGGCGATCGGCGAATTCCGCCAGCGCGAGCGCCGGTTCGGCGGCCTCGTCGCCAAGACGGGATCGTGAACCCGTGCCGGCCGACGACACAGCGCGTCCGCTGTCCGCGCCGGCGCAGAACACCATGACCGCATCTGAAACCAAATCCGGCGCGAGCAATCTCGTCCTGCGCGTCGCCTCGGCGGCGGTGATGGCGCCTCTGGCGCTCGGCGCGGCCTATTGGGGCTCCTGGCCGTTCGCGGTGTTCTGGGCGGCGGCCGGCATCGCCGTGCTGTGGGAGTGGATCACGCTCGTTGCGGGCCGCGATCATAAATTGATGCTGTCGTTCTGCGGCGCCGCCATCGTGGTCGCCGCGCTGCTCGCCTGGCGCGACCGGCCCGTGGTCGGTTTGCTGATTGTCGCGCTCGGTGCGCTGGCGGCGTCGATCTTCGCGCCGCGCCAGGGACGGCTGTGGATCATGGCCGGCATGGCTTACGCCGGCACCATGATGCTGGCGCCGATCGTACTGCGCAGCGACAGCTGGCTCGGCTTCGTCGCCATCGTTCTGATCTTCGCCGTCGTCTGGACCACCGACGTGCTCGCTTACTTCACCGGCCGCGCCATCGGTGGGCCGAAACTGATGCCATCGGTGAGCCCGAAAAAAACCTGGTCCGGCGCGATCGGCGGCACCTTGGGCGCGGTCGTTGCCGCAGTGCTGGTGGCGGTCGCGTTCGGCGGCTTGAACAAGCTGGCCATTGCCGGCGTCGCACTGGTGCTGTCGATCCTGTCGCAGGCCGGCGATCTGCTGGAGTCGCACATCAAGCGGCACTTCGGCGCCAAGGATGCGAGCCATCTCATCCCGGGTCATGGCGGCGTGATGGATCGGCTCGACGGTTTCTGGGCGGCGGTGATCGCCGCCTGTCTGATCGGTCTGCTGCGCGGCGGCTTCGATGCGCCGGCGCGCGGCCTGTTGATGTGGTGACGGCCTTGAACGTGATGGGCAAAGGCGGTCTGGCATCGTCGAGACTGGCGCCTGCATCGCCGCGGCAGGTGGCGGCGCGCAGCGTCAGCATCTTTGGCGCCACCGGTTCGATCGGCGCTTCGACGATCGATCTGATCAAGCGCTCGCCCGAGCGTTTCCGCGTTGAAGCCGTGACCGCCCATCGTAACGCGTCGGCGCTGGCGCGGATTGCCCGCGAGGTCGGCGCGCGCATGGCGGTGCTCGCCGATCCGGCCGGGTTCGCCGAACTCAAGGACGCGCTCGCCGGCAGCGGTATCGAAGTCGCGGCGGGTGAGGCGGGGCTGATCGAAGCGGCGCAGCATCCGGTCGATTGGGTGATGGCGGCGATCGCCGGCGCGGTCGGGCTGAAGCCGACCATGGCCGCGATCGAGCGCGGCGCGACCGTCGCGCTCGCCAACAAGGAATGCCTCGTCTGCGCCGGTTCGCTGTTCATGCGCCGCGCCAAAGCCTCGGGCGCGACGGTGCTGCCGGTCGACAGCGAGCACAACGCGGTGTTTCAGGCGCTCGGCGCCGGCCGCCGCGACGATGTCTCCAAGGTCATCATCACCGCGTCGGGCGGCCCGTTCCGCACCTGGACGCTCGAGCGGATCCGCGTCGCAACGCCGGATGAGGCGCTGCGCCATCCGAACTGGTCAATGGGGCCGAAGGTCACCGTCGACTCCGCGACCCTGATGAACAAGGGCCTCGAAGTCATTGAGGCGCACCACCTTTTCAATCTCGGCCCGGACGAGATCGAGGTCCTGGTGCATCCGCAGTCGGTGGTGCATGGGCTGGTCGAATTCCGCGACGGCTCGGTGGTGGCGCAACTCGGGCCGCCGGACATGCGGGTGCCGATTGCGCATTGCCTGGCCTGGCCGGAGCGCCTCGACGGGCCGGTCAACCGGCTCGACCTGGCGGCCTTACGCGAACTGACTTTCGAAAAACCGGATCTTGAGCGCTTTCCGGCGCTGGCGCTGGCCTGGCAGGCGATGATCGCGGGCGGCGCGGCGCCGACCGTCCTGAACGCCGCCGACGAGGTCGCTGTCGCCGAATTCATCGCCGGGCGGATCGGTTTTCCGGCCATCCCGGCGCTGGTCGAAGCCACGCTGGAAGCCGCCGATCGTCGGGGGCTTCTGGCCGATCCTGCCACTGTCGAGGCGGCGCTCGCCATTGACCATACCGCGAGAACCCTGGCGCGGGATCTCTTGCTCAATAATGCCGTAAAGGCATTCTAGTCACCTTTGCGCCATACTGGCGTTTTGCGGGTCGGGGACGAGGATTAACGATGGGCTTTCTGGAGCAACTGGGCGCGTTCGGCGGCGGCGCCGCCGGCTATATCGTCCCGTTCCTGTTCGTGCTCACCATCGTGGTATTCTTCCACGAACTCGGCCACTTCCTGATCGCCCGCTGGTGCGGCGTCGAAGTCACGGCGTTCTCGCTCGGCTTCGGTCCGGAAATCGTCGGCTTCAACGACCGCTACGGCACGCGCTGGAAGCTGTCGGCCATCCCGCTCGGCGGCTACGTGAAATTCGTCGGCGACGACAATGCGGCCAGCGTCCCGGATTTCGACGCCGCCGCGTCGATGAGCGAGGAGCAGAAGCGCGGTTCGTTCGCTCACAAGTCGGTCGGCGCGCGCGCCGCCGTGGTGGCCGCCGGCCCGATCGCCAATTTCATCCTCGCCATCGTCATTTTCGCCGGCCTGTTCATGGTCATCGGCAAGCCGAGCATGCTGCCGCGCGTCGATCAGGTGATCGCCGGCGGCGCGGCGGAATCGGCCGGCTTCAAGCCGGGCGATCTGGTGCTGTCGATCGACGGCGAGCACATTGACAGCTTCGCCGACATGCAGCGCATCGTCAGCATGAGCGCCGACCGCCAGCTCAAGGTCGAGGTCGAGCGTGGCAATTCGGTCGTCACCCTGCAGGCGACCCCGCAGCTCAAGCGCGACAAGTTCGGCAACGAGCTCGGCGTCCTCGGCATCAGCCGGTCGGTCGCCGCCGGCGACATCAAGACGCAGAAGTTCGGGCCGGTCGAGGCGGTGGTCGAGGGCGCCAAGCAGACCTGGATGATCGTCGACCACACCTTCTCGTACATTGCGGGTATTTTCTCGGGCCGCAACTCAGCCGATCAGCTCGGCGGTCCGATTCGGATCGCCCAGGTCTCGGGCCAGGTCGCGGCTGGCGGATTTGGCCCCCTGATCAACCTGGCGGCCGTGCTGTCGGTCTCGATCGGGCTCTTGAACCTCTTTCCCATCCCCTTGCTCGATGGTGGCCACCTTTTGTTCTATGCCGTGGAGGCCGCAAGGGGCCGTCCGCTGTCCGAAAGGGCCCAGGAAGTGGGGTTCCGCATCGGGCTGGCGATCGTTGTCATGTTGATGATTTTTGCAACCTTTAATGACATCCTTCACCTCGCCACCTCATAATCGTTGCCCAGCGGCAACTTGATGAGGGGAAAGGGGAAGTTCGTCTGGCGGTTTCATTTGCAGTGCTTGCAAAACGCTGTAAAAAGCTCCGACGACGGGCCTTGAGAGTCGGTCGGGGCCAATTGCGGTGACGGCCGCAGGGACAATAAAGGGCGCGTTGCGCATGGGACTTTGTGTGCGGGTTGTTCGGGGACTGACCCTCTCTCTGGTGGTCCTCGGTGGTATCCTTGTCGGTGCCGCCGGGCTGACCGTTGCGGTGCCCACCGTTGCCATGGCGCAATCGGCGAATTCGGTCGTCGTCGAAGGTAATCGTCGCGTCGAAACCGAGACCGTTCGCTCGTATTTCCGGCCCGGCCCCGGCGGCCGCCTGGGCCCCGCCGAGATCGACGAGGCGCTGAAGGCGCTCTACGCCACCGGTCTGTTTGCCGACGTCCGCATCAATCACGCTGGCGGCCGTATCGTCGTGACCGTCGTCGAGAACCCGGTCATCAATCAGGTGGCGTTCGAAGGCAACAAGAAGGCCAAGGACGACCAGCTCAAGGCCGAAGTCCAGTCCAAGCCGCGCGGCACGCTGTCGAAGCCGACGGTGCAGGCCGACGTTCAGCGCATCATCGACATCTATCAGCGCACCGGCCGTTTCGACGTCTCGGTGGTGCCGAAAATCATCGAGCTGCCGAACAACCGCGTCAACCTCGTCTTCGAAATCAAGGAAGGCGAGAAGACCGGCGTCAAGGAAATCCGCTTCGTCGGCGCCAAGGCGTTCTCGTCGGGCCGCCTCAAGGACGTTATCAAGACCGTCCAGACGAACTTCCTGAGCTTCCTGCAGACCACCGACATCTACGATCCGGACCGCGTCGAAGCGGACCGCGATCTGCTGCGCCGCTTCTACCTGAAGCACGGCTATGCCGACGTCCGCATCGTCTCCGCCGTCGGCGAGTACGATCCGTCGCGCAAGGGCTTCATCATCACCTTCACGATCGATGAAGGCCCGCAGTACCATGTCGGCACCGTCGATGTGATCTCGAACGTGCGCGTGCTCAATCCGTCGATCCTGCGCGGCAAGGTCAAGCTGTCGCCCGGCAACGTCTACAACGCCGATCTCGTCGAGAAGAGCGTCGAGGGCATGGCGATCGAAGCGGCCAAGAGCGGCTATGCCTTCGCCAATGTGCGCCCGCGCGGCGAGCGTCACCCGGAAACGCGCACCATCAATCTCGCCTTCGTGGTCGAAGAGGGGACGCGCGCCTACATCGAGCGCATCAATATCCGCGGCAACATCCGCACCCGCGATTATGTCATCCGTCGCGAGTTCGATATTGGCGAGGGCGATGCCTACAACCGCGCGCTGATCGATCGCGCCGAACGCCGCCTGAAGAACCTCAACTACTTCAAGACGGTGAAGATCACCACCGAGCCCGGCTCCGCTCCCGATCGCGTCGTCCTCAACGTCAACGTGGACGAACAGTCGACCGGCGAATTCTCGGTCGCGGGTGGCTATTCGACCGCCGACGGTTTCATCGCCGAAGCCAGCGTCGCCGACCGCAACCTCATGGGCCGCGGCCAGTTCGCCAAGGCGGCCGTGACCTGGGGCCAGCGCACCCGCGGCGTCGAACTCAACTTCGTCGAGCCGTATCTGCTCGGCTATCGCATGGCCGGCGGCGTCGATCTGTTCGCGCGCAAGAACGATGCGTCGAACTCGATCTCCTACGACATCACGACGTACGGCACGAACCTGAAGCTCGGCTTCGCGCTGACCGAAGAGCTGTCGTTCGCGCCGCGTTACTCGATCTATCGCCAGGAAATCACGCTGCCGGATCAGTACAATAACTGTCAGTCGACAACGTCTCCGTTGTTTACGCCGACGCCCAGCGGCTACCACACGCATATCCCCGGCGCGGTCACTCCGGGTGACGAGTGCTACGCCGACGGCGAAGCTTCGGTGGCGGTCCGCAAGGAACTGGCCAACGGTCCGGTGACCGTGTCGATGGTCGGTTACACCACCGCCTACAACACGCTGGACAACAACAAGAGCCCGACCAGCGGTCTCTATGCCGAGTTGAAGCAGGACTTGGCCGGCGTCGGCGGCGACGTGAACTTCATCCGCACCAGCGCCGAAGCGCGCACCTACTACGAAGTGGTGCCGGACGTGGTCGGCGTGCTCAAGGTCCAGGGCGGCAACGTCTCGGGTTGGGGCAGCAAGGACCTGCGCATGCTGGATCACTTCCAGATGGGTCCCAATCTCGTTCGCGGTTTCGCGCCGAGCGGTTTCGGTCCGCGCGATCTCACCGGCGGCACCAACAACGACTCGCTGGGTGGCACCCATTACTGGGGCGCCAGCCTCGAATTCCAGACGCCGCTCTACTTCCTGCCGAAGGAGATCGGGATCAAGCTCGCGACCTTCGCCGATGCGGGTAACGTGTGGGGCTATGAGGGCCCGACGTCGTGGAACGTCACCGGTGAAACGATGACGCCGGGTCTCGACGGCATCGGCAAGACCCGCGCCTCGGTCGGTGTCGGCCTGATCTGGGATTCGCCGCTCGGACCGCTGCGCTTCGACTTCGCTTACCCGCTCAAGAAGTACTGCGAGAACAGCCCGCAAGGCGGTTCGGTCTGCGACCGCACGCAGGTGTTCCGGTTCGGCGGCGGCACGAAGTTCTAATCGTAACCCCGCCGGTCAGGGCCGGGCGACGCGAAAGTCTGGATCTGCCGGGACCGTGGCGAATGCATCGCCTGTCCCGGCCGTTCCATGCCAGGTGTTGGCAGCTTTCAACTTGGCAGATTTGAGCGTGGCAAATTTAAGCGTGGCTTGGCGGCAAAAGCAGAATGAGCGAGCCGGTATTCCTCCGCGAGTCGGGCGGTCTGACGCTTGACGAGATCGTCGCGCTGACGGGCGCCAAGATGCCCGACGGCGCTGCGGGAAGCCGCCGCATCGTCAATGTCGCCGCGCTCGATCGCGCCTCGCCCTTCGATATTTCATTCTTCGACAACAAGAACTTCGCCAAGGACGCCGCGGCGAGTCATGCCGGCGTCTGCCTCACCAAACCCGGCCTCGCTGCGCTGCTGCCGTCCCGCGTGACGGCGCTGACCGTGCGCGATCCATTCCGCGCGTTCGTGCAGGTGTCGCGGGCGTTGTTTCCGCAGGCCTTGCGGCCGGTCTCGCTGGCGCCGTCGGGCGCGACGGCCGGTGCGCATATCGACGAAACGGCACGGCTGGAAGGCGACGTTACTGTGGAGCCCGGCGCCGTCATCGGCGCCGGGGTCGAAATCGGCAGCGGGTCCGTTATCGGCGCCAATGCGGTGCTCGGCACCGGCGTGCGGGTGGGGCGTGATTGTTCCATCGGCGCCAGTACCGTGGTCAGCAATGCGCTGATCGGCGACCGCGTCATCATCCATCCAGGCTGCAAGATCGGCCAGGACGGCTTCGGCTTCGTCATGGGCGGCGGCGGCCACCTCAAGGTCCCGCAGGTCGGCCGCGTCATCGTCCAGGACGACGTCGAAATCGGCTCCGGCACCACCATCGACCGCGGCGCCATCAGGGACACGGTGATCGGCGAGGGCACCAAGATCGACAACCTGGTGCAGGTCGGCCACAATGTATCCGTCGGACGGCATTGCGTCCTGGTTGCTTATGTGGGTATTTCGGGCAGCGCGACCCTGGAAGATTTCGTGGTCTTGGGCGCCCGCGCGGGCGTTGTCCCAGGCGTTACCATCGGCGAAGGCACGATGATCGCGGCCAGCAGCAATGTCGCGTCGGACGTCCCGCCGGGCGTGAAATGGGGCGGTTCGCCGGCCAAGCCGATGCGGCAGTGGCTGCGGGAAATCATGTTGGTCAAGCGGATGGCACAGGCCAAGGGCGACGACGCCGCGGCCGCCGACGAGTGAGTGTGTTGATATGGATACGGTTGTGACAAAGCTCGAGGCGGCCGACATCGCGACGGTGATGCAGATGCTGCCGCATCGCTATCCGTTTCTCCTCGTCGACCGCGTCGTCGATATCCGCGGCGACGAGTACGGCTGCGGCATCAAGAATGTCACGATCAATGAGCCGCAGTTCATGGGCCATTTCCCAGGCAATCCGATTTTCCCGGGCGTGCTGATGATCGAAGGCATGGCGCAAACCGCGGGCGTTCTCTGCATCGCCGCGACCTCGTCGCGGCAGCCGAAATCGGTTTACTTCCTCACCATCGACAAGGCCAAATTCCGCAAGCCGGTGCGGCCGGGCGACACCCTCGAATATCACATGACGCGCACCGCGCGCCGCAAGGACATGTGGTGGTATCACGGCATCGCCAAGGTCGGCGGCGTCGTCGTCGCGGAAGCCGACCTCGGCGCCATGATCTCCGACCGCTAGGGCTGACCCGAAAGGCCCGTGATGAGCGATCCCGTCATCGATCCGACCGCGCGTGTGGCGCCCGGCGCGCAGATTGGGCCCGACGTGCAGATCGGGCCTTTTTGCACCGTCGGCGAACACGTGAAGCTTGCCGCCGGCGTGCGGCTGGTGTCGCACGTCAACGTCACCGGTCATACGTCGATCGGCGAGCGCACCGTGATCTATCCGTTCGCCTCGCTCGGCACGCCGCCGCAATCGGTCGGCTACAAGGGCGAACCGACGCGGCTGGAGATCGGCGAGGCTTGCGACATTCGTGAACACGTCACCATGAACACGGGCACCGCGGCCGATCGCGGCGTCACCACGGTTGGCGACAACTGCTTCATCATGGTCGGCAGCCACGTGGCGCATGATTGCGTCGTCGGCAACAAGGTCACTTTCGCCAACAACGTCCTGCTCGGCGGCCATTCGCAG
Organism: Pseudomonadota bacterium; assembly: GCA_018240595.1. GTDB lineage: Bacteria > Pseudomonadota > Alphaproteobacteria > Rhizobiales > Xanthobacteraceae > Pseudolabrys. Next base: position 27,531 of record JAFEFL010000055.1, on the reverse strand, counting down.
GTCGGCGACAACGTCGTGTTCGGCGGCGGCGCCGCAGTGCGCCAGTTCGTCCGGATCGGCGAGGGCGCCATGATCGTCGGCCTTTCGGGAGTGCGCGCCGACGTCATCCCGTTCGGCATGGCGCACGGACCGCTCGCCGACCTCGTCGGCCTCAACGTCGTCGGCATGCGCCGGCGCGGCCTGGGCAAGGGCGACGTGCACCGCGTGCGTTCGGCCTATCAGGACCTTTTCTTCGGCGACGGCGCTTTCAAGGAGCGGCTCGAAAAGGTTGCCGCCGAATATGCCGGCGACGCGTTGGTCGTACGCATCATCGAATTCATCCGCGCCGGAAAGCGGCCGTTGACGATGGCGACCAGGCGCAACGAGGCGGAAGAACTGCAATGACCGCGACCGTGGCCGCGCCGCAGGACGGACCGCTGGCCATGATCTGCGGTGGCGGCAGTCTGCCGATGGCGGTCGCCGATCTGGCGCGCGCGCAGGGCCGCGAGGTGGTGCTGTTTCCATTGGTCGGCGCCGCCGAGGGTCTGCCGGTCGAACGGTTTCGGCACCACTGGATTCATATCGGCCAGATCAACAAGTTCGTGACGCTCGCCCGCGAAGCCGGTTGTCGCGACGTCGTTTTCATCGGCGCCGTGATCAGACCGTCGATCTGGCAAACGCGGTTCGGTGTGAAAGACCTCCTGTGGCTATCGCGGGCGCTCAAGGCGTTCCGCGGCGGTGACGACCACTTGTTGTCCAGCATGGCGCGGCTCCTCGAGGACGAGGGATTCACCTTGCGCGGCGCGCATGAAGTCGCGCCGCAGATCCTCGCGCCGGAAGGTGTGACGGGCCACGCTCAGCCGAGCGAAGCCGACCGGGCGGACATCGCCTTCGGCACGGCCTATCTCGATGCGGCGAGCCCCTACGACATCGGCCAGGCCGTGGTTGTCGCCAATCGGCACATCCTCGCCGTCGAGGCCATCGAAGGCACCGACCAGATGCTGACGCGGGTCGCCGAGCTGCGCGCCAATGGCCGCATACGCGCGGCCAAAGGCGGCGTGCTGGTCAAGGCGCCGAAACGCGGCCAGGACCGGCGCTTCGATCTGCCGTCGATCGGCCCGCAAACGGTCGATGGCGCCGTGCGTGCCGGGCTTGCCGGTGTTGCCGTGGTTGCCGGCGCCACCGTCGTCGCCGACGCCGAGCAACTCGTCGCCGCTGCCGACCGCGCCGGCGTCTTTATTCTCGGCTTGCCGTCGGGCGCATCGTCATGACTGCGCCGCGCAGGCTGTGCGTTTATCTCGTCGCCGGCGAAGAGTCCGGCGATCGTCTCGGCGCCGCGTTGATCCGGGCGCTACGTCGCGCGCGCCCCGACATCGAATTCCAGGGGGTCGGCGGCAGCCACATGGCGGACGAAGGCGTGCCCAGCCTGTTTCCGCTCGGCGAACTGGCAATCATCGGCTTTGCCGCGATCGCCAGGAGCCTGCCGGCTATTCTCACGCGCATTGCGCAGACAGCCGACGCTGTGATTGCCGCTCAGCCTGATCTCCTTGTCGTCATCGACAGTCCGGAGTTTACGCATCGCGTTGCCCGGAAGGTCCGCGCGCGGGCGCCGCAGATTCCGATTGTCGACTACGTGTGCCCGTCGGTGTGGGCGTGGCGGCCGGGGCGAGCCAAGGCCATGCGCGCTTATATCGACCGGGTGCTGGCGCTGCTGCCGTTCGAGCCCGACGCCATGGCGCGGCTCGGCGGGCCGCCTACCGATTTCGTCGGCCATCCGCTGGCCGAGCAGGTTCACGAGTTACGTCCCGACGGTGGCCCGCAAAGCCGCCTTGCTGGCCCGGCGATGCTGCTGGTGATGCCGGGCAGCCGCTCGGGCGAGATTCGGCGTCTTGCTGCCGTTTTCGGCGCTGCGCTGGGGCAACTTGCGGCCAAGGCGGGGCCATTCGACGTTGTGGTGCCAACCGTGCCGCGGCTCGAGGCGGTCGTTCGCGAGGCCGTGGCGTACTGGCCGGTGCCGGCCCGGATCGTCACCGAAACCGCCGAGAAGCATGGCGCCTTCCGCCGCGCCCGGGTGGCCCTGACAAAATCCGGCACCTCGACCCTCGAACTGGCGCTGGCCGGCGTGCCGATGGTCGCGGCCTACAAGGTCTCTCGGCTGGAGGAATGGGTGGCCCGGGCCCTGATCAAGGTGCCGTCCGTGATCCTCGCCAATCTGGTCCTCGGAACCAATATTGTGCCCGAGTATCTCCAGGGTGGCTGCACCGCCGAGAGCCTCGCCACGGCGCTGGCGCCGCTCATGAGCGACACGCCGGAGCGGCGGCGGCAGGTCGAGGCCTTTGCCGGTCTCGACCGCATCATGGGCCTCGGTCAGGGCGCGCCCAGCGACCGCGCGGCGGCCATCGTCCTTGCGAAATTGCCCGAATTTAACCGTGAACCCCGTGAAAAAGTAGCATCCGCCCCGCGGACAGCGTAGTTTGAACTTTCCGTTCCACACGTTATGTCCTTGGCACACGAAACTGGAACCGAGTCCTTTGCCCGTCCCGTCCCGCGCGTCCATCACCGCCGTTCACGGCTATGTCCCCCCGGACGTGCTGACCAACGCCGACCTCGCGCACATGGTCGACACCACCGATGCGTGGATCACCGAGCGCACCGGCATCAAGGAACGCCATATCCTCAAGGGTGAGGGGCTGGGCACCTCGCACATGGGCGCAGAGGCCGTCCGCGGTCTGCTGGAAAAGACCGGCACTCAACCCAGCGAGATCGATCTTTTGATTTGCGCGACGACGACGCCGGACATGCAGTTCCCGTCGACCGCCAATTTGATCTGCGACATGGTCGGGATCAACAACATCGGTTCGTTCGACGTTCAGGCGGCGTGCTCGGGCTTTCTCTATTCGCTGACGATCGCGTCGCAATTCATCGCCACCGGGACCGCGCGCAAGGTGATCGTGGTCGGCGCCGACAAGATGTCCTCGATCATGGACTACCAGGATCGCGCCACCTGCGTGATCTTTGGCGACGGCGCCGGCGCCGTGCTGCTTGAGCCGAACAACCAGGGCTACGGCATCATGGATGCGCTGATCCGTTCCGACGGCTCGGGTTCCGTCCACCTGCATCAGAAGGCCGGCGGCAGCCGCCTGCCGGCCAGCATCGAGACCGTCACCAAGCGCCAGCATTATGTCTATCAAGAAGGCGCGGCGGTTTATAAATACGCCATCGCCAAGATGGCCGAGGTGTCCGGCGAGATCATGACGCGCAACAATTTGCGCGGCGATCAGATCGACTGGCTGGTGCCGCACCAGGCCAACAAGCGCATCATCGAGTCGACGGCCGAGCGCATGGGGCTATCGATGGACAAGGTGATGGTAACGATCCACAAATACGGCAACACCACCAACGCCACCATCCCGCTGTGCCTTTGCGACTACGAGTCTCAGCTCAAGCCGGGCAATAAGATGGTGTTGGCGGCGTTCGGCGGCGGCTTCACCTGGGCCGGTGTCTACGTGCAATGGGCCTATGACGGGGCCAAAGCGCCAAAGCTCAGCGGCAAGGCCGGGCACGCCTGATCGCGCATGATCGAGCGATGAACGGATCGCCAGCGGCATCCTGAAAAGCCGCGGCGAGGGGAAGGAAGCGCCATGACGAAGCATCGCGTCGGCATCGTCGGCTTGGGCATGGCGCTCAAGCCGCATCTGACCAGCCTCGAAGAACTGTCCGACCGCGTCGAGATCGCCGCTTGCTTCACGCCCTCGGCAGAGCGGCGCAAGGCCTTCGCCGCCTCTAGCACGCATCCGGTCGTCGACAGCCTCGGCGCCATTCTGGACGACAAGACGATCGACGTCGTCTTCATTCTGACGCCGCCGATGTCGCATCTCGATCTCGTCGACCAATGCGCCGCGGCCGGCAAGCATGTGCTGCTCGAGAAGCCGATCGACTTCACAAGCGCGCGCGGCCACAAGCAGGTTGCCGCCATGGCGAAGGCCGGCAAGAAGTTCGCGATCATGCTGCAGCACCGGTTTCGTGACGCCTCGCGCAAGCTGCGCACCGCGGTGAAAAGTGGCGAGCTCGGCGAAGTGGTCTCGGCCTCGGCCTCGATCCGCTGGTGGCGCACGCCGGAGTATTTCGCGCAAGCAGGGCGCGGCATGAAAGCGCGCGACGGCGGCGGCGTGCTGATTACCCAGGCGATCCATACCCTCGATCTGTTCCAGAGCCTGACCAGGCCGATCGCGCGCGTCACGGCGTTCGCAAAAACGTCGCCGTTGCGCAGCATCGACACCGAGGACATCGCTGCGGCGGCGGTCGAATTCGGCAATGGCGCCATCGGCACCATCGATGCAACCACGGTATCGTATCCGGGCTTTCCAGAAAAGCTGGAGCTCGCTTGCGACAACGCCACCGCGGTGCTGAACGCCGAGACGCTCGATATCTACTACAAGGACGGCCGCCACCTGCACCATGAGGGCGCGGCTTCGAAGAGCGGCGGGGCCGATCCGATGGCCTTCGCGAACGACGCGCACAAGGCGCTGATCGTCGACTTCCTCGACGCCATCGACGGCGACCACGAGCCGGAGGTCAGCGGCGCGGAATCGCTCAAGGTGATGCGGCTGATCGAGGCCATGCTGGCCTCGGCCGAACAGGGCAAACCGGTGGCGATCGGCTAAGCGGTCCTCAGGCCGTCCGTTTGCTGCGCAACAGACAGTTCGCCACGACCGCCGCTTCTGGTCGCACATCTGCTCGCCGGTGACGGTGCTGACCGATTGCGACGTCTCGACCCACGGCGTGTTCGTCTTGGTCGCGGCGGTCGAGCGCCTGGCAACATAACGCCCGCCGCCACTTCTGCATTGCCGCCTCACGAGTGAAATACCGCGGCGACAGGTAACGCGGCCTGCACAAGACGACAACAAATAAAACAGCAAAATCAATAATTTAGAACTAGAGCAGCTTCAGCTTGCTCTTGGAATGATGAAAAAGAAAAACCGCGGCGCTCTGCAGCGCCGCGGTTTGTTCAATCATCGATGGTCGCGAGCTTACTTGCGCCGCGAGATCGGCACGAAGTCGCGCTCGGTCGCGCCGGTGTAGAGCTGGCGCGGGCGGCCGATCTTCTGCTTCGGATCCTCGATCATTTCCTTCCACTGCGCGATCCAGCCGACGGTGCGGGCGACGGCGAACAGCACGGTGAACATCGTGGTCGGGAAACCCATCGCCTTCAGCGTGATGCCCGAATAGAAGTCGATGTTCGGGTACAGCTTCTTCTCGATGAAGTATTCGTCGTGCAGCGCGATGCGCTCGAGCTCCATCGCGACGTCGAGCAGCGGATCGTCCTTGATGCCGAGCTCGGCGAGCACCTCGTGACAGGTCTTCTGCATGATCTTGGCGCGCGGATCGTAGTTCTTGTACACGCGATGGCCGAAGCCCATGAGGCGGTAGCTGTCGTTCTTGTCCTTGGCGCGGCGCACGAATTCCGGAATGCGATCGACGCTGCCGATTTCGGCCAGCATGTTGAGCGCCGCTTCGTTCGCGCCGCCGTGCGCCGGGCCCCACAGGCAGGCGCAGCCCGCCGCGATGCAGGCGAACGGGTTGGCGCCCGACGAACCGGCGAGACGCACGGTCGAGGTCGAGGCGTTCTGCTCATGATCGGCGTGCAGGATGAAGATGCGATCCATCGCGCGCGCCAGCACCGGGTTCGGCTTGTACTCTTCCGCCGGCACCGCAAAGCACATGCGCAGGAAGTTGGTCGCGTAATCGAGATTGTTCTGCGGATACACGAAAGGCTGGCCGACCGAATACTTGTACGCCATGGCGGCGAGCGTCGGCACCTTGGCGATCATGCGGATCGACGCGATCATGCGCTGCGTCGGGTCCGAGATGTCGGTGGAGTCGTGATAGAACGCCGACAGCGCGCCGATCGAGCCGGTCATGATCGCCATCGGATGCGCGTCGCGGCGGAAGCCCTGGAAGAAGCGGGTCATCTGCTCATGCACCATGGTGTGGCGCGTGACGCGGTAGTCGAAGTCGGCCTTCTGCGCCGCGGTCGGCAGTTCGCCGTACAGCAGCAGATAGCAGGTCTCCAGGAAGTCGCCGTGCTCGGCGAGCTGGTCGATCGGGTAGCCGCGATACAGCAGCACGCCCTCGTCGCCGTCGATGTAGGTGATCTTGGACTCGCAGCTCGCCGTCGAGGTGAAGCCGGGGTCGTAGGTGAACATGCCGCTCGAGCCGTAGAGCTTGGAGATGTCCAGCACGTCCGGTCCGATGGTGCCCTTGTAGATGGGCAGGTCGAAATTCTTGTTACCGACGGTGATCGAGCCGGTTGCTTTGTTGGCGTCCGTTTTGGCGTCCATGGTCGAACCCTCGGTATTTAAGAGCGGCGTTGCGCTGCTTTATTGGCCTAAAGGCCGGACGGGACGGCGCCAGGGAGGCGCGAGAGGCATCCGGCCATCGTTTCGGTAGCCCATCCGTGTGTGCGCTGCAAGATCGCGCAAACGCAGGGCCTGCCTAGCATATGGGCATGGATTTAGTGACCAAAAGAGTAACCGGTTCGCCAAATCCGACGTTTTTCGACCGCTATGTCAGGAGGCGGCTTGATCGCGCAAGCGCGCCAGGCTTTCGATTCGTCCGAGCACGGCCAGAACATCGAAAATCGGCGGCGACGTGGTTTTGCCGGTGAGCGCCGCGCGCAACGGCTGCGCCACGGCGCCGAGCTTGACCGCCGCCGTTTCGGCGAAGCTGCGGACGACCGCCTCGATGGCCGGCCCGGTCCATTCGGGAACTGCCTCCAGCGCCGGGATGAGCTTGCCCAGCAGGCCCTTGGCCTCGGCCGTCAGCAGCCCCCTGGCCTGATCGGTCATTTCGAGCGGGCGGCTGGCCCATACGAAGCGTGATGCCTCGAACAACTCGATCAGAGTCTTGGCGCGCTCCTTCAGACCGGGCATGGCGATCAACAGCTTGTCGCGCAGCACCAGGTTCATCTTGTCGGCCAGCATCTGCCCGTTCGGAATGAATGGCAGCACGTCCTCGAGCGCCTTGAGAAGGTCGGCATCCGGCATCTGCCGGATATAATGGCCATTGAGATTATCGAGCTTGGCCAGGTCGAGCCGCGCGGGCGCGCGCCCGATCGACGGCAGATCGAACGCGGCAATCATCTCCTCGGTGGAGAATATCTCCTGGTCGCCGTGCGACCAGCCAAGGCGGACGAGGTAGTTGCGGAGAGCCGCCGGCAGGTAACCCAGCGCGCGATAGGCTTCGACGCCGAGAGCGCCGTGTCGTTTCGACAACTTGGCGCCGTCCGGCCCGTGGATCAGCGGGATGTGCGCCATGGCCGGCACCTGCCAGCCGAGCGCCTCGTAAATCTGCGTCTGGCGGGCGGCGTTGGTCAGGTGGTCGTCGCCGCGGATGATGTGGGTGACGCCCATGTCGTGGTCGTCGACGACGACCGCCAGCATGTAGGTCGGCGTGCCGTCGGAGCGTAGCAGGACGAGGTCGTCGAGATCGGAATTCTGCCAGACGACACGGCCCTGAACCTGGTCCTCGATGACCGTCTCGCCGGTACTCGGCGCCTTCAGGCGGATCACCGGCTTGACCCCGGCGGGCGCCTCCGACGGATCGCGGTCGCGCCACAGGCCGTTATAGAGCTTGGAACGGCCTTCCTTGCGGGCGGCCTCGCGCATCGCCGTCAACTCCTCCTGCGAGGCGTAGCAGCGGTAGGCCTTGCCGGCCGCGATGAGTTGCTCGACCGCTTCGCGGTGGCGGGCGGCGCGCGAGAACTGGAAGATCGGCTCGCCCTCCCAGGTCAGGCCGAGCCAGGTCAGGCCGTCGAGAATGGCGTCGATGGCGGCGTCGGTCGAACGCTCGCGGTCGGTATCCTCGATTCGCAGCAGCATCTTGCCGCCGAAATGGCGGGCGTAGAGCCAGTTGAACAGCGCCGTGCGGGCGCCGCCAATATGGAGGAAGCCGGTCGGGGACGGCGCGAAACGGGTGACGACAGGTGCGTTCATCGCGCGCCCTGTACCACAGGTGATGTCATGGGTGCCAAGGCATTTGACATCGAGGTAACCGACACGTCATTGGGGGGCCGGGCAAAGCGGCGCCGGGCAGGGCGGCGGCTCGGCCCGGAGCGCAGGTTTGGAAAAGAGCATGGCGAGCGACGACAAGACCCCCGATACCGCGGCAGGCGAGGCCGGGCGCGACTTCATCCGCGACATCGTGGCCAGCGATCTGGCGAGCCACAAGATTGCTGAGGTGGTCACCCGCTTTCCCCCGGAGCCGAACGGCTACCTGCATATGGGTCACGCCAAGTCGATCTGCCTGAACTTCGGCATCGCCGGCGAGTTCGGCGGGCGCTGCCACCTGCGCTTCGACGACACCAACCCGGTCAAGGAGGAGCAGGAATACATCGACGCCATTCAGCGCGACGTGCGCTGGCTGGGCTTCGACTGGGGTGAGCACCTCTATTACGCCTCCGACTATTTCGAGCGGCTCTATGCCTGGGCCGAGGATCTGATCCGCGCCGGTAAAGCCTACGTCGATGACCAGACGCCGGAGGAGATGCGCGTCAACCGCGGCACGCTCACGGAGCCCGGCAAGAACTCGCCGTTCCGCGACCGCACGGTCGAGGAGAACCTCGACCTGTTCCGCCGCATGCGCGCCGGCGAGTTCCCGAACGGCGCGCGCGTGTTGCGCGCCAAGATCGACATGGCCTCCGGCAACATCAACCTGCGCGATCCGGTGATGTACCGTATCCTGCATGCGCATCATCCGCGCACCGGGACGGAATGGAAGATCTATCCGAGCTACGATTATGCGCACGGCCAGTCCGATGCGATCGAGCGCATCACGCATTCGGTCTGCACGCTGGAATTCGAGGATCACCGGCCGCTGTACGACTGGTTCATCGCCAATCTCAACGTGCCGTCGACGCCGCATCAGTACGAGTTTGCGCGGCTCAACCTGACCTACACCGTGCTGTCGAAGCGCGTGCTGACCATGCTGGTGCGCGACAAGCACGTCTCCGGCTGGGACGATCCGCGCATGCCGACCCTGGCGGGCCTGCGCCGCCGCGGCGTGCCGCCGGCGGCCTTGCGCGATTTCGTCAAGCGCATCGGCGTCGCCAAGGCCAATTCGACGGTCGATCTCGGCATGTTCGAATTCTCGATCCGCGAGGTGCTCAACAAGACGGCGCAGCGGCGCATGGCGGTGCTGAAGCCGCTCAAGGTCGTGATCGAGAACTATCCGGAAGGGCAGGTCGAGGAACTCGATGCGGTCAATCACCCGGACGACCCGGCGGCCGGCACGCGCAAGATCAAGTTCGGTCGCGAGCTCTTCATTGAGCAGGACGACTTCATGGAGAACCCGCCGAAGAAGTTCTTCCGTCTGTCGCCCGGCATGGAGGTGCGGCTGCGCTATGCCTACTTCATCACCTGCAAGGACGTGGTGAAGGACGCCGCCGGCAACATCACCGAACTGCGCTGCACCTACGATCCGGCGACCAAGGGCGGCAACGCCCCCGACGGCCGCAAGGTCAAGGCGACGATCCACTGGGTGTCGGCGACGCATTCCGTGCCGGCCGAGGTGCGGCTCTACAATCAGCTTTTCGCCAAGCCGGATCCGACCGGCGGCGAGGGCTTCGAAAAGGATCTCAACCCGAACTCGCTCGAGGTCCTGAGCAATGCGCGGCTCGAGCCGTCGCTTGCCGAGATGAATATCGAGGACGCGATCCAGTTCGAGCGCAATGGCTACTTCTGCCGCGACAAGGATTCGACGCCAGGCAGGCCGGTGTTTAACCGCACGGTCGGCCTGCGCGACACCTTCGCCAAGGAAGTCGGAAAGTAGCCAGCGGGACAGAACATCAGGAGGCGAACTTGGCCTTCGTCGTCAGACGGCTCGTTGAGCAAGACGCCGAAGCGCTGCGGGCGCTGCGCTTCGAGGCGCTGCGCACGGTGCCGGACGCCTTCCTCGCCAGCGTCGAGGAGGAGGCCGAGCGGCCGTTGCAATGGTTCAGGACGGTCGCGCGCGGGTCGGATCGCGATGCGGCTTTCGGCGCGTTCGAGAATGATGCGCTGATCGGCATGGCCGGCTTCGTCGCCGGCGAGCGCCAGAAGGAGCGCCACAAGGCCACACTGGTCTCGGTCTATGTCAGCCCGTCGTCGCAGGGCCGCGGCGCCGGTCGGGCGCTGGTCGAAGCGGTGATCGCCCATGCCGCGACGCAGGTCATGATCCTGCAGGTCACCGTCAGCGCCAATAACGGGCCAGCTGTCGCGCTGTATCGCAGACTCGGCTTCATTCGATTTGGCACGGAGCCGAAAGCGGTGCTCGGCACTGGCGGCTACCTCGACAACCATCTTATGCAAATCGATTTCTCCACCCGGCCGTCCTGAGCGCAACCGGCCGGCGCCGTTCACAACCGTTCTCCTAGTCACAACCTGCGGCTGCCGTAGCATGCGCGGGTTGTGGGCGGGTGGCGTCATGGCGGGGCACGCGTCGGGAGGCCCAGGCAGCGGTCGGGGGAAACGAGCAGTCGCCGGCGCCATCGCCGCCGGCCGCGGCGCCGGTCTGGCCGCGCCGCACAGCGCTGCCTGGGCGCTGCGGGCCCGGCAGACGATCGCAGGCTGGGCCGCGGCCGAAATCGCTCCCGGAAGGCTGCTGCCGTGGCTGCCAGTCGCCTTTGGCGTCGGGATCGCCCTCTACTTCGCCGCCGACCGTGAGCCGGCCTGGTGGGCGGCGTCGGCGGTCGCAATCCTGGCCCTGGCCATCGTGGTCGCGGCGCGCCGTCATCCGGCCGGCTTTCCGCTGGCGCTGGGGGCCGCGGCGATCGCCTGCGGCTTCGCCATCGCCACCTTGCAGACCTTGCGGATTGCGCATCCGGTAATGCGGATCGGGACGTGGCAGGCGCAGGTCGCCGGCTTCGTCGAAATCAGAGAGGAGCGGGCGCGCAGCGACCGCATCGTCGTCCGGGTCGAGCGCTTCGAGGCGCCGCGCATCGCGCAGGCGCCGGAGCGGGTGCGCGTCTCGGTACGCAAGGACACCGCGCCGCCGGTCGGCGCCTACGTGTCGTTCAAGGCCCATCTGGCGCCACCGCTCGCGCCGCTGCGGCCCGGCGGCTACGACTTCGCCCGCGACATGTACTTTCAGCAGATCGGCGCGTCGGGCTGGGCGCTCGGCAAGATTGCCGTCGAGCCAAAGCGGCCGGCGGAAGGCTTGTGGCTGCGCTACGCCGCCGTGTTCGACGCCATCCGCGACGGCATGGACAATCGCATCCGCGCCATTCTGCCGGGCGACCGCGGCGCCATCGCCTCTGCGCTGATCACGGGAAAACGCGACGCCATCTCGGCCCCGGTCAACGACGCGATGTACGTTTCGAGCCTGGCGCATGTGCTGTCGATCTCCGGCTATCACATGGCCGTGGTCGCCGGCATCGTGTTCTTCGTCATCCGCGCGGCGCTGGCGCTCATCCCGTCTTTGGCGGTACGTCGCCCGATCAAGAAATGGGCCGCCGCCGGCGCGCTGCTCGCCGCAACGTTCTATTTGCTGCTGTCCGGCTCCGAGGTAGCGACGCAGCGCTCCTACATCATGATCGGCATCGTGCTCACCGGCGTCATGCTCGATCGCCCGGCGATCACGTTTCGCACCCTGGCGGTCGCCGCCTTCGTCGTCCTGATCCTCGCACCGCAGTCGCTGGTGCATCCGAGCTTCCAGATGTCGTTTGCCGCAACCTTGGCGCTGGTCGCGACCTATCAGCATTCGCTGCTGTGGAAGATCGACGCCGACAGTCCGTGGGCGGCACGCGCGGCGCTATGGGGCGGCCGGGAGGCCGCAAGCCTGATCATCGCCTCGCTTGTTGCCGGCACGGCGACGACGCCTTACGCCGCATTCCATTTCCACCGCATCGCGCCTTACGGCGTGCTCGCCAATCTTCTGGCGATGCCGGTCGTCTCGGTGTTGGTGATGCCGGCGGGCATAATCGGCGCGGTGACGATGCCGCTCGGCCTCGATGCGTTGTTCTGGAAGCTCATGGGCTTCGGCCTCGACTGGATGATCGCCGTCGCGCTGTGGGTGGCGCATCTGCCCGGCGCGGTCGGGCCGATGCCGGCTTTCGGCGCCGGCGCGCTGGCGCTGGCGACGGCCGGCATGCTGCTCGCCTGCCTGTTGCGCTCGCCGCTTCGCTGGAGCGGGGCGGCGGTGCTGGCCATCGCCGTTGCCTGGGCGCTGGCAACGCCGCAGCCCGATGTGCTGATCGCCGGCGACGGCCAGACCGCAGCCGTGCGCGGCAAGAGCGGGAGTTGGGCTTTCCTGCAGAAAGCCCGCGATGGCTTCGCCGCCAAGGAATGGCTGCTGGCCGACGGCGACACCCGCTCCGCTGACAATGCTGCCCTCAAGGACGGCGTACGCTGCGATGCCATCGGCTGCACCGCGAGCCTGAGCGACGGCCGCATTGTCGCGTTCGCGCTGTCGGCCGACGCGTTCGAGGAGGATTGCCGGCGCGCGGCCGTCGTGGCCTCGGCGATCGATGCCCCGGGCGACTGCGCGGCGGTAGTCATCGATCGGAACGCGTGGCGGCGCGGCGGCGCGACCGCGCTTTACCGGGACGGCGAACGCTTCGTGACGGAAGTGGCGCGGCCGCCGACCGCGGACCGGCCTTGGGCACGGGCGCCTGGCACCGCGAGCGAACGGCCAATGACGATCCGGCGGCCTACGCTGCCGGATGCGACGCCGCGGACGGGCGATATCGAAGCGGGGGATTGAGAATGCAGCGCGGCCCCATCCTCCGTTCGTCCCCGCGCATAGCCGTCCAAAGGACGGCGTTCTTGCAGTACGCTTATGGCGGGACCCAGAAACGACAGTGCCACACGTCGAGGTGTGGCACTGGATTCCCGATTGCGCGCGAATGAACGAAGTGTGAGGCGGCCGTCTCAGTACCTTCTGAACATCGCGACCATCTTGCCCTGAATGCGAACGCGGTTCGGCGGCAGGATGCGCACCTCGTAGGAGGCGTTGGCCGGCTCGAGGGCGATGGAGGCGCCGCGCCGCCGGAAGCGCTTCAGAGTCGCTTCCTCGTCGTCGATCAGGGCAACGACGATATCGCCGGTGTCGGCGGCTTCCGAGCGGCGGATCAGGGCGATGTCGCCGTCGAGGATGCCGGCGTCGATCATCGAGTCGCCGCGCACTTCGAGGGCGAAATGCTCGCCCGCGGTCAGCAGCTCGGGCGGCATATTGATGACGTGGCTCTTGGTCTGGATCGCCTCGATCGGCGTACCGGCGGCGATGCGGCCCATGACCGGCACCGAGATCGAACGCGCCGAGTCATCGTCACCCGCAGGCACCGGCCGTACTTTGCCGAGGTTGCCTTCGATAACGCTGGGGTTGAAACCGCGGGCCCGGCCATTGCCGCCCATGCCGTGGGCGACCGATTCCGGCAGCTTGATCACCTCGATGGCGCGGGCGCGGTTGGCGAGGCGGCGGATGAAACCGCGCTCCTCCAGCGCCGTGATCAGGCGGTGGATGCCGGACTTCGAGCGGAGATCCAGCGCATCCTTCATTTCGTCGAAGGAGGGCGGCACACCGGCCTCGGTCAGCCTCTCGTGGATGAAACGCAGGAGTTCGAATTGTTTACGGGTCAGCATCGCCTGTGGTCTCCCGGTCGCGGATGAGGGCCCCGAACGCAGCAGGGCTTTTGGGGACTCATCCGAAACAAAGCATGAACGGACACTATCTGTTCGATATGTGTTCCGCAACCACTTAATTTGGCGTGAACAACTCTAAAGGCCGCTAAAACGCGAATTTAAGGATGGCGCAACGGTCGCCGGCCTTCGCCGCAGGAGCAAAAGGCTCGCGAATCAAGAGGCATCCGGCCCGGGCGAGCGGCGCCATCAGGGAACTGTCCTGTACCGGGACTGGAGTTGCGATGGGTCCGTCGGGGCCCATCGCCAGGGTGGCGCGGAGGTAATCGGCGCGCTCGTCGTTCTCAGCCAGGTCGTGGCCGAGGATAGCGCTGTCGACCGGTTGCTCCACGTCACTGCGGCCCGACAGCTTGCGGATCAAAGGCGCCAGAAACAGGAACGCGCAGACGTAGGACGACACCGGATTGCCGGGCACGCCGAGCACCTGCATGGCGCCCAGACCGTCCCGGGCGAAGCGGCCGTGCATCATCGGCCGCCCCGGGCGCAGCGCCACGCGCCAGAACGACAAATCGAGGCCCTCGGCCTTCAGCGCCTTCTGCATCAGGTCGTGATCGCCGACCGAGGCGCCGCCGCTGGTGAGCAGAATATCGGCCTTGGCGTCGCGGGCGCCGCGGATCCGGCGGCCGAGGTCGTCGAGATCGTCGCGGGCGATGCCGAGATCGGTGACGACGCCGCCTTCGGCGCGCACCAGCGCCGACAGCGCAAAGCCGTTCGAATAGACGATCTCGCCGGGCTTAAGCGTGCCGCCCGGCATGATCAGTTCATCGCCGGAGCCGAGCACTGCGACGTGCGGCTTCCGGTGGACGGTGAGGCGGGGATAGTTCATCGCCGCCGCCAGCATCAGGTCGCGGTCGGTGAGGCGGCGGCCCTTAGCGAGCAGCGCGTCGCCTTGTTTGAAGTCTATGCCGGCGCCGCGCACGTTGCGTCCCATGGCGCTCGGCTTCTGCACGGTGACGGCGTCGCCCTCGCGCGCGGTGTGTTCCTGGATGACGACGGTGTCGGCGCCTTGCGGCATGACGCCGCCGGTGAAGATGCGCGCGGCTTCGCCCGCGCCGACGGCGCCGGCGAACGGATGGCCGGCGGCTACTTCGCCGATCACCTTGAGCGTGACGGGCGTCTGCGCGACGTCGGCGCCGCGCACGGCATAGCCATCCATCGCGGAAACGGCGTCCGGCGGCTGCGTGCGCAGCGCGGCCAGGTCCGTGGCGAGCACGCGGCCGAGCGCGTCGTCGAGAGCGACCTGTTCGGTCGGCAGCGGCGCGGTGTCGGCCAGCACCCGCGCCAGCGCTTCGGCGACCGGCATCAGGGCCATTGTTACTTTCCTTTGCGCATGATCTGGTCCGAAAACCGGTTCCCACTATTCGGGATCATGCGCCGTCCGCCTTATAGGGCCCCGACTTGCCGCCGGTCTTTTCCAGGAGGCGGATGCCTTCGATGCGCATCGACTTCTCGATCGCCTTGGCCATGTCGTAGATCGTCAGGCAGGCAATCGACACCGCGGTCAGCGCCTCCATTTCGACGCCGGTCTTGCCGGTGACCTTGACCATGGCGTGGACGAGGAAGCCGGGCAGGGAATGCTCGGGGAAGATATCGATTTCGACCTTGGTGATGGGCAGCGGGTGGCACAGCGGGATCAGGCCGTGAGTGTGCTTGGCCGCCATGATGCCGGCGAGCCGCGCGGCGCCGAGCACGTCGCCCTTCATGGCGTTGCCGGCGATCACCTTGTCGAGGGTCTCCTTGGCCATGATGACCTTGCCCTCGGCCAGCGCCATGCGCTCGGTCGGCGCCTTGCCCGAGACGTCGACCATGTTGGCGCGGCCCGACTGGTCGATATGGCTGAGACCGGACGGCGCCCCGCGCTTGGCCAAGGGCGCTCCGCGCTTGGGCGAGGTCTTCTGCGTTTTGGCCGCGGCTTTGGCTTTGGCCATTTTAGCTTTGGCCATTTTAGCTTTGGCCATTTTAGCTTTGGCCATGGGCGTTACTCGGCGGCGGCGTGGCTGGGGCGGGCAAGGAGGGCGCGCGTCGCCGCGGCGACGTCGGCCTGCCGCATCAGGCTCTCACCAATGAGGAAGGTCGAGATGCCGACGGCGTCGAGCCGGGCAAGGTCGGCGGGCGTGAAGATGCCGCTTTCGCCGACGATGACTCGGTCCTTGGGCACGCGGGGCGCCAGACGCTCGCTGACGGCCAGCGAGGTCTCGAAGGTGCGCAGGTCGCGGTTGTTGATTCCGATCAGACGCGATTTCAGCCTCAGCGCCCGCTCCAGCTCATCTTCTGCATGAACTTCAACAAGAACGTCCATGCCGTATGAAATTGCTGCGCTTTCCAGATCTGTCGCGACGGCATCGTCGACCGCGGCCATGATGATCAGAATGCAATCGGCGCCCCAGGCCCGCGCCTCGGCGCACTGGTACGGATCGTACAGGAAGTCCTTGCGCAGCGCCGGCAGCTTGGTCGCCGCCCGCGCCGCGGTCAGGAATTCGGGCTTGCCCTGAAAGCTCGGCGCGTCGGTCAGCACCGACAGGCAGGCGGCGCCGCCGGCCTCATAGGCCTTGGCCAGTGCCGGGGGATCGAAATCGGGGCGGATCAGTCCCTTGGAGGGGCTCGCCTTCTTGACCTCGGCAATCAGCGCGTAGTCGCCGGCGGCAACCTTGCTTTCGATGGCGCGCAGGAAGCCGCGCGGCGCGCCCTGGTCCTTGGCGTCAGCCTCCAGATCGGCAAGCGAGCGAGCGCGCTTGGCTGCGGCGATCTCCTCGCGCTTGTAGGTCTCGATCTTCGTCAGGATATCGGCCATCGGCTCCATTACCGCGTGATCGTGTTCAAAAACCGGTCCAGGGCTGAGCCGCGCGGCTAGTCCTCGGACTCGCAGGATACCGCAATCAGCCGATCGAGCCGACCCTCGGCTTCGCCGGAATCGATCGACTTGGCGGCCAGCGCCGCGCCTTCCTTGAGGTCCTTGGCCTTGCCCGCGACGACGAGCGCGGCGGCGGCATTGAGCACCGCGACGTCGCGGAACGCGCTCGGCTTGCCCTTGAGCACGTCGAGCAGCGCCTTGGCGTTGGTTTCGGCATCGCCGCCCTTCAAGGCTTCCGGCTTTGCAAGCGGCAGACCGGTGTCCTGCGGCGAGATCTCGAAGGTGCGGATCTTGCCGCCCTTGAGCTCGGCGACGCTGGTCGTGCCGGATGTCGTGATCTCGTCGAGGCCGTCGGAGCCGTGCACGACCCAGGCCGACTGCACGCCGATATTGTGCAGCACCTGCGCCATCGGCTCGATCCACTGCTTAGAGAAGGTGCCGACCATCTGCCGCTTCACCGAGGCTGGGTTCGACAGCGGCCCGAGCAGATTGAAGATCGTGCGGGTGCCGAGTTCGACGCGGGTTGGGCCGACGTTCTTCATCGCCGGATGATGCGCCGGGGCGAACATGAAGCCGATGCCGGCCTTGGCGATGCAGCGGCCGACCTGGTCGGGCGTGAGATCGATCTTGACGCCGAGGGCGCCGAGCACGTCGGCCGAGCCCGATTTCGACGACAGCGCGCGGTTGCCGTGCTTGGCGACCGGCACGTCGGCGCCGGCGACGATGAAGGCCGCGCAGGTCGAGATGTTGTAGGACCCGGAGGCATCGCCGCCGGTGCCGACGATGTCGACGGCGTCGGCGGGCGCCTTCACGCCCAGCATCTTGGCGCGCATGGTGTTCACCGCGCCGGTGATTTCGTCGACGGTTTCGCCGCGCACGCGCAGCGCCATCAGCAGGCCGCCCATTTGCGACGGCGTCGCTTCGCCCGACATCATGCGGGCAAAAGCGTTGGCCGCTTCCTCGCGGGAAAGGCTGGCGCCGGTTGCGACCTTGGCAATCAGCGATTTGAATTCGTCGGCCACGGGCGTCTCCTCAACTCGCCAGGTGCGCCGGCGCGCGGGTGCCGGCCTGGCGGGCGGCGGCGCTTGAAGTGGCGCGGCCCTGTTTCTTGTTCCACTCGGCCGCGATGGCCAGGAAGTTCTCGAGCATCAGATGGCCGTGCTCGGAGGCGATGCTTTCCGGATGGAATTGCACGCCGTGCAGCGGCAGGGTCTCGTGCGCCATGCCCATGATGATGCCGTCGGCGGTATCGGCATTGACGCGCAGTCCGGCCGGCAGGCTGGCGCGCTCGACGATCAGCGAGTGGTAACGCGTCGCCTGGAACGGGCCGTTGATGCCGCGAAACACGCCCGTGGCGTCGTGGCGGATTTCCGACAGCTTGCCGTGCATCATCTGCGGCGCACGGATCACCTTGCCGCCGAAAGCCTGGCCCATGGCCTGATGGCCGAGGCAGACGCCGAGCATCGGGATTGAGGCCGAGGCCTGCTTGATGAGGTCGAGGCAGATGCCGGCTTCGTTCGGCGTGCAAGGGCCGGGCGATAGCACGATCGCTTCCGGCTCCATCGCCAACACGGCATCGACCGAAATCTTGTCGTTGCGATGGACGACGACATCCGCCCCCAGACCACCCAGATAGTGGACAAGGTTGAAGGTGAAGCTGTCGTAATTGTCGATCAGAACGATCATGTTTGCGTGCCCTGTCAGGGTCTTAAAGGTTAGGGCCCTGAGGGGTCAAGCGCTGCCGGCAGCGCCTCATTTCAGCGGGTCGAGCGGCGGCAGCTCGATCATTTCGTTGAGTTTCCGGGTCATATCGTCGCCGGACAAGGTTGCCGGCGCGCGCGTTTGGTCCTTGGCGTTGTCGAGGCCGTGGATCAGGCGCGGGAAGACGAGGACCAGCGCCAGCAGCAGCCATTGCGCCATCAGGAACGGCGCCAGAGCCTTGACGAAATCCCGGAACGGCGAGGCCGGCTTGAGCGCGCCGCGCACCATCATCAGCGCATAGCCGAACGGCGGCAGCAGGAAGCTCGATTGCAGCGTCAGTAGGACGAGGACGGCGACCCAACGGGCGTCCGCGACCTTGACCAGCAGCGGCGGGATCAGGATCGGCAGGATGACGAAGATGATCTCGAAGGCGTCGAGCACGAAGGCGCAAAGCGCGATCACCGCCAGCACCGCGGCCGTCGGCCCGATGTCGCCGCCCGGGATCAGCCGCACGAGGTCATTGACCAGGCGGTCGGTGCCGAGCAGGCGCAGCACCAGCGTGAAACTGGTTGCGGCGGCGAGCAGCGCGAACAGCGCGCCGGTAATGGCAAGCGCTTCCTGCAGCAACTCGCGCATGGCCGGTCCGCGCAATCGCCCGGTGACCAGCCCGGCGGTGAGCAGCGCGAAGGCGCCCATCGCCGCGGCTTCGACGGCGTAGAAATAGCCGGCGGCAACACCGCCGAGCAGTACAAGCAGAAACGTGAGCGCGCCGGCCGCGAGGATGCCTTCGCTCACTTTGAGCTTGGCTCGCTCCGGCAAGCCGGCAACGTCGCGGCCGGTCCACCACGACAGCGCCAGGCACAGAACGAGGAAAATGCCGGCCGGTACCAAGGCGGCGTGGAAAATGTCGGCGGTATTGATGACGCGATCGCTGCGCCCCGTTTCGGTCACGGCGTAAGTGTGAGCCGAGAGCATTGCGTCACTGAGCAGGATCAGCACCAGCGACGGCGGCACCAGGACGCCGAGCGTCGAAGCAACGGCGATGAGCGCCTCGCGCCCTGCGGCGGGGACGCCCTCCGCCGCCAGCTTCGGCGCGACGACGCGCGACAGGCCGAGCACACTGGCGCCAACGGAGCCGTTCATCGGTCCCAGCAGCGCGCCGAGCAACATGCCCGAAACCATCGGCGCCTGCGGCTTGCGCGGCAGGATGGCTATGCTGGCGCGGTACAGCGCGTCGGCGACCGGCAAACGGTTCAGCAGCAGACCCATGGTGACGTAAAGCGGCAGCGCCTGCAGCAAGTCGGATTCGAAAAGGTTGATCAGCCGCCCGGGCAGTGCGCCGAGCAGCACGTAAGGGAAGGTGTCACTGGCAACGCCAACGAGCGCGCCGACGACCGCGGCGACGATCAGCACGACAAAAGCGGGCAGGCCGGTGAACAGGATGCCGACGCCGACGCCGGTCAGGAGAACGAGACCTGCCCAGGGCATCAGCGCGCCTCAGCCGGCTGGCGGCGCAGGATGTCGGCAATGGCCTGCAGCAGTACGGTGCCGGCCATCAGCCAGAGTGCCAATTTGATCAGGAAATAGCCGGGATTGCTGGTGTCGGGAAATGCCTCACGCCCGGTGAGGGACTGCCAGACCGAGGCGCGGCTGGTCGCAAGGATAACGAGTGTCCAGGGCAGTAGACCGGCGACAGCGCCGATCTTGCGCAGCCAGTGCCGCGTGCGCTCGCTGTAGCGATGCGCCAATGTGTCGGCGGCGAGATGCGTTCCCGCCCGCGTCGCCGCGGTGACGCTCACCGCCACGAAAAGCGCGAAGAAGATCTGACCGAGGTCGTTTGCCTCGCGTGAATAGCCGTGGATGAGATCGCGCAGCGGCCATTGCAGAAACAACAGGACCACGACCGGCAGCGCCAGCCAGCACGCCAGCGCGATGATGCCGGCGAGCGCCCGATCCAGCCGGGCAACGATTGTGTCGATCAACCCCGGCCCCCGCACAGCCAGCTCAACTCAGCCGCAACGACGCCATCCCCGGGGTTATCTATAACACGGCGCGAACGATCACGCCTTATGGATCGGATCGATCCACGCGACATTTTCCGGCTTCTCGACCGGCTCGATGTCGAGATTGACGACCACCGCCTCGTTGTCGGAGCGCACCAGCACACACTCCAGCACCTCATCGGGGCTGGCGTTGATCTCCTGGTGCGGCACGAAGGGCGGCACGTAGATGAAATCGCCGGGACCCGCCTCGGCGACGAATTCGAGGTTC
Organism: Pseudomonadota bacterium; assembly: GCA_018240595.1. GTDB lineage: Bacteria > Pseudomonadota > Alphaproteobacteria > Rhizobiales > Xanthobacteraceae > Pseudolabrys. The sequence continues at coordinate 7,056 of JAFEFL010000055.1, read as the reverse complement.
TCGCCCCAGCGCATCCGCGCCTTGCCGCGCACCACGTAGATCACGCTCTCCAGTTCGCCGTGATGATGCGCGCCTGTCTTGGCGTTTGGGTGAATGGACACGGTGCCGGCCCAGATCTTCTGGGCACCGACGCGGGCGGCGTTGATCGCCGCCTTGCGGTCCATTCCGGGGGTCGAGGCGGTGTTGGGATCGAGCGAGTTGCCGGGAATGACGCGCACGCCGTCGTGCTTCCACTTCGGCTCATGGGAGTGATTTTGATCATGGCTGTGATCGTGGCCCATTGGCGCCCTCCGTGGTTAATTACTGCCCGCGCTTTGCCGTGCTGGCGAAACGGCGCGCTTCCTCGGCGGCACGGAACAGGGCTTTGGCCTTGTTGACGCATTCCTGCTGTTCCGAGGCCGGATTGGAATCGGCGACGATGCCGGCGCCGGCCTGCACATACATCTTGCCGTCCTTCACCAGCGCGGTGCGCAACACGATGCAGGTGTCCATCTCGCCGGCGGCCGAGAAATAGCCGACGCAGCCGGCGTAGAGGCCGCGCTTTTCCTTCTCCAACTCGTCGATGATCTGCATGGCGCGCACCTTCGGCGCGCCGGACACCGTGCCGGCCGGAAAGCCGGCGGCGAGCGCATCGAGTGCGTCGTATTTCGCGTCGAGCTTGCCCTCGACGTTCGAGACGATGTGCATGACGTGGCTGTAGCGTTCGATGAAGAACTTGTCGGTCACCTTGACGGTGCCGATCTCGGCGACGCGGCCGACGTCGTTGCGGCCGAGGTCGAGCAGCATCAGATGCTCGGCGCATTCCTTCGGATCGGCCAGCAGTTCTTCCTCGAGCGCCTTGTCTTCGTGCGGCGTCGCGCCGCGCGGCCTTGTGCCGGCGATCGGGCGGATGGTGACGACGTCGTTCGACACCTTGACCAGAATTTCCGGGCTCGAACCCGACACGGCGAAGCCGCCGAAATCGAGGAAGTACAGGTACGGCGAGGGGTTGGTACGGCGCAGCGCGCGATAGAGCGAGAAGGGCGGCAGCGTGAACGGCGCCTCGAAGCGCTGCGCCAGCACGATCTGGAAGGCGTCGCCGGCGGCGACATATTCCTTCGCGCGCTTGACCATCGACTCGTATTCGGCCGGCGTCGTGTTCGACACCGGCGGCACGTCGAGCGGGCCTTCGTCGTATTCGGCAAGCGATTTGTCGAGCGGCCGGTCGAGCGCATCGACCACAGCGGAGAGCCGTTCGGTGGCGCGCGTCAGCGCCACCTTGGCATCGACGCCCTTTTCCGGGCGGACCGGCGTGACCACGGTGATGGAGTCTTTCACCGCGTCGAACACGACGACGATCGTCGGCCGCATCATGATGGCGTCCGGAATGCCGATCGGGTCGGGTTTGTCGGCGGGCAGTTCCTCGATCAGACGGACGGTGTCATAGCCGAGATAGCCGAACACGCCGGCCGCCATCGGCGGCAGCGCATCCGGCAGAACGATGCGGCTTTCGGCAATCAGCGAGCGCAGCGCCGACAAAGGCGGCTCGGCGGAGGGCGCGAAGACATCCGGCTTCGTCCGCGCGCTGCGGTTGATCTCGGCCTTGTCGCCGTTGGCGCGCCAGACCAGATCGGGCTCGATGCCGATGATCGAGTGGCGGCCGCGCACCGCGCCGCCCTCGACTGACTCGAGCAGGAAGCTCATCGGCTTGCCGTCGCCGAGCTTGAGGAAGGCCGACACCGGCGTTTCGAGATCGGCGACGAGGGTGGTCCACACCACCTGAGGCTCGCCGCGATTGTAACGGTCCGCGAAGGCGCTCTCGGATGGTTCGATCTGCATCGCGGATTGCCGCGCTTACTGGTTGGTCTGGCCGCCGACGACCTGATTGACCGCCTGCTGATTGATCGAAACGCCGACGTCGTTTTCGACCCGGGCAATGTACTGGCCGATGATGTCATCGGCGTAGGAATTCTGCAGGTTGGCCTTGAGCTGCTCGGGGCTCGCGCCCTGCGGGTCGATCGGCTGCACGGAGACGTCGGTGACGCGGAACAGGTAGCGCCGGTCGCCATTGTCGCTCTCGGCGACGCCGGTCTCGCCCTTGCCGGTGCTGAATGCCGCTTCGGAAACGGCCTGGGGCAGGCCGGCGGCGGCACGGCCACGCTGCAGGCCAAACGCCGTCTCGACCTTCAGGTTGTTCTCGGTGGCGAGTTGCGCCAGCGTGGTGCCTGACTTGATCTTGCCGAGCATGTCGTCGGTCGTGGCCTTGAGGCGCTTGGCGATCTCGTCGTTGCGCCAGCGCTGGGTGACCTGTTCCTTGACCTCGTCGAGGGTGCGGTCGCGCGACGGCGTCACGCCGGTGACGTCGTAGTAGAGATAGCCGCCGTCGGGCAATTGCAGGGCCTCGTTGTCGACGCCGACATCGGTGCCGAATACAGAGCTGATCGCATCGGGCGAGCGCGGAATGGCGGTGACCGGCTTGCCGTCGGGACCGCGGCCGGAGCGATCGACGCCGTCGATGAGCGTCGCCTTCAGATTGAGCTTCTTGGCGGCCTCGGCCAGCGTCGAGCCGGCGGCGCGCTCGTCTTCGATCTTGTCGCGCAGATCGTTGATGTCGTTGCGCGCGCGCTGTTCGGCGATCTGCTGCTTGATCTGAGGCGCCACCTCTTCGTAGGTCTTCTGCGAGCCGGCCTCGACCTTGCCGACATTGACGATGACCGTACCGAAGGTGCCCTTGATCGGCGCCGTGGTCGTGCCGGGTGCAGCCGAGAAGGCGGCGTCGGCCACGGCAGGGTCGATCAGCGCGCTCTTGGCAACCGAGCCGAGGTCGGTGAAGGAGCCGCCCTTGCCGGGATCCTTGGCGAGATCGTCGAAGCTCGTGCCTTTCGACAGTCTGTCCTGCGCCGCGGCCGCATCTTCGGGCGTCGCGTAGGTGATCTGCCGGATCTCGCGCTTCTCCGGCGTGCCGAAGCTGTCCTTGCGCTGATCGTAGGCGAGCTTGGCGTCGGCGTCGGAAACCGCATCGGGCTTGGCGAGGTCGGCCGGCGTGAGCGCGAGCAGGGTGACCTTGCGATACTCGGGCGCGCGGAACGTCACCTTGCGTGCTTCGAAATACTTGGCGAGTTCCTCGTCGGTCGGCTGCGGAATGTCGCCGGCCTGGGCGGTGCCGAGCTGGACATACTCGATCGAGCGCCGCTCGTTCTGGAAGTGATTGACCGCATCGAGCATCGCCTGCGGCACCGGCAGATCGCCGCTGACGCTCTGCGCGATCTGCCGGCGCAGCAGCACGTTGCGCTGCTCGGCGACATAGCGTTGTTCGCTGAAACCTGCGTTGCGGATGATCTGTTCGAAGCGGTTGCGATCGAACTGACCGTTGAGCCCCTTGAAGTTCGGATCGGCCATGACGCGCTCGGCGATCGACTTGTCGGACAGGCCAAGGCGCATCTTGCGGGCTTCCTCGTCGAGCGCCGTCTCGGCGACCATCTGGCCGAGGAAGCGTTGGTCGAGGCCGAGGCCGCGCGCCTGGTCCGGCGTGATTGGGCGGCGCAGTTGCTGGCCGAGTTGTTGCAGCTTGTCGGTGTAGAACTGGCGGAACTGCTCGATCGTGATCTCGCTACCGCCGACCTTGGCCACCGAATTGGCGCCGAAACCGCGGAAAATGTCGCCGATGCCCCAGATGGCGAAGGACAGGATCAGGAACCCCATGACCGTGCCCATGATCGCCTTGCCGACCCAGGTGGACGACGCTTTGTGAATTCCGCGGAGCATGGACGTTCCGTTCGTTGGTTCCGGTAGGCCCCGGATCGAGGCCGCGCCCTTATAGGGAGGCGTCCAACCCGTTGCAACGGCGAGGGGATCGGGCCCGGCGGCGGCTAAATTGCCGCACACTATGGCGCAGGCCGTCCGCCTTTGCTAACCGCAGACGAAAGTCAGGGCGAAACAGGGTGATAGAGAATGGCGTCGGGGCAAATTCGTCCGCTGGTCGCGGGAAACTGGAAGATGAACGGCCTGTCGGCCTCGATGGCCGAACTCGAGGGCATCAAGCAGGGCGCGGCCGAACTTGCGGGCAAGGCGGACCTGATGGTGTGTCCGCCGGCGACGCTGCTCGCGCAGTTCAGTGCGGCGGCGCGCGGTTCCAAGCTGCTGATCGGCGGTCAGGACTGTCACGACAAGGCCGCCGGCGCGCACACCGGCGACCTTGCCGCCGAGATGCTGGCCGATGCCGGCGCCACGGCGGTGATCGTCGGCCATTCGGAACGCCGCACCGATCACAAGGAGAGCAACGCTGACGTCAAGGCCAAGGCCGAGGCCGCCTGGCGCGCCGGCCTGACCGCGATCGTCTGCGTTGGCGAGCAGCGCGCCGAGCGCGAGAACGGCAAGACGCTCGACGTGGTCGGCTCGCAACTGGCCGGCTCGCTGCCGGCCGGCGCGACCGCGGCCAATCTGGTCGTCGCCTACGAGCCCGTTTGGGCGATCGGCACCGGCCTGACGCCGACCGCCACCGACGTCGCCGAGGTCCATGCTTTCATACGCAAGGCGCTGACCGAGCGCTTCGGCGCGGCCGGCGAAGGCGTCCGCATTCTCTACGGCGGCTCGGTGAAGCCCTCAAACTCCAAGGAGCTTATGGGGATCGCCCACGTCAACGGCGCTCTGGTCGGGGGCGCCAGCCTGAAAGCCGCCGATTTCCTCGGAATCGCCGGGGTTTACCGGTAGACGGGGCGAACGCCCGGGCCGCAGCCGCCCGGGTAGAAATCGCCGGCGCGATCGTGTAGAGACGCCGGCGAATTCCTATATTGCGGACGACATTCGCGAGGTTCGCCCGGGCGATTGGACCGGACGAGCGGTTTTGAACGGATTTTGAGATGCAGCACGTCGTAATCGTCATTCACCTGATGCTGGTGCTCGCCCTGATCGGCGTGGTGTTGTTGCAGCGCTCCGAAGGCGGCGGCCTCGGCATTGGCGGCGGCGGCGCCGGCAGCTTCATGTCGAACCGCGGCGCCGGCAACGTGCTGACTCGGGCAACCGCTATTCTGGCCGGGCTGTTCTTCGCGACCAGCCTGATCCTGTCGATCCTCGCCGGCATGAACCGGTCGCCGACCTCGATCCTGCAGGGCAGCACGCCGGCCCCGGCCAGCGCCCCGGGTTCGACCCCGCCGCTCGGCGGCAGCGGTGGCGGGCTCCTCAACCAATTGGGGGGCGGGCAGCCGGCGGCACCGGCAACTCCGGCAACTCCGGCAACTCCGGCAAGTCCGGCAGCGCCGGCGGCACCTTCCGGGCCGCAAGTCCCGCAGTCGAAATAGCAGCCACGAAGGGCCGGATGTTCCGGCCCTTCTCTCTTTGGGCCTTCGTTAAAGAACCGATGCAACAGTTTCGTAATTCACAGCTTTCGCAATCTACGCACAGGCGCGGAGCAGCCTCGCGATTTTCGCTCTCCCCGAATCGATTCGCGGCGGCTAGAGGTTAGGCCCCATGGCGCGGTACATTTTCATCACCGGCGGCGTGGTCTCTTCTCTCGGCAAGGGTCTCGCTTCCGCAGCTCTCGGTGCGGTTCTGCAGGCGCGCGGCTACAAGGTCCGCCTGCGCAAACTGGACCCTTATCTCAACGTCGATCCGGGGACGATGTCGCCGTATCAGCACGGCGAGGTGTTCGTCACCGACGACGGCGCCGAGACCGATCTCGACCTCGGCCACTACGAACGCTTCACCGGCAACCCGGCCTCGCGTCATGACAACATCACGACGGGCCGCATCTATCAGGATATTCTGACCAAGGAACGCCGCGGCGACTATCTCGGCGCCACCATCCAGGTCATTCCGCACGTCACCAATGCCATCAAGGACTTCGTCCGCGACGGCAATGACGGCTACGACTTCGTGCTGGTCGAGGTCGGCGGCACCGTCGGCGACATCGAGGGCCTGCCGTTCTTCGAGGCGATCCGCCAGTTCGGCAACGACATGCCCCGCGGTCATGTCATCTACATACACCTCACCTTGCTGCCCTATATCCCGAGCGCCGGCGAACTCAAGACCAAGCCGACGCAACATTCGGTCAAGGAACTGCGCTCGATCGGCATCCAGCCCGACATCCTGCTGTGCCGCACCGACCGGCCGATCCCGCAGGGCGAGCGGCGCAAACTGGCGCTGTTCTGCAACGTGCGCGAAAGCGCCGTGATCGAGGCCCGTGACGTCGACAACATCTACGCCGTGCCGGAGGCCTATTCGGCCGAGGGGCTCGACCGCGAAGTGCTCGCCGCCTTCCACATCGAGGAGAAAGCCGCGCCGAACCTGGCGCGCTGGCACGAGATCAACGAGCGCGTCCGTAATCCGGAAGGCGAGGTGACCATCGCGATTGTCGGCAAGTACACCGGCATGAAGGACGCCTACAAGTCGCTCAACGAGGCGCTCACCCATGGCGGTATCGCCAACAAGGTGAAGGTCAACCTCGAATGGATCGAATCCGACGTCTTCGAGAACGAGGACCCGGCGCCGTTCCTCGAACAGGTCAACGGCATCCTGGTGCCCGGCGGCTTCGGCCAGCGCGGCGCCGAGGGCAAGATCAAGGCGGCGCAGTTCGCACGCGAGCGTTCGGTGCCGTATTTCGGCATCTGCTTCGGCATGCAGATGGCCTGCATCGAAGCCGCGCGCAATCTGTGCGGCATCGCGGACGCGAACTCGACCGAGTTCGGCCCGACGCCCGAACCCGTGGTCGGCCTGATGACCGAGTGGCTCAAGGGCAATGCGCTGGAGAAGCGTGCGGCCAATGGCGACCTCGGCGGCACGATGCGCTTAGGGGCCTATGAGGCGATGCTCAAGCGCGGCAGCCGCGTCGCCGAGATTTACGGCTCGACCGACATCTTCGAGCGCCATCGCCACCGCTACGAGGTCAACACCGCGTACAAGGACCGGCTCGAGCAGCACGGCCTGCGCTTCTCCGGCATGTCGCCCGACGGCATCCTGCCGGAGATCGTCGAGTACGAGGACCATCCGTGGTTCATCGGCGTGCAATTCCATCCCGAGCTGAAGTCGCGGCCGTTCGAACCGCACCCGCTGTTCTCGTCCTTCATCGGCGCGGCGGTCGAT
>JAFEFL010000054.1 GCA_018240595.1 Pseudomonadota bacterium | reverse complement strand
TTGCGGCGCGGCCCCTCCTTGCGATCGGAGAAGGCCTGCGCCCCGCGGCGCTCCATCGCGGCGTCGTTACGGCGCCGGGCCGCGCTTCTGGCGGCTGATCCACTCTCAAGTGGAGAGTGGGTAGCGCGCACCATCAGCGAGCTCCTCGCGGCCGGTCATAGTGCCGGCGGGCGGAGCCCCGGCGCCGCCCGAGTCTCATGCCTTGCGAGGGCACGAGCCGCGGGCGCCGCGCCCACCCCCACGAGCCGGAGCAACCGGTTCGCACCCCTCATAGGGGCAGGCAGGAGTATGGGTATATGTTCGTAGGAGGAAAGTCAAGAGAAGGTAGGAATAAAAATGTAGGGCAGCGAAGCTGTCCTAACAGGGCGGGCGCGTCCCATCCGCCCTCATCCTGAGGAGGGCGCAAGTGCGCCCGTCTCGAAGGAGGCGGCCCCATGCGTCGAGACGCGCTCCTGCGGAGCGCTGTTCAGTGAGAATGCGGAGTGTCATCGGTGGGCATACCCCTCAAAGAGGGGCCTCGCTTGACGGCTCTGCCATTCCGCTTCTCAGGCAGGATGTGGGGCTTCAACAAGAAGATCGTCAAAAATGCCGTGACAAGCGGATGACGTGTTGCAAAGATTCATATATCTACGGTTGTTCAATCCTGCGTGCCGCGAAGTCGGATAACCGAAAAACTGGATGGTTGGAAGATGGGCCAAACGAGCTTCGATTTGCTTCTAAAGCGAATGTCCGAAATCGCCGGTGCAGTAAATGCTTTCAGTTCGGAAGCAGTTCAAGAACAAGCATTCGCGGCGCTGGTCCAAGCATTCAATAGCGAACTCGGTTCGGTCGACGCTTCCTTAACTCGAAAGCGTGAAAGCCAGACGCCTCCGACCGTTCAACACGGAGGGAGTGCAGGACAAGAGGACACGCCCGAAGCGCGGACAAAACGCGGCAAACGCCGAGAGGGCAACCCCGCCGCTAAAATCGAAATTATCAAGGATTTGGACCTGCGACCGAAGGGTAAGATATCGTTTGTAGAGTTCATTGGTCAAAAGAGACCGAAGACAAATGAAGATAAGTATGTGGTCGCGGTTTATTATCTTGAACAGATTCTTGGTGTGACCGCAGTCACGGAGAGTCACGTGGCTACTGTTTTCCGACTTACACAAGACTGGCGGGAGCCGGAAAATTTACCCGCTGGTCTTCGGATGGCGGCCTCGAGAAAGGCCACCATCGACACGAGTGACCGAAATGCGATCAAAACCACGCCGCATGGCCGCAATTTCGTAGAGCATGATCTTCCGGCTTCCACTGAAGGTCAGTAGGACGGCGCCGAATGAGCGACACGATTTATGATTTTCACAAATTTGTTGAAGTACTAAAGGAAGCAAAGCTTGGAAAGGCGGGTGAAGCAGCATCTTTTGTTTGGTGGGCGGAGCATCGCGATAATAAGCGGGGGCTTCTTATGAGCGAGATATGCGACTACTTCGATAAGGCGCGTCTCGCTCAGCCGAATAAGTCCCGTTTGGAAGGCGACCTCCGCAAGGCTAGGTTCGTTACCAGGGATAAAGTATTGCGGTATCATTTGACGCGCGACGGTTTGAAAGAGGGCGTCAAGTTGTTCCATCTTTTCATCCGCGATCAGACTAACGAAGAGATTATTTCAGCGATACCCGTAAATAAAATTCCATATATTTCTGATGCGGACATTGCCGATGCCCGGAGAATGGCCGCACTGTACGTCTCTCTTTTCTGCCTCGAGAACTCTATTCGCCGTCATATTCAGAGTACGCTGGAAGTGTCTTTAGGACCTGATTGGTGGAACGTGGCGGCTTCAAACTCGATGAAGCGGAAGGAAGAGGATCGACGAAAAAATGAAAATGAAAATCGATGGATACCGTCCCGCTCCGACTCGGGACCTCTTTATGCACTGGATTGGTCGGATCTGGTGACTCTGATGCGCAAGTATGAAACTCTCTTTAGAGAAACGATCCCAGACGTTAATTTCTCGCATAGATTTTCGGATCTCGGAAATCTGAGGAACGTCGTCGCGCACAACGGCGTAATTTCCGATGCAATTCAGTTTTCGCGTGTCGAACTCGCCGCGCACGATTGGATCAAGCAATTAGCAGAGGCGGCGCCCGGCCGCACGTAATGGTTACTTGGAAGACGCCTCGCTCACCTTCAAATCCCCCGGCCTCTTGATCTCAATCTCCACGAACGCCATCGGCGCATCGCCGCCGTTCATGACGTCGTGCTCGATGCCGGCAGGGCGCTGATAGGACTGCCCGGCTTTCAGCCGCACCTCGGACACCGCGCCGTTGATTTCGTAGCGCATCACCGCGTCGGTCAGCATGACGACGAAATAGGGAAAGCCGTGCGTGTGCCAGCCGGTGGCGGCACCGGGCGCGAAATCCCAGCGCGTGATGCGCACCGCGGCGTCGTCCTGCTGCACGGTCGGCACCGCGGGCTCGTTGCATGTGAAGGGCATGGGAATTCCGCCGGTTGAGTCAGGCAGGGATCATGACCGGCCGGGCGGCGGGCCGCAAGAAAGCCGTGGAACAGGCCGGCGACGTCGTGCGCGCCGAACGTGACGATGCCGCGATCAGGCCGATCGAGCAGGGGAGGTGAGCAGGAACGCGGCGGCGAACAAGACGCCGATGACGCCATCGACGCCGGCGAAGGTGACCGGCGCGCCGGCGGCGCGGCCGGCATAAGCGAGCCAGAAGACCGCGACCGCGAAGGACAGCTTCATCAGCGCCGCGACCGGCATGGCCGGACGGTAGCGCAGCGGATCGGTCGAAATCAGCAGATACAGGAGCTGCGTCGCCGCCGTGACGCCGACGAAGCCGTAGAAGTATTCCGGATGCGTGATCGGCGGCGGCGTGTCCTGGCCGATGCGCTGCTCGAGGCCGTAGAACGGCAGGATCAGCACCAGCCCGTAGAGGCCGGCGAGCCGGAAGATCCATTTGACCGTCGTCATGCTGTGCGCCCGCAGCCGGCGGCGGATTACTCCGCCGCCTTCTGGCCCTTCTTCTTTGGCCCGGCGTCCTTCTTGGCCAGCACCGGCTTGAGATACTGCCCGGTGTAGCTGCGCTTCTCCTTGACGATGTCCTCGGGCGTGCCGCTTGCTACGATCTCGCCGCCGCCGTCGCCGCCTTCGGGGCCGAGGTCGATCACCCAGTCCGCGGTCTTGATGACTTCGAGATTGTGCTCGATCACCACCACGGTGTTGCCGCCCTCGACCAGTTCGTGCAGCACCTCGAGCAATTTCGCGACGTCGTGGAAGTGCAGGCCCGTGGTCGGCTCGTCGAGGATATAGAGCGTGCGGCCGGTCGAGCGCTTCGACAACTCCTTGGCGAGCTTGATGCGCTGCGCCTCGCCGCCGGACAGGGTGGTGGCCTGCTGGCCGACATGGATGTAGTCGAGGCCGACGCGGTGCAGCAGCGCCAGCACGTCGCGCACGCGCGGCACCGCCTTGAAGAACTCCAGCGCCTCCTCGACGGTCATGTCGAGCACGTCGGCGATCGACTTGCCCTTGAACAGCACTTCCAGCGTTTCGCGGTTGTAGCGCTTGCCCTTGCAGACGTCGCAGGTGACGTAGACGTCGGGCAGGAAGTGCATCTCGATCTTGATGACGCCGTCGCCCTGGCAGGCCTCGCAGCGGCCGCCCTTGACGTTGAACGAGAAGCGCCCCGGCTCGTAGCCGCGCGCCTTGGCTTCGGGCAGGCCGGCGAACCATTCGCGGATCGGCGTGAAGGCGCCGGTATAGGTCGCCGGGTTCGAGCGCGGCGTGCGGCCGATCGGCGACTGGTCGATGTCGATGATCTTGTCGATGTGCTCGAGGCCCTCGATGCGGTCATGCGGCGCCGGGGCGAGCGAGGCGCCGTTGAGCTTGCGCGCCACCGAGGCATAGAGCGTGTCGATCAGCAGCGTCGACTTGCCGCCGCCGGACACGCCGGTGATGGCGGTGAACAGGCCGAGCGGAATCTCGGCGGTGACGTTCTTGAGGTTGTTGCCGCGGGCGTTGACGACCTTGATCTGGCGGCGCTTGTCGGGCGCGCGGCGGTTCGGCACCGGCACGTTGAGCTCGCCGGAGAGATACTTGCCGGTCCATGACTCGGGCGCGGCGATCAGGTCGTCGACCTTGCCCTCGGCGATGATGTTGCCGCCGTGGATGCCGGCGCCGGGGCCGATGTCGAGCACGTGGTCGGCGATGCGGATGGCGTCCTCGTCATGCTCGACCACGATCACGGTGTTGCCGAGATCGCGAAGGCGCTTGAGGGTTTCGAGCAGGCGGGCATTGTCGCGCTGGTGCAGGCCGATGGAAGGCTCGTCCAGCACATAGAGCACGCCGGTCAGGCCCGAGCCGATCTGCGAGGCGAGGCGGATGCGCTGGCTCTCGCCGCCGGACAAAGTGCCGGAGGCGCGGGCCAAAGTCAGATAATCGAGGCCGACATCGTTGAGGAAGCGCAGGCGGTCCCTGATTTCCTTGAGGATGCGCGGCGCGATTTCGTTCTGCTTCTTGTTGAGCTGCTTGGGCAGCTCGGTGACCCAGTCGCCGGCGGCGCGGATCGACAGTTCGGCGATCTCGGAAATGGTCTTGCCGGCGATCTTGACGCACAAGGCCTCGGGCTTGAGCCGGGCGCCGTGGCAGGCTTCGCACGGCGTGTCGGAGAAATACTTGCCGAGCTCCTCGCGCGCCCATTCGCTGTCGGTTTCCTTGAAGCGGCGCTCGAGATTGGTGATGACGCCCTCGAACGGCTTCTTGGTGGTGTAGCCGCGCATGCCGTCGTCATAGACGAACTTGATGTCGTCATCGCCGGAGCCGTAGAGGATGGCGTCCTGCGTCTTCTTCGGCAGGTCCTTCCACTTGGTGTCGAGCGTGAACTTGTAGTGCTTGCCGAGCGCTTCGAGCGTCTGCGTGTAATAGGGCGACGACGACTTGGCCCAGGGCGCAATGGCGCCCTTGCCGACCTTGGCGTCGCGGTCCGGGATCACCAGCTCCGCGTCGATGTGCTGCTCGACGCCGAGGCCGCCGCAGGCCGGGCAGGCGCCGAACGGGTTGTTGAACGAGAACAGCCGCGGCTCGATTTCCGGAATGGTGAAGCCGGACACCGGGCAGGCGAACTTCTCGGAGAAGATCAGCCGCTCATGCGTGGCGTTGCGGCCGCGATTGGCGGCGGCGCCGGTCGCCTTGGTGTCGGCGAGTTCGACGACGGCGAGGCCCTCGGCGAGCTTGAGGCACTGCTCCAGCGAGTCAGCGAGGCGCGCCGCGATGTCCGCCTTCACCACCAGGCGATCGACGACGACGTCGATGTCGTGCGTGAACTTCTTGTCGAGCGGCTTGACGTCGGCGATCTCGAGGAATTCGCCGTCGATCTTCACGCGCTGATAGCCCTTGCGCATGTACTCGGCGAGTTCCTTCTTGTACTCGCCCTTGCGGCCGCGCACGACCGGGGCCAGCACATAGATGCGCGTGCCTTCCGGCAGCGCCAGCACGCGGTCGACCATCTGACTGACGGTCTGGCTCTCGATCGGCAGGCCGGTGGCCGGCGAATAGGGAATGCCGACGCGCGCCCAGAGCAGGCGCATGTAGTCGTAGATCTCGGTGACGGTGCCGACGGTCGAGCGCGGGTTCTTCGACGTGGTCTTCTGCTCGATGGAGATGGCCGGCGACAGGCCGTCGATCTGGTCGACGTCCGGCTTCTGCATCATCTCGAGGAACTGGCGCGCATAGGCCGAGAGCGACTCGACATAGCGGCGCTGGCCCTCGGCATAGATGGTGTCGAAGGCGAGCGAGGATTTGCCCGAGCCGGAGAGGCCGGTGAACACGACCAGCTGGTCGCGCGGGATCGTGACGTCGACGTTCTTGAGGTTGTGCTCGCGGGCGCCGCGGATGGTGATCTGGCGGCTGTCGAGGAGGCGCTTGGCGGTCTTGTCGTTGACTTTGTCGTTCATGGGCTCGGTCGGGACGAAATGGAACCTGTGGGCGCGGCAAAAGGCCGGCGTTCCGGCGACCGACAGGGCCCGCTGGAGCACACGACTGGTAGGAACGTAGTGAGAACGCGTTCGGTTCGCTAGGGGCAGCGCGGTCTTTCCTGTGCGCCGGTGCGCAGCGGGGATAAAGCCGCCGCGCAGCCGGCGCGCCGTCCCTACCTGTGAGTTCCAGCAGACAAAAAGCCGAAAATTCGTCGCGCCGTCGTAAGGTATTGGTACACCGGCCTCGGTAGCGTGGCGGTGGAATGGCTGGAAATGGATTGGAATGGGAATGCCGGAAGCCGGGTCGCTCGCCGCTAGCGCCTTCGCCCGCAACCTGACCGGACGCCCGACGCGCCGCAGACGCCGCTCCCTCGCAGGAACCATTGTCGTCGACCGGCCGCGACCTTCGCTCCGTGCCGGGCGGGCGGGCCTAATTTCGACCGGCGCTTCGATCGCGGTGCTGATCGCGCTGTCGGCAGGATCGGCGCAGGCACAACAGTGGACCGGTGCGACCAGCAACGACTGGACCAACGGCGCCAACTGGTCCGGCGGCGTGGTGCCGGCCAGCCCGACCGCGGTGACCATCAACTCGGCCAATCCGGCCGTGCTCGGCGTCGGCGGCGCAGCGAGCGGCTCGACCGGCAACCTGTTCGTCGGCGACACGACGTCGGGCAACCTGACCATTGAGAACGGCAGCACGCTCACGAGCCTCGGAAGCTTCCGCATCGGAGGCGGCAGCGGCACCGGCACGGTGACGGTGACCGGCGCCGGATCGCAATGGACGGCCACCGGCCTCGCGCTCAGCATCGGCGGCACCGGACGGGGGATCCTGAACATCGAGGACGGCGCCACCGTCACCGCCAGCGGCGGCATATCGCTCGGCAACACCGGCGGCGTCGGCACGCTCAACGTCAGCAATGCCACGATCGCATCGCAGAGCCTGAGCGTGGGCGCCGGCTCCCAGGTCAACTTCGACAACGCCACCTACCGCGCGACACGAAGCAGCGGCGTGTGGATCGGCACCGGCCCCGGCACGCTCAACATCGCGGCGGGCGGGCTGACGCTCGACAGCGTCGGCTTCACGGTGTCTGCCTTGCGCCAACTCAGCGGCGCCGGCGCATTGACCAAGACAGGGACCGGCATCCTCAACTTGACGACGAGCAATTCCTATACTGGCCGGACGGTGATCGATCAGGGCACGCTGGCGCTGCGCGCCAACGGCTCGATCGCGGCGTCGAGCGGTGTCACGGTCAACGGCACCTTCGACATTTCACCGCTGACGGCAGCCGGCACCAGCATTCAGAGCCTCGCCGGCAGCGGCGCCGTCACGATGGGCGCCAAGAACCTGACGATCACCAACGCCAGCGACACCTTCGCCGGCACGCTCAACGGCACCGGTGTGCTGACGATCGCCGGCGGCAAGGAAATTCTGAGCGGTGACAATTCCGGCTTCGGCGGCTCGACCGCGGTGCAGGGCGGCACGCTGGCGGTCAACGGCATTCTCGCCGGCGCCATGGATGTGCAGGCGGGCGGCCGCCTGCAAGGTATCGGCACGGTCGCCGACACGACCAATGCCGGCGTCATCGCGCCGGGCAATTCGATCGGCACGCTGACCGTGGCCGGCAATTACACCGGCAATGGCGGCACGCTGGAAATCGAGAGCGTGCTCGGCGGCGATGCGTCACCGACCGACAAGCTCGTCGTCACCGGCAACACCGCGGGCACGACCAATGTGAAGGTCATCAATGTCGGCGGCGGCGGCGCGCAGACGGTCAACGGCATCAAGATCATCGATGTCGGCGGCGCCTCGAACGGCGCCTTCGCGCTGCTGGGCGACTACGTCTTTCAGGGCCAGCAGGCGGTGGTCGGCGGCGCCTATGCCTATACGCTGCAGAAGAACGGCATTGCGACGCCGGCCGATGGCGATTGGTATCTGCGCTCGAGCCTGATCAACCCGCCGGCGTCCGCGCCGGCCGGCCCGCTGTATCAGCCCGGCGTGCCGATCTATGAATCCTACGGCCCGATCCTGCTCGGCTTGAACGGCCTGCCGACATTGCGCCAGCGCGTCGGCGACGGCTATGCGGCAGAAGGCGGAACCGGCGGTGGAAAGTCGCCGGTCTGGCTGCGCGTCGAAGGCCAGCACGCCAGCGTCAAACCGTCGAGCACCACCGGCTCGACCTTCACCAGCGATCAGGCAACGATGCGCGGCGGCGTCGATGGCCTGCTCTACAGGAACGACCGCGGCAAACTGATCGTCGGCGTCACCGCACATTACGACACGCTGTCGTCGAACGTGAAATCGTTCTACGGCGACGGCAAGATCAAGGTCGACGGCGTCGGCCTCGGCGGCACGCTGACCTGGTATGGCGACAACGGTCTTTATATCGACGGCCAGTCGCAGATGACGTGGTACCGGTCGGACCTCTCGTCCGATCTCGCAGGAACGCTCAAGGACGGCAACGGCGCGTTCGGCTATGCCTTCGGCGCCGAGACCGGTCGGCGCATTCCGCTCGGCGGCGCGTTGTCGCTGACGCCGCAGGCGCAGATCGTCTATTCATCGGTCGATTTCGACACGTTCAGCGATCGGTTCGGCGCGACGATCGCCAGCGATCGCGCTGACAGTCTGCAGGGCCGGGCCGGCCTGTCGCTCGATCATCGGTGCGCCGGGCTTGATCGCGATGGCCGCAAGGTGAGTTCCGACCTCTACGCGATCACCAACCTCTATTACGAGTTTCTCGACGGCACCGCGGTGGATGTCGCCGGCACGCAGTTCACCAGCGCCAACGACCGGCTGTGGGGCGGCATCGGGGCCGGCGGCGCCTATCATTGGGCGAACGACAAGTATTCGCTGTATGGCGAAGTGTCGTTCAACACCAGCCTCGCCGATGTCGGCGATGATTACGCGTACAAGGGCACGCTCGGCTTCCGCACGACCTGGTGAGACCGCTGCACAAACGAAAAAGGCCGGCGCAAGGCCGGCCTTTAGCATCTGTCGTCGGGGCAGCCTAGAAGCGATAGTTCAGGCCGGCGCGAACGGTGTTGTAGTTGTAGCTGCCGGTCGCGGTGGCGCCGGCGATGGTGACGGTCGTGTCGCCGGAGTGGACGTAGAGATATTCGCCCTTGACGCTCCAGCGATCCCAGACGGCCCATTCGAGACCGCCGCCGAGCGCGTAGCCCGAGCTCCAGTTCGAAGCTTCGGCCGAGCCGCCCGGGCCGGAAATCTTCAGCTTGGAGTCGGTGTAGGCCCAGCCGCCGGTGCCGTAGAGCATCATGCGGTCGAAGGCGAAGCCGACGCGGCCGCGCACGGTGGCGAAGGCCGGGATCTTGCCTTCGACGGTGACGCCGCCGCCGAGATCCTGGCTGGCCTTGATGCTGCTGCCCTGGAAGTCACCTTCGAGGCCGACGACAAAGCTGCTGAGCTGCAGATTGTAGCCGACCTGGCCGCCATAGATGGCGCCCTTGGCGTTGTCGGCGAAGGAGCTCGACCAGCCATAGCCGCCGTTGATGCCGGCGTAGAACCCGGTCCAGGAGAAGTAAGCCGGCGCATAGGCCGGAGCAGGGGCCTTGAGCGGAATGTCGGCGGCGAGTGCCGTCGACGACATGGCGATGGCCGGCACAAAGGCACAGCCCAGCAATAACGCGTGAAGGCGCTTCATCGCGATCCTCTTTGATTGTGTTGTTCTGAAACGCAATACGCGGAGCCTGACAGCTCTCGGGATCGACCGTGCGTGAGTCGCCTTTACAGGATGTTAATACCACTCCATCGGGAAGCGTCTGCGGGCGCGCTGAAAAGAAAAAGGCCGGCGCGAGGCCGGCCTTTCCCGAAGTTGAAGTCGCTCAGGCTTAGAAGCGGTAGTTCAGGCCAGCGCGGACGACGTTGTAGTGATAGTCGCCGGTGCTGACGCCAACGCCACCGAGGGTCAGGTCGACGCTCTTGGCCTTCACGTACAGGTATTCGGCCTTGAGGCTCCACGGACCGGCGAAGGCCCACTCGAGGCCGCCACCGAGGGTCCAACCCGAACCCCACTTGTCATCCGACGCCGAGAAGCCCGGAGCGGTGACGGTGGCTTCGGTCTTGGTGTAAGCCCAGCCGCCGGTGCCGTACACCATGAAGCGATCCCAGGCGTAGCCGATGCGGCCACGGACGGTGCCGAAGGCCGGAACCTTCGCTTCACCGGTGGTCGGGCCAAGGATGGTGGTCACGGTGGCCGAGTTCTTCAGCGAAGTGCCCTGGATGTCGGCTTCGAGGCCGAGCACCAGCGGGCTGCCAACGGCCTGCCAGTTGTAGCCGATCTGGCCACCACCGACGAAGCCCGAGGCATCGCCGAAGTTGCTGTCAGCGGTCGACCAGGCGCCACCGGCGTTCACGCCGATGTAGAAGCCGGTCCAGTTGTAGGTGGCGACCATCGGCGGTGCCTTGGTGTAGACGCGGGCCGGCAGGTCAGCGGCCGAAGCGGCGGTCGCGAGGCCCAGCACGGCGACGGCGGCGCCGAATGCAGTCAAAGAACGCATGGATTTCTCCCGGTATTGCAAATAAGGACGGTCAAATCGCACCGTCTCGGTGTCCCTGTAATACACCGTTCCCGCCAAAAAGCTGTGCCATTTTAGTCACGTCAACAGCAAGATTGCGATGGAACTTCAATTGTTTAATGGAACCTTACCGGAGCCATACTCGCCCCGGTTGCGGTGATTTATCGTATCCATTTACCATTGCAGAAAATGCAGGGCTTCGGCCCGTTCTGATCGGTTATTTTCTCGCGGGTCGCGACAAGGTTGTTGAATAAAAAGGGGCCGGCACGACGCCGGCCCCAAGTCGGACACGGAGGTTCGACGTCAGAAGCGTACGTTTACGCCGGCACGAACCATGTTGATCCTGGGCCGGAAGGTGGTTTCGACGCCGCAGACACCGGCATCGCAGGTCATCTTCCCGAGATCGGCGTAGAGATATTCGGCTTTCACCGACCAGTCGCGGCTGATGCCGTATTCGATGCCGCCGCCGACGGTCCAGCCCGTGCTGCTTCTTGTATTGCTGCCAAGCGGCGTCGACATTTTGGCGCCGGAGAAGGCAGCGCCGCCGGTGATGTAAGGCAGCCAGCGATCCATCGCGTAACCGACGCGGCCGCGGGCGGTGGCGACCCAGGTGTTCTTCACCTCGCAGGCGCCGGTGCCGCAGGTCGCGGCGTTCGTTCCGTTGCCTTTGATGAAGGCGTAGTCGATGTCGCCTTCGAGGCCCCAGACCCAGACGCCGGTTTGCATGTTGTAGCCGACCGTGGCGCCGGCCAGCCAGCCGTATTGCGAGCCGGTGTCGAAGTCGCTGAGGGCGTTGCTGACATGGGCCTTGCCCCAGCCGTAACCGCCATTGGCGCCGACATAGAGGCCGGTCCAGTTGTAGGGAACATAGGCGGGCAGGGGTGGCGCCTTGTAGATCGGTCGGCGGAGATCGGCGGCGAGTGACGGCGCGGTCATCGCCAGCGCAAGTATCAAGAGTGCAAGACTGCGGATGAGACGCGTCATCGATACCTCCTGGTTTTGGGGAAAAACGCAGACAGGCACAGACACGCAAAATGTACGGATGCGGCACCGTACATTAGCTGTGGACGATTCGCACTCTTAAGTTGCTTTCGTCGAAATAGCGCGCGACCGGCGATTCCGGATGCGATACCGCGTTGACAGCAGCGATGCCGGTGATTAGAACAAAAAGCGAACAACGCCGTCCGACGCCCGAGGCGCGGAAATCGCCCGCGGACGCGGCGATCCGGATGGCTTGTGGATTAAAGATGACGCGGGCGGCACGGCCCTATGTCGCCCCGGCGCCGCGGACTAGGGTGAATTGACGATCGGGACGGCAAACCAGTGTCGGCGAGGGACTGTCGACAGGCGTCGGTCGCGCGGGTTCGAGCGCGAGGTTGGTTGGCCGGTCAGTACATAAGCGACAGGCATTGCGGAGAGCATCATGGCGGGTAGCGTCAACAAAGTGATTTTGATCGGCAATCTCGGCGCCGATCCGGAAATTCGCCGTACGCAGGACGGCCGTCCGGTTGCCAATCTGCGCATCGCCACGTCGGAAACCTGGCGCGACAAGAACACCGGCGAGCGCAAGGAAAAGACCGAGTGGCACCGCGTCGTCGTCTTCAACGAAGGCCTGTGCAAGGTCATCGAGCAGTACGTGAAGAAGGGCTCGAAGGTTTACATCGAAGGCGCGCTGCAGACGCGCAAGTGGCAGGACAAGGACGGCCAGGACCGCTACTCCACCGAGGTCGTGCTGCAGGGCTTCAACTCGCAGCTCACGATGCTCGACGGCCGTTCCGGCGGCGCCGGCTCCAGCGGCGGCGACTTCGGCGGCAGCGACGATTTCGGCTCGGGCGGACCGAGTGGCGGCGGTCAGCGCCGGCAGCCGGCGATGGCCGGTGGCGGCGGCCGCGGCAACGACATGGACGACGAGATCCCGTTCTGAGCGGATTGCTCCGCCTTCCGGTATCGACAAGAGCGCGGTTCCGCCGCGCTCTTTTTTTTATGGTGCGCGCGCTGCCACCGTCCCGGGAATTGGCTAGACTTTCCCTCACAACAACAATGGGAGGCGTCCGATGTTGCGCGACCTGCGGCTTGCCGTCGTGTGTCTTGTCAGTGCGTTGTTTCTGCTGTCGCCGGTCGCGGCCGTCGCGCAAGGCGATCTCATCGTCGAGAAAAAGACATTCACGATGCCGAGCTACACGACGGTGGCCGGCGCGACGATCAAGGACGTCAAGATCGGCTGGGAATCCGCCGGCACGCTGAACGCCGACAAGTCGAACGCCATCCTGATCGCGCATTTCTTTTCCGGCACCAGCCACGCCTTCGGCAAGTATTCGAAGGACGACAAGGCCGCGGGCTACTGGGACTATCTGGTCGGTCCCGGCAAGGTCGTCGACACCAACAAATATTACGTGCTGTCGTCGGACACGCTGGTGAACCTCAACGTCAACGCGCCGAACGTCGTCACCACCGGGCCGGCCAGCATCAATCCGGACACCGGCAAGCCTTACGGCATGAGCTTCCCGGTCGTCAGCATCAAGGACTTCGTCCGCGTGCAGAAGGCGCTCGTCGACTCGCTCGGCATCAAGAAGCTGCACGCCGTGATGGGCGCATCGATGGGCGCGCTGCAGACCTATGAATGGGCGGCGAGCTATCCCGAAGCCGTCGACCGCATCGTTCCGGTGATCGGCACGCCGGGGGGCGATGCCTTCCTGATCGAATGGCTCAACATCTGGGCGGCGCCGATCAAGCTCGATCCGAACTGGAACGGCGGCAATTACTACGGCGGCAAGCCGCCGACCGAAGGTTTGAAACAGGCGCTCAAGATCGTGACGCTCCAGGCCAATCACTCGGACTGGGCGATCAAGACGTTCGGCAACGCGCCGGCCGATCCGGCGAAAGATCCAGCGGCGGCGATGGACAACCAGTTCAAGATCGAGGCGGCGATCGATGCCGCTGCCGCGGCGCGTGCCGCGACCTCGGACGCCAATTCGCTGATCTACCTCGCCAAGGCCAATCAGCTCGCCAACGCCGACCCGGCCAAGATCAAGGCGCCGGCGCTGATCCTGTATTCGCCGACCGATCTCGTCTTCTACCGGCCGCTCGTCGAGGAGGGCGCCAAACAGATCGCCGCCGGCGGCACGCCGGTCGAGACCGCGCAACTGCCGGGCCCGAACGGCCATCTCAACGGCGTGCTCGCCGTCGCGCAGCAGGGCGACAAGATCAGGGCGTTCCTGGAGAAATAGCGGGGGACGGACGGAGGCTGTACAACGGCCTGAATTCGCGCCTAGATTGTGGCCCCGTTGCGGGCTGTGCCGGCGTCGGACCGGCATGGCCGCTCGAAACAGGGGGCCATCATGACCGCTTTCAAGAGCGCTGTTCTTGCGTTGACTGCTTTTGCATTGACTGCCCTTGCCATGACCGCGACCGCCGAGGCCGCGCCGCGCATCGTGTTCAAAGGCTGCGCGGTGTGGGCCACGCCGACATGCCTGATGATGAAGGCGACGAACGGCAAGGTCTATTCGCTGGTCGGTGCAGGACCGGCCTTCCCGGCGGGACGGCGCGTTCTCGCCTATGGCCGGCGGTCGGGCGATGTCGGACTCTGCTTTGCGCCATCGGCGACGATCGTCGGGTTCAGGGTGCTGCCGCCGGGCCCGTGCTGATCGCGCACGTCAGGCGCGCGGCATCGTCAGCGTCGCGAGGCACAGAGTGCCGAAGCCGATCAGCGTCAGTGCCGCATTGACGGCGTGCGAGATTTCCCAACGCCAGCGCAGCGCCTGCCAGTCGGCCGGCGCCACGGTCCAGTTCTGCGTCGCGACATTGGCCGGATAGGTGAAGGCAAAGAAGATCGCGAGCCCGGCCACCAGGCAGACAACCGTCGCGGCGGTGAGGCGGAACGGCATCGCCTTGCCGCGCGACGCGACGGCGAGCGCGATGTTGACGCCGAGCGCTGCGATCTGCGCGACGCCGAACAGTGCCCAGCCGTTATAGGCCATCTGCGCGACGAAATAGTCGCTCTGCGACATGCCGAGCTTGCTGAGCGCCGAAGCGGCATGCGCGTCGCCGGGCACCAGCGCGATGGCGGTCAGCAGCAAGGCGATAAACTGCAGTGCGATCATGTGGAACATCCTCCCGCATCGGCATGCGACGAAGGCGCAGGCCGCCGCATCGTTGTCCCGAGACAGGTGCGGGAGACCGGAATTGTTCCGGTGGCGGCGCGGATTTTCACGGTTATCGACGCGATTGGATTCAAAACGGCGGCCATTCATTCGCGTTTCATTGACGTCGATGCCGCGCGGCTCGCGCGTGACGCCGGTCGCGGTCCACAATGCGTGCTTCGCATTGACAAGCTGACGACATCTGCCACGGGAAGAGTGCCGCAGCCATGCCCAAGTTTGGGTTGCGGCACACCTGCCCGTTTGTCTAGATCAAGGCGCAATCTGAAGAGGCCTTCGAATGTTCTCACCCAACGGTGAACTTTATTCGCATGTGAACGCGCCGCTTACCCGGCGATTGGTCAAGACGGGCGCCATCACGCAGTTCACCCTTATTGACGTCGGCGCCCGCGGCGGCGCTCATCCGCGATGGAATGCGCTGGGACCGGCTCTGCGGGTCTACGGCTTCGATTTGTTTGCCGATGCATTCGACGGACTGCCGCGGGACGACAAGCACCATTATTTTCTGATGGCGCTTGGCGAGCGGGACGGCGAGATCGACGTTGTCAATAAATCGTTCGAGACGACGATGTATGCAGGTCAGCCGCTGGAAGGCGAGGTCGTCGAAAAGGTACAGGTGCGAAAACTCGACACCTTGTTCAAGTCGGGCACGGTGCCGACCGCCGATTTCATCAAAATGGATTGCGAAGGGTTGGAGCGCTACGTTCTGGACGGCGCGGAGGAATATCTGGGGGCTTGCGATCTGATCGGCGCCGATATCGAATCAAGTTTCCATGCGAGTATCCACAATCATCGGACGCAGTTCGTGGAGTGCCAAATCCCGCTGGTAAAGCAGCGGCTGATGGTGGCCGACATGCAGATGACGCGTCCGCAGGGCAATGCGTATGCCGAGCGTCTGAAGGACGGCGGCCAACCTCCTCTGCTGAACGTCAACATGCCGCAGACGCTGAACGTGCTCTTTACGCGGGATTTGTGGAGCGAGCGGTACTCGCCGGACAATTATGCTTTTCGTCGGCCCAGCCACAAGCCGCCGGTCGAGACGATATTGAAGACGATTGCCGTACTGGAGATCCATTGCCTGATTGCCGCAGCGTTCGAACTGCTCGAGCACTTCAAGGAAGACCTGGCGGACGCGATCGATGTGGAGGAGGCGCGGAACCTTCTGGTGCCGAAGCTGCCGGCTTCGGCATGGACGATGCACGTCGCCGCGCCGGCTATCGGTATTCGTGAGCAAACGGTCGGCAACACGCGAGGCGTCGATCTCGTGCGTGAATTGATGCGCAGGCTGAAGGCGCGGCTGTAGCGGTTAGCCGCCCATCGTCACTTTGACGCCGTCGATCACGAACTGCACGGCCAGCGCCGCGAGCAGCACGCCGAGCAGGCGCGACATCACCATGTTGGCCGTGCTGCCGAGCAGGTTGCCGATGCGGGTCGCCAGCAGGAACACCAGCAGGCACAGTCCCATGATGGCGGCGATGACCGCGAGCAGCATGGCGAGTTTGACCGGATCGCCGCCGCTGCGGCCGGACAGCAGCACCGAGGCGGTGATGGCGCCGGGGCCGGCCATCAGCGGAATAGCCAGCGGAAAAGCGGCGATGTTGCGCACGCGCTCCTCGATGGCCTGTTCGGCGGCTTCGGTCTGGCGCGTGACGCGCACGCCGAACACCATTTCCGAGGCGATCGAGAACAGCAGCAGGCCGCCGGCGATGCGGAAGGCGGGCAGCGAGATCGACAGCGCATGCAGCAGCCAGTTCCCGATCAGCGCGCTGCCGGCGAGGATCGCGGTGGCGATCAGGCAGGCGCGGACCGCGACGTGCGGCCGGCTCTTCTCCGGCAGGCCGTGCGTGACCGCGAGAAACGCCGGCACCAGCCCGACGGGATCGACCACCACCAGGATGGTGACCAGGGCCGAAACCAGAAATTCGAAGGGGATGGCAGTGAAAGTCATGGACGTCATGGTAGCCGCTTAGCGGGCTGCGGGCGCGCGCAAAAGCGCGCTTTTCGACGGTTGTGGGAAGGGTCGCCGAGTTGCGCTCAAAAGGGTCGATTCCGACCTCGTAACATATTGAAAAACAATACGAATAAACCGCTTCCGGGCGGGGTTTAAAATTGGCTTTGCGTGGCCAAATCAGCTAGACAGTTCTTCAGATTCTTCACTGTCAGGAAGCCTTCTTTGTCCGACACCGATACCCCGAAGTCGGGGGGTGATCACCCCTCCGACGTGCGTCCCGTTTCCATCACCGAAGAGATGAAGCGCAGCTATCTCGATTACGCCATGAGCGTGATCGTGTCGCGCGCGCTGCCCGATGTGCGCGACGGCCTCAAGCCCGTGCACCGGCGCATCCTCTACTCGATGCACGAGCAGGGCCATACGCCCGACAAGAAATACGTGAAGTCGGCGCGCGTCGTCGGCGACGTCATGGGTAAGTATCACCCGCACGGCGACAGCGCGATTTACGACGCGCTGGTGCGCATGGCGCAGGACTTCTCCATGCGCCTGATGCTGATCGACGGGCAGGGCAATTTCGGCTCGGTCGACGGCGATCCGGCGGCGGCGATGCGCTACACCGAGTGCCGTCTCGCCAAGCCGGCGATGGCGCTGCTCGACGACATCGACAAGAACACCGTCGATTTCCAGCCGAACTATGACGGCAACGAGAACGAGCCGGCGGTGCTGCCGGCGCGCTATCCGAACCTTCTGGTCAACGGCGCCGGCGGCATCGCCGTCGGCATGGCGACCAACATCCCGCCGCACAATCTCGGCGAGGTGATCGACGCCTGCGTGGCGATGATCGACAACCCGGCGATCACGGCGGATGAGTTGATCAACATCGTGCCGGGCCCGGACTTTCCGACCGGCGGCATCATCCTCGGCCGCTCCGGCATCTATTCGGCCTTCACCACGGGCCGCGGCTCGGTGGTGATGCGCGGCAAGGTCGCCTTCGAGCAGTTCGGCAAGGACCGCGAAGCGATCATCATTTCGGAAATCCCGTACCAGGTGAACAAGGCCACCATGGTCGAGCGCATCGCCGAGCTGGTGCGCGACAAGAAGATCGAAGGCATTTCCGACCTGCGCGACGAGAGCGACCGGGACGGTTATCGCGTCGTCATCGAACTCAAGCGCGACGCCGAGCGCGAGGTCGTGCTCAACCAGCTCTATCGCTTCACGCCGCTTCAGACGTCGTTCGGCGTCAACATGGTGGCGCTCGACGGCGGCCGCCCGCTGCTGATGACGCTGAAGGACATGCTGACGGCCTTCGTCGCGTTCCGCGAAGAGGTGGTGTCGCGGCGAACCAAGTTCCTGCTCGGGAAGGCGCGCGACCGCGCCCACATCCTGGTCGGTCTCGCCATCGCGGTCGCCAACATCGACGAAGTCATCAAGCTGATCCGCGCCTCCAAGGACGCCAAGGAAGCGCGCGACGCGTTGATGGCGCGCGACTGGCCGGCGAAAGATATGATCAACATGGTGCTGCTGATCGACGATCCGCGGCACCGCGTCTCCGACACCGGCACGACGCGGCTGTCGGCCGAACAGGCCCAGGCCATCCTCGATCTGCGCCTGCAGCGCCTCACCGCGCTCGGCCGCGACGAGATCAAGGAAGAGCTCGACAAGCTGGCCGCCGAGATCGCCGACTATCTCGACATTCTGTCGTCGCGCGCGCGCATCCAGGGCATCATCAAGGACGACCTCGCCGAACTGAAGAAGCAGTTCGCCACGCCGCGCCGCACCGAGATCTCGGAAGCCGCCGGCGACATGGACGACGAGGACCTGATCCAGCGCGAGGACATGGTCGTGACCGTGTCGCATCTGGGTTACGTCAAGCGCGTGCCGCTTTCGACCTACCGGGCGCAGCGCCGCGGCGGCAAGGGCCGCGGCGGCATGCAGGTGCGCGACGAGGATTTCGTGTCGCGACTGTTCGTCGCCTCGACGCATACGCCGGTTCTGTTCTTCTCCTCGGCCGGCAAGGTCTACAAGGAAAAGGTCTGGCGCCTGCCGCTGGCGGCCCCGCAGGCGCGCGGCAAGGCGATGATCAACATCCTGCCGCTCGACGCCGGCGAGACCATTACCTCGCTGATGCCGCTGCCGGAGGACGAGAAGACCTGGGGCGAACTCGACGTCATGTTCGCCACGACCAAGGGCACCGTCCGCCGCAACAAGCTCAGCGACTTCGTCGAGGTGCGCCGTTCCGGCATCATCGCCATGAAGCTCGCCGACGGCGAGGGCATTGTCGGCGTGCAGATCTGCACCGAGAAGGACGACGTGCTGCTGACCTCGTCGGGCGGCCAGTGCATCCGCTTCGCGGTGCCGGAGGTTCGCGTCTTCACCGGCCGCACTTCGATGGGCGTGCGCGGCATCGCGCTCGAGGCCGACGACCGCCTGATCTCGATGTCGATCCTGCGCCACAGCGAGGCGAGTTCGGAAGAACGCGCGGCTTATCTGAAGAAGGCGAGCGCGGTGCGGCGCGGCGGCAATGGCGACGAGGAAGCCGTAGCCGCCATGCAAACCGAAGCGGAAGAGAACGTCGCCGCCATCGAGCTCAGCGAAGAGCGCTATGTCGAGATGTCGGCGGCCGAGCAGTTCGTGCTCACACTGTCGGAGCGCGGCTACGGCAAGCGCACGTCGTCCTATGAGTACCGGATCACCGGCCGCGGCGGCAAAGGCATCGTCGCCATGGACATCTGGCAGAAGACCAAGAGCGGTTTCGAGCTGAAGCCGAAGATCGGCCGGCTCGTCGCGTCGTTCCCGATCGAGGAAGACGATCAGGTCATGCTGGTGACCAATGCCGGCAAGCTGATCCGCACGCCGGTGTCCGGCATCCGCATCGCCGGCCGCTCGACGCAGGGCGTCATCGTGCTCGATACGGCCGAGGACGAGCGCGTCGTGTCGGTCGAGCGCCTGACCGAGGACGAGGGGGAGTAGCCACTGCGTCATGCCCCGCGAAAGCGGGGCATCCAGCACGGTCTGAACTTCGTCACCTAAACCGGGATTACTCACATCGCCCGGTTTCGCGGACGATGACAGTGAGAATTCTCCATGAACTGGCAGTTATTTTCGGCCTTCTTCGTCATTACCACGATCCTCATTATCGTTCCGGGCCCGGTGGTCACCTTGGTGATCGCCACCGGCGCGCAGCGCGGCATCCGCCCGGCGCTGGCGACGGTGCTCGGCACGATGGCCGGCACTGCCGTGCTGCTCGCCGGCATCGGCTTCGGTCTCGGCTGGCTGCTCAAGATGTCGTCCGAACTGTTCGAGGTGATGCGCTGGGCCGGCGCCGCCTATCTGTTCTATCTCGGCATCCAGGCCTGGCGGCACGCCGCCGATCCGGTGGCCAAGCTCGAGCCGCGCGGCCATGTGTTCGCGACGCGCGGCTTCATGGTGGCGGTGACCAACCCGAAGACCATCGCCTTCTTCACGGCGTTCCTGCCGCAGTTCATCGATCAGACGTTGCCGGTCGGCTTCCAGATTCTGGTTTACTCGGTGACGGCGCTGCTGATCGCGGCGGTGCTCGACTCGTGCTGGGCGGTCGCCGCCGGTCTCGGCCGCGCCTGGTTCCTCAAGCCGCACCACAACAAGATCCTCGGCCGCATCTCCGGCGTCGTGCTGATGGGCGGCGGCGTGTGGCTGAGCCTCGCGCGACGGCCGGGCTAGCGCGCGCCGGCCTTCTCGAGGATCGCGACCATTCCGGCGTAGCCGCGGCCTTTCGCCAAAGTCAGCGGCGTGGCGCCGGAACGGTCGGCAAGGTTGACGTTGGCGCCGGCCTCGACCAGCGCCTTGAGCGTCGCGGTATGGCGCTCGCCACCATTGCCGAGCACGATCGACTCGATCAGCGCGGTCCAGCCGAGATTGTTGACGTGGTCGAGCGGCGCCCCGGCGGCGATCAGCATGCGCACGACCTCGTCGTGGCCGAGATGCGCCGCGGCGATCAGCGCCGTGCCGTGATAGGGGCTGGTGATGTTGGTCGCCTTGCAGCCGCCGTCCAGTGAGAGTTTGAGCATGGCGACGTCATCGGCGACCGCGGCGATGGTGACGATGTCGTAGGCCTGGGCGTCGAGCGCATTGGCGTCGGCGCCGAGGCGGATGAGGGCGCGCGCGGCGTCGGCTTGTCTCAGGTGTACGGCGACGTGCAGCGGCGTGCGGCCGCCGCCGTCGCGGGCCTCCAGCGCGGCCCCGTCCTTGACCAGTCTGTCGATGGCGGCGGCATCGTCTCGGGCGGCGGCCGCGTGCAGGCCGCGATAGGCGGCAATCTCGGCCGGGGCAGGGGCGATCTGCGCCGATGTGGCGGAGGCCGAGATCAGGAAGGCGGCGGTGACGGCGGATCGAATGAACATGCGGTGTTTCCCCGGCGGCAGACTCGGAGACTAACCCCGGCGGCGGCGCCGTTCATCCGCGCCGCGCGGCCTTGCCGCAGCCCCAAGGCCGGGGTAGACGGAACCCATGTCACGGACCGCCCTTTACGCCGGATCGTTCGACCCGGTGACCAATGGCCACATCGACGTGGTGCGCCAGGCCGTCCGGCTGGCCGACAAGCTCGTTCTGGCGATCGGCATCCATCCCGGCAAGGCGCCGCTGTTTCCCGCCGAGGACCGCCTCGCCATGCTGCAGGAGACCTGCGGGCCGATCGCCCGTGAGGCCAGTTGCGAGCTTTCCTGCATCACCTTCGACGGTCTCGTGGTGACGGCGGCCGAGAAGGCCGGCGCCAGCCTGCTGATCCGCGGCCTGCGCGATGGCACCGATTTCGACTATGAGATGCAGATGGTGGGCATGAATGCGGCCATGGCGCCGGAATTGCTCACGGTGTTCCTGCCGGCCTCGCCGATGGTGCGCCCGATCACCGCCACATTGGTCCGGCAGATCGCCGCCATGGGCGGCGACGTATCGAGCTTCGTACCGAAGAGCGTGGTCGGGCGCCTGAAGCAACGCTTCGCCAATAAAGGCGCTTGAGTTCTCTCAATCCGAGGAGCCGATATGACCTCTCGCCGACTTGTACTGACGCTCGCCTGCGCCCTTTTCGCGGCGGCGGCGACGCCGGCCTTGGCCCAGAGCGGCAAGCTCGGCAATCCGGCCGCGCTCACCGAACAGGCGCCGGCGACTTACAAGGCGAAATTCGAAACCAGCAAGGGCGCTTTCATCGTCCAGGTGACGCGGGCCTGGGCGCCGAACGGCGCCGACCGTTTCTATAACCTCGTCAAGAATGGCTATTTCGACAATGTGCGGTTCTTCCGCGCCATCTCCGGCTTCATGGTGCAGTTCGGCATCAACGGCGATCCGGCGCTGAACGCCAAATGGCGGGTCGCGCGCATCCAGGACGACAAGGTCAGCCAGAGCAACACGCGCGGCATGATCACCTTCGCCACCTCGGGCCCGAATGCGCGCACGACGCAGGTGTTCATCAACTTCGCCGACAATAGCAATCTCGACGGCATGGGCTTTGCGCCGTTCGGCAAGATCGTCTCGGGCATGGATGTCGTCGACAAGCTCTACACCGGTTACGGCGAGGGCGCGCCGAACGGCCGCGGGCCCGACCAGAACCGCATCCAGGCGGAAGGCAATGCCTATCTGAACCAGAGCTTTCCCAAGCTCGATCACGTGACCAAGGCGACGATCGTTCCGTAACTGTCGCCGTCATCACCGGGCCGTCGCATGGCGGCCGCAGACGTTTTCACAGGAGATCATAATGGCCAAACCGGAAGACACGCTGACGCTGGAAACCACCAAGGGCAACGTCGTGATCGAGATGCGTCCCGATCTCGCGCCCGGCCACGTCGCGCGCATCAAGGAACTGGTCAAGGAAGGCTTCTATGACGGCATCGTCTTTCACCGCGTGATCGACGGCTTCATGGCGCAGACCGGCTGCCCGCAGGGCACCGGCATGGGCGGCTCGGGCAAGAAGCTGAAGGCCGAGTTCAACAAGGAGCCGCATGTGCGCGGCACGGTGTCGATGGCGCGCGCCTCGAACCCTGATTCCGGCGACAGCCAGTTCTTCATCGTGTTCGACGACGCCACCTTCCTCGACAACCAGTACACCGTCTGGGGCAAGGTGATCGAGGGCATGGAGAACGTCGACAAGATCAAGCGTGGCGAGCCGGTGCAGAACCCCGACAAGATCGTCAAGGCGACGATGGGGGCGTGAGCCTCCGGCGCCCCTGCCAATGAGCCGAATGCCGTCATGCCCCGCGAAAGCGGGGCATCCAGCATTTCGGCTATCCGCTATAAAGGCTGGATCGTCCGCCTTCGCGGACGACGACGCCGAGCGAGAATGAAAACCGACCTTTTCGACTTCGACCTGCCGCCGGAGCGCATTGCGCTGCGGCCCGCCCAGCCGCGCGAGAGCGCGCGGCTGATGGTGGTGCGGCCGGGCGGGGCTGGGCCAGTTCCACATTCTCCGCTCGTCCCCGCGCAAGCGGGGACCCAGAAGGCAACAGGCGAAGTCCGTATGAGTGGCTCCTGGACCCCCGCCTTCGCGGGGGTGAGCGGAGAACTCGGGCCAACCCCCGAATGGGAAGACCGCACGGTCGCCGACCTGCCGGACCTCTTGCAGCCCGGCGACTGCCTGGTGGTCAACGACAGCAAGGTCATCGCCGCGCGGCTCAAGGGCCGGCGCATCGGACGCGGCGAGGCGGAGCCGGCGATCGAGGCGACCCTGCACAAGCGCCTCGACGGCTCGACCTGGCGCGCCTTCATCCTTGGCGCCAAGAAGGTCCAGGTTGGCGATGTGCTGCGTTTCGGCACCGAGGGGCGGGTCTGCTTCCTCGGTCAGCTCGATGCTGAAGTTCTACATAAAGATGAGGGTGGCGACGTAACCATCTCATTTTCCTTTACTGGGCCGGTGCTGGACCAGGCCATCGAGGAGCGGGGCGAGATGCCGCTGCCGCCTTACATCGCGTCCAAGCGCCCGACCGACGAGCAAGACAAAGCCGACTACCAGACCGTCTTCGCCCACGAGGAAGGCTCGGTGGCGGCGCCCACCGCCGGCCTGCATTTCACCCCGGCGCTGCTGGAGCGGCTCAAGGTCCGCGGCGTCGGCCTGCACAAGGTCACGCTCCATGTCGGCGCCGGCACCTTCCTGCCGGTGAAGGCGGACGACACCGAAGGCCACAAGATGCATGCCGAGTTCGCCATCCTGACCGCCGAGACGGCGGAGGCGCTGAATGCCGCCCGCGCCAAGGGCGGCCGCATCGTCGCCGTCGGTTCCACGGCGATGCGGACCCTGGAGACGGCGGCCACGGACGACGGAAAATTGCACGAATTCGCCGGCGACACCGCCATCTTCATCACGCCCGGCTACCGCTTCAAGGCGGTCGACCTGATGATGACCAACTTCCATCTGCCGCGCTCGACCCTGTTCATGCTGGTCTCGGCCTTTTCCGGGCTAGACACTATGCAACGGGCCTACCGGCATGCCATCGGCACCGGGTACCGGTTTTACTCGTACGGCGATGCGTGCTTGCTCTATCCGCAGCCGCGGCGCTAGGCGACGTCGATGTCCGGACCCTTCTCCTTCACCCTGCGCAAAACCGACGGCATGGCCCGGCGTGGCGAGATCGTAACGCCGCATGGCCGCATCGACACACCGGTCTTCATGCCGGTCGGCACGGCGGCCACGGTGAAGGGCCTGCATCCGGAAGATGTCGCCGATACCGGCGCGCAGATCCTGCTCGGCAACACCTATCACCTGATGCTGCGGCCCGGCGCCGAGCGGATTGCCGCGCTGGGCGGCCTGCACCGCTTCATGAATTGGGACAAGCCGATCCTCACCGATAGCGGCGGCTTCCAGGTCATGTCGCTTGCCACCTTGCGCAAGCTGACCGAGCAGGGCGTGACGTTCCGCTCGCACATCGACGGCACGAAATACGAGCTGACCCCGGAGCGTTCGATCGAGATCCAGGCGCTGCTCGGCACCGATATCACCATGCAGCTCGACGAGTGCCTCAAGCTGCCGGCCGCGCGCGAGGAGATCGAGCGCGCCATGCGGCTGTCGCTGCGCTGGGCGGAGCGCTCAAAGCGCGCCTTCGAGGCGCGGGCGCGCGAGGGCTATGCGCTGTACGGCATCGTGCAGGGCGGCGATGACATCCCGCTGCGGCAGGCGAGCGCCCGCGCGCTCACCGATATCGGCTTCCACGGCTACGCCGTCGGCGGCCTCGCGGTCGGCGAGCCGCAGGACGTCATGCTCAAGGTGGTCGAGGAGACGACGCCGGTGCTGCCGGCCGGCGCGCCGCGCTACCTGATGGGCGTCGGCACGCCGCACGACATCCTCGAGGCGGTGGCGCGCGGCATCGACATGTTCGACTGCGTCATGCCGACGCGTAACGGCCGCCACGGCATGGCTTTCACCCGCTTCGGCCAGATCAACCTGTCGAATGCCCGGCACGCCGACGATCCGCGGCCGCTCGACGAGGAGAGTCCGCACCCGGCGGCGCGGACCTATTCGCGCGCCTACCTGCACCACCTGACCAAGGCCAACGAGATGCTGGGCCAGGTGCTGCTCTCCACCATCAACATCGCCTATTATCAGGCGCTGACGGCCGGTATGCGGGCGGCGATCGAGCAGGGGCGGTTCGAGGATTTTCGGATGGCGACGATCGAGGGCTGGAAACGGGGCGATTTGCCGCCGGTCTGATTTGCGCCGCCTCGTATTGTCTCAGGCGCGCGCCTTCGCTATGCCCCGGCCAGATTTTCTGGAGACAGCGCCGGTATGACCATCGATCCCGCATTCCTCGCCAAGCGGCGCAAGCCCAAGTTCAAGCTGCCTGCCGGCGCGACCGACGCGCACTGCCACGTGTTCGGTCCCGGCGCGGTATTCCCCTATGCGCCGAACCGCCGCTACACGCCGGAGGATGCGCCCAAGGAAATGCTGCGCGCGCTGCACGACCATCTCGGCATTTCGCGCGCCGTGATTGTGCAGGCGAGCTGCCACGGCACCGACAACCGCGCCATGATGGATTGTCTCGCTTGGGATCCGAAGCGCTATCGCGGCGTCGCCATCGTCGACGACACTTTCACGGACGCCGATTACGACAAGATGCACGCGGCCGGCGTGCGCGGCGTGCGCTTCAACTTCATCAAGCATCTCGGCGGCACGCCGGACATGGATGTGTTCTACAAGGTGATCGACCGCATCAAGGGCCGCGGCTGGCACGTCGTGCTGCATCTGGGCGGGCCCGACATCATCCCGAACATGGAGACGATCAGGAAGCTGCCGCTGACCTTCGTCATCGACCACATGGGCCGCGTGCCGGCCAAGGACGGCCTCGACCAGCCGCCGTTCAAGGCGCTGATGGAGCTCGCCAAGCTCGACAATTGCTGGATCAAGGTGTGCGGCGCCGAGCGCATCGATTTCCCGCCTTACGACAAGGCGGTGCCGGTGGCGCGGCATATCATCGAGACCATTCCGGACAAGGTGATGTGGGGCACCGACTTCCCGCATCCCAATGCGAGCCACGAAGCCGACGAGGCCGAACTCGTCGACCTCCTGCCGCAGTTCGCGTCCGAGGCGGATCTGCGCCGCGTTCTCATCGACAACCCGGCGCGGCTCTACGACTTCTGAACGGCACGTTGCCAATTTAAAAACCTGAATGTGGAGGAGATTTCTGATGAGTAAGTTTTTCAACCGCACCCGCCGCGGCCTGTTGCTGGCCGTGCCGATGGCGCTCGCTTTTGCCGTCGCCCCGCAGGCGCAGGCCGCCTGGCCGGAGAAGCCGGTGCGCATCATCCTGCCGTTCGGCGCCGGCGGCGTCGGCGACGTCACCGCGCGCATCGTCGCCGAGAAGCTGTCGACCATTCTCGGCCAACGCTTCAACATCGAAAACATGCCGGGCCCGGCCGGCATCACCGCCGCGCGCGCCGTGATCACGGCGGTGCCGGACGGCTATACGCTCGGCCTGCTGAGCAACGGCACCGCGGCGGCGGTCGCGACCTTCAAGAAGCTGCCGTTCGATCCGCTCAAGGACTTCGAGATGGTCTCGACCATGGGCCAGTTCGACGCCATCCTCGCGGTGTCGTCGAAGTCGGAGTTCAAGACGCTCGGCGACTTCATCAAGGCGGCCAAGGCCAATCCGGGTAAGCTCAATGTCGGCACCATCGCCGCCGGCTCGACGCAGAACCTCGGCGCCGAGTTCTTCAAGTCGGTCGCCGACATCAACGTCGCCATCGTGCCGTACAAGAATTCGCCGGACATCGTCGTCGGCCTGTTGCGCAACGACGTGCAGATGATGCTCGACTTCCCCCCGGCCGTGATGGGGCAGGTAACGTCGGGCGATCTGCGTCTCCTGGCGACCGCGGCCGAGAAGCGTTCGCAGGTCTATCCGAACGTGCCGACCGGCGACGAGCAGGGTCTCAAGGGCTTCAAGGTCTATTCCTGGAACGCGATCTTCGCGCCGAAGGGGACGCCGAAGGAGATCGTAGACAAGCTCAACAAGGCGATCCGTGAAGCCGTGGCGATGAAGGACGTGCAGGAGCAGTTCGCCAAGCTCGGCATCGAAGCCCACGCCTCGTCGCCGGAGGAGCTGACCAAGCGGCTTACCGACGACATTGCCAACCTGAACTCGGTCGTCGACAAGGCCGGCATCCAGCGCAAGTAACTTACCACGACGGGGAGACGGCCGATGAACTGGTCCCAACCCGTCGATCTCTACTGCGAGCGGCTCGACCCGTCGTTCTGGGCCGAGCCGCTCAATGCTTTGACGAACCTGTCGTTCGTCATTGCCGCGGCGTTTGCATTCGCGCTGTGGCGGCGTGCTGGCGGAAAGGATTGGCCGGTGCTGGTGCTGACCGGCGTCACCTTCGCGATCGGCATCGGCTCCTTCATTTTCCACACCGTGGCAACACGCGGCGCGGCCTTGTTCGACACCGTGCCGATCGCCGTATTTATTTACAGCTATCTGCTGCTGGCGCTGCGGCGCTTGCTCGGATTGTCGAACTTGGCAGCCTTCGCGGTGCTGGCCGCCTTCATCGTGCTTAGCGCGCTCGAGGCGCGGCTGGTGCCGGCCGGCACGCTCAACGGCTCGCACGCCTATCTGCCGGCCTTCGCCGCGCTGGTCATCATCGGCTGGCTGTCGCCGGATGAACGGCCGCGCCGGCTGCTGCTGGCGGCGGCCGCGGTGCTGGCGCTGTCGATCGTCTTCCGCAGCATCGATCAGGCGGTCTGCGCATCGCTGCCGATCGGCACGCATTTCCTCTGGCATACGCTCAACGGCGTCGTGCTCTATCTCGCCTTGCGGGCGGCGCTTCCGTCCGGCCTGGCAACGTCGGCGCGACCGTGATCGACGACATTGGGGATCTGGCCGCGGCTGACGCCAATGTCGCCGAGCATGCGGCCGTCGAGCGCTTCGAGCGCCGCTATGGCGCGCCGCCGGCGATGCCACGCGGCGAGCGTGCGCCCTGTACGGCGAAGGAGACGGCCGGCGGCATTCAGGCCGCCGGCAAGGAAGTCGAACAGGCCGCACCAGCGGGCAGGGTCGTCCGTCGGGATGGTCAGTGTCATGGTCGCCCTGATCGCTGGATTGGCCGGTTGTGTGCCGCCGCTCGGTCAGCGCCGCGTGACGACGATTTCCAGATAGTCGCTCGGCACCACCATGGTGCTGTCGCCGGACACGTTGAACTTTTCGATCAGCTTGAGGAGATCGGCATTGAACGCGGTCTGTTTGGCGGGCTCGAGCGCCGCGAAGGTCTTCAGCATCGGTCCGTAGAAGGTGCGGAACGTGTCGATGAAGGCCTGCGGCGTCTTGTAGCGGAAGTTGTACTGCCGCACGGTGGTCTTGATCGCCGACGACTGCGCGCCGAACATGTCGCGGATGCGCGCTTCGTTGCCCCACAGCGCCGGTGACTTGGCGCCGGGCGGCGGCGCGATATAGCCGCCGATGGTCTTGAACACCTGGCCGATGAAGCCTTCCGGCGTCCAGTTGGCCATGCCGATCTTGCCGCCGGAGCGGGCGACGCGGATCAGTTCGGCCGCGGCGCGATCGTGATCGGCGGTGAACATCACGCCGAAAGTCGACAGCACGACGTCGAAGCTGCGGTCGTCGAACGGCAGGGCTTCGGCATCGGCGGTGCGGAAGTCGATGGCATAACCATCGGCCTCGGCGCGCTTGCGGCCGTGCTCGAGCAGCGCCGGCACATAGTCGGTCGAGATCACGGTGCAACCGCGGCGCGCCGCGGCCAGCGTGGCGTTGCCGTTGCCGGCGGCGACGTCGAGAACGCTCTGGCCGGCGCGGACATCGACCGCTTCGCACAGCATTTCGCCGACGATCTGGATCGTGGTGCCCACAACGGCGTAATCGCCGGCCGACCAGGCGCCTTGCTGGCGGGCCTTCAGTGCCGTGAGATCGGCGGGGGCGGGGTTGGATTTGATCGTCGAGACAGCAGCTTGGCTCATGTTTCTTTCCTCGTTGATGGGCGTGCGCGGCCGTGGCCCGGTCAGCGGGCAAACAGGCCGGATTGCTGGCGATTGCCGGTAGGGCTAGTGTGCGCGCCGCCCGGCAGACCCTGCTTTCGAGGGTGGTGGATACCGGCGAGGGCCCAGCCTCTCAATGACCGCAACAACGGCTTCATTTGCAGCGACGCCGGATCCTGCGCCGGGCCAGGACCTGTTGACGGAGGCGCTGCGCACGATCCGCCTGTCCGGATCGGTGTTCATGAATGCGTGCTTCAGGGCGCCGTTCGACGTCGTCACGCCGCGGCGTTTCGATGCCAAAGGCCCGCTCGCACATCTGCAGCACGTCAGCATCTTTCATCTGATCGCATCGGGCTCCTGTAGCGTCGAAGTCCCCGGCGCCGGTCCCGTCAACGTGTCGGAGGGCGACATCCTCCTCGTGCCGTTCGCCGACGATCACCGGTTCTGGAGCGGCGTAGGCGCCGAAGCGGTCAGGGCCGACACGCTGCTGCGCTCGAGCAATCTGCCCGGCATGGGGCGCATCAATCACGGCGGCGACGGCGAGGCCCTGCGCATGGTGTGCGGCTTTATCGAGTCGTCGGAATTCCTGATCGCGCCGGTGTTCCGCACGCTGCCGCCGCTGCTGGTCGATCGGACCGGCGACGACAAGGTGAGCGCCTTGCTCGCATCGACGGTCCACCAGATCATCACGCTTGCCGAAGAGACCGAGCCGGGCACCGAGATCGTGCTCGGGCGGCTGATGGAGATCCTGTTCATTGAAGTGTTGCGCCGTTACACGACGCGGCTGCCGCCGAACGCCAAGGGCTGGTTCGCCGCGATCAACGCTCCGCTGCTGAGCCGCGCGCTGCAGATCGTGCACGGCGCGCCGGCCCGGCGCTGGACCGTGGACGACATCGCGCGGGAAGCGGGCTCGTCGCGCACCGTGCTGGCCGAGCGCTTCACCGCCGTGCTCGGCCAGAGCCCCATCGAATATGTCACGCAGTGGCGGATGCAACTGGCGGCCGACCGGCTGCGCTCGAGCCGCGACAGCCTCGCCGCAATCGCCGCCGATATTGGCTATGAATCGGAAGCGGCTTTCAACCGCGCCTTCAAGCGCGTGACCGGCGTAACTCCCGGCCGCTGGCGCGATGGCTCCAGCGGGCCCTGAGGCACGCGCGCCGCTTCAGGCCGCGGAAGCGGTTTCGGTGTTGTGGCCGCGCCGTTCCAGCAGCCGCGGCAGCAGGCGGACGATGTCCTGCTGCAGGGCGCTGGCCGCCTGGGCCTTGGCGGCGTATTCGGCGCGCTCGCGATCGAACTCGGCCACCAGCTCGCGCACCGTGGCTTCGGCATTGTCGCGCGCCACCTTGATGACCGTGTCGAGGAAGCCGATGTGGCTGTCTTTGGCCGCAATGGTTTCGAGCGCGGCATCGAGCTCGGCGCGCGTGGCGCTCAGCAGCGAGGACAGGGTCTCGCTGGATTGGACGAGCGTGGCCTTTTCGGCCTCGAGATCGGCAACGCGCTGGTCGCGCTCCTTGATCAGCGCCTGCAGCTCGGCGAGCCGCCGCTCGTTGTTGTCGGTGTGAATCTTGAGCTCGGCATCGTAGCGGCGCTGCACGCGCTGTTCCGCCTGGCCGAGCTGGACGGCGTTGGCGGTGAGCGCGGCGCTCAGCTGTGTGCGCAATTCGTCGATCAGCGCATTGCATTCCGCGAGATCAGTACTCTGGTCGTTGAGCGCGCTCTGGCTGGTGACGAGGCGCACCATCGAGTGATTGGCATCACGCAGTGCTGTGGCCAGCTTCGATTCCAGCGCGACCTTTTCACTCTCGGATTGGAGCAGCCGGCGCGTCAGTTCGCCGACTTCGCCGTCGCGCGTCTGCGCCAGCTCGTGCAGCGAACCGAGCGTCACTGCATTGCTGGCGATCTGCTCACGGGCGCGTTGCAGCTCATGGGCCTGCTGGTCGCGAACTCCGGAAAGGTCGGCAATCCGCCGGTCGCGGTCCTGGAGCAGGGCGTCCTGTTCGACGATCTTGGCCTGCAGCTCCATGATGCGCGGATCGTTCGGTACCGGCGCGCGGGGCCACAGCCGGCCGTCCGGATCGCGCTCGGCGCGCGCCGGCGGCGGGGCGGGCTCGCGGCGCGGCGCCTGGGCCGCGGCGGCCCTTGCTTCCGGCTGGGCGGCGACGAGCGACTTCATCAGCGTCGCGGGTTTCGGCGTTGCAGGTTTGGCGACTGGCGCGCGCGCAGGCCGTCGGCCCCCGTTCAGGGTATCGATCCGCGTCGCCAACGCGGACAGCCGTTCCGACAGTTCGTCGATGCCGGGTGGTTCTGCGTTGGTAATAGGGCTTCGTCCCGGTTGCATGCGCCTCAGGCCGTCCTTGGTTCGGACGACTCATCTCTTAACGACGGATTAACCATCGGCCGGGTGTGATTAATGATCGGTTAATGGCGGCGTTAACGCGCAAAACAAGGCCCGCCGTCCGGGGGATGGCGGGCCTTTGTGGCGGCCGCGTTGTGCGCTGCGACCTGGCCGAGACGGCGAGGGCGACGAGCGTTACTTCGTCACCTGGCCACGGATTTCACCGGCCTTGTGAGCGGCGGTGTGGACGTTGACGTACATCTTGCCGGCGAGAAGATCGGCGGCCTGGGCGTCGGTGAGCGTCGCCTTGCCTTCGAACGGACTGGCGGCCTTATCGGCGCTGGTGAAGATCGGCACGGCAACGCCGCCGTTCTTGCCGGGCTCGCCGGTGTGGAAGTGGGCGGCGACGGCCGGGCCGGACAGGCCGCTATAGGTGCCCTTCCAGCTCAACGTCTTGCTGTCGCTGTCGTAGGTGGCCGTAACCGCACCCTTGCCGGCGCTGTCGGTGGGCGGAACTTCGCTCGCGGCCGACAGGTCGGCTTTGAGGTTGACCGTCGCGGCCAGCGCCGGAGCGGTCAGCGAAAGGCCGGCAAGCAGGGCCGCGCCGGCCAGCGCCGGGCGCAGAAATCGGTGGGTCATGGCAGCCTCCTGGTTCGTGTCGAAAAGCGGCGCCGCAATTAAGACGCCTTCATCCCAACCCCGCAAGGCCGCGGATATTCCCGAGGGGCTAGGCGACCGGTTCTTCGTGCACCGAGGTCTCGATGTCGATCGAGGTGCACGAGGTGGTGCCGCAGGATTCGCATTCCCAGTAGTGCCGGATCTCGCCGCCATCGACGAACTCCGAAGCCACTGGCGCGATGAGTTGATCGCCGCATTCGGCGCAGCGCAACGCCGTCCCGAAAGTGCGGATCATCGAGAATGTCGCCGGATAGCATTGGAGCTGCATGGTGGCCTCCTGTGCACCTTGAGTCGTCCGTAGGCTCAAAGCTGAAGGCCAACCATGGCGCTGGCGAGACAGATTGGTGGAACTGTAGTGGCCGCTAAAGCAAAGTTTTATGACGCTCTGGAATGCTTCGCATTCCAAATTGCAGCGCAGCAATTCGCGCAAATACCAAGACGCGCAGGACAATTCGCGCCGGCGCGATCCTCGCGACGACGGTCACAGTTCTATCACAGGCCTTACGCCAGCATCGGCGCGCTCAGGCGTCGAGTTCGTCCTCAAGCGGCGGCAGTTGCCGGATGGGTCCGGTCGACAGGCTGATCTTCTTGCGCTGCGACGGCAGGCTTTCCGCGACCTTGGGCGACCTGCGCGATTTCTCGAACAGGTCCGAACCGAGATTGCCGCCGTGCTCGGCGAGATCGTCTTCCTCGCAGCTTGCGGCGATGGCGATGCCGAGCGACGCCAGGTGGGCGCGGCGATAGCAATAGACCGCCAGCATCGCGCGGGTATTCGGCGGGACGGCGTCGATCAGGGCGGGTAGGCCCTGGGGTGTCACGCGGTACAGCTGACCAAGCAGACTCTCAGGAACGGGACAGGTCTCTTCATTGAGGCGCATGCACGATTCCTCCAACCCCGAAGATTCCCATGTGCCGTGATTTGGTTAACAAGACGGAAACGCCGGGCGAGGCGGGGGGCTTTGACGCACGTCAATGGCGGGGCAGCAGGGACGGCGCTTGATAGCTGTGCGAGCCGGTGCGGCATGGCGCCGGCGACAACGGAGGGGCATCGCGATGTCCGTTGCAGTCTTTCGAGGCGCCATCGTTGCGATGTCGATGGCCGCTGCCTTGGCCGGTGCAACTCGCGCGGACGCCGACGAGCCCGCGAATGGCGAGGCTCAATACAAGGCGCACTGCGCCGCGTGTCACGGCGAAAGCGGCGCGGGTGACGGGCCGGCCGCGCCGGC
This sequence comes from Pseudomonadota bacterium, assembly GCA_018240595.1. Classification (GTDB taxonomy): domain Bacteria; phylum Pseudomonadota; class Alphaproteobacteria; order Rhizobiales; family Xanthobacteraceae; genus Pseudolabrys. Next base: position 45,842 of record JAFEFL010000054.1, on the reverse strand, counting down.
CTTGCGCAGCCCGCCGCCGGATTTGCGCGCCCTGTCGGTGAGGAACGACGGCGTGTTTCCGGAGAAGGTGCTCGAAACCGTCATCGACGGCCGCAAGACGGTTCGCGCCCATGGCAGCTTCGAGATGCCGGTATGGGGCCGTGAGTTGTCGCAAGGCTCCGACAATGGCGATGCCGCCAAGCGCGTCGCCATGAGCGTGCAGTACCTGCGCGGGATCCAGCGGAAGTAGTGGGCGGCCCGGCGCGGGCGACGGCTACGTCGCCAGCAACGCGTTCAGCGGCAATTCGCGTTTCACGATCGGCGATTTCAGGACGACGTAGCTGAAATACGTCTTGATGCCGATGTTGCTGCTGAGCAGCGACTCCATGCGCTCCTGATAATGCGCGATGCTGGGCGCGAGGAAGCGCAGCAGATAGTCATAGCCGCCGCTGATCAGGTGACACTCGATAAGCTCGTTGACGTTGCGGATATTCGTTTCGAACTTGGCAAAGTCGCTGAGCCTGTGGTCGAGCAGGGTGACTTCGGTGAACACCGTAACGCTCTCGATCAGCTTGGAAAGATTGATGCGGGCGCCATAGCCGGAAATGTAGCCGGCGCTCTCCAGCCGCTTGACGCGCTGCAGGCACGGGCTCGGCGACAGCCCGACCTTCTCCGCGAGCTTGAGATTGGTCTGCGCCCCGTCCAGTTGCAGTTGGACGAGGATGTTGAGGTCGATCCGGTCGAGTTTCGGATATCCGGCCATGGGATTGTCTCGCCGCCGCGCGGCGTGCGCTCACACGCGTTCGAGGTCGCGCTTCATGTCTTCCATGTCCTGGAAGCGGTCGGCGAGGCGAGGGTGAGCGCGGCTGTTGTCGGCGGCGCCGATCGCCACCATCACTTCGTCGGCGCCGGGAGCGTCGGGGATCTGGAATTGCGCGGTGAGAAAGTGCGAGCGCTTGCCGGTCTCCGACTTGTGGATCATCGGCAGCGACAGCAGCGCGCCGGGCGCGTTGCGGGTGTTGGTAAAGCTCAGATAGGCGGTGCCTTTGACCGCGTCGCGGAACATGTTGCCGAAGCGCAGCGTATGGATCAGCGCCGAGGCGTGTTCGATCTCGCCATTCGTACCGACGGCGGCGCATTTGCCATAGGCTTCGACCTGTTCGGCGGGCATGACGCCGACGAGACGCCGCGTCAGCTCGGCGCCGAGATCGGGCGCGATGCGCAGGATCTCGGGCCGCAGATCCTCAACGAAGCCTCTGCCGGCCCAGGGGTTGCGCAGCACCGCCGCGACCACCACGAACCGCACCGGCCGGCGGGCGGTCTTGCCGCCTTCGATGAAGGTCTCCTCGATGAAGGTCGCGATCTTGCGCAGGCCGTAGTCCATGGCGTCCACCCACTGAGTTGCCGAGGTTTGCAGGCTAGCGGCAGGATTCCCATCTCGTCTTCCCTCGGAATGAGGGAAGAAACAGTTTGAATGACCTACGTTGCATCGTAGGATCGTCCGGAGGTACTGAGGGATAAGGTTATGGCCGATCAGGTGTCGCGGCTGAGTTCGTTGCGCGAGGTCGCGAGCCAGATCGACTCCGGGGGCGATCTGGAGAGTTTGCTGCGCGGTCTGGTGCTGGCGGCCTGCGAGCATGGCGGCTGGGCGCTGGGCTCGATCATGGCCATCGACGCACCGCACGGCGAGGCCCACGTCGTGGTCCGGCACGATCCGACCTTGCTGCGCCGGCCGCTGGTCAACCGCTGGGAGCTGGCAACCAGCCCGGCGCTGATCGCACTCCAGCGCAACGAGCCGGTCTATATCCGAGACGCACGAGTATCGGACGAATTTCCTGGTTATCGGAAGGAAGCGTTCGAGCGGGACTATCGGACGGTACTGGTGCTGCCGATGAGCTCGGTCGACAGCGAAGGCCGGCCGATGGTGCTCAATGTCATCTCGCGCGACGTCACGGACGTCTCGGAGGACGACCTGGCCTTCATGAGCATCATCGTGCATCTCGGCGGCATCGCGGTCGAGCGCGAGCACCGCCTGCGCGCCCAGCGCCAGGCGGCCGAGCAGATGCGCAAGGCGCTGCAGACCCAGACCGCGCTGCTGCACGAGGTGCTGTCGGGAGGCTCCACCGCGGCGCTGGCGGCGACGCTCGCCGGATTATTGCCGGATGCCGTCGCCGTCGTCGATTTCGCCGGCAATACGGTCACGGCGAGCCGCTCGCCGGCGCCGCAGGAGATCGGCGACGCCGACTGGCAGCGCGCGCTCGGCGGACAGATCGGCGCGCAACTCGCCGCGGCGGCGCGCGAAGCCTTGGCCGCCGGACGGGAGGAGGCGCACAGCCTGCGGCTCGACGACGGCAGCCGCCGCCTGCAGCTCTCCGCCCGCGCCGTGGCGCTGAAAGTGGACGGCCAGGCCGTCGGCGCCCTCGTGATCTTCCCGGGAAAACAGGCCGCCGACGACGATCTGCAGCGGCTGCTGCTCGACAGCGTCACCTTTGCGCTGAGCGTGCAGATGATGCGCAGCGTCATCCGCTTCCGCTTTGAAACGCGCACCTTGACCGAGCTGTTCTTCGAGATCGTCGAACGGCGCTGGCGCGACGCCGACGACGTCGCCCAGCGCGCCCAGCACCTCGGCCTCTCCCTCGGCGCGCCGGCGCGGATGATCGTCGTCGATTTTCCGGACACGCCAGGGCTGCCGGCCGATATCGGGACGGACTGCCATCACGCCGTGACGCGCGTGGCGCGGCAGCTCAATGTGCCGGCCAGCGTCGTCGCCGTCGGCGGCGGCCTCGTCTGCTTCGTGCCGGAGGAGAAGGCGGGCGACCAGGAGCGCGCCGCGCGGCTGGCGCGGCGCGTGGCCGAGGCGCTGCGCCACAACTTCAATCGCGAGCCGATCGTCGTGCTCGGCGGCGTCTGTCACGAACTCGAAAGCTATTCCAAGGAATGGGAGCGCTGCTGGCGCATGATCCGCATCGCGCGGTCCTTCGGGCGCTCCGGCGTGATGTCGGCTTTCGACTTCGGGCCGATGCCGATGCTGATCGGTGCCGCCGAGTCAGCGGACGTGCGCACATTCGTCGACGGCTCGATCGGCGCCGTCGTGGCGCACGACCGCGAACACGGCACGCCTTATCTCGAGACTTTGGCCGCCTATCTGCGCGAGGGTTGCCGGGCGCAGGCCTGCGCCGACGCGATGGGCCTGCACGTCACCACGCTGCGCTACCGGCTGTCGCGCATCCAGGCGCTGTTCGGCATCGATCCGGAGACCGCGGACAAGCGGTTTGCCATCGAACTGGCGATCCGGCTGCACGGCGTGATCGAGAATGGCGCGGTGCCGGCGGCCTAGGGCGGAACCCGAAGCTCCTCCGTTTAGCAGAAAGGTTTTGTCCGACCCTCCCGGCTTTCATAGGAAGCATAGGAGGCCGCGCCGAGCCTAACCTCTGATCAAGATCGCCATTGATCGAGGGAAGGCGGATGCTCGCCCCGGGAGAAAAGACGGCCAGTTCGATCGATACGGTCGCGCTGCGCCGCGCCTTCGGCACCTTCGTCACCGGTGTAACCGTTATCACCACCCGCGATGCCGACGGCACGCCGCGCGGCATGACGGCCAACTCGTTCACTTCGGTGTCGCTCGATCCGCCGCTCCTGCTGGTTTGCGTCGGCAAGAGCGCGCACAGCTTCGGCGCCTTCAACAGTTCGGACGCGTTTGCCGTCAATCTGCTGCACGAAGCGCAGACCGACGTCTCAAACCTGTTTGCCTCGAAGTCGGCCGCCAAGTTCGAGGCCGTCAGCCACGACCGCGTTCACACCGGCGCGCCGGTTCTCGCCGACTGCCTGACATGGTTCGACTGCTCGGTGCACAAGCGCGTCGATGCCGGCGACCACGTCGTGCTGATCGGCGAGGTCAAAGCCTTCGGCACCAGCCCGAGCGCGCCGCTCGGCTTCTGCCGCGGCCGCTACGCCAATGTGAAGGATCCGCTGCCGCCGGGCTGGCTGGAATCGCACGACATGATCGTCGGCTATCTGATCGAAGCCGACGGACAGTTGCTGCTGCGCGCGGACGGCAAAGGCGGCTGGGCGCTGCCGAGCGCGCGTCGCCGCGTCGCCGATTCCGAAATCAAGCTCGATGGCGGCGAAGCTCTCACGCTCGTCCCCGACGAGACGTTCCTCTATTCCGTGTTCGACGTCAGCGACGACGATCCCGGCTATCTGATCTACCGCGCCCGGCTGGCGCAGGGCTCGGCCTCGGTCGCGCTGCCGCCCGGCTTGAAATTCTTCCCGATCGCCGCGCTGCCTTACGACGCCATCCCGACGCGCGAAATCAGTTCGATGCTGCGGCGCTATGCGCGCGAAAGCGCCGACAAGCGCTTCGGAATTTATATGGGCTCGGACGACGGCGGCCGCCTCGCCATGGTCGGCGAGGCGCAGCCCTGGGCCAGCGTGCCGAACAACTGAACGACCGGGCGATTGGCGCAGGGCAACCTGCGCTCGCCCGAGCTGAAACTGGAATGGAGAAGCACTCGTGAAATTCGCCGTCTCGATCGCCATGGAACGGTTCTCGCCTCAGGATTCCATGCAGGAGGCCGTCCGGAACTTTCTCACTCTGGCGAAGATCGCCGATGAGGGCGGTTTCGAGACATTGTGGACCGCCGAGCATCACACCATCGAGTGCACGATTTCGCCGAACCCGTTCCAGACGCTGACCTGGCTGGCGCAGCACACCGAGCGTATTCGTCTCGGCACCGCGACGATCGTGGCGCCGTACTGGTCGCCGATCCGGCTCGCGGGCGAGGCGGCCTTCTGCGATCACCTGACCGGCGGCCGGCTCGAATTCGGCATCGCGCGCGGCGCCTATCAATACGAATTCGACCGCATGGCCGGCGGCATTCCGCAGCAGGAAGGCGTCGCCTTCATGAAGGAGCTGGTGCCGGCGGTGCAGAAGCTCTGGGCCGGCGACTACGCCCATGACGGCCACTACTGGAAATTCCCGCTTGCCACCTCGGTGCCCAAGCCGCTGCAGCAGCCGCATCCGGCGATCTGGGTCGCGGCGCGCGATCCCGGCACGTTCGACTGGGCGGTCGGCATCGGCGCCAACATTCTGTCGACGCCGCTGTCGGCGCCGCCGGCCGAGGTCGGCGTGCTCGGCGAGAAATTCCGCAAGGCGGTCGCCGATCATCCGGAGCGCCCGCGGCCGCGCCTGATGATGCAGCGGCGCACCTGCGTCTACGACCGCAAGCAGGATTGGGAACTCGCGGTGCGGCACTCGGTCGATTATGGCCGCTATTTCGAAAACCTGATGCAGAACCTCGGCGGCGTGAAGAACGGCTTCCCCGAGGCCGTGCCGATGGAGATCGTCACCAATCGCGACAACTACAATCCGCAGGCGGTGCACGACAATCTGATGTTCGGCACGCCCGACGAAATCGTCCGCAAGCTGCAGGTCTACGAGGATGCCGGCGTTGACCAATTCGCGCTCGGCCTGTCTTTCAACCTGCCGTTCGAACTGCAGTTCAAGACGCTGCGGCTGTTCATCGACGAGGTGATGCCGCACTTTGCCGCTCGCGGCCGCGACACGGCTGCGCCGTCGCGTCTCGCCGCCGTGGGGCAGTGAGCATGGCCGCCGCGACGCCAGACGCCGCGACCCTCACGCCGGCTCCGCAGACCGGGAGTTTCGACAACAATGGCGTGACGTTGAACTATCGAATCGCCGGGCAGGGCGAGCCGTTGGTCTGTATTCACGGCGTCGGCTCGTATCTAGAGGCCTGGGACGGCGTCGCCGAGCGGCTCGCCGACCGCTTCCGGATTCTGACCTTCGACCTGCGCGGCCACGGCCGCTCGAGCAAGGTGCGGGGCCGCTACGAAATCGACGACTTCGTCGGCGACGTGCTGGCGCTGGCCGATCATGCCGGGTTTGGCACGTTCAATCTCGCCGGCTTCTCGCTGGGCGGATTGATCGCGCAGCGCCTTGCTCTGACCCACCAGGACCGGCTGCGGCGTCTGGTGCTGCTCGCCACCGTTGCCGGCCGGACCGAGGACGAGCGCGAACGCGTTGAGGCGCGGCTTACCGCGTTGCAGTCCGGCGATCGTGGCTCGCACTACGATGCCTCGTTGTCGCGCTGGCTCACCGAGGATTTCCAGGCGAAGAACCCGGAGCTGATTGCGAAACTCCGCCAGCGCAACGCCGAGAACGACCCGGACTGCTATGCCGCCGCCTACCGCGTGCTGGCGCAGACTGACTTCGGCGGCCTGCTCGACCAGATCCGCGTTCCGGTTCTCATTGCCACCGGCGAGCACGATGCCGGCTCCAACCCGCGCATGGCCCTCTACATGCACGAGCGCATCGTCGGCTCGACGCTGCACATTCTGCCGGGGCTTCGGCACTCGATCCTGACGGAAGCGCCTGCGCAGGTTGCCGAGCTGATGCGCGCCTTCCTTGGCGCGAACGAAAAAAGGCCAGGCGCATGATCGTTGAAGAACGCATCTATCGTATCCGCAATGGCCGCATGGGTCGCTATCTGCAACTCGTGCGTGACGAAGGCCTGGCGATCCAGCAGCCGATCCTCGGCCATCTGATCGGCTATTTCACCACCGAGATTGGCCCGCTGAGCCAAGTGACGCATCTGTGGGCCTACGCCGATCTTCAGGACCGGACGCGCCGGCGCCAGCAACTCGCGGACGATCCACGCTGGCAGGCCTTCCTGCCCAAGCTCGCGGAGAACATCGAGCAGGCGGAGAACAAAATTCTGCTGCCGACCGACTTTTCACCGTTACGTTGATGCCGGCACCGAGGACAGGGGTCGAGACATGACTGAACGACTCGAGATCAAGAATTTGTACAAGATCTTCTCCGACGCGCCGGGACCGGCGCTCGAGATGCTGGCCAAAGGCAGCGGCAAGAGCGAAGTGTTCGAGAAGCTCGGCGTCGTCGTTGGACTCAACAATGTATCGCTGACGGTGCCGCAGGGCGCCGTCTACATGATCATGGGCCTGTCCGGCTCGGGCAAGTCCACCTTCGCGCGCTGCGTCAACCGGCTGAACGAACCGAGCGCCGGGCAGGTGCTGCTCGACGGCCGGGATATCGTGCCGATCGGCGAGGCGGAATTGCGCGAGGTGCGCCGCACCCGCATCTCGATGGTGTTCCAGCACTTCGCGCTGCTGCCCAACAAGCGCGTCATCGACAATGTCGAGTTCGGCCTGAAGCTGCGCGGCGTTCCGGCCGCCGAGCGGCGCCGCCGCGCCGAGGAGGTGCTGACCGTCGTCGGCCTGGCGCGGTGGGGCTATCACTTTCCGCACGAATTGTCGGGCGGCATGCGCCAGCGCGTCGGGCTTGCCCGCGCGCTCGCGACCGATGCCGACATCCTGATCATGGACGAAGCCTTCAGCGCGCTCGATCCCTTGATCCGCACCGAGATGCAGGACGAATTGCTGCGCCTGCAGCGCACGCTGCACAAGACGATCCTGTTCATCACCCACGACTTCCAGGAAGCGCTGAAGCTCGGCACCCGCATCGCCATCATGTCGGAGGGCGAACTGGTGCGCGACGGCACGCCGCAATCGATCGTGCTCGAGCCCGGCAGCGACTATGTCGCCGCCTTCACCCGCGAAATCGACCGCTCGCGTCTGTTTGATGCGCGTCTGGCGATGCGGCCGGCTGAGCCCGTTCTCAAGTCGGCGCAGGGCACATTGGTCGGCGAGGCCGGCGGCTTCGGCTTCATGCTCGACGGCAACGGCAAGGTGCTGGGCGTCGTGGACGCCGGCGGCCTCGGCCGCGCGCGGGCCGGCGGCGAGATCGGGGCGCTGAGCGCCGATTACGTCAGCGTGTCGCCGGGCGCGAAACTGATCGAAGTCGCGCGCAACTACCGCGACGGCCGCCCGATCGCCGTCATCGACGACGACGGCCGCTTCATCGGCACGCTCGGCGCCGACGACATCCTGGCGCGCATCGCATCCACCGCGCCGCAGGCCGTCACGGGAGAGCGCCATGTTCAAGGCTGACGATCTCGCCGTCTTTCCGGTCGATCTGTGGATCCAGCAGGGTGTGAGCTGGCTGGCGCTGAACCTGCGGCCGTTTTTCCTCGCGATCAAATGGCCGATCGAGAGCCTGCTCGGGCTGAACGACTGGATCTTCCACGCGGTCCATTTCCCGATCTTCGTGGTCGCGTTCTTCCTGATCGCGTGGCGGCTGTCGACGCTGGGCATTGCCGTGTTCAGCGCCGTATCGCTGATCGTCATCGCCATGCTCGGCGTCTGGAACGAGGCGATGACGACCTTGTCGCTGATCTCGACCGCCATCGTGTTCTGCGCGGTGGTCGGCATTCCGATCGGCATCTGGTGCGCGCGCAGCGACCGCGTCTGGAACGTGGTGCGGCCGATCCTCGACATCATGCAGACGACGCCGAGCTTCGTTTATCTCGTGCCGGTCGTCATGCTGTTCGGCGTCGGTACGGTGCCGGGTGAGGTCGCGGTCGTGACCGCGGCGGCGCCGCCGCTGATCCGCTTCACCAATCTCGGCATCCGCATGGTCGAGCGCGAGATCGTCGAGGCGGGCCTGGCCTTCGGCGCCGACCGGCGGCAGCTGCTGTTCGAGATCCAGTTGCCGCTCGCCATTCCGACCATTCTCGGCGGCCTCAACCAGACGGTGCTGACGGCGATGGTGCTGTCGGTCGTCGTCGCCATGATCGGCGCCGAAGGCCTCGGCCTCGTCGTCCTGCAGGGCCTCGGCCGGCTCGATGTCGGCCGCGCCGCGGTCGGCGGCATCGCCATCGTCCTGCTCGCCATGGTGCTCGACCGGGTCACGCAGCAGATGGCCACGCCCAGGAAGAGCGGCCGGCCGGCCGAGCGCGGCTCGCTCATGCGCACGGTGGTCCGCGTGTTCCGCGGCGGGCGTCCGGACGAGACGGTTCAGGTGGTGACGCGCGCCAAGGAGGCGCTCTGAGGAATCCGGCGGGGCGGCGCATGAAGCTGACGGGCGGAATGCGCCGGCGCTCCGGTTGATTGAGACCCGTCGCAGGGCGGGAGGGGAATGCACACCATGACCAGCACGGGTCGCAACGAGGAGATGAGGCCATGATGAAAATGAAGATGCTGACAGCGGCGGTCGCTGCCGGCGCGATTGCCTTCGCGGTGCTTCCGGCGCAGGCGCAGGACCTGCCGGGCAAGGGCAAGACCGTGCGCTTTGCCCAGAGCGACAGCCTGGGCGCCAATTACGTCACGGCGCAGATCGTCATGACGGCGCTGAAGGATCTCGGTTACGACGTCAAGCTGACGACGGTGAACACGACGCTGTTCTTCCAGGCGGCGGCGCAGGGCGACCTCGATCTGGCCACCGACGTCAACTTTCCGCAGCGCGAGCCGGGCTTCCGCGCCGTCGAGAAGGACGCCGAGATCATCGGCAGCGGCCTGATCGTCGGCGGCGGCATCAACGGCTATCTGATCGACAAGAAGACCGCCGACGCCCACAACATCACCACGCTGATCCAGATGAAGGATCCCAAGATCGCGGCGCTGTTCGGCAAGGACGGCAAGGCCGACCTGATCAACTGCGATCCGGGCTGGAGCTGCGGCGACGTCGTCGACTTCCAGCTCAACAAGTTCGGCCTCAACGACACGGTGAAGTCGATCCGCGGCAAGTACGAGGCGCTGATGGTCGAGACCGTGGCCCGCGTAAAGCGCGGCGAGCCGGCGTTCTTCTATGCCTGGAGCCCGTCCTGGGTGAACAACGCGCTGGTTCCCGGCAAGGACGTCGTCTGGCTGCCGACGCCGGAAGACGCGCTGCCGCCGTCGGTGCCGAACAAGGGCTCGGCGCTGGTCAAGGGCGTCAAGGGCTGCGCCGGCGGCGCCGATCCGTGCCGCATGGCGATGGCGTCGTGGAACTGGGGCGCGGTCGCCAACAAGAAGTTCATCGCCGCCAACCCGGCCGTCAAGGCGCTGGTCGAGAACGTCAAGTTCCCGCTCGAGACCTGGTCGGAGTGGGAATTCAACATCAACAAGAACCGCGGCAACAACACGATCATCAAGCAGATGGCCGACGAATGGATCGCCGGACACAAGACGCAGCTCGACAGCTGGGTCGCGGCCGGCAAGGCGGCGAAATAAGCCGGCGGGTCGCAACACGTTGCTTCAGGGGCGGGGCCGCATCACGGCCTCGCCTTTTTCTTTGGCGCGACGCGCCGATGTCGGGGGCGCGCGGGTCCGGACGCCGAACTGAAGCGGAAATGGTGAGCGCGCTGGGCATTGTACCCTACTGGAAAATCAACGCCTTAGTCTGTGTCAAACCTCTATCCGCGCACCACGTACGCAAAGGGCTTTTCGCGCCAGTGTCAAACCAATCTCATTGTAGTTTTCACTGAGCGTGCAACAATATTGCTGCGCTGAAACACGGGGCCGAGAAACTGCGCCCTAGATGCGGTTCAACCTGCGTCTAAAACGAGGTAGCAGCGGCCGACCCGGCGTGACGAGAGGAACTTCGCACGCACTCCAACACGAATTTGGACGTGCGCCTTGTTCTCTCGCTTCAAGACCCTCTTAGGATTCGAGTCTAAGTCCGGTATCGCTGAGCCGGACCAATGGCTCGTCGACCTTTTTGCAGCTGCGACAACGGCAGCCGGAATATCTATAACCCCGCGCTTTGCCATGCGCGTTCCGGCCGTCCGCTGTGCGGTGCAGGCCATTTCAGAAACCATCGGTCAGCTTCCCGTTCACATTCATGAGCGTGTAGGGGGTGGCGGCAAGGAACGTGCGCCGGACCATCCCGCCTATGGCTTGGTCCGCGACTTCGCCAATGATTGGACTTCGTCTTCAACGTTCCGCGAGGAAATTACGCGGGACGCACTGCTATTCGCCAACGGTGGCTTTGCATTCATCAATCGCGTCGAGGGCAGGCCGCTGGAGCTTCAGCGCCTAGACCCGGAGCGGATGACGGTCGCTGCCGATCCTCGGACCAGCGAGCCTCTGTATCAATATGCAAGTAGCAACAGCGAAAAGCGCACCTACCGCTACCAAGACATTCTCCACATTCCGTCGCCTTCGCTTTCCGGCAGGGGTCTAATCAACGACGCCAGCGAAGCCATCGGCACCGCACTGGTCATGGAGCAATACGCAGCACGGTTGTTCGCCAACGGTGCGCGGCCATCCGGAATGCTGACCATCGGCAAGGGCGGCAATGCGCCCGACGCCTTGACGAAGGCAAAAGCGGCTTGGCTTGCGGCACATGGCGGCAACAAGAGCGGTGGCACCGCCGTTATGCCGGAAGGTTCGAGCTATACGCCCCTGACACTAACGAGCGTTGACGCGCAATTCCTCGAACTTCGCCAATTCTACATTAGCGAAATCGCGCGCGTCTTTCGGGTGCCGCCGGTCTTTCTTCAAGACTATGGGCGCGCGACCTGGGGCAATGCCGAGGCCATGGGCCAGCAATTCCTTACTTACTCGCTTATGCCTTGGATCAAGCGTTGGGAGGGCGAGCTTCGGCTGAAATTGCTCACCCCCGATGAGCGAAAGATCTTCACAATCGATTTTCTCGTTGATGACCTGCTTCGCGCGGATTTCGACAAGCGAATGGAAGGTTATTCCAAAGCGATTGCCTCGCGCATTCTGAATCCAAACGAAGCGCGGGCGGCTGAAAACAGGCTGCCTTACGCGGGCGGCGATGCCTTCGAAAATCCGCACGTAACTGTAGGTGCCCCGTGACTTCGCTGGTTCACACCGCATTCTTTGGGGACGCCCGGCGCGCCTTCACGCTCACGCCCGCCCTCCTAATTGAACTCGAAAGGAAAGCTGGGGTCGGCATAGGAGCGCTTTGTCAGCGAATTTTTCGCGGAGAGTTTGCCGCAGCTGAAGTCGCCGAAACGATCCGTCTGGCGCTCATTGGCGGCGGTGAACCGCCAGAGTCCGCCAGTGCGCTTGTCGAAACTTACGTAATCGAACGCCCCTTGCACGAAGGGTATTCGCTCGCCGTCGCGATCTTGGAGACGGTCTTCTTCGGACAATCAAAGGATCAAGAACGAAAATGAATAGAGAGGAACGCTGTGCTCTCGCCAAAGATCTTACGGTGGCGCTGTATGGCGGCAATCCGCTTAGAGTGGCTGTTTCGGTAATCCGTGCCCGGTTGGCGGAGCAGCATAGCATTATCTCTGGCGAGCTTGAGGGCTTGAGGGAAAGCCACGATCAGTGGGCGTACCGGTTCGCCAAGTGCGGGGCTGGTCGTGATTGAACGGATCGAAACCAAAGCCACTCTGACTGTCAGTGATGCCGGTGAGATTGTCGGCATTGCTTGGCCGTTCGGTTCGCCGGACCGGGTTGGTGACGTGATCGAAAAGGGCGCTTTCCGTGCGTCCGTGCGCTTGCCGATGCTCTTTGCGCACGATCAGGGGCAGGCGATTGGGGTTTGGGATGAGGTTGCCGAGTCCGATCAGGGCCTAGTCGTCAAAGGACGCCTTCTGATCGATGACGTTAGCCGAGCGCGGGAGGTTCGCGCGCTTGTGCGGGAAGGGGCCGTAACCGGCCTTTCAATCGGGTTTGTGACGAAAAATGCGACGACTCGAAGGGGTGGCGGTCGCACCATTACGGCGCTTGAGCTTCATGAGATCAGCGTCGTTCCGATCCCGAGCCATCCCGGCGCGCGGGTCATTTCAATGAAGACCGCAGGCGCGGCTTCAACACAGGAGGGCCGCATGGCCGATGAGAAGACGGAGGCAGCGCCGGAATATGCTGCACTTGAGACCAAGATGGGTGAGATTGCCGAGACCGTGAAGGGCTTCGGCAGGATCACCGAACGCCTTGATCGTGTTGAGGCGAAGCTCAATCGCCCGGGTGAGATCAAAGCCGATAACGACAACGGTGGCTTTGAGCGCAAAGCTTTCTTCAATTTCATGCGTAAGGGCGTTGAGCGCATGGAAGGCGATGAGGTAAAGGCTCTCACGGTCGCCAACGACTCGACGGCCGGTTATCTCGCTCCGCCCGAATACGGTAGCGAGATTATTAAGAAGCTCGTCGAGTTTTCTCCGATCCGCCAATACGCTCGCGTGGTCGCAATTGGCGCGACCGAAATCCGCTTTCCTCGCCGCACCGGTGGGGTCGCTGGATATTGGGTAGCGGAAACCGACGACCGCACCGGCTCCAGTCCGTCTTATGAGCAGGTGCCGATTGCACCCGGCGAACTGGCGACGTTCGTGGACGTCTCGAACGCCCTTCTGGAAGACAACGCCTACAACCTCGAAGGCGAGCTCTCGCTTGAGATCGCGGAAGGGTTCGGCAAGACCGAAGGCACGGCTCTGGTGTCTGGCGATGGCGTCGACAAGCCGAAGGGTCTGATGGCGGCAAGCGGCATCGCTGAAGTGAAAACCGGCGCGACCGCGGATTTCCCGACCTCTGACCCGGCTGACGTGATCATCGGCATGTTCCACAAGCTGCCGAACGCGCACGCTCAGAATGCGGTCTGGCTGATGAACCGCAACACGCTTGGCGCGATCCGCAAGTGGAAAGACGGGCAGGGCCGTTACCTTGTCCTCGATCCGATCAGCGAAGGCGCGCCGACTACGTTGCTGGGCCGCCCGGTCGTGGAAGCGGTGGACATGGCGGACATCGGCGCGAATGCCTATCCGATCATGTTTGGTGACCTTCAGGGCTACCGGATCGTTGATCGCGTGGGCCTCTCGCTCTTGCGCGATCCTTATACGCTCGCGACCAAGGGCCAGGTTCGCTTCCATGCTCGCCGCCGCGTCGGTGGCGACGTGACGCACCCGGATCGCTTCGTGAAGCTCAAGGTGGCGGCGTAACGGTCATGCGGCTCGTGGTTGACGATATCGCTTTGGAGGTGGGGACCGCTCCCACACTTCGTCTGCGGCCGTCACTGCGGGCCGCTTTTCATCTTGAAAAGAAGTACGGCTTCCAGCGGCTCTTTCTCGGATTGCAGGAAGCGCACCTTGAGGTGATCACTGACATGATCGCCGAAGGCGCTAGCACTACACCGAAGCAAGTCATGGCGTTATTCCACCGGAGGCCGTTGGCCGCTTTGCTTTCCACCGTCATTGAGCCGCTTGTCGCCTTCCTCTTCAAGCTTGCTGGCCTAGAGCCGCATCCGGAGCACGATGCGGATGGTGACGGCGTTGAAGGCAAGCGCGTTTCATTTGCCGAGCACCATTCCAATCTTTACGCGATTGCGACGGGCTGGCTTGGGTGGTCTCCGAGCGAAGCGTGGGCCGCAACACCGAATGAGATCATGGTTGCCTATCAAGGGCGAGCCGACATGCTCCGGGCCATCTTCGGTGGCACTAATGAGTCGGCTACCGACAAGCCGGATGAAGCCCGGCTAGACCGCGACGGCTTAGCGCGCCTTAAGCGGATGGCGGCAAAGGGGCCAAGCCATGCCGTCTAAGGGGCCCCGAATCTGTTCATGCGGCATGGTGGTCTCGGCTGGCGCCTTTTGTGACTGTCAAAGCAAGCGCCGTGCTGAGATTAACGCCCGCTTTGAAGCGTCGCGGCAATCTGCCAATCAACGCGGCTATGACAGCAAATGGCGGCGAGAATCCAAGGAATACCTCGCGCGGCCTGAGAACTGTTTGTGTGCCTGCGGCTGCGGTCGCGCGGCTGACATGGTGGACCACATCATTCCGCACCGTGGCGACCGCAAGCTGTTTTGGGATCGCAAGAACTGGCAGCCGATGGCGTCGTCGCCGTGCCACGTGCGTAAGAAGCAAGCCGCAGAATATCGGAGCGGCCTGTGAGCAGAATCGTCCGCGATACGCATACGCCGTCTGAGCAGCTTCTTTGGGTCAACGTGTTGCGTCAGGCCGTCGAAGATGCGCTGGCACCGCCGAAGACAACGGACCCGACGCGACTTGATGCTGTTAGTGCGGCGCGCGATTGGCTCTTCAAACCCAATCGAGACTTCTTTCACGTCTGCGACCTTGCAGGGGCAGAGCCTAGCCGCGTCCGTTCGGCCGCACGCGCCTTGATCGTCGAAGCAGACAAGAGGCGAGCCGGGAAAGCGAACGCTAACCCGGGGGTGGTTCGGAACTTTGATAGGGGGCCAGCGACCGGTCCCGGGTCAGTCGCGCGAGATCGTGCCTAATTGGAGTTTTTTAAGTGATCACTGTCGAAGACCTGAAGCTTCACCTCAATCTAACCACGGACACAGACGACGCGCTTCTTTCTCAGAAGATCGCGGCGGCGTCCGCTTGGGTCAATTCGTACACGGGAGCGGTGGCGGATGCCGAAGACGCGCCCGAACCCGTGAAAGAGGCCGCGCGCCAGCTTGCGGCGCATCTCTACGAGAACCGCGAGGCGTCCCTTATCGGGGTAACGGCTTCAGAACTGCCGTTCGGGCTTCTGGAGCTTCTAGGGCCATACCGGGCTTGGAACTTCTAACCGTGGCTTCGTCGGGCATCAGACGGCTTACCGAGCGGTTGAACGCCATACCTGTGGCGGTCAAGGAAGCCGTGCGCCCGTCGCTAGAGCAGTCGGGCGGCGAGCTTGTCGGTGCGATGCGATCTCTAGCGCCTGTGAGCGCTGACGGCTCGCACGGCAAGCCTCCGGGCACTTTGAAAGACAGCATTTTGATGACTCCACCGGGAGCCACAACGCCCGCCTATTCGCAGCCGGGCGGCCAGCATGTCGTCCCCGAGAATGCGGTCGCAGTAAGCGCCGGAAACTCAGAATGCCGGTATGCCCATTTCCCCGAATACGGCACTAAAAAAATGACCGCCGAGCCGTACTTCTGGCCGTCCTATCGACTTCTCAAAAAGCGAATCAAGGCCCGAACCAAGCGAGCCATTTCCAAAGCGGTCCGGGAGGGATGGGTCAAATGAGCGCGTCCCTTGCGTTTCAGACGGTCGCGCGTCTCGCCCTTATTGGCGACCCCGGCCTCACTGCGCTTGTACCTGCCGATAACGTCTTGGACGTGAACGGGCGGCCGGAAGCCGATCCGCGCGTCATCCTTGGCGAAGACCAAGAACTTCCCGGCGATGAGGTCGTAGGACGTTACACCGAGCTTTTCGCGACCATGCACGTCTGGAGCAAAGAGCCCGGCGTGAAGCGGGCCAAGTTGATCGTTTCAGCGATGCGCCGCGTCTTGAACGGCCAGCGCTGGAATGACGGGAGCTACCGCTGTCTTGATACCCGGTTCCAGAGCGCTCGCTTTCTCCGCGATCCTGACGGTGAAACGACGCATGGCGTGGTTACGTTCAAGGCTGTCTTGGAGCAAATGTAGTGCGTGCCGGGAGCTTGGATAGAACGATAGTCGTTGAGCGCGTGACTACGGAAGTCAGTGAAGAAGGCGCGCCCGTCGAAACGTGGACTGCTTTGGTCACGCTGAGGGCCGAACGGCTCGATGCAAAGACGGACGAGCAACTCGGGCAGGGCACCATAACGACCCGGACGACGGTCGTTTTCCGGACCCGCTTTTTCGACGGAATAACACCGGCTGACCGATTGGCCTTCGACGGCGGCCATTACGATATCCGCGCAGTCAAAGAGATTGGGCGGCGTCGCGGGCTTGAGCTGACTGCGGAGGGGCCATGAAAGGCACCAAGCCGCAATTGAGTGCGGACCGGGACGCCATCGGTGACGTGCCGAACGCGCCGACCTGGCTTTCAAAGGACGCCCGGGCCGAGTGGCGGCGTATCATGCCGCTCTTGACCGAGCGCCGTATTCTAACGACTGCCGATATGGGCAGCGTCGAAAACTACTGCATCGCCATTGGGCAAATCCGGCAACTTGATCGCGCCATCAAAAGTGAGGGCCTAGTCATCCAGACGGACAAAGGACCGCGCGCTAATCCGGCCGTGCGGCTGCAAGCGGACGCAATGTCCCGCTCTCTGCGGCTCGCCGCAGAGCTTGGTTTAACTCCCGTGTCCCGTTCCCGTCCCGCAATTCGCGACCTCGAAGACGATGAAACCGATAGTCCCTTGGATCTTCGATAACAGCGAAATTCCGGACCCCTTCGGGTATGGCGAGCGTGCCGTGGAGTTTCTTCGGCGGCTTAAGCATCCCAAGAACCCGGCACGCGGTCATCCATTTCAATTGGACCCATGGCAAGAGCGCATCGTCCGGCGCATCTATGGGCCGCGCCATGACGACGGGCGGCGGATCGTCGAAACTGTCATGCTGCTTCTGCCGCGCGGCAACCGAAAAACGAGTCTCGCGGCGGCGTTAGCGCTCTTGCACACTATTGGCCCGGAGCGATTGCCGGGCGGCGAAGTGGTCTTTGCCGCCGCAGACAAGAAGCAAGCGGGCATTGGCTTCCGGGAGGCGCTTTCCATCGCCCGTGCAGACAAGCGTGTCAATGCGGCCGTCAAAGTGTCTGATGCCGTCAACTCGACGAAGCGCATCACGCTGAAGTCGGACGGAACGTTTCTCGAAACTCTATCGTCTGACGCTGAAACTCAGCACGGGCGAACGCCCACGTTTGCCTTCGTCGATGAACTTCATGCTCACAAGAAGAGTGATCTTTGGGGCGCAATCCGGTCCGGTTTGCCCAAGACAAAGGGCTCGCTGCTGATCATTGCGACCACAGCGGGCAAGGGTCAAGAAAACCTGGCTTATGAGCTTGTCGCCTACGCCCGCAAGGTGGCCCGTGGTAAGATCGTCAATCCGGCATTCCTGCCGATCTTATTCGAACCGGATGCTAATGCAGACTGGCAAGATGAAGCGCTTTGGTATGCCGTCAATCCCGGCCTTGCTCACGGCTACCCGTCAATAGAGGGGCTTCAGCGGCTTGCTCTGGAAGCCAAAGACCGCCCCGGAGATCGCGAAGACTTCAAGCAGTATCATCTGAATATGTGGCGCGACCAGTCGACAAACCCGTTTGTCGAAATGACGGTCTATGACGAGGGAAGCGCCCCGGTTGATTTGGGCGACCTAAAGGACCGCCCATGCTGGCTGGGCGTGGACCTGTCGAGTAGCGGCGATCTTACGGTTGTCGTGTCGGCTTGGAAAGATGATGACGGGTTCATCGTATGGCCGTGGTTCTTTTGCCCCGCTGAAAATCTTAGCGAGCGCGAATCTCAATCCGGCGCGCCTTATGTCCGCTGGGCGAAGGAGGGGCTGATCAAGCCCACACCCGGCAATGTCGTGGATTTTCGCGCGGTTGAGGCGACGATCCGTGACCTTTGCGCTGAATACGATGTACAGGAAATCGCTTTCGATCCGGCGCTAGCCCGCAACGTCTTGAACAACCTTCTAGACGATGGCTTCCCGGCCGTCGAAATGCGCCAAGGCGCACTCACGATGATGCCAGCTATCACGGAGCTTGAGCGCGCCATTGTGGGCCGCAAGCTTCAACATGGCGGCCACCCGATCCTTCGCTGGAATTTCGAAAACGTCGAAGTCCAAACCAACACGTACGGCCACAAGGTGCGGCTTGCGAAGGGGTTGCGGCATCTTTGCATTGATGGCGCCGTGGCGACCGCCATGGCCGTATGCCGTGCAGCGAGCGGATCGTCCGAAACCAGTTTTCTCAACAACGCGGCGATTAGTGCCGCTGATCTAGCGTGGTAATCACTATGCCTGCGACCGATACCGAGCAATTGATCGTCCAGCTTGAGGCGCGAATTAACGACTTCGAAAAGGCGTTTCAACGAGCCAACAAGACCGCGAATGACAATTGGTCATCCATCGAGGCGCGGGGCCGCCGCGCGTCCGGCCGTATCCGGCAAGATATGGGCGATGCCGCGTCGTCCGTCTCAAAGCTATTGCAGACGCTTGCCGGGCCGTTCGGCGGTCCCGCTGGGATCTTGGGCGGCGTCGGCGCGGGCGCCTTGCTGGCGACCGCCGTTAAGATCAATGCCGAGCTGGTCAAGATGGCGGGCCTAGCAAAGCGGGTCCAACTCGATACTGACACGTTTCAAGGAATTAAGTTCGCTGCGAATAGTGGCGGCGTCTCGGATGAAGCGTTTTCATCCGGGATCGAAGGCTTCGCCGCGTTACTGAACGATGCGAAGCGTAACGAAAACGATCTTGGTCGTCTGTTCAAAGCGAACAACGTTGAGCTTGTAGACCGGCAAGGCAAAGTCTTGTCCGTCAATCAAGCGCTGGCGAAGACCGCAGACCTAATCCGAAGTGCCGCCACTGAGCAGGACAAAATCAAAATCGCGGAAATGTCGGGTCTCAGCCGTGATTGGGTCCGCGCGCTTGAAGGTGGAGCTCCTGCTTTCAACAAGCTCGCTGACGAGGCGCGGGACGCGGGCGCAGTCGTCGATGCGCGGATCATTCAGAAGGCGCAAGACTTCGACCGTGAATGGACCCGCGCATCAACGAAATGGAGCGCTCAATTCAAGGCGAGCGCGGCCGAGATCATCCCCTTACTCGAAAAGCTGGCGGAGAAGGCTATTGAGATTATTGAGGGGCTGGGCAACAAGGCCGGGCAGGCGGTGATTGCCGATAAGCTCACATCAAACATAGAGTTGAGCGCTAAAGAGCTTTCGCAGGCGATTTCACTGGCGAAGAGCAAAGGGTCGCCCGTTGACCCGAGTTGGGAAAAAGAATTGCAGCGGCTCAACGAGGCCCTGCGGGAGCGCAACCGGCTCCAGGCATTCAAGACGATTGGAGCAGCGGCCAGTCCGGCGCCGACCGGCCCGGCTACGGTCATCCCCAAAAGCCCTTCTGATGGACAAGAGAAGAATTCTTTTGACCGGGCGCTAGACCAGTCGCGCAAACGGATCGCCCTTGTTGACGCGGACACTGCGGCGGTGGGCCTCAATGAAGAGGCGCACCAGCGGCTGCGGACCGTTGCCGAGCTTGAAGAGGCAGCGCAGCGAGCCAATGCAGAAGCGGGCCGCCAAAATACGGCCGTCACCGATGAGCAGCGGCAAAAGATCAACCAGCTTGCCGACGCCATGCAGGCAGCCTCGCAGAGGCAGCGGCAGGCCCAAGAAAGCTGGAAGGGCTTCAATGACGTGCTGCAATTCAGCGGCGGGCTCGCTGTGGATTTCTTCGACAAGCTGGGGGATTCGTCCGCCAAGCTGAGCGACGTCGTGGCTTCTGCACTCCAGATGATCAAGCGGGCGGCCTTGCAGGCCGCTTTGCTGGGGCAGGGGCCGCTTGCGGGCATCTTCGGGGTGGCCTCCGGAGCCTCAGGAGGCACCGGAGGCCTCCTAGGGGCTGTGGGAGGCCTTCTGACCGGCAAGGCGGACGGCGGCTATATCAGCGGCCCGGGCGGCCCTCGTTCGGACAGCATCCCGGCGCGCCTCTCCAATGGCGAGTTCGTTATCAACGCGACAGCGACCGCGAAGCACCGGGGCCTTCTGGAGGCAATCAATCGCGGCGTGCCTGTGGCGCGCTTTGCCGCCGGCGGGCCCGTAGGTCCGCATTCGATCGCTGAGAAGGCTTTGGGAGCGGTGACCCAGAATATCAGCGTCACGGTCAACGGTAGCGCGGGGACGCCCCAGCAGAACCAAGACCTGGCTGAAAAGATCACCGGGCAGCTTCAGGGAGTAGCGGAGTCGCTGGTGGCGAAAGAGATCAATCGGCAAATGCGGCCCGGCGGACTCATTTCTAGCGGTCGCCGCCGGTAAGAGCGCGCTCTGAGCGCTATAGCTGCATGAGTTGTCCCCTTGGCTCCACCCGAAGCCAAGGGGACGAGGAGTTGTAACCGAGCTTCTGGGATCGATCACATGAACTATTATAGCACGTCGCTAGCTGCCTCTCCGTGTTTGGCGCGGCTCGCGAATACGAAATCCAAAAAAGTAAAATTTCCGAAGCGCAAATCGGTCGCCGCCGCGGCCGATTTCATGAGTCAGGTCATCGAGTTAGGCATTCTCGACGATGTGCTCGCTAAGGGTGCCGCTTCAGTAGGGCACCCCACACCTTGCATTCCTCCCATGTCACCCTATAGCGCGTCACCTAAGGCACCCATCGCGAGTCAGAAGCCCGCATATCCATTGTGGTGGCGTGAATACAGAAAGCGTCACCCGCCGCTATTCGCCAAGGCCCGTCACCCGGTGTCGTGGGAAAACGCACACCCGATCCTGAAGCTTGAATTCGCCTATTGGGCAATGACGCTCATGGGCGAAGTTCATGCCTTCACCCTGAACCTACGCCACGACATAGAGGCAGTGGCTAAGAGCCAGAGAAAGCCGTGTGAGTGGATTGCTAAGCGAATCAATAGGCGGCTAACCGAGGCTCTTGGCCGAAAAGTGCCAATTGTGATGTGCGGAGAGGAGGCCCAGCCGGAAGGGCCGCGTCGCCTGCATTTCCACGGCTATGCGCTTATAGGCCATAACGATCTTGAATTGGTGAAAAGCGCACTGAAAATGGCGGGTGGAGTCTGGATGGTGCAGAACCAACGTCAAATCGCATTCAATGAAGCGCCGGACCACGGCTGGCTTAGTTATGCTGTCAAGGCGCTTGACCGCGCTGATCCGCGCGTAAGAGTCAGTCTTCGCCCCGCCTACTGGCCCACTGATTTCACAGATGCCCCAGTATACAAAAGCGATGAGCTTGGAAAACTTTCGCGCAAGCTGTTCACAGCTTGCCGGTGGGCGCTGCTCAAGCGACGAAGCGTTCCATAGAAGTATAAAATCGAAACGGAGAAAAGCTCATGGCTGATGTCCCGCACGAACCAAACGCTCACATCAAAGCGTTTCTCCGCTACTTCATCGCACTTCCGAGTGCGCCATATTATGCCGTAATGCTCAATGGCAAATGGGGAGTAGGAAAAACACGCCTCATTGAAGATGTAATCGCAGACCTTAAGCAGAGCGGTAAAAAGGTTCATTACGTGAGCCTTTACGGCGTGTCGCATGCCGACGATATAACGTCGGCGTTATTTGAATCCGCCTACCCGACAATCAGCGGAATGAAGGGGAGGGTAACAAAAATAGGCGCAAAACTCGCGAAGCCTCTCCTCACAAAATTTGGACTTAGCGGGGTTTCCGAGATCAAGATTGATGACGTCCTTAAGCTTCCGGAGGTCGATCTAATAGTATTTGACGATTTGGAACGCGCGGCTGTCGGTACGACCGCCGTACTGGGTTATATAAACGACTTCGTCGAGCATATGGGGATGAAGGTCGTAATTATCGCAAATGAAGAAGAAATCGACAAGGATGATTACAAACGAAAAAAGGAGAAAGTCATTGGCAGAACGCTGTTGGTTCATCCGGAATTCGACAAGGCGTTCTCTGCTTTTTGCCGAGAAATCGTCTTCGCTGACGCAAAAGAACTAATTGAGAGCAACAAGCAAAGAATCGCCGAAATATTTGGACTGTCTGGGCTTGATAACCTTCGATTGCTGCAACATTCGTTGTTTGACTTCGAACGAATATGGAAGGCCGCCGACGAAAAATATCGTCGGCATGAGTCTGGCGGTCGGGACGTTCTTTTTTCATTCATTGCGTTTGCACTTGAGTATAAAGCGGGAAATCTGGCGGCTCGAGACCTTGAAACCCGCATTATTGAAGCCGTGTACGGCGCCTCAAAGCAAGACGGACAATCGCCGCCAAATCCCATATCACGTTTATACGGGAAATACGGTGAAATAGCCGGATTGGAGGAGAACAAGATTTCTGGGACGCTTCTTAGAGAAGTCTTGGTTGAGGGAGTTGCAAACTCTGCAACGATAGATGCGGCATTTTCAAAATCTATTGCGTTCGCATCGGTAGCCAAGGTCCCGGCGTGGGTTGCTTTATGGCGCTGGATGGATATCTCTAACGAACTGTTTGAGAAGTCACTCAAAGCAGTCGAAGAAGAATTGGCGAGCCATCAGTACACACATCGGAATGAGGTCCTGCAGGTCTACGGGGTGTTTCACTGGCTTTCGGATAGCGGAATAATCCCCGAATCTTGGGATGAACTGGTAACTCGCGGCAAAGCGTACATCGCTAAGCTTGTAGAATTGAACAGACTGTCGGGGACGCCTGAACCGGCTGACGACCATTTTGGGAGTTACGGAGGGTACGGCATCTACAAGTGGGATGAAGGAGCTATGCGAGAGCTCGCATCCTATTGGGATGAGAATGCCAAGCGCGTATTCGAAAAGTCCTTGCCAGAAAAGGCGCTCGGTCTCTTGCAATCGATGATGAACAATCCAGATAAATTTAAGCGCAACGTTATGTTCATTAATGGCTTTGAAGGGGATTATATTAGTTACCCAATTTTGGCTTATATGGACGTTGATGCCTTCATCGATGCGTTGAGTTCGCTAGACGCGGAGCGACAGCGGTCTTCGTTATTAGCCATAAGCGGACGATATCATCACTCAAACATTGGTCGCGTTCTTGAGAAGGAGCAGCAATGGCTGCAGCGCGTAGAAGCGGCGTTATTGCATAAAGCTAACACTGAGCAATCTCCCTTTTCGAGGGCGCGCTGGATGACAATGACGAAGCTCTATATCTCGCCTTATGCCAAAAAAGGTGTTCGCGCTTGATCTTGACGCGCGAGATCAGTGTTTGTTGATGTATTGACCAAATCGCCGCGTACTGAATCTATGTCTCCGCGCAATGACGCGCTTCGGGGCATATCAATGACGCAGGCGATTTATCTCCCTAATGACACGTTCGAAGCTCTCGCCGCGAAAGTCGCAGCTTTAGAGCCGTGTCCCTTTGCCGGTCGTGTAACTGCAGATCAGGTCAAGATTGCTTTGGGTGAGTTTGGGCATGTTTGGCCGGAAGCAGTGAAGGGTAGAGAGGATTAGCCTCACCACGACACTTAACTCGCCCCGGGAAAACGCGGGTCGTCATTGACTAAGGCCAGTGACAAGCCGGTGCGAATCTATGAATCTGTGCGGCTGAGTCGGATCCGATCCGGCCGCTTTCTGTTTATAATTTAAGGAGGTTATTGCCAATGAGCGGAGACGGCCAGATTCCTGGGCCCGCTGTCAAGGCCGATTACTTTGAGAGGCCAGACATCGGGCTCGTTAAGCTGATAAGAGAATACATAAAGCAATTCGGCACCCCTCACCTCTGGTGGGGACATACCCATACAAAACCTCCGAAAGGCGGTCGGGTTACATTTCTGGGCAAGTATTCGTTGCCCAAGACACATCGTCGCAGGGAAAAATGGGCTCTCTGCCCGTGCTGTAGTCCCGCCACGCCCAAGTATTTTAAGCAGGGGCTAATCGCATGGTTTCCGGATGAGGGGGTCATTCGTTGTGTAGGAGACCAGTGTTATAAGACGCTGGATCCAGAGGGTTATAGAATTGCAATGGAGCTGTTGGAATCGGAAATAGCGGAACAGAGAAGCACGGAGTATCTGCTAAGCAGGCTGCCCAAGATTCCTGACTATATAAGAACGATAGACGCCAATTTGGATATCGTTGCCGCCATTGACCAAATTCGGCGCGAACTAGTGCTGAATTTGGAACAGCGCTTAGCGATTGATTTGTGGTCTGAATTGAAAGACGGCATGCTGAGGTATGTTGTTCGTACTCCGCGGCTTGTGCAGCGTTCAGATGGAAAGATGGACGTTGCGATGTCGTCCGAGTTCCGGGATTTCGGTCGCGTTGATGGTCACATCGCGCTGAATCCGGCAGCCCGTAAATTGGCTTTGAATCTCAGCCATCGAAAGGAGAATTTGCTCGCAATCTATCCGGATGGCGACATTGCTGAAAGTTTGCGGAGCATGACCGAAGTCGAAAAGAAGAAGATCTCGAAAATTCTATCTGGTTGTCACAATCAATGTAACGGCCTCCTTGAAGAGGCAGAGGTGGTGAGGCGTTTTTTCTCGAGGGTGAATGCGTCAACGATAAATAATTGGGTTCAACAAGATGGAGTTTCGTTGAGGGTCCATTTGAAATTCGCCGATGACGGTTTTCACGTGGGGCGTTCTGAGACTGGATATTTCTTGATCAAGTGGCCGGACAAGTTGTGGCACACATTAACTCGCCTTGAGCCGCTTTCTCAGCCGATGGCCGCATGATTGAGGGCACCCCGAAAGGTGACGCGATGGCAGCCCTGCAGTGGGCTGCTGATAAGCTCGACGGGAATGGCAATGAGAGCCATCCCTTCGAACGCTACTGCGGTTTCTGCGAGCGCCGGACAAATCACCGGCTTTATGCCGGCCGGGCCACATGCATCGAATGCGGTAACCCGCCTCCGAAAGCTAACGGCCTTTGACGACGCGGAGGCGCAACAGTCCAGGCGGCAGATTGGGTGGCAGGCGAGGTGGCAGATCAGGGCAGTAGATGCCGCAGCCTGACTTGTCGAAAGCTCCGTCCTTTCGCCAAGGGCAATCGCGCGTCATCCGTTCGACGACTTCGTCGAGGGTGGCTTCGCAGCCGTATTTGTGGGCCAGCCGGGCGAGCCTCGATTGGCCCGCGCGCTTGCAGATGTTGCAACGGAACCTGACCAAGACGAAGGGATAATCGACCAAGCGCATACGCCGAGAGAACAAAAAGAGAACAATAAAGGAATGTATCTAGGGTTGTAAAATATCGTGTGGCAATCTTAAATGGCGAGCGGCTTTGGGGGAGGCTTGCCAATGGCGGAGTCAACTGAAAGCGGATCGCTCGAATATCTCGCCTCTATGAGTGCGGAATTGGCGAGATTAGCGGAAGCGGAGGGCCAGGAATCGCTGGCCTATATCCTCAGAATGGCGGTTCTTGAGGCGGATAATGCAGCGTCGGCCGCTAGGCCCGAGGCAGCCGCTGCCTGAGCAGAAAAAATCTGCAAGCCGCTCGTCGGCCGCTATAGCTGCGGTATGCCCCGTGGTGACTGCAATTTCCGGCAGCGAGACGTGACGAAGGCGCTGAAGGCGGCCGTCGCGGCGGGGCTACGTCCATCCACAGTCGAATTTGACAAGCAGGGCGGCTTTAGACTCCGCTTTGATTGCAACGGTGCTGAAATAAACCGGGAAGGTGCAAACGAATGGGATACGGCCTCATGAGGCGGTCGCCGAAGTATGTCCAGAGCTTCACCGACCGGCATGGGAAGACCCGCCACTATTTCCGGCGGCCCGGATACCCAAAGGCGCCGCTGAAGGGGCTGCCGTGGAGTCCGGAATTCATGGCGGATTACGAGGCCGCCATGAAGGCTGGCGATCCCATTACCGCGACGTCGAAACGGGCCCACCCGAGCAAGGCGCTGAAGGTGGGAAGCGTCCATGCTGCTATCGCGACTTTTTATACTTCGACCGATTTCCAGAATTGGTCACCCGAAACGCAGCGAACTCGTCGGAACATCTTGGAGCGTTTCCGAGTCGAGCATGGCGAGAAGATGATCGGGACCCTGCAGCCGCGACACGTCGCGGATATGGTGGCGGCGAAGTCGAAGACACCGGCTGCGGCCCAGAATTTCAAGAAGACGCTCTCCGCTTTGATGCGCTTTGCCATCTTACATGGGTATCGAAACGACGATCCGACAACAGGAGTGAAAGTGCCGCGCCTCAAAGGCGATGGCTTTGCTACTTGGAGCGAGGAACATATTGCCGCGTTTGAAGCCCACCACTCAATCGGGTCGCGCGCTCGGCTGGCGTTTGCCTTGCTCCTTTACACCGCTCAACGTCGCGGGGACGTAATTCGGATGGGGCGTCAACACATCCGCGAAGGCCTTCTTTCAGTGCGGCAAGCAAAGACTGGGGCGGCACTGCAAATTCCGATTCATCCGCATTTGCAGGCCGTCATAGACGCTACGCCCAGTAATCACCTGACTTTTTTGGTTACGGCCTACGGCAAACC
The DNA here is from genome assembly GCA_018240595.1 of Pseudomonadota bacterium. Taxonomy (GTDB): domain Bacteria; phylum Pseudomonadota; class Alphaproteobacteria; order Rhizobiales; family Xanthobacteraceae; genus Pseudolabrys. Next base: position 19,264 of record JAFEFL010000054.1, on the reverse strand, counting down.
TTTCACCTCTGCCGGGTTTGGTAATCTTTTTCGCGATTGGTGCAGCGAGGTTGGCCTGCCGGTCGGTTTATCTGCGCATGGTCTTCGCAAGGCCGCTTGTCGTCGCTTGGCTGAAGCTGGCTGTTCAGCAAACCAGATCATGGCCGTTAGCGGTCATCGGAGCTTGAGTGAAGCTGAAAAATACGTTCGTGCCGCCGATCAAATTCGCCTTGCTCGCGCGGCGATGGCTATTGTGACTCAGCGGAAGGAGAATTTATAAGATCAGTTCGGGATTAAGAGTGCCTCGCGGGGGGAGCTAATATGGATTGGGTCTTCTGGTCCGGCATAGTAATTGGTGCCGCTCTCAGTTTCGCAGCTTCGCTCGTCGCGAATATTTGCACTGACAGGCTTCAGCAATACTTATTAAGATATAAAACGTCATACAGTGACAAGAAAAGAAACAAGGCACTTAAGTTCTATGCGCATATTCTCCCACTAACTAAGGGCTACCAGGATAAGTACATCTTTTTGGTGTTGTCTGCAAAAAACGTCATCATTCTGTATTTGATATCGATCATGGGAGCGGTGATGGCGATGTTTGTGCGCATCTCGCCTCTTCTTGATTCTTATGATGGCCCTGTGATCCAGAGCGCACTCGAGTTCCCTTCGAGCGGTAGGAAATATTTGGTCCTAGCTTCGGCGCTCTTGTCGCTCTTCAGTTTCTTGCTCGCCGGTTTCGTCAACAGGAGAACTCGCCGGATTGCGAGGGCGCTTATGAACTTTGACGAATATGAGAAAGATCTAATGCAACGTTGGCAATTCACGGAAAGCGAGATCGAGGAAGCGGTCCGGCGGTCGTCCGGGGAGAAGGGCATCGCTCTTGAAGCCTGAACTTTGTCAAACCGTCAGTCGGTTTGACAAATTTCGAGTCTAAGTGTTTGAGCGTTGGAAACTTTCCAATGGGATGGTGAGCGCGCTGGGATTCGAACCCAGGACCTCGCGATTAAAAGTCGTGTGCTCTACCGCTGAGCTACGCGCCCGTCACCATGCGATGATCTCATCCGATCGGCCCGCCATGACGGGATAAACGAACGCGGGTCGGCCCCGAACCGGACCGAATCCAAAGCCCAGGCTCCAGTTGGATCATGCGCGACCGGGTGTTTAGGGGGGCAGGCGGGCCGGGTCAATAGCCGGGCCGGCGCCGCCATCGGCCCTGTTGACGGCGGAAATCTTGCGAAAAGCCGCAGATTTATGCCGATATCTTGAACTCGCGCCGCAACCGGCATTTGCTACACTTGCGCCACACCAGAATCTGCCTTCACCGCAAGGGCGGCCGCCGGAGCCGCCACGAGGAGCCTTCGCCGTCATGCCCATCGTCAACCGCGTCGCCGACCTGCACCCCGAGATCACCGCCTGGCGGCGCGACCTGCATGCCCACCCGGAACTGCTGTACGACGTGCACCGCACGGCCGCCTCGGTGGCCGAAAAGCTGAAGGCCTTCGGCTGCGACGAGGTAGTGCCGGGCCTGGGGCGGACCGGCGTCGTCGGCGTCATCCGCGGCCGCAAGCAGGGCTCCGGCAAGACCATCGGCTTGCGCGCCGACATGGACGCGCTGCCGATCACCGAGCTCAACGACCTGCCGTACAAGTCCACCAATCCGGGGAAGATGCACGCCTGCGGCCATGACGGCCACACCGCGATGCTGCTCGGGGCGGCGCGCTATCTCGCCGAGACGCGGAATTTCGACGGCACCGCCGTGGTGATCTTCCAGCCGGCCGAGGAGGGCGGCGCCGGCGCCAAGGCCATGCTCGACGACGGCATGTTGCAGCGCTTCGCCATCGACGAGTTCTACGGCATGCACAATTATCCGGGCATGCCGGTCGGCCAGTTCGGCATCAACACCGGCGCCATCATGGCGGCGACCGACACGCTGCAGATCGACGTCGAGGGCCTCGGCGGCCACGCCGCGCGGCCGCACCTGACGGTCGATGCCGTGCTGACCGCGGCGCAGATCATCAACAACATCCAGTCGATCGTGTCGCGCAATGTCGATCCGCAGCACGCCGCCGTGGTGTCGATCTGCATGGTCGAGGCCGGCAATGCCGACAACGTGCTGCCGGAGACGGTGCGGATGCGCGGCACCGCGCGCACGCTCGATCCAACCGTGCAGGACATGGTCGAGAAGAACCTCAACCGCATCGTCGAGAACACCGCGGCCGCGCTCGGCGCCAAGGCCAAGCTGACCTATACGCGCAACTACCCGGTGCTGGTGAACCACGACCGCGAAACCGCCTTTGCCGCGGACGTGGCGAAGTCGATCGCCGGCGCCGACCGCGTCGATACCGCGCATCCGCCGATGATGGGCGGCGAGGATTTCTCGTTCATGCTGCAGAAGCGGCCGGGCGCCTTCATCTGGGTCGGCAATGGCGACAGCGCCGGGCTTCACCACCCGCGCTACAACTTCAACGACGACGCCATTCCGCTCGGCACGTCGTACTGGGTCAAGCTGGTGGAAACCGCGCTGCCCGCCTGACGCGATACGGCGTCAGCCCGCCGCCTTCATCAGATTGTCGCGCAGGCGGACGATGTCGCCGCGCAGCTTGACGGCAGCCTCGCCGGACAGGCCGACGGCTTCGATGATGCAGCCGCCGACGTCTCGAGCTTTCTTGCGCAGGTTCGCGCCCTTGTCGGTGAGGCGGAGCCGCACCTGGCGCTCATCTTCCGGGTCGCGCTTGCGGGTGAGGAAGCCGAGGGCCTCGAGCCGCTTCAACAGTGGGGTCAGCGTGCTCGACTCCAGAAACAGCCTGTCGCCGAGCTGGCCGACCGTCTGGTCGTTCTCGGCCCACAGCGCCACCATGACCAGATACTGCGGATAGGTGAGGCCGAGCGCGTCGAGCAGCGGCTTGTAGACGCGGTTGAAGGCGTGGCCGGTCGAATAGATGGCAAAGCACAAGAGATCGGACACGTCGGGCCGGTTCGCGGCCTTTGGCTCGGATTTGGGCTCTGGAGACGGCATGGTTCGCTCCGGGGCGAAGGCCCCGCCTCACACGGTTTCGTGAATGTAGATCGTGTACGATCTAATCGCAAGCGCTTGACCCACCCGCCTCGCGGGTCTAGAAAGATCGTGCACGATATAAACGCAAGCGATTAATCGAGCGGCTGGCTGATCGGCCGCGCCGCACAACAGGAGAAGAACATGGCAGTGGACGTCAAATACCGGACCTCGGCGCGGGCGACGGGCGGCCGCGATGGCCAGTCGGGCACCACCGACGGCAGCTTCAACGTCAAGCTCACGGTGCCGAAGGAACTCGGCGGGCCGGGCGGCGCGGGCGTCAATCCCGAGCAGCTTTTCGCCACCGGTTATTCGGCCTGCTTCCTCGGCGCGATGAAGTTCGTCGCATCGCAGGGCGGCGCCAAGGTGCCGGCGGACACGACGGTGACCGCTACGGTCGGCATCGGTCCGCGTTCGGAAGGGGGCTTTGGTCTCGAGATCTCGCTCGACGTGTCGCTGCCGGGCGTGCCGAAGGCGGAAGCGGAAGCCCTTGTCGCCAAGGCGCACCAGGTATGTCCGTATTCAAACGCGACGCGCAACAATATCGACGTCAAGCTCGCCGTCGTCTGAGCGTGCGCACTGGCACAATAAAAAAGGGCGCCGGAGACGATCCGGCGCCCTTTCTCGTTGAGACATCCCGCGGAGTTGTTACTGCGTCAGCTCCGGCTGCTTGGCCGCGATCTGCTGCGGCGCCACCGAGCGGGTGACCCGCGCAATGCCGGTGCGGCGCGCCAGGCTCGCGAAGGCCGCGCGGTAACCTTCCAGCACCGCGAAGTCGTTGATGCGCGAGCGTTCCCACAGCGCGATGGCGACGGCCGCGGCGAACGGCAAAGCCTGCACCATCAGGACGAAGGCGAAGATGTAGATTTCCCGCACTTCCTTGTAGTTGGTCTCGATCAGCGTGATCGCGCCGAGCAGCAGCAGCGCCGCCATCACCGACTCCCAGAACGCGTGGAAATCGGTCTTGCGCCGGCCGCCGCCCTTGTCGGTGCGCACGAAGGGCAGGTGGTCCTTGATCAGGCCCATCGCCACGGCGCGGGCGACCGTCCACTGCACCGACATTGCGGCAACCGCGGCGGCCGCCATTTCGGTGCGCGTCGCCTTCACGCGCAGACGGTAGAGCGCGACGAAGTGCACCAGAGAGACGATGAAGCTGGCGACGATCGGCACGGTGAGGATGCGATCCGGCACCGAAATGTCGAGGAAGGCGATCACCGGCACCCAGAGGATGTTGAGGATCGCGACGACGACGCCGACGCTTTCGGCGCCCAGCCAGTTCAGCCAGCCGAGGGCGAATTCGCGCTTCTGGTCGCCGCTGAGCTGCGTGTCGCGCGACAGCATGCGGCGCCAGTGCTTCTTGAGGATCTGGAAGCCGCCATAGGCCCAGCGGTCGCGCTGCTTCTTGAACGCGTCATAGGTGTCCGGCAGCAGGCCGTAACCGTAGCGCTTGCTGGTGTAGTGCGCCTGCCAGCCGTGCTCGAGCATGCAGAGGCCGAGGTCGGTGTCCTCGCAGATCGTATCGCTCGACCAGCCGCCGGAGGCTTCGATGGCCTTGCGGCGCATCAGCACCATGGTGCCGTGCGTGACGATGGCGTTGTGCTCGTTCCGCTGCACCATGCCGATGTCGAAGAAACCGGCATACTCGGCGTTCATCGCGGCATGCAGCGGGCTGCGGTCGGCGTCGCGGTGATCCTGCGGGGCCTGCACCATGCCGACGGTCGGGTCGTTGAACAGCGGCATCAGGTCGCGCAGCCAGTCGTTGGTCACGACATAGTCGGCGTCGATGATGCCGATGACATCGGCGTCGTCGGCCGTGTGCGAGGCGGCAAGGCGCAGCGCGCCGGCCTTGAAGCCCTTGAGGTTGTTGGCCAGCACGAACTTGAAGCGGTCGCCGAGCAGCTTGCAGTGCTCCTCGATCGGCATCCACATCGCCGGATCCGGCGTGTTGTTGACGACGACGATGCATTCGAAGTTCGGGTAGTCGAGTGCCGCGACGGCGTCGAGCGTCTGCTTCAACATCTCCGGCGGTTCGCGATAGGCCGGGATGTGGATCGACACCTTCGGTGTCGGCAAATCGGGCGCCAGTGGCGGCGCCACCGGCACCAGGCGCGTCGGCCTGCGGCCGAAGGCGATGGCCGCGATTTCCTCGACGCGCGCCAGCGCGATCACGATCAGCGGGATCAGCAGCACGGTGCCGAGACCGAGCGCGAAGGCGGCGCCGGGCACGAAGTAATGTCCGTACCAGTAGCCGAACAACGCGGCGGACCAGGCGCCGACCACGTTGGCGGCGGCCGCAAGCGTCGTCGTCTGCCAGAACGAGACCGAGGCGACCGTCAGGATCGGCAGCGACAGCAGGATGCTGACGAGCAGGGCGATGGCGGCGAGCTTCCAGTAGTCGGGATTGGTGATCGGGCCGGTCCAGGCGAACTTGGCCTGGCGATCGGCATTGAAGATGCCCCAGTACGGACCGACGCCGCCTTCGAAGATCTTCCAGGGCTGATCGATCGCTTCGACGATGTTGTAGTCGATGCCGTAGGCCTGCGCGCGGGTGACGAAGTCACGCAGGATCACGGCCTGCTCGATGCGGCCCGGCTCGGCGTTGTGGAAGTTGTAGCCGGCGCTCGGCCAGCCGAACTCGGCGATGACCACGCGCTTGCCCGGATAGGCGCGGCGCAGCTTGTCGTAGATGGTGATCGCCTGATCGACGACCTGCTTGTCGGAGAAGCCTTCCCAATAGGGCAGGATGTGCGCAGCGATGTAATCGACCGACGAGACGAGTTCGGGATGGTCGAGCCAGACGCTGTAGATTTCGCCGGTGGTCACCGGCACGTTCACCTGCCGCTTGACCTGCCGGATCATCTTGATGAGGCGGGCGACGCCGATGTCCTCGCGGATCTTGGCGTCCTGCTGCTTGGTCTTGGCGGCCTTGAGCTGCTCGGCTTCCTCGGGGTCGAGCTTGTCGCCGACCTTCGGTTCCAGTTCGCCGCGGTAGATCGTTTCGTTGCCGACGAAGATGCCGTTGACGTTGCTGTGGCGCTTGGCGAGATCGACGACCGAGCGCATCTCGCGTTCGTTGCGCTTCTGATCCTTGTCGATCCACGCGCCGACGGTGACGCGCATGCCGAACTCGGCGGCGATGCCAGGCACGAGTTCGACGCCGGCGGTCGATGAATAGGTGCGCAGCGATTTTGCGATCGGCGACAGCAACGTCAGGTCGTGACGGATCTTCGCCGTCTCGGCCTTGCCGCCGTCTTCCGGATTCACGTTGCCTTGGAAAGGTGCGTAGGAAACGCTCGCCAACTGGCCGTCGAAGTTCGGCGCGTTGACCTTCTCACGACCAAGCAGCCACAAGCCGGCATGCACGCACGCCACGAGGGCGACGACAGCAGCGACGGTGCGCATAGACTTACAACCAAGTGGGGCTGGATGACCGGCCGACGAACTCGTCCCCTAAGTTCGGCCGGGGCCTTTTATGCTGTACTGCAGCATAGCGTAGCTTCAAACGCGATTTCAAGTAGATACTGGTCATGGCAAATCCAAGACGGACGCATGGCGCGATGATGTTTGACGCTGGGTTCTTAGTTTTGTTGACCCCAGCGCCAACGCCGTTAGCGCACGGTCGTTCCCTCGGATGCCGCCGGATTCGGCTCGGCCGACGCGGCGGCGGGGGCCGGCGGCAGGCCTGGGTTCAGCCAGCAGGCGTGGACCCGGCCGTTTAGCGTTTCCGGGGCCTTCGGATCGATATTTCCCTGCCGGACGATGCAACGGAAGGTCGCCTGGATATGGGCGCTCGGGCAACCGAAGCGGTCATACAGATCGAGGTGGCGGAAGGCGGTGTCGAGGTCGTCCCGCCACAGCAGGCTGACGACCCGGCGGCCGAGCCAGACGCATTCCGGGTTACCGGCCGGGCCGGTCAGAACGCGGCTCGCCTCGGCGATTTCGTCGATCTTCTTCTGGCCTTCCTTGGCCGTGGCGTCCGCAGGCGCCGCTGCGGCCGGCTTCTGCGTTTCCGCCGGCTTGGCGGCGCCGCCGCTCTGCGCCAGGGCGGCGGGCGCGAACGCGCTAATCGAGGCCACGCAGAGCATGGCGGCAAGCAGACGCAGCGAAGTCATGGACGGTATGTTCCCGACGAAATTGTTAACGCGCTAAGCCCTGTTCAGCATTTCCTGTGAAGGCGGATTGAGACGCTTATGCGGCGTCCTAGCTGAACCCGTGCTGAATAGCCGAAGCCCATGTTTCCTGAAGCCCATGGGCCCCCCGGCCCAGTGTTCCTCATTCCCTAGCGCAAGATACCCGGACGGGAGATGCCCTTGAACTTGCGCGGGCGAAACTTGGCCTCAGACCCGGACATTTGTCCAGTGCTCTTGCGACTTGCCGTCGCGGGGCGGCTTGGCAGGCTTTCCCACCCGCTATAAGCCCTTAACGGCGACCTAAAGCCGGCTGCCATTTCCTGCCCGATGGACCCCTTCATGCGGATTGCCCTGGCCTGTATCGCCGTCACGCTGGCCGTCATTGCCGCGGTCTGGGCCTGGCTGGGCACGCCGGTGCCGATGCCGCACGCGCCGCTGAAGCCCGGAGAGAAGCTGTGGTGCCTCTCCTACGCCCCGTATCAGGGCAGCCAAACACCGTACGACCCGAGCATCGTGATTCCGGCCGCCCAGATCGAAGCCGATATCGCCCAGCTCTCGCAGATGACCGACTGCGTCCGGATCTATGCGACCGACCAGGGCCTCGACCAGGTCGTCCCGATCGCCAAACGCTACGGCATGAAGGTGCTGCAGGGCGCCTGGGTGTCCAATGACCCGGTCAAGACCCGCATGCAGATCGACGCCGCCCTGGCGATCGCCGAGCGCTACCCGGAGACGGTGCGGGCGATCATCGTCGGCAACGAGGCCCTGCTGCGGGGCGATATCTCCGGCCCCGACCTGGCGGCCCTGATCCGCGAGGTCAAAGCCAAGGCCAAGGTGCCGGTGACCTATGCCGACGTCTGGGAGTTCTGGCTGCGCAGCCCTGAAGTCGCCTCGACGGTCGATTTCATTACCATCCATATCCTGCCTTACTGGGAGGACTTCCCGATCCCGGCCCGGCAGGCGGCCGAACATGTCGACGCGATCCGCAAGCGCGTCGCCGCGACCTTCGCGCCCAAGGACGTGGTCATTGGCGAGATGGGCTGGCCCAGCCAGGGCCGCATGCGCGAGGGCGCGCTGCCGTCGCCGGCCAACCAGGCGCAGGTGATCCAGGACGTTCTGTCGCTCGCCGCCCGCGAGAACTTCAAGGTCAACGTCATCGAGGCCTATGACGCGACCTGGAAACGCGCGCAGGAAGGGGTGGTGGGCGGCTACTGGGGGCTGTTCGACGCCCAGCACCGGCAAATGAAATTCGCCTGGGGCGCGCCCGTCTCCAACCATCCCGACTGGAAACTGCAAATGGCGGCCGGGATCGTCTTCGCGTTGCTGGTTTTCGGTGTCGCGTTCTGGACGAGCCGCCCGGCGACGCCGGCCTGGCTGTGGCCGGCGATATCGCTCAACGCGCTGGCCGGCGGGCTGACCATCGGCATGACCGTCGCCAACGTGCCGGTCGAGAGCATCGGCGCCGGCGGCTGGGTGCGGCTGCTGGCGCTGGCGGCGGCGGCCATCGCGTCGCCTCTGGTTCTGACCGCAGCGATGATGCGCGGCGCCGCCGTGCCGCCGCTATCGCGGCTCCTCGGTCCGGCCGCCGGCAGGACGCGCGACCCGGCCGTCATCGCGGTCGGCCTCGTTGCCATCGCCACGCTGCTGGTCGCTATCGTGACGGCGCTCGGACTGGTGTTCGATCCGCGCTACCGCGATTTCCCCTTTGCGCCGCTGACCGCGGCGATCGTGCCGTTCTTCGTGCACAGCATCTTCATGCCGCGGCAGATGGGTGCGCGCGGCGCCGCCGAGATCGGTGGCGCCCTGATCCTGGCGGCGGCGGCGGTCTACATCGTGCCGAACGAGACGGTGCAGAACTGGCAGTCGCTCTGGCTCTGCGCGCTGCTGGTGGTCTTCGCGCTCAGTCTGGTTCGGGTGCGCGACGCGCAAAGCTGAGCAGCAGGAGACCGATCGCCAAGGCTGACAGCATCACGTTGTAGAGCACGACGCCGATGCAGGCGACGGCGAGGCCCAGCGCAAAGACGACCAAAGTCGGCCGCAGCAGGTTGATGGCGGCGATGATCACGGCGGCCCAGCCGATGATGGCGCGGTCGAACAGCGCCGCCCAGACCTTGCGCTGCAGGCACATGAATGTGTCGAGCCCGGCATTGCAGGCCAGCCCGATGGCCGACTGCTCGATGCCCATGTAACGCACGTAAAGCGCATAACCGAGCGCGCCAAATCCCACGATCAGCAGAATGTTGGTTTCGCGCGCGCTGGGCAGAAAGAGGCGGTTCGGTGTCGGTTCCATGAGGCGGTCCTTGCGCGGCGGACTATGCCGCCGCGCCGGTCTCCTAGCAAATCGCCGCGGCGCGAACGCTACTGGTTGGCGAATTTGTCGCCGGTGAAGGGCGTAGTGCGGCACGCGACCTTGGAGGCGTGCAGGCGGGCGCAGAGTTCGGCTGCCGCTGCGCCGTTCGGCAGCGGCCCGACGATCAGCCGGTACGGAATGATGCCCGGACGGTTGTCGTGACGCACGAGCGGGCTGAGGCCTTCGATCAGCGGCCCGAAATTCGCCTTCACCGCCGCCCAGCGGGCATTGAGAATTTCCATGCTGCGGGCGCCGCCGATCTCGACACCGAGTTGCGATTTACGCGTGGCGTCTGCGGCCGGCTCGGTGGCTTGCGGTGACAGCGCAGCAACACGGGCCGGCGGCATCGGCACCGTGGCGGCCTGAGCCGGCGCTTCGGTCGCCGCGGCGGGCGCTTCCAGTTGCGCCGCCGGGGCCTCGGATTTCATCTCGGCCTTTGCCTCCGGCTTAACCTCGGGCTTGGTCTCGACGCGCGCTTCCTTGGCCTCGGCCTTCGCTTCAGATCTTGGCTCGACCTTGGCTTCCGCCTTCGGTGCGGCGGGTTGCGCATCGGCCGGCGTCGCGGTCGGCGGCGGCGACAGGGCCGGCGCGGCGGGTCGCGACTCCTGTACCGGTTTGGCGTTCGGCGCAGTTGCGGCGACGATTGCCAGGTCGCGTTTGATCGAACCGGTGATGTCGGTGAAATTCTGCTCCAGCGAGGCGACGCGGGCGCTCAAGCGCTCGCGGTCGGCGGCCAATTCGCGGATGCGCGCCTCGAGATGGCGCGTCTCTTCGAGGCGCTGCGCCTCGGCGCGCTTGAGCAGTTCGTCATTGGCGGCGACCTGCGGGCCAGCGGTTCTGGGCTGCGCCAGCGCATCGACCAGACGGGCGGCCCCGATATCGGTCTGCGTAATCAGGAGCGCCGCGGCAACGGCGACGGTGGCAGCGCCACCCCACATGCTCACGCGCCACAACACGCTGTTATCACGCAACGGACCGAGTTCCGGCGGTTCAAACTCGTCGGCCATGGCACCCTCGAAAGCGGCGAATCAGGTCATTGAAAACATTAGCAGAATCCGGCATTGCTGGCTGCGTCCGATCGCTGCTACGCCGCTGATCGCCTGCTAACGCCTTGAGTTCAAACGCATGACGCCGCCGACTGGCCACGACCGTTCCTGCCTTGCCATCGTCCTTGCGGCCGGCGAGGGCACGCGCATGCGCTCGAATTTGCCGAAAGTGCTGCACCAAGTCGGGCACAGGACCTTGGTCGCGCATGTGCTGTCGGCGGCCATTAAGGCCGGCGGCGCGCACATTGCCGTTGTTGTCGGGCCCGGGCGCGACGACGTAGCGCAGGCGGCCAGAGCGGTGGCGCCGCAGGCCGCCGTGTTCGAGCAGCGCGAGCGGCTCGGCACTGCCCATGCCGTGCTCGCGGCGCGCCAGGCGATCGAAGCCGGCGCCGACGACATCCTGGTTATGTTCGCCGACACGCCGCTGGTGCGGCCGGAAACGCTGCTGCGGCTGCGCGCCGCGATTGCCGGCGGCGCGGCGGTGACCGCGCTCGGCTTCCGGCCCAAGGACCCCAGCGGCTACGGCCGTCTGGTGATGAAGGGCGACGAGCTCATCGCGATCCGCGAGGACAAGGACGCCACCGAAGAAGAGCGCAGGATCACCTTGTGCAACGGCGGTCTGATGGCTCTCGCCGGCAATACGGCGCTGCAAATTCTCGATCGCATCGGCAATAGCAATGCCAAGGGCGAATATTATCTGACAGACGCTGTGGCGATGGCCCGCGACATGGGCCTGAACGCCACCGTGATCGAAACCGACGAGGACGACGTGCGCGGCATCAACAACAAGGCGCAACTGGCGGAGGCCGAGGCGGTGCTGCAGCAGCGGCTGCGCGCACAGGCGATGGAGGCCGGCGTCACCATGGTTGCGCCGGAGACGGTGTTTCTGTCGACCGACACCACATTCGGCAAGGATGTCACCATCGAGCCGAACGTCGTGTTCGGACCCGGCGTCACCGTCCAAGACGGCGCGGTGATCCGCTCGTTCTCGCATCTGGAAGGCGCGGTGGTCGGCAAGGGCGCCCGCGTCGGCCCGTTCGCCCGCCTGCGCCCGGGCGCGAAACTTGGGCAGGACGTGCACATCGGCAATTTCGTCGAAGTCAAAGCCGCGACCATCGAGGACGGCGCCAAGGCCAATCACCTGGCTTACATCGGCGACGCGCGGGTTGGGCCCAAGGCCAATGTCGGCGCCGGCACCATCACCTGCAATTACGACGGCACCAACAAATTCCACACCGACATCGGCGCCGGCGCCTTCATCGGCACGAATTCGTCGCTGGTGGCGCCGGTGAAGATCGGCGATGGCGCCTATATCGGTTCCGGCTCGGTGATCACCGACGACGTGCCGGCCGACGCGCTGGCCATCGGCCGCGGCCGCCAGGTCAACAAGGAAGGCGGCGCCGCGCGTTTGCGGCAAATGAACGAAAAGAAGAAGAAAGAACGGGGCTGATTAATCATTTTCTCGGCCCTGCTTGTTAACCTCCACTGATACACGGCGAAACAGGTTTTGATTTCATCGCCGCCGTGCCGGCCGTTACAGCATCAGTTCGTCATTTGGGGGCGGTCTTAAGCCAATGTGCGGAATTATCGGAATTCTCGGGTCCGAACCGGTCGCCGACCATCTGGTCGATGCGCTGAAGCGGCTCGAATATCGCGGCTATGACTCGGCGGGCATCGCCACGCTCGATCATGGCGTCATGGGCCGCCGCCGCGCCGAAGGCAAACTGAAGGGCCTCGAGACCAAGCTGCGCGAGGAGCCGTTGCCCGGCAACACCGGCATCGGCCATACGCGCTGGGCGACGCACGGCAAGCCGACCGAGAGCAACGCGCACCCGCACGCCACCGACAAGGTCGCGGTCGTGCACAACGGCATCATCGAGAACTTCCGCGAACTGCGCGAGCGGCTGATTGCCGCCGGTCACAAGTTTGCCAGCGAAACCGACACCGAAGTCGTGGCGCATCTCGTCACCGACTACATGGACAAGGGCAAGTCGCCGGTCGACGCCGTCGGCGCGACGCTGAAGGAATTGCGCGGCGCCTTCGCGCTCGGCTTTCTGTTCGCCGGCCAGGACGATCTCCTGATCGGCGCGCGCAAGGGTTCGCCGCTCGCGGTCGGCTACGGCAAGGGCGAGATGTTTCTCGGCTCCGACGCCATCGCGCTGTCGCCGTTCACCGACACGATCAGCTATCTCGACGACGGCGACTGGGTGGTGCTGACGCGCAAGGGCGCGACGGTGCGCGATGCACAGGACCACGAAGTCAAGCGCATGGTCGTCAAGTCGGCGGTCAATGCCCAGCTCGTCGACAAGGGCAACCACAAGCACTTCATGGCCAAGGAAATCCATGAGCAGCCCGAAGTGGTCGGCCATACGCTGGCGCATTACATCGACATGGTCGGCGAGCGCGTGCGCCTGCCGGGCAAGCTGCCCTTTGAGTGGAAGAATTTGAATCGCCTGTCGATCTCGGCCTGCGGCACCGCCTATTACGCCGGCCTCGTCGCCAAATACTGGTTCGAGCGGTTCGCCAAGCTGCCGGTGGAAATCGATATCGCGTCGGAATTCCGCTACCGCGAAGCGCCGCTGGAGGCGGGCGATCTCGCCATCTTCATTTCGCAGTCCGGCGAGACCGCCGACACTCTGGCGACCTTGCGCTATGCCAAGGAGCAGAAGCAGCACGTCCTCTCCGTGGTCAACGTGCCGACCTCGACCATTGCGCGCGAGAGCGACGTCGTGATGCCGACCTTGGCCGGGCCGGAGATCGGCGTCGCCTCGACCAAGGCCTTCACTTGCCAGCTCAGCGTGCTCGCCTGTCTGGCGCTCGCCGCCGGCCGCGCGCGCGGTCACCTGTCGGAAGCCGACGAGAAGAACCTCGTGCGCGCGCTGGTCGCGGTGCCGCGCCTGATGTCGCAGGCGCTGACGCTGGAGCCGCAGATCGAGAAGCTGGCGCACGACCTCGCCAAGGTGCATGACGTACTCTATCTCGGCCGCGGCACCTCGTTCCCGATCGCGCTCGAGGGCGCGCTCAAGCTCAAGGAAATCTCCTACATCCACGCCGAGGGTTATGCCGCCGGCGAGCTCAAGCATGGGCCGATCGCGCTGATCGACGAGACCATGCCGGTCATCGTCATCGCGCCGCACGACCGCGTGTTCGAGAAGACCGTGTCCAACATGCAGGAAGTCGCCGCGCGCGGCGGCAAGATCATCCTGGTTTCCGACGCGAAGGGCGCGGACGAGGCGACCATCGAGTCGCTCGACACCCTGATGCTGCCCGACATGGCCTCGACGGTGACGCCGCTGGTCTATTCGATCCCGGTGCAACTGATCGCCTACCATACCGCGACCGTGATCGGCACCGACGTCGATCAGCCACGCAACCTCGCGAAATCCGTGACGGTGGAGTAGAATGCGCTTTCCGGCGGCCGGCCTGTCGCCGGGCAGCCGGGCAGTCGTTGGGTAGAGGCGGACGTCGCGTATGACCGAATCCGAGAAGAAGCCGGGCGAGCAACTGGCCGAGGACACCGCCATTCTGGCGGCCTCGTCGCAAACCAGTTTTGCGGGCCGGCTGCGCAACTATTTCCTCACCGGCCTCGTCGTCGCCGGCCCGCTGCTGATCACCGCCTATCTGACCTGGTCGTTCGTCACCTGGGTGGACGACTGGGTGCGGCCGTTCATCCCGCCAGCCTACCGGCCGGAAACCTATCTGCCGTGGCCGATCCCCGGCACCGGTCTCGTCATCGCCATCGTTGCGCTGACGCTGCTCGGTTTCCTCACCGCCAACCTGGTCGGCCGCTCGCTGGTCGAGCTCGGCGAGGGACTGCTCAACCGCATGCCGATCGTGCGGCCGGTGTACAAGACGATGAAGCAGATTTTCGAGACCTTGTTCTCGAAGTCGGGCTCGAGCTTCCGCAAGGTGGCGCTGGTGGAGTTTCCGGCGCCCGGCATGTGGTCGATCGTCTTCATCTCGCAACCGCCGGCGGAGCCGATCGCGCAGCGCCTGCCGGAAAGCGACAACGTCTCGGTGTTTCTGCCGTGCACGCCGAACCCGACCACGGGGTTCTTCTTCTTTGTGCCGCGCAACAAGCTGATCGAGCTCGATATCGGCGTCGAGACCGGTATGACGCTGATCATGTCGGCCGGCATGGTGCAGCCGACCGGCGACAAGGACGCCCAGAAGAAGCTGGCCGACCTCGCCGCGACGGCGCGGGCGGCACAGGTCGCGCGGTCCCCGGCCGGCGTCGAATAGCGGCGGACAACGAAGGTTTTGCCGGGATATTTATACCGCCCGGTGTTTATAATGGCGCCCGATCGTCGTCCGCGATGAGGGGGCAATGCCATGAACTTCCAGCAAGCCATTCAATCCGGGTTCAATAACTACGTGACCTTTTCGGGCCGCGCGCCGCGCTCCGAATATTGGTACTGGGCGCTGTTCTCGTTCATCGTTCAGATCGTCGCCAATATAGTCGACATGGCGATGGGCATGGGGCTGGTCAGCGGCCTGCTGTCACTGGCGCTGCTGCTGCCGTCGATCGCCGTCGGCGTGCGCCGCCTGCACGACATCGACCGCACCGGCTGGTGGTTGTTGATCGCCTTCACCGGCATCGGCATCATCCTCTTGATCGTGTGGGCCTGCATCAAGGGCACAGACGGCCCGAACCAGTACGGCCCGGATCCGCTCGCCGGCGCCTAACCCGCTCTGACCAGCTTGATCGCCTCGTCCTTGCCGAACAGGTAGAGCAGGTGGCGCAGCGCCTGGCCGCGCTCACCCTGCAATAGCGGGTCGCGCTCGAGGATCAGCTTGGCGTCGTCGCGCGCGGCGCCGAGATATTTGCCGTGCGTCTCCAGGCGCGCGACGTGGAAGCCGGGATCGCCGCTCTGCCGGGTGCCGAGCACGTCGCCTTCGCCGCGCAGCCGCAGGTCTTCCTCGGCGATGCGGAAGCCGTCTTCGCTCTCGCGCAGGATGCGCAAACGCGCCTCGGCGGTTTCGCCGAGCGGCCCCTTGTAGAGCAGCAGACAGGTCGAGCGGCCGGCGCCGCGGCCGACGCGGCCGCGCAACTGGTGCAATTGGGCAAGCCCGAAGCGTTCGGCGTGTTCGATCACCATGATGGTCGCCTCCGGCACATCGACGCCGACCTCGATCACCGTGGTGGCGATCAGCAGCTGGCTTTTGCCGGAAGCAAAGCGCGCCATCGCCGCGTCCTTGTCGGCGGCTTTCATCTTTCCGTGCACCAGGTCGACTTTGGCGCCGAAGCGCTGGCGCAGGTCCTCGTAGCGCGCTTCCGCGGCGGCGAGATCGATCTTTTCCGATTCCTCGACCAGCGGGCATACCCAGTAGGCGCGCTTGCCCTCGGCGATGGCGCGGCCGATGGCGTCCTCGACCTCGGCGACACGGTCGAGAGGGATGGTGCGGGTGTCGATCGGCTGGCGCCCGGGCGGCTTTTCGCGCAACTCGGAAATGTCCATGTCGCCGAAGAAGGTGAGGACCAGCGTGCGCGGAATTGGCGTCGCGGTCAGCACCAGGACATCGACGGCTTCGCCCTTCTGCGTCAGCGCCAGGCGCTGGTGCACGCCGAAGCGATGCTGCTCGTCGACGATGGCGAGCGCGAGATCGTGAAACAGCACCTCGTCCTGGAACAGTGCATGCGTGCCGACGATGATGTCGATCTCGCCGAGCGCCAGCCGGTCGAGGATGGCCTTGCGCTCGCCGCCGCGATCGCGCCCGGTGAGCAGGGCGACGTTGATTCCGGCGGCCTTGGCCAGCGGCTCGATGGTGGCGAAGTGCTGGCGCGCCAATATCTCGGTCGGTGCCATCAAGGCCGCCTGCCGCCCGGCCTCGATGACGGTCGCGGCCGCGATCAACGCCACGACGGTCTTGCCGGAGCCGACGTCGCCCTGCACCAGGCGCAGCATGCGCTGCGGCAGCGCCAGGTCGTTGACGATGTCGTTGACCGCCTGCTGTTGCGAATGGGTGAGCGTATAGGGCAGGGCTTTGAGGATCCTGGCGCGGAGCTGGCCCTCGCTCGATGTGCCGCGACCGGCCTGCCGGCGCATCTTTGCGCGCATCAGCGCCAGCGCGAGCTGGCCGGCCAGCAGTTCGTCGAAGGCAAGCCGGGTCCAGGCCGGGCCGGTGGGGGAGATGTCGTGCGGCTCCTGCGGCTTGTGCAGGCTGCGCAGCGCCTCGGCAAAGGCGGGCAGGCGCTCGCGCGACACCCAGGCCTCGTCCTGCCACTCCGGCAATTCGGGCAGACGGGAAAGCGCGCCGTCCATCGCCTTGCGGACATTGCCGAGATTGAGACCTTCGGTCAGGGGATAGACCGGCTCGACGAGCGGCAGATCGGCGAAGCCCTTTTCATCGACGACGCGGTCCGGATGCACCATCTGCAGATTGCCGTCGTAGAGTTCGGCGACGCCGGAGACGTAACGCTTCTCGCCGGGCGGCAGCAGTTTCTCCAGATAGTCGGCGCGGGCGTGGAAGAAGGTCAGCGTCAGCGTCATGTTGGTGTCGTCGTAGGTGACGACGCGGTAGGGCGCGCGCGGCCGGTTCGGCGGCGCCGGCTTGTGGTAGTCGACGGTGACCGCGACCGTGACCACTTGGCCGGGCACGACCTCGTTGAGCTTGGGCCGGGCGCGGCGGTCGATGGTGCCGGACGGCATGTGCAGCAACAGGTCGATGACGCGCGGCTCGTCGCGGCCGAGCAGCTTGCCATAGAGCAATGCCAGCTTCGGCCCGACGCCGGGCAGGCTGGTGATGGCGGCGAACAAGGGATTGAGGACCGGCGGGCGCATGATTCCCTTATCTCACCTCTCCCCGTTTACGGGGAGAGGTCGGCATTCGAGCGATAGCGAGAATGTCGGGTGAGGGGCATCTTTCCAATCTCGTTTGCGTGGCCTGCCCCTCACCCCGACCCGCTCCCCGTAAGAACGGGGAAGAGGGAGAAGCAGGGCCATGACATCGCCGTCCGACCCGCCTATATAACCCCGCACCCGGCTCCGTCCGGGCTTTTGGCGTTGGAGATGGCGACGTGAGCGGCACCGAAGTTTCGAGCGAGGGCATGGACTTGCGGCGGCGCAAGCTCAAGTTCCGGCTGTGGCACCGCGGCATCCGCGAGATGGATTTCGTCATGGGCGGGTTCGCCGACACCGAGCTCGCCGCGTTGTCGGATGACGACCTGACCGAGGTCGAAAGCTGGCTCGATATCCCGGACCAGCAGATGTTCGCTTGGGTCAACGGCTCGGAGCCCGCGCCGGCCGAACTCGATACGCCCTTGTTCCGCAAGCTACGCACCTTCCACGGCACGCGCCCCTGACCCTGACGACAAGAAGACCGGAATGCCCGCATCTCCCGCTCAATCCCTGAAACCCGGCCGACCCCTGACCCTGGCGCAGGTCGTCGACGGCGCCGAAGGCCTCGTGCTCGCCGATCTCGCCCGCGCCATCGCCGCTAAGGCCGATGCGCCGGCCGTCTCGCTCGCCGTGGTCTGCCGCGACGGTCAGCGCATGGCGCAGCTCTCGCGCGCGCTGGCCTTCTTCGGCCCCGACATCGAGGTGATGGAATTCCCGGCCTGGGACGTGCTGCCTTATGACCGCGTGTCGCCGAATGCCGCGATCGTCGCCCAGCGCATGACGACTCTGTCGCGGCTGACGCGGGTCAAGGGCCGCGACAAGCCGTCGATCCTGCTCACCACCGCCAACGCCGCGACGCAGCGCGTGCCGGCGCGCGAATTCACCGCGACCCATGCCCTGTCGGTCGCGCCGGGCAATGTGCTCGGCATGGCCAGCGTCGTCGAATGGCTCGAGCTCAACGGCTATATGCGGGCCTCGACCGTGCGCGAGCCGGGCGAATACGCGGTGCGCGGCGGCATCCTCGATCTGTTTCCGCCCGGCCTCGACCTGCCGGTCCGCTTCGATTACTTCGGCGACTCCGTCGAGAGCATCAAGACCTTCGATCCGCAGACCCAGCGCAGCGAACTGCCGATGGGCAAGCTCGACCTCGTGCCGGTCGCCGAATTTCAGCTCATCACCGAGACTATCCGCAAATTCCGCACCGGCTATGTCGCGCAGTTCGGCGTCGCCACGCCCGACGACATGCTCTACCAGGCGGTCAGCGAAGGCCGCCGCCATCCCGGCATGGAGCACTGGCTGCCGCTGTTCCATGAAAGCATGGACAGCTTATTCGATTATCTGCCGGGATCGCCCATTGCGCTCGAGCCTCTGGCCGCCGACGCCATCGAGCAACGCTTCGTCCAGATCAAGGACTATTACGAGGCCCGCGTCGAGGCGCTGAAGGACGGCGTGACGCCGGCTTACAAGCCGATGCCGCCGGACAAGCTCTATCTCACCAACAGTGAGTGGAAGGAGCGCCTCGACCAGCGCGCCATCGCCACGCTCAATCCGTTTGACGTGCCGCCAGCGAACGACGTCATCGATATCGGCGCGCGCGCCGGCCACAATTTCGTCGCCGAGCGCGCCGAGCCCGGTGCCAACGTGTTCGAGGCGCTCGCCAGGCACGTCAACGCTCTGCAAGGCGAGGGCAAGCGCGTCGTCATCGCGCTATGGAGCGACGGCGCCCGCGAGCGCATGGCGCACGTGCTCGGTGACCACAAACTGGTCAACCTCAAGAATGTCGGCTCCTGGCAGCAGGTCACGGCCGCGCCGAAGCACAACATCTCGTTGGCCGTGCTCGGCATCGAATCCGGCTTCGTCACCGACGA
>JAFEFL010000053.1 GCA_018240595.1 Pseudomonadota bacterium | reverse complement strand
TAACGACACCGCGATGGAGCGCCGCGCGGCGCAGGCCTTCTCCGATCGCAAGGAGGGGCCGTGCACCGCAAGGTGCACATTTTGGGCGCTTCGCGGCGCTCCATTCCCTCGGCATGTCCGAGGGACCAAGGGGAAGACGGCGTGACCCGCGCCGGACAAAGAACAGGGCCTGCGGAGCGTTGGCTAGAGCATGATCCCGAAAAGTGGAAACCGGTTTTCGTAAAAGATCATGCACGAACAAAAAAAGCTGTTTGAAAATTGAATCGGATTTGGCTGTCATTCCCGGGCGCGAGCCACAAGCGCGTTGACGCGCGTCTGCGACGCGCTATGGCTCGCGAACCCGGAATCCAGCGGTGCATGTGAGCGTGGCTTTATTCCGGATCGTCGCGATCGCGGCGTCCGGAATGACCAAAGATTACTCCCGCTCCAACCTGGCCAGCAGCGCCGAGGTGTCCCAGCGCTTGCCGCCCATCTTCTGCACGTCGGCATAGAACTGATCGACCAGCGCGGTGACCGGGAGGCTGGCGCCGTTCTTGCGCGCCTCGCCGAGGCAGATGCTCAGGTCCTTGCGCATCCAGTCCACCGCGAAGCCGTGGTCGAACTTGCCGGCGGCCATGGTCTTGTAGCGGTTTTCCATCTGCCAGGACTGCGCCGCGCCCTTGGAGATCGTCGCGATCAGCTTCTCGATGTCCAGATCGGCCTTCTTGGCGAAATGCAGCGCTTCGGAAAGACCCTGCACCAGGCCGGCGATGCAGATCTGGTTGCACATCTTGGCGAGCTGGCCCGAGCCCGGCGCGCCCATCAGGTTGCAGGCGCGCGCATAGGCGTCGATCACGGGCTTGGCCTTGTCGAAGATCGCCTGGTCGCCGCCGCACATCACGGTGAGAACGCCGTTCTCGGCGCCGGCCTGGCCGCCCGACACCGGGCCATCGATGAAGTCGAAGCCGGCTTTCTTCGCCGCGGCATAGAGCTCGCGCGCGATCTCGGCGGAGGCGGTGGTGTGATCGACGAAGATCGTGCCCTTGCCCATGGCCTGGAAGGCGCCGTCCTTGCCGAGCGTGACTTCGTGCAGGTCGTTGTCGTTGCCGACGCAGCACATGACGAAGTCCTGGCCCTTGGCCGCCTCGGCCGGGGTCTTGCCGACCTTGCCGCCGAACTGCGCGGCCCATTTCTCGGCCTTGGCGGTGGTGCGGTTATAGACGGTGACGTCGTGGCCGCCCTTGTTCTTGAGGTGGCCCGCCATCGGGTAGCCCATCACCCCAAGGCCCAGAAACGCAACCTTCGCCATCGCACGTCCTCCCATCGGAATGAGGCCCGAAGTTCCGGGCCTCGAGAATTGCCAGCGCAGCCCGCGGCGGCGCGGCCGGTTCGGGGGCAATAGGTCATTGTGGGGCCGGTGCGTCAACCGTCTAGGTCCGCCGCAACCTGCTCTTGCGTCCGGCCGCGCAAGCGGCCAAATGGCGGGGAGCCGCGCGGACGATGCGGCGGTTTTCCGGAACGAGGGCAGGGATCATGGCGGTGGGCAAAGACGAGGTCTTGAGCGCTTTGGCGAAGGTGCGTTCGCCCAATGGCGCGCCGCTGACCGGGGAAAAGGTGCTGTCCGACATCGTCGTGACCGACGGCAAGGTGTTCGTCTCGATCACCGTGGACGCCGCCGCCGTGAAGGCCTGGGAGCCGGTGCGGGCCCAGGCCGAAGCCGCGGTCAAGGCGGTGCCGGGCGTGACCTCGGCGCTGGTCGCCCTGACCGCCGAGCGCGCCGCCGGCGCCGGCAAGGGACCGCAGCCCGCGCATCAGGCGCAAGGCCATAACCAAGGCCACAGCCACGCGCCGGGGCAGGGACATCAGCACGCGCACGGCCACAGCCACGCTCCGGCCAGGCAGGCCACGGGAGCCGCGACCGGCATCCCCGGGGTCGACGCCATCATCGCCGTCGCCTCCGGCAAGGGCGGCGTCGGCAAATCGACGACCGCGGTCAATCTGGCGCTCGGCCTCGCCGCCCTCGGCCTCAAGGTCGGCCTGCTCGATGCCGACATCTACGGTCCTTCGATTCCGAAGCTGCTCGATATCAAACAGAAGCCGGAGACCATCGGCGGCACGCGCCTCAAGCCGATCGAGAAATACGGCCTCAAGGTGATGTCGATCGGTTTCCTGATCGACGAAGAGACGCCGATGATCTGGCGCGGCCCGATGGTGATGTCGGCGCTGACGCAGATGCTGCGCGAGGTCGAGTGGGGCAAGCTGGACGTCATGGTGGTCGACATGCCGCCGGGCACGGGCGACGCCCAGCTCACCATGGCGCAGCAGGTGCCGCTCAAGGGCGCGGTCATCGTCTCGACGCCGCAGGATCTGGCGCTGATCGACGCGCGGCGTGGCGTCGCCATGTTCAAGCGCGTCAGTGTGCCGGTGCTCGGCGTCGTCGAGAACATGAGCTACTTCGTCTGCCCGGAATGCAACACGCGTTCCGATCTGTTCGGCCATGGCGGCGCCCGGCACGAAGCCGAGCGGCAGGGCGTGCCGTTCCTCGGCGAAGTGCCGTTGCACATGGCGATCCGGGAAAAATCCGACGCCGGCCTGCCGGTGGTCGCGACCGAGCCGGAGGGCCCGCACGCCAAGGTCTACCGCGACATCGCCGCGCGCGTTCTCGAGCAGATCAAGGGCGGCCCGGCGCGCTCCGCGCCGAAGATCGTCATCGAGGCGTAACGTCGCACCGCTTCGGCGGATGTGATTGTACCGCCCGGCAGCGCGGCCGGGCCGCTGTTTCCGGCGATTTTCGCCGCCCCGCATGCGTGCAATGCAGCCATGACGCTGGTCTCCGGCTACCCGAACGGTGTAGCTGGCCGCCTGCGTCATCGCCGATGCGCGGCGATGCAGCCGAACAAATGAAACGTCGAAAATATACGGAGTGAATTGGAATGAAACGCCGAGAATTCCTGGGCGCCGCCGGTCTGGGTATCGCAGCCACGGCCGTTGCCGCGCCCGCGATCGCGCAGTCGAGTCCCGAACTGAAATGGCGTCTGACGTCGAGCTTCCCGAAGTCGCTCGACACGCTGTACGGCGCGGCCGAAGTCTTCGCCAAGGCGGTCGCCGAAATGACCGACAACAAATTCCAGATCCAGACTTTCGCCGCCGGCGAAATCGTTCCAGGCCTGCAGGCCGCGGACGCGGTGCAGAACGGCACCGTCGAAATGGCGCACACCGCGTCGTATTACTACGTCGGCAAGGACCCGACCTTCGCGCTCTACACGGCGCAGCCCTTCGGCCTCAACACCCGCATGCAGGCGGCGTGGATGGAGTTCGGCGGCGGCGGTGAGATCGCCAACGACTTCTTCAAGAAGTACAACTTCCTCGCCATCCCCTGTGGCAACACGACCTGTCAGATGGGCGGCTGGTTCCGCAAGGAGATCAAGACCGTCGACGATCTCAAGGGTTTGAAATTCCGCATCGCCGGTTACGCCGGGCAGATCTTCTCCAAGCTCGGCACCGTGCCGCAGCAGCTCGCCGGCGGCGATATCTATCCGGCGCTGGAGAAGGGCACCATCGACGCGGCCGAGTGGGTCGGCCCGTACGACGACGAGAAGCTCGGCTTCGTCAAGGTCGCGCCGTACTACTATTACCCCGGTTGGTGGGAAGGCGGCGCCATGCTGCACAACTTCATCAATCTCGATAAGTGGGCGTCGCTGCCGAAGACCTATCAGCAGATCGTCCGCTCGGCCTCGGCGCTCGCCAACGACTGGATGATCGCGAAGTACGACAACGAGAACCCGGCCGCGATCCGGCGTCTGGTGGCGGCCGGCGCGAAGCTGCGGCCGTTCACGCCCGAAGTGATGGCGGCCTGCTACAAGGCGACGATGGACACTTATGCCGAGACGTCGGCCAAGAACGCCGACTTCAAGAAGGCGGTGGACAGCATGCTGGCCTACCGCGGCAGCGAGTATCAGTGGTGGCAGGTGGCCGAGCTCGGCTTCGACGCCTTCATGGTGCGTGCGCTGCGCGGCTGAGGCAGTTTATTAGACCTTTGGTTAAGGCCTCCGCCCGGGACGACCGGGCGGGGGCTGTTTTTTTGATGATTCGGGGCCGTTGCCAGGTCGAAATTTCGAAAACCTCGCCGGGAAGCGCAAATTCTGTGCTGGATTTAAACCCAAGTCTCCGCCATGGTTCGCTCAAGCCCCCGAGAAGTGGGTGCTAGCGGGTTTAGCCTCGGGGGTACCCGCATCTAAAGTCTCAATGGGAGGAAAAAGCTGATGAAACGTCGTCAATTTATTCAGGCGGCCGGTCTTGGCGTCGCCGGGGCGGCCATCGCGGCGCCCGCGATCGCGCAGTCGAGCCCTGAAGTTAAATGGCGCATGCCGGCGAGCTGGCCGAAGTCGCTGGATACCATCTACGGCGGCGTCGAAACCATGTGCAAAATGGTTTCCGACATGACCGACGGCAAATTCCAGATCCAGCCCTTCGCGGCCGGCGAAATCGTGCCGGGCCTGGCCATCGTCGATGCCGTGCAGAACGGCACCGTCGAGATCGGTCACACCGCTTCGTATTACTACTTCGGCAAGGACCCGACCTTCGGCTTCGGCACCTCGGTGCCGTTCGGCCCGAACGCCCGCATCAACCAGGGCTGGTGGACGCAGGGCGGCGGCGACACCGTCCTCAACGAGTTCTACAAGAAGTACAACATTCGCGGCATCCTGGCCGGTAACACCGGCTGTCAGATGGGCGGCTGGTTCCGCAAGGAGATCAACACCGTCGACGACCTCAAGGGCGTCAAGATGCGTATCGGCGGCTGGGCCGGCAAGGTGCTCCAGAAGCTCGGTGCGGTGCCGCAGCAGATCGCCGGCGGCGACATCTATCCGGCGCTGGAGAAGGGCACCATCGACGCGGCCGAGTGGATCGGTCCCTACGACGATGAAAAGCTCGGCTTCTACAAGGTGGCCCCGCACTACTACGCGCCGGGCTGGTGGGAAGGCGGCTCGATGCTGTTCGCCTTCGTCAACCTCGACAAGTGGAACGCGCTGCCGAAGCACTACCAGGCGGTGCTGGAAGCGGCCGGCCACGTCGCCAACACGACGATGATGGCGAAGTACGATGCGGTGAATCCGCAGGCGCTGCGTCGTCTGATCGCCGGCGGCACCAAGCTGCACGTGTTCTCGCCCGCGATCATGGACGCCTCTTACAAGGCGACCATGGAACTGCACGCCGAAGTCTCGAAGGAAAACGAGAGCTTCAAGAAGGTCAACGAATCGATGATGGCGTTCACCAAGAACACCTATCAGTGGTTCCGCCTGGCCGAGAACACCTACGACCAGTTCATGATGCGCGCGATGAGCGCCTGATCGTCCCACGCATCGGACGCAAAAAAAGAAACCCCGGAGCGCAAGCTCCGGGGTTTTTGTTTGTCCGTGTTCTGCGGCCGCTACTTGAAGGTCGGCGGCGCCGCGTTGAAGTCGAGCGGCGGCAGGCTGTCGAGCGCCGGCACCTCGATCTTCACCTTGTTCGGATCGACGGTTGAAAGGCCTTTCTTGTAGTGCATCACCATCGCCGGGAAGACGATGACGAGCGCCACCATGATGACCTGAATGATGACGAACGGTACCGCGCCCCAATAGATCTGGCCGGTGGTGACCGGTTCGGTGCGCTTGCCGGTGACGCGATCGATGAAGCTTTCCTTCGGCGCCACCGAGCGCAGGTAGAACAGGGCGAAGCCGAACGGCGGATGCATGAACGAGGTCTGCATGTTGACGCCGAGGATGACGCCGAACCAGATCAGGTCGATGCCGAGTTTTTCCGCCGCGGGTCCAAGCAGCGGGATGATGATGAAGGCGAGCTCGAAAAAGTCGAGGAAGAACGCCAGCACGAACACGAAGGCGTTGACGAAGATCAGGAAGCCGATCTGGCCGCCGGGCAGCGAAGTGAGCATGTGCTCGACCCAGATGTGCCCGCTGACGCCGTAGAAGGTCAGCGAGAACACGCGGGCGCCGAGCAGGATGAACACGACGAAGGCCGACAGCTTGGCGGTCGATTCCACCGCCTGCCGGATCAGATCGAAGCTCAACCGACGCTTCATCGCGCCGAGGATCAGCGCGCCGACCGCGCCCATGGCGCCGCCTTCGGTCGGCGTCGCGACGCCGATGAAGATGGTGCCGAGCACGAGGAAGATCAGCAGCAGCGGCGGCACCATGACGAAGGTTGTCTGCTCCGCCATCAGCGTCACCAGGCGGAAGCCGGTCGCCTTCTCGATCAACGCGGCGATCACGGCATAAAGCGCGCCGGCCGACAGCGCCGCGAGCAGCAGCGCCCAGTTCTCATGGCCGTGGTGGTTGAAGTAGTACCAGCCGGCCGCGAGGCCGACGAACAGGATGACGCTGAAATACCAATAGCGCGTGCCGAAGGCGCGGTTGAAGACCGCGCACAGGAACGACACGGTAACGCCGACCGACATCGTGAGAATGACGAAATCGGCGCCGCCGTTCACGGCGGTATCGCTCATCAGCAGGTAGGCGACGACGCCGGAGAACACGACGAGGATGCCGAGCTGCCAGACGCCGCGCGCGCCGCTCGGCTCGCGGAAGCCGATCGCTTCCGACGGCAGGCCCGGCGTCGCCTTCGGATAGACGATGCTGACGCCGAAGATGTAGAGCGCGTAGAGGCCGGACAGGACGAGGCCGGGAATGAACGCGCCTTCGTACATGTCGCCGACCGAACGGCCGAGCTGATCGGCCATGACGATCAGCACCAGCGACGGCGGGATGATCTGCGCCAGCGTGCCCGACGCGGCGATGACGCCCGAGGCGACGCGGCGGTCGTAGCCGTAGCGCAGCATGATCGGCAGCGAGATCAGGCCCATCGAGATCACGGAGGCCGCGACGACGCCGGTGGTGGCGGCGAGCAGGGCGCCGACGAAGATCACGGCGTAGGCAAGGCCGCCGCGCACGGTGCCGAACAACTGGCCGATGGTGTCGAGCAGATCCTCGGCCATGCCGGATCGTTCGAGTACCAGACCCATGAAGGTGAAGAAGGGAATGGCGAGCAGCGTGTCATTGTTCATGACGCCGTAGACGCGCTCGGGCAGCGCTTGCAGGAAGTCGGGCTGGAACTGGCCGAGCTCGATGCCGGCGAGCGCGTAAAGCAGACCGACGGCGGCGAGCGAGAATGCCGCGGGGTAGCCCAGCAGCAGAAACACCACCAGCGACGCGAACATGATCGGAGCCATGTTCTCGATGAAGAAGGCAATCATTGTTTGCTCCAAATCCGGCTGAAGCGCTTAGCGCTTTTCGATCGCTTCAACGGTCCGTTCAACTTCCGCCTCGATGGCGCTTGTTGAGGACGCGTAAGGATCGGGAATGAGGTCGCGCATCACCGAAGCGCGTTTGACCAGTTCCGACAGGGCCTGGATCAGGAGGAGGGCGAAGCCGATGAGCACCAGCGCCTTCGACGGCCAGACCGGCAGGCCGCCGGCGTTGCCCGACTGCTCGTTGATCATCGCCGAACGCCAGAAGAACGGGCCGGACGTGATCACCATGATGACGCACCACGGCAGAAGGAATACGGCGTGACCGACGATGTCGATCCAGTTGCGCACCGCCTTCGGCAGCAGGTTGTTCACGATGTCGATGCGGATGTGCTCGTTGGACATGAGCGTCCACGGCGAGCACAGCAGGAACACGATGCCGAACAGCACCCACTGCAATTCGAGCCAGGAGTTCGACGACACGTCGAACAGCTTGCGGATGGTGGCGTTGATGGAAGAGACCAGCACCGCGCCGAGGATGAGCCACGCGAGGTAGCGGCCGAGCCAGGCGTTCATGGCGTCGATGGCGCGGCTGACCGGCAGCAGCGTCTTCAGAAATGCGTCGAGAGCGCTCACTATCGAATTCCCCCCTCAGCGGGCTTCGCCCGGCAATTGAATTATATCGACTTTACGCGCCCCACACGCGTGCGGCCACGGGGCCGCAGACTTGTTAAGCCGATGGCGCCATGGGCCGTCAATGGTGAAAATAGCGGCAAGCGGCGCTGTCGGCACGCCTTTTGGCTAAGGCGGTGGCCAAGTGAGGAGTGGGCCGCGGCGGGCGCTTTTAGCCGCCGGTTACGCTCATGTGACGCGCCAGCGCCGGGCGCTGCTGGCGCCGGTCGATGACGAAGTCGTGGCCCTTGGGCTTGCGCAGGATCGCGGCGTCGATGGCGCGGTGCAGCGCCTCGTCGCCCTCCGAGGCGCGCAGCGGCGTCCGCAGATCGGCGGCATCTTCCTGGCCGAGGCACATAAACAAAGTGCCGCTACAGGTGATGCGCACCCGGTTGCAGGATTCGCAGAAATTGTGGGTCAGCGGCGTGATGAAGCCGAGGCGGCCGCCGGTTTCCTTGACCTGCACGTAACGGGCGGGACCGCCCGTCTGATAGGCGATGTCCTCGAGCGTCAGGCGTTCGGCGAGGCGCGCGCGCAGCATCGACAGCGGGACGTACTGATCGAGCCGGGTCTCGCCGACCTCGCCCAGCGGCATCACCTCGATCAGCGTCATGTCCATGCCGCGGCCATGGGCCCAGGCGATCATGTCGCCGATCTCGCCCTCGTTGACGCCCTTGAGCGCCACCGCGTTAATCTTCACCTTCAGGCCGGCGGCCTGGGCGGCGTCGATGCCTGCCAGGACCTTGTCGAGGTCGCCCCAGCGCGTAATGGCGCGAAACTTGTCCGGATCGAGCGTGTCCAGCGACACGTTGATGCGCTCGACGCCATAGCCCTTCAGCTCGGCGGCGTATTTCTCGAGTTGCGAGCCGTTGGTGGTAAGGGTCAGCTCCTTGAGCGCGCCGCTGTCTAGGTGGCGGGACAGTGAGGCAAACAGCGTCATGATACCGCGGCGCACCAGGGGCTCGCCGCCGGTCAGGCGCAGCTTGCTGACGCCCTTGGCGACGAAAGCGCTGCACAGCCGGTCGAGCTCCTCAAGGCTCAGCAGGTCGGCCTTGGGCAGGAAGCTCATGTGCTCCGACATGCAATAGACGCAGCGGAAGTCGCAACGGTCGGTGACGGACACGCGCAGGTAGGTGATGGCGCGCGCGAACGGGTCGATCAACGGCGCCGGCCGGTTTCCAGCCAGATCGAGAGGCGAGGCAGGCGTGATCGGGGCCATTCCGAGGATCCCAGCGATTGGGCGCGGCGCCTGACGGCCAGGCCGCGCTATCATCTTTATCGCATATAGGAAATCGGGCGGGAATGACTATAGCGGAAAGGCCCGTAGGCGCCGAGCCGAGGCTCCCAAAAGTAAAACGGCGCGAGATCCGCGCCGTTTTTCGACAAATCGGTGAGTGAAGCGGCCGGTTACTGCTTCGGGGCCGGCCAGGGCGAGGCGCCTTGCTGGGCTGGCGCGGGCGTCGCCGCCGGGGCCGGAGCAGCGGCCGGAGCCGGAGCGGGGGCCGCCGCGGCCGGCTTCGGGGCGGCTGGCTTGGCAGCCGGCTTGGCGGCCGGCTTCGCCGCGGGCTTGCGGGCCGCGCGCGGCTTCGGCTTCGGCTTGACCGCCGGCGGCGCCGCGGTCAGCTCGACCATCACCGGGTTCGGCCGGAATTGCGGAGGCGAGCCGGCCTGATCGACCGGTTCGAGGCTCTCCTGCTCCGGCTGGTAGCCGTTGAGCGAGAAGGTCACCGTCAGCGGCGCATCGGTCGGCAGCGAAAGCGAGCAGGGGGTCTTGCAGGTCTGGCCGTTCGAGACCTTCGCGTCGGCGCCGGGCGGCTCGGATTCGAACCGCACGTTGTCCATGCTCGGTCCAGGCTTGAGCCCGTCGAGGAAGCTCGACGACGACGAACAACCGGCGAGCAAAAGTCCGCCAACAGCAATAGCGATGACTCGGTACATTGTTTAATCCCGGTCCACTCGAGCGACAGAACACGCTCGCCCGTTAATCACATTACGAGGCGCAAGAAGTCGTAGCAACTATTCGCCGTCCGTTAACCCTAACGCGTTAACCATAACTGTGGCAGCATTGCGTTATGCGCCATCAATGAGAGCCGCAATCGCTTGCGGCAGTTGCGAAAAGTGGCTGATGAGACGGTCGGGCGCGTACTCCGCCACGGGCTTTTCGCTGTAGCCGAAATCGACGGCAATGACCGGCAGTCCCGCGGCACGCGCCGTCAGGACGTCGGTCTCGGAATCGCCGATCATGATGGCGCGCGCCGGATCGCCGCCGGCGGCGAGAATGGTGCGGCGAAGCATCTCGGGGTCGGGCTTGGCAACGCCGAACGTGTCCTGACCGCAGATCGCCTCGAAGCGCTCGCTCAACTGCAGCGCTTCAAGCAACAACAGCGACTGCCGTTCGAACTTGTTGGTGCACACTGCCAATTGATGACCGCTTGCACTCAGCGCGTCGAGCGCATCGGTGACGCCGGGGAAGGGACGCGACAGGTCGGCGACATGCGCGGTGTAGTGCGCAATGAAATCCCTGAACAGTTCATCGAGACGCTCGGGCGTCACGGTGCGGCGATCTGCCTCAAGGCCGCGGACGATCATGGCGCGCGCGCCGCCGCCGATCAGTTTGCGTGCCTCGTCGTAGGGCACCGCCGGCAGACCTTCGCGTTCGAAGATCAGATTGAGGGTCGCCACCAGATCGGGGGCCGTGTCGACCAAGGTACCGTCGAGATCGAAGACGATGAGGGGGCGGGACATGCTGGCCTGGCGCTCTGCTTGCGTTCAAGACCGTTCGCTAGCCGCCGGGCAGGGGCGATGCAAGCGGCAATTCCGCCGTTGGAATCGGCATTTTCGGCTATTCAGGCCCGTCGTTAGGCGCTAGAAAACGCCCGACTCTGATCTTCAGGGCACTCCGGGACCTTCATCGAGAAACGCCGTTATGGATGCCGACGCTCAAAAACGAGCCGCCGCCGCGCGCGCGATTGAATTCGTTCAATCGGGCATGCGCCTTGGTCTTGGTACCGGCTCGACGGCGAAGCATTTTGTCGACCTGCTCGGCGAGCGTGTGCGGGCGGGTCTCAAGGTGGTCGGTGTGCCGACGTCCGAGGCGACGCGCGCTCAAGCCGAAGCCTGCCGCATTCCCCTGACGACGCTGGACGAGACGCCCGAACTCGACCTGACGATCGACGGCGCCGACGAGGTGGCCGCGGATTTCAGCATGATCAAGGGCGGCGGCGGCGCGCTGCTGCGGGAGAAGATCGTGGCGGCTGCCTCGGGCGCCATGCTCGTCATCGTCGACGGGACCAAGTGCGTCGACAAGCTCGGTGCGTTCGCGCTGCCGATCGAGGTGACGCCGTTCGGTTACGGCGCCACCCTCAAAGCCATCGAAAAGGCCATCGCCGGCGTGCAGCGCGGCGGACCGTTGAAACTGCGGCAGGGCCGCGACGGCCATCCTTTCGTCACGGATGGCGGGCACTGGATCGTCGATGCCGCGCTGACCCGGATCGAAGACCCGAAAGCCCTGGCGCGCGCGCTGGCGGCCGTGCCGGGGGTCATGGAGCACGGCTTGTTCGTTGATCTTGCGTCGATTGTGATAGTTGGCGGTCCGGACGGTGTGAAAACCGTCGAGCGGGCCCGATAGGTCGAAAACGGAGTTACCACGATGACTGTCCTTCAAGCTTCCTGGCGTAGCGTCCGCTTGACGGTGGTCGCGGCCGTGCTCGTCCTGTCCGGACCGGCGCTGGCGCAGCAGCCGTCGCAGGCCGCGCTGAAGACCGCCGCCGAGATCACCAAGCTGACCGGCGCCAATGAACTGTTCGCGCCGCTCATTCCCGGCGTGATCGAGCAGGCGCGGCTGTTCTTCGTGCAGCAGGATCCGACGATGACGAACGACGCCACCGAGGTCGCCAACCAGCTGCGCAAGGATTTCGAGCCGCGGCTTCAGGAGGTCTACAGCAAGGTGACCGAAATCTACGCCTCGCACTTCACCGAGCAGGAACTCAAGGACATCCTCGCCTTCTACACCTCGCCGGCCGGCAAGAAGCTCCTCGTCGAGCAGCCGAAGGTCGTCGATGAAAGCCTGAAATTCGCGCAGGAGTGGTCTGCGACTTTGTCGGACGAGGTCATCGGCAAGATGCGCGAGGGCTTGAAGAAGAAAGGCCACAAGCTTTAATAAGCTCGGCCGCCTGACGCCTGCCGCGTTGTGACGGTAGGCGAGGCTCAGCCCATGGCTCAATCTTCCAATTCACAATACGACGTCGATCTGTTCGTCATTGGCGCAGGCTCCGGCGGCGTACGCGCCGCCCGCATCGCCGCCAGCTACGGCGCGCGGGTCATGATCGCAGAGGAATTCCGCGTCGGCGGCACCTGCGTGATCCGCGGCTGCGTGCCGAAGAAGCTCCTCGTATACGCCTCGCGCTTTTCCCACGACTTCGAGGATGCCGCCGGCTTCGGCTGGACGGTGCCGGAGGCCACGTTCTCGTGGCCGGCCTTGATCGCCAACAAGGATCGCGAGATCGATCGCCTTGAGGCGGCTTACGTCGCCACCCTCGATCGCTGGAAAGTGAAGATCGTGCGCAGTCGCGCCATGATCGAGGATGCGCACACCATCCGCCTCGCCAATGGCGACAAGGTCACCACCGACAAGATCCTGATCGCCACCGGCGGCTGGCCGCATATGGGCCCGCACATCCCCGGGCTCGAGCACGCCATCTCGTCGAACGAGGCGCTGCATCTGCCCGAACTGCCGAAGCGCATCGTCATCCAGGGCGGCGGTTACATCGCCGTCGAGTTCGCCTGTATCTTCGCCGGCATGGGCAGCGAGGTGACTTTGGTCTATCGCGGCGAAAACATCCTGCGCGGCTTCGACGACGACATTCGGGAGCACTTGCGCAACGAAATGCAGGCGCGCGGCATCAAGGTTCTGTGCGGCCACACCGTTACCGCCATCGAGCGCTCGGGCGACCAATACGTCACGCGGCTGTCCGACGGCCAGTCGATCGCCAGCGACAAGGTGCTGTTCGCCATCGGCCGCCGGCCGAACTGCATGGGCATCGGCATGGAGAAGGTCGGCATCCGCTGCCACGAGCACGGCGGCATCGAGGTCGATGAATATTCGCGGACCACAGTGCCGAACATCTATGCCGTCGGCGACGTCACCAACCGCGTCAACCTCACGCCGGTGGCGATCCGCGAGGGCCATGCCTTCGCCGACACCGTGTACGGCGGCAAGCCGACCAAGGCCGACCACGTCGATGTACCGACCGCGGTGTTCTCCGAGCCGGAACTCGGCGTCATCGGCCTGACCGAAGCGCAGGCCCGCGCGCAGCTCGACAAGCTCGACGTCTACAAGACCACGTTCCGGCCGATGAAGGCGACCCTGTCGGGCCGGGCGACCCGGGTGTTCATGAAGCTGCTGGTCGATGGCGTGACGGGCAGGGTGGTCGGCTGCCACATCGCCGGCCCCGATGCCGGCGAACTGATTCAGCTCATCGGCATCGCGGTGAAGATGGGGGCCACCAAGGCCGACTTCGACGCCACCATGGCGGTCCATCCGACCATGGCCGAGGAACTGGTGACGATGCGCGACAAGGCCGCCAGCTATAGCCGCCAAGCGGGCGAAAAAGCGCCCGGCAAGGCCGCGGAATAGGCCGGAAACACGGTTAAGCCTGCGCGCGCTATGGACTGGCCTAGCGGGGCCCAAATTGTGTATAACCCCGCAAATTTGCTGGAGTAAATGCAATGCCCGAGCGTTGGTCGCCCGACAGCTGGCGCAACAAGCCCGTCCTGCAGGTGCCGGATTACCCGGACAAGCAGCTTCTCGCTGAGACCGAGAAGCAGCTTGGCACGTTTCCGCCGCTCGTTTTTGCCGGCGAGGCGCGCAATCTCAAGGCTGCGCTCGGCCGCGTCGCCAATGGCGAGGCTTTCCTGCTCCAGGGCGGCGACTGCGCCGAGAGCTTTGCCGAGCACGGCGCCAACAACATCCGCGACTTCTTCCGCGTCTTCCTGCAGATGGCGATCGTCCTGACCTATGCCGGCGCCTCGCCGGTGGTGAAGGTCGGCCGCATCGCCGGGCAGTTCGCCAAGCCGCGCTCGTCGGCGACCGAGAAGAAGGACGGCGTCGAACTCCCGAGCTATCGCGGCGACATCATCAACGACATCGCCTTCACGCCGGAAGCACGCACGCCCGATCCGCGCCGGCAGATGGATGCCTATCGCCAGTCGGCGGCGACGCTCAACCTGCTGCGCGCTTTCGCCAAGGGCGGTTACGCCAGCGTCGAGAACGTGCATCGCTGGATGATCCAGTCGGTGTCCGACTCGCCGCAGTCGAAGGCTTACGCCGATCTTGCCGACCGCGTCTCCGGCGCGCTCGATTTCATGCGCGCCTGCGGCCTGACCTTCGCGGTCGACTCAGCGCTGGGCACCACCGATTTCTACACGAGCCACGAAGCGCTGCTGCTCGGCTACGAGCAGGCGCTGACCCGCATCGACTCGACCACGGGCGACTGGTACGCGACCTCCGGCCACATGATCTGGATCGGCGACCGCACCCGCCAGCACGATCACGCGCACATCGAATATGCGCGCGGCATCAAGAACCCGCTCGGCTTGAAGTGTGGCCCGTCGCTCAAGGTCGACGATCTGTTGCGCCTGATCGACATCCTCAACCCGGACAACGAGCCAGGCCGTCTCACGCTGATCGGCCGCTTCGGCGCCGAGAAGGTCGGCGAGAGCCTGCCGGCTTTCGTGCGCGCCGTGAAGCGCGAGGGCCGCTCGGTGGTGTGGTCGTGCGATCCGATGCACGGCAATACGATCACCTCGGCGTCGGGCTACAAGACCCGGCCGTTCGATCTGATCCTGAAGGAAGTGCGCTCGTTCTTCGACATCCATGCCGCCGAAGGCACCCATGCCGGCGGCGTGCATCTGGAGATGACCGGACAGAACGTCACCGAATGCACCGGCGGCGCGCGCGCCATTTCCGACTCGGATCTCAACGACCGCTATCACACGGTCTGCGATCCGCGCCTCAACGCCGAGCAGGCGATCGATCTCGCCTTCCTGCTGGCCGATAGGCTGCGCAAGGAGCGGGCGGGCCGGCCGCTGCCGGCTGTGGCGGGGCTCTAGTCTTTCTTCCCCCGCCACGGGCGAGAGCGCGTGGCGGGAAGGGAGATATGCGGGCGCCCTGATTGTGATCGGCAAGGGCAGGCGATAGATCATTTCCATGAACACCCGCGCCTCGAACGCAAAACCTGCCGACCGGCTGGCGATCGCCTGCGCCCAGCTCAATTCGACTGTCGGCGACGTCGCCGGCAATGCCGCCAAGGTGCGCCGCGCCCGCGACGAGGCGGCCCGTCAGGGCGCCGACATCGTGGTGTTTCCCGAACTGTTTATCGCCGGCTACCCGCCGGAAGACCTGGTGCTCAAGCCGGCCTTCCAGGCCGCCTGTCGCGCCGAGGTCGAGAAGCTGGCGCGAGAGACCGCATCCGGCGGCCCGGCGCTGCTGGTCGGCACGCCCTGGGTCGAGGACGGCAAGCTCTACAACGCCGTGGCGCTGCTCGAGGCCGGCCGCATCGCGGCGCTGCGCTTCAAGGTCGATCTGCCGAACTACGGCGTGTTCGACGAAAAGCGCGTCTTCGCCGCCGGCCCGCTGCCGGGGCCGATCAGCTTCAAGGGCGTGCGCCTCGGCGTGCCGATCTGCGAGGACATCTGGGGCGCCGACATCGTCGAGTGCCTCGCCGAGACCGGCGCCGAGATATTGCTGGTGCCGAACAGCTCGCCCTATGACCGCAGCAAGGACGAAGTCCGTCTCAACGTCGCGGTGTCACGCGTCACCGAGCAGGGCCTGCCGATGGTCTACGTCAACCAGG
Organism: Pseudomonadota bacterium; assembly: GCA_018240595.1. Taxonomy (GTDB): domain Bacteria; phylum Pseudomonadota; class Alphaproteobacteria; order Rhizobiales; family Xanthobacteraceae; genus Pseudolabrys. Next base: position 2,891 of record JAFEFL010000053.1, on the reverse strand, counting down.
TCGGCGGCCAGGACGAGCTGGTGTTCGACGGCGTGTCGTTCGGCCTGCATGCCGACTGCTCACTCGCCTTCCAGCTCGCCGCCTTCGCGGAGACCGTCGTCACCACGCAGTGGCTGCGCCGCGACGGCACCTGGGTTTGCGAGCAGGGGCCGGTGGTCAAGGCTATCGAGGACGATCGCGCAGACTACACCGCCTGCGTGCTGGCGCTGCGCGATTACGTCAATAAGAACGGTTTTCCGGGCGTCGTCATCGGCCTGTCCGGCGGCATCGACTCGGCGCTGGTGGCGGCAATGGCGGTCGATGCGCTGGGGCCGGATCGCGTGCGCTGCGTGATGCTGCCGTACAAATACACGTCGCAGGAATCGCTGACCGACGCGGCGTCCTGCGCCAAGGCGCTCGGCGTGCGCTACGACATCCTGCCGATCGCACCGGCGGTCGAAGGCTTCCTCGCGGCGCTGGCGCCGGCCTTCGACAAACTGCCGAGCGACGTCACCGAGGAGAACCTGCAGGCGCGCGCCCGCGGCACCATGCTGATGGCGATCTCCAACAAGTTCAACCTGATGGTCGTCACCACCGGCAACAAGTCGGAAATGTCGGTCGGCTACGCCACGCTCTACGGCGACATGAACGGCGGCTTCAACCCGGTGAAGGATCTCTACAAGACCCAGGTGTTTCGCCTCAGCCGTTTGCGCAATGGCTGGAAGCCGGACGGCGCGCTCGGGCCCGACGGCGTCGTCATCCCCGACAACATCATCACGCGGCCGCCGACCGCCGAATTGCGCGAGAATCAGAAGGACGAGGATTCGCTGCCGCCTTACAGCGTGCTCGATGCCATCCTCGAGCGTCTGGTCGAGCGCGAGGAGCCGGTGTCGGTCATCACCGCCGCGGGCTTCGACCGCGACACCGTGATGCGCGTCGAGCGGCTGCTGCACATCGCCGAATACAAGCGGCGGCAGGCGGCGCCGGGCGTGAAGGTGACGCGCAAGAATTTCGGCCGCGACCGGCGCTATCCGATCACCAATCGCTTCCGCGACACCGGCGAGCCACTGCCGAAGCCGGATCCGTCCTTGCTCACCGGCCAGCCGGTGAAGACCGAAGCGATCGATTTTTAGGTTTCTGGCGGCGGGGCCGCACTCTGGGTCATCGTCCGCGAAAGCGGACGATCCAGTATCCACTGACTCTGCAAAAAAGACGCGCCGTTTGCTGGATGCCCCGCTTGCGCGGGGCATGACGGCGAAGACTACTGCTGCCGCGCCGGCAGATAGGTCGGCCCGACGCTGCGCACGTCGTTGCTCGCCTGCGGCTTCGTACCCGGCGCGCCGGCATCGCTGCGCGGCGCGGTGGTGCCGGGCTTGGCGGGCGCGCGCGGCTGCGGCGGCTGCGACAGCTTCTTGGCGTTCTCCGGCGTGACGACGACATCGCCGGGCGCCAGGGTTTCATCGGTGCCGAGCGCTTTCAGCGCTTCGGCCCAGCTCTCGCCCGGCCGGCGGCAACTGCACGACTTGTCGAGCGCCTTGCGATAGGCGAACGCCGTCGGCAGCGAGGTGTAGGGCTGGCCGTCGAGCGACACCGCCTGCGGCACGTCTTCGCCGGGGTTGTGATAGGTGTAGAGCTGAACCTGCGCCGCCGGGCAGGCGCGCTGGCACGCCTGGGCGTCCTGCTGGAAGTGATCCGGCGAGGTCTGGTACGAGATCGGGAAATAATAGCCGTCGCAGGTGCGCACGCAGATGGTGCGGAAGGTGCCGCCCATCTGGCCTTGCGGCGTCGAATAGATGCCGTTGTCGCCGCCGCTGCTCGGGCCGGGACCGCCGCTGCCGCCGCCGAACAGGCGATCGAAGAAGCCGCCCTGCTGGCCCTGCGCCGCCGCCGAGCGATATTGCGGGCCGCAATTGTTGTCGCCGAGCGCGATCAGCAGCGACTGGCGCTGCGCCATGCGTTCGGTATTGCCTCCCGAGAGCTGCTCGAGCTGGATCTGCATGCGTTCGAGCGCGTTGCGCTGCTGGCCGATCTGGCGGGTGAGGGCGCCGCACTGCGGCGGCGGATTGGAGAAGATCGAGAAGAAGCCCGAATTTTCGCAGCCGGCCTGCCGGCTCTGCGACACGAGGCGGTCGACCTCGTACTGCTGGCGATTGACGGTATCCTCGGCCTTGCGGATGCGGTCGGCCTGGGCCGGATCGGCATTGCCGCGGTCCAGCGCCGTCAACTGCGCCTCCAGGCGCTGGCAGGTCGGGCTGCCTTGTTGCGCCAGGGCGGGAGACATCACGGTAAGGGCGGCGAGTGCGGCGAAGGCGGGCGTCAGGAAGCTTCTCATGCGGCGCACTCTAATCGGAAAAATAGGGCCATGCGAGGACGATACGGCGACGGTCTCAGCGGGTGCGGGCGCGCTCGGACCGCAGGTTCCAGAGCACGCCGGCGATGATGATCAGCGCGCCGACCAGAACCCAGATATCGAGCGCTTCGCCGTAGAACGCCCAGCCAACGACGGCGATGAGCGGAATACGCATGAAATCGAGCGGCACAACCAGCGTGGCGTCACCGGCCCGGAAGGCGTTGGTCAGGCACAAGTGCGAAGTCAGACCGGCTATACCGACCGCAATTGCGGGCAAAATGTGGCGCAGGTCGTAGAGGTTCGCGTCGAGAAAGACCCTGAGATTGCTGCCTAGAAGTGACAGCGGAAACTGGATGACCGCCATCCAGAAGATGATGCCGAAGGTCGACTGCGTCGCCGTCAGTTTCTTGGTCATCGTCATCATGGTGCCGTAGCCGACCGCCGCCAGCAGCACGAGGCCGGCCGCCGGATTGAAGCTGGCGATACCCGGCCGCAGGATGATCAGCACGCCGACGAGGCCGAGCACGACGACGCCGGCGCGGCTTACCGTCATGCGCTCGCC
>JAFEFL010000052.1 GCA_018240595.1 Pseudomonadota bacterium | reverse complement strand
TAACGACACCGCGATGGAGCGCCGCGCGGCGCAGGCCTTCTCCGATCGCAAGGAGGGGCCGTGCACCGCAAGGTGCACATTTTGGGCGCTTCGCGGCGCTCCATTCCCTCGGCATGTCCGAGGGAGGAAGATTTGTCCCCGCGAAAGCGGGGAGGGAAGGCAGGCCGCCCCGGGCCTTTAAAGAACAGGGGCGATGATGCGCGACCTGCGTCGTCGTCCTCCGCGAAGGCGGAGGACCCGGCACTTCGTGCCAGCGAGGGACGGGCTGGATCGTCCGCTTGCGCGGACGATGACGGGCCCCCGTCACAATCCGGCGCCAAACGTGGCGCAAGGTCCGCCAAACCGCTATAGAGAGGCCATGGTGTTCCAACCGATCGACCCCGCACCGCCGCCGCGCCGCCGCCGCTTCAAGGCGATCCCGGTGCGCACTCTGGTGCCCAACCTGATCACGCTGCTGGCGCTGTGCGCCGGCCTGACCGCGATCCGGCTGGCGATCGAGAGCAAGCTCGAGTGGGCGCTGGCCGCCATCGTCTTCGCCGCGCTGCTCGACGGCATCGACGGCCGCGTCGCGCGCATGCTCAAGGGCACTTCGAAATTCGGCGCCGAACTCGACAGCCTGGCCGACTTCGTCAACTTCGGCGTCACCCCGGCGCTGATCCTGTATTTCTGGGGCCTGCACGAACTGAAATCGGCGGGCTGGATCGTGGCGCTGGTGTTCGCCATATGCGCCGGGCTTCGCCTCGCGCGCTTCAACGTCATGATCGACGATCCGGACAAGCCGGCCTGGGCGGGCAATTTCTTCACCGGCATTCCGGCGCCGGCCGGCGCGCTCACCGTGCTGCTGCCGATCTATCTTTATTTCCTCGGCGTCGATAACGGCCTGATCACAGTCTGGGTCACCTTCTTCTACACGCTGGCGATCGCGCTCCTCATGGTGTCGCGCCTGCCGGTGTTCTCCGGCAAGCGCGTCGGCAAGCGCGTGCCGCCGGAGATGGTTCTGCCGGTCTTCGTCGTGGTCGTGTTGTTGGTGGCGCTTCTGATCAGCTATCCGTGGGAAGTGCTGTCGATCGGCGCCATCGTTTATCTCGCCTGTCTGCCGCTCGGCTGGCTGTCGTACCGCAATTATCAGCGCAAGGACGCCGAAGCGGCGGCGACCGCGCAAGGCCTCGCCGGTGCGCCGGACGCCGCCGTGCCGCCCCCGCCGGGCGCCGAGTCGGGCGACGACGAACGTCCGGCGCGGCTCAACTAGTCACCTCGGGATTTTCCATGCCGCGCGCGACCAGCATCATTGCCGCTCATGACGCACGCGGCCTGTCGGCCAGCGACAGCGTGCTGCTCGACCACGCCCAGCGCGCCGCCGGCTCGCTCAGCGTCGTCAGCGTCAAGGGCAGGACCGTTCACATCGATTTCAAGGATAGGCTGCGCCACGACGACGTCGTCGCGCTCGATGACGGCAGCTTCATTGAGGTCGTCGCCAAGCCGGAAGCATTGCTCGAGGCGCGCGCCGCCGACGTCGCGGCGCTGGCGCGCGTCGCCTGGCATCTCGGCGACCGCCATATCGCCGTGCAGCTGCTGCCGAACCGTGTGCGCGTGCTGCGCACGCCGGCGACCGAGGAGCTGTTGACAGCGCTCGGCGCCAAGGTCGCGACGATTGACGCGCCGTTCGAGCCGGAAGGCGGCGCCTACGAGCTGCACGCGCATCATGATCATGACCATGACCACGCGCATCACGCGCACGGTCATCATCACGACCATGCCCACGATCATTCGTGCGGCTGCGGCCACGATCATTCACACGACCACGACCACGACCACGCGCATGACCATGGCCATCATCATGGCCATGGTCATCACCATCACAAGTAAGGATCAGACCTTCTTGTTGCGGTAGCCCTGCGTGCCCAACGGATAGCCGGGCATGATGTCGTAAGGGTGCGCCCAGCCGGGCAGGGCCTCGACGCGCTTGAGCCACGCGCCGATCGCCGGATGGTCCTTGGCGATATCGAAACCGAATTCCTCCGGCGGGTAGAACAGGTAAGCGCACATCGAAATGTCGGCGATGGTTGGCCGCTCGCCGAGCAGGAACGGCGCCTTCTCCAGCCGCTTGTTGACGATGGCGAGATTGCCGTCGATGCGGCCCTTGAGGAAGGCGAGCACCGCGGGATCGGCCGGCGTCGAGGCCAGCGTCTTGAGGAAGCGGTACGGCCCGAGGAAACCATTGACCTTCTGGTTGTCGAACACGATCCAGCGCAGCGCTTCGAGCTCCTCGTCCTCGCCCTGCGGTTTGAACTTGCCGGTCTTGCGCGCCAGATAAGTCAGGATCACCGCCGACTGCGTCAGCTTCTTGTTGCCGTCGACCAGCACCGGGACTTCGCCCATTTCGTTGACGTCTTCGCGGAATTCCGGCTTGCGCTGAATGAGGCCGGCGAAGAAATCGACCCAGACCGGCTGCCATTTTGCGCCAATCAGGTTGAGCATCAGCGCGGCGCGATAGGCGTTGCCGGACTGGGCGAAACAATAAAGCTTGTAGTCGGACATGAAGAAAAGCCCCTGTTGTGGTGCCGTGAGATTAGCGGGAAAGCGTGACCGGAGTCCCGGCGTCGGACTTGCCGTCGAAGCGGTCGCCGTTGACGCGGAAAGTGCCGAGCGGCGTGCTCTCGGCATCGACGATGGTCAGCGTGCCGTCGGCAAGCTGCCAGCGCCGGCTCAGGTAGAAGCGCTCCGGGCAGCCGCCGTCCGGCGTTGCGTTGCCGCCCGACGGCGATGGCGCTGTGAAATTGAGCCCGCAACTCGGCGCGTTCGGCGCGGTGAGAATCCAGCGGCCGTCCATGACGTCGGTGACCAGCGGCTTGTCCGGCGGCTGCTCGGACGTCAGCGACGTGCCGCCGCCGCAGCCGGCGAGCATGAGCGCAATCAAGGCAAGGCAGGCTGCGGCGGCGTGACGCAATTCCGGATTCCTCGCTGGCCGGTGGAACACGCGGCCGACTCTAACGGCTCAGACGGGAGTCGCCAGCGGCTTTCCCTTCTCGACGATGTAGTTGATCAGGAGCAGGGCGTCTTCGTCGCGCGGCTTGCCGCCGGCGTGCGGCGTTTCCGGCGGCACCTGGAAGGCGTCGCCTTTCTTCATCACCTTGGTGTCGCGGCCCTGCACCGGCAGTTCGATGCTGCCGTCCAGCACCACGGTCGACTCGATGCCGGGATGCGTATGCCGGCCGACGGTGGCGCCCTTGTCGATCTTCACTTGCATGATGATGGTCTCGTAGCCGGCAGTCGGGCCGTCGATGCGCGACAGCGTCGTGCGCGTCACGCCGTTCGCCGTCACCGCGGCCTGTGCATTGACTTCCGTCGCAGAAAAGCCGGCGACGCTGCAAATCGCGCAGCCGACCACGCCAGCGAAACCTCGCCTCGTGAGCATGCCTTCCTCCCTTGCCATTGACCCGGCGCGGCCTTGTGGCGCGCGTCGCGCCAAGTCTAGCGCAGCGCACGGATCGTGCCAGAGGGTGGTGGGGCCGAACCGCGCCGCGTCACTTCATCGTCGGGATGGTGAACTCGGCGCCGCCTTTGGTGCCGCTCGGCCAACGCGAGGTGACGGTTTTGGTCTTGGTGTAGAAGCGGATCGAATCCGGCCCGTGCTGGTTGAGATCGCCGAAGCCGGACCGCTTCCAGCCGCCGAAGGTGTGATAGGACAGCGGCACCGGAATGGCGAAGTTGACGCCGACCATGCCGACCTGAACGCGGGAAACGAAGTCGCGGGCCGCGTCGCCGTCGCGGGTGAAGATCGCGACGCCGTTGCCGTATTCGTGGCTCGAGGGCAGGGCGACCGCTTCCTCGTAATCCTTGGCGCGCACCACCGACAGCACCGGGCCGAAGATCTCTTCCTTGTAGATCCTCATGTCAGGCTTGACCTCGTCGAACAGGCATCCGCCCATGAAGAAGCCCTTCTCGTAGCCCTGCATCTTGAAGCCGCGTCCATCGACCACGAGCTTGGCGCCTTCCTTGACGCCGGTGTCGACATAATCGCGGATGCGGTTGAGCGCCGCCTTGGTGACGACGGGACCGTAATCGGCCTGCGGATCGGTGGAGGGACCGATCTTCAGATTTTCGACGCGCGGGATGAGCTTTTCCATCAGGAGATCGGCGGTCTTCTGGCCGACCGGCACGGCAACCGAGATCGCCATGCAGCGCTCGCCCGCCGAGCCGTAGCCGGCGCCGATCAGCGCATCGACCGCCTGGTCCATGTCGGCGTCCGGCATCACGATCATGTGGTTCTTGGCGCCGCCGAAACATTGAACGCGTTTGCCGTGCGCGGCGCCGGTTGAATAGATGTACTGCGCGATGTCGGAGGAGCCGACGAAGCCGATCGCCTTGACGCGCGCATCGGTCAGGATCGTGTCGACTGCTTCCTTGTCGCCGTTGACGACGTTGAGGATGCCTTCTGGCAGGCCGGCCTCGAGGAACAACTCGGCGATGCGCATCGGCACGGACGGGTCGCGCTCCGAAGGCTTGAGGATGAAGGCGTTGCCGCAGGCGATGGCCGGCGCGCATTTCCACAGCGGGATCATGGCCGGGAAGTTGAACGGCGTGATGCCCGCCACGACGCCGAGCGGCTGGCGGATCGAATAGAGGTCGATACCGGGACCGGCGCCTTCGGTGAACTCACCCTTCAGAAGGTGCGGAATACCGCAGGCGAACTCCACGACCTCGACGCCGCGCTGGATGTCGCCCTTGGCGTCGGGCACGGTCTTGCCGTGCTCGGAGGACAGGAGCTTTGCGAGGCTGTCGTTCTCCTTGGCGATAAGCTCGAGGAATTTGAACATCACCCGGGCGCGGCGCTGCGGATTTGTCGCTGCCCAAGCCGGCTGAGCGGCCTCGGCATTGGCGATGGCCTGCTCGACCTCGCTTTTGGATGCCAGCGCGACCTTGGCCTGGACCTCGCCGGTATTCGGATCGAAGACGTCGCCGCTGCGGCCGGAAGCTCCCTTGACGGTCTTGCCACCGATGAAATGACCGATCTCGCGCATGGGCTCGCTTCCTCCAGGTTAAGACTTTTCTAACGCCGCCAGCTTCGGCGGCGCATTGGAATGCCTTTCGCCGGCGAATTCCAGTGCCATTCCGGCGTCATTTGCCGCGCCACGAAGAACCACCGGCCTCAGGCATTTCCAATCGATTAGCCTTTACCGGGTCTTAACAGCGTCAGTCTAGGGTTCCGACAGCACCTGTTTGCGGGCCGCGCGAACGCTGTTGGTAGGTTTGGAGTAAGTCATGGATATCGCGACCAGTCTGGGTTTGGCGGCCGGCCTCGGCGTCATCAGTATCGTCATCCTGATGGGCGGCGATCTGGGCATGTTCGTCAACGAACACGCCGCGATCCTGATTTTCGGCGGTTCGACGGCCGCCACGCTGATCCGCTTCCCCTTGAGTGCGATTGTCCACGGCGTGCCGATGGGCGCGAAGTTCGCCTTCACGATGCGCCGCACGTCGCAGCGCGAACTGGTGGACGAGATCGCCGGGCTCGCCGAGATCATGCGCAAGGAAGGCCCGATCGGCCTCGAAAAGGCCGAGACCGAGGATCCTTTCCTCGCCAAGGGCATCCGCTTCGTCGCCGACGGCTATGACGCGGGCTTCATCCGAGACAACCTCGAGCGCGATCGCGACAACTTCCTGACCCATCTCGACGAGGGGCAGAAGATCTACCGCGCCGTCGGCGATTGCGCGCCGGCCTTCGGCATGATCGGCACGCTGATCGGCATGGTGCAGATGTTCGCCAACATGACCGACCCGTCGAAGCTCGGTCCGTTCATGGCGGGCGCGCTGCTCGCAACCTTCTACGGCGCGACCCTCGCCAACATGCTGTGCCTGCCTTTGGCCGACAAGCTGCACGTCAAGCTGGTCGATGAGGAAATCAACCGCAGCTTGATCATCGACGGCATCCTGATGATGCGTGAAGCCAAGAGCCCGGCGCTGGTGCGGGAAATGCTGCTCGCCTACTTGCCGGAAAAGCATCGTCATTCCGAGGGAGAGGCGGAGAGCGCGCCGGCGACTGCATAAAGCGCAAGGCTGACTCTTCATTCAGAGTAACAACCCATGGCCAAGAAAAATCGCGGCGGACACGCAGGCGGTCACGGTTGGTTCGTAACCTTCGCCGACCTGATGGCGTTGCTCGTCGCTTTCTTCGTCATGTTGGTTGCCTTCTCGACGCAGGATCAGGCCAAACTGCAGGTCGTCGCCGGCTCGATGCGCGACGCCTTCGGTATTCAGGACAAGGTCCGCTATTCCGGCGTGCTCGAGCTCATGGGGCTGCCGACCCGGCCCAAGCTCAAGAACGTCGCCAACATCGATCCCAAGGATGCATCGGCAACGCCGGCGCCGGACGAGAAGGGCCTTAACCGTGTCCATGGCGCACGGCTGAAAGAAGACCGCAAGTTCGCGCTCGCCGCCGCATCGCTGCGTCAGGCTCTGCAAAGCATGCCCGAGATCGCCGAGATCTCGAAGCACGTCATGCTCGAGGAGACCAAGGAAGGTCTCAACATCGAAATCACCGACCAGGACGGCCGCTCGATGTTCGCGGACGGCTCCAAGGAGCCCTATGAGCGCACGCGGCTTCTGATCCAGCGCATCGCGCCGGCGCTCAAGGCGATGCCGTTCCGCATTTCCATTACCGGTCATACCGCGACCGGACTTGTTCCGGCGCGCCCGGGCTATGGGCCGTGGGAACTGTCGGCGGACCGGGCTAATTCCGTCCGTCAGATCCTGGCGGCGGAAGGGGTTCCACCCGGGCACTTCTTCATGGTCGGCGGCAAGGCCGACACCGACCCCTTGTTCCCGGATAATCCGTCGCTGGCGCCCAATCGCCGCGTCACCATCACCTTGATCCGGGAAGATCCGCCGATTCCGGCCGATTTGACCCCCTGATCCCACGATTCTCGACTGTTCCGGCTTTGACCGTCGTCAACAGGCGGCGCGCACAGGTCCGTATTCTCTCTGACAGGGCGGTGATATAAGCCCGCCTCCGGTCCCCGACCGCGGGCCAAACAGGCGATCGAGATTCGTGTGAGCGACCCGGCGACATCAGCTGAAATTTCCAGCGCGAGTGGCGGCGAGACGGTGAAGCACCCGAGCTTCTGGGCGCTGGCTCTGGGCAGCGTCGGCGTCGTGTATGGCGACATTGGTACCAGTCCGCTCTACGCCTTTCGCGAGGCGGCGCTGGCAGCCAGCGGCGAGCATGGCGTCACCTCGGACATCGTTCTCGGTGTGCTGTCGCTGATCGTCTGGTCGCTGATCGTCACTGTGACGCTGAAGTACGTTCTGTTGCTGCTCAATGCCGACAACAACGGCGAGGGCGGCACGCTGTCGCTGATGGCTCTGGCAACGCGAGCGATTGGCCGCCGCACCCCGTTCATTCTGATTCTCGGCGTCATCGGCGCCTCGATGTTCCTTGGCGACTCGGTCATCACTCCGGCGATTTCGGTGTTGTCAGCGGTCGAAGGCCTCAAGCTCGCCAGCCCCGGCTTCAGCGATTATGTCGCGCCTCTGACCGTGTTCATCCTGGTCGCGCTGTTTGCCGCGCAGAGCCGCGGCACGGCGACCGTGGCCGCGTTTTTCGGCCCGGTCATGGTGGTGTGGTTCATCTCGATCGCCATCGCCGGGGCGCTCCACATCCACGAGGACCCGCATGTGCTGCTGGCTCTCAACCCGGCTTACGCGGTGTCATTCCTGCTGACCCACGGTCACATCGGTCTGGTCACGCTCGGCGCGGTGTTCTTGGTTGTGACGGGCGGCGAGGCGCTCTACGCCGATCTCGGTCACTTCGGCAAGAAGCCGATTCAGGCCGCCTGGCTGTGCCTGGTGTTGCCGGCTTTGCTCATCAATTATTTCGGGCAGGGCGCCAAGGTGCTCGCCGATCCGGCTTCGATCGAAAATCCGTTTTATCGGCTGGTGCCCGAGTCGTTCCTGGTGCCGATGATCGTGATGGCGACGGCGGCCACCGTGATCGCGAGCCAGGCGGTGATCACCGGCGCCTATTCGCTGGTGCATCAGGCAATCCAGCTCGGCCTGCTGCCGCGGCTCGCCATTCTCCACACCTCGGCCTCGCATGTCGGGCAAATCTATATCCCCCGCGTCACGATCTCGCTGCTGATCGGCGTTCTGCTGCTCGTCGGCCTGTTCCGCAGCTCGGGCGCGCTGGCATCCGCCTATGGCATCGCCGTGGCGACGACGATGGTCGTCGACGTCACGCTCGGCTTCTTCGTGATCTGGAAATTGTGGAAGTGGAAGTTCTGGCAAGCGGGACTGATAATCCTGCCGCTCCTTCTGGTCGACGCGACATTCTTCTCCGCGAATTTCCTCAAGCTCTTCGAAGGCGCCTGGCTGCCGCTGCTGTTCGGCATCACCATGGTGCTGATCATCCTGACCTGGCGGCGCGGCACGGGCATTCTGCTCAACAAGACGCGACGCGCCGAGGTGCCGATCGATACGCTGCTGCACAATCTCGAAAAAAAGCCGCCGCATATCGTGCCCGGGACCGCGGTCTTTCTGACCAGCGACCCAGATTTCGCACCGACGGCGCTGCTGCACAATCTCAAGCACAACAAGGTTCTGCACCAGCACAACGTCATTCTCACCATCGTCACCGGCGATACGCCGCGCGTGCCGGATTCCGATCGTGTGCAGTTCACGCCGCTGTCCGAGCACTTCGCCCGCGTCACGCTGAAGTTCGGTTACATGGATACGCCGAACGTGCCCAAAGCGCTCGCCATTGCGCGCAAGCACGGCTGGCAATTCGACATCATGTCGACGTCATTCTTCCTGTCACGGCGCACGCTACGCCCGTCGGCGCAGTCCGGCATGCCGACCTGGCAGGACCGACTGTTCATCGCGCTGGCGCGCTCGGCGAGCGATGCGACCGACTTCTTCCAGATCCCGACGGGGCGGGTCGTGGAAGTTGGTACTCAGGTAACGGTCTGACCGGCGCCGGCCTTTGATATACCTCATCGGAAAAGTCGACGTTGGCGAGCATGATGAGCGACCTGCGTTGACTTGCCGCTACGTCGATGCTGACGGCTTCGCCAACGCCTGCGTCGGTGCAGCTTGAGTTCTTCGCCTACTGCTGAATCGCGATACACAGCCCCACAGGGTCACTTCATGGCACATTCCACGACCTCCGCCTCCGGCGGGTCGGCTCCGCTCGTCGATGGTGGCCCGGGGCACGGCGGCTTTTGGGCGCTGACGCTCGGCAGCATCGGCGTCGTCTATGGCGACATCGGCACCAGCCCGCTCTACGCCATGCGCGAGTCGGTGGTCGCGGCGGCGGGGCAAGGCAACCCGGTGACTGAGCCGATCATCCTCGGCATCCTGTCGCTGATCATCTGGGCGCTTATCCTGGTGGTGACGGCCAAATATGTCGTCGTCCTGCTGCGCGCCGACAACAACGGCGAGGGCGGCACGCTGGCGCTGATGGCATTGGCGTCACGCGCGCTGGGGCGCTCAAGCGGCTTCGTCATCCTGCTCGGCATCATCAGCGGGGCGTTGTTCTATGGCGACGCCATCATCACACCGGCGTTGTCGGTGCTGTCGGCGGTCGAGGGTGTCAAGATCGTCACACCCGCCTTCGAGCATTACGTCGTTCCGCTGACCGTCGTCATCCTGGTCGCGCTGTTCGCCGTGCAGTCGCGCGGCACCGCCAAGGTGGCGGCGTTCTTCGGCCCGCTGACGCTCGTGTGGTTCGCGGCGCTCGCGGTCGCCGGCCTCGCGCATATCGGGCAGAACCTGACGGTGCTGTACGCCTTCAACCCGTACTACGGCGTCAACTTCCTGCTGCATCACGGCATCGTCGGCTTCTTTACGCTCGGCGCCGTATTCCTGGTGGTGACCGGCTCGGAGGCGCTTTATGCCGACCTCGGCCATTTCGGGCGCGGGCCTATCCGCTTTGCCTGGCTGGTCGTCGTGCTGCCGTCGCTGACCATCAATTATTTGGGGCAGGGCGCGCTGATCCTCGCCCAGCCGAGCGCCATCGAGAATCCGTTCTTCCTGATGTACCCGCAATGGGCGCTGCTGCCGATGGTGATCCTCGCCACCATCGCCACGGTGATCGCCAGCCAGGCGGTCATCACCGGGGCCTATTCGCTGACGCGTCAGGCGATCCAGCTCGGCCTGCTGCCGCGCCTCGAGATCCGCCATACTTCGGAGGAAATATCCGGCCAGATTTACATGCCGCGCGTCAACCTGCTGCTGCTGGTCGGTGTGTTGCTTCTGGTGGCGCTGTTCCGCTCGTCGAGTGCGCTGGCCTCGGCCTACGGCATCGCGGTGACCGGCACGATGGTGGTCACGGCCTTGATGGCCATCGTCGTCATCCGCAAGGTCTGGCGCTGGCCGCTGGCTGGCGCGCTGGCGCTGATGCTGCCGTTCCTGTTCATCGACCTGACGTTCCTGGCCGCCAACCTTCTGAAGATCTTCGAGGGCGGCTGGATGCCGCTCGCGCTCGGCGCCATCGTAATGACCCTGATGTATACGTGGCGGCGCGGCAGCCGGCTGCTCGTTCTGAAGACGCGCAAATCGGAAATTCCGCTTGAAACGCTGGTCGCCAGCCTGGAGAAAAAGCCGCCGACGCGGGTGCCTGGCACGGCGGTGTTCCTCACCGGCGATCCGGCCTTCACGCCGACGGCGCTGATGCACAGTCTCAAGCACTACAAGGTGCTGCACGAGAACAACGTCATCCTCACGGTCGAGACCGCGGACACCCCGCGCGTCGATGTCGCCGAGCGCGTGCGCATGGAGCCTGTGGGCGAGACCTTCTCGCGCGTCGTCCTGCGCTTCGGCTTCATGGAACAGCCGAATATTCCGAAGGCGCTGGCGGTGGCGCGCAAGCTCGGCTGGCAATTCGACATCATGTCGACGTCGTTCTTCCTGTCGCGGCGGTTGCTCAAGCCGGCGGCGAAATCCGGCATGCCGCGCTGGCAGGACCGCCTGTTCATCTCGCTGTCGCGGGCTGCCAACGACGCCACCGACTATTTCCAGATCCCGACCGGCCGGGTGGTCGAAGTCGGGACGCAGGTGACGGTCTAGGCCGCAAGCCCGAAACCTCCGGCGCAAAAAAGCCGCGTGCGGCCGGTCACAGGACCGGCTAAACAGGGCCTCCGCGATGGAGGAGTTGCGTTATGGCCGATGACATGCCGCGTGCCGACGAGGTGACCAATCTGACCCCGCAGGAAGTGGCGGAGGGCGTGCGCGCCGGCACCATGCTGCTCGTTGACGTGCGAGAGCCGAACGAGACCGCGGTCGAGCAATACCCCGACGCCGTGCTAGTGCCGCTGTCGTCGTTCGATCCGACCGCCATTCCCGACCCGCAGGGCAAGCGCGTGGTGTTCGCCTGCCGCTCCGGCCGCCGCTCGATCACGGCTTCGGTGGCGGCGCAGGATGCCGGCTATCCGTATGACGCCCATCTGGCCGGCGGCATCCTGGGATGGAAGGCCGCCGGCCTGCCGACGAAGGCGGGCTGATCAGAACGCGTTGAAGCGATAGTTCAGGCCGGCTTTGACGATCTGGGTCTTGAGGCTGACGCTGCTCGTTCCAACGACCGCGAGGCCGCCGGTGGTCGTGAAGTTCGGCGTCACGCCGCTGAACATCAGATAATCGTACTCGAGCTTGGCGGAGAGGTTCTGCCAGATCGCGTACTCGACGCCGGCACCCAGCATCCAGCCGGTCCGGTTGCTGGTCGCCGTCACGGTGCCGCCGGCGCCGTCATTGCCGTCATATTTGTCGCGGGTCCAGGCAGCGCCAACCTTGCCGTACAGCAGCGTGCGGTCGAAGGCATAGCCGAGCCGCGCGGCGGCGGTGATGAAGTAGTCGTTCTTCAGCGTCAGCGTGCCGGCGAACAAGGGCGTATCGTATTTGACGTTGGCCCAGTCGAAGTCGCCTTCGACGCCCAGGACGAACCGTCCCATCTGATAATTGTAGCCGACCGTCGCGCCGCCGAGCCAACCTTTGGCGGTGACGGAGTCGGCGCCGAACGTACCGGTGCCGGTGAAGCGGCTCCAGCCGTAGCCGCCGTTCACGCCGATGTAAAATCCAGTCCAGGAGAAGACGGGTTCGGGGCTGTAATACGCGGGTGCTTTATAAACGGGGCGGGAAAGATCGGCAGCAGAACTTGAAGAAATGAACGAAAACACAACAGACGCAACTGCGCACCATATCGCTATGGTTCGGCGCATGTCGTCCCTCCGATGTCTAATTTCTGAGCAAAACGCACTCCGATTGCTTGACACACCGGGCGACTGTATCTGATTCGAGGATTGCCTTTGTTTATTATTTCACGTCGGGCGGGCCGCGAGTCGCCAGGCTGGCATTGGCATAGCGTGCATCGTCGGTGACCTCTCCGCCGAGCCAGGCCGGACGGGCGAAGGGCGCTGTCTCGTTCGGCAGCTCGATCTCGGCAATGACGAGGCCGGCGAGGTCGCCTGAGAAGACGTCGATTTCCCAGCGCAAGCCCGCGTGCGGCACGATGTAACGGCGCTTCTCGATGAGCCGGCCGGTGCGCAATGCGAGCAGGGCCTCGGCATCGCCGAGCGGAATGGGATACTCGAATTCATCCCGCCGGATGGCCGGACCGGCGCTCTTGATCGTCAGGAAGGCGGCGGCGTTCCTGATACGGACGCGTACGCTGCTGGATTCACTGACGGCTAGGTAGGCCTGCCGGATGTCGCTGTGGCTCGCGACCTCGCAGCGCCACGCGTCGCTCGCGACCAGAAACTTGCGCTCGATTTCGACGCCCATGCTACGCCCTGCTGCCGCCGTCAGCGCCAGCGCCGGTGCAGCCAGAGCCATTGCTCGGGGTGTTCGCGAACCCAGCCCTCGATGATGGTCGTGATCACCTGCATGGTCGCCGCGATGTCGACGTCTCCCTTGGCGTCGCGCACCGGGGGAACCTCGTCGGTCAGTTCGGCGGTGAAGCGGTTGTTCGGCAGCCGGATGACGCGCACGCCGACGATAGGGCAGTCGAAATGCTGTGCCAGCCGGGCGATCAGCGGGTTGGCGTTGGTCTTGCGGCCGAAGAACGTCACCTCGACGCCGCGCACGTAATACTGATCGACCAGCATGCCGATATGGGCGCCGCGCTTGAGGGCGTCGGCGATGCGAACGGGCGCGTCGAGGCCGGTAGCGATCAGTTCGCCCATGCTGGCGGCGCGCTTTTCGCGCACCCAGTGGTCGATCGCCGGCATGTTGGGACGGCGATAGAGCGCTGCGCTGTCGACCCCCTGCGCGGCGGCGAACACCGCGGGCAGCTCCCAGTTGGCCAGGTGCGCGGTGAACACCAGCGCCGGCTTGCCGTCGTTGGCGAGCGCCAGGAACTTGTTGAACAGCTCCGGCGGGATGTGCAGGCGGCCGCGCTCGGGGTGCTCGAGATTGAACTCGATCAGGCGGTCGAGTTGCGTGAATTCGGCGCCGACCCGGCCGAGGTTCTCCCAGACGCCGAGCAGGATTTTGTCGATCTCATCCGCCGGTTTTTCCGGAAAGGCGGCGGCCAGGTTGGCGCGGCCGATCTTGTGCTCGGGGAAGAGCGGGCCGACCCGGCGCATGAACGAGCCGGCGAGGTTGCTCATGGTGTCCGGCTTGACCAGACGCATCAGATTGATGACGCCGATCGCCAGCGCGCCGCCGACCGTATTGCCCGCGGCCTTGAGCCCGCGGCGCCAGCGCTGTTTCAGGGACGAGGGCATCAGAAATTGATGATGACTTTGCCGAAGACCTGCCGGCCCTCGAGCCGCGCCAGGCCCTTCTCGAAATCAGTGAGTGCGAATTCGCTGTCGATGATCGCGCCCATGCCTGCGGCCATCTTCGAAAGGCTGTCGCGGATGTTGCGGATCTGGCAGCCGAAAGAGGCGAGGATCTTGTACTGCTGCTGAAACAGCTGCATCAGATTGATCGTCACGGTCGGACCGGCGGTGGAGCCGCAGGTGACGAGCCGGCCGCCGCGCTTGAGGCAGAACAGCGAAGCATTGAAGCCTTCGCCGCCGACGTGTTCGAATACGATATCGACGCCCTTCTTCTGCGTCAGCTTGCGCACGACGCCTTCGAAGCGGTCGGTCTTGTAATTGATGACATGGTCGGCGCCGAGCGCCTTGGCCTTTTCCGCCTTGGCGTCGTCGCCGACGGTGGTGATGACGGTGCAGCCGAGCGCCTTCGCCATCTTGATGGCGACCGAGCCGATGCCGGAGCCCGCCGCATGAACCAGGATGGTCTCGCCGGGCTTGAGCTTGGCGTTGTCGAACAGCATGTGCTCGGTGGTGCCGAAGGCGATGGGCGCACAGGCGGCGTCGCGCAGCGACACGCCGTCCGGCACCGGCACGACGAGGCGGGCCGGCAGATTGATCAACTCGCGGGCGAAGCCGTCGAGGTGGAAGCCCATGATGCCGGCGACATTTTCGCAAAGATTGTCGCGGCCCTCGCGGCAGGCGGCGCAGTGGCCGCAGGTCATGGCGCCATACATGGCGACGCGGTCGCCGGCCTTGAACGATTTCACATTGGGCCCGACCGAGGCGATCTCGCCCGCCGCTTCGACGCCGACGACCAGGGGTAGCTTGCGCTTGGCGAAGGCCATGCCGCGAAAGCCCCAGACGTCGAGATGGTTGAGGCCGACCGCCTTGATGCGGACCTGAACCTCGTCTGCCGCCGGGGCGGCGGGGGCGGGCAGGTCGACCAGTTCGAGCTTGCGGTCGCCGATCAGTTGAAGAGCACGCATGATGATGCTGACGTGATGAGATGAATTGGATGAAACGGTGCCCGTGTCGGCGGCTTAGGCCGCCGGCTCCAGGCCCATGATGAGCGAGACGTTCTGTCCGCCAAAGCCGAACGAATTCGACATGGCGTGCGTGACGCGGGCGTCGCGCGCCTTGTTCGGCACGACGTCGAGCGGAATCGCCGGGTCGGGCACGTCGTAATTGATGGTCGGTGGAATACGCTGGTTCTGCAGAGTCAGCAGCGAGAACACGGCTTCGACGGCGCCTGCCGCCGAGAGCGTGTGGCCGATCATCGACTTGTTGGACGAGATCGGCACCGACTTGACCCGCTCGCCAAGGGCGGCGGACAGACCGGTATACTCCATCTTGTCGTTTTCCGGCGTCGAGGTGCCGTGCGCGTTGATGTAGTCGATGGCGTCCGCCTCGAGGCCCGCATCCTTGAGCGCGTTCTTGATGCAGCCGATGATCGGCTTGCCGTCGGGGCTCGAGCGGGTGCGATGGAAGGAGTCGGCCATCTCGCCGCAGCCTTCCATGACGCCGATGATGGTGGCGCCGCGCGCCTTCGCGGATTCGTAGCTCTCCAGCACCAGCGCGCCGGCGCCTTCGGCCATGATGAAGCCGTCGCGGTTCTTGGCGAAGGGCTTGGACGCGCCCTGCGGATTGTCATTCGTGGTGGAGAGTGCCGACAGCAGCGAGAAGCGGATCAGCGCTTCCGGATTGATCGAGCCGTCCGTGCCGATGCACAGGGCCGCATCGGTGTCACCGCGGCGGATCGCTTCGACGCCGAGCTGGATGGCGCTGGCGCCGGAGGCGCAGGCGGTCGACAGCGAGATCGGCGAGCCCTGCGTGCCGAACTTGTCGGCGAGGTGATTGGCGACCGAGCCGAACAGAAAACGCTCGTGGTAAGCGGGAAACTGCGGCGCCGCGCGCAAGAGGTCGTCGTAGCTCAACGGCCCGTTGGCGCCGGATTTGGCGCCCAATTCCATGCGCTGTGGCCACTCGATTTCGATCGGCGGCACGGCAACGAACAGCGGGCCGGGGAATGAGCCGGCGGAGCCGACGCCCGATTGCGCGACGGCTTCTTCGGCGGCCAGATCGGCGAAGCGTTCGGCGAGGCCGGCCGACGTCATCTCGCCGAGAAAATCGACGGTACCGGCAATGCGGGTCTTCATGCCGTCGGTGGCAAAGCGGGTGATCTCGCGAATTCCGGACTGGCCCGCGGTCAGCTTGGCCCAGTTATCGACTTTACCGGCGCCGAGCGAAGTCACGACGCCGAGGCCGGTGACGACGACAACGGGGCGGCCGTATTTGTCTTTGCCGGAAGCCATATCGCTCTCCCTCAGCCGACGCGCTCGACCAGCGCCATTCCTTCTCCGCGCCAGTGGCCGACGCCGGTCACCACGACCTGATCCAGAGAGCCGCTCATCGGCTTCTCCAGCCCGGTCTGATCGCACGGCGGGTAGAGGCTACCATGGGCGAGCGCCACGGTCGCCAGAGCCACATTCATCGCGAATTGCGGCTCCATCCCGTGACCGAGATATGTGCCGGTCGCGCGCACGGCAAGATCGCCATGCTGCTGCAGAAAGGCGCGTTCTTCCGCGGTCGCCTGCGCGGTGCCGGTTGCGCCAGACAGCACCGCGGCATGGCCACCTTTGACTTTGTCCTTGATCTTGTCCCAGAGCTTGCCGAGCGTCGCCGTGATGGTACCGGGCTGACGCGAGGCGCGGTCGGATACGACTGCGGTCAACCGCGCCAAAGGCTTGGCGCCGCGCTTTTCGGCGTGCTCGCGGGACTCGATGACCAGGAAAGCGCCGAGCGATCCGAGGGCGAAGCCGCCTTTGTCGCCGCGCTCCCAGACCGGGGCCAGCTTGTCCTTGAGACATTCTCCGGCGAACTCGTAAAGCATCAGCATTTCCGGCCGCTCGCCGTTATGCGCGCCGCCGACGAGGGCGATGTCGCTCTGGCCTGCGGCGATGCGCGACAGCGCGATACGCACGGCGTCGAAACCGGCGGCCTCTTCACCCATGAAGGTGCGCGACGAACCGGTCACGCCATGCACGATCGAGATGTTGCCGGCGAGGAGATTGGAAAGCTGCGCGAGGAAGAGGGTGGGGCGCAGGTCGCCCATCAGCCGCTCATTGAGAAACGCCGCCGGATTGGCTGCCTGGGTATAGCCGTTGAGGATCGTCGCATCGACCTTGAGGTCGCGCTCGCCGCCACCGGCGGCGACGATCATGTCCATCTGCGACAGCAACTCGGGCTTGCCTTTGACGCCGGCGGAATCGAGGGCGAGGCCGGCGGCGTAAGTGCCGATGCGCTGCCAGGCTTCCATCTGCCGCTGATCGCCTTTCTTGGGAATCTGAGTGTCGAAATTCACCGGCGCGAGCGGATGGACGACGAAGGGTGCGAAGGTCGTGGCGTCGGCGGCCGGCTGTCCGGCGGTGAGTTTCTGCCAATGCGCGTCGACGCCTTCGCCCAAGGTCGAGACGATGCCGACACCCGTGATCCAGGCTTCGCGGGGCGCATCAACCATTGAGCGCCATCTCAGGGGTAAGGCCGACGCGAGCGGCCATCTTCAGCATCTCGCCGGCGAGTTCCTGGTTGGGGAATTCCATCACGCGCAATGTGATGGTCGCGTCGCAAACCTGCTTGCCGTTGTTTTTCACCTTGGCATCGAGCACGGCATAGCCGGAGCCGTCATGCACGAGCTTGGACTCGATGTTGAGCACATAGCCCGGCAGCACGAAGGTGCGCAGCTTGGCTTCCTTCACCGAGGCGAGGAAGGACATGCGCTTGAATTGATTGATCGAGGAGACCAGCCAGCCGGAGGTCTGCGCCATCGCCTCGACGAGCAGCACGCCCGGCATCAGCGGGAAGCCGGGGAAGTGGCCCTCGAAAACGGTTGAGACAGAGGGAACCGTGGCCTCGCAGCTGATCCGGCGTTCGGAGATGTTGATGTCGACGACGCGATCGATCAGCTGAAAATACTCGAGGCGCATTGGCGTTGGGCGTCAGGCCCCTTTGGCGGCAACGAGCTCGTCGATGCGCGCGGCCAGGTTCTTGAGAACGAAGTACTGGTCGGTCGTCGCCTTGCCGTCCGACACTTCCTGGGTCCACTGCTCGAGCGGCAGCTTGATGCCGAACGCCTTGTCGATGGCGAAGGCGATGTCGAGGAAATCCAGGCTGTCGATACCCAAATCGTTAATGGCGTGGCTCTCGGGGGTGATCGAGTCGCGCGGGATATCGCAGGTCTCGGCGATAATATTAGCGATGGTCTCGAAAGTGGATGACATCGTAACTCTCTGATTTTATTGAAGTTATGCCAACTTCCCGCGAAGAGGCACGGGCCGTTCATGACCGGCCGTCAGGTGTCGGGAGCCCGTATAGCGAAGCCCCCGCCCAAGTTCAATGGCAGGGTGCCCAAACCACCGAAATGCCAAGGGTTTGCCCCCGGTCCCGTAAGTCTTGGCAGGACAGGCCGGATTCCGGAACTAATAGCGGCTCCGGACCGGAATTTCGACCGGGGTGCAGCCCCGCCGGCCGGTCAGGACGCAATCCTGGTTCTTGCGCATGCTGGCCATGGTGTCGGCGAGCCAGAGCCCGGCCCCCACGAGTATCGCCACGAAGGCGAGAGCCGCGAAGTTCACGATCATGCGGTGGCGGTAGTCGTCGGGCGTATCGTCGCGGGCGAACTTCGCCAGATCGTCGTCGGTCGCCCCGGGTTGGGCGCCGCGGTGACTGGTGCGGCGTCGAAAGTCTATGACTTGCGCGCCGGAGTCCGGTGCCGAAGGTTCATGGTGAGCCATGGTATTAGTCAGGTTATCACGGCCGCGTTCGGCTTTCGACAGGGATGCAATGGACGCTTCCGGATCAAACTCTTAAACTCAGGATTATGTCTTTTCGCCCGCCAACCCGCCGGCTGATCGCGCTGGCCGCGGCCTATCTGGTCGCGGCGCAGGCCGTCCTGCTGCCGCTGTCGGTCGCCGCCGCAAGCCCGATGCTGACTTCGATCTGCGTGTCGGCGCCGGACGGGGCGGGCCACCAGCCTGCAGGATCGGCTAATGGCTGCGGCTGTGCTGCTACGTGCGGCGTCATGTGCTGCGCGCCGGCCACCCTGGCTGCGCCGCCCGCCGGGGGCCGGGCGCCACCGGCGGTGGTGCAGGTGCTGCCGCCGGTGGCCGCCTTCGTCGCGGTCATCCGTGCCGCTGATCGCGTCTCGCATCGCCCGCGGGCGCCGCCGCTCGCCTGAGGCGCTTACGTTTCCTTTTTCCCATCTCAGCGGCGACGGCGCAGAAACACGCGCGCGCCCATCTCAGGAGTTCTTCAATGTCACGTCTTATTCTGGCCGCCGCCGTTACCGCGATGCTGATGTCGCCGGCGCTTGCCAAGGACTACACCGCCGGCTCGCTCAAGATCGAACAGCCTTGGGCGCGCGCGACGCCGAAAGGCGCTCCGGTCGGCGGCGGCTATCTCACAATCACCAACACGGGAACGACGCCCGATCGCCTGGTCGGCGGTTCGGTCTCTGTCTCATCGGGCTTCGAAATTCATGAGATGGCCATGGACAACGGCGTCATGAAGATGCGGATGTTGCCGAAAGGACTCGAGATCAAGCCGGGTGAGACCGTCACCATGAAACCGGGCGGTTATCACCTGATGTTCACCGGCCTGAAGGATCAGCTCAAACAGGGCGCGAGCTTTCCGGGCACGCTGCAATTCGAGAAGGCCGGCAAGGTCGACGTCGAATTCGGCGTGCAGGGCATGGCGGCGACCAGCGCTGGCGGCACCTCCGGTCACGGCAGCATGCCGATGAACCACGGCGACATGCAGATGAAGAAGTAACCGCGCCCACGGTGAACTGACTTCGGCTACAACTGCGGCGCTCGATGAGGGCCGCAGTTGTTTCATTTCTGAATGGGTATTCAGAATTTTGTTGCGTTAGCCAGGAAACATTTTCCGCTTCTGCGGCGTTATGACCCCGGAACTGAGGAAGCGAATTCAACCGAGGGAATAGTCATGAAGAAATGGATTGTCGGCGCCGTTCTAGGCGTTTCGCTGGTTGGTGTCGCGATGCCGGCCTCCGCCGAAGTTGTTGTTCGCGCGGGCGGCAACGGCGTGGTGGTGCGTGAGGGCTATCATCATCACTATGATCGCGGCCATCACTATGGCTGGCGTAACCACTATGCGTCGTGCCGCACCGTGACGGTCCGCCGTCATCGCCCGAACGGCACGGTGGTGATCACCAAGCGCCGCGTGTGCTGAGCCGGATCGGAATGCAAGGCAAGCAAGCCCGGCGTCTCACGGCGCCGGGCTTTTTGGCGCTATGTCGGCTCGGTGAAGGCCAGCTTCTCGCCTTCCGGCGGCAGCGCGTTGAAGACGTTCAGCGTCATCGAGATCAGCGAGTAGTAACCGAGAATGCCGACGAGCTCGACGGTCCCCTTGTCGCCGAGCAAGGCGACGACGCGCTTGTAATTGCGGTCGCTGACGCGGCGCTTCTTGTACATCTCATGGACAAAATCGTAGATCGCGCGCTCGTCCTTCGCCGCCGACTTCGGGACGCGGCCGGCCCGGAGGTCGGCGATGGTCTTCGGCTTGACGCCGGCCTTTTCGGCGATCGGCGCGTGGGCGAACCACTCATATTGGGCGCGCCACAGACGTGCAGTGCAGAGAATGGCGAATTCGGAGAGCCGCGGCGGCACGCTGCTCTGCAGGCGGCAGAAGCCGCCGAGCGCCTGGGCGAACTGGCCGAATTCCGGCGCATTCAGCCAGACGCCGAATGGGCCCTGAGGCTTGATCGAGCCGCCGCGCGGACCCGAGCGGATAGCTTGCATCAGCGCTCTCTGCGCCTCGTTCATGGTGTCGTCGGTGAGCGCTGGGAGACGGGGCGAAGGGCGCTTGGCGGGCATGGCAGGTCCGGGCTGATGGGGGGAACGCTGAAATCCGGCATGCGATAGCATGATGGTGCGCGCCGCGCACGCCCGGTCAGTCGCCTCGACTTAGAATGGAAGGATTTATTCGACCGACGCGGTCACGTGCGCGAGGCCGCGCGCTTGCATATTCAGCGCGCTCGCCGCGGCATAGGACAGGTCGATCACGCGCCCCTTGATGAAGGGGCCGCGGTCGTTGACGGTCACGGTGACGCTTCGTTTCGTCCGCGTGTCGGTGACCACGAGCTTCGTGCCGAACGGCAGAGTCCGATGAGCCGCTGTAAATTTCGTCGGATCATAGCGCACCCCGGCGGCGGTCTTGCCCGAGTAGTTCTTGTCGTAGAACGAGGCCATGCCGGAGAACTGTTTCCGGGCCTGCGCCATAGTCGCCGCAGGCAACGACACAGCCACCGCCGCAACGGCCGCGATCAAAAGCCAACCCCGCATCAAGTCTACTCCGTTCAAATTTCCTTGGGGCGCTCCTAGTGGCGACTTATGGCAAAAAAGCGAAAATGGGTCTCAGGCGGCTTCGGCGCTCTTCTTTTTAAGGTTATCGGCTGATTTTGCAGCGCCGCTCGAGCGCTGGGCGATGTGACTTGCGGCCAGTTCGGCGCGGGCCCGGCAATCGGCGTGCAGCTGTTCCAGCTCATCGTCCGTCAGATCTTCGACGGACGCGAATTTGTTTTCGGCATTCTCCATCGCGAGCACCAACTCGGAAAGCTTGATCTGCATCGATAACATGTCGCGGTTCTGGGTGTTCTGAATAAGAAACACCATCAGGAATGTAATAATCGTCGTGCCGGTATTGATGATGAGCTGCCAGGTGTCGCTGTAGTTGAAGACCGGGCCGGTCACGATCCAGACGAGGATGACGGCGACGGCGAGCAGGAATGCCGCGGGATGACCGGTCCAACTCGCGGTTTTCTGCGCGAACGCACTGAATTTATGCGTGAGAGTCGTACGGCGCCGGTCGTTGCCGTGCCGGTCCACGGCCGCGATGGCCGCGGTTCCGGAGGAGACCTTCTGTTCAACTGTCATGACAGCCCCGTTCACGTCGCAAGTTCCGATAAAACGCGCGACAACGCGTCGCGGTTCCCGCGACGGAGCAGTACCGCTCAGGCGTTTGGTAGTTTCTGTTTGAGGCGGCCGATTCCCGCCCAAGGGTCCTTGCGGAGCCGCTTCAGCCGGCCCGGGGCATTGAGCACGGTAAACTGGTCCGCGCCCTTGAGACGCCCAAGCTCCGACCAATCGATCGGCATCGACACCGCGGCGCCCGGACGGGCGCGGGTCGAGTAGGGCGCGACTGCGGTCGCTTCGCGGCTGTTGCGCAGGTAATCGATGAAGATCCTCTTATTGCGCTTGCTCTTGGTGGCGGTCGCGACATAGCGGTCCGGTTCGTCGGCGGCCATGGCGCCGGCCAGCGCCTGGGCGAATTCCTTGGCGGTCTCCCACGGCGTCGGTGCGATCGGTAGCACGACGTGCAGGCCCTTGCCGCCGGATGTTTTAAGAAAACTCTTCAGCTTGAGGTCGGCAAGGCGTTCACGCACGTCGCGCGCGGCGGCGACGACGTCTTGCCAAACCGTGCCGGGGCCGGGGTCGAGGTCGAACACCAGGCGGTCAGCCTGGGCGAGGTGCTCGATTGTCGAACCACGGGTGTGCACTTCGAGCACGCCGGCCTGGACAAGCGACAGGAGGCCGTCGAGGCCGTCGATTGAAATGATCTTTTCGCCTTTTTCGCTGACCTCATGGAGGTACTCGGTCGAAATACCGGCTGATGCATGCTTCTGGAAGAAACATTGGCCGGCGGCGCCCTCCGGGCAGCGCAGCAGCGAGATCGGCCGGCCGGCGACATGGGGCGCCATCCACTTCCATACCGACTGATAGTATTCGGCGAGGTCGCGCTTGGTGACGCCGGCGTCGTCCCAGTAGACGCGATCGGGATGGGTGAGGCTTATGGCGCCGACGGTGGCGTTCGATTTTCGCGCCTTGACGGGCGCGCTGCGCTTGGCGCTGGCAGCGGACGTCCTGGTCGCGGCCACGGTCTTCTCCGTCTGTTCGACTTCGCGCACCACGTCAGTCGGCGCCTTATCCTCGCGCAGCCCCTGAAACGAAGCTTGCCGCACGCGGTCACCATGGGTCCAGCCGCGGAAGTCAACCTCGGCCACTAAATTTGGTTCGACCCAGACCGGCGCGCGAACGCCGCGCTCTTCCGCCGGGATCGCGGAGAAGGCGGTGCGGGGGCGCTGCGCCGCTTTCAGCTTGCGATAAAGCGCGCGGGCGCTGTCATGGGTGAAGCCGGTGCCGACGCGGCCGGCATAGACCAGCTTGCCATGTTCATGGACGCCGAGCACGAGAGCCCCGATGGCCTGCGCGTCGGCGGTCGACGGCACATAGCCGGCAATAACGAACTCTTGCCGGCCGGTGCATTTGGCCTTGAGCCAGTCATGGCCGCGGCCGGAGCGATAGGGCGCATCGTCGCGCTTGGAGATGATGCCCTCCAGACCGAGCCGGCAGGCATGCTTGAGCAGCACCGGGCCGCGCTCGTCGATCGACTCGCTGAAGCGCAGCGGTGAGTGCTTCCCGGCCTTGCCGATCAGCCCGGCGAGGGCGTCCTTTCGCTCGTGCAGCGGCAGCGACCGCAGGTCGGCGCCGCTCAGATAGAGCAGATCGAAGACGTAATAGACCAGCCGCTCCTGACGGCCGGATTTCAATTCCTGCTGCAACAGGGAAAAGCTGCTGACGCCGTTATCGTCCTCGACGACGAGTTCGCCATCGATCAGCGCGCTATCCACCGGCAGCTCTTCGACCGCCTCGGCGATGCCGCGGAATTTGCGAGTCCAGTCGAGGCCCTTGCGCGTCAATAGTTTGGCGTTGCCGCGCTCGAGGCGGGCCTGCAGCCGGTAGCCGTCGAACTTGATCTCATGAATCCAGTGCGCCGCCTCCGGCGCCTTGGCGGTGAGCGTGGCGAGACAAGGCTCGACAAAGCCGGGCAGGGGCGCGCGCTTGCCGCCCTTCGGCGTTGCGGATTTGCGGTCGGCGATGGTGTCGTGCCTCTGCACCAGTTGCGCCGAGGCCGTCTTTTTTCGCGCGGACTTGGCGGGTTTGCCGGACTTGACCCCCTTGGCGGGTTTGGCCGGCTCGGCCGCTCTGGTGCTTCGCGCCGACATCTTTTTCTTGGTCGACGTCAGCACTTTCTTCATCGCCGCCTTGTCCTTGGCAGTGGCGCGCTTGCCTTGCGCGATCTCGTCCATCGACCGGCCGGTCTTGATCGAGAAGTCGGCCTCTTCGAGGATGTCCTTGTCCTTGAGGGTGCGCGCCGCCTCGTCGTCGGACTTGATCAGCAGCCAGTTGTTGCGCCTTTCGCCCGGCCGCTTATGCAGCCGGACGAGATGCCAGTGGCCATGCAGCTTGCCGCCGTCGAGGTCGAAGGCGAGATGGCCCTTCTTCAAACCGAAATGCGGATCGCCTTCTGGGCTCCAGGTGCCCCGGTCCCAGACCATCACGGTGCCGCCGCCATACTCGCCCTGCGGTATGGTGCCTTCGAATGTGTTGTACTCGATGGGGTGATCTTCTACCTCGACGGCAAGGCGCTTCTCGCTTGGAACCAGGCTGGGACCGCGGGTCACCGCCCAGCTCTTCATCACGCCGTCGAGTTCGAGCCTTAGGTCATAGTGTAGCCGCCGCGCCGCGTGCTTCTGGATAACGAAAGCGTGGCCGCGCTTGCGCGCGACTTTTCCCTTCGGCTCGGCGGTGACGCCGAAACGGCGCTTGCCGTGGTAGACCTTCAGTCCCGCCATTGAGCTTTCGACCTAACTCGCCATCCTAGCTGGCTTTGCGCACCTTCCGTTTCGCCGCGGGACGTTTCCGCCGCGCTGTGCCCTTGCTCGATGATGCCGCCGGCCGGCGGCGTTCCGACTGGGCGCTGCGGCGCAACGCATCCATCAGATTAATGACGTTGCTCGGCTTGGGTTCGGAGACCGTGACCGGCTTCTTGCCGGCGCGCTTGGCCTTGATGAGCTCCATCAGAGCCGTCTCGTAGCGATCCTCGAATTTCGACGGATCGAACTTGCCCTTCTTGGTCTCGAGAATGTGCGTCGCCAGCTTGAGCATGTCGGCGGGCACCTTGATGTTCGGGATGTCGTCGAAATAATTCTTCTCGTCGCGCACTTCGTTCTTGTAGCGCAAGGTGGTGGCGAGCAGCCCCTTGCCGCGCGGCCGCAATAGCAGTAGGCGCTCGCGCCGGTACACGACGACGCGGGCGAGTCCTGCAAGATCTTCCTTACGCATGGCTTCGCGGATCACCGCGAAGGCCTCCTGGGCGACGTCGTCCTGCGGCACGAGATAATACGACTCGTCGAGATAGATGCGGTCCACCTCGGACATCGGGATGAATTCGTCGATGTCGATGGTGTGCGTGCTCTCGAGCGCGACGTTATCGAGTTCGTCTTCCTCGACCAGAACATACTGGCCCTTGTCGACCTCGTAGCCTTTCACGCGGCTTTCCGAGTCGACCGGATCGCCGGTCTCGGCATCGACCACTTCGTTGCGGATGCGGTTGCCGGTTTCCCGGTTGATGATGTTGAAGCGAATGCGCTGGCTGGTCGATGTCGCGGGGTAGAGCGCGACCGAACACGAGACCAACGACAGCTTGAGGAAGCCTTTCCAGTTCGGGCGCGGCGCCATGACGATACTCCTTACACGAGGGTCAAATCCGCAGGCTTTGATGAGGTTCCCATCCTACACCCTTCCGGCGGAACATTCACCTCAAGACCGCGTTGGTCCGCAAATCATGATTACGGAGGCAATCCATGATCGGATGGGCAGTAACTTTCCTCATCGTAGCGCTGATCGCGGCGGTCCTTGGCTTCGGCGGCGTCGCCGGCGTGGCGGTCGAAGCGGCCAAGATCGTGTTCTTCGTTGCTCTGGTGCTGTTCGCCATCTCGGCGGTGGTGCACCTGATGCGGGGCCGTTCACCGACGATGCCCTAAGCGAATAAACATCTTCCGAAACTTGCCCGCGTGATCCTGGATCACGCGGGCTTTCTTTTGGATTGGTCCGAAAAAGCGAAGAGGGCGGCTTTGCCGGCCGCCCCCTCAAGCTTCACGAATTTCCGTTAAGCGCTATTTACTACCCGCGAGCACGGCCCGGGTTTGCTCGTCCGGCCCGAAGTCCTCGCCGTCGCGCACGTGCAGGATCTCGGCGAGCCTGTTACGCGCGCGGTTGACGCGAGACTTGATGGTGCCGACCGCGCAATCGCAGATGTGAGCGGCTTCCTCGTAGGAAAAGCCCGATGCACCGACCAGTATAAGAGCTTCACGCTGGTCGGACGGCAACTGCGACAATGCCTGACGGAATTCGCGGAACTCGATGTGGCCGTGCTGTTCGGGCTGCGACTTCAGCGAGTCGGCGTAGTGCCCGTCGGCGTCCTCCACCTCGCGGCGGCGCTTGCGATATTCCGAGCGGAAGTGATTGCGCAGGATGGTGAACAACCACGCCGACATGTTGGTGCCGGGCTGAAACGAGTCGATATTGGCAATCGCCCGTACCATCGTTTCCTGGACCAGGTCGTCCGCACGATCGACATTCCCGCAGAGCGAGATCGCGAAGGCGCGAAGGCTCGGAATGGTATCGAGAATCTGTTGTCGGACGGCGTCGTCAATGGGCATTACGAGCGGTCCTTGTTGTCTTTGTTGTCGAGCTGCTTCAGCAAATCCACGAAACGGTCAGGTACGCCCTGACTGACCACGTCATCGTAGACGGCGCGGAGTTGCTGGCCGAGACGCGCTTGAACCTCGCGCCCAAGCTTGGCTGGTTTCACATCGTTCTTCCTGTTTCGAGCGGCCCCGGAGTCCATTGGTTTTTCTTGTCCCACGGCTTTGTCGCGATTGTTGTCCGTCATTGTCATCGACCCCGAAATCCTCCACCCCAAACCAGCCCGGAGGCCGAGTGGGTTCCCCCTGTCATCGTCATGAACCCGCCGGCGGGGGATTGGTTCCGGCTGACTTGGAACTTTTTTCGATGGAACTTTTGCGCGCTTTTGTCGTTTAGCGGGGGTAAGTCCTTGCGGTTCGGGCGGCGATAGGGCCCCTCGGACTTGGGGGCGTGACCGTTTCGGGAGGGATTCTTGTCGATATCTCAGATAGTTGCGCAACATGTGCCGTATCTGCGGCGGTATGCGCGGGCTTTGACCGGCAGCCAGCAGTCGGGCGACGCCTATGTGGCGGCGACGCTGGAGGCCCTCGTTCAGGACCAGAGCGTCCTCGATACGGGCGCCTCGACCCGGGTCGGCCTGTACAGGCTCTTTACGACCATCTGGAATTCGCTGGGCGTCAACACCGAGCCAGGCCTGAGCGCGGGGCACCAGCCTGTCGAACGGCATTTGTCGCAGATCGCGCCGCTGCCGCGCCAGGCTTTCCTGCTGATCGCGCTCGAGGGCCTGTCGGAAGACGAGGCCGCCAAGGTGCTCGACATCGACGTGCCGCGGCTGCGCGACCTGGTCGATCAGTCGGGCCGCGAACTTGCCGCCGAGATCGCGACCGACGTTCTTATCATCGAGGACGAGACCTTCATCGCGCTCGACCTTGAGGCACTGGTCGAAGGCCTTGGCCACAACGTGCTCGGCGTCGCGCGTACCCACAGCGAAGCGGTGGCTCTGGCACGGGCCAAGCAGCCGGGCGTCATTCTCGCCGACATCCAGCTCGCCGACGGTTCATCGGGTCTCGATGCCGTTAACGAGATGCTGCGCTCCTTCGAAGTGCCGGTCATCTTCATCACCGCCTATCCGGAGCGCTTCCTGACCGGCGAGCGTCCGGAGCCGGCCTTCCTCATCGCCAAACCGTTCCAGCCGGCAACCGTATCCGCGGTGCTGAGCCAGGCGCTGTTTTTTGCACGCAACGCGAAACGAAAAGAACGAAAGGCAAGTTAGCGTCTTGCCGACCTTGCCTGATGGCTCGGAGTTTTCAGGCGGCGGCCCGGCCTGCGCAAGCAGGCTGGGCGCTGCCGACCTGTATTTTTTCAACCCGTGTCGCTACCTGTCAGGCACGAGGGCGCGGACAATGGAATTGAACTGATGCCACATGGGACGCCGCCGGGGGGCGCCACGCCTGGCAGTCTCCAGGTGACCCAACTGCAGGACGAATGTCGGCGGCTTGAAGCACAAGTCAGCGCGCAAGCGATCGAGCTCAACCTGCTGCGCGCGCGCTTCGCCCGCTACGAGACGGCGCTGCGCGGGTCTCAGGTCGTGGTTTATACCCAGGACCGCAACCTGCATTTCACCTCGGTCAGTCACCCGATGCTCGGATTCTCGATCGCGGATCTGCTCGGTCGCACCGATGAGGACGTGCTGCCGGAAGACGTCCGCGCTCCGATCGTCGCCGTGAAGCGCGAGGCCCTGGCGACCGGGCAGCCGCGGCGCACCGAGTTTTCCATGGCCGAAGGTCTCGGGCTGCGCTGGCACGATTTGCACATCGAGCCGCTGCGCAACGATGCCGGCGATATCATCGGCCTGACCTGCGCTTCCGTCGATGTCACCGAGCGCAAGGAGGGCGAGGCGCATTTGCGCCTTCTGTTGCGCGAGCTCACGCACCGCTCCAAGAATCTCCTGGCCGTGATCCAGGCGATGGCGCGGCAGACCGCGCGCCATGCCGGCTCGATCGATGCATTCCTCAAGCACTTCGGCAACCGGCTGCAGGCGCTGGCAGCCTCGCACGATCTTCTGGTGCGCGAGAGCTGGTACGGCGCCTCGCTCAACGAACTCGTGCGCTCGCAGCTCGCGGTCTATCTTGACGGCGTCTCGCAGCAGGTCACGGTCGAGGGGCCGGAAGTGGCGCTCAAGCCGGAGGCAGCACAGAATCTCGGGCTCGCCATCCATGAACTGAGCGCCAACGCGGCACGCTTCGGCGCGCTGTCGGTGCCGGAAGGGCGCGTTTCGGTCGAGTGGCGCGGCGGCGCCGGCCCCGATGAAGCCATCGAGCTCGACTGGCGCGAGCAGTTCGGCCCGCGGGTGCGGCCGCGCCGCAAGCGCGGCTTCGGCTCGACGGTGATCGAGACCAATCTGACGCGCGCGCTCGACGCCAAGGTCGACCTGATGTTTGATCCGGAAGGGCTGCATTGTCGCGTTGTCATCCCGCCGAGCCAGATCGTGCCGGCACGCTGAGGTGGAACCCGCGCAGGCGGGCCGCGTTAGGGTGCAGACCTTCCTGATGAGAGGAGACTGGTATGAATAAGCCGTTGACCGCTGTTGCCGCGCTGGCCATCGCGGGCGCCGTTGCGATGCCTGCCGCGTCGTACGCGCAACAGGACCGGACCAAAGTCGGCGCGCTGACCTGCGACATTTCCGGCGGGATCGGCATGATCATCGCCTCGAAGAAAGACGTGACCTGCCTGTTCACGCCGTCGGCGCCGGATGCGCCGAAGGAAGTTTATACCGGTTCGATCACCAAGTTCGGCCTCGACGTCGGCGCCACCTCGGGCGGCGAGATGGTGTGGTCGGTGTTCGCGCCGAGCAACCGCAAGTACGGCGCGCTCGCCGGCAATTACGGCGGCGCCAGCGCGGAAGCGACGGTCGGCGTCGGCGCCGGCGCCAATGTGCTGGTCGGCGGTTCGAACCGCACCGTGACGCTGCAGCCGGTGTCTGTGCAGGGCCAGACCGGCCTTAATCTGGCGGTCGGCGTGTCGGGCCTCAACCTGCACCCGGCGCGTTAAGCGCACCGCATTCCAGGACTGATCGTGAGAGAGGGCGCCGGTTTCGACCGGCGCCTTTTTCGTGCGCCGAAGACGATTGGCTGGGGAACTAGGATTCGAACCTAGACA
The DNA here is from genome assembly GCA_018240595.1 of Pseudomonadota bacterium. Lineage (GTDB taxonomy): Bacteria > Pseudomonadota > Alphaproteobacteria > Rhizobiales > Xanthobacteraceae > Pseudolabrys. Next base: position 1,699 of record JAFEFL010000052.1, on the reverse strand, counting down.
AACAGAGTCAGAGTCTGTTGTGCTACCGTTACACCATTCCCCAGCAGGGACCGGGCGGAGCCCTGGACGGGCCGCCGGGCGGGTTCGAGAAACCCGCTGGCCGGGGCATCACATGGGGCAATTCGGCCGATTTGACAAGCCCCCGGCGTGACGTTTTGCGGCTGCCCATAGGTTAATGTTTCCAGTCGCTTACGCCTGCGGCCGCGGCCGTTTCGGCACCGTGGTGACGGTGGCGACCGCGATCAGCGCCGCCAACGCGACGCCGATGAAGACCCAGCGCGGCCGGCCGGCATCCATCAGCGCGCCGAACAGCATCGGCGCGACGATGCCGCCGAGGTTGAAGCCGGTGGTGACGAAGCCGAACACCCGGCCGAAAGCGCCGGGCGGCGTCGCCTCGCGGACGATCATGTCGCGCGAGGGCGCGATGACGCCAGAGAAGAAGCCGAAGGCCGACATCACGGCGATCAGCAGCACGGTGTGCAGGTCGAAGGTCGCGACCAGTGCCGCAGTCACCACCATGCCGATGAGGCCGAGGCCGGCGACGGTCGCGTGCAGCGCGGTGCGCGTCACCACGAGGCCGCCGGCGAGCACGCCGATCGCGGTCAGCATCAGGAGGCAGGTGAGGGCGGTGTTGGCGACGCCGACCGGCGTGCCGAACAGCGCGCCGAGCGCCACCACCGAATAATTGTTCATGCCGCTGTTCATCACCGCGAGCAGCACGAAGAACATCAGGTTGAGCAGGATGGCCGGCGACATCAGCATGGTCCAGCCGCCGCCTGCGCCTGTGGCGGCGTCCTTGGCCTGCGGCCTGGCCGGGGCGAGCGGCGCCGGATCGCGCACCATGAGCACCAGCACGGCGATGACGAGGCCCATGATGCCGGCGCCGATGAAGGCGCCGCGCCAGCCCCACACCGCCTGCATCATCAGCAGCGTCGGCGGCGCCAGCGCCGAGCCGAGCATGCCGCCGAAGGTGTGCAATGAGAAGGCTTGGCCGATGCGCTGCTCGCGCACATGCTGCGACAGCAGGGCGTAATCGGCCGGGTGATAGACGGTGTTGCCGATGCCGGCGACCGCGAACATCGCCACCAGGAACCAGAACGAATTCACCAGGCCGGCGAGCAGGAAGGCGGCGCCGCCGAGCAGCAGGCCCCAGAACAACGACACGCGGGCGCCGACACGGTCGATGAGAAAGCCGGCCGGTGTCTGCAGCGCCGCCGACACGACGTTGAAGGTCGCGATGGCCAAACCGATCTCGGTGTAGGTGACGCCGTAGTCGGCGCGGACAAAGGGCAGCAGCGGCGCCAGGATGATGATGTAATAGTGCGATACGAAATGCGCGGCGCACACCGCCGTGATCAGGCGGACAGGCGACGATGTCGTGGCGCGCGGCGCGAGCGGCGCTTCGGTCAGTTGCGTCATTGAGGCGTTTCCCGGCAGCGCTTTGGCTTATCGCGCCCGGCGCGGCCGATCCAGCGCGTTTCGGGCAGGGTGGGTATGTGAGGCAGGCTCCGGGCGCGCATGATCGCCCCTGTTGTTGGACGGCGCGGGGGCGCCGGACGTCGTCCCTCGACATGTCGAGGGGAGCGGAGCGCCGTGAAACGCGGAGGTTTGCGAAACCTCCTGAGCGGCCGGCGCGGCCGCCCGAGACGCTGGCGAGGCGTCTTCTCTCCGCTTGCGATCGCGGAGAGGCGCCTCACGG
>JAFEFL010000051.1 GCA_018240595.1 Pseudomonadota bacterium | reverse complement strand
GAGCGGCTTGGACCGCCGGGAGGGGAAATTTGCGCCGCATCTCCGACGCCCCGTCCCGGCCACCGCTCCCCGCCCCGCATCTGAAGATGCTGCACAGACACCCCTCGCTAGCAGGGGCGGGATGGCCGGAAGATAAGCCTAGGCGGGGGCGAGAGTCAATAGTCCTAGGAATAATTATTCGAGGCCCGCCGTCAGGCGGCGACCTTGCGGCCGAGCCCGGAGGCGGCGAGATCGACCGCCAGCGCCACGGCCTGGTCGCCGGACATCCGGCGCGGATCGAGACGCGTCCCGATGCCGTGGCGCGCGAACAGCGCGCCGTCGTCGCCGCGCAGCATGGCGAAGCCCATCCACCAGTTGCCGAACAGCCGCGCCTCGGCGGGGCGGCAATCCATCACCGTGACCTCGTCGTGGCGCTCGTCGGCCATGATCCGGCGCAGCACGGCCGACACCGCCTCGCGCTCGCCCTCGAGGATCTGGATGAACCACACCGTGTCGAAGATCAGCGCGCCGGTGACGCCGGCCTTTTCGTTGTTGCGCTGGGAGGCGGCGAGGATGGCGTTGAGGTCGTCGATCATGGCGACCTTTGTGCCGCTGGCGATCGCGCCCTTGGCGCCGAGATGATTTTCCGAGTGATAGACGAGGCGGGTGAGCATCGGCGCGATGTCCTGTTGTGTGCAGGAAGGCTAGCGGCGCGCCGTTGAAGAGACGTTAAGCCGTTGCGCGTGGAACTTCTCCCGCGCCGGTTCCGCTTTGCTGCCGCGCCATCGCGCGGGCGGCGTCACACCACCGAGGTCATCACCGCGCCGTAGTGGCAGGCGGCGGCGGCGAGCACGAAGCCGTGCCAGATCGCGTTCTGGAAACGCAGGCTCTCCCAGACGTGGAAGACGACGCCGGCGGAATAGAGGACGCCGCCGATCGCGATCAGGACCAGCGTGACCGGCGCCAGCGCCGCCGCCATCGGCCCGATGACGAACAGCCCGCTCCAGCCCATGACCAGATACAGCGCGATCGCGGCGCGGTCGAAGCGGCCGGGGAAACGAAGCTTGAGCGCGATGCCGACGAAGGCCGAGGCCCATTGCACGATCAGGATGATGTCGGCGGCGGTGCCTCGCATCGGCAGCACGAAGGCGGTGTAGGTCGCGGCGATCAGCAGATAGATCGCGGAATGGTCGAGCCGCCGCAGCCACCATTTGACCGGCGTCAGCGGCCACAGATTGTAGGCGGCGGAAAAGCCGATCATGGCGGCAAGGCCGGCGCTGTAGATCGCCACCGCGGTGACCCGCGAGACATCGGCGTAAAGCGCGGCGACGACGATCAGCGCCGCGCCGCCGGCGACGGCAAAAGCGATGCCGAGGCCATGCACCACGGCATCGGCGATGGTCTCGGCGCGGTCGTAATTCCACGGGATCGGCTGGTGCATGAAGCGGAGCGTGGCGGGGGAATGGGGCAGGGGGATGACGGGAGGGACGCGGACTTGTACGCACTCCCCGCGAGATACGACCCATGGCCCGTGCTGTCGCTGGCGACGAGCTTCTGCGGGTGTCAGGGCCAGACGTTCATCGACCCACAATTGCCGCAACGGCGCGGTTTTTACATCGCACTCACGCCAAGGCATCGAATGGATATGACATTTTAACGCGTCAAGCGTGGCCGGTGCGTCTGCCAAGCGCAGGTTTGCTCGAACGAGCACGTTGATTGTCCGGGGCAGACAATCAAATTCCGACTTAAGGACGCCACGATGCTGCCTCGTGCGCCGGGCTATCGAAACCTACCGAAGACAGCTGCCGATCTCGGAAGATTTGCTTCGGCTCGCGTCATCAAGCTGGTCGGCAACGCACTCAAAGGACCGTTCTACGTCTTTCATTTTTTCATGCCGTCGAAGCGGTTCGTCATTCCGGCGCGCGCGAGGCCGCTGATGCGCGCCGGCCGTTCTTCGCGAATTCCGCGTATCGTCTGGCAAACGAATTATACCGGTCTGGTGACCTTACCGGTCTATCTGAATTATCTGTTCAATCGCCTTCTTTGCCCGGGTTACGAATTTCGATTCTTCGATGACGTCAGCATGGATCAGTTCGTCGCGTCGGAGTTTCCGGGGCGCATCACCGATCTCTACGCAAAACTGCAGGTCGGAGCGGCACGCGCGGACCTATGGCGCGTTTTGGTCTTGCAGCGGCATGGCGGCGTATACCTCGACATCGATTCGCATTTGGTCTGGCCGCTCTCGGCCGTCGTACCCGATGACGCCGACGAAATGTTTCTCCAGCACAAGGGCGGCCTCGGCAATTATTTCATTGCCAGCGCGCCAAACAGCCAAAATCTTCAATCCGTTATTGATACGATCGTGGAGCGGATCGAAAAGGCCGAGACGAATAACATCTTCGATCTGACGGGGCCCGGCGCTCTCGATCACGCGTTGCGCCGACGGTCCGTGCGTCGGACCGGCTATCGACTGACCTGTTATCAGGGCACGTTCACGAACGAATTCTTCCAATATGCCGACTCGACCGTCGGCAAATGGACCAAGGCCCAGCTGCGCATGGCGGTTGTTTCGCAGGCTGGCGGCCTGGCAATCGATGCCAGGAGGCATTCGACGAAGGCATTGCGAGGCCGTCGGTCCGGAGGGGCGTCGTTTCGTTTGCCGCCGCTCGAAACCGCACTGGCAATCGCGGCTTCGACGGTGATCTGGATATTCCTGGCGTCGTTCGTCGAGCGCATGCTGGTCGCATCGCCGGCGTCGGCCCTCTCGACGGAGGCGGCCGAAATTCCGTTGATCAATCTGCAGAGCACTTGTGGCCGACATCGGGGCTTTGGCGCAGGCAGCGGCGCACCCGCGGCCGTACCATGTTTGGAGCAGGAGAAGTCGGCGGAAATGCAGCTCTCGAAAAGCTGGCAGCAGTTTCCCGAGAAGTCCCGCGCTTTATGCGTCAATCGGCTCGATGAGGACGACCCCAGCTACGTCGAGTTGTTGACCTGCCTTGACGTCAACGCCGGCGGAGGCCAGCGCCCCTGAGGGATCAGCCGCGTCGGGTTCACTCCGCTTTCTTCTTGGCCTTCGTCTTCTTCACCGGCTTCGGCTCAACCTGCGCCTCGGCCGCGTCCTTGGCTTCCTTCGCCAGCCGCAGCGCGCGGAGCTTGGCCGTCTTCTCGCGCTGGGCGACCGCGGCGGCTTCATATTCCGCCGTCGCCTTCAATCCGTCTTTGGCCTGTTCGGCGCGTTTCTTGATCCGGGCTTCGGCCTCGGTCAGCGGTGGTTTGGGCAAATGTGCCTCCTGTTGCGGGGCGCGGTCGGCAATGTCGAAAGGGTGCCGCGCCGTGTGACAAAACGTTGAAAAAAGAAACGCTGGCGTCCCGTGAAGGACGCCAGCGTTCAACGCACTGATGTGTGCCGGCGTCTCACGAACACCCGCTGGTGGCGCCGCAGGTATCGCACTTCATGCAAGTGCCGTTGCGCACGAGGGTGAAGTTGCCGCATTCGCCGCACATCTCGCCTTCGTAGCCCTTGGCCTTGGCTTCGGCGCGGCGCTCGGACGCGATCGCTTTGGCTGAAGGCTGCGCCACGGCCGCGGCCGGTGAGGCGTGGCCGATTTCGAGCTGCTGCGCCGGCGACAGTTTGACTTCCGGCTCGGCCTTGAGCGCCGTGGCGGCCGCGTGGCCGCCGGCGAACGCGGTGACCTTGGCGGTCGCGACCGACGACGAGGCGCCGGATGAGGCCGGGGAGGCCGCCACCACCTGGAGCTTGTCGCTGCGTGAGCGGGTCAGGCCCTTGGAGATGAAATTCGGCGCCGCCTTGCCTTCGCTCTCGCCGGCGCCCAGCGCGTCGAACGAGCCCTGGCTCGGATCGACATGGGCGAGGTCGTAGCGCTCGAGATACGACACCGCCAGTTCGCGGAACACGTAGTCGAGGATCGAGGTGGCGTATTTGATCGAGTCGTTGCCCTGCACCGGGCCCTGCGGCTCGAAGCGGGTAAAGGTGAAGGCGTCGACATATTCCTCGAGCGGCACGCCGTATTGCAGGCCGAGCGAGATGGCGATGGCGAAGTTGTTGAGCAGCGAGCGCAGCGCCGCGCCTTCCTTGTGCATGTCGACGAAGATCTCGCCGAGACGGCCGTCGTCATATTCGCCGGTGCGCAGATAGACCTTGTGGCCGCCGACCACGGCCTTCTGCGTGTAGCCCTTGCGGCGCGAGGGCAGCTTCTCGCGTTCGCGCAGCACGGTAACGCGCTCGACGATCTTCTCGACCACCTTTTCGGCAAGACCGGTGGCGCGGGCCGCGGCCGACTTGTCGAGGAAGGCCTCGACGGCGTCGTCCTCGTCCTCTTCATCGGCGATGAGCTGCGAGTTCAGCGGCTGCGACAGTTTCGAGCCGTCGCGGTACAGCGCGTTGGCCTTCAGCGCCAGGCGCCAGGACTGCATGTAGGCGTCCTTGCAGTCCTCGACGGTGGCCTCGTTCGGCATGTTGATGGTCTTGGAGATCGCGCCCGAGATAAACGGTTGGGCCGCCGCCATCATCTTGATGTGGCTCTCGACCGAAAGGTAACGCTTGCCGATCTTGCCGCACGGATTAGCGCAGTCGAACACCGGATAGTGCTCGAGCTTGAGGTGCGGCGCGCCTTCCACGGTCATCGCGCCGGCGACGTGGATGTTGGCGGCCTCGATCTCGCGCTTGGTGAAGCCGAGCGCGGCGAGCAGGTCGAAGGTCGGCTGCGCAAGCTGCTCGGCCGACAGGCCGAGGGCGTCGCGGCAGAAGGCTTCGCCGATCGTCCACTTGTTGAAGACGAACTTGATGTCGAACGCGGTCGGCAGGGCCTTCTCGACCTTGGCGATGATTTCGTCGGTGAAGCCCTTGGCCTTCAACGTCGTGTGGTTGATGCCCGGGGCCTGCGCCAGCGAGCCATGGCCGACGGCATAGACCTCGATCTCGGCAATCTGCGCTTCCGAATAGCCGAGCGTGCGCAAGGCTTCCGGCACGGCGCGGTTGATGATCTTGAAGTAGCCGCCGCCGGCCAGCTTCTTGAACTTCACCAGCGCGAAGTCGGGCTCGATGCCGGTGGTGTCGCAATCCATCACGAGGCCGATCGTGCCGGTCGGCGCGATCACGGTCGCCTGCGCATTGCGATAGCCGTGCTTCTCGCCGAGCTCGATGGCGCGGTCCCACGCCGCCTTGGCGTGCGTGACCAGGGCCTGATCGGGACAGGCGGCGTGGTCGAGCGGCACCGGGGTCTGCGACAGCTTCTCGTAGCCCTGGCGCTCGCCGTAAGCGGCGCGGCGATGGTTGCGCATGACGCGCAGCATGTGCTCGCGGTTCTTCTTGTAGCCGGGGAACGGACCCTGCTTCTCCGCCATCTCGGCCGAGGTGGCATAGGACACGCCGGTCATGATCGCGGTCAGCGCGCCGGCATAGGCGCGGCCTTCGTCGGAGTCATACGACATGCCGGAGGTCATCAAGAGGCCGCCGATATTGGCGTAGCCGAGGCCGAGCGTGCGGAATTCGTAGGACAGCTGGGCGATTTCCTTGGAAGGGAATTGCGCCATCAGCACCGAGATTTCCAGCACCACGGTCCACAGGCGGACGGCGTGCTCGTAGCTCTCGACGTCGAACTTGCCGGTCTTGCCGTCGCGGAAGGTCAGGAGGTTCAGCGAGGCGAGGTTGCAGGCCGTGTCGTCGAGGAACATGTATTCCGAGCACGGATTGGAGCCGCGGATCGGGCCCGACGCCGGGCAGGTGTGCCAGTCATTGACAGTGGTGTGGAACTGCAGGCCCGGATCGGCGCAGGCCCAGGCGGCGTAGCCGATCTTCTCCCACAATTCGCGCGCCTGCACGGTCTTGGCGACCTTGCCGTTCTTGCGGAACGTCAGGTCCCACTTGCCGTCGGCTTCGACGGCTTTGAGGAACTGATCGTCGACGCGCACCGAGTTGTTCGAGTTCTGGCCCGAGACGGTGAGATAGGCGTCGCTATCCCAGTCGGTGTCATAGGTCGGGAAGTCGATATCGGTGTAGCCCTGCTTGGCGAACTGGATGACGCGCTTGATGAAGTTGTCCGGCACATAGGCCTTGCGGGCGAGCTTGATCTCGCGCTTCAGCGCCGGGTTCTTTTCCGGGTTGAAGCAGTCGTCGTCCGAGCCCTCGCAATTGACGCAGGCCTTCATCACGGCCTTGAGGTGCTTCTGGTTGATCTTGGAGCCGGTGACCAGCGCCGCGACCTTCTGCTCTTCCTGCACCTTCCAGTCGATGTACTTCTCGATATCCGGATGATCGGCATCGACGATCACCATCTTGGCGGCGCGGCGCGTCGTGCCGCCCGACTTGATGGCGCCGGCGGCTCTGTCGCCGATCTTGAGGAAGCTCATCAGGCCCGACGACTTGCCGCCGCCGGACAGGCGCTCGCCTTCGCCGCGCAGGTTGGAGAAGTTGGTGCCGGTGCCGGAGCCGTATTTGAACAGGCGCGCCTCGCGCACCCACAGGTCCATGATGCCGCCTTCGTTCACCAGGTCGTCGGAGATCGACTGGATGAAGCAGGCGTGCGGCTGCGGGTGCTCGTAGGACGACTTCGACTTGGTCAGCTTGCCGGTCTGGAAGTCGACGTAATGGTGGCCCTGGCCGGGGCCGTCGATGCCATAGGCCCAGTGCAGGCCGGTGTTGAACCACTGCGGCGAGTTCGGCGCGCACATCTGGCTCGCCAGCATGAAGCGCAGCTCGTCGAAGAAGGCGCGGGCGTCGTCCTCGCCGTCGAAGTAGCCGCCTTTCCAGCCCCAGTAGGTCCAGGTGCCGGCCAGGCGGTCGAACACCTGCTTCGACGAGGTCTCGCCGATGTAGCGTTCCTTCTCCGGCAGCGCCTCGAGCGCCTCAAGGTCGGCAACCGAGCGCCACAGGAACGAGGGGACGGAGTTCTCTTCGACCTTCTTCAGCCGGGCGGGGACGCCGGCCTTGCGGAAATACTTCTGCGCCAGGACGTCGGACGCGACCTGCGACCAGAATTCCGGCACCTCGACATTGTCCAGCTTGAAGACAACGGAGCCGTCCGGATTCTTGATCTCGGAGGTGGTCAGACGGAAGTCGATGCCCGCGTAAGCGTGGCCCGCATCCTTGGTGTAGCGCCGTTCGATCCGCATCGTCTTAGTCCCCAAATTCCAGGCGACCAGCGGTCGCCGACGATTATTCCAGACGGACCCGTCCTTGTCCGCCTTCCGTTCACTCAAAACCCTGTCGGACGCCCTGCATCCTGGCGGTCCGGGGCTCGTAAGCCGGCACCCGATACCGCCGGGCCTGAACCCGGCCCGTTACGCAAACTGCTCCCGTTCCCTGACAACGCCTGTGCGGGCTGTCTGGGCTCAAAACGCGACATCGCGTCGGTTTGGAGGTTCCGGCGGGAACTCTTTGGTACGCATGACCCACACCGTACTGTCACAAAGCTATATGGGACTCGTCGTCGCCGTCAACAACAGATAGTGGGTACGAGTAACTAAATCCCTAAGTCTTGTGTCAGTCCGGTGAAAAGCGAGGATAACGCCCTGTGCAGTCCGGGGCAGTATGACCCTTCGAGCCGGAGCGGGAAGGACGTTTTTTTGAGGCCGCGCCGTGGGTTTTGATGCCTAGCGCGGTGAAGAAAAAATGACGGAAAATGGGGGCAATTGGACAACCCACAGCTTCTTTTCCGGCGTAGCCGGAGCGGGGATAAGCGCGGGATAAACACCCCTGAACTCGCCGGGGAGTCCCTGATTCTCGTTTTTTCCTCAGCCGGTTAGCCTGTGGGTGGCGAGCGCCGACCAGCGGGATGAAGTGTCCCACCCCTGTTGATGACGCAACAGGTTGTGTCCTTGAGGCTTTGCAAAGGAATCGCGCCGGCCAAACTCGGCTGGTGACAAGCGAAAGGCGGGCCCCGTGAGGGAGCCCGCCTTCGCATTTCCCGGCACTGTCATCTCGTTTTCAGCGGAATGCCCAAACAACAGCGGCATTGCTGAATTCGCGGGCACCATAGCCGCAGATTCTGGGCAAAGGCAAATGGTGGGTGGGGCGGGTCCGTCTGCCGCCCATACATCGGCCGCCCTCAAAATTGACGGTATTCACGACATAACGACGATCCCAACTACCGTTTTACCGTTCGAGGAGCTTAGGCCCGATGTCCGCCGTAGCCGGTGTATTTTCGCAGTCGTATTTCCACGGGACCAGAGCCAATCTGCGGCCCGGCGACACGATCGTCGTCGGCAAGGCGTCGAACTTCGCCAAGGGCGAGCCGCTGTCCTGGGTCTATTTCTCGAGCACCCTCGACGCCGCGATCTGGGGCGCCGAACTGGCCGCCGGCAGCGAGCCGGGACGAATCTACGTCGTCGAGCCGACGGGGCCGATCTTCGACGACCCAAACCTGACCGACAAGAAATTCCCCGGCAACCCGACGCTGTCCTATCGCTCGCGCGAACCGCTGCGCATCATCGCCGAGGTGACGAACTGGCAGGGACATCCTCCTGACAAGCTCCAGGCCATGAAAGAGGGCCTGGCACGTCTGGCACGGGACGGGGGCCAGCACATCATCGACTGACAATTCAATCGGCGCCTTCCATCGCCACATCCGCGCGCCGCCGCGGCAACGCCTCGGGATGCTCGCGCTGCAGGAAGTCGACGAGCTTCTCGCGCACTTCGCAGCGCAGATCGAAGGCCTTGCCGGCGGAGGGCGCGCTGACGAGGCCGCGCAGCTCGATCGTATCGACCTTGCAGTCGGTGACCTGCAGATTGACCACCCGTCCATCCCAGTTCGGCGACGCCTTGGCGATTTCGGCCAGCTCCTCGCGGATGGCGCCGACCGGCGCGCGGTAATCGACATAGATGAGCACGGCGCCGATCAACGCCGAGCTCTCCCGCGTCCAGTTCTGAAACGGCTTCTCGATGAAATAAGTGAGCGGCACGATGAGCCGCCGCCAGTCCCAGATCTTCACCACCACGTAAGTAGAGGTGATCTCCTCGACGGTGCCCCATTCGCCCTCGACGATGACGGCGTCATCGAGGCGGATGGGCTGCGTCACGGCGAGCTGCACGCCGGCGAACAGGTTGGACAGCACCGGACGCGCGGCGAGACCGGCGACCAGACCGGCGACGCCGGCGGAAGCGAACAGGCTGACGCCGTATTGGCGCACCGGCTCGAAGGTCATCAGCGCCGCGCTGACTGTGATGACAATGATCAGCGCGCCGATGGTGCGCATCAGCACTCGCACCTGGGTGTAGTGTTTGCGCGCCAGGAGGTTGTCCGCGGTATCAATGCGGAATTGCAGCAGATAGATATCGGCGGCGATCTTCAGGGCGCTGAGCGCGCCCCAGCCGATCATGGCGATGATGGCGATCAGCAGGAATCGGGCGATCCAGGCCGACGTGTTGGTGTCGAACGGCGCCACCGGCAGCGCGACGATCAGCGCCAGGATGACGAGGCCGAGGCGCGTTACACCGCGCATCTTCTGCACAACCGTCAGCGCATAAGGGTAGCGAGTCGCCAGCGTCATGCGCAGGACGCGCCGGACCGTCTTGTGCAGCGACAGGGCGATCACCACGGCGAGCGCCACGATGACGATGGCGACCAGCGGGCGGGGCAACCAGGCGAGCCACAGAGCGAGGGTGGACAATACCGATCTTACCGAATCCATGAGCGATTTCAGTCCTCAATAGTGCGGGAAAACGGGTGGTTTGGCGCCTCGGGCGCGCTGGACACAGGAGCGGTGAGGTGGCACAACGCGCCGGTCGCAACGGAAATGCGCATCGGCGATGAAAAGTTTCCTGCTGAAAATCTTTACCTGGTGGAATTCGTCCACCTTCGGAACCGATTTCTGGACCTGGCTGTACGGCGAGAAGGTCGGGACCGACGAGTTCGGCAACACCTATTACCGGACGCGCGGCGGCAAGGTGGACAAGCGGCTGCTCTTCGAGCGCCGCTGGGTGATCTATAACGGCTACGCTGAAGCGAGCACGATCCCGCCGGCCTGGCACGGCTGGATCCATCACACCGTCGACGTGCCGCCGACCGAAGAGAGTTACACGCCGCGAGAATGGCAGAAGCCGCACCGGCCGAACCTGACCGGCACGCCGGGCGCCTACCGCCCGCAGGGCTCGACGCTGGCCGCGGGCCGCCGTCCCAAAGCGACCGGCGACTACAAGGCGTGGTCTCCGGAAGGCTGATCTATTTCTTTGCGGGTGCGGGCTGGGCCGGCGCAGGAGGCGCCGCGTCGGGTTGCTTCCTGATCTTAGGTAGCTGCGTCCTGATTTGAGATAAAAGCGCGTCGACCCCTCGGACTGGCCCGCTTTTGCAGGACGGAGTCGCAGCCTGTTGCGCCTTCGTTTCGGCCTCGGCTTTCGCGCCATCGAGAACGGCCTTGCCCTCGGCACCGGACGGCTTTTGTCCGTTCTCGGTCGCCTGCGCGATCGTTTCAGCCTTGGCAACGGTTTGCGTCAGCTTGACGATGCCGGTCGGGACAGTTCCGGCGCGGTAGTACACTTCAAGGTCCGACAGGGCCATTGGCAAAGTATACACGCTCTCGTCGCAATACATGTTGGCATAGATCACCGCCGCTTGATTGTAGCGAGCGATGCGCATCGACGCCAAAATGTTCTGGATTAACTGGGCGCGAAGAATTTTCTCATTGTAGGCGGAATCAACGCTGTCGACGCCAGTTGAAATCTGGGTGAGCAAGCGGGCAGTGTGCGCCACTGGAATTAGGCTGGCCGTCTGAGTGAGGGCGATGGTCGCAACTTTGGCGCCAAAGTCCGTCAGTTCAGCTTCGCGAATGATCGATCCTTCGTACTCGGAGTACTGGACGTCTATTGCATACTTGCGGGCCGTAATGAACCGATTGCGCTCTGCCGCGTTCACAGCCGCGGTTGCGCTGGGGTTCATGGCTCTTCGTCGCGAGCCGCTCTCACTGCCGTCGGCCTGCTCCGGATAGAGTTCATTCCTAATCAGCGCCATCTCGGTCGAGACTGGGACGAGCCTTTCGGGGCCGCCCAGCGATGACGGCATGCAGCCTCCGACGCAGGTCAGTGCTGCCGTCGTGAACAACAAACGGCTCACCAGGTTGCATCTGTTACGAGCTGATTGACCAACTGCACTTCGTAGGTGCGTGCGACGCATCAAGGCCCCCATGCAGGGGCGCGATGCCTAATGACACCGTCCTATAAGTTTCCCCCGCCTAAGCGAAAATTGCATAACGCAGGTTATCGCGTATAGGTAGTGTTCAGCTTTGGCCGAAACTCCACCGGTACTCCACAGGCAACTAACAGGGTTATCCACCGGGTTTTCCACAGAACGCGATGGACTCGTGGCTTTGCAGTGTCTGCTTTGAGCCTTGTCCGGTCGAAGGACCTGGACCGCGGCCTCTGCCTTGCCGCCCTTCCGCCGCCGCATTCACCGTGTTAACCGGACCACATAAGCGCCTGCGAATCCGCACGCGCAGCGGCCTGAGAAACCCCTAACAAGCGACGTCCATGGCCCGGCTTCGGCTTCCAGCGATTGCAATGATGGTGCTGTTGGGGGCCGCTCCGGCCGCCGCGCAGTTCACCAACATCTTCAGCGATCCGCCGCCGCCGAGGCCGCCGGGCAACGTGCCGCGCGGACAGCCGGCGCAAGCGCCTTATGTCGCTCCGGCCGATATCGAGCGCGGCCGGCAGATCGAGAGCGGCGCCACCGCCACGCAGTCGGGCAACTGGGTCAATCCGGATCTGCCGCTGGCGCAGCCGCTGCCGGCGCCGATGAACCTGCCGCCGTCGAGCCGGCCGGGACGGGGCGGTATCCAGTCGAACGAGCTGGCGCCGCCGCCCGGCACCGCCGCGCCGTCGCAGAGCCTGACACCGATGACGCCGGTCGCGCCCAATGCACCTGCCGGCCAGCAGCCGCAGAACGCTCAACCGCAGAACGGTCAGCCGCAGCAGAACAACGCGGCGACCAGTCCGCAGACGCTGCCGGGCCTGCCGCCGGGTGTCCGCCAGCCGCCCGGTACGCCGCAGCAGCCGAGCGATAATTCGCAGCAGCCGAGCGACGAAGTGGTGGTCGAACCGCCGCCGCAGCGCATCGCCAATCCGACCGCGATCTTCTCCGGGCTCGACAAGATCACCGGGCGCATCACCAAGTTCGACGTCGCCATCAACGAGACGGTGCAGTTCGGCGCGCTGCGCGTGACGCCGCGCGTCTGCTATTCGCGGCCGCCGACCGAAACGCCGAACACCGACGCCTTCGTCCAGGTCGACGAGGTCACGCTCAACGGCGAGATCAAACGCATCTTCTCCGGCTGGATGTTCGCGGCGAGCCCCGGCCTGCACGCGGTGGAGCATCCGATCTACGACGTGTGGCTGACCGAGTGCAAAGGCGGCACCAACCCCAACGTCGCCGATGCCGGCGAAGCGCAGGGCGAAGCGAAGAAGCCGGCCGCGGCACCGGCGCGCACGTCGCCGCAACGGCCGCAGCGCCCGGCACAGGCTCCGACGCAAGGCCGGCCGCTGCCGTCCGGCGCGTTCCAGCCGGTGCGCTAGTCCTCAATCGGATTCGAGAATCGCCAGCGCCTCGCTGCCGCTCACCGGCGGCTCGTCGCGCAGCGCGAAGAAATCGCCTTCGCCGGTCAGCGCGTCCTCCAGCATCCGCTGATAACGCTTCTTCGGCACCTCGACGGCGCCGAAGGTGCGCAGATGCTCGGTGACGTATTGCGTGTCGCACAAGCTGTAGCCGCCGGCCTTGAGGCGCGCCATCAGATGCACAAGTGCGATTTTCGACGCGTCGCGCACGCTATGAAACATGCTCTCGCCGAAGAAGGCGCGGCCGAGCGACACGCCATAGAGACCGCCGACCAGCGTATCACCGTCATAGACCTCGACGGTGTGGCAATGGCCGCGATCGAACAGGCCGCGATAGAGCTTGCGGATGCGCATGTTGATCCAGGTGCGGTCGCGGTCGGTGGCGGGCGCGGCGCAGCCGTCGATGACGCCGTCGAAGTCGCGATCGACATGCACGGTGAGTTGCGTCTGACGCACGGTGCGGGCGAGGCGCGCCGGAACATGGAATCCGGTCAGCGGCAGTATTCCGCGGTGTTCCGGTTCGATCCAGTACAGCGCCGGATCGTCGGCGTTCTCGGCCATCGGAAAGATGCCGCAGGCATAGGCCTTGAGCAGCACATCCGGCGTGATTTCGAAGTCGGTGGTGTCGCGACTGGCCATCGCAGGGAATCTTAGCGCGCTGCGCCATGTCGCGCCATGTTTACGCTCCGGTTACCATAAGTCCTTCAACTTTTAAGTGTTTTGAACAATTCGACGGGGCGGGCGTTGTCCAGACATCGCGACAGTAAATGGAAGCCCGCCGCCCGATTCGTAACCGTAGCTCGACAGGATCAGCCATGCTGGACCAGGCGAATTCAACCCATGTGCTTCTGGTGGAAGACGAAGAGCTGATCAGCACGATGGTGGCCGAGGAATTACGCGATCGCGGCTTTGCCGTTCAGGAAGTAGGGACCGGCGAAGAAGCGCTGCGCCATCTGCAAAGCGGCGCGCCGGTCGACATCATCTTCACCGACGTCAATCTACCTGGCAGCATCGATGGCGGCGAACTGGCCAAGCGGGCACGCGCGATGCGTCCCGAATTGCCGATCGTCTATGCTTCCGGCCGCTACGCCGAATTCGGACTTAAGGGCATGGTGGCGCGCTCGCTGTTCGTGCCGAAGCCCTATAGCCCGGCGGAAGTCTGCACGCTGATCGAGCGGCTGTCGGAGAAGGGGTAGCCGCCGTCTCACGCGGCGGGTTTTGCCGCCGCGGTCTTGAGCGGCGTTCCGAACAAATCGAAGGTCACCGTCACGCGCGTGCCGCGTGGGCTGCTGTCATGTTCGATGCGCGCGCGTAGCTTGTCGCCCATTGCATGGACGATACGTTGGCCGAGGCCAGTCGAGGCCGCCTTCGCATGCGAGGCGGCGCCGAAGGAGTTGCCAACGCCGTCATCTTCCACGGTGAGGACCGCGCCGTCGGCGCCGTCGCGCCGAAGCAATACGCGGATCGCGCCCTTGGTCTCGTCGGGGTAGGCGTATTTCAGCGCATTGGTGACGAGTTCGTTGACGATCATGCCGAGCGCCACGGCGTGATCCGGCGCGGCGGCCATCGGCTCGGCCTTCAGCGTCAATTGTGCCAGCGCGCCGCCTTCCGCAGCGGTGGAGCGGCGCAGATCCTCGACGAGCGCCTCGAGATAAAGATCGACCGCGACCGACTGCACATCGTCGGAGGTGTAAAGCCGGCGATGCACCTGCGCGACCGCCATGACGCGGCCGGTCGCGTCGCTGAGCGCTTCTTTGACTTCGGTATTTGATGCCGCGTTCGACTGGATCGTGAGCAGCGAGGCGATAAGCTGCAGACTGTTGCCGACGCGGTGGTTGACCTCGCGCATCAGCAGTGCGCGCTCGGTGGCCAGCGCCTCGAAGCGGTCACGCGCGGCCCGCACTTCTTCTTCCGCGGCTTCCTTGGCGCGGCGCATGCGCATGGCGGCAGCAGCGGCCTGGAACGACGCCTTGAGCAGGTAAGTGAAGTCGCCCTGGACATCCTTGACGACATAATCGAAGGCGCCGGCCTTGAGTGCGGCGACCGCCATGCGCGAGTCCTGCGCGCCGGTGACGACGATGACCGGCGGATGATGGGGCATTGCGTTGATGCGCTCTGTGAGATCGATGCCGCCGAGGCCGGGCATGTAGAGATCGGCGGCGACGATGTCGAAGTCGGAATGCTCGCCGAGCAGCCTAAGGCCGGTCTCGCCGTCAGTGGCGGTCACGACTTCAATGCCCTCGCGCCCAAGGCTGCGCTTAACCAGCGCGCACAGGCCGGCGTCGTCGTCGATATACAGAACCTTGCGCGGCATGGACCGGGTATCAGTCAGGTGAGGGGACCTGGATAACGGAGAAGAAGAGACCGAGCTGGCGAATGGCATTGGCGAAGCTGTCGTAGTTCACCGGCTTGGTGATGTAGACGTTGCAACCGAGATCGTAGCAGCGTTGAATTTCGAGGGCGTCATCGGTGGTAGTCAGCACCACGACCGGGACGCGCTTGAGATGTTCGTTCGACTTGACGCGGCCGAGGATCTCGACGCCGGTCATGTCGGGCAAGTTGAGGTCGAGCAGGACGAGGAGCGGCTTGCCCTTGCTGGCGAGCCCGGAGCCGTCGGCGCCGAACAGATAGTTGACGCCGTCGGTGCCGTTCTTGAACGGAGTGATCGGATTGTTGACGCCGGCGCGGCGGATGTTCTTCTCGATCAGGCGAGCATGCCCCTCGTCGTCCTCGATCATGACGATCTCGACGGGAAGCTCCGACATCCGGCTATTCACGCTGCGCTCCTGTTCGCCACCGACCATCGCCGGGGCAGTGTCACGGTGAAGGTGCTGCCCTTACCGAGTTCCGAAGTCAAACCCATGGTTCCACCGAGCCTTCGCACCAGGGCCCGGACATGGGCAAGGCCGATGCCTTCCCCGGGGCGATCCTGCCGTCCCGCCCTGCGGAACAGCTCGAAGACGCGCTGAAAATCGGCGCGATCGATACCCCGGCCGTTGTCCTGGACTTCATATATGGCGTGGGTGGCAGTGAGACGGCCCCTTATCTCGATCTGCAGTTTTTCGTCATCGCGCCCATATTTCAAAGCGTTATCAATGAGGTTGCTAAAAATCTGCTGGGCCGCCAGCGGATCCGTCTCGACCGACGGCAAGTCCTCAACGCGCAAGGTCGCCTGAAGTTCCACCGCGCGGTGGCTGACGGTGGCGATCAGGCTGGCCATCAGGGCATCCATATCCACATTTTCCGGATGGAATTGGCGGCGGCCCTCGCGCGACAGTTTGAGCACGGCGTTGATCAACCGGTCCATGTTGCCGATCGAGGTCTTGATGAAGCCGATGGCCTCGTCGAATTCGGCGCCGAGGCGCTCGACGGAGGCCTCTTCCTCGGCCGTCTGGGCGGCGCCGTGCAGTTCGACGATCTGGGCGCGAAGCTGGCCGATCTCGCTGAAGATGTCTTGCCGCAGCGTTTCGAGCTCCGACGTGAAGCCCATGATGTTGACCAGCGGCGAGCGCAGGTCATGGCTGACGATATAGGCGAAGCGCTGGATCTCCTCGTTGGCTTCGGTCAGGTCTTCCGTGCGGTAGGCGACGATGCGCTCGAGATTGGCATTGGTCGCGGCGAGTTCGCCGCGCGCCGCCTCGGCACGGCGATAATTGCGTTGCACGAGGAGGACGGAGAGGGCGCCGACCCCGACGATCAGCGCGGCGCCGCACAGCGATACGATCAGCAGGAGGGTGCTGGTGTTTCGCGAGGCCTGCGCGCGCACTTCGGCAAGATTGCTTTCCTGTTCGATGGCCTGCTCGATGACCTCGCGCAACTCGACCATGATGCGGCGGCCCTGACCCTCGCGGACCTGCCGCAGCGCTTCAGGGCGCTGACCTTTTTCGTTGAGGTCGATGATCCGCTGCATTTCGCGAAATTTGGCGGTGACGAGCCGATCGACATGGTCGATGGTCGACCGGCGCGTGGCGCTCGTTTCGGCGAGTTCACGGATTTCGCCGATGGTGTCGCGGACCTCAGGCTCGGCGTCGCGGAAGTCCTCGAGATATGTTGGATCGTTGGTGAGCAGATAGCCGCGTTGACTGCTTTCGGCTCGGCGCAGCGTCAACTGCACGTCGGACAGTTTGTCCTCGACGTGCAACGTATCCGACAGTTGTTTGTTATCGGACGCCGATCGCTCGACCAGATAAACTGTGGCGGCGCTAATGCCGACCAGGAGAAGGAAGCCGACGCCGAGCAGCAGCGCCTGCAGATTGAGGAACCGCCAGCGGGGCAGCGTCATGCAGCGATCATCCTTCGATCCGCCGGGGCGGCGGAAATTTTCCATCCACTGGATGTGACTAGGGCAGGAAAGGAAAGCAGACTGGCGCCGCGACTGTACAGCGGCGCCATATCCAACCTATTGATTGATCTCCGGTTCCACAAGCCGGGCGAGATTGCGCAGCGATTCCTGCCAGCCGAGGTAGCAGGCCTCGACCGGAATGAGGTCGGGGATGCCCTCCTGTACGATGCTGACCTCGGTGCCGACTGAGACCGCCTTGAGTTCCACCGTGACGTGGATCTCGCCCGTCAGGTTGGGGTCATCGAAGCGGTCGGTGTAGTGCAGACGCTTGCCGGGCACGAGTTCCAGATATTCGCCGCCGAAGGAATGGCTGCCGCCGGTGGTGAAGTTGCGGAACGACATTTTGAAGGCGCCGCCGACCTTGGCCTCGAAGTGATGCACGGTGCAGGTGAAGCCGCTGGGCGGCAGCCATTTTGCCAGCGCATCGGCCTCGGTGAAGGCGCGGTAGACCTTGTCAGGCTTGGTCGTCAGGACGCGGTGCAGTCGAACGGTGCCGGGCATGTCGTGGTTCCTCCGGTGCGCGCTTGTCGAAGTTGCGGCTGCGGCGCTTATAGCGGATTCCGTGCGCAGGCGCGCGCGTCCCGATGCCGCGCGAGACGTCAGCGATTCACGACAGATGCGAGAGGGTCGTCACGACGACAGCGGCTGACTCTCTTCCATGCCGCCGCTGGCGAGGAACTGCTCGAGCCAGTGGATGTGATAATCGCCGTTGATGATGTCACTCTCGCGCACCAAAGCGCGGAATAGCGGCAGCGTCGTCTCGATGCCGTCGACCACAACTTCGTCGAGCGCGCGCTTCAGCCGCATCAGGCATTCCTGGCGAGTCTTGCCGTGCACGATCAGCTTGCCGACCAACGAGTCGTAATAAGGTGGGATCGAGTAGCCCTGATAAACGGCTGAATCGATGCGCACGCCGAGGCCGCCGGGCGGGTGATAGTGCAGGATCTTGCCGGGCGAGGGCCGGAAAGACACCGGGTTCTCCGCGTTGATGCGGCACTCGATGGCGTGCCCGTGGAAGCGGATGTCGCTCTGCTTCAGCGTCAGGTCGGCGCCGGCGGCGACGCGGATCTGTTCGAAGATCAGGTCGATGTCGGTGATCATTTCGGTCACCGGATGCTCGACCTGGATGCGCGTGTTCATTTCGATGAAATAGAACTCGCCGTTCTCATAGAGGAATTCGACCGTGCCGACGCCGAGATACTGAATCTCGCGCATCGCCTTGGCGACGACTTCGCCGATCTTGTCGCGCGCCGCGACGTTGAGCGCGGGCGAGGGGCTTTCCTCGAGCACCTTCTGGTGCCGCCGCTGCAACGAACAGTCGCGTTCGCCGAGATGGATGGCGTTTCCCTTGCCGTCGCCGAGCACCTGAATTTCGATGTGGCGCGGTTTGCCGAGATACTTCTCGATATAGACGGCGTCGCTGCCGAAATTGGCCTTGGCCTCGGAGCGCGCGGTGGACAGCGCGCTGGCAAGTTCGTCGGCCGAGCGTGCGACGCGCATGCCCTTGCCGCCGCCGCCGGCCGCGGCCTTGATCAGCACCGGGAAGCCGATGTCCTTGGCGACGCGCGCCGCCTCGGCGTCGTCGGACACGCCGCCGTCGGAGCCGGGCACGACCGGAATGCCGAGACGCTTGGCGGTGCGCTTGGCTTCGATCTTGTCGCCCATGATGCGGATGTGCTCGGCCTTGGGGCCGATGAAGTGCAGGCCGTGCTCGGCGAGGATTTCGGCGAAGCGGGCGTTCTCCGACAGGAAGCCGTAGCCCGGATGCACGGCGTCGGCGCCGGTGATCTCGCAGGCGGCAAGGATCGCCGGGATGTTGAGATAGGAGTCTTTCGCCGCCGGCGGGCCGATGCAGACGCTCTCGTCGGCAAAGCGCACATGCATGGCATCGGCGTCGGCGGTGGAGTGCACGGCGACGGTCTTGATGCCGAGCTCCTTGCAGGCGCGCAGCACGCGCAGCGCGATCTCGCCGCGGTTGGCAATGAGGATTTTATCGAACATGGCGACGGCCCGGCGGCGTGAGAAGCGTCACTCGATGATTACCAGCGGCTCGCCGAACTCGACCGGCTGGCCGTCTTCGCACAGGATCTGCGTCACGGTGCCGGCGCGCGGCGCCGGGATCTGGTTCATGGTCTTCATCGCTTCGATGATAAGCAGCGTGTCGCCGGCCTTCACCTTGCTGCCGACTTCGATGAAGGGTCGCGCGCCGGGCTCCGGCGCCATATAGGCGGTGCCAACCATCGGCGAGTTGACGACGCCCGGATGCTTGGCGGCGTCCATCGCCTTCGACGTCGACTCGCCGACCGGCTGCGGGGCGGCGGCGCGCACCACAGGCACCGGGGCGGGCGCCGCGGCGACGGCAACGCTACCGCGGGCAACGCGGATGCGCTGGCCGTCCTGTTCGATTTCGATCTCGGTCAGGCCGGTCTCGTCGAGGAGCTTGGACAGCTCCTGAATGAGTTCGCGGTCGACGAGGGTGGTCTTCGGCGGTTTTGCCATTCAAACGGTTCCGACTTTGTGCGCGATGCCGGCGCGGCCGGGCAGACGCATAGCTTGAGATATCTTACTTTTCTTTTGCGCCGATCATGGCGGCGAGGCCCTGGATCGCCAGCGAGTACCCCTGGACGCCGAAGCCGGCCATGACGGCCTTAGCCACTTTCGACACATACGAGTGGTGGCGGAAGGGTTCACGCTGGTGGACGTTGGTGATGTGGATTTCGATCACCGGCAGTTCGGTGAGCGTCAGCGCATCGAGGATGGCGACCGAGGTATGGGTATAGGCGGCCGGGTTGATGACGATGCCGGCGGCCTTCTTCAGGCGGGCTTCCTGGATGATGGTGACCAGTTCGCCCTCGATATTCGACTGACGGAAAACCATGTCGAGGCCGAAGCGCTTGCACGTGTCGCCGCACAGGCGTTCGACATCGGCCAGGGTCGCAGCGCCGTATTTCTCCGGCTCGCGCACGCCCAGCATGTTGAGGTTGGGTCCGTTGAGGACGTAGATCGTCTGAGCCATTGCAATCGGCTGTCCGGCAGGTGTGGCGGGCGTTTCGGTTCGACGCCCATTGCGGGGCGTTCTGTCGATAGGACCGCTTTATAGGTGGCCGCAGCCGTCAGGGGAAGCCCGCAGCGCGCGGCCCTGGGGATCATTCAAGTCATTGATATCGTGATGTTAATCAGGCCGCAGAGGCAAGGTCGCCGGCCGCCGTGGTCTCGGCCGCGGCCCAGTCGATGACATCCTTGATGGCACTCAGGCGCCGGCCCCCCGCCGCCAGCGCCTGTTTGTAGATCGCGATCTGGCGGTCGCCGCTCGTGCCACCGGCGACGATGCGGTCGAGATGGCCCATCTCGCCGCGGCAGCCGAGCGCCTCGACGTCCTGCGCGATCAACTCGCGGACCTGATCCAGCCACTCGCGAATGGTGAGCGGTGCGCGCGAGAATGGATCAACGAAGGTCGCGGCGATACCGTAGCGCTGGGCGTTCCACTTGTTCTCGGCGGTGATGGCGCGGCCGACGCGGTCGAAGCTGGCGTTGCGATCGCGGTCGCGGTCGAGCGCGCGCACGAGGCAGCGGAACAGCGCCGCGATGGCGACGGCATCCTCGACGCGGGTGCAACTGTCGGCGACGCGCAGTTCGATCGTCGGATGGTTGAGCGACGGGCGGATCGCCCACCAAATGTAACTGGCGTCGGGAATGATGCCGGCGCCGACCAGCGCCGCGATGTAGTCGTCGTAGTCCTGGTTGGAGCGGAACAACTCCGGCAAACCGGTGCGCGGCAATTCGTCATAGGCGGCGAGCCGGTAGCCGACGAGCCCGGTGAAGTGGCCCTGCCAGAACGGCGACGACGTCGACAGCGCGAGAAACAGCGGCAGATACGGCGTCAGCCGCGTCATCAGATTGACGCGGGCATCGAGGTCCGGCACCGCGACGTGAACGTGCATGCCGCACATCATATTGCGCGAGCCGATCATCTGCAGGTCGTCCATGATGGCGCCGTAGCGCTTCTTGCGCGTCTGCTCCATTTCCGGCCAGAAGGCGAGTGGGAAGGTCCCCATAGCGGCGACGCCGAGGCCGCGCGCGGCCGCCGCGTCGCCGAGCGTGCGGCGCAGGCGAACGAGATGCGCGCGTGCATCGGACATGGTCTCGCACGGCGGCGTGACGATCTCGATCTGCGACTGCAGCATCTCGGTCGAGACGCCGTCGCCGAGCCGGCCCATCAGGGCAGACAGGAATCGTTTGTCGAGCCGGCGCACCGCGCGGCGCGTTTCGGCGTCGAAAACAAAGAATTCTTCCTCAAGTCCGATGGTGTACATGCGGCCGATAACCCGTTGGGGTTCATTCGGGTTCCCGCGACCCTCGGGCGCAAGAAAAAGCCGCCGAGCAGGGCCCGGCGGCGATAAGTTTCACCGATATCGCTTGCTCGATTAGCAAGTCGCCTTGCCGCAGCGCGCCATGCTGACCTTCTGGCGCAAGGCATCGAGACCGACGGCGCCGACCACGACGTCGTTGCCGATGACGTAGCTCGGTGTGCCGTTCATGCCGAGCGTTTCGGCGAGCTTGAAGTTTTCGGTCAAGGTCGTCTTCACCTCGGGGCTCGCCATATCCTTCTCCAGCCGCGCCATGTCGAGGCCGGCTTCCTTGGCGGCGGCAAGCGCGTGCGCCTTGTCGGCCTGACCGCGGCCGCCGAGCAGCTTCTGATGGAAGTCGAGATATTTCTGGCCCGTCGGATCCTGCATGCGCACCGCAACGGCGACCTGCGCGGCTTCGACCGAGCCCGGTCCGAGCACCGGGAATTCCTTGAGCACGACCTTCAGGTTCGGATCCTTGAGCAGCGCCAGCATGTCGCCCATGGCGTGCTTGCAGTAGCCGCAGTTGTAATCGAAGAACTCGACGAAAGTGACGTCGCCCTTCGGATTACCGAGCGTCACCTGGTTCGGCGAAGAGAAGAGCGCCTTGGCGTTGTCCTTGACCGCGGCCTGATGTTTCTCGGTTTCGGCGGCCTGCTGGCGCTTGTCGAGCTCGGCCATCGCCTCCTGCAGCACCTCCGGATGGGCGATGAGATACTCGCGGACGATGGTGCCGATCTCGTCGCGCTGGGTGGACGAGAACTCGGCGGCCGAAGCGCTTTGCATCAGCGCGGAAGCCATGAGGGCGGCGCCGATGGCGGCGATGCGCAGTTTGTTGGTCATGGGAAGGCGTCCTTGTCGGTGATCAGTTGCGGGCATTGTTTTGCGGCTTGTCATTGGTGATGTCGTTGGCTTGAACCCACGGCGGCGAACCGACCGGCAGGCGCCCCTTGGCGCGCGCGGCGATCTGACGGGCCGTTTTTAAATCACCGCGGTTAAGGGCAGCTTGCGCCGCGGCAAGGTCGGCGCGGCCGAGGTCGCCCTTGCGGCCATAGGCCATGGCGAGCTGGTCATAAGCCTCGGGAATGGTGGGTTCGCGCGCCAGCGCGGAGTTGAGGAGGCCGACGGCCTCCTCGGGTGCCTGTTTTCCGTTGCTGTTGAGCAAGGCTTGGGCCAGCAGCACCTGGATCAGCGGCGCATTGTTCGACAGCCGCACCGCCTGATGCAGTGGGGCGATCGCCTCGGCGGCGCGACCGGCCTCGAGCAGGGCCTGACCCTTGAGTTCATGGAAATAGGGATTGCCCGGCTGCGTCTGGATCAGGCTGTCGATCTGAGCGATGGCGTTGCGGATGTCGGCGCTGCGATAGGCGACGATGGCGCGGGCATAGCGCGCCGGCAGACTGTGGTCGCTCAGTGGATAGCGCCGCGCCACGGTGTCCGGACGGTCGAGGAAGCCGGCCAGCTTGGCGCGCATCATGTCGTGGCGCGCCTGCAGCGCCGGCGGATCCTTGGCGTCGAAATAAGGGCTCTGCCTGGCGATCGTTTCGAGTGCCGCGACGCGCTCGGCCGGCATCGGATGTGTCTGTAGATAAGGGTCGACATTGCGAGAATTGAACAGCGCCTCGTTGCTCAGCCGCTTGAACAGTTCGAGCATGCCGCGCGCCGACTGGTGCGTCTCGGTAAGAAATTTCACGCCGGCGTGGTCGGCCTGGTCTTCCTGGGTGCGCACGTAAGCGAGCAGCGAGCGCTGGATGGCGGCCTGTGGCGCGAGAATGCCGGCCGCGCCGGCATTGGCGCCACCGGCGACCGCGGCGCCGGCGCCGATGAGGAGGCCGATGATCGAGGCGGTCTGCGCGCGCGCCAACTGCTCACGCAGGCGCTGCAAGTGGCCGCCGGCCAGGTGGCCGGTTTCGTGGGCGAACACGCCGATGATTTCGTTCGGCGTCTTGGCGTCGAATAGCGCGCCGGCATTGATGAAGATGTGGCGGCCGTCCATGACGAAGGCGTTGAAGGTGCGGTCGTTGAGCACGACGACGCGGACATTCTGCTTGCCGAGCCCGGCGGCGCGTAGCACCGGCGCGGCGTAATCGCGCAGCAGGTTCTCGATCTCGGTATCGCGGATGACCGGCATACCGCGGTTCTGCGCCTGCGCCGGCGCCCACGGCCCGGCCAGCGTGACTGCGGCGGCAGCGGCGAAGGCGAGCGCGCGGAAGCCGCGGCGCCCGGCTGGCGCTGCGCATTCGCTCCTGTTAGGTAGGCCCGTCAATTCCATGGTCAAAACGCTGTTATCGGCCGGTCGGGTCATGTGGCGGCTTGGGCGGAACTTAAGAGACGCCGGCAAGCGCGGTCAACGCGAACCGGGCCATTCCTGAAGCCCCCGGGCCATCACGAATTGGCGAGATTGGACGCGAGTCACCAACAAGTCCGACGGCCAAGCAACCCTTCGAATGCGGCGGCAGCGGGGCGGGTGGTGCCCGGCGGCAGGAACACCGAAATGCTCGACAAGGCGAAATTGCTGCTTTCTCCCTCCCGGCGCAGCGACGTGCCGCCTTTCATCGTCATGGACGTGATGGCGGCGGCGGCGCAGGTCGAGGCCGCCGGGCGTCACGTCGTTCACATGGAAGTCGGCCAGCCGTTCCAGCCGGCGCCGAAAACCGCACTCGAGGCCGCGCGGGCGGCGCTCGGCAGCCGCATCGCCTATACCGAAGCGCTGGGCATGCCGTCGCTGCGCGCCCGCATCGCGCGGCACTACGCGGACACCTATGGCCTCGACCTCGATCCGGCGCGCGTGGTTGTGACGACCGGCTCGTCGGGCGGCTTCATCCTGGCCTTCCTGACCTTGTTCGAACCCGGCGACCGCGTGGCGCTCGCCAATCCTGGTTATCCGCCATACCGGCACATTCTGACCGCGCTCGGCTGCGAGCCGGTGCTGATCGAAACCTCGGCGGCGACGCGCTGGGTGATCTCCCCAGAGGCCCTGATCGAGGCGCATCGCAAGACGCCGCTCAAGGGATTGCTGGTGGCAAGCCCGGCCAATCCGACCGGCACGATGATGGACGCGCAAGCCCTGGCGCGGCTGATTTCGATCGCCGAAGCCGAAGGCATCAAGGTGATCTCCGACGAGATTTACCACGGTCTCGATTACGCCTTTGCCGCTGAGACCGCGGCGAAAATCTCGGACAAGGCGGTGATCATTAATTCGTTCTCGAAGTTCTTCTGCATGACGGGCTGGCGCATCGGCTGGCTGGTGATGCCGGAGGCTTTGGTGCGGCCGGTCGAGCGGCTGCAACAGAACTTTGCCATTTCGGTGCCGGCGCTGTCGCAGATCGCGGCGGAAGCGGCGTTCGACGGCCGCACCGAGATGGAAGCGGTCAAGCACGGCTATGAGGAGAACCGGCGCATCCTTACCGAGGGATTGCCGAAGGCCGGGCTTGATAAATTCCTTCCCGTCGACGGCGCGTTCTATCTCTATGCCGACATTTCGCGCTTCTCAAACGACAGTCTCGACTTTGCCAAGCGCATGCTGAACGAGGCTTGCGTCGCGGCGACGCCCGGCTTGGATTTCGATCCGATCAATGGGCACAACTTCCTGCGCTTCTGTTACGCTGGCTCGGCCGCCGAAATGCGGGAAGCCGTGACGCGCATTGGTGAATGGCTCAAGCGCTAGGCTCGCGAGGCGATAGCCGCCCGATCGCCGCAGCAAGCACCGCGCCGGCGAACACCATCCAGTAGACGTCGAGATAGACGCGGTGGCTTGTCTGGCCTGAGAACACCGCGGTGACGCCGGTGAAGGCGACGAACAGCGACGCGATCAGCCAGGTCGCATTGCGCCGCCAGGCCATCACCATGCCGGCGATGCCAAGCACGGCGATGGGCAGGTAGCTCGCCGCATAGGTCCATTGCACGGGTCCCGTTCGGAAAGGCGTCAGACGCCAAGAAAACGCGATGGCGATCTTGCGAATGCCGTTCTCGACGAAATCGAGGGGATGGCTGACGATGTAGTCACGGGCGCGGTCGCCGAACCAGCCGTCGGCGGCGCGCGGATTGGTCGGCGCGTTGCGCAGCTCTTCGCGCTCCTGCGGCATGAACTGCGAGCGCGCCACGGCGGAGCTGGCGTCGATGGAGTCCTTCGGAAAGCGGGAGAAGGTGTAGGGGTTGTTGCCGACCCACAATTCGTAACCGGCATCGGTGGTGAGCACCGCCTGGCCGGTGTGCAGCGTCGTGGTGATGAGCCAGGGCGACAGCAGCGCGAGGCCGGCAAGCGCGGCGATGACCACGCTGCGCAGGCGATCGCGCGCGGCGGGCGCGCGGCTCGCGGTCGCGATCCAGACCATGGCGAACATCATGCCCGGCGCCAGCGCGGCGCGCGTCAGCAACACGGCGGCGAAGGCGAGGCCGGCCATCAGCCAGTCGGCGTCGCCGCCGCGGCGGTCGGCGCG
The DNA here is from genome assembly GCA_018240595.1 of Pseudomonadota bacterium. Classification (GTDB taxonomy): domain Bacteria; phylum Pseudomonadota; class Alphaproteobacteria; order Rhizobiales; family Xanthobacteraceae; genus Pseudolabrys. Next base: position 39,638 of record JAFEFL010000051.1, on the reverse strand, counting down.
CAACATGAGCCAGACCGACAGCGCCAGCACGAAAGTCGCGAAGGCCGTGTCCTGAAGCGCGGTGTCGTGCACAACGTAATAGGGATAGAAGGCGGCGAACGCGCAGGCGATGAGGCCGGCGCGGACGTCGAAAAGTTCACGGCCGATCAGGAAGGCCATCAGCGCTGTGCCGGCGCCGATCATCGCCTGCGGAATGACGATCAGCAGGTAATTCTTGGCGATCAGCGCCGTGATCGCGAGGAAGCCGGGATAAAGCGGCGGGCGCGGGCAGCGGTCGCCGTCGCAGAAGCCGCCGGTGCGGGCGATGTGCTCGGCGAGCCGGTAGAATGAGGTGTAGCCCTGCGTCCAGAACGCCTCTTCGCCGAGGGCGATACGCACGCCGAGTCGTGCGGCGAAGGCGGCGGCGAGGAGGGCGCAGAGGATGAAATAGACAGCGCGGGCGCCCGAGAGTGCGCCCGGCAAGCCCGTTGTCGCTGACGCCGGCGCCGTCATCCCGTGATGGTAGCGAATGGAAGGCGGCAGGGGAATCCGTGCGGGATTAGAACTCGACGTCGAGCTCGACCACCTCGTCGGGCTCGGCAATGGCGCCTTCGATCCATTCCTTCACCGCCGGCAGGTCCATGATCGCCTGGCAATAGGCGGCGCAGTCGGAATCGAGCTTCACGTCGTAGGTCACGAAGCGCGTGACCACCGGCGCGAACATGGCGTCGGCCATGGTGGGTGCGGCGCCGAATAAATAAGGCCCGCCGCTCTTCGACAGGCATTCGCGCCAGATAGAGACGACGCGGTCGATATCGGCTTGTGCACCGGACCAGACCTTGAACCCGGGATGGCGGGCCTTCAGGTTCATCGGCAGCGCCGAGCGCAGATTGGTGAAGCCGGAATGCATCTCGCCGCAGATCGAGCGGCAATGCGCGCGCGCGGCGCGTTCCTTCGGCAGCAGGCCGCATTCGGGGAAGGTGTCCACGAGGTATTGCGCGATCGCCAACGTGTCCCACACCTTGACGCCGTCATGCGTCAGGCACGGCACTAGGAAGGAGGGCGACAGCAACAGGAGCTCGGCGCGCGTCGAGGGGTCGTCGCTGGCCACCGGCTGCTCCTCGAAATCGATACCTGCGAACTTGCACAGCAGCCAGCCGCGCATCGACCAGGAGCCGTAGTTCTTGCTGGCGATGGTGAGAGAAGCCTTGGCCGGGGCGAGCGAGTCCATGAGATGAGCATCCCTATGACGCAGCCCGGCTCCGACAGCTTAGCCGAAAGCCGAGAGCAATCAATCATTTCCCGCTGCCGCCGCAAATACCGGCGGGGCGGTTGTTCCGAGGCATGCCGATAGGCCAAGATTTATCTCGCAGTGCAACATGAATTGGACTAGCGTTGCAACAGGGTTCGCCGGGACCCACCGGGGTTTGGATGCTCTATCAGGCCTATCAGGCGCATTCGGATCTGTTCTATCCGTTGCGCCAATTCGCCTCCTTCGCGGCCGGCACCGTGGGCACGCGCCTCAATGGCGCGCCGCGGCCGTCTTTGTTCGGCAACATGACGGCGGCTTATGAGCTTATCGCGCGGGCGCGGCTGACGCATACACGACCGAGCTACGGCATCGACCGTGTCATGGTCGGCAACCAGGAAGTCGGCGTCACGGAAGAGGCGGCCGACGTTACGCCGTTCGGCACGCTGCTGCATTTCAGGAAGGACGTCGATCAGGCGCAGCCGCGCGTGTTGATCATCGCGCCGCTGTCCGGCCATTTCGCGACGCTGCTGCGGGCAACAGTGCGCACTATGCTCGCGGAGCACGATGTCTATATCACCGACTGGCATAATGCCCGCGATGTGCCGCTGTCGGCCGGGCGGTTCGGCTTCGACGATTATACGAGCCACCTCATCCGCTTCCTCGAGACGATCGGGCCGGGTGCTCACATGGTCGCGGTGTGTCAGCCTTGCGTGTCCGCGCTGGTCGCGGCGAGCGTGATGGCGCAAGGCGATCATGCGGCCCAGCCGCGCTCTATGACGCTGATGGCCGGGCCGATCGACACGCGGGTGCAGCCGACCAAGGTCAACGAACTGGCCAAGGGCAAGCCGATCGAATGGTTCGAGAAAAACATGATCGCCGTCGTGCCGGGCCGGTATGAGGGAGCAGGCCGGCGCGTCTATCCCGGCTTCGTCCAACTCATGGCGTTCATGTCGATGAACCTCGATCGCCACGTCAAGGCGCATCGCGAGCTCTATATCAATCTCGCCAACGGCAACACCGAGAAGGCCGAGCAGACCAAGGCCTTCTACGACGAATATTTCGCCGTGCTCGATCTCGCCGCCGAGTTCTATCTCGAGACGGTGAAGCTGGTATTCCAGGATCACGCGCTGCCGCTCGGCGAACTCACCTATCAGGGTCGCAAGGTCGAGCCGGCGGCGATCAGGCGAACCATGCTGTTCACGGTGGAAGGCGAGAAGGACGACATCTGCGCCGTCGGGCAGACGCTGGCGGCCCACGACCTGTGTACGTCGCTGCGGCCCTATCGCAAGCGCCATCACCTGCAGGCCGGCGTCGGCCATTACGGCGTGTTCTCCGGCAAGACCTGGCAGAACCAAATCTATCCGCAGGTCAAGAACGTCATCCTGCAGAGTGATTGAGTTCAGCGCACGCCGAACAGTCGCTGGAACAGGGTGCCGCCGAGGAAGCGCGAGAATACGACGAAATACAGAACGACGATACCGAACAGCGCGAAAGCGGGGCCGCCCTTGAGTTCGAAGCCTTCCTCGGTGACGCCGCCGGTCAGTCGCGCAACCAGGTAGCCGGCGACAATGAAGATGAACAGGAAGTCGAAGATCGCCGCGAACACCTTGCGCGCGGTCGAGACCGGCTTGGGCTGGATGATGTCAGGTTGCGACATGGTCTGCTCCTGAAAACTACTTCTCCGATGCGGGTCTTACCCGCACATTGATCGAAAGCGGCTTCCATTCTTCCTCGGAGACGAGGAAATCGAGTTCGTAGTGCACGCGGCTCGGCTGCGTGTCGAAGTAGCCGCGCAGTTGCAGCACGCCGCGCTCGTCGATCTTGGAGGGCGTCGAGGCGACCGGCGTCTTGATGGAGATCACCGACAGATCGATCTGCTGGTCGGCGAAACCCTTGAAGCCTGCCTTCAGCTTGTCGGGGTTGAACTGGGTGCGGAACGGCTTTGCCAGCTTGGCGTGCAATACCGTGTAGATGCCGGTGAGGTTGGCGTCGTTCAGCGTCAAGATGCAGGTCTTGATCAGCTTTTCCTGCACGGCCTCGCTGGGTAGCACTGATTCGGCGACCGCCGACCGCGTAAATCCCGATCCGAGGACGAGCAGGGCGCCCAGCAAGGCGCACACAAATCGAAGACGCATGGATACCTCCGCGCCGCATCAATCTGCGCGCACCATGCAGCAGGCGGCAGCGGAGGCTTTGCGCTAGATCAACGGTACGCAAAGCAAAGCCCGCCGCGTCTTGCGACGGGCGGGCTTCGCCGGACTCGACCTGCTCAGGCGACGCCGAGCAGCATCAGCACGAGGATGAGGCTGATCGGCACCCCGAGGAGCCAGAGAAGAATAGGCATGTTCGTCTCCTTAGGTTCGCTTTGTTATTCGGCAGGCGCGGTGCGAACCGTGCGGCTGCCGGCGGGCAGCCACCATTCGCGATTGCGCAAGGTGCCGCCCTCGATCGCCGCCAGCGACGCGGAGAGCGCACCGGCGAGCATGGCGAAGGCGAGCCAGAAAGCGAACGCCGCCGAAGACTTGCGGGCCTTGTCGGCAGCCGCCTTCGCCTGGTTGATGATCTGATCGACCCGCTGCTGCGCCTGCGCCTGCGGCATGCCGGTGCGGGCCGACACGATCTGCGCGAGATAGGCGCGGTCGGGCTCGCTGACGCTGCCGCCTTTGATCATGGCCGGGGCCAGGATACGGGCGATCGACTCGCGGTTGACCGGCTGCAGGTTACGGCCGCTCGACAATACACCGCCCTCGAGAGCCGGCGCGTTCTCGGTCGCCGGCGCGGGCGCGGTGGCCTGTTCGGCGGCGTTCGGCTGCGTGGCCGCCGGCGCCGGCGTTGCGGTCGGCGTCGAGCGAAGCAGCATATCAGCGTACATGTCCGCGGGCTGCGAACCGGCCGCGGCAATGCCGGCGCCGGTGGCGCCGACCAGCGCGGTGGTGGCGCCGCCAAGGACGGTGACGATGAGACCAGTCGCCAGCGCCCAGGTCACCAGACCGTGAGCGGAATCGCGGAAATAGCGTTCGTGTTCGTGGACGCCCGACCACAGCGGGCGCAGACGGCCCGCGAGATAGCCGCCGATGGTCGACGACAGCATCGCGACGACGATAAGATAGATGCCGCCGGCGATGGTGAAGGTCGTCGCCGAGACGCCTTGGCCGCTCCACGGCGAGATCACCGAGAAGCCGACGCCGACGCCGAAGGCGACGAGGATCAAGGTAAGTGCAGCCGACGTCACGGCGCCAGCGATAATGGCTCTCCAGCTGACCGCGGATGCCGCGTCGTCAGCGGTGATGATGTCAATTTCCGTCATAGACATGAAACCCAGCCTCCATGCGCGCGGCCACGTGTCCGCGTTCTGGCGCGTCAACCCGACCTTGGCTGAATTGTTCCAAAAGGACGCAGACACACCGCCCGTGCGGTGCAGCGATCACGTCACGCGGCGGAGCTGGTCATCGCCTAGCGGCGGAAGCCTTCGATCACGGTGCGCATGCGATCGGCGGCCTGCTCGGACTGGGTGCTTTGCATCCGGGCGAGCCGCTCGTCGCAGTCGACGACGCTCTTGTAGCGGACGCTGCCGGACCAGTTATCGAAATTGTAGTCGGTGCAGGAGTCGGGATCGACGAAGAGGATCGAGCCCTGGCGGTGTGCGACGCGCGCCTCCTCGTTCTGCAGCCGGATGCGGGCGGCGATCTCGGCCGCCGTCGGCACGTGCTCGGGCGGTCGGAATTTTGGCACGACCACCAGCATGACGGTCAGGATGACCGCCAGCAGCACGGCGCTGATAACCAGCGCCAGCACATCCGCCATGCGGAACGGCTTGCGGCCGTTCGCTGAGGGCGAACGCATCGCGTAGCGCGTCATCTGGGTCGCTGTGCGGGCCACGGCAGTTCAGTTCCCGGAAGGTCAAGAAATCGATCAATGCAACCATAGGCAGGCCGCGCTTGCGGTCGCTTGAAGAATTTCGATCAACATTGCGGGGGTCAGGTTAGGGACCGGGTAACCAAGACGGGCGGCTACAGGGTATAGGCGGTGCGAAAGCCGCCCCATTTCTTGCCGAAAACGCGGATCGGCGCGCCGATCTCCCACATCATGACGATCTTGTCGCCCATGTCGCGCGGGTAGTTCTGGATGATGTAGGGGCGAACCACCCGGCCGGCGGACAGGCCGGCGCGGTCGTCGAAAATGCGGCGGTTGCGCGAATGCGCTGCGTTCCAGATCGGATCGTCCGGCCGCTGTGGCTGTGAATAGATGGCGTTGTGCACCGGCAGGTAGCCGTTGCGGTCGACGGCGGCGCAGAACACGAGCCGAGGATCGCGCGCGAGCAGGGGGTCCTGCACCGCCGGCAGGAGCTCCTCGCACAGCGGCAGGAACTTGGTGCGGTGCTGCGGCGGATTGGTGCCCGGGATCGGCACGTAATTGTTGTCGAACAGATCCTCGATCGCAATGCGGCCGGTTCTGACCGACTCCTCGAACAGGCCGGAGATACGATCGGCGGTTTCGATGGCGCGGGCGATGAACTCCCGGTTCGCCGAGCGGATGGAGTCGAGACGGCTGTCGAGATGAAGTTTGGTGTCCGGCGCCAGCGGACCGAACTGCAAATGGAGGCCGAGCGGCGACTGGTTGACGAGCCGCACCTGACACGGACCGATGCCGTTGATCTCGGCGGGCAGGACCATGCCGGCGTTGAGCTCGTGCGGTTCGCGCAGCCGAACCAGCAGGCCGCCTTCGGAGATGTCGGCGGTCTGGCCGCGCAGCGGCACGCCGCTGATCTGAAGCGTGACGTCGAGCTCGCAGGGCAGGCGCTCGTGCTTGCGGCGGTCGCCGAAATCGGTGAGGCGCAGGAAGATGACAGCGCGCGTCTTAAGTTGTTCGGCGAGGCGGCCGGCTTCCTGGCCGGACTGATCGACCATCTCGCCGAGCGCGGTGGCGTCGGCCGCTGCGTTCTTGATCGCAGTGGCGCCATCGGCGACGGCGCCGATGAAGACCGAGGTCTCGCTGGCGTTCTGCGACAGGCCGTCGGTGGTGCGCACCTGCGCCTGCACGGCCTCTGCGATCGACGAGAACACCGGACGCACCGCCTGGGTTGCCTCGGAAATGCGGTGCACGGCGGCGATCGACACCGCCGCGGCCTTTTGCAACTGCTCGATCTTGCGGCCGATCTCCTCGGTCGCCGTCTGCGTGCGCACCGACAATTCCTTGACCTCGGCGGCGACAACGGCGAATCCGCGGCCGGCGGCGCCGGCGCGCGCCGCCTCGATGGTGGCGTTGAGGGCGAGCAGGTTGGTCTGCCGCGCGACATTGGCGATCAGATTGACGACCTTGCCGATGTCGCCGATCGACGACTTGAGTTCGTCGACGCTGCGATTGGCGGCATCTGCCGCCGCCTCGGCGTCGTCGGTGAGGGCGCCGGCGGCGCGCACGCGCTGGTCGATCTCGCCGGCCGACTGCGCCAGTTCGGCCGTCGCCGAGGCGACCTGACCGGCATCGCGCCGCGCATCCTGCGATTGGCCGGCGAGCGTCTCGCCGCGCGCGCGGATCGACGATAGCGCGCGGGCCGACGCCGTGGTGCCCGAGTGCACGGCTTCGGCGGCCTGCGCGACGTCGCGGATCATGGCGCCGAGATCGAGCTCGAGAAGATCGATGGTCTCGCGCACCGAGGCGGCGATGGCGCCGGAATCAAACACCGGTTCGGGCACTACAGGAGGCGAAGCCGACGCTTCAGGCAAAGCTGAAGCGTCTCGCGGCTGCGATTTCCTGAAGAATGATGACCCCGACATCGGTGCCAGCATTGGCCAGGATGGTTAATTTCGCTTTAATTTCGGTTCCTTGGTACCGTTTCCGCAGAAAACCGGGCCTTTTGCGTGGCAGGAGCCGGGCACTTCCATTAACCGAACCCCATACCTACATCCGGTTCCGATCGTCACAACAAGATAACAGACATGCTCGACTTCACGTCTCCTTCCGAACCGGAAGATGAGGGGGTGGGTGCGGCTACGGCCGACCTCGCGTCCAATCAGGATTTTGCCGCCGACGCCGAGATCCTCGACGCGTACTCCCGCGCGGTGACCTCGGTCGCCGACGCGGTGGGCCCCGCCGTGCTGCGCGTGGAGACACGCAGCGCCGGCGGGCGCCCGGCTGGTACCGGCTCCGGCGTCACCATCACGCCGGACGGGCTGGTGCTGACCAACTGCCACGTCGTCGAAGGCGCGAAAGACATCGGGCTGCTCGACACCGAAGGCCGGGCCATGGAAGCGCGCATCATCGGCGTCGATCCAGACACCGACCTGGCGTTGCTCCGTGCCGGCGCGGTGCGCGATCTGCCACATGCGGCACTCGGCGACTCCAAATCGCTGCGCCGCGGCCAGCTCGTCGTCGCCATCGGCAATCCGCTCGGCTTCGAATCGACCGTCACCGCCGGCGTCATTTCGGCGCTGGGCCGCTCGCTAAGGGCGCGCAACGGGCGCCTGATCGAGGACGTGATCCAGACCGACGCCGCGCTCAATCCCGGCAATTCCGGCGGGCCGCTGGTGTCCTCGCGCGGCGAGGTGATCGGCATCAACACCGCGGTGATCCGCGGCGCGCAGGGCATCTGTTTCGCCGTCGCCGCCAACACCGCGCAGTTCGTGCTCTCTGAGCTGATCCAGCACGGCAGGGTACGGCGCGGCTATATCGGCGTATCCGGACAGACCGTAGAAGTGCCGCGTCGCCACGCGCGCCACGCCGGCATCGACAATGCCTCCGGGGCGATGATCTCGGCGCTGGAGCCGAACGGGCCGGCGGCGAATGCCGGGCTAATGTCGCTCGACATTATCGTGCGTGCCGATGGGCTGCCGGTCACCGGCGTCGACGACCTGATCCGGCTGTTGAACGGCGAGCGGATCGGACGTCCGATCGCCATCGAGGCCTTGCGGCGCGGCACGCTGCGCAGCTTCGGTGTCACGCCGCTGGAGCGGCCGGCGCTGAAAGCCGCCTGACCCCTATCGCGGAAAGGCCGCGTCGCAGACGGCGCGGTCGCCGCGCGGCAGGATGAAGATACGATCATCCGAGCCGCGGCCGCCGAAGCTGCCGAAATCCTTTTCGCCCTCGGCGCTGATTTCGGCATCGGCCCCGCCGCTCACCTCGAGCCGCAAGTCCTTGCCGCGCGGCGTCAGCGTGAGCCGGCCACCATCGGCTTCCAGATAGCATTCGAAATGACCGGCGACCGTCGCGCACGACAGCGCCTGGCCGTACCATTCGCCCGAGCGCTTGAGCATGAAGCCGATACCGGCTTCAAAATTGTCGGCGCCGTTCCTGCGAGTCTCGTCGGAACGCTGGCTGGCGTCGAAGTCGATGAAGATGCGGCGCACGGTCTGCTTCGGATGGCTTCTGAGATGCGCGTCATCGTAGATGCGCAGATAGCAGGGACGGCCGTTATCGGCGCCGGCGAAATAGCGGGCGTAGATGTCGTCGGCGGCAGCGGCCGGCGAGGCGGCGCCGAAGACGAGCAAGGACAGGATACGCCAGTTCATACACGCATTGTGCCGGACGGGGCGCGGGCGGACTTTGACGCAGGTCACACTTTGACGGGTCCCGACAAACGAAAAGCGCGGCCTCGTCGGCCGCGCTTCACGCTGAGTCCTTAGATCGACCGCGCGAACTACTGCGCCTTTTCTTCGGTCTCGTCATCGGCGGCCGGCGCGGGCGCCGCGGGCTTGGCCGCGGGCTTCTTGCTCTTGGCCTGCTTGAGCGCATCCTTGCGCGCCTGCGGCTCGTAATTGCCGGTGCCCATGCACTTCTTCAGGAAGGCAGTGCGCTTGGCGCCGCTGAGATTGTCGTTGTCGGCGGCGAATTTGCAGGTTTCCGTCTTCTGCTCCTTGGTCGCCGCCGCGGCCGGCTGCGCGGCCAGCATGACGGGCAGGAGACTCGCGAGGGCGAGGGCGGTGACCTTGAGATGCGGCATGGATATCGTCCCCTTGGCTTCCATTTGGGCTCCGCGGTTCGGCGGCGCCAGACTCAATCTAGCATGTTTAGGGCCGCGTGGGCCGCGGCAACGAGGCCGCGGCTCCTGTGTGACCGCCAATTGCGGCTAGCTCTTGTCGCCGAGGAGGCGCTTGGCCCACCAGCCGCGCTTCGGCGGCTCGGCGGTCGCTTCCGGCGCCGTCGATGATACGACCGGAGCCGGCGCCGCAGGTGGCGGCGCGACCGGCATGCTGACCGCTTCGCTGGTGGCGACCGGCGCGGGCTCGCGAATGGTCGACCGGCGGCGCGGCGGTGCTTCCGATAGCGCCGGCTCGGCCGCGGATGGCGCGCTTGGCGCAGGCGCCGCTTCGTGAACCGGCGTCGGCTGCGGGAAGGGCGGTGCCATCACGCCCGCATCCTCGTCACTGAGCACCGGATGCGGCGCGCCTTCCGAAGTTTCGTGCACACCCTGCTCGAACGCCGCGGCCGGCTGGCGGTCGGCATCGTGGCCGTTGCCCTGATAGCCCTCGTCGCCGCGCTGGCGGTTGCGGCGGCCGCCACGCCGGCCACGACGGCGGCGGCGACGCGGTTCGCCGTTCTCGCCGCCTTCGGCCGCCGTTTCGGCACCTTCTTCCTGATCCTGCGCGGCCAGACCCGTTTCGTCGGGCGTACCGGCGTCGTGATCTTCATGCGCGATCTCGTGCTCGCCGAGATTGGCCTGCGGCTGCTGCTGGCCTTCCTCGCGCGCACCGCCGCGACCGCGGCCGCGGCCCCGGCCACGCCGCCTGCGGCGGCGGCGGCCCTGATCCTGCTCGCCTTCGCTTTCGCTGGCGGCGGCTTCGCCTTCGGCGGACTCGTCGTCGCTCTCGGCGGCGAAGGTTTCGCCTTCGTCCTCGTCATCGGCCTCGATTTCGGGCTCGATATATTCCTCTTCCTCGATCGCAACGAGCGGTGCCGGCGCGGCCGCGGCAATCGCCTTGGCCTGATCAGGCGTGTGCATTTGCTCGCCGCGCTCGACCATGTAGGAGACCTGCGGCGCGACGGTCGAATCCGCGGAAATGGTGATGGTGATGCGGAAGCGTTCTTCCAGAGCGCGCAGGTGCGCACGCTTGTGGTTCAGCACATAAAGCGCGACCTCCGAACGGGTGCGCACGACGAGATTGTGCGTGCCGCCCTTGTTCAGCGTGTCCTCGATGGCGCGCAGCAATTGCAGCGCGACCGAAGAGACCGAACGCACGTGGCCGAGGCCGCCGCACACCGGGCACTTTTCGGTCGAGGACTCCAGCACCGAGGTGCGGATGCGCTGGCGCGACATTTCGAGCAGGCCGAAATGCGAGATGCGGCCGACCTGGATGCGGGCGCGATCGTGCTTGAGCGCTTCCTTCATGCGCCGCTCGACCGTGCGGTTGTTGCGACCTTCGTCCATGTCGATGAAGTCGATGACGATGAGGCCGGCCAGATCGCGCAGGCGGAGCTGACGCGCGACTTCGTCGGCGGCTTCGCAGTTGGTCTTGAGCGCCGTATCCTCGATGTGGTGCTCGCGCGTGGCGCGGCCGGAGTTGACGTCGATGGCGACCAGCGCTTCGGTCTGGTTGATCACGATGTATCCGCCGGAACGCAGCTGCACGGTCGGCTGGAACATGGCGTCGAGCTGGCTCTCGATGCCGTAGCGCGTGAACAGCGGCTGCGCTTCCGAATACAGCTTCACGTTCTTGACGTGGCTCGGCATCAGCATGCGCATGAAGTCGCGCGCTTCCTTGTAGCCCGCTTCGCCGGCGACGATGATTTCGTCGATGTCCTTGGAATAGAGGTCGCGGATGGAGCGTTTGACCAGCGAGCCTTCCTCGTAAACGAGGGTGGGGGCCATCGACTTGAGCGTCAGGTCGCGCACCGTCTCCCACAGGCGCAGCAGATATTCGAAGTCGCGCTTGACTTCCATCTTGGTACGGGAGGCGCCGGCGGTGCGCAGGATCACGCCCATGCCTTCCGGCACTTCGAGTTCCTGGGCGATTTCCTTCAGGCGCGAGCGGTCTTCGCCGGATGTGATCTTGCGCGAAATGCCGCCGCCGCGCGCGGTGTTCGGCATCAGCACCGAATAGCGGCCGGCAAGCGATAGATACGTGGTGAGCGCCGCGCCCTTGGAGCCGCGTTCTTCCTTGACCACCTGCACCAGCATGACCTGGCGGCGCTTGATGACTTCCTGGATCTTGTAGTTGCGGCGGAAGCGCGGCGTGCGCTCCTGCGCTTCCTCCAGCGCGTCGGCGCCGCCGACCGATTCCACGGATTCATCTTCGGGGTGTTCGTCGCCGTTGCCGTTCTCGGCTTCGTCGTCGTTTTCGTCGTCCGGCACCGTGCGGGCTTCGACCGGCTCGCTATCCTCGCCCTCGCCACCATGCAGCGACTGGGCATCGGGCATCAGCGCTTCATCGCCGGTCTCGGCGTGGTCTTCACCGCCTTCAGGCGCGAAAGCGGCCGGATCGCTGACCGGTGCAGCTTCTTCGGCGCGGGCCTCGAGGATCGCCGGAATATCGACCGGCTCGGACGGAGCCGGCTCGTCGGCCTTGGCTTCGGCCGCCTGATCCGGCGCGATGTCGGTGACGACCTCGCTGTCCGTGATCGGCGCGCCGGATTCAGAGAGCGCGACCTCGGTGCGCTCGATCTCCCCGGCTGGCAGACCGCCTAGCGCGGTCTCGCCGAGCTGTTCGGCTGGCGTCTCCTGGCTCTCGGGCGCGACCGCTTCCGAGCGGCTCGCATCGCGCGAGCGGTCGGAACGGCGATGGCGGTGACGGCCACGGCCGCCGCGCGACGAGCGGTTCTCGTGCTCGGCTTCGGCCTGACGGGCGTCGTGCTCTTCCTGGGCGAGCAGGGCCTGCCGGTCGGCGACCGGGATCTGGTAGTAGTCGGGGTGGATTTCAGAGAAGGCCAGGAAGCCGTGGCGGTTGCCGCCGTAATCGACGAAGGCAGCCTGCAGCGACGGTTCGACGCGCGTAACCTTGGCGAGGTAGATATTACCGCGGAGCTGCTTGCGGTTAGCGGACTCGAAGTCGAATTCTTCGACGCGGTTGCCACGCAGCACGACCACCCGAGTCTCTTCCGGATGTGTCGCGTCGATCAACATTTTGTCGGGCATTGGAAAGTCTCACTGAGGCCGTGCGGCCCGCGTGCTCGCGGCGTGGCAACGCGTGCCATGACGACGCAAGCCCGCGCACAGAAAAGCGGCTCTGGCGGCGGGGCGGGGAGGCGGCCTGATTGGGTTTCAGGGAATGGGGCGCGATTTCACGCCAAAGCAGGTCGAGGCCCATAGCAAAGCGCGCTGTCACGATGGCTTCGCGAAAGCGAGGGTTCTCGAATGGCTTTTGCTGCAACCTTGGCAGCATAAAATTGCGACCCGTAGCGCTACGGCCGCGCCAAGAACCGGCGCTGCCGAATTGTCATGTGCTGATGGTCTATGCGAATGGCCGGGATGGCCAGGCGCTGTTCCGGGTGTCCTTCGCACCGAAGTTCATCAACGGGTTTCGGCTCGCTTCGCCGTCCGTCCGGCCTGCCTCCTCGAGGGACCGATCCTGGACTGGCGGGCCGGGATGCCCGAACGCGGCACAACCGGAACTATAACCGTCAGCATTCTCTATGTACGGCCGGAATCTCGGGATGGCAAGCAAGGGCTTGCCGGAGGTTCTCCGGTAAGGGCGAAGGGTAACCGAGACCTTCGCGTCACAGTTTGGCGCGGAACTATGCGGAATCAGCTCAAATCCTCAACTTCCGTTAACCGACGCGGGCCGTAATGGGGTAGAACCCGCGTCCGAGAGGGTCGGAATCGGTGACAGGTCGGACACTGGCGATATTTGTGGTGCTGGCCGCCCTGCTGGGCGGGGCGCTCCCGGCTGGCCAGGCGCAGGCGGAATCGGCGGTGCCGAGTCTGCCCTCGGTGACGGCGGTCCGGGTCGGTGGCGACGGCCAAAAGACCCGCTTCATCATGGACCTGTCGCAGAAGTTCGATTTCGCGGCCTTTGCGCTGGCCGATCCCTACCGGGTCGTCCTCGACCTGCCGCAAGTTGCCTTTCATCTGCCGGACAAGGCCGGCGAGCAGGCCCGCGGGCTGGTCAAGGCCTTTCGCTACGGGCTCATCATGCAGGGCGGCTCGCGCGTCGTGCTCGACACCACCGGGCCGGTGAAGGTCGAGAAAGCCTTCGTGCTCGAGGCCACCGCCGATCAGCCGGCCCGCCTAGTGGTCGATCTGGCGACCACCGACCGGTCCAGCTTCATGCGGGCTTTGACCCTCGACAACGGTCCTGAGCGCCGCATGAGCGCCAAGCTGCCGGACGTGCCGCCGAAGGCCGCCGACGATCCGCGGCCGCTGATCGTGCTCGATCCCGGCCACGGCGGCATCGACCAGGGCGCGCGGGCGGCGAGCGGCGAACTCGAAAAGGATGTCGTCCTGCAATTCGCCACGACGCTGCGCGCCCGGCTCGAGGCGAGCGGCAAATACCGCGTCGCCATGACGCGCAGCGACGACACCTTCATCCCGCTGTCGGAACGCGTCCGCTTTGGCCGGTCGCATGGCGCGTCGCTGTTCATCTCGATCCACTGCGACAGCCTGCCGAAGAGCGAAGGGCAGGCCGAGGGCGCGACGGTCTATACGCTCTCGGAAAACGCCTCCGACGCCGAAGCCGCGCGCCTCGCCGAGGCCGAGAACAAGGCCGACGTCATCGCCGGCGTCGATCTGACCGCCGAACCGGACGATGTCGCCAATATCCTGGTGGATCTGGCGCAGCGCGAGACTAAGACCTATTCCGCGCAATTCGCCCGCTCCGTCGTCGGCGAACTCAAGTCGACGGCGCGGCTGCACAAGCATCCGCTGAAGTCGGCCGGGTTCAAGGTACTCACGGCACCGGATGTACCTTCGGTGCTGGTCGAGCTCGGCTACATGTCGACCAAGGAAGACCTCAAGCTCCTGACCAACACCGGCTGGCAGGCCAAGACCGCGGCCGCGGTCGGGCAGGCGGTCGACCAGTTCTTTGCGCCGCGCCTGGCGCGCGGCTCAGCGAGGGCCAATTGATGCCGGGAGCTTGCGGTTTTGCCGCTGAAAAGCGGCCTCAGTTTCAACATAAAAGCGGGCGATCAGTAAGCTCCGCCATGAACTTAGGGGACAGCGCCGCCTTGGGCGGACGTTGCGTCGCTCGCTCATGAGACTTCTTCTGCGCTTCCTCGGCTTCCTGTTCGCGGCGGGCACGATCGTGTTCGTCGTCGGCGTCGCCGCGGTGTCGGGGCTGCTCTGGCACTACTCCAAGGACCTGCCGGACTACTCGCAGCTTCAGGACTACGAGCCGCCGGTGATGACGCGCGTTCACGCCGCCGACGGTTCGCTGGTCGCCGAATATGCGCGCGAGCGCCGGCTCTATCTGCCGATCCAGGCGGTGCCGAAGCTCGTCATTCACGCCTTCCTCGCCGCCGAAGACAAGAATTTCTACGAGCACGGCGGCCTCGACTTCATCGGCATTACCCGCGCCGCCTTGAGCTACGTGCAGAACCTCGGCTCCAACCGGCGCCCGCAGGGTGCGTCGACCATCACGCAGCAGGTGGCGAAGAACTTCCTGTTGACCAACGAGGTGTCGTTCTCGCGCAAGATCAAGGAAGCGCTGCTCGCGCTCAAGATCGAGCGCACGTATTCGAAGGATAAGATCCTCGAGCTCTATCTCAACGAGATCTATCTCGGCCTCGGAGCTTACGGCATCGCCGCCGCCTCGCTGGTCTATTACGACAAGAGCGTCAACGAACTGACCATCGCCGACGCGGCCTATCTCGCGTCGCTGCCGAAGGGCCCGTCGCTGTTCCATCCGTTCCGCCAGCGCGAGCGCGCGCTCGAGCGCCGCAACTGGGTGATCGACCGCATGGCCGAAGCCGGCTGGATCAAGCAGGCCGATGCCGAGGCCGCCAAGAAGACCAGCCTCGGCGTGACCACCAAGCCGACCGTGGCGCATACCTTCTCGGCCGAATATTTCGCCGAGGAAGTGCGGCGTGAGCTCTACGACCGCTACGGCGAAAAGAAGCTGTACGAGGGCGGCCTGTCGGTGCGCACCACGCTCGACACGAAGTACCAGGTGATCGCCCGTAAGGCGCTAACCGACGGCCTCGTCAAATACGACGAGGCGCATGGCTGGCGCGGCCCGGTGTCGAAGATCGACATCGGCGGCGACTGGGGCGTCAAGCTCGCCGACGTGAAGACGCTCAACGACGTGGCGCCGTGGCGCGGCGCCGTCGTGCTCGACGTCACCGATCAGGCGGCGCGTGTCGGCCTGCAGCCGGCGCACGATCTTGCCGGCCGCGTCGATCGCGCCCGCGATATCGGCATTGTGCCGCTCGAGAACATGAAGTGGGCGAAGGTGTCGGGCAAGGCGCCGACCAAGGTCAGCCAGGTGCTGTCACCCGGCGACGTCATTTACGTCGAGGCCGACGACAAGAAGGAAGGCCAGTACCGGCTGCGTCAGGTGCCGGAAGTCTCGGGCGCTATGGTGGTGGAAGACCCGCAGACCGGCCGCGTGCTCGCCATGGTCGGCGGTTTCTCCTACGACCAGAGCCAGTTCAACCGAGCGACGCAGGCGCTGCGCCAGCCCGGTTCGTCCTTCAAGCCGATCGTCTACGCGACCGCGCTCGACAACGGCTACACGCCGTCGTCGCTGGTGCTCGACGCGCCGATCGAACTCGACCAGGGCCCGGGGCTCGGCGTCTGGAAACCGGAGAACTACGAGCAGAATTTCTTCGGGCCGTCGACCCTGCGGTTCGGCATCGAGCATTCGCGCAACGTGATGACCGTCCGTCTGGCGCAGGACATCGGCATGCCGATGATCGCCGATTACGCGCGCCGCTTCGGCGTCTATGACAGCCTGCCGCCGTATCTGTCGTTCTCGCTCGGCGCCGGCGAAACCACGCTGCTGCGCATGGTCACGGCCTACGGCATGATCGACAACGGCGGCCGCAAGGTGAAGCCGACCTTGATCGACCGCATCCAAGATCGCTACGGCCACACGGTGTATCGCCATGACGAGCGCGAATGCATCGGCTGCGATCAGGCGAAATGGGAGAACCAGCCGGAGCCGTCGCTGATCGACCGGCGCGAGCAGGTCATCGATCCGATGACGGCCTATCAGATCACCTCGATCATGGAAGGCGTCGTTACCCGCGGCACCGCCGGCGGTGTCGGCTTCCAGAGAGAAGTGGCCAAGCCCGTCGCCGGCAAGACCGGCACCACCAATGACTACAAGGATGCCTGGTTCATTGGCTTCACGCCCGATGTCGTGGTCGGCGTCTATTTCGGTTACGACAAGCCGCGTTCGCTCGGCCGCGGCGAAACCGGCGGCCGTCTCGCCGCGCCGGTGGTCAAGGACTTCATGAAGGTGGCGCTCGCCGACAAGCCGGCGGCACCGTTCCGCGTGCCGCCGGGCATCAAACTGATCCGCGTCGACCTCAAGACCGGCATGCGCGCCGGCCCCGATACGCAGAAGGCGATCCTCGAAGCCTTCAAACCGGGCACCGCGCCGCCGGACAACTACTCGGTGGTCGGCTATGACGGCGGCCAGCAGGGCGGAGGCCCGGGCGCACCACCGCCGCCGTACTACGGCCAGAGCGTGTCGCCGGAGTCGGGACGCGCCGTGCGGTCGGGCACGGGCGGGCTTTACTGAAGCCCGGCCTTTACTGAAGCCGATGCCAAGATCGCTGCTGCGCTGACGTGCGAGGGGAAAGTGACCTTCGCGCGCGTGGTGTTTATCTAATTTTTATCGTGTGTCGCCGTGCTGTTGACGACGCGACCCATGGATTTGCCGATTTTAGCCTGATACCGACGGCGCGTCTCTTCGCACTTAAACTGGAAAGTGTCATGCGCCAGCTCTGGCTTTCAATCCTGCTTGTCGCCGCTCTCGCATCGTCCGCGCGCGCGGCGCCGCCGACCGAACAAAGCATCGTCGGATCGTGGCGTCTGATCTCGCTGCAATCGATAGTCGAGGGCGAGGAAGCTTCCCCACGCCAACCCTTCGGCGACCATCCGTTCGGCCGGCTCGTGATCACCGCTGACCATCACATGATGGCATACATCGCCAAGCCGGATCGAAAGCCGCCGGCGGGGCCAGCCGATGCGGCTGCACTACTGCAGTCGATGATTGCGTACACCGGCAAGTTCGACATTGAAGGTGATAAGTTCACGACGACGGTCGATGGTGCCTGGAACGAAGTGTTCAAGTCGCAAAAACAGGTGCGATATTTCGTGGTCGCAGGTGACAGGCTGACCATCCGGACCGGCGGTGAGACCGGTGTCATTCCCGGCAAGAAGACTGTTGGCGTCCTGGTGTGGGAGCGGGAGCACTAGAGCGCGGCCGGAGTGCGCGCTCTCGGCATTAGCCCTTTCAGCAGACTGGACAATGTCGCCTTTGCGTTGGTCGCCAGTATCGCCGCGGCAAAGACGATCGCGATGGCCGCCGACTCGCTGCGATAGGTGAAGTGCGAGTGCGTCTGCGTGTGGTTGTTGAGGATCTCGAACCACGCCATCGCCACCAGGGTCGGCGAGCACAGCAGGAAGAAGCGGCGAGCCTCGAATGCTGGCCAGTGTGCGCGCAGGAACACGGCCACCGCCGCGGCGAGCAGCGCGACGAAGACGCTGCCGACCGAAATGAAGGCCTGCGCGATCATCGTCAGTGTCGGAATGAGCGGATACATCGGCACGACGGAGTCGGCCTCGACGCCATAGAGACGCAGGGTGATCTGTTTGATGATCGACAGGCCCTGCTGCTGCGCGTCCGGCGACATCCAAACCGCCAGCGCCCATTCCGTCGCCCAGGTAAGGCCGTAGCCGCCGAACCAGGCCAGCGCCGTGAAGCCGGCGGCGATCAGCGCGGGTGCTACGGTCTGGCGCGCAATCGGCACCGGCCGCGCCAGTTCGGTTGCCACGACAATGAAGGCGAACAGCATCGGCATCAGCGGCGGGTTGATGAGGAAGTCGATGTAATTGAACACCGCGCCGAACAAGGCCGCGACGACGATAGCCTGCGTCAGGTTGCGCCGCGCCGGATAGAGGCGGGCGAAGGCGCCGGCGCCGGCGAGGATCAGCGCCGTACTCAAGGCATGCGTGGTGATGTTCCACATGCGCCAGATGTCGGTGAGGCTGATGAGCACGATGAAGAACACGGCCGCCGGCGTCGCGCCGATGGCGCGGCGCAGGCCAAAGAAGAAATAGAGCGTCGCCGCGAGCAGCAGCAGCGCATTGACGAAGCGTATTTCGCCGAGGCTGAACACGCTCAGCATCGGCCATAGATAAACGCGGTAGCCGTGCCAGTAGCGGGCGTAGTCGGTGCGGTCGGTGGTCTCGACACCCTTGGCCAGATTTTCGACCTCGCCGCAGGGCCCGACATAGCGTGAGTGCATGACCGGCCGCAGCGCCGCCATCAGCGCGTTCGGCTCGGGATCGATCGACACCAGGAGTCCGGCGCATTCGGTGAACTGGTGGCCGCCGCCCTGCATGAAGCGGCGGGGCTTCTCGTCGTTCGAGAGGTAGCCGTCGGAGAAGGCCTGCGTGATGTGGGCGCGAATCGCGGGCAGGTCGGCGTGCTGGCGGGTGACGACGAGGGTGCCGACGAACAGCGGCTGCAGCGCCAGGACGGCGGCAATCGCCAGAAAGGAAGCAATCAGGACCCGCCGGAGCAATGTCTTAACGGGCAAGGGCAGATTCCGTTCTGGGCCTAGGGGCCGGGGCCAAAGCGGCCGGACTGTTGACTGGTTTGGCCTGAGCCGTCAATCGGCCGGGCGGGTTGCGAAACGGGGGCGATGCCGCTACATGCTGCGTCAAGAGACAGGATCCAGAATGCGCGCCGAAACACAGAATCTCGTCGATGAGATCAAGCAGTCAGCCGGGCTGCTGAGGAGGCATCTTTGACGTTGATGCCGCGACACGACGTCTGGCCGAGCTGAACAAGGCGGCCGAAGACCCCAATCTCTGGAACGACCCGATCAAGGCCCAGAAGGCCATGCGCGAGCGCGACGCGCTCGAAGACCAGCTCAAGGCGCTGGCGCGCATCGACCAGGAACTCGAAGACAACCTGATGCTGATCGAACTCGGCGAGGCCGAGGGCGATGCCGCGACCGTGTCCGACGCCGAAGTGGCGCTGAAGGGCCTCAAGGGCGAAGTCGCGCGGCGCGAGCTCGAGGCGCTGCTGTCCGGCGAAGCCGACGCCAATGACTGCTATCTCGAAGTCCATGCCGGCGCCGGCGGTACCGAAAGCAACGACTGGGCCGGCATGCTGCTGCGCATGTATGTGCGCTGGGCCGAGAAGAAGGGCTACAAGGTCGACTGGCTCGAGGAAAGCGAAGGCGAGGGCGCCGGCATCAAGTCGGCGACCGTGCAGATCAAGGGCCACAACGCCTATGGCTGGCTGAAGAGCGAGAACGGCGTGCATCGCCTGGTGCGCATCTCGCCGTTCGACGCCAATGCGCGGCGGCACACCTCGTTCGCCAGCGTCGTCGTCTATCCGGTGGTCGACGACAACATCAAGATCGAGATCAACGAGAAGGACGTGCGCACCGACGTGATGCGCTCGGGCGGCGCCGGCGGCCAGCACGTCAACAAGACCGAGTCCGCGGTGCGCCTGACGCACGAGCCGTCCGGCATCGTCGTGAAGTGCCAGCAGGATCGCTCGCAGCACCGCAACCGCGCCATGGCCTGGGATATGCTGCGCGCCAAATTGTTCGAGCGCGAGGTCAAGAAGCGCGAGGCCAAGGCGGAAGCCGAGCAGGACGCCAAGACCGATATCGGCTGGGGCCACCAGATCCGCTCTTACGTGCTGCAGCCCTATCAGATGGTGAAAGACCTGCGCACCGGCGTCTCGACGTCCGATTCGTCCGGCGTGCTCGATGGCGACCTCGATCCCTTCATGCAGGCGGCGCTGGCGCAGAAGGCGTTCGGCGGCGGGCCGCTCGAAGTCGAGGACGTGGAGTAAACTCTCGGGCGCAAGACCGATTCGTGACCGGCGCCACGCGGTGCCGGCAGACCGGACCGCGGCGCGATGAGAACCTTTCCCAAGGCCCGCATCGACGCATTGACCGACGGCATCTTCGCCTTCGCGATGACGCTGCTCGTGCTCGAAGTGCGCCTGCCGACGGATGTAACGATCCACGACAGCGCCGAACTCGTCGCGCGGCTGCGCGCGCTCGGCCCCGAATATCTGGCTTACGTCATCAGCTTCTTCGTGCTGGCGGCGCAATGGCGCGCCGAAATCGAGTTGCGCCGCGTCGAGGAAGTGGCACAGGACGCGCTGGGCTGGTCGGTCGTCTATCTGTTCTTCATCACGTCGGTGCCATTCTCGAGCAGCGTCGTCGGGCGGCATGGCGATCTGCCGCCTGCGGTTTGGCTTTATGCCGCCAACATGATCGTGGTCGCCGCGGTGTCGTTGCGCCTGCGCGCCCTCGAAGTCCTCCCGGAGCATCGCGCCCGCGCCCGCGCCGGCAACATCCGGACCGCGGTGTTCATTGCCTCCGCGCTGTTGTCGGTCGCCTTGACCTTCGTCGCGCCGGGGCATGCGATGCTGGCCTACTTTCTCAATTTCATTGCCGTGCCCATCGCCCGCTGGCGCGGCGCCGAGCCCTAGCTAAGCCTCCCTCGCTCCTCGATTTCCTCGGTTAATCAGTGCGTTAGACCCGTCTCACGAAAACGTTTGAACCGTGATGGCGAACACATCGCCGGGATTGGCGTTCTCCTATCCTGAAAATCAAGACAGGCCGCCGTGACAAGGCCGGCCGTCAGGAACAGGAGAGTGTCGTGTTCAAACAAGTGACCCCAGCCATTCTTGCTGCGGCCGTCATTGCCGGCATCTTCACCGCGGCGACCGGCTCGAGCAGTAAGCTCGACGCCAGCCCTATTGCCGAGCCGGCGCAGAGCGTGCTCCAGGCTTGCACGCAGCAGGCCTGGCCCTACCTCAATTGCGTTGGCACGCAGTTCGGCGAGCCGAATGTCCGCGTCATCAAGATGAACTGAACACGCGAGGCGTGAGCTGAAAGACCAACGGCGCCGTCTCCGGCGCCGTTTGCATGTTCAGACTGAAGGGAGTCGATCGCTCAGATATCGGCGCCGAGAACGCTCGAGCCGAGCCGCAAGCCGGCGCGCAGGAACTTCTGCGGATTGACCGGCTTGTCGTCGATGCGCACTTCATAGTGCAAATGCGGGCCGGTGGAGCGGCCGGTGGAGCCGATGCGGCCGATGGTCTGACCCATCGTGACGTGCTGACCAACCTTCACTTCGATCTTCGACATGTGACCGTAGCGCGTCGTGATGCCGTTGCCGTGATCGACTTCGACCATGTTGCCGTAGCCTCCGGCCCATGCGGCGCGGGTCACGCGGCCATTGGCGGTGACGCGTACCGGATCGCCGATGTCGCCACGCAGGTCGACGCCGGTGTGAATGGCGGGACCGCCGAGAAACGGATCCATGCGCATGCCGAAGGGCGAGCTCTGCTCGACCTCGCCATACACCGGTTTGCGCACCGGCACGGTAGCGAGCGCCTGCGTGTAGCGGTTGAGCTGGGCGCGGGCGACGTTGATGCGCCAGATCTGGCGCTCGAACGGGCCGGAATCGCCGAGCGGCGCTTTGAGCGCCACATAAGGTCCGCCAACGCCGCCGCCCGAACCCTTGCCGACATTGATGCCGAGGTCGCCGAGCACGCTGCCGATGGCGCGCGCCTTGCTGTCGGCTTTCTCTTCCATGTTGGTCAACGCCGCGACCTGCCGCTGGTCGATCTTGTCCAGCGAAAGCGATACGCGCGAGAGAATGCCGTCGAGGCTGCCATTGCTGCCGCTGTCGGCGAGGCGGGTATTGGCGTTGGCGGGTTCGCGCGATTGCAGCCGCGCTTCGCGATCCGGCGGCGCGGTGAAGATCACGGTATCGCTGATCGGCGACGGCTTGATCGGGCGGGCGCCGCGCAGTTCAGGCAGCTTCGATGGCTTGATCGAGCCGGTGACGCCGAGGTCGCGGGCGATCGAGGAAGTTCGCTGCTCGAGCAGCGCCTGCCGCCGCAGCAGCGCCTGCAGCTTCTGTTCGAACTGCTCCTGATCGAGCATCTGACGGCTGGTGATGCGATCGACCTGCGAGCGCAGTTCGGCGATGCGGTCCTCATAGGCGAACTGCATCGAGGCCTGCCGGCCGATCAGGCTTTTGAGGACATCATCCTTGAAGGCGAAATAGGTGCCGGTGCCGATCGACCATACCGCCATGACGACGAGCGTGCCGACCACGATCCAGAACGCCACTGGGCCTAGCCGCACCTGACGGCCATGATGCAGCAGCGTGTAATCGTGGGCGTGCGCCTTGTTGGCCGCGTGCGCGCGATTGATGTGCTTTGAAACGCTGGCGGCCGAAGGCGCGCGGGCGGCGGCAGGGGGCTGATCGTATTGGGAGTAGGCTACTTGCGACATGAACGCTCCGCGCGGGATCGCCGCCGCACGGACGGGACCTCAGCCCCGATATCAGCCGCATATGGTTAAGAATGTTGTAAACCGATCCGCGCACGGGCCGGATTTCGCTGGCGTGCCATGCCTTTGCGCCTGCGGCCCGATGTCCCGGGTTGGCCTGCCGCCGGGGGATGCCGGCTTAGTCCGCCTGGAGCGCCCGGGCCGCTTCCAGCACCTCGTCGGCATGGCCGGGGACCTTCACGGCCGGCCAGACCCGGACGATGCGGCCCTTGCCGTCGATCAGAAATGTCTTGCGGATGACCCCGAGGAACTTGCGGCCATACATCGATTTCTCGCCCCAGGCACCGTAGGCTTCCAGCATGGCCTTCGACTCGTCGGAGGCGAGGTCGATCTTGAGCTTGTGCTTGCCTTTGAACTTGGCCTGGGCCGCAACCGGGTCGGCCGAGACGCCGAGAATTTCCGTGTCCGCCTTGGCGAATGCCGGGCGCAGGCGCGAAAAATCGATCGCTTCCTTGGTGCAGCCGGGCGTATCGGCCCGCGGGTAGAAATAGAGGACGAGGTTGCGATCCTTGAAGTCTTTCAGCGCTACGCTGGTGCCATCGTCGCGAGTCAGCTTGAAGGAGGGAGCTTTGGCGCCGGCGGCGGGTTCTGAGGCCTTTTCAGCGGATTTGCCCGGGGACATGTGCCTTCCTTTCGTCGCTTTCGCGCGGTCAATCTCGCCCATGCCATTTGCATCGGGCGGACGCAACCGGCTTGGCGTTCCGAGGGGACCGAGGCCGTGCCGGGTGGTCCGGAGAACCGGCATACTGACGCACCGCCAAGGCTTTGGGAAACAAGGCGGTGGGGGAAATGGCGCGTGATGAGGCTGTCGAGCCCGCGCGCGCCCATACCATACGCGAGGGCATGAGCAGCAAGCCGCACCATCCCGGCCCGCAGGCCGCGCACCATGGCGACGGGCACAAATCCGCGGCGCATGGCGAGGCGCGTCATGGCCACGCGCATCAGCCGCACCTCGTCCACCATCACCCACATGACCACGGGCATGGTGCGGGCGAGCGGCCGGCCCACGACCAGCAGCGGAAGCAGAGCAGGGCGCGACGCCATCGGCGCAAGAGAACAGCTCGCCGGCGCTGGCTGCGACTGCGCCGCCGGGTCGCCCAGGTCCTCCGCCACCGCGCCACCAAGCGGGCATTTCTGAGCCTGGCGCTGACGTCCGTGGTGCTGATCGTCGCCGCAGCCGGTCTTTGGTGGCGGCTGAACAGCGGCCCGATCGAACTCGACATCGCAACACCGTGGCTGAAGCAGGCGATCGAAGACAACTTCGGCGCCGGTGACAAGGTGACCGTCGGCGGCACCCAGATCGAACGCGACGAGAAGGGGCGCACTTCGCTGCGCCTTCGCGACATCGAAGTGCGCGATTCCGACGGCACGATCGTGGCGAGCGCGCCGAAAGCGGAAGTCGGACTGTCGGGCTTGGGACTGCTTTACGGACGCGTGCGGGCGCAGAGCCTCAACCTGGTCGGCGCCGCCATGTCGATCCGCATTGAAACCGACGGCCGCGTCACCGTCTTCGCCGGCGGCAACAATCGGCCGATCGCGACCGCGCCGCCGACTTTGGCGCCGAAGCCTCCGGGCAGCGCGACGCCGACGCCGGAGGAGAACACACTCGAAGCGCCGCCCGCCGCGGTCGCGGGTCTCGCCGGACTGATGAGCTGGATCGACAATGTCGGCGCTACCGGGCTCGACGGTCACGACCTGCGCGAGATCGGTCTGAAAGACGGCAGCCTGAGCGTTGACGACCGGCGCAACGGCAAGCGCTGGATGTTCGACCGCATCAACGCCAGCCTGATGCGCCCGGCCCAGGGCGGCGTCGTGTTCCGGCTGGAGTCGGTCAACCCGCAGCGGCCGTGGATTCTGAGCGCGGCGATGCGGCCGCTGCCGGACGGCACCCGCGCGCTCGGCATCGAAGCGCGCAAGGTTTCGACCCGCGACGTGCTTCTGGCGACGCGCCTCGACAGCGACAAGTTCGAAGTCGATTTGCCGGTCTCGGCATCCGTACGTGCCGAAGTCGCGGCCGACGGCCGCATACGGATGGTGCAGGGCGAGGTCTTCGCGGATGCCGGCAGCATCACCGATCGCGGCGGCAAGGATGTCATCCGCTACGACATCGACCGTATCGATGCGCGCTTCAACTGGGACGCCCAGCGCGGCAACCTTATCGTGCCGTTCCAGATTCATGCCGGGCCCAATCAGTTCACGCTGCGCGCGTTGCTCGAGCCGCCGGCCGATGGCGACACCGCCTGGCAGCTCAGCCTGACGCGCGGCGATCCGGTCATCGATCCGGTCATTCTC
This sequence comes from Pseudomonadota bacterium, assembly GCA_018240595.1. GTDB lineage: Bacteria > Pseudomonadota > Alphaproteobacteria > Rhizobiales > Xanthobacteraceae > Pseudolabrys. The sequence goes on along the minus strand of JAFEFL010000051.1, from coordinate 14,680 downwards.
GGCACGACCGGCGCCAAGGACGATAGCGGCCTGGCGCTCAATCGCGTGAACATTCGCGTCCGCATCGATCCGACCAAGAAGCGCATCGATCTCGATCAGGGCGATTTGAGCCGCATCGATAACCGGCCGCTTTTCAACGTCGCGGTGGCGGTGACCGGCAGCGTCGATTTTTCGGGCGAACCGCACATTGCCTTCGGCGTGGCCGGCACGCGCATGCCGATGGCGACGCTGAAGAAGTTCTGGCCAGTCTTTGCCGCGACCGGCGTGCGCAATTGGGTGGAAGACCACATCAGCGACGGGATCGTCGAGCGCGCGGTGGTCGCCGGCAACGCGCCGCTAATCAATTTCAAGGACGGCGGCCCGCCGACGCCCGAGGATGGCCTGTCTGTGGACATCGAAACCAGCGGCACTACGATCAAGCCGGTGGATCACCTGCCGGCGATCCGCGATGCCGATCTCAACGTTCATATCACCGGCGGCACCGCTACGGTCAACCTCGGCCGCGGTACGGTGGAAGCGGCCGGCGGCCGCAAACTCAACATCGCCGGCGGCGTGTTCTCGATCCCTGATACGCATCGCAAGCCGGCGGCGTCGGTGACGACCTTCCGCATCGACGGCACCGTGCCCGCGGCGGCGGCGCTGTTGGCGAGCGATGGTCTACGCGACAAGATGGGCCTGACGATCGATCCGGCCAGCAGCCGCGGCACCATCGCGGCGCAGGTGACGGTGCAGCAGCTTCTCGGCAAGGACGTGCCTGCGGACGCGACGCGCTATTCGATCGACGCGGACCTGACGGGATTTGCCGCCGACAAGCTGCTGCTGGGCCAGAAGATCGAGGCACAGACGCTGCGCGTTGCGGCGACGAACAACGGCTATCAGATCAAGGGCGACGTCAAGATCAACGGCACCGCGGCGAAGATCGATCTGCGCCGCGGCAAGGACGATGACGCCGCGCAGTTGACGATGACGGCCACGATCGATGAAGCCGCGCGGCGCAGGCTGGGTCTCGATTTCGGCCGCGGCATCGTCGGCTCCATCCCGATGAAGGCGACCGGCGTCATCGGTGATAACGTCAAGGACGAGAAGCTCAATGTCGAGGCTGATCTCACGCCTGTGAAGATCGAGAACGTGCTGCCTGGCTGGGCAAAGCCCGCCGGAAAGAGCGCGCGCGCGACCTACACCATGGTCAAGTCGGCTAACAAGACGCGCTTCGACGACATCGTCATCGAAGGCGGCGGCGCCAGCGTCAAAGGCTCTGTCGAGCTCGACGCCAACAATGCGCTGAGTTCAGCGAATTTCCCGACATTCAACCTGTCCGACGGCGACAAGGCTTCCGTGCGCGCGGATCGCGGCGACAACGGCGTACTTAAAGTAACGATCCGTGGCGACGTCTATGATGGCCGCAACTTCGTCAAGGCGTCACTGGCGGGCGCCGACGAGGACTCCAAGGAAAAGCAGAGCGATCTCGATCTCGACATCAAGCTCGGCACGGTGGCCGGGCACAACGGCGAGACGTTGCGCGGGCTGACGCTCAGGCTCTCCCGGCGCAGCGGCCATATCCGCAGCTTCAACATGAGCGCAAAGATTGGCCGCGACACGCCGCTGATCGGCGACCTCCGCCTGCGCGCGCGCGACAATCACCAGGTCGTCTATCTGGAAACCGACGACGCCGGTGCGCTGTTCCGTTTCACTGACACGTATCCGCGCATGTATGGCGGGCGCATGTGGATCGCCATGGACCCGCCGACGCAGGACCAGGCGCCGCAGGTCGGCACCATCGTGATCCGCGATTTCGTGGTGCGCGGCGAGGCGGCGCTCGACCGCGTCGTCGCGTCAAGCGGCGCCAACGGTCAGCAGGGTGTGAACTTCAGCGAGATGAGCGCCGGCTTCACCAAGACGCCGGGCCGCATGTCGGTGCGCGACGGCGTGGTGCGCGGTCCTTTGGTCGGTGCCACGGTCGAAGGGCAGGTCGATTTCGCCCGCAACGAAATGCATCTGCGCGGCACCTTCGTCCCGCTCTACGGCCTCAACAACGTGTTCGGGCAGATCCCGATCGTTGGCCTGTTTCTCGGCGGCGGCAGCAACGAGGGCCTGCTCGGCATCAATTACGAGGCGGTCGGGCCGCCATCGGCGCCGCGGCTCACCGTCAATCCGGTGAGCGCGATCGCGCCTGGCCTGTTGCGCAAATTTATCCCGTCTCCGGGTTCGTTCGATCCGAAATTCGTGCCGGTGCCGCAGTAAGCTCTTTTATCCCTCCCCCTTCGGGGAAGGATAAGCCGATATCACACCGGCTTGAGCAGCACGTGCTTCTTCTTGCCGAGCGACAGCTTGATGACGCCTTCCGGCGTCAGGTCTTTCGTAGACAGTGCCATCTTGTCGTCGGTGACGGTCGCGTCGTTGACCTTGAGGCCGCCGGCCTTGATCTGACGCCGCGCGTCGCCGTTCGACGACACGAGGCCGGTCTTCTCGGCAAAGGCGACCAGCACGCCGACGCCGCTTTCAAGATCGCCGCGCGGTATCTCCACGGTCGGCAGGCTTTCGGCCAGCGCGCCTTCCTCGAAGGTCTTGCGCGCCGTCTCGGCCGCTTCGTCCGCCGCGGCGCGGCCGTGCATCAGCGCGGTTGCTTCGGTGGCGAGGATCTTCTTGGCCTCGTTGAGTTCGGCGCCCTTGAGCGCGCCGAGCCGCGCGATTTCGTCCATCGGCATGATCGTGAACAGCTTGAGGAAGCGCGTGACGTCGCCGTCCTCGGTGTTGCGCCAGAACTGCCAGTAGCCGTAAGGCGCCAGCAGGTCTGCATTCAGCCACACCGCGCCGGCGGCGGTCTTGCCCATCTTGGCGCCGGACGACGTCGTGATCAGCGGCGCGGTCAGCGCGAACAGATGCGCGTTGTTGAGGCGGCGGCCGAGATCGATGCCGTTGACGATGTTGCCCCACTGGTCGGAGCCGCCCATCTGCAACGTGCAGCCGTAGCGCTTGTTGAGCTCGGCGAAGTCGTAGGCCTGCAGGATCATGTAGTTGAATTCGAGGAACGACAATTCGTGCTGGCGCTCGAGCCGCAGCTTGACGCTGTCGAAGGACAGCATCCTGTTCACGGAGAAATGCCGGCCCACGTCGCGCAGGAAGTCGATGTAGTTGAGCGTGTTCAGCCAGTCGGCGTTGTTCGCCATGATGGCGTTGCCACCAGAGCCCTCGAACTTCAGGAACTTGGAGAAGGTCTTGCGGATCGAGGCGAGGTTTTCGTTGATGACCTCGCTGGTCAGCACCTTGCGGCTCTCGTCCTTGCCGGACGGGTCGCCGACGCGCGTCGTGCCGCCGCCCATCAGCGCGATCGGCCGGTGGCCGGTCTGCTGCAGCCAATACAGCATCATGGTCGGGAGCAGGTGGCCGATGTGCAGCGACGGCGCGGTGCAGTCATAGCCGATATAGGCCGTGATCTGGCCCTCGGCCGCCTTGGCGTCGAGGACGTCGGCCTCGGAGACCTGGTGGATGAAGCCGCGTTCGCTGAGAATATTAAGGAAATCAGACTTATAGGTGCTCATCGGGGACCTGCTGGCGCATCGAGAGGGGCGTGGTGTAACAGGTCCGGCGGCTGATTCAACGGGTGGTCCATGAGGGGTCTTGCGATCGGGCTGATGAGCGGTACTTCGCTCGACGGCGTCGATGTGGCGGCGATCGACAGCGACGGCGAGCGGGTGTTCCGGTTCGGGCCGACCGGCTACCGGCCGTACTCGGACGACGAGCGGACTTTGCTGCGGCAGGCGCTGACGGACGCCAGGAACCTGACCCTCCGTCATGAACGGCCGGGCGTGCTGGCCGAGGCCGAAGCCTTCATCACCCGCGCCCATGCCGAAGCGGTCGAGGCCTTCCTCGACGCCGAGCGCATTGCCCGCGGTGACGTCGCCATTGTCGGCTTTCACGGCCAGACCGTGCTGCACAAGCCGGCCAACCGCCTTACCGTGCAGATCGGCGACGGCCCGGCGCTGGCGCGGCGTCTCGGCCTGCCGGTCGCCTACGACTTCCGCGCCGCCGACGTCGCCGCCGGCGGCCAGGGCGCGCCGCTGGTGCCGGTCTTCCATCAGGCGCTGGCGTGCGATCTCGACCGGCCGCACCCCATCGCCGTGCTCAACATCGGCGGCGTCGCCAATGTCACCTTCGTCGATGGCGGCGATCCGGTCGCCTGCGATACCGGGCCGGGCAATGCGCTGATCGACGACTTCATGCGTATGAAGACCGGCGCGCCGCTGGACCGCGACGGCGATCAGGCGGCGCGCGGCACGATCGATGAAGCCTTTGTCGCCCGCGTTCTGGCGCATCCGTTCTTCGATCTGCCGTGCCCGAAGTCGCTCGACCGCAACGACTTCGCGCTCGCCAATATCGGCCTGCCGGACATGTCGGTCGCCGACGGCGCGGCGACCTTGTCGGCGCTGACAGCGGCGTCCGTGGCGCGCGTCGTGGCGCGGCTGCCGGAAGCGCCGAAGGCCTGGATCGTCGCCGGCGGCGGCGCGCGCAATCCGACGCTGATGAAGATGCTGGCGGCGCGGCTGGCGCCCGCCACGGTGGAGACCGCCGATGCCGTCGGCTGGTCCTCGCAGTCGATCGAGGCGCAGGCTTTCGCCTACCTGGCGATGCGCACGGTCAACGCGCTGCCGATCACGTTCCCGCAGACGACCGGCGCGCCGGCAGCAATGCCGGGCGGGGTGGTGGTGAGGCCGTAGCCGCGCCTCGCCGTTCATACCGGTCAATATGGGACACCACGGCGTTCCTGCGGCAAATCGTTTGATCTAACGCAAGGTATGGTCCGCGCGCAGCGGCTTGATTGAAACATCAAGCAGCGTGGTCATGGCGCAACAGGTCCCAGACCCAGCAAAGAATGAACCGCTCGCCATGGTGCGACTCCGTGCGCGCGCCCCGGCGATCGTCGGGCTTTGCCTCGTGGTCTGGCATCTGGCGATACACTCCGCGCTCGCGCAAACGCTCGATCAGAGCGACTCCGAGTCCTTCATCCGGTTCGGCGATGCCAGCGTCGAAGCCCTCAGGAAGTTCGGCGACTCGGCGCTCGGCGCCATCAAGCGCAAGGACTACCGCGCCGACTTCAAGGGCATCGGCAACAAATACCAGGACTATCAGATGATGATCCGCGCCGAGCGCGTGATGCAGACCGGACGCGATGCGGCGCGCGCCGCCAAAGGCAGCCTGAGCTATGCGGTGCTGCCGACCGCGTTCACCATCGCCGACGAGGGCGCGGAAGCGGCCGGCGCGATCGCCGGCGGCGACATGCCGACCGCGGTCGGCACCGCGGTGAGCGTGGTAGCCGAGGCGAAGCTTGTCACCGGTGGTGCCACATTGTTCGGCATGTGGGGCGCTGCGGCGGGCTCGTTCCTGCCGGTGGTCGGCACCACGATCGGCGGCATGATCGGCGGCGCGGTCGGCCTGGCTGCAGGCGGTTTCACCTGTTCTTACGCTTACGACAAATACGTCAAAGGCCTGGTGGTGAACGGCGTTGCCGGCCTTGCCGGCGTCTTCGACGAGACGCCGCTGCACAAGGCGATGATGGCGCGCGACGAATTCCTCCGCGAGCAGGCGAGCGGCGATCTCAAGCCCGAATGGGAGAAGCTGCGGATGGTGAGCGCGAGCTTCAACCCGGAAGGAGCCGAATTGGTCGGTCCCGGTTCGACGCCTTACATCGTCACGCCCAAGCCGCCGGCACCGGACGCGCAGCAGCAAGCGGCGTTGCCGGACAACTTGGCGAACTTGAAGTCTTTCGTTCTGAATCAAAATGATCAGATCCAATATCCGCTTCAGTGCAACGTCGACGGTCTGAAGGTGATCTGCTTTGGGCGGCATAGCCAGGGGGCGGGCATGACCCTGACCATCACACTCAACGGTACGCGCGCCGGCAACGTCCTTGAGATGGAGAATTTCACCGTTTGGGAGGCGGCGACCGGTTGCACCAGTCGCGCCGAATATCGTGGGCACGACACCATCACGCTTGAAAAGGACGGACGCGCGAGAAGTACCGGTTCGATGACGGCGCGTCAGACGTTACGCGACAATTCCTGCAAAGGTCCCCTGACCTGGAGCGGCTCGGGTGAGAGCAATGGATCGTGGCGAGCGAATTGAGGAAGCGATCATGCTGACATCCCGGACATTCTGGACGACGGTCTTTCTTGCGGCCAGCGCGACGGTGTACCTGCCGTCACTTGCGCCCGCCGATCCGCTCAAGCCGACGCTCGCCGAGGTCAACGCGGTCGAGGACGTGCTGCGCTTCCGCACCGACATGATCGCCGATCCCGACAAGGCGATCCGCGCCTTCACCACGGGCGGCGGACGAACGCAGTTCGACACTGTCGCCAAGGAAATGGCCGACGCCGGCAGCGGCAAGGCCGGCTGGCGCTATCTGCTCGGTACATCTGTGTTCACCATCGCCGGGCTCGATGCGAAGCGCACGTTGGTGACGTTCTATAATCCCTGGGCTGACATCACACTCTTCACCGTCTGGGAAACGCAGCGCGCGGGGCGCCGCATCGTCGAAGCCGAATGGCTACCCGGCGATATGGTACGCGCGGAGCGCGCCGAGATCGAACCGTTGCCGTTGTGGCTGCGCGGGCGGAAATATCGTCCGGCTGCCGTGGCCGACGCCGTCGTTGAAACCGTCAAGGCGATCGAGACTCGGTTTGCCGAGCCGCAGATTGCGGTCTGGCGCGAGACGCTCGGCATCACCGATGGCCGCGCCTATCACCGGATCGTCGCGCCGATCGTCGCGCACCGGCTGTTCGAGATGCAGATGCGGCTCAAGATGTTCGCCATTGCGACGGAAGGCGAGGAGCCGCAGACCAACGCGTTGCGGGTCGCGGTCGCGGGCTTCATCAAGAAGGCCGGTAGAGAGGGCTTCAAGTTGTTGCTCGAGGAGGCGAGGGAAACCAAGGCGCCGATGCGCGCGGCGCTGGCTCGGATCAATCCCTATACGATGCGCACGCTGGCGCCCGTGGCCTATGTCGCCGGCGAAGGCCACGCCACGATTTTTCTGCAGCCCGCGGCGACCGCCGACTTCATGATCTCTGCGCGCTATGCAGAACGGGTCGGCGGTTACAAGCTGCAGCAGATCGAGTTCGTGCCCTACGCGGCGGCCTACCAGGCGACGCAAAGCCAGGCGTCAGGCGCGCCGCTGGTGAAGTAAGCCTTACGCCGTCACGCCGCGGGCTTGCGCTCGGGGGTCTTGAGCCGCTTGTCGAGATACTGCTCGACCGAGCCGAGCAGGGTGTCGACCTTGCCGTCGAAGAAGTGGTTGGCGCCGGGCACGACCTTCTGCTCGATGACGATGCCCTTCTGCGTCTTCAGCTTCTCGACCAGCGTATTGACGTCCTTGGCCGGCACCACGGCATCCTTGTCGCCATGGATGATCAGGCCCGAGGAGGGGCAGGGCGCCAGGAACGAGAAGTCGTAGAGGTTGGCCGGCGGGCAAATCGAGATGAAGCCCTCGATCTCGGGGCGGCGCATCAGAAGCTGCATGCCGATCCAGGCGCCGAACGAGAAGCCGGCGATCCAGCAGGACTTCGCTTCCGGATTGATGGTCTGCGCCCAGTCGAGCGCCGCGGCCGCGTCCGACAATTCGCCGGTGCCGTGGTCGAAGGAACCCTGGGAGCGGCCGACGCCGCGGAAGTTGAAGCGCAGCGCCGAGAAGCCCCGGTGCACGAAGGCATAATAGAGCTGGTAGATGATCGCGTGGTTCATCGTGCCGCCGAACTGCGGGTGCGGATGCAGGATGATGGCGATCGGCGCATTCTTCTGGCGGGCCGGGTGATACCGGCCCTCGATGCGGCCGGCCGGGCCGGTGAAAATGACCTCTGGCATGGGGTCTACCTCTTCAACTTTAAGACAGTGTTCCAAGCCATTGCGCTAGTGGGCCTTTTGGCCGCGCCCGGAACCGAACAGTCCTCTTTAGAACTGTTCTAATTATATGGTTTTCGCTGGTCAGCGCCGCAACAATGGCTATAAGTGGCCAGTCTGCCGGCATCCGGCAGACGGCGGCTTCTACCACAGGCGCTAGGGCGAAAAGCAAGCTTTTTGCGAGGCCTAGCGGCGTGATGGTACTCCGATATTGATGGTTTCATGACTGACCGCGCTTATTTCGACTGGAATGCGACCGCGCCGCTGCGGCCGGAAGCGAGGGCCGCTGTGCTGGCCGCGCTCGACGTCGTCGCGGCGCCGTCGTCGGTCCACAGCGAGGGCCGCGCGGCCCGCGCCGTCGTTGAGCGCGCCCGGTGCCAGGTCGCAGCGCTGGTCGGCGCCGAGACCAAGGAGGCGGTCTTCACCTCCGGCGCCACCGAGGCCAACGCCCTGGCGCTGACGCCCGATCTGGTCGCCCAGGGGCGGCCAGTGACCTGCGAGCTCCTGTTCGTCTCCGCGATCGAGCACAGTTCCGTCCTGAGCGGCGGGCGCTTCTCGGCGGAGCAGGTTGAACGCCTGCCGGTGACCGCCGAGGGCGTCGTCGATCTGGCGGCGCTGCGCACCGCGATCGTGGGTGCCAAAGCGCCGCTGGTGTCCGTGATGCACGCCAACAACGAGACCGGCGTCATCCAGCCGATCGCTGAGATCGCCGCCATCGTCCATGAAGCCGGCGGCTTCCTTCACGTCGATGCCGCGCAGACCGCGGGCCGCATCGCCTGCGACGTCGCGTTGCTCGGCGCCGACATGCTGACGATCTCTTCGCACAAGATCGGCGGTCCGCAGGGCGCCGGCGCGCTGATCATGCGCCGCGTGCAGCCGGCGACGCCGCTGATCAAGGGCGGTGGACAGGAGCGCGGGTTCCGCGCCGGTACCGAGAACGTCGCCGCCATCGCCGGATTCGGCGCCGCGGCGGCGGCCGCCGCTGCGACATATGAGGCGGCCGGCGACCGCATGGCGGCGCTGCGCGATCGTTTCGAAACGCTGCTCAAGCTGACCGCGCCGGACGCGGTGATCTTCGGCGCCGGAGTTCCGCGCCTGCCCAATACGAGTTACTTCGCGGTTCCCGGCCTGAAGGCGGAAACCGCCGTAATCTCCTTTGATCTCAACGGGGTAGCAGTGTCCTCCGGCTCCGCCTGTTCGTCCGGCAAAGTGGCGCAGTCGCACGTCCTGACGGCCATGGGCGCCGATCCGGCGCTGAGCCCCGGCGCGCTGCGCGTCAGCCTCGGCTGGACCACGACCGAACCCGAAATCGACCGGCTGCTCATTGCTTGGAAGCGTGTGGCCGCCGCACTACTTAAGAGACAGGCCTACGCCGCCTGAACCGAATGAACACAGGGACGATCGCGACGGCACACGCGAACCGACCATAACCGACTGATCCAACCCGCGGTCCTTGAAACCGTGAGCGGAGGGAAGAATGCCGGCCGTACAAGAGACCGTCGATCGGGTCCGACAGATCGACGTTGACCAATACAAGTATGGATTCGTCACGGACATCGAATCCGAGAAGGCCCCGAAGGGCCTCAACGAAGACACCGTCCGCTTCATCTCGGGCAAGAAGAACGAGCCGCAGTGGATGCTCGACTGGCGCCTGGAAGCGTTCCGGCGCTGGCAGACCATGCGCGAGCCGACCTGGGCGCGCGTCCACTATCCGAAGATCGATTATCAGGACGCCTACTATTACGCGGCGCCGAAGGCGTTCAAGGCGCCGAAGTCGCTGGCCGATGTCGATCCCGAATTGCTGCGCACCTACGAAAAGCTCGGCATTCCGCTGAAGGAGCAGGAGATCCTCGCCGGCGTTCGCAAGCAGGGCGAGCCGAGCCAGCTCGACGGCGACATGATGGAGGGCATGCGCTCCTCCGGCCGCGTCGCGGTCGACGCGGTGTTCGACTCGGTGTCGGTGGCGACCACCTTCAAGGAAGAGCTCAAGCGCGCCGGCGTGATCTTCATGCCGATCTCGGAAGCGATCCAGGAGCATCCCGAACTGATCAAGAAGTATCTGGGTTCGGTGGTGCCGACCTCGGACAACTTCTTCGCCACGCTGAACTCGGCGGTGTTCTCCGACGGCTCGTTCGTCTACGTGCCGAAGGGCGTGCGTTGCCCGATGGAGCTGTCGACCTATTTCCGCATCAACGAGCAGAACACCGGCCAGTTCGAGCGCACGCTGATCATCGCCGACGCCGGCGCATACGTCTCGTATCTCGAAGGCTGCACCGCGCCGATGCGCGACGAGAACCAGCTCCATGCCGCCGTGGTCGAGCTGGTGGCGCTCGACGACGCCGAGATCAAGTACTCGACGGTACAGAACTGGTACCCGGGCGACGCCGAAGGCAAAGGCGGCATCTTCAACTTCGTCACCAAGCGCGGCGACTGCCGCGGCAAGAACTCGAAGATCTCCTGGACCCAGGTCGAAACCGGCTCGGCCATCACCTGGAAATATCCGAGCTGCATTCTGCGCGGCGACAATTCGCGCGGCGAGTTCTATTCGATCGCGATTTCGAACGGCTATCAGCAGGTCGACTCGGGCACCAAGATGATCCATCTGGGCAAGAACACGGTGAGCCGGATCATCTCCAAGGGCATCTCGGCCGGCAAGTCGCAGAACACCTATCGCGGCCTCGTCACCGCGCATCGCCGCGCCACCGGCGCGCGCAACTTCACTAATTGCGACAGTCTGCTGATCGGCGACCAGTGCGGCGCGCACACCGTGCCGTATATGGAAGCGAAGAATTCGTCAGCCGTGTTCGAGCACGAAGCGTCGACCTCGAAGATTTCCGAGGACATGCTGTTCTACTGCCAGAGCCGCGGCATGTCGGCGGAGGAGGCGACGGCGCTCGTCGTCAACGGCTTCGTCAAGGACGTGCTGCAGCAACTGCCGATGGAATTCGCGGTGGAAGCGCAGAAACTGATTTCGATCAGCCTTGAAGGCTCGGTCGGTTAAGAGAGTTTGTGAGAAGAAAAATGTCACTGCTTGAGATCAAGAACCTGCACGTCGAGATCGAGGACGAGGGCAAGAAAATCCTCAACGGTCTCACGCTGACCATCGAGAAGGGCCAGGTCGCCGCCATCATGGGCCCGAACGGCTCCGGCAAATCGACGCTGGCTTATGTGCTTGCTGGCCGGCCCGGCTATGCGGTCACCGAGGGCGACATCCTGCTCGACGGCGAGAGCATTCTGGAGATGGAGCCGAACGAGCGCGCCGCCAAGGGCGTGTTCCTCGCCTTCCAGTATCCGGTCGAAGTGCCCGGGGTTGCCACCATGACCTTCCTGCGCACCGCGCTCAACGCCCAGCGCAAGCTGCGCGGCGAAGCCGAAGTCTCGACGCCGGAATTCATCAAGCTGGTGCGCGACACCTCGGACAAGCTCGGCATCAGCCAGGACATGCTGCGCCGCGGCGTCAATGTAGGCTTCTCCGGCGGCGAAAAGAAGCGCGCCGAAATCCTGCAAATGGCGATCCTGCAGCCGCGCATCGCCGTGCTCGACGAAACCGATTCCGGTCTCGACATCGACGCGCTGCGCATCGTGTCGGAAGGCGTCAATCGCCTGCGCTCGCCGGAGCGCTCGATGATCGTCATCACGCACTACCAACGGCTGCTGAACTACATCGTGCCCGACGTGGTGCACGTGATGGCCAAGGGCCGCGTCGTACGCACTGGCGGCAAGGAGCTGGCGCTCGAGCTCGAAGCCAAGGGGTACGCGCAATACACCGACGAGGCGGCGTAAGGTTCACGATGGCTGACGTTACCCCCATCAAAACTCCCGCCGAGCAGGCGCTCGCCGCCGCTTATGACGGCGCGCGCGGCAAGCTGCCGGGGCAGGGCGCCATCGCGACGCTGCGCGAGGATGCTTTCAAGCGTTTCGACGCCAAGGGCCTGCCGCATCGCCGCGTCGAGGAATGGAAATACACCGACCTGCGCACGCTGCTTCGCGACGCGCTGCCGCTGGCAACGCCGCCGGACGCCGAAGCCAAGAAGACGTCGCAAGGCTCGGGCGCGGTTTTCGCCGCACTCAACCCGCGCAGGCTGGTTTTCGTCGACGGCGCCTTCGTGCCGGAGCTGTCCGACCTGACGCCGGAAAAGGGCCTGAGCGTCGGCTCGATGGCCGACGCGCTGCTCAAGGGCGATGCCCTGGTCGCGGCGCATCTCGGCAAGACCTTCGAAAGCGACGATACGGCGCTGGCGCTCAACGCCGCGATGATGGGCGACGGCGCGGTCATCCGCATCGCTGCCGGAACGGCGCTGACGCGGCCGCTGCAGCTCGTCTGTTTCACCGCGACCGAGACTTCGAACTACACGCGCTCCCTGATCGTGGTCGAGAAGGGCGCTCAGGCGCAGATCGCCGAGACCCATGACGGCTGCGCCGCGCAGGTCAACACCGCGCTCGAGCTCGTCGTCGGCGACGACGCGCAGGTCGATTACTTCAAGATCGTCGCGACGCGCGGCATCCATGTCGGCAGCCTGATGATGAGCGTCGGCAGGAACGCTCGCTTCGACACCTTCGTCCTCAACCAGGAAGTCGGCGTCGTCCGCAACCAGAGCTTCATCCGCTTTGAAGGCGAGCATTCGACCGGCGCCGTGCGCGGCGTCAACCTGCTGCGCGGCGAGGAACACGTCGACAACACGCTGCTGATCGAGCACGCCGCGGCGCATTGCGCCGGCCGCGAGCAGTTCAAGGCCGTGCTCGACGGTGAGAGCCATTCGGTGTTCCAGGGCAAGATCGTGGTCAAGCCCGGCGCGCAGAAGACCGACTCCAAGATGATGACGCGGGCGCTGCTGCTCTCGGACAAGGCCGAGGCCGACAACAAGCCGGAATTGGAAATCTTCGCCGACGACGTCGTCTGCGGCCATGGCGCCACCGCCGGCGCGCTCGATCCGACGCTCAAGTTCTATCTGATGTCGCGCGGCATCGACGAGGCGCAAGCCGAGGCGCTGCTGATCCAGGCCTTCATCGGCGAGACCGTCGAGGAAATCCCGCATGAGGGCTTCCGCGACGCCGTCATGGTGGCGGCTTCGGCCTGGCTGAAGACCCGCGAGGTCAAGGCATGAACATGCATGCGGCGATCAGCAACGGCGCCTATGACGTCGACAAGATCCGCGCCGACTTTCCGTCGCTGGCGATGCAGGTCTATGGCAAGCCGCTGGTCTATCTCGACAACGCCGCGTCCGCACAGAAGCCGCAGGCTGTCCTCGACCGCCTGATGAAAGCCTATACCCGCGAATACGCCAATGTGCACCGCGGCCTGCATTATCTCGCCAACGAGGCGACGGAGGCCTATGAAGGCGCGCGCGAGAAGGTGCAGAAGTTCATCAACGCGCCGCGCAAGGAAGACATCGTCTTCACGCGCAACGCTACCGAGGCGATCAACCTGGTGGCGTCGAGCTTCGGCCATGGCCGGATCGGCGAGGGCGACGAGATCGTCATCTCGATCATGGAGCATCACTCCAACATCGTGCCCTGGCATTTCTACCGCGAGCGCCACGGCGCGGTGCTGAAGTTCGCGCCGGTCGATGCCGACGGCAATTTCCTGCTCGACGAGTTCGAAAAGCTGCTCAACACGCGTACTAAAATGGTGGCGTTGACGCAGATGTCCAATGCGCTCGGCACCGTGGTTCCGGTCAAGGAGGCGATCAAGATCGCCCATGCCCGCGGCATTCCGGTGCTGGTCGACGGCGCGCAGAGCTCCGTGCACATGGACATCGACGTGCAGGATCTCGACTGCGATTTCTTCGTGCTCACCGGCCACAAGCTTTATGGCCCGACCGGCATCGGCGCGCTCTACGGCAAGAGCCAGCACCTCGAGGCGATGCGGCCGTTCCTCGGCGGCGGCGAGATGATCCGCGAAGTGTTCGAGGATCGCGTTACCTATGGCGAGCCGCCGCACAAGTTCGAGGCCGGCACCCCGGCCATCGTCCAGGCGATCGGGCTCGGGGCGGCGCTCGACTACATCCAGTCGGTCGGCAAGGGCCGCATCCGCGCTCATGAGAACGAGCTCGTCAAATACGCGCACGAAAAGCTGGGCGCCATCAATTCGCTGCGCATCATCGGCACGGCCAAGGACAAGGGGCCGATCGTCTCCTTCGAGATGAAAGGCGCGCATGCCCACGACATCGCCACCGTGATCGACCGCGCCGGCGTCGCCGTGCGCGCCGGCACCCATTGCACCATGCCGCTGCTGGCGCGGTTCGGCGTCACTGCCACCTGCCGCGCTTCGTTCGGCATGTACAACAGCAAAGCCGAAGTCGATGCCTTGGCCACGGCCTTGATCAAGGCTCAGGAGTTTTTCGCGTGACCGACAATCCCAGCGACGACACGGTGCAGCAGGCGGCGGCCGCGGTCGCCGAGAAGGCGCCGGAGATCAGCGATCCGAATGCCGCCGTCACCGGCGCCTCGGCTTTGCCGCAGGAAGAGCTCAATCGCCTGACCGACGAGATCATCGCCGGGCTGAAGACCGTGTACGACCCGGAAATCCCGGCCGACATTTATGAACTGGGCCTGATCTACAAGATCGACATCGCCGACGACCGCACCGTTAATGTTGACATGTCGCTGACCTCGCCGAACTGCCCGTCGGCGCAGGAACTGCCGATCATGGTCGAGAACGCCGTGTCCGCCGTTCCAGGCGTCAAGGAGACCAAGGTCGCCGTGGTCTGGGATCCGCCGTGGGACCCGAGCCGCATGTCGGACGAGGCGCGCCTCGTCCTCAATATGTGGTGAGTACAAATTTCAGAATCGG
>JAFEFL010000050.1 GCA_018240595.1 Pseudomonadota bacterium | reverse complement strand
TGGGAGTCGTCCAAGTTGATGATGGGACGAGATCGTCCGATCGCCGCGTAAATCGGCGGTCCGCGCAGGAGAAGGTCGTACCCGCGTCGTACTTCATGGATCCAGACCGCATAGTTGATCTCTTTCCCTGAGCGCTGCGGCCCGACGAGCGTCGATGTAATTGGCAAGGTCGATTAAATGCACGCCGCGCGCCGACTTTTGCGAGCGTTCAATGCGCACGACCGGCAAGGCGAGGTCGCCGCGCAAGCACTTGCGAAGCAGCTTTTCTTCCGTCAAATGCGGGAAAAAATCGCGACAGACGAGAGCCAGCGGGACCACCGTCCGGCCGCCATATTGCGCCATTAGAAAGAATAAGGTTGGCGCGCTGGTGAGATCGTTTTCGGTCACGCCGTATCTTGCGCATACCTCTTAGAAAGCAAAAACGGTGCAGGGTGGGGGTCATCCACAGAAAGACGCCGGACGGGGAAAAGTTTTTGCTTTCGTCCGGCGCAGCCCGTGTTTTTCGTCCGGTTCGTCCGGTCCGTCCGTCCGGTTCATCCGTCGGCGCGAGATCGGTCCATTCGTCCGTCCGGTGCGGGCAATCCATCCGGACGAGACAGCTCAGCACGTGAGGCGAGGCGCTTTAAAATTGGGTTTGCACGATAACCCGACTTATCGTGCAGACCGCCATGCCCAGTTTCGATCGCGAGTCCGGACGACGTGGCGGAGAGCGTGCGGAGTGTGACTGAACGCGAGTTGGATCGCCCTGAGGAGGATCCGCAGGTCCGTGGTGGTTAAATCGTCGAATGTCGGGGGCACATGCGGATTGCGCTGCGAAGGTCCCACGTCTGCAGAGAAATGATACGACGGGCTCAGTAGCGACGGCGCAAACCAGCTTTCGGGAGGGTTACTACGCAGATTAACCTGGAAAGCGCGGCGTGGCTGCCTTGGCAGGCTCGCTTGATACACTGGGGATTGGCCAATTGGAGCCCGAGGTGGCCATTGTCCGCAGGTCGGATCTGAATTGCCACATCTCCCAGATGCCCCAAGGCCGCTCCGTCCTTGCCGTCATGTCTGCGGGCAGCTCGAGATCGGCAAGTTCATCCGGCTCAGTCTGTTCCGGACGGCCCAGCAAAACATCGATCAAGGCGGCCATTGGCCCGTTGGCCGGACATGCACGGACAAGATTATCGGCATTGATCTGTCTTTGATCATTGGTCGGTGCAAGTGCGGTCTGCAGCCGGTGCAACGCCAAGCGTGTATCGGCTGATCGAAAAATCGTCGCGCGGATTTCTTCGGCCAGTTGCCGCCGTTGCGCGTCCGAGAGTGAACCCGAGGGGTCGGGCGCGAGAGCTGGCGTATTGACCGTCGCCTCCGGCGATGAACCATCGGGCGCGAAAGCCACTAGCACAGGATCAATCTTTGGTGAAACTCCCTTAGTCAGATCGGGCTCAGGCATGGCCTCTAGCCAGTCATCAAACCGCATCCCGCTACTCAAACGCGTATCAAGTCTCTGCTTTCCTTCGGTCGTGCTGGAATAAATGCGGCGCATCAGAACATTGATTTCCGCCTCTGGATCATGGCGCAGCGTAAAGTCCGTCGCCAGTGGGGCCGGCTTCGACCGAGACACGACGGCGATCCACTCTGGCAAGTTCTTCGCGACAGCGGAATCGACGTGGATGACGGCCTTCTCTGCGCGGCTGGCTGCGAGCAGCGCAGCGCTCCACGCATGCTGGCGCGTGGTCGCCTCGATTAATAAGCTTGCGCCCTTCGGTGCGCCGCGCGCTTCACGAACGGAAATCGCGTAAGCGGAGCGAATCCGAGAAAACGACGCCACGTCCAAGGCCGCCTTGATCCCATCGGTATCAACGATCTCAATGGCGCGAGGAGAGCACGCGCCGACGACCCTCGCAAATCGGCCGGCGCGAATGTGCTGGGTATCATAATCGCTGGCAGTGTAGACGACCCATTGGCCGGGCACGAGCGACAGTTGGTCAGTGACAGCGATTTCACCGCCGCCCGGATGAGCGCTCCGGATTTCCCGGTCCAGGTCGGCGAGACGCTCTTCGTCGTCGCTGACGACAAAGTCGAACGCCTCGCGGGCTGCTTCCCGGTCGGGGGCGTCAAACCGCACCCTCTGGCGTCGGTAGAGGGCGCGGCAAGCCTGGTCGACGAGCCCTGCCTTGAGGTAGTGGGCGACGTCTTCCACGTCGACGACCGGCCCGTCGCCGAGCTTGTCGGCAAGTCGCGCGGCAAGACTGCTGGATTGCGACATCCGGCTGACGTCGTAACCCAATAGTAGGCGCGCCCTATATCTCTCGGCGCGCAACAACAATGTTGCCAGGTCCTGATCGCTAACACCTTCGGCGCGCGGTACGATGATGAAACCGGCGCGGCGCAAGCCGACCCTGTCCGAACGGCCTCGATTGTTTCGGCGGGGGGCGGCTTCGAGCGCCTTGAAAGTGCCTACAGTCGGCCGGCAACCTTCGATCGCGGTGGCGAGCGCACGGCAATCGGAATGTTGCAGGCCGATCACGAGCGGCCTGTGAATCCGACGCGACGAGCCTGACAGGCGCTCCGAGAGGGCAGCCACAATGGCCTCTTCCCCGGATGCGACAATTACCTCCAAGGTCGGACGTTGCGAGGGGGCGCCGACACTGCGGGTAGTCGCTGCACGATCTACAACGGCGAGGGCCTCGCACATGGCGTCATAAATCGTCTTGGTCGTTAGCCATCGTGGTTTCGTTTCAGTTCCGTCACGCGCGAGGGTTACGACCTCTGTATTGGTCAGGATCTTATCGAGGCGCCATTGGCGATCCTCTTCGCCGTCGAGAAAGCGAGCAAGTAGCTGCCGAACCTCGTCGATCCTCATCGCTGACCGCCCGCGGAGCATGCGCGCGACCAGCACTGGTGGATCGCCATTGATGAGTTCGACGTTCTGTCGATGTACCCTCTCGTCGTGGCGCGCGCGGCGGTCGGGAGAATGGTGCAGTGTCTTCGCTGACCAATGGCGCCCGCCGACCGGCGCCGGCGGATCCACCAACGCGTTGCTGCCGATCTCGGCGAACATCACGTTTTGCAAGTCGCGGGCGATGTCGGGCCAGTTCAGGCCTTCGGCCACGTAGCTCGCGTCGGCGTTGGGTCCTGCCGCATATCTTGGCTGGGCGAATAGATGGCGGACCTTGCGGCGGCTTAGGCCGGTCCCGTCTATCGCGCGCAGTCCGATCAATATGTGTGCATGTCGATTGACGGCACCCGGGACCGTCAGTGCGGGGTCGTGGATCGCGACGTGCGCCGGGAGTGCAGGCGATCCACCGATCGCGACCAAGACCAGACGATCCACGAGTTCGGCGGCCTCGTCGATTGTCAAAATAGCGTCGGGCGGTAAGGCGAATACCAGATGAGCGCCAAATTGTGGCCATCGCTTGCGATTGGTGCTGCGGCGCTGCCGCCGGCGTTCTGCTTCATCCAGTGCGTTGGCGAACTCAGCCGGAGTCCGGAACGGTGCGTTGTTTGGAAGGATCATGGTCTCGTAGACCAAATCGTTCGCAATTCCCTCATAGTCAAATATCTGGTCGAGCCGACGGTCTAGGATCACCTTTCGCCCGAGATAGGCGACCGTTTTACACGCGCCGCCTCGGCTTGTGATGTTCAAGAAGCGGGCTCGGGCGAAGGCGATCGGCATTTTAAGTCATCCAAGGATTTTCACTTTGCATATTGAGCTTATGAAAGCTGGCAAGCCGCAAGCGCTAAATCACGCCTTTGCGTCTTGCCGAGTTTTCAGGGAGGCTTTGGCACCCTGTTGAACTTAAGGAACCCCCGATGATCATAGAGAAACAAGTGAAGCAACTCGCTGCGCTGGAGAAGGCGATTGCGAGGCGCGCTCAGAGACTAACCGTATTGCAGGCTGATCAACAACGAGAGCTCTCTATTAGTGAATCTGCGAAAGAGCGTTTGGCACTTGATTTACTTCGTCGGCGCGATGCTTTCAGTCTACCAGTTCAGCAACTCGTAGCAATGTTGACCCACTTGGACATGACTTCGGTCACGGACCCTCAGGTCATGTTTACGTCGGTGCAGCCTTCGGAGACGGAATCGAATTCCGGACAACCTGCGTCGGCTGGATCAGCGGGGCTCGATGTAACGGTGCGGATTTCCCGAAACGCGAGCGAGAAGAACCGGGAGGCGCTCAGCCGCGCCGGAATGAGGTGGAACGGCAAGGTAGGGCGGTGGGTCGGCACGGTGGATCGCAGCCGTCTGACCGAGCTCAAGTCGGTTTTCGGGGATCGCGTAAAGACGAGCCAGGCCGTAGAGGAGCAACAGACCTCCGCTGCCCCAGCGTCCACGGAACAATTCACCGTCTATCCAGCTAAGGATTCGCCTTTAGAGCCCCACCAGTCGGTGGTCGATACGGGCTCCAGCAGCTTCGGAGGCAGACTCGGCAAGGGCGGCCCCGAGGCCTCCGTCCCGATCTCTCAACAGACGGCAGCGAATACTGGACTGCCGGTGGTGCCTCGGCTGCCGATGCGACCGTTGCCACGCATTGCTGGACGTTAGAGAGGCTGCAGCACGGGCGCCGGAGAGGCATCAGGCGAGTGGATGACAGCGGTCGCCGCCGGCAAGTCCGCGCGTCCGCAACTGCCCGACTGGTGGATCGCGCTGTCTGCTGCCGGGCGCCTCGATGGGCCCTCGCGCTTTGGACAACGAAGATGAAACAAGAGCAAATCCCCTGGGCTCAAGCGCTTGGAGTTTGAGGCGATTGCCCCACAAGCGACGGCTGGTTAGTCGACCCAAGTGCGGATGCACGCGCAAGGAAAAGTGCGGGCGTCGATCACTGCTATCCTAAGGGTATGCTCGACGTCCGGTCCGGGGACGAATTCTCACATCCACCCATGGGCAGAGTGGCCTGCGCCCGGTTCCGAAGACACCAAGTTAGGGTTTCAATGGGGCGGGAGCATCCCGGCGTGAAAGCCTGTTCTCCGGCCGTCGCTTTTCGAGTTCGGCCTCGATTCTCGGATCGAGTTTGTGCTACCCGTTGCCGTGAATTTCGGTGCCTTCGGCGATCAGGACCCGTGAAATGTGGTAGAATTTATTATTATTCGGCGCTTGAAGAGGGACGCTCTTACTTCTCGCCAGTCGCCGTCAGCGAATTCAGGCGCCGCTTGGCGCCATCGGCGATGGACGCGGCGATGTTCGCCGGAAAGTCTTTGGGAAGTGCGGCAAGAACCTGATCGATGCTCTTCACCGCCGTGTCGCCGATCTGTTGGATCACGTCCGTGACCGTCTTGTCCGGCAGGCCGCAGCTCTTTGCGGTCTGGACGAAGTGGCGGCCCAAAATCGTATGCACCACGTAATGGCGCTTGTCGCCGATCGCCATGGCCAGCTTCATCTGGTTCTGCATGATCTGCTTGGCATCGAGGCTCGGTTGGGTCGAGATGATGTCGTAGAGCGGAGTCAGCACGAAGCGCCCGCCCGGTGACAGGCGGATGCTGAAGTTCTTGGCATGGCCATCCGTGGCGGCCAGCAGCCAGAAGACAATCTGGGCTTTAAAGAAGGCTGTCTGGTCGGCCTCCGGTGTATCGCTGCCCTTCAGGAAGTCCGAGATCTTGCGGATGCTGGGCCCGCCGTCGGATTCGTATTTGCGCGCGGGCGGCACCGAGAGGGCCTGACAGCAATCTTCCTGCGGTACGCGCAACAACCGTCCATCGCGCGTCCAGGTGCGGTCGAAGCGCTCCACCGCGAGCACCCGCCGCCCCACGAAATCGACGATGTGCGATTTGGCGACGGGCAAGCCGAGCGCGGCGACCAGCTCAAGGCAAAGATGCTCGTTCTCCACGCTATTGGTTAGGTCAATGCCGTTCGGCAGCCTGCCGATCTGCGGTTTGATAATGTGCGTCGTCGCGGTCGTGCCGTGCGGCACGTGCCATTTGTCCTTCCAGTAGAGCAAGGCCGTCTTTTCCTGCGCGCCTGCAAGCGAAATGCGGAAGTCCTGATCGGGGCCGATGCCGAGCGGGTTGCGCGCGAGATTGCCCAGGATAGCGGCGATCTCCTCGTCGCTCGCGGCGCGCGCGTCAATCCCGCCCGCGGGGCCGGGAGCCATATCGTCCGGCAGGAATTGTAGCGCCCCGACGCAGTCGCGGCCGATGGCGGAGAGCAGGCTATAGGCATCGGCGCCGCCGGCGTGAGCGCGTTCGGCGACTCGGCGGCGGATGTCGTCGTTGTCGGGAAGGAGGTTGTCGAAGACGGCGATGACCGGATCGCCGATATAGCGGTCTTCGCGCAAGGGGAGCGATACCGAAACGGGGATTGCGCTCGCCCAGGCCAGCCAGTCCTTATCGTACTGGAAGTCGATGGCGCCGCTGCTCTCGCGCCGCAGACGGCCGACCAGCCGTGCGTTGAGGTAGACATTGAGCGGCGCGCGGGCAGGACGGCGGCCCATCAGAACAGATCCTCGATGGCGTCGGCCGAGACAGTGGTCCGCGGCCGGATGACCAGCTCAAGGTCGAGGGCGGCCAATGCGTCCATCAGAATACGGAGCTGCGTCGCCGGTTCGCCGGCCTCCAGCTTGGAGACGGTCGCCTGGCGCGCGTGCATCTTCTCGCCCAGATCACCCTGGGTGAGGTTCTTCTGACGCCGGTACCGTCTGATACCGGTGCCAAGCTGCTGCGGCGTGCGGGCGATCGTGTCCATGGAACTGTCATACGTGATCGCGTATAAGGAGTCAATATACGCGATCACGGATAAAGTTATAAAATACGCGTACGCGTATAAAGAAGCAGAATACGCGATCGCGTATGGTTCCAAAGGATACCCTAGAGTTGCCAGTTGCTACGACAGTTACCGGCGCTTGAAAGTATGTTCTTTGTTCGTTCTAATGCCTTAGGCGCCCACAGTGGACCCGTTTGGCAAGCACGCAACAATCGTGAATTGGGATGAAGTCGGCTGAGATGACACAGAGGGAAGAATCGGTCGGTCCGGCTCGGGCCGCAGACTCGTATGACTTCGTCGAGCTCAACCGAACCTTTCACGAGCTTTCAAAATATGCTCGGGAGAGTGACGAATTCGATCTTTCCGAGGCGTTTCACGTCGGTGCTGCGCTGACCTGGACGGACCTTCTCAAGAACTATCGAACCGTCATTCTGTCAGAGGCCGGTTCCGGCAAAACGGAAGAAATCCGTGCGACCGCACGGAAGTTACGCGCCGGAGGCAAGGCGGCGTTTTTTCTTCGGCTCGAACACTTGGCGCACGACTTCGACGTCGCTTTCGAAGTTGGCTCGCAGGAAGAATTCGACTCGTGGCTAGCATCTGATGGCGAAGCATGGCTGCTTCTCGACTCGGTCGATGAAGCCCGCCTGCGCGATCCACGGGATTTTGAACTTGCCGTGCGGAAGCTTGGCAATCGCGTCAAGTCGGCCACACAGCGGGTCCATATCATCCTGACGGGTCGGGCGCACGCATGGCGCCCGAAAAGCGATCCAGAGCTATGCGAAAGATGGCTCCCATTCGGGACGGCGCAAGTAAACATTTACACGAGCGAGCTGTCGGACGCTGCTGATCCTGAAAACGATGAGGAAGATACCGGAAGCACGGAGACTCGCCGTCAGGATAATGAGCCTGTGTTCAAGGTCGTGGCGCTCGACGACCTGAAGAAGGAGCAAATTGAAACATTCGCAGCAGCCAAAGGGATTGCAGAAACCAGCCCGTTTCTCGACGCCATCGAACGCGCGGACGCTTGGTCATTCACATCGCGGCCGCAGGATCTCCAAGAGCTCGTTGACTTCTGGTTGGGTCATGGCCGAATCGGAACGCGCCTTGAAGTCATGCGCAGTAGCATCGAGCGGCGGCTGACGGAGTTTTCAGAAAATCGCGCTGAACTCAAGCCGTTATCAGCCAAGCGTGCGCGTGACGGCGTGCGTCTCTTGGCCGCGGCAACGACACTGGGACGGGACCAAACCATTCAAATCCAGGATGGAGCGCCCAGCAAGAGTGGCGTGCGTGTCGATGCTGTCCTTCGCGATTGGGAGACTCCTGACCAATCGACGTTGCTGTCACGTCCGATCTTCGACCAAATGATATATGGGACTGTACGTTTCCACCACCGGCCGGTTCGCGAGTATCTTGCGGCGGAATGGCTTGCGGAGTTGCTGAAGCGTCCTGCGTCGCGACGAAGCATCGAAGCGCTTTTGTTCCGGAATCAATACGGACTGGACGTAATTGTCCCGACGACGCGACCTATCCTGCCCTGGCTCGCAATTCTGGACGAACCTATTCGCGAGCGACTGCGGAAGATAGCGCCAGAAGTGCTCTTTGAGGGAGGTGATCCGAGCGCGCTGCCTTTGCCGACACGGCGCCTAATCCTCAACGAGGTATGTGAGCAAATCGCAAGCGACAGAGCCGCGCGTGACGCCACAAGCTATGCAGCAGTTCAACGTTTCGCGAATGATGATCTAGTTGAAGATCTCAGGAGGCTGCTACGCCTTTACAAAGGCAATGATGAGCTTCAAGGCTTCCTGATACGCATGATTTGGCTGGGCCGGCTAGGAGATTTGCTGCCCGAGGCCAAACAGGTGGCGCTGAGCGCCGATGCTTCAGAATATACACGCATCGCCGCCTTTCGAGCCGTTGGCGCCGTTGGCGATTCGGCGGATCGGGAAGATATCCGGCAGGCCTTTATTCAAGAGGCTGACTGCCTGGATCGGCATTGGCTTAGCGAGTTACTATCAGATTTGCAGCCTACTGAGGCATTGGCAGACTGGCTTCTCGCTGCGTTGACGAAGGTAGCCGACAAGGAAAAATACACGGTCGATCATTTGGACGATGCCGTGGCCAGATTCGTTGAAGGCGCACCTTTAGATTCCTTGCCAAAACTGATCGTGGGTCTGGAAGCGTTACTCGCGGAGCCACCCTATATCGAAGGCGGGTACTGCGAGGTTTCAAAGCGTTTTGCCTGGCTGCTTAAAGCGGCTTCTATCGGCGTCGAACGATTAATCGAAAGACGTCACGCGTTTGCACTCGATCCGACGTCACTCGAAGTCCTCTATAAGCTGAGAAGCTTGCGCGATTGGCACGAAGAGGTTCGTGAAATAAAAATCCAGTTCGCGGCGCTCGTGCAAGGATGGCCAGAACTGAATAAAGAGTCTTTTTGGTACGACGTTCAGGCGTCCCGCCGACGTCTTCACAAAAAGCCGAGTGACCGCCTGACATTCTATAGGCAAGCCGCATTCTTCGGTAGCTTCTGGTCCTTCGGGCCCGGAGATTTCGACTACGTTTGTAATGCCGTTACCACGCGACCCGAACAAGACGATAAGCTTGTCGCGTTATCGCTGGCATTCGATCTGTATGTCCAGGCCGGGCGGACGAGGCCGTTCCGGCAAAGGCTCAAGGCGGCTGTTGCAAACAATCAGGAGCTAACGGAGCGGCTGGCTCTCTATTTTAGGCCACCCAAGCAAGACAACTGGCGTAAAGAAGAGCAGAAATGGAAGCGGCGATCGGCGGACAGAAAGAGGCGTATCGAGAGGAATAGAGAAAAGTCCAAAGCGTATCTTCAGGCGCATCTCGATGGAATCAGAAGTCCTGACTTTCCGGATCCAACCGCGATTTCACGGTCTCAATGGTATTTGCACGATCGGATTCGACAAATAAAGGACGGCCACACGGACTGGACGGCCACACAATGGCGGGTGCTCATTCCTGAATACGGCGAAGAGGTCGCGAAGGCTTATCGCGACGGAGCAGTGCGTTATTGGCGGAAGATTAAGCCAGTCGTTCTGTCGGAAGGCGCCGCGAAAAATTCGACACCGCATACGGCAATCTTCGGCCTGACCGGTATAACCATCGAGGCTGCGGAAACTCCAGATTGGCCGGCTACGCTCTCGAATGAAGAGGCCGAACTTGCTTGCCGGTACTCGATGTTTCAGTTGAACGGCTTGCCAGTCTGGTTTGCCAAACTTTTCGATGCGTATCCGGATACTTGCACCGAATTCCTGATGAAAGAAATCGCCTACGAGCTGTCTTCGACTGAAGCCGACCTGAACTACGTTTTAAACGATATCAGTTGGTCGGCGTCGTGGACCTGGAATCGTTTATGCCCTTCGATTGTGAGCCTTCTCGAAAAGTCGGACCCAAAAAACGCCGCGACTTTGGAAAAGCTGCTCACGATCGTACAAGGGTCTGACCTGCCTGACGAGAAGCTATCTGCGCTCGCCGCCCGAAAAGCTCAAAGTGCCGGACCGTTAGAGTACTTGGCCTGCTGGTTCGCAGCATGGATAGGCGTCGAGCCTTCCGCTGCCATTCCTGCGCTTGAAAGCCGATTGGGCTCAATTCCGCAGGAGGAGCAGACGACGTTTGCGATGCAGGTCGTTACCCGACTTTGGGGGAATCGTAGGTCTGAAACGCGCTCCACTCGCCCTGCATATCGTACGGCGCAACATCTGAAGTCTCTCTACCTGCTAATGCATCGCTACATCCGCCGCGAAGATGACATTGAGCGTGCTGGGAAGGGCGTATATTCGCCAGGTCTGCGCGATGACGCCCAAGAGGCGAGAAACCGTCTTTTTGATGAACTCAATAAGCTTGCCGGCAAGGACGCATTTTTTGCGCTGAAGGAAATCGCTGAAACGCATTCCGACACGCGCACGCGAGCATGGGTTCGTGTCCTGATGCGCAGGAGGGCCGAAAGCGATGCTGACCTTACGGCTTGGACGCCTGCCCAAGTTCGTGAGTTTAACGAAAGGCTAGATAACACGCCGAAGACGCCGCGCGAGCTCGCTGATCTTGCGGTTCTCAGATTGCTCGATTTAAAGGACGAGTTAGAGAATGGAGATGACAGCGTTGCCAACATTCTGGTGAATGTCGATGAAGAGACAAAGGTGCGCAACTATCTGGCGCATGAGCTTCGCAGCAAGGCATTCGGACGGTACAGCATTCCCCAAGAGGAGGAGTTTGCAGACGCGAAGCGACCTGATTTGCGCTTTCATGGCGTAGGGTTCGATGGGCCGGTCCCGACGGAGTTGAAACTTGCTGACAGTTGGACCGGACCGCAATTATTTGAACGCCTGGAGAACCAACTGGCAGGTGACTATTTGCGCGATAGCCGCTCAAACAGGGGAATTTTCACACTTGTCTATCGTGGTCAGAAACAGGGCTGGGATGTCCCGAATGCGTCAAATCGAGTTGGATTCGAAGGGCTGATTGAGGCGCTAGGGAAGCATTGGCAGGCAATTTCTGGCCGGTTTCCACATATCGAAGACATCACGGTCATCGGCATTGATCTTGCGAAGCGCCAGAGGCCCAAGATGAACCAAGTCGGTTGATCGGCGCTGGCGACGCGACAAGATGTGCGCCGCCATCAATCTCTTAGAGACGTGCGCATGGACATCAACAAATGTGGGATTGAAGGTCAAGTCGCTGATTTAGATGATAAATCTTTAGAGTGATAATGTAACTTACGAAAAATTCGGAGCAGGGGCGTCATGCTGCCTGGCTGTCGTCGTCCGCCGCGCTCTGGTCTCCGAGCATGGGCAGCGCCATGCCTTCGATCTCTTCGAGCGCCTTGCCGGCGATGCCCTGAAGGTCGCCGTACATGCCGGCGGTTGCTTCGATCACGCCGCGAATCTGCGTCTCGCGCTTCGCCCAGGTGCGCATCATCGAGCGGCGCTCCTTGTCGAGGTCGGTCTGCATCTCGCTGAACTTTTCGACGATGGCCTCGATGCGCTGCCGGAAGCGCGGCCCGGTGAGATACTGGTAGACCAGCTCCATTTTCGTTTGCTGCCCTTCACCCGCCTGCCGGGCGGCGGCGAGTTCGATCAGCGACTGCCGTAGCGCGATCGCGACCGGAATGGCGCAGCGCGTCTCTGTCACCCAGATTCCGTCAACATGGTCGAAACTGTGCACGCCCTTGGGGAGCGCATTGGAAACGATAAGCGCGACATCGGCCTTGGCCTTGCGCTGATCGTCGCGAAGCTTGGCCAGCCATCCATCGGTCCAGTTCTTCGTTCGCTTCGATTCCCATAATATCGTGCCGCAGGGCTGATTGATCGAATTCATCACGCGGTGCAGGACATCGCCGCCGAATTCGCCCTTCGGGACAGGTTCGATCATGTCCTGCGGAAACTTGGCGCGCAAAGACGCTTCAAGCTGCAGCTCCAGGGCCTCGCCCTGCAATTGCTGCGAACCCTGCTCGGCCTTGCGTTTGAGATCTTCGATCTGACGCTGCATGGAGGCGATCTGTTCCTCCTTTTCAAGGACGCGCAGCTTCAAGGCCTCCTCGGCGTCCTGCTTGGCTTTCGTGCGGACCGTATCGAGCGATGCCTGCACCCGCTTCTCGATGGTCAGGTCCAATTCCCGCTTGGCGTCGTCAAGAGCGCGCTCCTTGCGCATGAGCTCGGCCTGGGCCTTTTGCGCTTCGGCGAGCTTCTCGTCGCGCTGCTTGAGCACTTGCTGCAGCTCGGTGACTTCCTTCGCCTTCTGGTCCAGGTCGGCCGCCGCGAGGCGCTTGGCCTTGGCAGCTTCCTCGGCGGCGATGCGCGTACGCTCGGCCGAAAGCTTCTTGGCAACCTCCTGCTCGACGTTTTCTTTGGCCTTCTCGATCTCTGCCTGCTGAGAGCGCAAAGCCTCCTCGCGGCCCGCGATGTCCTTGTCCTTCTGTGCCATCAGCCGCTCGTACTTCGACTGGGTCGCCTTGATGAGCGGCGCCGCCAGCGACTCCGTCAGCGGGATGTGGGTCTGGCAGTTGGGACAGGTGATGGTTGGTTCGGTCATGACGTGAAACCTCGAAGACGTGCTCGCGGCGGTTGGAACCCCGAGCCTAGCGCCAGGGCGCGGCAGTTGCAGGTACTTTTAGTCATCGGAACTGCCAGCGGCGGAAGTTGGCGATAGAGAAGGAGCGAGCGCTGAGCGGACGCTCGCGGGCGTCGTACTATAGTCGTCCTGGGCCTCGCGCTCGGCCTTGGCGCGGTGTGTATCCACGATTTTCGGCCCTTTTGGGCCTGAGTGAGGCCCTCTCACAGGCGCCCGCAGCGCGAGCGGATACGCGGCGACGACGGCCTCGATTTCTTCTCGATCCAAATAACCGGCCTCGAACAGCGCCTCGGCGAGTGCCTGCAGCGTCGGCCGGTTGGCGGCCAGCACGTCTCGCGCCCGGACGTAGGCGGCATCGAGCGTTGCCTGGACCGCGTCGTGGAGGTCGCGGTGGAGGATAAGGTCGCGGGCGCTGTCGGTCGGCAGTCTCACCAGACCGGACCGGCCGAGGCCGAGGGTGGTCTCCAGATCAATCGCCAGTTCGGTCGCAAGGCCAAGATCGCTTCGCTCGGAGCCGCCAGCTCCGGCGGTGCAGTTGCCGAAGACGAGTTCTTCTGCCGCCCGGCCGGCGAGCAACATCACGATGTGATTGTCGAGATGCTCGCGGGTGTAGGCGCGGAGCTCCGTGACCTCACTCTGGGCAAGACCACCATCACCGCCGATCAATAGTGCGACCGGATCGCGGTCTCCGGAGGCAAGCATGGCGACGGCATGACCCGCTTCGTGTGTCGCGAGCCTTCGCCGGAGTTCGATCGGGAGCTCGGGCTCGCCGGCGCGGACGGCATCGATCAGGTGGGTGAGGCTCAAGGCGGCGCCGGCGCGGCGTGCGTGACTTCTGGCCTCGCGGACGAAGCGCTCAACGTCGGCGCCGGTCTTGCCGCGCGCCGCGACGGCTGCGGGGCGGAGGTCGACGCCTTTCAAATCTTGCCCCAGGTGCGTGCGGAAGATGCCGACGAGCGCCGGCACGTCGGGCAAGGGGATAGCGATGCGGCGATCGAGACGACCCGAGCGGATGAGTGCGGGATCGAGCCGTGCCGGGTCATTGCAGGCGGCGATGACGACGACGCCTTCGCGCTTCTCGTAACCGTCCAGACATTCGAGCAGGGTATTGGCGATGGCCGTCCACCAATCGTCGTTCCCCTTGCCACTCCCGCGCGCCGGGATCGTGTCGATCTCGTCGATGAACAGGATCGACGGAGCGTTGCGCTGGGCCTCGGCGAAGGCGTTGCGGATCGCCTGGGTGACGTGACCGAGATGCCCCTCGCGGTGCGCCTGCCACTGGCTGTAGCTGGTGGCGGTGAAGTGCGTGCCTGCTTCTCGCGCCAAGGCCCGGGCGAAGCTCGTCTTGCCGGTGCCGGGGGCGCCGGTTAGCAAGCAGCCACGGTCGACCGCGGCCCAGTCGAGCTCGCTCGCCGTATAGGCCTTAAGATCGGCGGCGAGGCGTAAGCCCCAGTCCTTGGCCGCTCCAAGGCCCGCCAGATCGGCGAGGCGAGGGCCGTCGGACAAAGGTTGCATTCCTGCGCTCACGAGCCGCGCCAGCCGCGCATAGGAGGCGTCGGCACCAAGATCGGCCCGCACCGCCAGCTTGAGATCGGCAACTGTCACCCGCGAGGCAAGATCGGCGTCGATTGTGCCGGGCCGCCGCCCGGTCACGGCCTCGATGATGGCCGCCAACGCCTCTACGTCGAACGGCGCAATGGAGATCCGCCGGTCGGCCAGGCGCAGAAGCCCGAATGGCAGGCGGCGGTCCGGATCAGAAGTGACAACAACGATGGCGCAGCGCTTCTGCGCGGCGCAAGCGATCAACGCCTCATCGTTTTGCTGGCGCTTCGGATCGGCGCCATCCTGCAGGAGGGCAACCGTACCTGACGGCACGATGACGTTGTTATCGAGATTGCGTCGGGGGATCGTCCGCATGGGACCGATGGCATGGTGACGCAAGATCGCAGCGACGGGTTCTATCCAGGCCGCGTCCGGGACCTCGATGATAGTCGCCTTGTCGGCATCCTGAAGCTCGGCGAGCGCCTTGCGGTCGGCCTCGAAAGCCCGCCCGACGGTAATTGCGGCAACGATCTCATCGAGGCTGGGGCCGGCATGCGCTGCGGGGTCTGACGGTTCGGCCTCATCGTCGAGACGAAATGCGAGTTGCTCCGGCCGATCGTTGGCTTCGTCGTTACCGTCGCGGGGCGGCAGGCTCGCCCGGCGCACGGCGTCGATCAGAACTTCGGCGATCGGGCGGGGCGAGGCGGCGAGGCGGCGCGCCGCCGTTGACAGGGTGAAGGTCGTCGTCATGAGCCGATCTCCACCACCAGGCTGGCGTTGAAGTCTGGGTTCTCCAGGCCATAGCCGTGCGGGTTGCACAGGACCCGAGTGCGGCCGACCTTGTAGTCAAAGGAGGCGTGGACGTGGCCGTGCACCCACAAGTCCGGCTGGGCACTCTCGATCACCGTGTTGAGGTCGCTGACGTAGGCCGCCGACAGTATCTCGTTGGCATAGCGCGGATGCAGCGAGCCCACGTGCGGTGCGTGGTGGGTCGCCACGACGGTCGGACCATCGAACGTCTCGGCAAGCACGTTCTCGATGTACCTGCGCGAGGTGCGATGCAGGAGGAGGGCCTCCTGCGGCCGGAAGCGCTGCCATGGCTGCTTGCTCCAGGAGATCCGCCGGTGATCGTTGAGACCGGTGGAGGCAGTGACCATGGCGCGGCCGAGATTGGCCTCGCCGAACAGGGTGTAGTCGGTCCACAAGGTCGCGCCGATGAAGCGGACGCCGTCGATGACGACGGCGTCGTTCTCCAGCAAGTGCACGCAATAGAGCGGCGCCACATCGCGAGCCCGCGCCAGCTCTTCATGAAAGCTGCGGCGGTAGTACTCGTGATTGCCCATCACCATCAGGATCGGGATCTGCATCGGGACGGACAGGCGCAGATGCATGAAGGCGCTCTCGGCTCCCTGGCACGTGTCGCCGGCGACGACGACCGCCTCGACGTCCGGCGAGATGACGATCTCCTTCGGCGCGCGGACATCGGCGTGGAGGTCACTGAAGATCTGGATCTTCATGAGGCCCTCCGGAGCTTGGCAGTCGCCTTGCTTGCCCGGACGCGGCGGCGCAGATGAATAAGCACGGTCGCCGCTGTGAGCGATCCATCGAGGGTCGCGAGCAGCAACAGCGAACCCGTCCAGTCGAGGAGCCAGGCCGGCGCATCGGCCTTGGCGTAGACGTGCAGTCCGATCCTGATAGCGACCGCCTCGTCGCCGGCGATCGCGGCGGGCGCGTCCGGATAGGCCAGCACCCAGATCTGGCGCAGTGCCTTGCGCAGTGTGACCGTGTCATAGGAGGCGTTATCGTCCCACCGCCACCATTGCAGCGGGGGGACGTTCTGTTTGTGGGTAGAGCCGCGCTTCGTGGCGCGTGCCGGCGCCGACGGCTTCTTCGTCATGGTGTTGTCTCCCATGACTCAAACGTCGAACATCAGCGGCCGCGCCGCGTTGAGCGGCCGCCACTTGTCCGAAGCGACGTGAGCGCCGCACAAGACCTTGGCGGCGATGGCACGAGACGGGAACGCGACCGCGATCCTCAGGCGGCGGCGATCGCGGTCACCGCCGCACTCGTCGAAGGCATGAGCTTCGAGCAGCCTGCTCCGCCTCGCCTTGGTGAGTTCGTTGGCGCTGTCGTTCGTCATCAGCCGCATCTCAGAACCGGCGGCGACGACAAACCGGTCTTTGTAGTCGTAGCCACGGGCCCATAGATCGCTGTAGGCAAGCTCCAGTTCCTCGACGCCAATCGGCGTCGTGCTGACGCCGATCTCCATCGGGCCACCATCATCTTCTTCGCCCGTCTCATCGGCAGCGGGTTCGACCGCAGCCAGTGGCGGAGCGTCCTGCGCGGTGCTGACGTTCGCTTCCACCGCCGCCGTTGCCGTCACCATCCGCGGGACCGGGGCGGCGCTAAGGCAGCGGCAACCGGCGTCAAATAACAGGGGCAGGGCATCGGCGAACATTTTGTCGACGGTCGCGATGCGTCCCTGGCTGATCTTCGCGGCGCATGCGCTGGTGCTGTTCATGAGGCGAGCGACGCTCGCCTGTTCGACGAGCTCGATGAGCCGGCGTTGCAGATGCACGGCGTCGTTCTTGTCGAGGCGGTGACCATCCAGGTCGTAGAGAACGAAGACCTCGGTCGCGAAGGCTTTGTCGGCGTCGGCGGCGTGCTCCTGGAGCCGACGGCCGAGCCTGCCGCTCTCGCCGACATAGACGGCCGGCATGCTGTCTGCGGGCGATCCGCCGCTAAGAATGTAAGCCCCGGGCGTATCGAACGCCCCGCCGGCGACCGCCATTGCGATGTCGGCGAAGGGGAGCGCGGTGACGCACAGGGTGCTGGCGTCGTCGGTAATCAGGCGCGGGCCGTTAAGGCCCACGCCATCACGGGCGATGGTGGTCGTCATGCGCCGCGGGGCGGCGGTGAGGGTGGTGGTCATGTGTCGATCCCTTGTCTGCTGGGGATCGGCCTTCGGACGCGCATGCCGCCTCGTTCCGGCGGCGGCCATGAAGGACCGCTGCCGGTGAAAACCGCAGGCAACCGCTAGGGATCGCCGTGCTCCCAAGGAGCGCGGCGGCGCCGAATGCCGAATTCCGTAGTGTCTGGTGTGGCTAGACGTTGAACCGCGACGCGGCGCGTGCGGCGACCATCAACCTGCCGGGGCAGGTGGGCCAGAACTTCAGCAGAATGGGATCGGGACGGACCGCCGAATCAGCGGTAAAAATGGCCTTAGCCATAGTCGACTCTCCAGTAGTTGGCTGTGGTCAGGCCGTCGTTGGGTGTTACAGCACCTGGCGGCGGCCGCTTGCGGTTTAGACCGGTTGATGAACCGCGGCACGGACAATCTAGAGCTGGCCGGAGGAAATTGGAGCTGACACCGGAAGGCTTTTAGTCAACAGCGTTAATGAAGGGCGGGTACTATTCACTCAAAACAAACGTTGAAGGCACCCCGACGCGCGACCAGTTCCTCGATCGTTACCAAGACAACATCAGTGAACAGAACCACGTGGCGGGTATTCACGAGAACCCGTGCCGGAGTTCGTACCGTCGGAACGGTCTAGCTGGTCGACATTGCGGGTGCTCTGCACCTGGCTTCCAATAATGCCGGCCAACCGGGCCGGTCAGCCTGACCAGCCGAGATGGCTGAAGAAATCGCGTGTGCGCTCCTTGGTCGGCGCATCGAAGATTTGGTCTGGGAGGCCTTGTTCGACGATGGCGCCGCGGTCCATCACCACGATCCAGTTGCCGACACGCCGCGCGAAGGCCATCTCGTGGGTGACGACGACCATCGTCATGCCTTCATGGGCGAGCTGCTTCATGACGTTGAGCACTTCGCCGATGGTCTCCGGATCGAGCGCCGAGGTCGGCTCGTCGAACAGCATGATCTCGGGATCCATGGCGAGCGCCCGCGCGATGGCAACGCGCTGCTGCTGGCCGCCCGACAACTGCGCCGGATAGCTGCTCGCCTTGTCGGCGAGGCCGACCTTGCGCAGCAATGCCATGGCGCGCTGTTCGGCCTCCTGGCGCGGCTTACCGAGCACACCGATGGGGCCAGCCATTACATTGCCCAGCGCTGTTTTGTGCGGGAACAGCTCGAAATTCTGGAACACCATGCCCATGCGCTGGCGAACGCCGCGCATGCCGTCCCAGTCCTTCGGCATGCTCTTGCCATCGAGCTTGATGTCACCGCTGTCCATGATCTCCAGACCGTTGGTGC
>JAFEFL010000004.1 GCA_018240595.1 Pseudomonadota bacterium | reverse complement strand
TTCCCCGTTATCCCGCCCCTGCCAGCGAGGGGTGTCTGATCAGCGTCTCCAGACGCTGGGGCGGGGAGCGGTGGCCGGGACGGGGCGTCGGAGATGCGGCGCAAATTCCCCTTCCCGGCGGTCCAAGCCGCTTAGGTCCCGGCGCACCTTCCGTGCGTCACGGGGGCGAAGATGCGCGCGCCAAAGGGCCTGAAGCCCCGGCCCGCCGGAGAGAACTCGATACCAGGGTTCTCGATGGCCGCCCGGGAGGGAGAGCCCGGCGGAGCGCCCATCCGAGCCCCGCAGCGGTGGATAGCAAGGTTAGTCCACCGGGGGCCGAGCGGAGCAAACCTATAAACACTGCGCGCGGGACGCCGGGGAAACCGGCCCTCCGTGGATACCCTGTGCACTTCTTGTTGCAACACCGTGCACAGACCTGCGGGGTCGTACGGACCCCGGCGTTCCGCGCGCCCTCGTTCTTTAAGAGGGCGATGGAAATGCGAATTGGGACTGCGGCCTGCCCGGGGCCGATCAAAGAACGCGGGCGATGACGCGCGCCAGAAAACAGAAAATCACTGGCGCGCCCGTCAGAACGAAACGACGAGCACCCATATTCATATGATGCCACCCTGGCCGGGCAGCGATCGCCGTGCGCTATGGGGCACCTTGCGTGCCTTGCCCTCGACAGCAGACATTCGTCAGCAGCGTGGGCACGACCCCTTGGAGCCAGAAGCGGACAGGAGACGTCAACCCTAGTCCCACTTCTCGCTGCTGACGCCGGCGAGCGAGCGCACGCGCTCCTCGTCCTTGGCGAACTCCGGCGCCGAGCCGGTGTGCACGACCTTGCCGTCGTCGAGCACGTAGCAGCGGTCGGCGATCTCGCAGGCCGCGCGCACGTTCTGCTCGACCAGCAGCACCGAGATGCCTTCCTTGCGCGCCGAGGTGACGACGCGGAACACCTCCTGCACGATCAGCGGCGCCAGCCCCTGCGAGGGTTCGTCGAGGATGATCAGCTTCGGATTGAGCAGCAGCGCGCGGGCGATGGCGAGCATCTCCTGCTCGCCGCCGGAGAGCTGACGGCCCTTGTTGTTCTTGCGCTCGGCGAGGCGCGGGAAGAGCTGGTAGATGCGCGGAATGTCCCACGGGCCGGGCCGGTCGATCGGCACCTTCATGTTCTCTTCGACCGTGAGATACGGAAAGATGCGGCGGCCTTCCGGCACGAAACCGACGCCGAGCGCGGCGATGCGATACGGCTGCCAGTCGGTCGTGGTCTTGCCGAAAATCTTGACTTCGCCTTCGCGCGCCTGCGTCAGCCCGACCAGGCTGCGCAAGGTCGTGCTCTTGCCGGCGCCGTTGCGCCCGAGCAGCGTGACGATCTCGCCCTCGCGCACCTCGAGGCTGACGCCGTGCAGGATGTGGCTCTTGCCGTAGAAGGTGTTGAGGTTGTGGGCTTCGAGGACGGTGCCGCTCATGCCGCGACCTTTCCGAGATAGGCGGCCTGCACGGCCTCGTTCGCTGCGATCTCCTTCGGTGTCCCTTCCGCCAGCATCTTGCCCTCGGCGAGCACCAGGATGCGGTCGGCAAGGTGGAAGACCACGCGCATGTCGTGCTCGATCAGCACGATGGTGAGTTTCTCGTCGCGGTGCAGCCGCCGGATCAGCTGGGTGATGTCGTAGGTCTCCTGATCGCCCATGCCGGCGGTCGGCTCGTCGAGCAACAACAGCCGTGGCTTGAGCGCCAGCGCCATCATGATCTCGCAGGCGCGCTGGTCGCCATGGCTCATTTCGCCGACGAGGCGATCGGCTTTCGCCGCGAGCCCGCCCATCCCGAGCAGCTCGTCGATGCGGGCGCGGATCCCCCTGTCGCGCGCGGCCGACAGCCACGGGCTCAAGCGCAGGCCGGCCGCCACCTCGACCGCCACACGCAGGTTCTCGCGCACCGACAGTTCCGGAAACACCTCGGTGATCTGGAAGGTGCGGGCGATGCCGCGCCAGACCCGCCGCGCCGGCAGCAAGTTCGATATGTCCTTGTTGTCGAAGACGATCTTGCCCGAGGTCTGCGTCAGGAAGCCGCTGATCATGTTGAAGAAGGTGGTCTTGCCGGCGCCATTGGGGCCGATGACGGCACGCAGCTCGCCCGGCTCAACCGTCATCGACACGCCGTCGACGGCGATCAGGTTGCCGAAGTGCTTGGACAGATTTTCGACACGCAGAAGAGTCATGACGCCACCTTGCGACGGATGATGCCGAGAATGCCGCGCGGGAAGAACATCACGACGAGGACGAAGAACAGGCCGACGAAGGACATCCAGTTCTCCGTCTGGCTCGACAGGTAATCTTGCAGCACGACGAAGATCGCCGCGCCGATGAGCGGCCCCCAGAACGAGCGCATGCCGCCGAGCACCGCCATGATCACGAAGTCGCCCGACTGGGTCCAGTAGAGCGCGCGCGGATCGACGAAGTTGTTGAGCAGCGCATAGAGCGCGCCGGCGACGCTGACCACGGCACAGGAGATCGTCCACGAGATCCAGATGTGCTGGTCGACCGGGATGCCGAGGAAGCGCGCGCGGCGCTCGTTCTCGCGGATCGCGATCAGCGTGCGGCCGAACGGCGAGCGCAGCAGCCACGCCATCACGCCGACTGCGACCGCGAACACCGCCAGGACGAGGAAGTAGAAAGCGACCGGATTGTGCAGGATGTCGATCGTCGTGAAGCCGAGATGGATCGGCAGCCGCGTCCATCCGGTGAGGCCGTCGTCGCCGCCGGTCACGGAATTCCAGCGGAAGGCGATGAAATAGAACACCTGGGCGAAGGCGATCGTCACCATCGCGAAATAGACGCCGCGCAGCCGGATGATCATCGGACCGATGATCGCTCCCGCCACCGCGCCGACCAAGGTGCCGACCAGGAGGCCGACGCCGGTGCTCGGCACCAGATACCGGATGGTCATGCCGGCGCCGTAGGCGCCGAGACCGAAATACGCGGCGTGGCCGAACGACAGCACGCCGGTGTAGCCGAGCAGAAAATTCAGGGCCATCGCGGCGAGCGCCAAGACGACGACGCGACTGCCCAGTTCCATATAGCCGCCGACATACGGCAGCCACAGCGGCAGCGCCAGCAGCAGCACCCAGACGACAATGTTCGGCGCCTGCTTTTGCAGATCGTTCGAGCCCATTTAGAAACGTCCTTCTTCGCCTAGCAGGCCCCGCGGGCGCACCAGCAACACCGCCGCCATCATCACGTACATCACCGCCTCGGTCGCGGACGGGAAAAACACCGTGGTCACACCGGAGGCGACGCCGATCAGCAGGCCGCCGAGCAATGTACCCGGCAGGCTGCCGAGACCGCCGACGATGATCGCGACGAAGCTCGGCATGATCAGCGAGGAGCCGATTGTCGGCTGCAACCCGAGTTGCCCGACCGCCAAGACGCCGGCGAGACCGGCGAGATAGATGCCGAGACCGAAGTTCATGTTGCGCAAGACGCGCACGTTCACGCCCAGCACCGACACCGTCTCGAGGTCGAGCGTGCCGGCGCGGATGCGCATGCCGAGCCGCGTCCTGTTGAGAATGTAGAAAAGGCCCGCCACCGCGAGCGCGACGATCACCACCATGAACAGCCGGTAGCCGGTGAGGAAGAAGTAGTCGCTCGACAGCGGCGACAGGAGCCAGCCCGGCACCTGGTACGGCAGGCTCTGCGCGCCCCAGATGAAGCGCGTGCCGTCCTCGAACATGAAGGCGAGACCGAATGTCAGGAGCAGGCTGTAGAGCGGGTCGCGTCCGTACAGCCGGCGGACCAGCACGCGCTCGACGATAAGGCCGAGCACCGCGGTCAAGATCGGCGCCAGAACGAGGCCGCCCCAGAAGCCGACATAAGGCATCA
Source organism: Pseudomonadota bacterium (assembly GCA_018240595.1). GTDB lineage: Bacteria > Pseudomonadota > Alphaproteobacteria > Rhizobiales > Xanthobacteraceae > Pseudolabrys. Next base: position 170,699 of record JAFEFL010000004.1, on the reverse strand, counting down.
GAGTGAAGGCAAGATAGCCGCCGATGGCCAGAAAGCCGCCGTGGGCGAAGTTGATGACGCCCGAAAGATTCATGATAAGCGACAGGCCGAGCGCCATCAGCGCGTAGAACGCACCGACGATGAGACCATTGAATACGTTGAACAGGACGACTTGTGTCATTGCCGCGTATCAGCCCCTCTCGTTACACCGCGCGAATTGCCGACGGGACGCGTTGGCCGCGGCCATGCGCTGCCAGCACGTCGCAACATCCGCGAATTGTGTGCAGTCCCCTCGTAAAAAACCGGCAACCGGGCGCCGTATCGGCGGCGCCCGGACTTTCCGGTCTTATCAGGCCGGCCAGGTCATCTTGCAGCCGGACTCTTCGAGCGTGCCGGCGGCATCCGGTCCCTTGACCACGTCGGTGACCTTGAACAGATCGTCCGGCGCGCTGCCCTTGGCCTGAGCGTGGCCGACGTACAGGTTCGGGATGAGCTGGTTCTGACCCTTGCGGTAGAAGGCGCCGTCCGGCATCAGCGCGATTTCCGGCGGCAGGTGGAAGTCCTGCAGGTGCTTGGCCATGTCGACCGCCTTGAGCGACTTGGCGCCGTTCGCGGCCAGCGCGCAGGTCCAGGTCGAGGCAAAGCCGAACCAGGTGCGCGCCGTCGGCACGCGTCCGGTCTTCTTCTTGATCTCGGCGACGAACTCGGCGACGTGCGGCACGCCCGGCTGGTTCCAGTACCACTCGAACACCCAGGTGCCGATGCGCGCTTCCGGCGGCAGGCCTTCGAGCGCTTCCAGCTCCTGCTGCGCGCCGGCGAGATGCACCTTCTTGTCGAGGCCGAACTGCACCGCCTGCTTGAGGGCATTGACCATGTCATCGCCCTGCGTGAGGAAGATGATGACGTCCGGGTTCGCCGCCTGCGCCTTGATCAGGTACGACGAGAAGTCGGTGGTGCCGAGCGGGGTCAGGTCGCCGCCGACCTTGGTGCCGCCGTTCTTGGCGCAGGCCTTTTCGAGACCGGCCTGCAGCGTGTGGCCGAAGGCGTAGTCCGGCGTGATGTAGTACCACTTCTTGCCGGCGTTCTTGATCAGCGACGGCGTCACCGCGTTCGCTTCCATCTGCGTCGTGTTGCAGACGCGGAACACGTTCCAGTGGCAGGTGGCGCCGGTGATGGCGTCGGTGTGGCCGCCGGGGACGATGTGCAGCACGCCCTTCTCCGCCGCGACGCCGGCCATCGCGAGCGCGAGCGCCGAGTTCACGTTGCCGAGGAGGAAGTCGATCTTGTCGCGATCGATCAGCTTGCGCGCCTTCTGCACGGCGGTGCCGGCGTCGCCCGAGGTCGAGTCCTCGACCAGCAGCTCCGCCTTGCGGCCGAGAATGCCGCCCTTGGCGTTGATTTGCTCGATGGCGAGCTGGCAGCCGATCAGCTCGTTCTTGCCGACGGCGGCATAGGTGCCGGTCAGCGGGTTGTCGAGACCGATCTTGACGTTGTCGGCGGCGCGCGCGGTCAACACGAACGGCGACGCGACCTGCGCAACGCCAGCCAGGGCCGCGGCCTTTACAAGCGAACGCCGGCTGAATTTGATGTCGTTCATTTCGCTCCTCCAGTTGTTTATTAGGCCATCGCACGTTGACGCGCGATGGCCGTGAAATCGGCGCGGATGCTACTGACAATTTTTGTGGAGGCAACCGCGCAACACTCGGCGCATATTTTCGCGCTTGCGAAGTATCTGCATGGCCAGCGCCGTATACTTTAGTCCAAGCCGACTGATGCGACCCATTGATCAATTGCGCCTTCTCGAGCCGAACCGTCGCGAGCAAGGACGGTGCACCACACCGTAACTGTCTCGTCCATTCGCAACTGTTACAAAAAATTAAGTTTCGGAGCGTGCTGCGCTTGTCGATTGTCACGGGTGTCGCGTGGCGCTCGCCCTCCCTAGCGCCTACTCCGCGATGGCCGCCCGCGAAGCGGGGCTTTTTGCAACCGTGCGCGCAGACCGCGCCGGAGCGGCGCGATCAACTCATCGATTACCTCCGGCCAGGGAAGAACGCGCCGCTGACCTGCGAAGCCAGATGTATGCGGTCCGCGCGCTCAGTTGGAGACAATCCGTTACGCCAGCTCGCTTTCAGGGGGGCTCCATACCAGGAACGGATCTGACGCCCCTACCCTCTTAGGTCAGCTTCGGGGACAGTAGCGAACATTGGATTGAGTCCGCGTCATGTCTGCTTTACCCCCGGGCGCGGGCATTGATCGGCAGCTTTTCCCAATCGGATCCGCGCGAACCGCGACTGCATCGACGTTGTAATCGTCTCTGAAAATTCCCGATGCTCGCCGCGTCGCACGACGCGGGGTCCTCAATTCTATTCTGACTGGCGATGATTTGGCGCGCCCGGAGAGATTCGAACTCCCGACCCTCAGATTCGAAGTCTGATGCTCTATCCAGCTGAGCTACGGGCGCGCAGACGACTCTTGTAGCTTACTTGAAGGTGTCGTTGTAGCGCGCGATGCAGGTCTCGAGCACCTCGTCACCCGGCCGCGTCCACCAGTCCTTGGCCGAGAAGATCTCGATCTCGGTCGGCCCGGTGTAGCCGGCGGCTTCGATCCACCGGCGGAAGCGCAGCAGATCGACGACGCCGTCGCCGGGCATGCCCCGGTCGAGCAGCAGGTCCTTGGTCGGCACCAGCCAATCGCAGATATGGTAGCCGAGGATGCGCTTCTCGCGGCCGGCGCGGGCGATCTGCGCCTCGACCTCCGGGTCCCACCACACATGATAGACGTCGATGGCGACGCCGACGTCGGCACCGAGACGCCCGGCCATGTCGAGGGATTGCTTGAGCGTGTTCACGCAGGCGCGGTCGCCGGCATACATCGGGTGCAAAGGCTCGATGGCGAGCGGCACGCCGACCGAACGGGCATGCGGCAGCACGGCGGCGAGGCCGTCCTCGACCATCTGCCGCGCCGCGCCGATATCGCGCGAGCCCTGCGGCAGGCCGCCGACCACGAGCACGAGACATTGTGCGCCAAGAGCGGCGGCTTCATCGAGCGCGCGCTTGTTGTCGTCGATCGCGGCCTGGCGGCCGGCGGCGTCGGCGGCCGGAAACATGCCGCCGCGGCAATAACCGGAGACGCGCATGCCGTTGTCCTTGATCGCCTTGACCGCGGTGTCGAGACCGACAGCCGCGACCTGATCGCGCCACGGATCGACCCAGGTGATGCCGTGGCGGCGGCAGGCTTCCACCGCTTCCGGCAGCTTCCACTGCTGGCGTACGGTGGCGAGATTGATCGAGAGGCCTTCGGTCTTCATCGGCGTTTCCTTGTTTTGATTCTTTAGGCGTTGGCGAGCGCGGTGCTGGGCCGCATCGCCGACCAATCCGGCATCACGGCGGTGGCGAGCCCCGGCGCCCGTGCAATCGAGCGCAGCGCGATGTCGCCGCCGTTGATCTGCAAGCGGACGCGGCCATTGGCGGCGCGGGCATAGAGATCGCCATGCGCAGCGAGGAACGCATCCTGCTCGGCTTGCGGCGCGCCGGCCATGCCGTCGACATAGTGATGGCCGTTGCGCTCGACATGCGTGGCGCCGACCAGGGAGGCGAGCATCAGGTCCTGCTGCACGGCGACGCCGCCTTGCGTCGTCAGGTCTTCCGCCGACATGACGAAGTGGCCGCCATCGGCAGAGTATTGCGCGACACGGGCGCTGTTGAGCAGCGCGCGGTAGAAACCCTTGCACGACTTCGACGAGATACCGGTATAGCCGAGTGCCTTGGCGCGCGGAAACACATCGAAGTCGGCGTCAGACTCGTCGATCTCGACCGGCACTTCCTTGGACAGCGCCTGCACCGGCTTGTTCAGCGCTTCGGCCCGCGCGATCGGCTGCTCGATCAGCAGCAGCGAGGCCTTCAGCTTCGCCAGACGCTTGTCCTCGCCCATGCGGCGCCACAGCGCGAGCACGGCATCGACATTCTCGTATTGCTCGTTGCCGTCGAGCGTCGCTTTGTATTCGCCGGCGTCGCGGTCGAGCACGGCGGCGATCTGGGCGAGGCGCTCGATGTCGGCGTCGATCTGGCCGCCGACCTTGAGCTTGAAATAGCGCTGGCCGTAGGCGGCGATCACCTCCTCCAGGCTTTCCGGCAGGCCGTCGTCGAGACGATGGCCTTGCGTGTCGGCGCGGGTGATGGCGTCGACCAGTCCGACGGTGTGGCGCGCGGCAATGGTGTCGGCGGGCTTGCGCGTCGCGAGAAACTTGGCGAGATCGAAGCTGGCGAGATCCGGCGTCAGTGCCGTGGTCATGCCAAGGCGGTTGTCGCGCACCAGCGCCGCGGCGGAGACGCCTTCCAGCCGGCCAAGCGCATCGATGATGGCGCGCTCGATCAGCGCCTGGCCAAACGAGGCGACAAGGCCGTTGAGACCGGCCTTGGCGCAACCTTCGCGATGCGCCGCATTGGCCGCGGCAGTGATGCCGAAGGCCGTGTTGTCGCCGGCGGCGATGGCCTGGCGCTGCGCGCTGGCCAGCGAGCGGCGGAGCTGATTGAAGTTATCGTCGTTGGAAAGATCCGGCGACTTGTCGAACCACTTCGGCACCAGCAGCTCGGCGGAAATGCCCTCGCCTTCGCGGCCGTCGGCCATGCGAATCCGGGCGCGGACGAAGATCTGCGGCGCCTCGCGCAAGGTGACGACGCCGAAGCGGAACGGCAGCCGCAGCGTCACCGGACGCTCGAAACATTCGACGGCGATCAGCCGCAGGCGCGGCGCGTGACTTCCCATGAGCTTCCTCCGGCGCGTTCGGCCATTTCGCCGCGTCCCGGCAGACTTGACCGGGACCCGCGCACCTCCTTAAATAACCAAATGGTTACATCTGGCATCGGCGCGCTGCAAGACGCCCGGCCCGGAGGAAGCGATGGCGGACGCGAAAAAAGGCATTGTCGGGCTGCTCCAGGCAAGCTGGCTTAGGCCTCTGATATTTCTGGTTTTTTTGACCGTAGCCTGGGATCTCGTGATCCGGCTGTTCAATATCCCGCCCTACCAGATCCCGAAGCCGGCCGACGTCATCCAGACCTTGTGGACCGACTGGCCGGAACTGCTCGCGCAGTCGATCCCGACCACCATCGCCACCGTTCAGGGTTTCGTGCTTTCGGCGCTGTTCGGCATTCCGATCGCCATGCTGATCGTCGGGTCGCGCACGGTCGAGAGCTACGTCTACCCGCTGCTCGTCTTCTCGCAGTCGATCCCGAAGATCGCGATCGCGCCGCTGTTCGTCGTCTGGTTCGGCTTCGGCATGCTGCCGAAGGTGCTGTCGGCGTTCCTGCTCGGCTTCTTCCCGGTCGTCGTCTCGGCAGTGCAGGGTTTCAAGTCGGTCGAGCCCGACATGCTCGATCTCGCCCGCGCCATGGAAGCAAGCCGCCTGCAGATCTTCCGCATGGTGCGCTTGCCGCACGCGCTGCCGGCGATCTTCTCCGGCCTCAAGGTTTCGATTACGCTGGCCGTCGTCGGCGCCGTGGTCGGCGAGTTCGTCGGCTCCAATAACGGCCTGGGCTTCGTTTTGCAGCGCTCGATCGGCAATTTCGAACTGCCGACGATGTTCGCCGCGCTGGTGATGCTGTCGCTGATCGGCGTGATCCTGTTCTGGATCGTCGATCTGATCGAGCGGCTGTCGATCCCATGGCACGCCAGCCAACGCCACGATCTCGTCGTCACTGCCTGAACAAGAAAACCTCGAGGGAGAAAACCATGTTGAAAAAAACAGTTGTTGCGCTCGCCGCCGTTCTCGTCGCCTCGCCGGCCTTCGCCGCCGACAAGGTGACGCTGATGCTGAACTGGTACGTCTATGGCGAGCACGCGCCGTTCTACTACGGTAAGGAAAAGGGCTACTTCAAGGATCAGGGCATCGACCTCGAGATCCAGGAAGGCCGCGGCTCTGCCACGGTGACGCAGGTCGTCGCCGCCAAGACCGTGCCGTTCGGCTATGTCGACGTTCCGACGATGATGCGCGCCGCCGTCAAGGGCGCTCCGGTCGTTGCCGTCGGCGTCGCGCTGCAGACCAACCCGATGTCGGCCATGGGCTTCGTCGACAAGAACATCAAGAAGCCGGAAGACATCAAGGGCAAGACCGTCGCCACCACGCCGGGCGATTCGATGTCGCAGATCTGGCCGCTGTTCCTGAAGAAGACCGGTCTGAAGGAATCCGACTTCAAGACCGTGTCGGGCGACGCCACCACCAAGCTCAACGCGGTGATCAACGGCCAGGCCGATCTGCTGCTCGGCTACGTCATGGACCAGTCGATGAAAATCAAGGATGCGACCGGCAAGGACGTCTATCCGATCAAGTTCGCCGATTACGGCGTCAACCTGGTCTCGTCGGGCATCATCACCAACACCGACTACCTGAAGGCCAACCAGGACCTGGTGAAACGCTTCATGGCGGCGTCGGTGAAGTCGATCGAGGAAGCCTCCAAGCATCCGAAGGATGCGGCGCAGGCCATCCTCAACGCCAATCCGAAGGGCGGGAAGATCGACACGCTGACGCAGGGCTTCGAGCTGACGATCCCGCTCTACAAGGATCCGACCGGCAAGTCGAAGCAGCCGCTGCGCGTCTCCGACGACAACATGAAGGATACGGTCGACGTGATGGTCGAGTATGGCGGTCTCGATGCCAAGGCGAAGACCGACTACAAGAACTACTACACCGACGCCTATCTGCCGGCCGCCACCAACTAAAGAGCAGAGCCTCGTGAGCAACGTCACGCCGCTTAAACGCGAAGCCCGCGCCGCCTCCTCGGAGGCGGCGCGGTCCGTCAGCATCGAGATCAAACGCGTCGCCAAGACGTACAAGACCGCCGACGGCGACGTGCCGTCGCTGCGGCCGATCGACTTCGACATCTATGATGGCGAGTTCGTCGTCGTGGTCGGTCCGTCCGGCTGCGGCAAGACCACGCTGCTGAAGATGGTCGCCGGCCTGATGCCGCCGAGCGAGGGCGAGATCCGCGTCGGCAGCAAGGTGATCACCAAGCCGCACAGCGACGTCGGCATCGTCTTCCAGTCGGCCATGCTGCTGCCGTGGCGCAATGTGCTGCGCAACGTCATGATGCCGGTCGAGGTCAAGGGCCTGCCCGAGGCGGAATACCGCGAACGGGCAATGTCGCTCCTCAAGATGGTCGGCCTGTCCGGCTTCGAGAAGAAATATCCCTGGCAGCTTTCCGGCGGCATGCAGCAGCGCGCCTCGATCTGCCGCGCCCTGGTGCACGACCCCAAGATCGTGCTGATGGACGAGCCGTTCGGCGCGCTCGACGCCATGACCCGCGAGCGCATGAATGTCGAACTGCAGCGCATCCAGCGCGAGACCAAGAAGACCGTGCTGCTGATCACGCACTCGATCCCGGAAGCGGTATTCCTCGCCGACCGGGTAATGGTGATGAGCGAGCGGCCCGGCTCGATCGCGGCGGTCTACGACATCGATCTGCCGAAGCCGCGCACGCTCGACGTGCTGTCCGACCAGCGCTTCGTCGAGATGACCAAGGTCATCCGCAAGCACTTCAATTCGCACTCGGACGGGGCGTAGGTCATTTGGTCATTCCGGGACGCCACGAAGTGGCGGGCCCGGAGTCCATATGTCGCAGCGCTGGGGTTATGGATTCCGGGCTCGCGGCCTTTCAGCCGCGCCCCGGAATGACGGCCCCTTACGCCATGCCCTGCACGGCCAGGAACTTGCCCATGCGCGAGGCGGCGAGATCCGGATCGTGCAGCACGCGCGCCTTGTCGGCGAGCTTGAACAGTTCGGCGAAATGCAGCACCGAGCGCGCGCTCTGCTGGCCGCCGATCATCGAGAAATGATCCTGCAGGCCGTTGAGCCAGGCCAGGAACACGACGCCGGTTTTGTAGAAGCGGGTCGGCGCCTTGAAGATGTGCCGCGACAGCGGCACCGTCGGCTCCATGATGCCGTGGAAGCCCTGCAGGTCGTTGTTGGCGAGCTTGGCGAGGCCGGCCGAGGCCGCCGGCGCGATGGCGTCGAAGATGCCGAGCAGCGCGTCGGAGTGGCCCTGCTCGTCGCCGGCGATCAACTCGGCGTAGTTGAAGTCGTCGCCGGTGTACATGCGCACGCCCTGCGGCAGCCGGCCGCGCATGACGATCTCCTTCTCCTTGGACAGGAGCGAGATCTTCACGCCGTCGATCTTCTCGGCATTGTCGGTCATGATGGCGAGGCAGGTTTCCATTGCCGCCATGTGGTCGTTCGAACCCCAGTAGCCCGCCAGCGCCGGGTCGAACATCTCGCCGAGCCAGTGGATGATCACCGGCTCCTTCACCTGGCGCAGAATGCGGCCATAAACCTTCTCGTAGTCGGCCGGCGACTTGGCAGCACGGGCCAGCGCGCGCGAGGCCATGAGGATGAGCTTGCCGCCCATGCCTTCGATGACCTCGATCTGCTCCTCATAGGCGCGGATGATGTCGTCGAGCGTGACGCGATCATTGGCTTCGAGATGATCGGTGCCGCAGCCGCAGCCAATCTTGGCGCCGGGCCGTCCCTTGGCCGCTTCGAGCGCGTGCTTGATAAGCTGTTTGGCGCCGTTCCAGTCGAGCCCGCCGCCGCGCTGCGCGGTATCCATGGCCTCGGCAACGCCGAGGCCGAGATCCCACAGGTAGTGGCGGAAGGCCATGGTCTTGTCCCAGTCGATGTTGACGTCGAGCCAGGGATCGTTGTCGGCCAGCGGATCGGCGACGACATGCGCCGCCGCATAGGCGATGCGGTTGAACTTCGCCGTCTCTTCCTTCGACGGAAACTTGATCGGCTCGCCGGTCGAGTAGGCGGCGAATTTACGATCGGCGTTCGGCAGCGATAGGGTCGCCATGACGTTTCCTCCTTGCCGTCATCGTCCGCGAAGGCGGAAGATCCAGCGCTTGTCGATACTGTCAAAAAGAGCTGGATGCCCCGCCTTCGCGGGGCATGACGCCAACTCTTAAATCTTCACGTCCGGCACGTCGATCCAGCGCCGTTCCTTCCAGCTCTGGAGGCCGAGCTCGGCGAGCTGCACGCCCTTGATGCCTTCGATCAGGCCATGATGCCACGGCGTGTCGGCGCAGACGTGACGGATGAAGTCTTCCCACTGGATCTTGAAGCCGTTTTCGTAGGCGATGTTGTCCGGCACTTCTTCCCACTGGTTGAAGAAGTTCATGGTCTGCGGCACGTCCGGATTCCATACCGGCCGCGGCGTGTTGACCCGGTGCTGCGTGAAGCACTTGGTCAGACCGGCCACCGCCGAACCATGGGTGCCGTCGATCTGGAAAGTGACGAGATCGTCGCGGCGCACGCGCACCGTCCACGACGAGTTCATGTGAGCGATGACGCCGCCGGCGAGCTGGAACGTGGCGTAGGCCGCGTCGTCGGCATCCGCCTTGTAGGTCTTGCCGTTCTCGTCGACGCGTTCGGGGATATGCGTCGCGCCGAGGCAGCTCACTGCCTCGACATTGCCGAACAGGTTGTCGAGCACGTAGCGCCAATGGCACAGCATGTCGAGGATGATGCCGCCGCCTTCGGCCAGCTTGTAGTTCCAGCTCGGGCGCTGCGCCGGCTGACCCCAGTCGCCTTCGAACACCCAGTAGCCGAACTCGCCGCGCACCGAGAGAATCTTGCCGAAGAAGCCGCTGTCGCGCAGCATCTTGATCTTGCGCAGGCCGGGCAGGAACAGCTTGTCCTGCACCACGCCGTTCTTGATGCCCTTGGCCTTGGCGGCCTTGGCCGCCGCCTTCGCCTTGTCGATGGTGTCGGCGATCGGCTTTTCGCAATAGACGTGCTTGCCGGCATCGATCGCCTGCATCAGCAGGTCGGCGCGCATCTGCGTCGTCGCGGCGTCGAAGAAGATCTCGTCCTTTGGGTCCTTGAGCGCGCCCGCAAGATCGGTGGTGTAGCGCTCGATGCCGTATTGCTTGGCCAGCGCGGCGATCTTCTCGGCGTTACGGCCGATCAAGATCGGATCGGGCATGACGCGGTCGCCGTTCGGCAGCACGACGCCGCCCTGCTGGCGGATGGCCACGATCGAGCGCACCAGATGCTGGTTGAGCCCCATGCGTCCGGTGACGCCATTCATGATAATGCCGAGCCTGCGGGTCGCCACGCGTCTTCCTCCGATGTCTTGCTTGAGCGCCTTGGGCGCCGCTAAGTAACTAGACGGTTACTATTGAGCAGGACCGGGCCCGCCGTCAAGAGGCCGGTTAAATCATTTCTTTTCAGGAGGCTGCAGATAAGCGAGGACGACCTCGCAGATATGCTCGCCGCGGGCGGCGAGCCGCTTCGGCGCGCTGAGGTCCTCGTCGAAGATCACCGATAAAGTGTGCCGGTTCTGCATGTAGAAGAAGCCGAGGCTGGCGATGGTGATGTAGAGCTCGACCGGATCGACGCCGCGGCGGAACAGACCGTCCTTCTCGCCGCGCTGGAGCAGCACCTCGATCATGCCGGTGAGCGGCCGGTGCAGCGGCCTGATGCTCTGTGACTTTTTCAGATAGGCCGCCCGGTTCATGTTCTCGGTGGCGAGCAGGCTGAGGAATTCCGGGTGGTCGATGAAATACTGCCAGGTAAAGAGCACCAGTTTGCGCATGCCCTCGACCGGATCGAGTTCGGTCAGGTGCAGATCCTGCTCGGCGTGACGAATCGCCGAATAGGTCTCCTCGAGCACCGCGAGGTAAAGCCCCTGCTTGTCACCGAAGTAGTGATAGAGCATGCGCTTGTTGACGCCGGCGCGCTTGGCGATGGCATCGACACGGGCGCCGGTCAGGCCCTTGGCTGTGATCTCGGCCGTCGCGGCGCGCAGGATCGCGGCGCGCGTGCGCTCGGGATCGCGCGTCAGGCTTGTGGCGCGCAGCGTCTCCCGGTTCTTGGGTGTCGAGCCTTCCATGATCCGGCCTGTTTAGCGTAAGGCGCGGGCGAGTCCTAGCGGCGCTTCAGGGCCAGGAAAAGTGCCAGTTCCAGGACAGGACGGCGCTCAAGGCCGCCGGCAGGGGCAGCGCCTGCGCCAGGCTGTCGACGCTGACCGACAACGCCACCGCGCCGATGAGCGAAATCACCGTGCCGGCGATGATGCGGCCGCCGAACACCTCATGATGCGGATTGAGGATGGCGGCGAAATAGATGCGGAATACCAGCGACAGGCGCTGGATCGGCGACACCACCGAGACCGGCGCGATCGCGAGCGCCATGTAGCGCGTCATTTGCGAGATCGCGACGGCGATGCCTGAGATCACGAACCACCGCGCCGATACCCGATCGACGCCGCGGAAGCTGCGCCACTGCGCCGGAATCAGCAGCGGCAGCATGATGGCGGCCGTCGCAGCCACGTAAGAGATGAAGCCGCCCGCAAGGCCGACCGCGAGACCCTTATGCGAGAAGGCCATGCCGATGAGCACCGGGCTGATGCCGAAACCGATCGCCGACAGCAGCGCGTAGGAGTAGCCTTCGCGATAGACCGGCTCGAACAATTCGATCCCCGACGGCGCCGCGGCCGGGCGCTTGGTCTCGGGCCTCAAGGTCAGCGCCGGGCCGGCCACGACACAGGCGATGCCGATGATGCGCAGCACCGTCAGCGCCTCGCCGAGCCAGACTACGGCGAGCACCAGCGTGATGATGAGGCTGTACTGCTGGACCGGCGCCACCAGATTGGCGCCGATCGCCTTGGTCGCCCGGTAATTGCAATAGCGCGCCAGCGCGAAATGGATGATGCCGGCGACGATGAGCAGAACGACAGCGCGCGTGTCGAACGATCCGAGCGCCGAGAACGCGCCGAACGGCAGCATGACCACGACGAACACCGGCAGGCCGATGACGAGGCTGATCGCCACCGCCTGCAGCACCGTGCCGGTGAGCACGCCGCGCCGCACGCTGGCATTGGCGTAGGCAAACGTTACCGCGGAGAGAAGGGACAGAAGGCCGCCTAGCATGGAGAGAGACTTTGATGGGCGGCTCGCATGCTCCGTTCGCCCCCGCGAAAGCGGGGGCCCAGGAGAGCATATCTTGGGCTAAGAATTTTTCGCTCCTGGGTTCCCGCTTTCGCGGGAACGAACGGTTTGGGTGGGCGCGGCAAGCTAACGCAAGATTGGCCTTACGAACAGCACCGGCAGTTCATGGCGAAAACCACCCGCTCCTCTTCCGTCAGCTTCTCGGGCATTTCGTTGCGCTGCGGCTGCTCGAAGACCATTTGGCTGGGGAAGACAGGCGTCGGCGCGATCGGCTCGTCGATCGGCAGGCCGTCCTTCTTCATCGCGGCGCGGCGCTTTGCCGTCGCTTGGGCGTCGATCGAGCCGTCCTTGGCGAAAACAACGCCATAGTTCGTCTCCGCCTGTTCGCGCGTGACATAGCCGCAGCGCACGTCGCGCTCGATGCCGGCGATATCACGCTCCAGCGGCGATCCGTAACCGCCGCCGCCGCCCGACCGCAGAATGTAGGCGTCGCCGGGCTTGAGCACCTGGTTGATCGCCTTGCCGTTCGGGAAGTGCGTCTCCTTGTCGGCGCCGCCGCGATGGATGGCGACCGAATTGCCGAAGCCGGACAGGCCGCCGAACACGCCCCACGGCTTGCACACGACGCGGTCCATTTGCGAGGAGAAGTTGATCTGGTTGATGGCCTGCATCACCTGCTCGGTGCCGAGGCCGCCGCGATACTGCCCGGCGCCGCCGGAATCCGGACGCAGGCAATAGCGCTCGACCAGCAGCGGATATTTCGCCTCGACCTGCTCGGACGGGCCGTTATGCGTGTCGCCGTCGTTCATGGCGATGGTCGCACTCATGCCGTCGCTGTTGTGCTTGGCGCCCCAGCCGCCGCCGATCAGGCCGCCGAGATAAATGTAGAACGAATTGTCCGCCGCCTTGCGGCCGTTGACGCGGCCAACGACGAGGTCCGCATGATGACCGGCGGCGACCTGATCCGGCATTGCCGGCGCCACCGCCTTGAAGATCGTATCGACCACCGTCATCGGATAGGTCATCCACATGCGCATCGCCGCCGGCTTCACCGCCGAGACCACGCTGCCGGCCGGCAGGATGATGTCGAGCGCGCGGAACTGGCCTTCGTTGATCGGCATGTCGAGCGGCGACGTCAGGCACTTGAACGCCACCTGGCAGCAGGACATGCCCGCCGTGGCGCCGGAATTGTAGAAGCCGCCGACCTGTTTGGACACTTCCGAGAGATCGACCGACATGCGGTCGCCCTTGATCTCGACCTTGACGCGGATCGGCACGCGCACGCCGACCGAGACGCCGTCGTCATCCATGAAGGACTCTGCCTCATAGACGCCGTCGGGCATCGCCGCGACGCGCTCGCGCGCGAGACGTTCGCTCTGGTCCATGATCGCGTCGATGGCGCCGAGCACGTCGTCACGGCCGTATTTGCTCAGCATTTCGAGGAAGCGCTTCTCGCCGGTCTTCACCGCGGCAACCTGGGCGCGGAAGTCGCCCATGGCGCGGTCGGCCAGGCGCACATTGGTCTTGATGATCGACACCAGTTCGTCGCTGATCACGCCCTTGCGGTAGATCTTGACGATCGGCATCTGCAGACCTTCGGAGTAGATATCCGTGGTCGAGCCGGACAGCGTGCCGCCGACATCCGGCCAGTGCGCCATGCAGCAGGAGAAGCCGACCAGATCGCCGTCGTGGAAGATCGGCACCGTGAAGGTCATGTGATTGAGATGCGAGCCGGTGATGTAAGCGTCGTTTGTCAGCAGGATGTCGCCCGGATCGATGTCGCCCTTGAAGTGCGCGATCTTGGCCTTCACCGTCTCGCTCATGCCGCGAATGAACATCGGCAGGCCGAGGCCGATCGAGATGGTGTTGCCCTCGGCGTCGAACAGCCCGACGGTGAAATCGAGCGCCTCATAGATGATCATGTTGTAGGCGGTGCGCATCAAATTGGTCTTCATCTCCTCGGTAGCGGCGATGAGACCATTGCGCACGATTTCGGTAACGACCGGATCGACGGTGCTGCGGGCCTGGCCCTTCTTGGTGATGGCGTCCATGATCAGGCCCTTCCGATTTCGATATGCAGATTGCCGAATGCATCGACTTCGACCTTGTCCTGCGGAAACACGACAGTGGTCGAGGCATGCTCCTCGATCAGCGCCGGACCGTTGATGCGGTTGCCGGCTTCGAGCTTGGTGCGGTCATAGGTCGGCGTATCGATCGTGCCGACGCCGGAGAAGTAAACGGGGCGATTGCCGCGAAAAGCGGCGTCCGGCGCGGCGCCGCCGTGGCTGAGCTGCTGGCGCTCCGGCTTCTTCATCCGCCCGACCGTCGCCGAGCGCAGCGATACGATTTCCGCCTTCTCGTCGGCATTGTGATAGCCGTAGCGCGTCTCGTGCACGGCATCGAACAGCTTCTTGATGGCCGCGCGGTCCTTCTTCCTGAACAGCTCCATCGGAATGTCGACGGTCACGGCGTGTTCCTGGCCGACATAGCGCATGTCGGCGCCGCGCAGCGACACCGTGTCCACGGTCATGTCGCGGCTCCGCGCGAGGTCTTCGGCGCCGGCCTTTTCCATCGCCTGGTAGAGCTCCTCCATCTCGTCGAACGAGACATCGGCGAAGGGCTTGAACCAGGTGTTGACGAGATCGCGGCGCAGGTCGGCGAACAGCATGCCGTAGGCCGAGAAGTGTCCCGGGGCGAACGGGATGATGAGTTTGCCGATGCGCAGTTCGCGCGCGATCATCGCCGCATGCAGCGGGCCGGCGCCGCCATAAGCGACCATGGCGAAATCGGCGGCATCGAGGCCGCGCTCGGTCGTCACCCAGCGCACCATGTGCGACATCTTCGTAACGGCGACGCGCAGGATGCCGTCGGCGGCTTCCAGTGTGCCGAGGTCGAGCGCCTTGCCGATCTTCGTCTCGATCGCCCGTTCGGCGCCCTTGAGGTCGAGCTTCATCTCGCCGCCGAGGAAGCGGTCCGGCGCCAGGCGGCCAAGCACGAGATTGCAGTCGGTCACGGTCGGCTCAAGGCCGCCGAGGCCGTAGCACACCGGGCCGGGCGACGAGCCGGCGCTTTCCGGACCGACGCGCAAGGCACCTGCCTCGATGCGGGCGATCGAGCCGCCGCCGGTGCCGACTTCCTGAATGTCTATCATCGGGATTTGCAGCGGCAGGCCGGAGGCATAGCCGCCGACGATCTGGCCGCCGGTCATCAGCACGTCGCCCTGGTAGATGACGCCGGCTTTGGCCGTGGTGCCGCCCATGTCGAAGGCGATGGCGTTCTTGAGACCGATCTGGTCGCACAGCACCTTGGAGCCGATGACGCCGGCGGCCGGGCCGGATTCCAGCATGCGGATGCAGGATTGCTGCGCTTCTTCGATATCGAACAGGCCGCCGGTCGATTGTACGACGAGGAAGGTGCCGGTGAAGCCGGTCTCGCCGAGGTGCTCATCCATCTCGCCGAGATAGCGGCGCACGCGCGGACCGACATAGGCATTGGCCGCCGTGGTCGAGGTGCGTTCGTATTCGCGATACTCCTGCGACAGTTCGTGCGAGGCGGTGACGAACAGGTCCGGGAACGCCTTTTCGACGATTTCCTTGGCGCGCTTCTCGTGCGCCGGGTTGCGATAGGAGTGCAGGAACAGGATGGCGACCGCCTTGACGCCTTGCTTCACCGCCTCGGCGACGGTGTCGAGCACCTGTTGCTCGTCGAGCGGAATGAGCACGCGGCCTTGCGCATCGCAGCGCTCGCGTATGTCGAAACGCATATCGCGGTCTATCAGCGGCTTGTGCTTCTGGAAGAACAGATTGTAGGCCTCGGGCCGGTTGACGCGACCGATCTCGTAGATGTCGCGGAAGCCCTGCGTCGTCAGCAGCGCGCAAGGCGCACCGGTGCGCTCGAGGATGGTGTTGATCGCCACCGTGGTGCCGTGCAGGAACAGTTGCGCCTGCGGGAATGACGCGCCGGCCTTGTCGACGCCGGTCTCGATGCCGGTGACGAGGCGCTGATGCGTGGTCAGCGTCTTGCCGAGCATCAGTCTGCCGGTCGGCTCGTCGAACGCCGCCACGTCGGTGAAGGTGCCGCCGACGTCGGCCGACAGCCGCAGCCGGTTCTGAACTAACTTCGCATCCACGTTACGTCACTCCACTCTTCGCTAAGGGGTCATCAGGCTCGTGGCCGGAAGATCGGTGATGAAGCTGTGCGCGGCGGCATGCACGATGAACAGCGGCAGCTTGGCCGCTTCCGCCGCCGATTGCGGCGTCACGCCGCAAGCCCAGAACAGCGCGGTCTTGTCCTTGGGCATCGGCCCGACCGGACCGCCGAAGACCGGATTGTCGATATCCGCGCCGATGCCGGCCGGATCGCCGACATGGATCGGCGCGCCATGATTGAACGGAAAACGGGCCGAGACCTGCGTGGCGACGATCGCCTGCTGCGGCGTCAGCCAGCGCATGGTGACGAAAAGATCGCCCTTGAACGGACCCGCCGGCTCGGTCGGCCTATTGGTGCGCAATACCCAGCGGTCCTTGTCGGTCGGCACGCCGGCGCGCTCGAAGGCGTCGTCGAAGGTGATGCCGGAGCCGATCAGGAACGACACCAAATCGTCCCGCCACAGGTCGCTGATATCGGTGCAATCGTCCTGGCGCTCGCCGTCGATGAAGACGGTGTACCTGGCGAGATCGGTGCGCAGGTCAGCGGTCGGCGCCAGCTTGCGCGGCACCGGATCGCCGGCGTCGAGCACTTCCAGCACCGGACAGGCGCGCTGGTTGCGCTGGCAATACAGCATGAAGTCGAAGGCATAGGCCTTCGGCATGATGGCGAGATTGCACTGCACGAAGCCGTGCGCCATGCCGCGGCTCGAGCCGGTATAACGGCCGGCGCGAATCTCGGCGCGCACGCGCTGGCTTTCGAGCAGGGCATCGGCCTTCATGCCGCGCCTCCATCGAGTTCGACTTCGTAAAGCTGGGCGAAACCGGTTTTGTCCGAGGTGAAGACGACGCGCCTGCCGTCCGGCGAGAAACGCGGATGCGGGTGGGTGTGCTGGCGCGCTTCGACCGCGACCGGGCCGTCATTGTACGGAAACGGCTGCGCCCAATGCGCGCCTTCCGAGGTGGCCTCGCTGGCGCAGAGGAACTCGGCTTCGCCGCCGAGCGGCAGGATATGCAGGCCCCTGTCGGGAAAATTGGTGTCGCAGACGAAGCGCGTGCCGCTGGCGTCCGGCGCGGCGTGCCAGGCCGGGAAACGGTTGAGCCACTCGGCTTTGCCGGTCGCCATGTCGATCAGGCGCATGCCGCGCGGCCAGTCGATGAAGGCGATGGCCTTGCGGCCGGGCAGCCAGACCTCGTGGGTCACCCACTGCATCCTGTCTTCGCGCTCATAGACGCGCTTGTTGACGCCGTCGCGCGTCACGGTCCAGACCCGGTCGGTCAGCGGCCCGGCATAGAGAATGAGGCTGTCGTCGTCCGGGCAGAATTGCGGATGGCCAATGGTGTCGCGCTCGAGGATGACGCGGCTCGCGCCTGTCTCGGTGTCGATGAGGATGAAACGCGACACCTTGCCGGCCTTCACCGGGATCGCCCACCAGCGGCCGCTCGCCGACAGCGCGGTGGTGCCCATGGCGGCGCCGACCATGCCCTTCTCGCGCATTTCGACGGCGCCGAAGTCGGCGAGCTGGGTCTCGCTGAAGTCGGAAAGATCGGCGCGCCAGGCGCCGGTGTCGGCGACGTAATAGACGGAACGCCCGTCCGGCGACGGATAGATCGACCATTCGGCGAGATCGTCACGGTCGGTGACCTGCACGATTTCACCCGCGGTGCGATCCTCGAAGTAGATCTGCGGCCGGCCGGTGCGATGCGAGACGAAGAACAGCTTCGTACCGGCGCGGTCATAGGCCGGCACGAAGAAGAACGGGTGGTGGTGAATGCTGGCATGGCCGGTGACCTGCCGCACGCGCCGCCCCGACGCCGGATCGGTGAAGGCGCGGGACTCGCCGGCAAAGCGGGCCCCGCGCATGCTGTTTGCGACCGTCTGAAGCATCGCGCTCTGTCAGGCCTTGTAGTTCTTGGCTTGCTCGATGACCTTGTTGCGATCGAAATCGTTGATCTCGTCGATCAGGTCGTTCGACATCAGCGGCTTCACGTCCTTGATATCGAGGCCGAGGAACTGCGCGTCGCGCTTGAGCTCGTCCTCGTGGATGAAGCCCATCTTGGTGTCCGGATAAGGCGGCCGGAACAGCGGGATGCGGCGCCGGGCGGCGAACAGCACCGATTTCACCGCGTCGGCTTCGCTGGCGCCGCGCGGCGCCGTCTCGGGATAGAGCTTGAGGAATACCTTGGCGCCGGCCTCCGGATTGGCGAGCAGGAACTCCGAGGACTTGGCCACCGCTCGCGCAAAGCCGACGCAGGTCTTGCGGTCGGTCTTGAGCGTGTTGGCCATCGTGCTGAGATAGAGGCCGCCGATCAGCGGCACGTCCTTCGGCCGCGGCAGCATGCGGATCGGGATATTGGCCGCCTCGATCTGGCCGAAGCCGGTGTCGAAATAAGCCAGCGCATCGATGACGCCGCGCTGCAGGGCGACGCCCGCGGTGACGCCGGCGCCGACCGCGACCCAGGTCACGTCCTTGTCCGGATCGATGCCGATGTTCTTGAGCACGGCGCGGGTGACCGGATAATCGGTGGTGCCGAGATCGGAGACGCCGATCTTCTTGCCCTTGAGCTCGTCGTACGACTTCAGCCCCGAGGTCTCGAGCACCGCGACGTCCCACTTATATGGATAGGTGTATTCGTAATAGTTGACGATCGGCGGCAGCTCGCCCTTGGCGTAGAGCGGCATCTGGAAGCTCGGCGTGCCGACGGCGAACTGCACGTTGCCCTTGTCGAGCCCGATCTGCGCGTTCGAATTGGTGCCGAGCGGCTTGGGCGTGAACTCGAGGCCCTCGTCCTTGTAGTAGCCGAGGCCGCTGCCGATCAGGATATTGATGATGATCGGGTTGATCGACTTGATGCCGAACGCCATCGAGATCTTCTTCAGTTCCTGCGCGCGCAGGACGGTCGGCATGGCGAAACCGGCAAGTGCGGCAGCGCCAATGCCCTTAACGACGGTACGACGTGTTGTCATGGTTTCCTCCGCTTTCTTTTTTTAATGTTTGCCGCGATCCGCCCAGTGGACGATGGACCGCTCGACCCAGCGCACGATCAGGTGCAACAGGATTCCGGTGACGCCGAGCACGACGAGCGCGGCGAACACGCCGGCGACGTCGGTCACGGCCTGTGCCTTGGTGATGGCAACGCCCATGCCTTCCTGGGCGCCCAGAAATTCGGCAACGATGGTGCCGAGCAGCGCATAGACGATGCCCATGTCGAGACCGGCGAAGATGTAGGGCGCCGCCGAGGGCAGCTTGACCAGGCGATAGGTCTCGAGCCGCGATGCCGACAGCACCTTCATCAGCTCGATGCGCTCGACTTCGGCGGCCCGCATGCCGGCGAAGCTGTTGACCATCATCGGGAAGAAGGCGAGCAGCGCCGCCATGGCGACCTTCGAGCCGTCGCCGAAGCCGCACCAGATGACGATGAGCGGCGCGATCGCCACCTTCGGCAAGCTCTGCAACGCGAAGGCGTAAGGCATCAGCGCCGTTTCGACCGGGCGGAACTCGGCCATCAGCGAACCGAAGAACAGGCCGAGCAGCGCGCCGATCAGAAAGCCGGCCAGCGCATTGGCCATCGTGCTCCACAGCGGCAGATACCAGCCGAGCGGGCTGGTCACCGGCACGGCGAGGCCGCTCCACAGCGCAACGACGACCTGTTCCGGCGCCGGCAGGATGTAGGACGGCACGTTGAAGTAGTTGACGCTGAGCTTCCAGACCAGAACCAGCGTCAGGAATCCGGCAAAACCGATGCCGATATTGCGGATGCGCTCGTTGCGCCGGCGGTTCTTCGCGGCGGCGGAGGACGAGGCGATCAGGTCCATCGCGTTCGACTCGGTGCGAATGTCGGTCATGACGGCCTACTCCAGCAGCATGCGGATTTCGCGCGCGAGCGCGGTGTGAACCGGATTGCCGAGCATCTCGGTCGAGACGCGCGGCCGCGGCAGATCGACCTTGAGCTCGCGCACGATGCGGCCGGGGCGCGGCGACATGACGACGATGCGGTCGCCGAGGAAGATCGCCTCCTCGATCGAATGCGTGATGAGCACGACCGTTTTGCCGCTGGCCATCCAGATGCGCTGCAGCTCGGCGTTCATCCGCTCGCGGGTGAGCGCGTCGAGCGCGCCGAAGGGCTCGTCCATCAGCAACAGTTTTGGATCGCGCGCCAGCGCGCGCACGATCGAAGCGCGCTGCTGCATGCCGCCGGAAAGCTCGTAGGGATACTTGTTCTCGAAGCCCTCGAGGCCGGCGACGCGAAGCAGCGCCTGGATCTGCGTGATCAACTGCTCGCTCTTGCGCGCGCCGCCGACCGACAGCGGCAGCAGCACGTTCTGCATCACGGTGAACCAGGGCAGCAGATTGGCCTGTTGGAACACCACGCCGACTTCCGGCGACGGGCCGTTCAGCGCCTTGCCTGCCAGCGACGAGGTGCCCGCGTCGGAGGTGTCGAGGCCGGCGAGCAGGCGCAGCAGCGTGGTCTTGCCGCAGCCCGACGGGCCGACAAGGCAGACGAACTCGCCGGATTCGATGTCGAGATTGACGTGATCGAGCGCGAGAACCGCGTCACCGGCCACCGTCGGATAAACCTTGACGACGTCCTTCACCGCGATCAGCGGGCTGCGCCTGGACTGCGCCTGCTCGCCCGCGATCATCGCGCCGGCCGGCGCTTCAATAGCAATAGTCATGTAAATGCCTTCTGCCTTGGCTTCGTTTCCTGGTCGGACCGCGATTTCGGCGTTTTCGCCGCCGCAGCCTCGTTATCGTTTGGACGCTCTCGTCCTCCTCACACCGCGACCGATACCGACCCGCTCGCCTGAATGGCGCGCGCAATATCGGCGGCGGCCCGCCGCACCGCGGCGAATGCATGTTCGCGGAATTCTTCTGACGACATCTGCATCTGCGGCACCGCGACACTGACCGCGGCCAGCGGATAGCTGTCGACGTCGAGCACCGGCATCGCCAGCACGCGCAGGCCGCTGCCGAAATACGAATCGCGCAGCGCATAGCCGCATTCGCGGACGTTCTTCAGGCTGGCGACGATCTCGTCGCGCTTCATCGGCTTGTGCGGGAACACGCCGGGCCGCGGCTCCAGCGACAGCACGCGGTCGAGCTCGTTCGGCGGCAGAAAGGCGAGCATCGCCTCGCCGATCGTGCTCCAGAACGCCGGAATCGTGGTGCCGATACGTATGTCGACGCCGATGCGGGTCAAACCGGCGCGCACGCGTTCGATATAGAGAATGTCGGCGCCGTCGAGCACGCCGAGCGAGGCCGCCTCATTCACCTCGCCGACCAGCGAGCGCAGGATCGGCCGCGCCAGTTCGCGCAGGTCGGCGCGGGCAATCGCATGCAGGCCGAGATCGGTGACCTTCAATGTCAGGCGGAAGCGCTTGCTGTCGGGGACGCGCGCGACATAGCCGGCCATGACCAGCGTGTTGAGCATGCGGAAGGCGGTGCCCGGATCGATCTTCGCGAGACCCGCCACTTCGCTCAGTGTGAGTTCAGGGCGCTCCGCAGTGAAGGACTCCAGCACGCGCAGTCCCTTGGCCAGCGAGTTGACCAGGTTGCGGGAATCCTCATCGGCGTCGGGACGGCCAGCGACGGCCCTGCCCTCGGCTGCGGATTTGCTGCGTTTCTCTCCCGGCATAACACGCCCTGTACGGCCGCTTCCGTTTTTTCGGAATGCGAAATTAATTTGCAGACTTATTAGAGCCGCTGATACCGGCGCGGTCAATGCCTATTGCGCACGCGCAATCGCCGACCTTTCACATGACCGCCATCGTGATGAAGCGACGTTTGACGGAGCGACGACGCGCGCCGCGTCAGTCAACGCCGAGGATAGATCGTTGCGCTGTTGAGGCCGGCATCGCGGGGCGGCTTTCGCTGACGATCTTCTTCAGTTCGGGCAGACACGAACCGCAATTGGTGCCCGCGCGCAGCGCCTTGCCGATATCGTCGACGCTGGTCGCTCCACCATCGGCGAGCGCGGCGCGGATGACATTGAGGCCGACGCCGAAGCAGGCGCAGATCACCGGCCCGGGCTCGGCGAGTCCGTCGGTCGATTTGCCGGACAGCAGACCGCGCCGCTGGGTCGCGCCGAGATGCTCGGCTTCGAACAGCGCCTTGACCGCATCCCACTGCGGCGCATGCGCCGCAGGACCGATGAACAGGCATCCGATGAGGCGGCCTTCGCCGAACGCCGCCACGCGATAGGCGCCACCCGGCACGTCGATGTATTCCGCGATCTCGCCATCGGCGCCGAACATGGATTGCGCCCGTGTGCGCCATTCATCCGGCGCGGCATTGCTCGCCAGCAGCATGCCCTCGCCGCCGGCGATGGCGACACGCGCCCACCACTCGCCCGCCGGAATCGTCAGCCGCTCGCGCGACAGGATGAAACCGCGATAGCCGAATTCGACCGGCGCGATCGACGCCGGCGTCGCCTTCGCTTCCGGCTGACCGGAATAAGGATCGTTCGCCGGCGTCACGAGTTCGCCGACGCGCGCCGACGAGGCCGTCTCATCGCTCCAATGGATCGGCGCGAACAGCGAGCCGCGGCGCTGGCCGTTGCTGACGATGACCTTGAGCACGCAGCTGCCGTGAGGCGACGACATGCGCGCGAAGCCGCCGCCGCTCAGGCCCGCCTCGGCGGCATCGTCGGGATGCACCTCGACAAAGGGCTCGGGCAGATGCGCACCGAGCCGCGGGCTGAGGCCGGTACGCGTCATGGTATGCCACTGGTCGCGAATGCGGCCGGTGTTGAGGCGGAACGGAAAATCGCCGGACAGCGCCGCCTGCGGCCGCGGCATCTCCGGCGCGATCAGGCGCGCCTTGCCGTCCGGAGTGAAGAACCCGCCATTCGCGAAGAAGCGGGTTTCTGCTTTCGCCCCGCCGGCGCGCACCGGCCACTGC
This sequence comes from Pseudomonadota bacterium, assembly GCA_018240595.1. Taxonomy (GTDB): domain Bacteria; phylum Pseudomonadota; class Alphaproteobacteria; order Rhizobiales; family Xanthobacteraceae; genus Pseudolabrys. The sequence continues at coordinate 147,736 of JAFEFL010000004.1, read as the reverse complement.
ACCGGCGTCATGGCGTTGAAGGCGCCGTCCGCGATCGTCGCGAAGCCGCCGAGATCGAAGTCGCGCGCGCCATCGTTCTCGAAAGCCGACAGCGCCGCATGTTCGCGAAACACGTCGGCCGCGCTCTCGTAGCCGAAGGCATCCGCAAACCCCATGCGGCGCGCGACCGCACTGACGATCCACCAGTCCGGCTTGGCCTCGCCGGGCAGCGGCAGGAACGGCCGCTGCCGCGAGATGCGCCGCTCGGAGTTGGTGACGGTGCCGTCCTTCTCGCCCCAGGCCGCCGCCGGCAAGAGAACATGCGCGCTGGAGCGCACGGTGTCATTGCCGCTGACATTTTCCGAGACGACGAACAATTCGAGCTTCGCCAGCGCGTCGCGCACGAAACCGGCGCGCGGCAGCGACACCGCCGGATTGGTCGCCATTACCCACAGCGCCTTGATCTCGCCGCGCGCGATGGCGTCGAACATCTGGACCGCCTTGAGGCCCTCGCGTTGGGCCATGGCCTTGGCGTTCCAGAAGCGGCCGACGCGGTTTATCTCGACGGCGGAGAAATTCATGTGCGCCGCAAGCTGGTTTGCCAATCCGCCAACCTCGCGGCCGCCCATCGCATTGGGCTGGCCGGTGAGCGAGAACGGCCCCATACCCGGCTTGCCGATACGGCCAGTCGCGAGATGGCAATTGATGATCGATGTGACCTTGTCGGTGCCCTGCGCCGACTGGTTCACGCCCTGCGAGAAGCAGGTGACGACTTTTTCCGTCGCGGCGAACAGGTCGAAGAAACACGCGACATCGGCGGGGGCAAGGCCAGTCCGCTGAGCCGTCGCTTCGACATCGGGCGCGATCTCGCGCGCGCGGGTCAGCGCCTCGGCATAGCCGGTCGTATGCGTCTGGACATAGCCGGCATCGAAGGCCCGCGTTTCGGCAAGATGCACCAGCAGTCCAGAGAACAAGGCGGTGTCCATGCCCGGCGCGACGGGAAGGAACAGGTCGGCGTCCTCGGCGGTCGCGGTACGGCGCGGATCGATGACGACGAGTCTTGCGCCGCGCCCGCGCTTGTTGGCAATCATACGCTGATACAGCACCGGATGGCACCACGCCGCGTTGGAGCCGACCAGCACGATGAGATCGGCGCTGTCGAGATCGGCATAAGTGCCCGGCACGGTGTCGGCGCCGAAGGCGCGGCGATGGCCGGCGACCGACGACGCCATGCACAGCCGCGAATTGGTATCGACATTGCCGCTGCCGATGAAGCCCTTCATCAGCTTGTTGGCGACGTAATAGTCCTCGGTGAGCAATTGCCCGGAGAGATAGAAGGCGACCGAATCCGGGCCGTGCTGCTTCACGATGCGCCAGAAGCCTTCCGCCACATGGTCGAGCGCGTCGTCCCAGCTGGCGCGCTTGAGCGCGCCGTCGCGGCGGAGCATCGGATGCAGCAGCCGCGTGCCGAGGCCGAGCGTCTCGCCGAGCGCCGAGCCTTTCGAGCACAGCCGGCCGAAATTGGCCGGGTGTTCCGGATCGCCGGCGATCGCCGCGCCGCCGCGGCCGTCGGGCTTGGCCAGCACGCCGCAGCCGACGCCGCAATATGGACAGGTCGTGCGTACCGCTGGCGGATGCTGCGCCGGCGCGTTCATCAATACACGTCCTGCTGATAGCGGCCTTTCTTCTTCAAGTCGGAGACGAACAGCACCGCCTCCTCACCCGAACGGCCGCCGTGCTCGGCGACGATATCGACCAGCGCCAGTTCGACATCCTTGGCCATGCGCTTGGCGTCGCCACAGACATAGACATGCGCGCCTTCGCTCAGCCAGGTCCAGATGTCGCGGCCGGTCTGGCGCATGCGGTCCTGCACGTAGATCTTCTCGTCGCCGTCGCGCGACCAGGCGAGCGACAGGCGCGTGAGGAAGCCGGCGGCGCGCATGTCCTTGAGTTCGTCCTCGTAGAAGAAGTCGCAGGCCGAGCGCTGATGGCCGAAGAACAGCCAGTTGCGGCCCGGCGCCTTGTCCGCCATGCGGTCCTGCAAAAAGGCGCGGAACGGCGCGACGCCGGTGCCGGGACCGATCATGATGATCGGGACGTTGCCGTCCCTCGGCAGGGCGAAGGCATGGGCTTTCTGCACATAGGCCTTCAGCACCGCGCCCGGATCGATACGTTCGGCGAGCAGCGTCGAGCAGACGCCGAGCCGCTGGCGGTTGCGGATCGTGTAGCGGACGGTATCGACGGTCAGCGTGACGCGGTTCGGGTCGAGCTTCGGCGACGACGAGATCGAATAGAGCCGCGGCTGCAGCGGGTCGAGTGCCTCGATGAAGGCTTCCGGGTCCGGCGCCGCGCCGTTGAACTTCTCCAGCGCCGCCAGGACGTCCAGCGTCGCGGCATCCTTGTCCGGGTCGTCGCCGGTCGCCAGCGCGCGCGCCTTTTTCCGGCGATCGCCGCCGGTGATGTAGGAGAAAAGCTGGAAAAGCATGTCCGGGGCTGGCGATAGCGAGACACTGTCGGTCAGGACCTGGCGCAAGGTACGACCGCCGATGTCGTAATCCGGCGGCGCCCCGAGCGCCTTCATCACCTGCTCGACCAGCACCGGATCGTTGTGCGGGAACAGCCCGAACGCATCCCCGACCTGGTATTCGATCCCGGAGTCCGTCAGATCGATCTCGACGTGCCAGGTTTCCTTTTCCGAGCCCGGCCTGTTGAGCAGACGGCGCGACAGAACCTTCGCCGTGGACGGATTATCGCGCGAGGTGCCGAGCTTTGCCGCATCTGGCTTGACCTCGGCCGGAACGGCAGGCGCCGCAGTCGGCGTCTTCGGCGCGCTGCCGATTTCTTCGTACAGCGCTTTGACCATGCGCGCGGTTTCCTTGCCGCCCGGCACGCACAGATTCAGCCGCGTCTCGGCGCCGGAGACGATGGCGCCCGAATAGTTCTTGCAGTCATAGCCGCACTGGCCGCAATCCTGCTGCGCCATCGCCGCCATCATCTTCCAGCGCAGCGGCTTGCCCTCGGCGAGCTTCATGCGGTCGGCGATCGGCAACGTCTGGTCATGCCACGGCGCGCCGCCGTCATCTTCTTCCGCATTAGCGGCCGGCGCACCGCCTAGCAGACTGGCCGCCTGATCGGCCGACAGCGCCGTGACGCCGCTGTTGTCTAGCGCGATCAACCCGGCGAAGAAGCCATTGAGCCAGAAGCGCTGCTCTTCGGTGAACGGCGCGGTGTCCGGCACCAGCGACGGCAAGGGTGACGGCACGTTCTGGGTCATTCGCCGTGCTCCGCCTTGAACAGCGCCTGCAAGACCGTGACATCATGCCGGCGCGAGAACGCAAGAAACGTCTCGTCGCCATCACGATGCGTCAGATAGCCCTTGAGCATGCGCTCGATAACGCGCGGCACATCAACGGCTTTCACGTCGCGATAGAGATCGCGCGCGATCGCCGCATCGGGACCGAAGCCGCCCCCGACCAGGACGTGATAGCCCTCGACCGGATCGGCATCCTCGCCGGCATCGACCTTGCAGGCGATCAGGCCGACATCGCCGATGTAATGCTGCGCGCAGGAATGATGGCAGCCGGTGAGATGGATGTTGACCGGGCCGTCGAGCCGGACCCGCGGCTCGCAATATTGCGCGATCGCCTCGGCGTCCTCCTTGGTATGCGCGGCGGCGAAGCGGCAGCCGGTCGCGCCTGTGCAGGAGATCAACCCGGCGCGGATCGGCGTCGCCTCGGTCTTGAGACCGAGCGCCTCGATGGCGGCGACCGCCTCGCCGACGCGCGCATCGGCGACGCCGGAGATCAGCAGGTTCTGCCACACGGTCAGCCGGATATCGCCGTCGCCACAATCCTGCGCGACCTTGGCCAGGCCGCGCATCTGCGCCGTGCTCATCTTGCCGACCGGGAAAACGACGCCGATCCAGTTCAAACCGTCCTGCTTCTGCGGGTGCACGCCGATATGCGCGGTACGGTCGAATTCCGGCCGCGGCGCGATGGCTTCGGCCGGGACATGGACGAGCTTGCGGCCGAGTTTCTCCTCGACATGGGCCAGGAATTTCTCGAAGCCCCACGCATCCAGCACATATTTCAGGCGTGCCTTGTTGCGATCCGTGCGGTCGCCATGTTCGATGAAGACCCGGACGATGGCGTCGGCGATCGGCGTCGCCTCCTCGGGCTTCAGGATGACGCCGGTGTCGCGGGCAAAATCCCGGTGCCCGGTGATGCCGCCGAGCGCCAGGCGGAAGTAGACGCCCGGCGCGACACCGAAACCGTCCTTCACCTCGACGGCCTGGAAGCCGATATCGTTGGTGTCCTCGAGCACGGGAATGCGGCCCGCGCCGTCGAAGCCGACATTGAATTTGCGCGGCAGGCCATAGAGCGCACGCTCGTTGAGAATGTGGAAGTGCCACTCCCGCGCGTAAGGCCGCGTATCGATGAGCTCCTGCGGATCGATACCCGCCGTCGGCGTTCCGGTGACGTTGCGGATATTGTCGGCACCGGAGCCGCGCGAGCCGAGGCCGAGCTCCATAATGCCTTCAACGACCTCGACCGCGTTCTTCGGCTCGATCTCGCGAATCTGCAGATTGGCGCGCGTCGTGACGTGGCTGTACGGGCCGGCGCAGCGGCCAGTCAGGTCAGCGAGACCGGCAAGCTGCCAGTGCTTGAGAATGCCGTTCGGGATGCGCAGGCGGCACATATAGGAAGACTGCGCCGGCGCCACATAGAACAGCCCGTAATAGCGCCAGCGGAAATTGTCGGCCGGCTTGGGCGCTTCGTTATTCGCCGCCTGTTCCTTGAGACGGCCATAAGCATCGAACGGATGCTGCTCGCGTTTGATCTTCTCCTGATCGTTGAGCTTGCCGCCTTTGGCGACCGTGGCATCCTGCGCCTTGATGTGGATGGCGTCGGGACCGCTCGGCTCGCCGCTTCCGCCTTTCGGCAAGGTGCCGCGCGCCGCGCGTGCCGCCGTCAGACCCGAGGCGAAGCCCTCGAGATAGCGTTTCTGGTCCGGGGTGAAATCGCTCGACATGCCCGCCCTCACGCCGCCAGAGAGTTGGGCCGCGGCGGCGCGGCCTTGGCCAGGGAACGTTCGGCCAGCGCGCGGCCGAAAATGAGGTCGCCGCGCATCGGCGCGATACCCGCACCGGTCCGGATGAGTTCGGAGTACCAGAGGCCGTCGAGCGTATCGCCGAACAGCACCGCGCCGACGAGCCGGCCATCCTTGATGACCAGCTTCTTGTAGGTGCCGAGGCCGCGGTCGCTGAGCACCATGGCTTCAGTGCCCGGCGCGCCGATGAAATCGCCGGCGGAGAACACGTTGACGCCGGACACTTTCAGATTGGTGGCAAGAACGCTGCCGTCATATGCCGCCGCCTCGCCGCAAAGATGAGCCGCGAGCACGCGCGATTGCTCATAGGCCGGTTCGACCAGGCCGTAGCAGACGCCGCGATGCTCGGCGCATTCGCCGATCGCGTAGATGCCGGCCTTGCTCGCCTGCATGTGGTCGTCGACGACGATGCCGCGATTGATGTCGAGCCCGGCGGTCACCGCGAGGTCGCTGTTGGAGCGGATGCCGGCGGCGACCACGACCAGATCGGCGGCGATGGCGCGGCCATCCTTGAGCAAAACCCCGGTGGCGCGGCGATCGCCCTTGATCGCCGCGGTCTCGGCGTCGAGATGCACGGCGATGCCCTTGGCCTCGACCGCATCCTTCAGCATCGCCGAGGCGCGCGCATCGAGCTGGCGCTCCATCAGCCGGTCCATCAGATGGATGACCGAGACTTCCATGCCGGCCTTGGCGAGGCCGTAAGCCGCCTCGAGGCCGAGCAGCCCGCCGCCAATGACCGCGGCGCGCCTATGCGCTTTGGCCGCCTGCTCCATCGATGCGACGTCGCCGAGATCGCGGAACGTGACGACGCCCGGCAAATCCATGCCCGGCACGTTGAGGCGGATGGCGCGCGAGCCGGTCGCCAGCACCAGCTTGCCGAACGGCAGAGTGGCGCCGTTGGCGAGCCGGACGCGGCGAATGTCGGCGTCGATCGACACGGCGCGGTGGCCGTAAAGCAGCGTCACGCCGTGAGCGCGCCACCAGTCGGCGGCTTTCAGCTCGATATCGCCGCGCGACACTTCGCGCGCCAGCACCGACGACAGCAGCACGCGGTTATAGGCGAGCCGCGGCTCCTCGCCGATCACGGCGATGGCATAGCGGCCGAGCGCCCGCGCATTGAGCTCCTCGACGAGCCGCGCCGTGGCCATGCCGTTACCGATGATGACGAGAGGTTCGCTCATGGCGTTTCCGCGGTCAGGCCGCCTCGACGAAGCGGTGGCGCTCGTAGAGGAATTCGAGCACGCGCTGCCGGCAGCTCAGGAATTCCGGGTCACTGACCAATTCGAGACGCTTGCGTGGCCGCTCGATCGGCACGGTGAGGATGTCACCGATCTCGGCGTCCGGCCCGTTGGTCATCATCACGATGCGGTCGGACAGCAGCACGGCCTCATCGACGTCGTGCGTGATCATCATGACCGTGTTGCCGAGCTTCTGGTGCAACGCCATCACCGTGTCCTGCAGGCGCGCGCGGGTGAGCGCGTCGAGCGCGCCGAACGGTTCGTCGAGCAGGAGCACCTTCGGCTCCATCGCCAGTGCGCGGGCAATGCCGACGCGCTGCTTCATGCCGCCCGATACTTCCGAAGGACGCTTGTCTCTGGCGTGCGTCATCTGCACGAGTTCGAGATTGTGCAGCGTCCAGGCGTCACGCTCGGATTTGGACTTCACCTTGCCGAACACCTTGTCCACCGCCAGCCGGACGTTCTCGTAGACGGTCAGCCACGGCAGCAGGCTGTGGTTCTGGAACACGACGGCGCGGTCGGGTCCCGGCTCGGTGACGAGCTTGCCCTCGATCATCACGCCGCCGGTCGAAGGCTGGGTCAGCGCCGCGACGATGTTGAGCAGCGTGGACTTGCCGCAACCGGAGTGACCGATGAGCGAGACATATTCACCCTTCTCCATCTCGAAGGTGATGTCCTTGAGCACGCGTGTCGAGGCCGAGCCGCGGCTGTAGACCTTGTCGACGTGATCGATCTTGCAATACGGAGCCATGATGTCTCTCCTCAACTTGCCGATGTGCCGCGGGTAACCACCGCGGCGATGCCGGCGACAAGGCGATCGAGCACGAAGCCGACGATGCCGATGTAGGCGAGTGCGATGAAGATGTCGGGCAGCCGCGAGGAATTCCACGCATCCCAGATGAAGAAGCCGATGCCGACGCCGCCGGTGAGCATTTCCGCGGCAACGATGGCGAGCCAGGCGAGGCCGATGCCGATGCGCAGGCCCGTGAAAATGTAGGGCGCCGCCGACGGAATCATGATCTTCCAGAAGAACTCATACGGATTGAGCCGCAGCACGGCCGCGACGTTGCGGTAATCCTGCGGGATGTTCCGGATGCCGACGGCGGTGTTGATGATGATCGGCCACACCGAGGTGATGAAGATGACGAAGATCGCCGAAGGCTGGCTGTCGCGGAACGCGGCCAGAGAGATCGGCAGCCAGGCGAGCGGCGAGATCGTCCGCAGCACCTGGAAGATCGGATCGAGGCCGCGCATCGCCCACACCGACTGGCCGATGAGCGTGCCGAGCGCAACGCCGATGAGCGCGGCGAAGCCGTAGCCGATGGCGACGCGCTGCAGCGACACCAGCACGCGCCAGCCGAGGCCGATATCCTGCGGGCCGTTGACGAAGAACGGGCCGACGATCAGATCGCGGGCGTCGCTCCAGATCTTGGTCGGCGGCGGCAGCGTCGCGCCGGGACGCGAGCAGAGGATCTGCCAGAGAACCAGCAGGAGGACGATCATCACCAGCGGCGGCACGATTGCCGTCGCGAGACGGCTGAGCGCCGCGGCGACGCGAGGGCCGAGCGCCGGTTGCCTGACCGGCAGCGACAGGACTTTCGCGTTGGCCTTCGTGGCCGGGGCCGCGGGAATGCTGGCCGAAACGTCGGTCTTGGCCACGGGCATGTTCATTGCGAAGGTGCTCCGGTTGATTGAAAGGACCGGGCCGCCCGCAATCGGGCGGCCCATTGACGTTTCAAGCTGGCGATCAGACTTCGACACGCTTGATCGAGAGGCTCTTGAGATAGGCCGACGGATTCTCCGGATCGAACACCTTGCCGTCGAAGAAGGTCTCCTTGCCGCGCGACGTTGAGGCGGGGATGTCGGCGGCGGCGACGCCGAGCGCCTTCGCCGCATCGCGCCAGACGTCCTCGCGATTGACCTTGTTGACGAGACCGTTGACGTCCGTGTTCGCTTCGAACTTGCCCCAGCGGATGTCCTCGGTGAGGAACCAGGCGTCATGGCTCTTGAACGGGTAGGACGCGTGGTCCTGCCAGAACTTCATGAACTGCTTGGTGCCCTTCTCGACGCGGCCGTTGCCGTAGTTGATGTCACCCTTGGCGCGGCCGATGATGTCGGCGACCGGCACGTTGAACCATTGCCGCTTGCCGACGATCTCCGACATCTCCTGCTTGTTCTCCATCTTGTCGCACCACTGCTGCGCCTCCATCACGGCCATCAGCAGCGCCTTCGCGGCATTCGGATTCTTGTCGACCCAGGCGGCGCGCAGACCGAGCGCCTTTTCCGGATGCTTGTTCCAGATCTCGCCGGTGGTGCAGGCGGTGAAGCCGATGCCCTGGTTGACGAGCTGTTCGTTCCACGGCTCGCCGACGCAGAAGGCGTCCATGTTGCCGACCTTCATGTTCGCCACCATCTGCGGCGGCGGCACGACGATGGTCGAAACGTCCTTGTCCGGATCGATGCCGCCGGCGGCCATCCAGTAGCGGATCCACAGATCGTGGGTCCCGCCCGGGAAGGTCATCGCCATCTTCACTTCCTTGCCGGCGGCCTTCTTCGCGGCAAAGGCGGCTTTCAGCGGCGAGGCGTCGGCCGTGACCTTGAGATCCTTGAATTCGTTGGAGACCGAGATCGCCTGCGCGTCGAGATTGAGGCGCGCCAGGATGTACATCGGCGTCGGCACGTTGTTCTGCGTCACCTTGCCGGCCGAGATCAGATACGGCATTGGCGTAAGGATGTGAGCGCCGTCGATGCCGTTGGCCTCGCCGCCGAGCACGAGATTGTCGCGCGTCGCCCCCCAGGACGCCTGCTTGGCGACCTCGACATCCGGCATGCCGTATTTGGCGAAGAGACCCTTCTCCTTGGCGATGACCAGGGGCGCGGCGTCCATCAGCGCGATGTAGCCGAGGATCGCCTTGGTGACTTCGGGGCCGGCGGCTTCGGCGACGTGAACGCCGAAGGGGAATTGCGTGGCGACCGCGCCCATCAGCGCCGCGGTCGAAGCGCTGGCCTTGAGGAAAGTGCGGCGGCTGAGGGCCGTTCCGTTCTTGGTCTGCTTCGTCGTCATCGTCCTCACATCCTGTTGCTGTTGCGGTTTCCCCGGCCGCGTTCGCGTCTGGGCAATAAAAAAGCCGCGGTCTCGCGGCCGCGCGTGAAGCGCGAACCGAAGACAGCGGCGTTGCCCGTTGGCCCGTCGTTGGACCCAAACGCCTCGCTGGCGCGACGCGTTCGTCGATTACTCCTTATTCAAGAGGCGTGCCAAAGGCGGCGGCGGCGGAAATGATCGACATTTCAATCGACTAGAGAAATCGGGGGGCGCTCGCACCCTGCCCTGCCGTGCCCGCGGCGGACGCAGCCTGCAGCCTTTTTGTGCAGTGCAAGATCAGCGGACGACCGTCAGCCGCGGCCGGCCGGGAGGGCGCGTCCGCCACGACTCCAGGTATCCCGCGAAGTCGGCCGGCACGAAGTCCGGCCCGGCGAAGGCGCCGATACGGTCCGGCGGATCGGTGACGGCAGTCGCCGGCGCGTGGCCGAGCGCGCGGTCGTAAAGCTCGGGACGGAAGACGTTGTCCGCGATGCTGCCGAGTTCAGCGGTGAGCGGCGCCTGCCGCCAGCGCACCATGTCGGCGTACATCCACGCGGCATGCGCCCTGTCGGGCCGGTTGGCCTGACCGCGTTCCAGCAGAATGTACTCGTCGCTCGAGCGGGTCTCGCCTTGCGTCGTCGTCTTCAGCACACCCTTGAGCGTGCGGGAGACCACTTCGGCATCGGCGCCGATGCGCAGGCCGACGTTCTCGCAGACCGCGGCAAGGTTGGCCGGATCCTCGGCGAAAGCCGCGGCCTTCGCCAGCGCGCGGATCAGCGCCGACAGCGTCTCCGGATTGTCGTTCGCCCAGTTCTCGCGGACGGCCAGCACCTTCTCCGACATGCGGCGGACGATGTCGCGGCCGAAATGCAGGATATGGCCGACGCCGTTGTCGACCGCGACCGAGTTCCACGGCGCGCCGACGCAGAAGCAATCGACGTGGCCGCTGGTCAGGCTTTCCACCATGTAGGGCGGCGGCAGGACGACGAGACGGACATCCTCGTCCGGATCGACACCGCCGGCCGCCATCCAGAAGCGCAGTTGGTAATTGTGATTGGAGAACGGGAAGGTCATGCCGAAGTTCAGCACCGGCGCGCCGCGCGCGCGGCGATCGGCGACCACGCGGTGCAGCGCCCGGGCCGACACGTGCGGATCGGCGACGTTGCCGTCGGCGGCCGCGGCAAGCTCGTTATAGAGCGACGGCGAGACGGTGATGGCGTTGCCGTTGAGCGCCAGCGTGAACGGCACGATCAGCGGCACCTTGACGTGGCCGATGCCGAGGCTGGACGCAACCGGCAGCGGCGCGAGCATATGCGAGGCGTCGAACAGGCCGAGGTTGAGCTTGTCGCGGACGTTCGACCAGGACACCTCGCGGACGAGATCGATGGCGAGACCTTCGGCTTCGGCAAAGCCGTGATCCGCGGCGACGAGAATCGGCGTGGCATCGATCAGCGGGATGTAGCCGATGCGCAGATGGGTCTTCATTTGAACAGCTCCGCCGCCGTCAGGACCGACTGCGCGATGTCGGCGATCTTCTTGTTCTCGTTCATCGCCGTCTTGCGCAGCAGGGAATAGGCCTGCTCTTCGGTGAGGCCCTTGGCCTTCATCAGCACGCCCTTGGCGCGGTCGATGATCTTGCGCTCCTCGAGCGCGCCCTTGGCCTCATCGAGTTCGCTCTGCAGGCGGGAGAAGGCGTTGAAGCGCGAGATGCAGAGATCGAGGATGGTCTTGATGCGGTCCTTCTGCAGATTGCCGACGATATAGGCCGAGACTCCGGCATCGACCGAAGCCTGAATCGAGGCGGCGTCGCTCTGGTCGACGAACATGGCGACCGGCCGCTTGACGATGCGGCTGACCTGGAACATCTGCTCGAGCTCGTCACGGCTCGGATTTTCCAGATCGATCAGGATGACGTCGGGATCGAGCGCGTAGATGCGGGCGAGAAGGTTGCGCGTCTCGGTGATCCGCTCGACCTGGACGAAGCCCGCTTCGCGCAGGCCGTCCTCGAGGATCGCGGCGCGGATCGGGCTCTCGTCGACGATCACGATCTTGAGCGACGCGTCGCGCGGACCGCCCTGCGGTGGGGAGCCGGGCTCCGGACCTTTCCGAGTTTCCGCCACAGACACGATCTCCGCCGCCGTGCCCCGATACCGGGACCCGCGGACAAAAGCCTTCCGTTCCTGTGCTCCGTTCATGCAAGACCTATTCCACGCCGGTGGACCCGCGACAGGCCGCGCCGGCGTTGGTTAACCCCGGCAGCCGGCTCGCGCCGCCTGCCGACCGCCCCGCACCGGCGGTGCAAAAACTATTCCATGCTTGAGACGCGACGGATGCCGCTCAGTCTTCCTTGAGCCCGAGCGCCAGCGCATTGCCGGTCGCACCGTAGTATTTGTACGGCAGGAACTTGCCGGTCATGCCGATCTTGACGCGGTCGCCCTTCGGATCGGCCTGGCGAGAAATATCCATTTCGAAGTCGATCGCCGACATGATGCCGTCGCCGAATTCTTCTTCGATCAGCGCCTTCAGCGCGGGACCATTCACGAGCACCATTTCATAGAAGCGGTAGATCAGCGGGTCGGTCGGCGGCATCGGCGTTCCCGTTCCGCGCATCGGCGTCTCGTTGATCAGCGTCTGCTCCGACTTCGACAGACCGAAGAGCTCCGCCGCTTTCGCGGCTTGCGGCTTGGTGAGCTTCATTTGCCCGAGGATCGCGCCGGTGATGAGCACCGGCGACATGCCGCCGATCTGGTCGCAGATGTATTTCCAGGTCCAACCCATTTCGCGTTTGATATCGAGAAGCTTTTCCGTCAGATCGGCGCGATTCATGGCTGTCTCCTTGAGCGCATCGGTTCGCGGCGACGATATCCGGATTTTTTGAGCCGTGCTGTCTCACTAATGTGCAGCGCACGGCCAATAAATAGGCAGCGTTTCGGGATACCCGCGCCGCGCATCTGCGCCGAGGGTCGAAATCGACGTTGGCACAGCGATTGCAACGTCCAATTGAGGTCAATGACGACGCAGCGGTCAATGGCGACCACAGCTGACTATTAGCTCGGCTGGTGCTGGCACAATCTCATATCGAAGACGTCGCGCGTGAACGCGCGAGCTGGCGCGCTCCGTGTCGTCACAACGACGGGCCGCGTCCACCACGTCGAGAGAGCGCCAGTTCCTCCCGATCCGAATATCGCAGCCGTGGCCGCCCGCGAAGCGAACTTGAACAACAGGAGTCGCGATGTCTTATCTGGTGCCTTCCGAATTTGCGACGAAGATGGTGGACGCTGGCGAGTCCAAGATCTTCATGTCGACCCGGGATACCGTCATCCGCGCCTATATGGCCGGCGCCATTCTCGCGCTGGCTGCCTGGATGGCGGTCACCATCAACGTCAACACCGGGCAGCCGCTGGCCGGTGCGATCCTTTTCCCGGTCGGCTTCATCATGCTCTATCTGCTGGGCTTCGACCTTCTGACCGGCGTGTTCGTTCTGTCGCCGCTGGCCTGGCTCGACAAACGGCCCGGCGTGACGATCGGCGGGGTTCTGCGCAACTGGGGCCTTGTCTTCGTCGGCAACTTCCTCGGGGCGCTCACCGTCGCCTTCATGATGGCTTTCGTGACCACGTTCGGCTTTACCCAGGCGCCGGACAAGGTCGGCACCGTCATCGGCAATATCGGCGAGGGCCGCACGCTCGGTTACGCCGCGCACGGCGCTGCCGGCATGGCGACCTTGTTCATCCGCGGCATGCTGTGCAACTGGATGGTTTCGACCGGCGTCGTCGGCGCGATGGTGTCGACCAACGTCTCCGGCAAGGTCATTGCCATGTGGATGCCGATCTTCCTGTTCTTCTACATGGTGTTCGAGCATTCGGTCGTAAACATGTTCCTGTTCCCGGCCGGCCTCATGCTGCACGCCAAGTTCTCGATCCTCGACTACTTCATCTGGAACGAGATTCCGACGGCGCTTGGCAACCTGGTCGGCGGCCTCGCCTTCACCGGCCTGACCCTCTACACCACGCACGTCATGACCGCGCCGAAGCGCGCGCTCAAGGTCGCGGCTTGATCTGACGGCAATCCAGGGGCTTCATTCCGGTTCGGGATGAAGCCCCGTTTGTCTGGATGGCAGATGCCTGGCGAACTCCGGATATCGATCGGGCAGCACTCCGATAAAGGCCGCAAGGCGGCCAATCAGGATTTTCACGGCGCGATCGTCCCGAACGAACCGCAGCTCAGCCTGAAGGGCGCGGCCATCGCCGTGGCCGACGGCATCAGCAGCAGCAATGTCAGCCAGATTGCCAGCGAATCCGCCGTCGGCAGCTTCCTCAGCGACTACTACTGCACGTCGGAAACCTGGTCGGTAAAGACGTCGGCGCACCGCGTGCTGGCGGCGACGAATTCGTGGCTGAATTCGCAAACCCGGCACAGTCCATATCAGTACGACAGGGACAAGGGTTACGTTTGCACATTCAGCGCCATCGTCATCAAGTCGGCGACCGCTCATGTTTTCAGCATCGGCGACACGCGCGTTTATCGGGTCGCCGGCCGGACCCTCGAGCAACTTACCGAGGACCACCGTGTCGTTGTTTCATCCGAACAGAGTTATCTGAGCCGGGCGCTCGGTGTCGATTCACAGGTCGAGATCGACTATCTCGCTTTGCCCGTCGCCGCCGGCGATACCTTCGTGCTGGCGACCGATGGCGTCTACGAACACCTGACGGCGCGCACCATCGTCGAGAGCATCGAACGCGACGCGGCCGATCTCGACCGCGCCGCCGCCAGTCTCGTCAAGGATGCCTATGACAATGGCAGCGCCGATAACCTGACGATTCAAATCGTCCGCATCGACCAGGTGCCGAACGGCGATGCCAGCGAGGTACTCGGCACGGCCGCCGACCTGCCGCTGCCACCGCTCCTGGAAGCGCGGGCGATCTTCGATGGCTATCGCATCGTCCGCGAAGTTCACGCCAGCAGCCGCAGTCATATCTATCTGGCGATCGACATCGACACCGACACGCCGGTCGCGCTGAAGATTCCGTCGATCGATCTGCGCGGCGATCCCGACTACCTGAAGCGGTTCATGATGGAGGAATGGGTGGCGCGGCGCATCGCCAGCCCTTACGTGCTGAAGCCGCATGCCCTGACGAGGAAGCGCAACTTCCTTTACACCGTCGTCGAGTTCGTCGAGGGCCAGACACTGCATCAATGGATGATCGACAATCCGAAGCCACCTTTGGAAACGGTACGGCAGATCGTCGAGCAGATCGCACTCGGCCTCGGCGCCTTTCACCGGCTGGAGATGCTTCATCAGGACTTGCGGCCGCACAACATCATGATCGACACCACCGGCACGGCGAAGATCATCGACTTCGGCTCGACGCGCATCGCCGGGGTCGCCGAAACCGCGCCGGATGGCGCCACCGAGCCGGTGCTCGGCACCGTGCAATACACCGCACCGGAATGTCTGCTCGGCGAAGTCGACTCGCCGCGCGCCGATCTGTTCTCTCTCGGCGTCATCGGCTACCAGATGCTGACCGGCAAACTGCCTTATGGCGGCGACAGCGCCAAGGCACGCACGCCGTCGCAGTTTCAGAGGCTGACCTATCGCCCCGCTACGTCGATCAACGGCGAGGTGCCGGTCTGGGTCGATGGCGCCGTCAGGCGCGCGGTGCATCCGAACCCGCTGAAGCGTTACGAAGCGCTGTCGGAATTCGTGTTCGACCTACGCCATCCCAAGGCGGAATATCTCGATGAACCGCCTGTGCCGCTGCTGGAGCGCAATCCGCTGCTGTTCTGGCAGGCAAGTTGCGGGCTCCTGGCTGTCGCGGTGCTGCTGTTGCTCGCGCGCCTATACGGCGCGGGCTGACCTTGTGCCGCAGGCAACGCAATTCTGCATGGCGGGATCATGACATCTGCGTAAAATTCATATTGCGCCGCACCAGATTCGATGCTGCAATGCGGTCGTTCGGCCCATTGGAGGGATCGGTCGTGTCGATCGCCAAACGCCTGCAGCGACAAGCGGATACTTGCGCGCAACTCGCGGCCGCCACCTATGATGAAGAAAGCCGCGAACGCTATCTCCGGCTCGAGCAGCTTTATCGGCACATGCTCGTCCAAGATGGCGATGCGCCGGAAACGCCCTTCGTCATGGACGGCGCGGATGAGCCTGTCGCTCAGCGCCTGAGCTGACCGCAGAAGTTCCAATCAGCGCGGGATGACCGCGGTTGCCTCGATCTCGACCTTGGCGCGGTCTTCGATGAGCGCCACCACCACAATCGCCGACATCGTCGGAAAATGCCGCCCCATGACGCGGCGGTAGGCTTCGCCGAGTTCCCTCGGCCGCGCCAGATATTCGCGCTTGTCGGTCAGGTACCAGGTCAGCCGCACGATATGGTGCGGCTCGCCGCCGGCCTGCTTCAGCACCGCGACGATGTTCTTCAGCGTCTGCTCGACCTGGGCAACGAAATCGTCACTGGCGAATTCGCATTTCTCGTTCCAGCCGACCTGGCCGGCGATGAAGACCTGCCGGCCTTCCGCCGCCATGCCGTTGGCGTAGCCTTTGGCCGGCGCCCAGCCGTCAGGTTGCAGAATCTGGATCAGTTTATCGGTCATTGGAGTCCCGGACTTCCGTTCAAAGTCGGCGTGGCGTCACGCCATCTCCCGCAGCTTGAAGCGCTGGATCTTGCCGGTCTGCGTCTTCGGCAAGGCGTCGACAAAATGCAAGGCGCGCGGATACTTATACGGCGCGATCACCGCCTTGACGTGATCCTGCAGTTTCTTGCGGCACAGTTCGTCGGCTTCGACATTGGCCTTCAGCACGACGTAAGCCGCGACGATCTCCCCGCGTTCCGCGTCGCGCTGGCCGATCACGGCGCACTCCGCCACGTCGGCATGCGACAGCAGCGCCGCCTCGACCTCCGGGCCGGCGATGTTGTAGCCGGACGAGATGATCATGTCGTCGGCGCGGGCGACGAAGTGGAAATAGCCGTCGGCGTCCTGCATGAAGGTGTCGCCGGTGATATTCCAGCCGTCGCGGACGTAGTTGGTCTGGCGCTTGTCGGCGAGATAACGGCAGCCGGTCGGCCCGCGCACCGCAAGACGGCCGATTTCGCCGCGCGGCACCTCCTGCATCTTGTCGTCGACCACCTTGGCGACGTAGCCGGCGACCGGCTTGCCGGTCGCCCCGGCCCGCGCGTCGCCGATGCGGTTGGTGATGAAGATGTGCAACATTTCGGTCGAGCCGATGCCGTCGAGGATCGGCTTGCCGGTCTTCGCCGTCCATTGCTCGAACACCGGCGGCGGCAAGGTCTCGCCGGCCGACACCGCGATGCGCAGCGACGACAGGTCGGCCCCCTTGTCCATCGCCGCCATCATGGCGCGATACGCCGTCGGCGCGGTGAAGCAGATCGTCGCCTTGTAGGTCTCGATGATCTGGATCATGTTCGGCGGCGTGGCGTTTTCCAGAAGCGTCGCCGCGGCGCCGAAGCGCAGCGGGAAAATGGCGAGCCCGCCGAGGCCGAAGGTAAAGGCGAGCGGCGGCGAGCCGACGAACACGTCCTCCGGCGTCACGTTCAGGACCTCGCGGGCATAGCCATCGGCGATCATCAGGAGATCGCGGTGGAAATGCATGGTCGCCTTCGGCTCGCCGGTGGTGCCGGAGGTGAAGCCGAGCAGCGCCACGTCGTCGCGCCCGGTCTTCACCGCGTCGAACTTCACCGGCTTGTCGAGCGCGATGCGGTCGAGCTCGGCATCGTGGTTCTGCGTGCCGTCGAACGGCACCACCTGCTTGAGGAACTTGCTGGTCTTGGCGCAGGCGATCAGCTCGTCGGCGATACGGCTGTCGCACAAAGCCAGGCTGACCTCGGCCTTGTCGACGATCTTGGTCAACTCGCCGGCGCGCAGCATCGGCATGGTGTTGACGACGACGGCGCCGGCCTTGGTGGCCGCGAGCCAGGCGGCCACCAGCGCCGGATTGTTGCCGGAACGGATCAGCACGCGGTGGCCCGGCTTGACGCCGTAATTCTCGACCAGCGCGTGGGCGAGCCGGTTCGACCAGTCGGTCAGTTCCTTGTAGGTGCGTCGGCGGCCATTGCCGATCAGCGCGATGTTGTCGCCCAAGCCGCGCTCGACATTGCGGTCGGTCAGTTCGACCGCGGCGTTGAGATACTCCGGATACTGGAATTCCGGGCGGTCGAGCAAAATCTCCGGCCAGAGACCGAACGGCGGCAGGTTGTCGCGCGCGAACGTATCGACATGCGCCGTAGGGCCAAGTTTGATGTCAGGCATGCTATCGCTCCGCCATTGAAGTGACTGCCCGGCTGATGATGATCTTCTGCACGTCGGACGCGCCTTCGTAGATGCGCAGCGCCCGGATCTCGCGATACAACGTCTCGACCGCATGGCCGGAGCGAACGCCGTCGCCGCCGTGGATCTGCACCGCGGCGTCGATGACGCGCTGCGCGGATTCGGTCGCGTAAAGTTTGGCCATCGCCGCCTCGCGCGATACCCGCGCCGCGCCCATGTCCTTCACCCAGGCCGCGCGATAAACCAGCAGCGCCGCGGCATCGATGTCGAGCGCCATGTCGGCGATGTGGCCCTGCACCATCTGCAATTCGCCGAGCGGCGCGCCGAACAGCTGACGCGAGCCGGCGCGGTTCACCGTCTCGTCGAGCGCGCGACGGGCAAAGCCGAGCGCCGCGGCGCCGACCGTGGTGCGGAACACGTCGAGCGTGGCCATGGCGATCTTGAAGCCGTCGCCGGGTTTGCCGATCAGCGCGGAGGCCGGCACGCGGCAATGCTTGAAGGCGAGGCGCGCCAAAGGATGCGGCGCGATGACTTCGAGGCGCTCGGCGATCGACAGGCCGGGGTTTGCCCCCTCGACGATGAAGGCCGACAGGCCCTTGGCGCCCGGCGCTTCGCCGGTGCGCGCGAACACGACATAGAGATCGGCGATGCCGCCGTTGGAAATCCAGGTCTTCTCGCCGTCGATGATGTAGCTGTCGCCGTCGCGGCGCGCGCTGGCGGTGATGTTGGCGACGTCCGAGCCGGAGGCCGCTTCCGACAGGGCGAAGGCAGCGATCGCCTCGCCGGCCCGTGTCTTCGGCAGCCACGCCGCGCGCTGCGCGGCCGTACCGAACAGCGAGATCGGCCCGGCGCCGAGACCCTGCATGGCGAAAGCAAAATCGGCCAGGCCGGAATGGCGCGCCAAGGTCTCGCGCGACAGCGCCAAGGTGCGGACGTCTAGCTTTTCTTGGAGCTTGTCGCCCTCGGTGGCCGGCGCGGTATGCGCGAGGAAACCGCCCTGCCCGAGCGCCTTGACCAGCTTGCGGCAGGCGGCATCGACGTCGTGATGATCGACATGCTGCAGGTTGGCCTGCGCCCAGGCGTCGATCGTCGCCGCGTAGGCGCGGTGCGCGTCGGCGAAGAACGGCCAGGTGAGGAAGCTCTTGTCCGCCACCGGTTAATCCCCCGCGAACACCGGCTTGCCCTTGGCGACGAAAGCCTCGTAGGCGCGGCGGAAATCCTGCGTCTGCATGCAGATCGCCTGCGCCTGCGCTTCGGCCTCGATCGCCATCGGCAGCGACATCGACCATTCCTGCGCCAGCATCGTCTTGGTCATCATGTGCCCGAAGGTCGGACCGGCCGCGAGTTGCTGCGCCAGCGCGATCGCGTCAGCCTCGAGCTGCGCCGGATCGGTGAGCCTGTTGAAGAAGCCCCAGCGCTCGCCTTCCTCGGCCGACATCACGCGGCCGGTATAGAGCAGTTCGGCGGCGCGGCCCTGGCCGATCACGCGCGGCAGCATGGCGCAGGCGCCCATGTCGCAGCCGGCGAGGCCGACGCGGGTGAACAGGAACGCGGTCTTGGCCGCTAGCGTGCCGATGCGCAGGTCGGAGAACAGCGCGATCATGGCGCCGGCGCCGACGCAGACGCCATCGACCGCGGCGATGATCGGCTGCGGGCACGAATTCATCGCCTTGACCAGATCACCGGTCATGCGCGTGAAGGCGAGCAGGCCCTTCATGTCCTTGTCGAGCAGCGGACCGATGATATCGTGGACATCGCCGCCGGAGCAGAAATTGCCGCCGTTCGAGGCGATCACCACCGCCTTGATGTCGTCGGCGTAAGTGAGTTCGCGGAAGGTGTCGCGCATCTCGGCATAGGATTCGAAGGTGATGGGGTTCTTGCGCTCCGGGCGATTGAGCGACATCACCGCCACCTTGCCTTCGACGCGCCAGTTGAAATGCTTCGGCTTGTGATGCGCCATGCTCATGACTGCTTTTCTCCCCGGCTGTGCGAAGCAAGACCGCCCAGCATCTCGATCAGATGGTCGGCTTCCCCGGCGTCGAAATCGGCGAGCAGTTCATCCACCCAGCCTTCATGCGCCTTGGCGACGACGGCAAACTGCGACGCGCCCTTCGGCGTCAGACGCACGATGAAAGAGCGCCGGTCGTTCGCCGGCGCCTGGCGCAAGACGAGTTTCTCGGCGGCGAGGCGGTCGATGATGCCGGTAACATTGCCGTTCGACACCATCAGCATGCGCGACAGTTCCGTCATGTTCATGCCGCCCTGGCGGCGCGCCAACGCCGCCATGACGTCGAATTGCGGCATGGTGATCGCGTATTCCTTGCGCAGCCTTTCGCGCAACTCGGATTCGATGGCGCGGGCGGCGCGCAGCAGCCTCAGCCACAGGCGCAGACGCTGTTTGCTGACCGGGCGCGGCGCGGGGTTGAGCTTCGCAACAGTCATACCGGACCTCCGGATACGGCGATGGCCTGTCCGTTCACCGAGCCGGATGACGGCGCGCAAAGCCAGCCAACGGTTGCGGCGACTTCCTCCGGCGTGATCAGCCGGCCATGGGCATTGTCCTTCGCCAGCTCGGCGCGCGAGGCTTCGGCGCTGCGGCCCGTCTTCGCGGTGATGTTGTCCACGGCGCCGGCGAGCAGCGGTGTCTCGGTGAAGCCGGGACAGACTGCATTGACGGTGACGCCTTTGCCCGCCAGTTCGACGCTGAGAGCGCGCATCAGGCCGACGACGCCGTGCTTGGCGGCGACATAGGCCGCGACATAGGGATAGCCCTTCAGGCCGGCGGTCGAGGCGATGAAGACGATGCGGCCACCCGGCTGGCGCGTCACGTCGGCGAGCGCGGCGTGCACCGTGTTGAAGGCTCCGGTGAGATTGACGCCAATCATCTGCTGCCAGTGCGCGGCGTCGATCCGGGCGGCCGGACTGCTGGCCGCCATGCCGGCATTGGCGATGACGATGTCGATCGGCCCATGTGCGGCGCGCGCCGCATCAACCATGGCCTGGCAATCGAACTCATGGGTGACGTCGGCGACGATTGCCGTCCCCTTCGGCAATTCGCGCGCCATCGCCTCGAGCGGCTCCTTGCGGCGGCCGGCAAGCGACAACGCCGCGCCTTCGGCGGCAAGCGCGCGGGCGATCGCGGCGCCGATGCCGGAGCCGCCCCCTGTCACCAGCGCATGCTTGCCGGCGAGCTGCCGCATTAAACCTTCCCCGTCATGACGTCGGGACGCGACTTGAGCCGATAGATCTGGTCGCGCCCGGGCCAGTACGGCTTCGGCCAGGTAACGCCGCGCTCATTGGCCTCCGCCGCGGCGTGCAAAGTCCAGTAGGGATTGGAGAGATGCGGCCGCGCCAGACAGACGAGATCAGCGCGCCCGGCCATCAGGATCGAATTGACGTGGTCGGGCTCGTAGATGTTGCCGACCGCCAGAGTCGCGACGCCCGCCTCGTTGCGGATGCGGTCGGAAAACGGCGTCTGGAACATGCGGCCATAAACGGGCTTGGCCTCGAGCGAGGTCTGCCCCGCGGAGACATCGACCATGTCGACGCCGGCCTCGTGCAGGATGCGCGCGATCTCGACGGCGTCCTGCGGCGTGACGCCCTTGGCGCCGACCCAGTCGTTGGCGGAGATGCGCACCGAGATCGGCTTGTCATCCGGCCACACCTTGCGCACGGCGTGGAACACTTCGAGCGGGAAGCGCAGTCGGTTCTCCAGGCTGCCGCCATACTCATCGGTGCGCCGGTTAGTCATCGGCGTGATGAAGGCCGACATCAGGTAGCCGTGCGCGTAGTGCAGCTCCAGCCAGTCGAAGCCGGCGCGGTTGCCCATCTCGGCGGCGCGCACGAAATCGTTGCGGACCTTGTCCATGCCTTCGCGCGTCAGCGCAGATGGCTTCTGGTTCTGCGGGCTCCACGGCACGTCGGACGCGGAGACGATCGGCCAGTTTCCGGTTTTCAGCGGCGCGTCGCTGTCTTCCCAGCCGAGCTGGGTCGAGGCCTTCGGTCCGGCATGGCCGAGTTGCAACGCGACCTTGGCGTCGGTCTCGGCATGGACGAAATCGACGATGCGCTTCCACGCCGCTTCATGCTCCGGCGCATACATGCCGGTGCAGCCGGGCGTGATGCGGCCTTCCGGCGACACACAGGTCATTTCGGTGAAGACGAGGCCGGCGCCGCCCTTGGCGCGCTCGGCGTAGTGCACCAGATGCCAGTCGCTCGGTTTGCCGTCCTCCGCGCGATATTGCGCCATCGGCGACACCACGACGCGGTTCTTCAGCTCGACGCCGCGCACCTTGAGCGGAACGAACATCGGCCGATGCGCCTCGTTCGGCCTGGCGCCGGTCGCCTGCTGCTCAAACCACTTTTCGGCGCCGGCGAGCCATGCAGCGTCCCGTGCGCGCAGGTTTTCGTGGCTGATGCGCTGCGACCGGGTCAGCAGCGAATAGTTGAACTGCACGGGATCGAGATGCAGATAGCGCTCGACCTCCTCGAACCATTCGATCGAATTGCGCGCCGCACTCTGCAGCCGAAGCACCTCGGTGCGGCGCTCGTTTTCGTAACGGGCGAAAGCGGCGCTCATGTCCTTTTCGCTGTCGATGTAATTGGCGAGCGCGATGGCGCTCTCCATCGCCAGCTTGGAGCCGGAACCGATCGAAAAATGCGCGGTCGCGGCGGCGTCGCCGAGCAGAACGACATTGCCAGTCGACCAGCGCTCGCACAGCACGCGGTTGAAGTTCAGCCAGGCCGAGCCGCGCAGATGCCGGGCGTTCGACATCAGTTTGTTGCCGTTGAGATACTTCGCGAAAATCTTCTCGCAGACCGCGATGGTCTCGTCGGTCGTCATCTTGTCGAAGCCGGCCTTCCGCCAGGTCGGCTCCGAACATTCGACGATGAAGGTCGCGGTGTCGGCATCGAACTGGTAGGCGTGGACCCAGATCCAGCCGTGCTCGGTCTCTTCGAAGATGAAGGTGAAGGCGTCGTCGAATTTCTGGTGCGTGCCGAGCCACATGTACTTGCAGGCGCGTACGTCGATGTCCGGCTTGAACACGTCGGCGAAGGCCTCGCGCACGCGCGAATTGACGCCGTCGGCGCCGACGATGAGGTCGAAATCCTTGTAAGCCTCGACCGGCTGCGCCTCGGTCTCGAAGCGGATCTCGACGCCGAGTTCGCGCGCGCGGTCCTGCAGCACGTTGAGCAGCTTCATGCGGCCGATGCCGGAGAAGCCGTGACCGCCGGACCGCATCACCGCACCGCGGTAGTGGACGGCGATATCGTCCCAGTAGACGAAATTGTCGCGGATCGCCTTGCCGCTCTTGGCGTCGTTGGCGTCGAGATTGTCGAGCGTGTCGGCCGACAAGACCACGCCCCAGCCGAAGGTATCGTTCGGCCGGTTGCGCTCGACCACAACGACTTCGTGGGCCGGATTGCGCAGTTTCAGCGAGATCGCCAAATAGAGGCCGCCAGGGCCGCCGCCCAGAATGACCGTTCGCATTGCCGCACGCATCGGCCGCTCCATTCCTCTAACGATGAACAGTTTGCGCAACTCGAACGATATTGGCAACCTAAATATTTTAGACTTAAAGTATCTTCGGGAACCGGCCGCGGGCTGCCGGTTACCTTGTTTCGAAGCCGGGGTTGCCGGTTAAGCCCTTGGATGCAATGAATTTACGGCTGGGAATGCGCGTAACGGCGAGTGTGCGTGATGAAGGCGATCATTATCGGCGGCGGTGTCGGCGGCCTGACCACGGCTCTGATGTGCCACGCTCGCGGCATCGACTGCGAGGTCTACGAGCAGTCCGACACCATCCGCGAGCTCGGCGTCGGCATCAACACCCTGCCCCACGCCATCAAGGAGCTGAAGGATCTCGGCCTGCTCGAGCGCCTCGACGCCGTGGCGATCCGCACCTATGAGCTCACTTACGCCAACCGTTTCGGTCAGACCGTGTGGCACGAATTACGTGGCACCGATGCCGGCTTCGAGGTGCCGCAATTCTCGATCCATCGCGGCCGCCTGCAAGGCGTGATCTACCAGGCGGCACGCGCCCGACTCGGCGAAGGCAAGGTCATGACCGGCCATCGTCTCGGCCATTTCATGCAGGACGAGTCCGGCGTCTCGGCATATTTCTTCGATCGCCAGGGACGCCATATCAAGACCGCGCGCGGCGACGTGCTCATCGGCGCCGACGGCATTCACTCCTTCGTCCGCGCCAAACTCTTTCCGCAGGAAAGCCCGGCGATCTGGAACGGCACTTTGTTGTGGCGCGGGGCGGTCGACTGGCCGCAATTCGGTACCGGCCGCTCGATGATCATTGCCGGCGGCATGGACGCGAAGTTCGTGCTCTATCCGATCGCCGCCGGGTCGGCGCCGGACCGCCGCCTCACCAACTGGGCGGTGATGGCCAAGGTCGCGGCCGGCGGCACCGCGCCGCGCAAGGAAGACTGGTCCCGGCAGGGACGCTGGGACGACCTGCGGCCCTATGTCGAGAAGTTCAAGCTGCCGTTCCTCGACGTCTCGCATCTGATCGAAGCCAGCGGCGAGTTCTGGGAATATCCATTGTGCGACCGCGAGCCGTTGCCGCGCTGGTCGCACGGCCGCGTCACCTTGCTCGGTGACGCCGCGCATCCGATGTATCCGGTCGGTTCCAACGGCGCCTCGCAGGCAATTCTCGACGCGCGCTGCCTGGCCGATCGCCTCGTGTCCGGCGACAACGTCATGCACGGGCTGTGGCAGTACGATCAGGAGCGCCTGCCGATGACGACGCAGATTGTGCTCATGAACCGCAAGGGCGGTCCGGAAGGCGTCATCGACGCGGTCGAGGCCCGCGCGCCCGAAGGCTTCGGCAATATCGACGACGTGCTGTCATACGAGGAGCGCAAGGCGATCGTGCGCGGCTACGCTTCGACCGCCGGCTTCGCCAAGACGCAGGTCAACAAGGCGGCGTGAGCTCTTCGCCCTCCCCTGGAGGAGGAGGGTGAGAGAAGATTACAGCGTCGCCGGCCGCACGCGGTCGTTGTCATAATCGCCGTCCCGACCGAGAGACTCCCCCACCGGCTCGTCATCGGCCGCGACACGCGCGCGCGGAGGCAACGGGCGCACGGGCTTGTTCATCTCCGACGCCACCGCGATTTCCCAGCGCACCGCTTCGTCCACACCCCGGCGCAGGGCGCGGTGCAAGACGACGAACGCCGCGACAAACAGCGCGATTTCCATGATCAGAACGAGTTTCAACTGCCAACCCCCCGTCGGCAAGCCAACACCTGCGCGTGCGCCCGGTTCGCATTGCAGCACGTTGACAGTGAACGGAATCGGTACCCGGTCGTTCGAATTGTCGCGACCGCAAGGCAACGAAAAAGCCGGGCAAATGCCCGGCTTTTTGCAGTTCCAGTTGTATCGTTTCGGGCCCGCTCCCTGATGCGAGCGCCCCCGAATGACGGGAGCGTTTACTCCGCCGGGGGCGGCAGGAACATCACTTCGTGGCGCGCCGACAGCGCGACGACTTCCTCGGGCTTCTGCTCCTTCATCGAGTGGATCGCCCAGAACAGGTCGTACAGCTTGCGGGTCGGCGACACCCAGAAGAAGCATTTCACCGTCTGTTCCTGCTTGTTGAAGATGCCGTGCGGCAGCCCCATCGGCAGGCGGATGACGTCGCCGGCAGTGGCGATGAAATCCTTGCCGTCGAGCATCAGATCGAGCCGGCCTTCGAACAGGTAGATGAACTCGTCCTGCGTCGGGTGAATGTGCGGCGGCACGAAGGTGCCGGGCGGAAATGTCGCATGCCAGGAGAACGAGCTCTCGCACAGCGACTTCGGCACGTAGGTCTGGCCGAGAATATTCCAGCTGATCCCCTCAATGCCGGTGCCGGCCTTGGTGATCCCTGCGGTCAGCGTCATGTCGTCACTCCGGTTGTTCACTTGGGATGGCTCGGGCGCGCGCGTCGCCGCGGCGGCGCGCTGGGCGAGCCACGATTTGAGCGTTGCGGGTAGAATGCCGAACGGCAACGCGTTCATCCTTTCGAGCGGAACCTCGCGGCCAATTTAGCATGCCGGCTCTCCCCCACGCGACAAACCCTGCATCGCGGTAAACGGCACGCCGCGCCCGCCTTTGCTCAAAGATAGGGCTTCCCACGAGAGATATTTTATACTTAAAATAACGCAGGTCCAGTCCCGTGCTGCGAAGTCCAGTAGCCACGGCGAACCGGTCCGGGCATAGTTTGGCAGTGCGCTTGGGGGGCGTGCACTTGGCGCCCCACGCCCGGCGCGCGTTATTCGGGAAGGGGTGGAGCAATGAACAACAAATTGTTGATGTCGGTCGCCACGGCCGCGCTCTTGGTCGCAAGCGGCGCGCAGGCGCAGGAAAAGTTGAAAATCGGTGTCGTCACGACCCTGTCGGGTCCGGCCGCGGTGCTCGGTCAGCAACTGCGCAACGGCCTGCAACTCGCGATCAAGGACAATGGCGGCAAGCTGGGCGGCCGCGAGGTCGAACTGATCGTTCAGGACGACGAACTGAAGCCCGACGTCGCGGTCAGCAAGGCCAAGGCGCTGGTCGATCGCGACAAGGTCGACTTCGTCGTCGGCCCGATCTTCTCCAACATCCTCGTCGCCATCATGAAGCCGGTGACGGAAAGCGGCGCCTTCCTGATCTCGCCGAACGCCGGCACCTCGAACTTCGCCGGCAAGGACTGCAACCCGAACTTCTTCGTCACCTCCTACCAGAACGACCAGAACCACGAGGTGATGGGCAAATACGCGCAGGATGCGGGCTTCAAGAAGGTCTTCATCATGGCGCCGAACTATCCGGCGGGTAAGGACTCGCTCGCCGGCTTCAAGCGCTTCTACAAGGGCGAGCTCGCCGACGAAGTCTATGTGCCGCTCAACCAGCTCGACTACTCGGCCGAACTGTCGCGCATCCAGGCCTCCGGCGCCGACGCGGTGTTCGTGTTCCTGCCGGGCGGCATGGGCGTGAACTTCGTCAAGCAGTTCCGCCAGGCCGGCCTCGCCGACAAGGTGAAGTTCCTGTCCGCCTTCACCGTCGATGAATCGACGCTGCCGGCGCAGAAGGAAGCCGCGCTCGGCTTCTTCGGCGGCGCCAACTGGGCGCCCGACCTCGACAACCCGCAGAACAAGAAGTTCGTCGCCGGTTACGAGAAGGAATATGGCGGCGCGATCCCGGCGACCTACGCCTTCCAGGCCTATGACGCCGGCCTGCTGATCGACGGCGCACTGAAGGCGACCGGCGGCAAGACCGACAACAAGGACGCGCTGCGCGCGGCCATGATGAAGGCGCCGTTCACTTCGCTGCGCGGCAAGTTCAAGTTCGGCAACAACCACTACCCGATCCAGGACTTCTACCAGGTGAAGGTCGTGCAGGTCGGCGACAAGTTCGCCACCTCGATCGACAAGAAGGTGTTCACGGATTACCAGGATCCGCACGCCAAGGATTGTCCGATGAAGTAGCAGACCGGCTCCTCTCTGCTTCCCTCTCCCCGTGCTTACGGGGAGAGGGTGGCGAGCACTGTTAAGTGCGAGCCGGGTGAGGGGCTGCTGAAAAACGTGAAGCGTCCCTCGCCCGCCTCGCTCGCAAAGCTCGCCATAGGCCAGCGAACACGCCGGCCGTTTTCTACGAAGGGACGCGAATACGTAGTATTCGCTTTGACCCTCTCCCCGCTACGCGGGGTGAGGGAAAGAAAAGCGCAGACCGATATGAGCCTCACCCTCCTCCTCGTCCAGACACTCAACGGCCTGCAGTTCGGCGTGCTGCTGTTCCTGATCGCCGCCGGGCTGACTTTGGTGTTCGGCGTCATGGATTTCATCAACCTCGCGCACGGCGTCCAGTACATGCTGGGCGCCTATCTCGCGGTGATGTTCTACGCGCTGACCGGCTCCTTCGTGCTGGCGCTGATCCTGGCGCTGGCCGCGGCGCTGGCCTTCGGCCTGCTGCTCGAATTCACCGTGTTCCGCCATCTCTATGACCGCGACCACCTCGAGCAGGTGATCGCCACCTTCGGCATCATCATCTTCCTGAACCAGGGCGTGAAGACCGTGTGGGGCGCCGCGCCCTTGAACCTGCCGATCCCCGACGCGCTCGCCGGCGTCGTGCAGATCATGCCCGGCCTGACCTATCCGGTGTGGCGGCTCGTGATCATCGCCTCCGGCCTCGTCGTCGCGCTCATTCTCTATGTGCTGGTCAGCAGGACCCGCGTCGGCATGCTGGTGCGCGCCGGCGCGACGCATGCGCGCATCGTCTCGGCGCTCGGCGTCGATATCCGCCGCCTGTTCATGATCGTGTTCGGCTTCGGCACCATGCTCGCCGCCTTCGCCGGCGTCATGATCGCGCCGATTCTGTCGGTCGAACCCGGCATGGGCGATTCGGTGTTGATCCTCGCCTTCGTCGTCATCGTCATCGGCGGCATCGGCTCGATGCGCGGCGCCTTCATCGCCGCGCTGCTGATCGGCCTCGTCGATACGCTTGGCCGCTCCTTCATGATCGACATCCTGCGCCTCGTGATGCCGCCCTCGCCAGCGCGCACCGTCGGGCCGGCGCTCGCGTCGATGCTGATCTATGTGCTGATGGCGCTGGTGCTGTATTTCCGGCCGGCCGGCCTGTTCCCGGCCAAAGGACGGTCGTGATGGGGCGCTCGTGATGACGTCGCTTGCCGCCGCCAAATCCGCGCCGCGCGCGGTGCGTTTCAATGCGGCCGTCGTGTTGATGTTCGCCGTGCTGGCGCTGGTGCCGTTGGCCGCCGCCTTCGGCCCGGAAAGCTATGTGCTCGGCCTCGTCACGCGCGTCATGGTGTTCGCCATCGCCGCGCTGGCCGTCGACCTGCTGTGCGGCTTCGGTGGGCTCGTGACCTTCGGCCATGCCGCCTTCGTCGGCCTCGGCGCCTACACCGTGGCGATCGCCGGCGCGCATGGCGTCACCGACATGACGATCACGCTGCCGCTGGCACTCGCCGTCAGCGCCGCTTTCGCCTATGTGACCGGTACGATCTGCCTGCGCACCAGCGGCGTCTACTTCATCATGATCACGCTGGCCTTCGGGCAGATGGCCTATTTCATCGCCGGCTCGCTGGCGCCCTATGGCGGCGACGACGGCATCACGCTGCCGGCGCGCTCGACCTTGTTCGGCTTTGCCGTGTTCGGCAGCGATCGCGCGCTTTATTACGCGACGCTCGGCTTCCTGCTCGCCTCCTACCTCCTGTGTCGCGCGGTGGTCTATTCGCGTTTCGGCCGCGTCTTCCGCGGCGCGCGCGAGAATTCGACGCGCATGGCGACCATCGGCTTCGACGTGTTCCGGTTTCAGCGCGTCGGCTACGTCATCGCCGGCTGCCTCGGCGGCCTCGCCGGCTTCCTGCTCGCCAACGCCACGGAGTTCGTCAGCCCCGCCTACATGTCGTGGCAGCGCTCGGGCGAACTGATCATCATGGTGCTGTTCGGTGGCCTTGGCACGTTGCATGGCGCCATTGTCGGCGCCGCCTCCTACCTCCTTCTCGAGGAAGGCCTCGCCGGCCTCACCGAGAACTGGAAGCTGGTCTTCGGCCCGATGCTGGTGCTGATCGTTCTGTTCGCGCGCGGCGGGCTCGTTGGCCTCGCGGCCTCGATCAAGGCGAGGTTCTCCCGTGAGTGACGCCGTGCTGCTTGTCGAGAACCTGCGCAAGTCGTTCGGCGGCCTCGTCGTCACTGACGGGGTGACGCTCGAAATCGGCCCCGGCGAACTGCATGCCGTGATCGGCCCGAACGGCGCCGGCAAGACCACGCTGATTCACCAGATCTCCGGCAC
The DNA here is from genome assembly GCA_018240595.1 of Pseudomonadota bacterium. Classification (GTDB taxonomy): domain Bacteria; phylum Pseudomonadota; class Alphaproteobacteria; order Rhizobiales; family Xanthobacteraceae; genus Pseudolabrys. The sequence continues at coordinate 118,260 of JAFEFL010000004.1, read as the reverse complement.
CTTGAGCCCAGACGACGGCCGCATCCTGCTCAACGGCACCGACATCATGCTGCTGCCGCCTCATGAGCGCGCGCGGCTGGGGCTGGCGCGCTCGTTCCAGATCACCTCGGTGCTGCCGCGCTTCTCGGCGCTGGAGAACGTGGCGCTCGCCGTACAGGCGCGCTCGGGCTCGAGCTTCCGCTTTCTGCGGCCCGCCGCAACGGAAGCCGCGCTGAACGACGAGGCCATGGCCGCGCTCGCCGAAGTCGGCCTCGACCATCGTGCCGGCGTCGTCGCCGCGCATCTATCGCATGGCGAGAAGCGTGCGCTCGAGCTGGCGATCGCGCTGGCGCTGGAGCCGAAACTGCTGCTGCTCGACGAACCGATGGCCGGCACCGGCCCGGAAGAATCCGAGCGCATCGTCGCGGTGCTGAAAAAGCTCAAGGGCCGCTTCGCCATGCTGCTGGTCGAGCATGACATGAACGCGGTGTTCGCGCTCGCCGATCGCATTTCGGTGCTCACCTACGGCCGCGTGCTGGCGAGCGGCGCACCGAACGAGGTGCGCAACGATCCGGCGGTGATGCAGGCTTATCTCGGCGAGGAGCTCGAATAATGCTTCACGTCGAGAACCTCGCCGCCGCCTATGGCCCCGCCCAGGTGCTGTTCGACATTACATTCGCCGTGAACGACGGCGAGGTGGTGACGCTGATCGGCCGCAACGGCATGGGCAAGACGACGACGATCTTCGCGCTGATGGGTCTGGTGCCGCCTTTGTCGGGCCATGCCCGCTTCGACAGCAAATCTCTGATCGGCCTGCCGCCTTATGCGATCGCGCAAGCCGGCATCGGCTTGGTGCCGGAAGGCCGCCAGATATTCCCGACGCTCAGCGTCGAGGAGAACCTGATCGCCACCAACGCCGCGCGCTTCGGCAAGGCGCAGTGGACCTTGGAGCGCGTCTATCAGTTCTTCCCGTCGCTCGCGGCGCGCAAGACCAACATGGGCAATCAACTGTCCGGCGGCGAACAGCAGATGCTGGCGATCGGCCGCGCGCTGATGACCAACCCGAAGCTGCTGATCCTCGACGAGGCCACCGAAGGCCTGGCGCCGAAGATCCGCACCGAAATCTGGAACTGCCTGTCGCTCCTGAAGAAGGAAGGCCAGGCGATCCTCGTCGTCGACAAGCACATCAACGCGCTGATGAAGATCGCCGACCGCCACGTCGTGGTCGAGAAGGGCCGCACGGTGTGGAGCGGCACCTCGGCCGAACTCGGCGCCGACGCGAGCGTGCGGCAGCGCTATTTGCAGGTTTAGGCGCGCTACGTTCCTCGACGCGAAAGCGGCGTTTAGGCCGGCCCCAACAAAGACAAGCTGCGCCCGCCGATCAACCCCTGTACATTATTGTCGGCATCGAGCAGAGCAGAACAACGGCAAGCCGCCACGAGGTAGAATGGCGGAATTTGATCGACGCTACCGGATACGATCACCGGGTACTTGTTGTGCAACGTGCCGTAGCCAGGAATTTCCAGCACTTGAAAAACGGATGCGACAAGCGTCGCTGGAAATCGCAGCTCGGGCGTATTCTGGGTGATTACGCCGGTCGAGACGAGGTTTGGGTTCCCCGCCATTCTGATTGTTCCGATTTCCGACGGCCCGGAGCTCGGCATGTCCCCAACCGTCCACGGAAGAACCGTCAGCTCTCCTGGGCTCGCCGCAGCACAGTCATATAACGGAATTGTCGTGACAAATTGCTGCTGAGTGAACACTTCCATCGTGCCGTCTAGAATCGTGTTCACGACGCGCGTGAACTTCGACTCCCTGCTCTTTGGATCATCCTTGAGAAATAGGCGAACATTGGTCTGCGTTCTCGTGACCGTACGAGCGCCTGCGAACATTTTGTACATGAGATCCCCCTGTGTTTGACCCCCGGGAGCACTCTGCGAAAGGACAATGGTGTGACGATCACCCGCCGATTGATCGTAGCTCACGGTACGATCTCGAACGGCCAACGTGGCTCACTTCAGCGGGTTCGGTTCGCCCGAAACGAGCGCCCAGCTCTCAGATCATTTTAGAGCCCCGCCAACTCCGCCATGCCGTCGGCGAAGGTGACCTTCGGCTGCCAGCCGAGTTCGCGCTTGAGCCGCGAGGAATCGGCGGTGATGTGGCGCACGTCGCCGAGCCGGTAGCCGCCGGTGACGACCGGCAGCGGACCTTTCAGCGCCTGCGCCAAAGCCAGCGCCATGTCGCCGACGCTGCGCGGCGTGCCAGAGCCGACATTGAAGGCGCGCACGCCGCTCTCGTGCTTCTCGCAGGCATCGACAGTGGCGGCGGCGACATCGCGCACATGGACGAAATCGCGGCGCATACGGCCGTCCTCGAACACGCTCGGCGCCTCGCCGCGCTTCACGGCCGACATGAAGATCGCGGCGACGCCGGCATAGGGCGTGTCGCGCGGCATGCCGGGGCCGTAGACATTGTGATAGCGCAGCGCCGCCACCGAGCCGCCGGTGACGCGCGCCCAGTTCGATGCATAGTATTCCTGCGCCAGCTTGCTCGTGGCGTAGGCGTTACGCGGATCGGGCGCGGCGTCCTCGCTCACCAGCGCCGGCTTGAGCGGCTTGCCGCAATGCGGGCATGGCGGCTCGAAATTCTGCCGCTTCAGTTCGGCTTCGAGCCGTGGGCCGGGCCGCACCTCGCCGTGTTCGTCGCACAGGCCGACACCCTCGCCATAGATCACCATCGAGCTCGCCAAAGTCAGCCGCTTGATGTTGGCGCGCGCCATGCCGGCGAGAATTTCCGCGGCGCCCGCATCGTTCGACGACGCATAATCCGGCAAATCGCCGACCGCGACACCGAGGCCGACCTTGGCGGCCAGATGCAGCACCGCATCGACGCCCTTGAGCGCGGCATCGACGGCGGAAGCGTCGCGCACATCGGCGACGACGAGTTCGGCGCCGTCGAGCGGCGCGGTCCTGCCGCCGGCATGAACGTCCGGCCGCAATGAATCGAGCACGCGCACGTCATGGCCGCGCGTCAGCAGTTCGCGAAGCACGTGCCGGCCGATGAATCCGGCGCCACCGGTCAACAGAACATGCATGCCGTCAGACTTTCTTGCCGCTCATCGTGCCGCGCAATTGCAATTCCGCCGCCGGCTCGCGGCGCAGCGTCGCCGCCAGCCGCAGGAACGTCGTCGCAATCTTCCACGCCGCCTTCACACCGGCGACGAGATCGCCGGACACTTTCGACACCCCGCCCTGGCGGCAGCGATGATCGACCGGCACTTCGAGCAGGCGCCAGCCGGCGGCGGCGACCCGCATCTGCATCTCGAGATTCCAGCCATAGGTCATCTCGCGCATGCCGAGCGCGCGCAGCCGGTCGGCGCGCAGGGCTCGGAACGGCGACATGTCGCTGAAGTGCGCGCCATAGGTCAGGCGCAGCAGCATCCCGGCGAGCCAGCCGGCCAGCACCTGCTGCGGCGTCATGCTGCCCGCCTCGCGCCGGCCCTTGAGCCGCGAGCCCATGACGAAATCGGCCTGGTTATCGGCGACCGGGCCGACGACATCGGCCAGGAAGGCCGGCACGTCGCTGCCGTCGCCGTCGAGGAAGCAGACGATGTCGGTACGGGCTGACAGCGCAGCGACGCCGGCGGCGCAGGCGCGGCCATAGCCGCGCGCCGGCTCGGCGATCACGCGCGCTCCGGCCTCGGCGGCGCGCGCAGCGGTGCGGTCGGTCGAACCGTTATCGACGACGATGACCTCGTCGACGCCCTGCGCCAGCACCTCGCGCACGACACCGGCGATCGGCTCTTCCTCATTGAGACAAGGAATGACGACGCTGACGAAGGCCTCCCCCGAGCCGAGCCGCATGGTCAGGCTCGCAACAGCGCGCTTTGCCGGTCGCGCACGAAGCGCGCGGTAGCCGGCGCCGCCGCGCCCTTCAAACCGGCGGCGGCGAAGGACGGCGTCGCGCCGCGCAGCACTTCGCCTTCCAGCATGGCGTAGGACACCGCATCATCGACATCATACCAGCCGGGCACATTGACGACCGGCAGGCCGATCTCGCGGGCGCGCTCCAGCGTCAGCTCGTAAACCTGCGGCGTGCTCCACGGCATGTTGTCGAACAACCGCGCATGCGGCCGCGACAGGCCGATCAGCGTGTAGCCGCCGTCGAAGGCGGGGCTGAGCACGACATTGTCGCCCTCTCGCACGGCGTCGACCGCGGCGCGCAAAATGGATTTCGGCAAGGTCGGCGAATCCGAATTGACCAGGATGGCGCCGCCGAAACCGGCGTCGATCAGATCGGCCGTGCCCTTCAAGAGCCTTGCGCCGAGGTCGCCGTCGCCTTGCAGCGTGAAGTGGAAACCGTCCGGCAGCAGCCGGCGCAAGGCCGGCTCGGTGCCGAATGGCGTGTAGACGGCGGCGGCGGCGACGTCGCCGTCATCGGCGAGTTCGCGAATCGTCCGCGCCAGATCTCGGATGAAACAGGACGAGATCGCCGCGCATTCTTCCGGCTCGAGCGGCGGCGACAGCCGCGTCTTCGACTTTCCGGGCATCGGCGTCTTGCAAATGATGGCAACGGCAATGGGCTTCATAGGGTCAAACAGCCATGGTGAGAGCGCGGGTCAAATCGAAATGCAATTCATCGACATCTTCGAGGCCGACCGACAGCCGCAACAGATCGACCGGACAGGGCGAGCCCTTCCCTTCGATCGACGCGCGATGCTCGATCAGGCTTTCGACGCCGCCAAGCGAGGTGGCGCGCTTCCACAGTTCGACGGAGGCGGCAACCGCGATGGCGGCCTTCTCGCCTTTGGCGACGCGCATCGACAGCATGCCGCCGAAGCCGCCGGACATCTGCCGCATGGCGACGTCGTGGCCGGGATGCGTCGGCAAACCGGGATAGAGCACCTGCGACACCGCGGGATGACTCTGCAGTCGTTCCGCCAGAATCGCCGCGGACTTCGCCTGCGCGCGCACGCGGACATCGAGCGTGCGCATGCCGCGCGTCAGCAGCCAGGCATCGAACGGGCTCAGCGCCTGGCCGAGTTGGCCGCGGTTCTTGGCGATGCGCCGCCACAGCGCCGTCTCGCGCGCGCAGCCGAGCACACCGGCGATGACATCGGAATGGCCGTTGAGGTACTTCGTCGCCGAATGCATGACGATGTCGGCGCCGAGCGCCAGCGGCCGCGTCAGGATTGGCGTCGAGACGGTCGAATCGACGCAGAGGATGGCGTCGGCGGCGTGAGCGATTTCCGCCACAGCGGCAATATCGGTAACCGTCCACATCGGATTGCTGGGCGTCTCGATCCACAGCAAGCCGGTCTGACCGGGCACCACGGCGGCCCTCACCGCGTCGAGATCTGACGTCTCGACGAAAGTGACGCGATGACCATAGCGGCCGACGTCGCGCAGCCACGACCGGAAGCCCCAGTACATAACCTGCGAGGCGACAATGTGGGTTGGCTTGTCCAGGCCGAGAATGACGGACGTCGCTGCCGCCATACCCGAACCGAACAGCAGCGCCTGCTCGGCGCCTTCCAGCGCGGCGATCAGCTGTTCCGCCTGCTGCACCGACACATTGTCCGTGTGGCCATAGACATGGCCCGCGCGATAGCCGTTGTCCGCATCTCGCAGATAGGTCGTGGACATGTGAATGGGCGGAACAATGCCCTTGGTGACAGGTTCGTGAATCCCGATGCCCTGAGCGACCAAGGTGCGCGCGCTCAATCTGGCTCTGGTCAGGTCATCCATGAGAGCTACAACCGTGCTGCGCCGCCGCAGTTCCAGGAAATCTTGTGCTACCGGCGGCCGAGGGCGATGAGGGTTTTTTCGTGAAGCGCCACAAGGCTGCTATCGGACGGAGTCCAAGTTGGAGCCTCGGCGAAATCGTCACGGGTGAATTCGAGCGCGTTGATCTGCTTGGCCAGCAGCGCCACCGACTTGATCGGCACCGCAACCGGCCGCTTGCCCCACTCCGAGCGCAGCCAGCCGAACCACGCGCTGTAAGGCACGACGAGGTCGATCTCGCCGTCGCCGCGGCGCACCACCTCCTTCACATAACCGATGGTCGAGTCGTCGAAGTCGAGCACCGGCAGGCCGATCAGATCGCCGACAAGAACCGGCTGCGGGAAACGCCGCTTGAATTTCTGGTCGAGCGTCGGCTCCTCATCGCTGTCCTTGGCACTCGCATCCGCCCGCGGCGGTTGCGGACCGCCCGAGGCGATGCGCACAAGCCCGTCGCCAGCCGTCGCCGGCAGACTCCGCGCCAGCGTCATGGTCGCCAGCAATATGGCCGCAAGCAGCGGCGGCGCCACGAGGCCGGCGCGAACCAGTATTCGATTAAACAAGTGCACTGTGCCGCCCTCAGATAACAGATGCGTGACTTCAGCCGTTACACGAAGTCGTGTGTTGCGCGTCAAAAGTCATTTCCGTTCTATGCCGCGAGCAAATCGCCAGGAAATTCGCCCCTGACAAGGCCGCAACTTCATGAGCAACAGCTTCACGGTCAAATCAACTCGCCGTCATCGTCTGCATCCCGCTACGTTGCGGGCGTTGCATTGGATCAACGCGCTGGCGATGATTCTTCTGATCATGAGCGGCTGGAAGATTTATAACGACGAAGTTCTGTTCGGCTGGCTGCACTTTCCCGAAGCGCTGACGCTCGGTGTTTGGGCGCAGCACGGCCTGCAGTGGCACTTCTTCGCCATGTGGATCCTCATGGTGAACGGCATTGTCTATCTCGCCTATGGCTTTTCCACCGGCCGCTTCCGCCGCAAGCTGGTGCCGATCCGGCCGGCCGAGGTGGTCGCCGAAATCCGCAAGGCGCTTAGTCTCAAGCTCGCCCATGGCGACATCACGCACTACAATGCCGTGCAGAAGCTGCTTTATGTCGGCGTCATGCTGGTGATCGTGCTGCAGGTGGTCACGGGCTGGCTGCTATGGAAGCCGATCCAGTTCTCCGAAGCCGTCGCGCTGTTCGGCGGCTTCCAGGCGGTGCGGCTCATTCATTTTCTCGGCATGGCGGCGATCGTCGGCTTTCTCGTCATCCACGTCGCACTGGCGCTGCTGGTGCCGAGGACGATTCGCGCCATGGTGACCGGTGGCCCGCTGGTCGACGGCACGTCGGCCGCGCCGGCCGAATAGAGGATCACCGACATGGCCCGCTCCCCCTCGCCGTCGATCTTCCGTCCGAAACAGGGCGTCGATCAGAGCGTCATCGCCGACAACAAGAAACTAGTGCAGGCGATCGACCGCCGCGGCCTGCTGCGCGGCAGCTTGAGCCTCGGCGCGCTCACCATGCTCACCGGCTGCAATGTCAGCGACACCGACACGATGCAGGGTTTCCTGCGCGCGATCTCGGCGTTCAACGACAAGGTGCAGGAAGCGATCTTCCGGCCGAACCATCTGGCGCCGACCTACAGCGCCGACCAGGTGGCGAGGCCGCCGCGCTTCAACGCCTACTACGATGTCGAGGACGTCAAGCCGGTCGATGGCGCGACGTGGAAGCTCGAGCTCGCCGGCCTGATCCAGGACAGGCGGCCTTGGACGGCGCAGCAACTTTATGCGCTGCCCGAGGAGGAGTGGATCATCCGCCACATCTGCGTGGAGGGCTGGGACTATATCGGCCAGTGGTCGGGCGTGAATCTCGGCCAGTTCCTCAAGCGCATCGGCGCCGACACCACGGCGAAGTACGTGTCGTTCAAATGCGCCGACGACTATACCGAGACGCTCGACATGGCGACGGCACTGCATCCGCAGACCATCCTCGCCACCAAATATGCGCGCGAGCCGATCACCGATCCGTTCGGCTTCCCGCTGCGGCTGCGCACCGCGACCAAGCTCGGCTTCAAGAACGCCAAATGGATCACGGCGATGGAGGTGACCAACACCTTCATCCCGACCTTCTGGTCGAAGCAGGGCTTCAACTGGTTCGCCGGAATCTAGGGCGCGGCGCGCCGGTAGATGCGCCAGGCGGCAGTGTCCTCGACCATCCGGTAGAGCGCACTGGCGGCGAACGGATCGCGCATCCAGGCGCCGTCGGTCGGCACGACCACCGCGGTTTCACAATGCAGGCGGTTCGCCAGTTGCGCGATGTCGCCCGCTTCGGGCATACCCGCGAATACGCGCTTGAACAACGCGTCAGTCTCATCGACCCGATCCTGCGACAGCGCCGAGAACGGCCGCACCAGTTCGCGGCCGGCAAAGCACGAGCGGCGGTCGGCCATGAGCGCCCAGGAAATATTGACCGGCCACGGCGTCGCCCTGGCGAGATAATCCGGGTTGTTGGCAACGCGCTCGGCCGGCGGCGTGACGCGGCGCACCGCTTGCCACAACGGCTCCGACGACGCGAAGGCCGGGCTCGCGGCATTGGCGTGGACGACGATATTGCCATACCCGAAACTTATGCCGTCGATGAGGCTGAGCGCGATCAGCACCAGGGCGGCGGCCAGCGCAAAGGGGCGCGCTTTGAGCCGCGCCAGCCCCGCCGCGGCGCCGATCATCAGCGTCAGCACTGCCGGCAGCACGGCGCGCCAGCCGAGATCGTTGTTCTCGCCCAGCGTACTGACCAGCAGCCAGCCGCAAAGCAGACTCATCGCCATGCCCGAAACAAAGGCCAAAGCGACGTCGCGATGGCCGAGCGGCAGATTGCGGTCGCGCAGCAACGCGACCAACCCGGCAACGCCGGCGAAGTAAATGGCGGGAAATTCGACCGGCAGATAGATCAGCCAGTAGGCGAGAAGATTGGCGGCGGCGCCGAACCGGTCGAGTACCGCATCATTGAGCACGGGCACCGGCGCGATGGCCACCGGCGCGCCTTCGCCACGCAGCGCCGCCATGTGCGACTGGTCGTAAAGGAACGGCGATATGAGCGCCAGGGCAATGAGCGCCGCGACGCCAAGATGCACAACGATGCGCAGTCGCTCGCCCGACGCCGCGCGCGCCAGCAGCAGCAGGGCCACCGGCGCCGCCATCAACGGGAAGGCAATGCCGCCGATCCAGGTCGAACTTTGAAAGCATGCCGTCATCAGCAGCGCGAGCAGCAGCGTCATCGGCCAGCGCGGCCGCGCGATCGCCGCCGCCAGCACGGTGAGTGCGATCACCGCCGTGATCGCGGCCATGGTGTGCTGCGGCGCCCACGACGTCTGGAAAAGGAAGCCGCCGAGTCCGGATTGATAGCCGGCAACCTGCTCGACTTGGTCCCGCCCGAGCAAAAACCCAAGCACCGGCCGCGCCGACGCCGTGAGCGACAGCAACACGATCCAAAGCGCCGCGCTCGCACGCCCGCTCAACCAGATGGCAAGTCCGGCCATCGCCAGGATGGCGGCAAAGCCGGTGAAGAAGCTCATGCCGGCATCGGCAGCCCAGCCCGGCAGGCCGGTCAGCACCGCAAGCTCGGCGGCGCTGAAGTGCCACAGATAGTAGTAAGACAGCCGCGCCGGCCCCTCGCCGCCATAGAAGGCATTGCCCGGCGGCACGCCGAGCCGCGCCATCTCGTCGATCATCGCGACCTTGGAGTGGTCGAAGATCGTCGCCGCCAGGGTCGTGCCCTGGTCGGACACCTTCGGCAGATCGACCGCCATGAAGTCGAAGGCGATGAAGGCCGCCCCCGCCAGCACGGCGATCAACAGCCACAGCGGTAGCGGCGGCTCCTCGCGCGGCGTCGATGCGCTCTGCCGCCCGAGCGCCGCCGCCGCGACGACAAGCGGGACCGCGAAGACGACGACCACGCTGCCGGGACTGACGCCGACGAGAAAGCACAGCGGCAGCGCCAGCGCCGAATGTGCCGCCCAGCCGATCGCCGGAGCGAGCCACGGCGCCAACGGCCGCATCGACACGCGCTGCGCCAGCGGCAGACCAATCAGCCCATAGAGGACGATAGCCAAAGCGGCGCAGATGAGACCTTGGATGATAGAGATCATGAATGCCCGGTGCCGCAGGAAGCCGGCAAATGCCTAGCACGCCGCAGCGGCCGCCGACACCAGCCACCGTTCACGCCTGCGGCATCCCCGCGCCGCCCTTGCGCTTCGCCGCCCTGCCCCGCACATTGCGCCGCGATTTTTTTTTGCGAACACCGAGGACCATGACATGAGCGATGGCGAAGTGCGTCTGACCCGCAATGGCGAGGTCGCCACCATCCTGTTCGACCGCCCGCAGGCCCGCAACGCGATGACCTGGAGCATGTATGAAGGGCTCGCGTCCGCCTGCGCCGAACTGGCGAAGGACAAGAGCGTCCGCGTCACCGTGCTGCGCGGCGCCGGCGGCAAGGCCTTCATTGCCGGCACCGACATCGGCCAGTTCCTCGAATTCTCGAAGCCCGAGCAAGGCTCCGCCTACGAGGAGAAGATGGAGCGCTATCTGAGCGCGCTGGAGCAACTGCCGATGCCGACGCTCGCTGTCGTCGAAGGCTGGGCCATCGGCGGCGGGCTGGCGATTGCGGCCTGCTGCGACCTGCGCATCGCCACGCCCGGCTCGAAGTTCGGCGTACCGATCGCGCGTACGCTCGGCAACTGCCTGTCGATCGCCAACTATGCCCGGCTGGTCGCCGGCATCGGCGCGGCGCGCACCAAGCGCATGATGCTGCTGGCCGAGAATGTCGCGGCGGAAGACGCGCTGACCGCGGGCTTTCTCATGGACGTAGTCGAGCCGGCGGCACTGGACGAGCGCATCGCCGCGATCTGCACCCAGCTCGCGGGCCACGCGCCAGTCACCATGCGCGTCACCAAGGAAGCGGTCCGCCGCCTGCAGCATGCGGGCCTGCCGGATGGCGACGATCTCGTCCGCGCCGCCTATGGCAGCGCCGATTTCCGTGAAGGCGTCCGCGCCTTCGTCGAGAAGCGCCCGCCGCAATGGCAGGGCCGCTAAGCAACCGGCGCGGGTCTCAAGACCCGTTCAATCGCGGTCACGAGGCGCGACGTCGAGCCGCACGACGATGCCGTCGAGATCGGGGCGCGGCGCCGGATAGCGCTGCATCACCAGGGGATCGTGGCCGGGCACGATGTGGTCCGGCGTCGGCGCCTGCGCCAGCAGCGCCTCGAAGCCGTCGAGCATCTCGCCGACATGAAACGACGTGACGAAGGGCCGCCGGCTTTCGAGATTCTCGTAGAAATGCGTGACGTCGGAGGCCACCACCACCCAGCCGCGCTTGGTGTGGACGCGCACGAACTGCAGCCCGGCGGAATGGCCGCCAACCACATGCAGCGAGATGCCGGGTGTCAGTTCCTTGGAGCCGAAGTGCCACGCAACGCGCTGCGCGAAATTGAGCCGCACGATGCCGCAGACATCGTCCGGCTCGAATGAGTGCGCGAGTCGCGGATAGGCCATGTAGTGGCCGGTCGCGTAATGCATCTCCGGCTCCTGCAGATGGAAGCGCGCTTTCGGAAACCGATGGAAGTTGCCGACGTGGTCGTAATGCAGATGCGTCAGGATGACGTCCGTGACACGGTCGGCATCGACGCCGATGAGCTTCAGCCCGTCGATCGGATCGCGCAGGAAGTCGCGCTTGCGCCGGGCGGCGACCTCGGCGGTGAAGCCGCAGTCGATGACAAAGGTCTTGTCCGGCGCCACCGCGGCCCAGAGGAAATAGTCCATCGGCATCGGACCGTCATGCGGATCGCCGCCGATGAAATGATCGCGGCGTTGCGCGTTCCGTGTGGCGTAACGAATGGCGTAGAGCTCGAACTGCGGCAGGTCGGCGGACATCGCGGTTTCCTTGGGCTTTCCTTGGCTTCTTTATTGTCGTTTCGCCAGGCGTGACGCGCACCGGCGCCGGCACCGTGCGGCATTTCTTCGCTGCGCGGCTATCTTTGCACGCGGCGCGTCACCCTGCGCGCAGCGAACGTGCCTTCGCGCCGTCAAGCTGCCCACGCCGCCAAGTGAAATTCTGATATACGAATCTTGCATGTCGCTTTCCCCGGCGGTCTGGCGTTACAATAATATAATAATACAATTAGTGACGCGACGGCGAACGCCCTTCGCCCGGCCGCGGGGGAGGTACGTTCATGACCGAAGGTCAGGTTCTCGGCTTCATTGGCATCGGACGCATGGGCGCCCCCATGTCGGGTCGGCTCATGGATGCGGGCTATTCGCTGTGCATCTATGACACCAATCCTGAGGCGACCAAGCCGCTGGTCGCGCGCGGCGCAAAACTCGCCAAGTCGCCCGCCGAAGTCGCCTCGGCCTCGGAAATCGTCTTCCTCAGCTTGCCGACGCCGCCCATTGTGCAGGCCGTTGTGCTCGGCCCGAACGGTGTCAACCATGGCAACACCGTCAAGACCGTCATCGATCTCTCGACCACCGGCCCGAGCGCGGCGAAGACCATCGCGCAGGCGCTGGGCGAGCGGCAGGTGACCTGGATCGACGCCCCGGTGAGCGGCGGCGTACCCGGCGCCGAAAAGGGTACGCTGGCAGTCATGGTGTCGGGGCCGAAGGCGGTCGCCGATGCGGTCGATCCGTTGCTCAAGGTGTTCGGCAAGACCTTCTATACCGGGGAAAAGCCCGGACTGGCGCAGGTCGCCAAGCTCGGCAACAACCTTCTCGCCGCGGCCGCCATCGTACTGTCGTCGGAAGCCGTCGCCATGGGCGTCAAGGCCGGCCTCGATCCGAAGGTAATGATCGACATCATCAACGCCGGCAGCGGCCGCAACAGCGCGACGCAAGACAAGTTCCCGAAAGCCATTCTGACCGGCACTTTCGATTACGGTTTCGCCACAGCGCTGTCCTACAAGGACGTGCGTTTGTGCATCGACGAGGCTGAGGCGCTTGGCGTGCCGATGATCGCCGGCGCCGTGATCCGCCAGATGCTCGCCGTCACCAACGCCAAGTTCGGGCCGGACTCCGATTTCACCTCGATCGCCAAGGTCATCGAGGAATGGGCTCACGTCGAGATCCGCAGCAAGAAAAGCTGACGACAATACGTTCGGAATTCCGCGGCGGTTCGGCCGCGGAGCAAACCCGGCGGACGTTGAAATAAAGCCTGCCATCGGACCGTTCGCGGCCCGGTCAATAAGCAAGAAGCGAATGACGGGGAGGACGACTATGGACCGCCGGCATGGCGATCGGTCTTGCGTGAAAAATCGGCTGCGCCGTCGCTTCCGCGGAAGCGAAAGAAGCCCGCTCGGCTTGCGCCACCTCACGGGTCGCGGCCTATGACGCCGATCCTCGTTGAAAATTTTCTTCAGTCGCTGATGGCCGGCCTCCTAGTCGGCGCCATCTACGGATTGATGTGCGTCGGCCTTGCGCTGATCTTCGGCGTCATGCGCGTCATCAATTTCGCGCAGGGCGACTTCATGATGCTGGGCATGTACGTGGCCTACTTCCTGTTCGTCGCGTTTGGCGTGCAGCCGACGTTCGGCAACATCGTAGGGCCCTATGTCGCCGCGTTCCTCGCCGCACCGGTGATGTTCGGCGTCGGCTATCTCGCGCACCAGTTCCTCATCTCGCGGGTTAGCGGCACGCGCACCGCGCAGCTCGAAGGCGAAGGCCACTACGCCCAACTCATTCTGACCCTCGGCATCGCGCTGGTGCTGCAGAATGCCGGCCAGATGATCTTCGGCTCGATGGTCGTCTCGGTCAGGACGCCGCTCTCCAGCAGCGCATGGATCATCGGCCCGCTGTGGGGTGATTTCGTCGAGATCTTCGTCAACAAGGCTCGCGCCATCGCCGCCGTCGTCTCGCTTCTCGTGATCGCCGGCCTCGTGCTCCTGATCGGCAGCACGCGCCTCGGCAAGGCGCTGCGCGCTTCGGCGGACGACCCGACAGCGGCCACCTATATCGGCGTCGACGTCAACTTCGCGCACAGTATCGCCTTCGCGCTCGGCACCAGTATAACGGCGCTGGCCGGCGGCCTGCTGGCGCCGAACTATCCCTTTCACCCGTTCGTCGGTCTCGAATACGTCATCATCATGTATGCCGGCGTTGTGCTCGGCGGCCTCGGCAGCATCATCGGTGCGTTCTGGGGCGGCATGACCATCGGCATCGTGCAGCAGATGTCGGCGCTCGTGCTGCCGACGCAGCTGCAGAACTCGGCGATCTTCGTGTTCTTCCTGCTCATCGTGCTGTTGCGCCCGCAAGGCCTGTTCGGCCGCGTCACCGAGAGGACGTGAGCCATGCGCCTGCGCACCACACTGCCTCTTCTCGTTCTCGCGGTCGCCTATGCGGTGATCTCGTTCTTCGTGACGAATTCCTACTACCAGCTCATGATGACGCTGGTTCTGGTCTGGGCTTCGTTCGGCCTCGCCTGGAACCTGTTCAGCGGCTACACCGGCCTGATCTCGTTCGGCCACGCGGTTTTCTTCGGTCTCGGCGCGTATTTTACCGCGCTGGGGCAGATCTATTTCGACTTCACGCCCTGGCTCCTGATCCCGGTCGCCGCGCTGGTCGGCGGCGCGGCCGGGTTGCTGATCGGCGCCCTCACATTCCGCCTGCGCAGCCACTATTTCGCGCTGGCGATGCTCGCCTATCCGCTCGCGATCCTGAACGTATTTATGTGGCTCGGGTATCAAGAACTGACGATCCCGATGAAACACAAGGGCGCGGTGCTGTACATGCAGTTCACCGACGGGCGCATGTACACGCTCATCGCGATCGTCATGACCGTCGCCATCGTCATCCTGTCGCAGGCGGTCGAGCGCTCGCGCTTCGGCATGGCGCTGATCGCGATCAAGCAGAACGAGGCGGCCGCCGAAGCCGCGGGCATCAACACTTTGGTCTGGAAGCTGCGCGCGATCACGCTGAGCGGCGCGATCACCGGCGCGATCGGCGCATTCTACGTCATGGTTCTGCTGGTGGTCACGCCGGAATCGGTGTTCGGCATGCTGGTCTCGGCGCAGGCGCTGACCGTGACCATGTTCGGCGGCGTCGGCACGGTGTGGGGCCCGCTGATCGGCGCCGCGATCCTCATCCCGACGAGCCAGATCCTGCAGGCCAAGCTCGGCGCGCAGTTTCCGGGCATCGAAGGCGTCATCTACGGCCTCGCCATCATCGTCGTCATTCTCTCCGCGCCGGAGGGCATCTTCTGGCGCGTGCGCGACAAGCTGCGCAAGCGCTCCGGCACCACGGCCGTCGCGGAAGCCGTGGCGATCGACGTTCCGACGGCGGGCGATGCAGCGCCGGCGGCTTCCGTGTCGCAAAGCGGCGGCCAGATCATCCTGTCGGTCCGCAACCTGTCGAAGTCGTTCGGCGGCCTCAAGGCCGTGCAGAACGTCAGCTTCGACGTCCAGCGCGGCAGCATTCTCGGCATCATCGGCCCGAACGGCGCCGGCAAGACCACGCTGTTCAACCTGCTCAACGGCTTCCAGCATCCGGATGCCGGCGAAGTCATGCTCGACGGGCACAGCGTGTTCGGCGTAACGCCGCACCGCCTGTGCGAGGCCGGCGTCGGCCGTACCTTCCAGGTGATGCGGCCGTTCCCGCGCCTGACCGTCGCCGAGAACGTCGTCATCGGCGCCTATGTGCGCGCGGCCAACGACGCCGAGGCGCGCGAGCACGCCGCCAATGCGATCGCTCGCGCCGGGCTGACGAATGTCGCGCACCGCGTCGCCAGCGAACTGACGACCAAGGAACTGCGGCTGATGGAGCTCGCCCGCGCGCTCGCCGGCGCGCCGCGCCTGCTGCTGCTCGACGAAACCCTGGCCGGCCTCGGCGCCAACGAAGCCGCCGAGGTCGTCACCGTTCTGCGGGCGCTCGCCAAGCAGGGCATCACCATCGTCATCATCGAGCACACCATGCACACCATGGTCCGGCTCGTTGACCGGTTCGTTGTGCTCGATCACGGCGCCGTGCTGGTCGAGGACACCCCGCAGGCGATCACACGCGACAGCCGCGTCATCGAGGCCTATCTCGGCACCAAGTGGAGCGCCCATGCTTGAGATCGCCGGCATCAGCGCGGGCTATTCGAGCGTCCCGGTCCTGCGCGACGTTTCCATCTCCGTTGACGAAGGCCAGTTCGTCTCCGTCGTCGGGCCGAACGGCGCCGGCAAGAGCACGCTGTTCAAGACCATCTCAGGCATCCTGAAGCCGACCGCCGGAACGATCCGCTTCGAAGGCAACGACCTGCTGGGCGTGCCGCCGAGCCGCCGCGCGCATCTCGGCATCGCCCACGTGCCCGAAGGCCGTCACGTCTTTCCGTCGCTGACCGTGATGGAGAACCTCGAACTCGGCGCCTACACCGAGGCGGGCCGGCAGAACTGGGCGACCAATATCGAGCGCATCCTCACCCTCTTTCCCGTGCTTTCGGAGCGCCGCCGCCAGTTCGCCGGCACCTTGTCGGGCGGCGAACAGCAGATGCTGGCGATCGGCCGCGGGCTCGCCTCCTCGCCCAAGCTCCTGATGCTGGACGAGCCGTCGATGGGTCTCGCGCCGGCCATCGCCGACTTCATTTTCGATCAGCTCACCGAAATCCGCCGCCAGACCCGGCTGACGATCCTGCTCGTCGAGCAGCGCGTCGCCGAGGCGCTGCAGACCGCCGACCATGGCTACGTACTCGAAGCCGGCCGGGTCGTGCTCGAAGGCGACAACAATGCTTTGCGCTCGGACGATCGCATCCGGGCGGCCTATCTCGGCATGTAATTCAATAAAACCGCACCGCTCGCGGACAACAGGGAGGAGTCGAAATGAAACTGGGACGCAGACAATTTCTTGCTTCGGCCGGCGCCACGGCGCTGACCGCATCGCTCTCCGCGCCGGCCGTGTGGGCCCAGGGGGCCAAGGAGGTCGAGGTCGGCCTGCTGGTGCCGCTGTCCGGTCTCTACGCGCGCTTCGGCACCTCGTGCCGCCAGGGCGCGGAGATGGCGGTCGACCGCATCAACAAGGAAGGCGGCATCAAGTCGCTCGGCGGCGCCAAGATGAAGCTCGTGGTCGTCGATGCCGGCGATACGGCGGAGAAAGCCAAGAGCGCCGCGCAGCGCATGGTCGCCGACTATCCGAACATGGTGGGCGTCTCTGGCGCCTATCTCTCGACGCTGACGCTCGCCGCCAGCGAAGTGACGGAACGCGCCAAGCTGCCGATGCTGACGCTGTCCTACTCCGACCTGATCACCGACCGCGGCTTCAAATACATCTTCCAGACCTCCGCCACGGCGGCCTCGCAAGCCAAGCAGGCGATGCCGGTCGTGCTGAAGGTGGCCAAATCCGCCGGCGGCGACCCGAAAACCGTCGCCATCATCACCGACAATACGGCAGCCTCGGTCGCCTCGGTGAAGCCGATGCGCGAGGGCCTGCTCGCGGAAGTCGGCCTCAAGATCGTGGTGGACGAGACCTTCACGCCGCCGCTCGCCGACGCAACGCCGCTCGTGCAGAAGGTGCGCGCAGCGCGTCCCGACCTGCTGTTCTTCCTGCCGACCGTCATCTCCGACGCCAAGCTCGTGCTCGAAAAGATGAATGAGTTCGGCATGGGCCAGGGCCGCGTGCCGACCATGGCTTTCGGTATCGCCATGTTCGAGCCGGACATGCTGCAGACCATGTCGCCGGACCTGCTGCAGGGCATGATTGGCTCGATCGGCAGTTGGGGCGGCAAGGGCCACGAAGGCATCGCCTCCGAACTCAAGGCCAAATACAAGGAGCCGTGGGTCGATCAGAACGTCATCTCGACCTATGGCGACTTCATCGTGATGCGCGACGCGCTGGAGAAATCCGGCAAGGCCGACCGCGAGTCGCTCGCCACGTCGCTGCACACGCTCGATGGCGGGCCGTCGAAATACTATCCGGGCGGCGTCATCAAGTTCGACGAGAAGGGCCGCCGCGTCGATGCCGGCCTAGCCATCATCCAGTGGCAATCCGGCACGCCGGTTACGATCTACCCGGACAGCCTCGCCGTGGCGAAACCGATGTGGTCGAAAAAGTAAACTTTCCAACGCGAGTGCGTCCGGCGGCCATGCGGCCGCCGGACGTGTCTAAGGAAGCCTCCGGGTTTGCGTGAGTTCTCTGAGAGGAAGACCGGTCATGAGTGAGTTTCCCGGAGCGTCCTGGCTCGACCGTTACGTCGCGCGGGTCAATGCCGACCCCGAATTGGCCGTCATCGGCGACTGGCTGACCACGACCTTTACCCTGACATTCGGCGATGCGCGTCACGCCGTCGTCGTCGACAAAGGCCGGATCGTCAAGCTTATCGACTCGCCACGCTTCGACGTGCGCGCGCCGTTCGGTTTCCGGGCCCCGATCGAGGTCTGGCGGAAGTTCCTGAGCGCCGATCCGCCGCCGCTCTACCACGATTTCTTCGCCATGTTGATGCGCGTCCCGGAATTCGTCATCGAAGGCGACAGCCTTGTCGCCATGCAGAATGCCCGCGCGCTGCATCGCATGATGAACATCATGCGCGAGACGGGAGCGCCCAATGCCTGAATTCGAAGACATCACCGGCCGCTATCTCACCGTGGGCATCGGCGGCGAACAGCACCGGCTGTTCATCGAGGAAGCCGGTCGCGGCATCCCCCTGCTTTGCCTGCACACCGCAGGCAATGACAGCCGTCAGTTTCGTCACGTCATGAACGACAAGGATGTGACGGACCGATTTCGCGTCGTCGCCTTCGACATGCCCTATCACGGCCGCTCGACGCCGCCGGACAAATGGTGGTTGAAGAAGCCGCGCCTGACGACAAAGCTCTATCTGGAGATCATCCGCGCGGTGTGGACCGCGCTCGGCCTCGAGCGGCCGGTCGTGATGGGTTGCTCGATGGGCGGCGCCATCGTGCTCAAGGTGGCGGCCGACTACCAGAACGAGATCCGCGGCATCGTCGGCCTCGAAAGCTCGGCCCACGCGCCTGGGCGGTACAACGACTTCCTGCACCACCCCGCCATCCACGGCGGCGAATTGTGCGCCAGCTACACCTACGGCCTCAACTCGCCCTACAGCCCCGAGCAGAGCCGCCGCGAGAACTGGTGGTACTACAGCCAATCCGGTCCGGGCGTGTATCAGGGCGACGTGCACTTCTACAGCAACGACTGGGACGCGCGTGACGACATCAAGTCGATCGACACCGGGCGCTGCAAGGTGGCGCTGCTGACCGGTGAGTTCGACTATTCGTGCACGCCGGCCATGACCGAGCAGGTCGCGGCGGCGATCAAGGGCTCGCGCTACACCATGATGAAGCGCATGGGCCATTTTCCCATGATCGAGAATTACCCGGATTTCCGGCCCTATCTGCTTGACGCGCTCGACCATGTCGCGAGCTGATCGAACGGCGCACGGCATCGCCCGCGAGGTCTTTGCCGACATCGACGGAAAGAAATAGGATCGCGACAAAAGGACATCGAGTGGGAGGATGGGATGAGCGACGACACCTACGAGATCTATGCCGTCAAATACGGACGGCATGAGCGTAACGCGCCCGACAACTTCATCGGCGGCGATACCCACGACGTGCCGATGCCCCTCGACTATTTCGTCTGGGCGATCGTCGGCAAGGAAAGCACTGTCATCCTCGACACCGGCTTCGACCAGATGCGGGCCGACGCCCGCAAGCGCAAGATCTCGAAGCCGATCGGCGAGGGCCTGCGCGCGCTGGGGGTCGATCCTGCCTCGGTGAAGGACGTCATCATCTCGCACATGCATTACGACCACGCCGGCAACCACGATCTGTTCCCGAACGCGCGCTATCACCTTCAGGATTGTGAGATGGCCTACGCCACCGGCCGCTGCATGTGCCAGGCCATGATGCGCGTGCCGTTCGAGGCCGCCGACGTCACCGCCATGGTCGATAAAGTTTTCAAAGACCGGGTCGTCTTCCACGACGGCGCGGCGGAGATCGCGCCGGGCCTTTCGGTGCATCACATCGGCGGCCACTCCAAGGGCCTGCAGGCGACCCGCGTCAAGACCCGGCGCGGCTGGGTCGTGCTCGCCTCCGACGTCGCGCATTTCTACGCCCACCTTGACCAGCGCCGCGTCTTCCCGATCACCTACAACGTCGCCGACGTCCTGGCGGGCTACGACAAGGTCGAGGCGCTGGCGTCGTCGAAGCATCACGTCGTGCCGGGGCACGATCCCATCGTGCTCGACATCTATCCGGCGGCGCGGCCGAACATGGAGGGTTGGGCGGCGCGCCTCGATGCCGATCCGAAGGCCAGACCCGCGGCAACCCGGGATTGACCGTCAATCCGGGGGCTGAGACCGCGGCATCCAGATCACAAGAACCAAAACCAGAGGAAACGCACAATGTATAAATCGATTGCATGTCTTGCGCTTGGCGCTTTGGCGCTGACGGCCGTTTTGGCCCGCGCCGAAGTCAGCGAATTGCGGGTGCCGCTCGGCGCCGGCGGCTTCGGCTTCCTGCCGCTGCACATGATGAAGAAGTATCAGCTGGTCGAGAAGGAAGCCGAGAAGCTCGGTATCAAGCTGACCGTCAATTACGCCAATATCGGCGGCCCCTCGGTGATGAACGACGCTCTGCTGTCCGGCTCCGCCGATTTCATCTCGGCCGGCCCGCCGGCATTCCTCATCCTTTGGGACCGTACAAAGGGCAAGGGCGACGTCAAGGGCGTCGCGGCCATGAGCACGATCCCGATGTACCTCAACACCAAATCCGAACACCTCAAGAAGATCGAGGACCTCAAGGACGAGGACAAGATCGCGGTGACCGCGGTCAAGGTGTCTATCCCGTCGATCATCATGCAGATGTACGCCAAGCAGAAGGAAGGCGCAGGCGCGACCTTCAAATACGACAAGTACACGGTGTCGATGACGCACCCCGACGCGGTGGTGGCGATCCTGTCGGGCAACAAGCAGGTGACGGCGCACTACGCCTCGGCGCCATTCCACCAGCGCGAAATCAAGGAAGGCGCGCGCACCATCCAGAACACCAACGACGTGATGGGCGGGCCACAGACCTTCACCATGATCTCGACGACGACGAAATTCCACAACGAGAACCCGAAGGCTTATGCGGCGTTCGTCGCTGCGCTGAAGAACGCCTTCGACATGATCAAGAAGGACAAGAAGGCTGCGGCCGAGGTGCTACTCGAGTCGATGGGGGGCAAGGGCTGGGACGTCAACGAACTCGCTACCATGCTCGACGACAAGGACACCAAGTACACAACGATGCCGGAGGGCGTGATGAAGTATGCCGACTTCATGAATTCGATCGGCACGCTCAAGAACAAGCCGGCTTCGCTCGACGACCTGTTCTTCGACGCCAAGTCGCTCGGCGGCGGCAACTAAAGCCGATCTGCCTCTTGCCACAAGCCAGTGGCGACGCCGCCACTGGCTCCTTCATTCGGAGACTTGAGGAAAATGACGAACGGCGTCGCCCCACTTCTGGCTGTCAAGGGCGTGACACTTCAATATCAGACGCGCGATCATCTGGTCACCGCGACCTACCGCGTCAGCTTCGATATCTATCGATCCGACCGCTACGTGATCCTGGGGCCGTCGGGTTGCGGCAAGTCAACCTTACTGAAAGCCGTCGGAGGATTCATTCGCCCGGTCGAGGGCGAGATCCGTCTGAACAACGCCGTTATCAGCAAGCCGGGGCCGGACCGCGTGCTGGTGTTTCAGGAATTCGACCAGTTGCTGCCGTGGAAGACGGTAAAGCAAAACGTCGCCTTCGCACTGACCGCGAGCGGCAAGATGTCGGGCAGGGAAGCCGAGCAGCGTGCGCTGCATTACATCGACATGGTCGGTCTCTCCAAGTTCGCCAACAATTATCCGCACACCTTGTCCGGCGGCATGAAGCAGCGTGTGGCGATCGCCCGCGGCATGGCGATGGAGCCGGAAATCCTACTCATGGACGAGCCCTTCGCCGCGCTCGACGCGCTGACCCGCGCCAAGATGCAGGAGGAGTTGCTGCAGTTGTGGGACAGCACCAAGTTCACCGTGCTGTTCGTCACACACTCGATCACAGAAGCGGTGCGTGTCGGCAACCGCATCCTCTTGCTTTCAGCGCATCCCGGTCAGGTCAAGGGCGAGATCAACAGCAACGGCAACGACGACATCGGTCCGGACGGTAAAGCGCTGTCCGAGCGCATCGAACACCTGCTCTTTGAACAGAATATCGGCGAAAGGAATGTGCCCCATGGCTGACGCCCGCTCCGTTCTTCACGCCCGGCCAGAGGTCATTTATCAGGTCAGCACAGCCGGAATCGGCGTCGTGCAACGGCCGCTGTCTTTAGGTCAGCGCCTCGCCAACCAGGGCGCCCTGCGCAAGGCGCTGGTGCTCGCCGCGCTGGCGCTGTTGTGGGAAGGCTACGCACGCTGGCTCGGCAACGACCTACTGTTCCCGACCTTCAGTGCAACCGTCGCCGCTTTCTGGCAATCAATGACCAGCGGTGAATTGCCGGCCGCCACTTGGTTCTCGATGAAGATCCTGTTCCAGGGCTACGCGGCCGGCTTGATCCTCGCCGGGCTGCTCACCGCTTTCGCCAGCGCGACGCGGATCGGCGCCGACCTGCTCGAAGTGCTCACCGCCATGTTCAACCCACTACCGTCGATCGCCCTGCTGCCGCTCGCCATGATCTGGTTCGGCCTCGGCACCGGCGGCATCGTGTTCGTGCTCGTTCATGCGGTGCTGTGGTCGGTCGCACTCAACACACATTCAGGCTTTCGCGGCGTCAGCCCGACGTGGCGGATGGTCGGGCAGAATTACGGCCTGTCGGACCTCGGTTACGTCGTGCGCATCCTGATTCCGGGTGCGTTTCCCAGTATACTCACCGGCCTCAAGATTGGCTGGGCTTTTGCCTGGCGCACGCTGATCGCGGCGGAGCTGGTCTTCGGCGCCAATTCGGGCGGCGGCGGCCTCGGCTGGTTCATCTTCCAGAGCAAGAACTCGCTCGAGATACCTTCCGTGTTCGCCGGGCTTCTTACCGTGATTTTGCTCGGCCTGGCCGTGGAAAATCTGATCTTTCTCACTGCCGAAAAGATGACCGTGCGCCGCTGGGGCATGCAGCACTAGAAGAAGCCGCTGCTGCTCCTTAGCGCGGATTCCAGCGGCCGTCGCGGGCCAGTTCGCGCACTTGCGTCGCGATCATCTTGGTCAACGCGCGGGTCGCTACCGTCATCGGCCGCTGGCTCGAGGTCGCGAGCAGCAGTTGCCGCGTCAACTGCGGCCGCACGATGGTAAAGCACTTTATGCGGCCCGCTTTCACAAGGTGATGTACCGTCGAGAATGACAGGATGGTGTAGCCGACGCCCTTCTCGACGAGGTTGAGCGTCGATGGCATGGCATCGATCTCGATAATGATGTTCGGCTTGATGCCCGCCTTACCAAACACCTGGTCGATGAGTACGCGCAATCCGTGAGGCCGGCTCGGCAGAATCATTGGAATTTCGGCGAGCACCTTGGCCTGCACCGAACCGGGCGGCAGCTTCGAGGGATCCTTCATCGCGCCTAGCAGCACCAGTTCGTCGCGCAGCAGCGGCTCGGACAGCACATTGCTCGTCGCCGGTGCATTATACAGCACCGCCACGTCGATCTTGCCGGTCAGAAGCCATTCGAGCACATGGCCGCTGAAGCCTTCGACGACGCGCATGGCGATCTGCGGATATTGTTCGCGATAGTGCTCGACCAACGGAACGGTGAGCACGGCGCCGACCGAAGGCGGCATGCCGATGGCAACGCTACCGTGCGGACTGGTCTGCAACGCCCCAATTTCCGACGAGGCGCGGGCGGCCTGTTCGAGAATACCTTTGGCATGCTTCTCGAGCATCTTGCCGGCTTCGGTCAGAATGATCCCGCGGCCATTGCGATAGAACAGTTTGACGCCGAGCTCGGTCTCAAGCGCCTTGACGTAGCGGCTGAGGGCCGGCTGCGCGATCGACAGCGCAACCGACGCGCGCGAGAAGCTGCCGCACGACGCCGCGGTCGAGAAGACCTTGAGCTGCTTTATATCCATGCGGCGAGCCGCCTTCGCTTTCCGGCAGCCGTCGTCCCTGCCGTAATCGACATAACAGATAGCACAAATTCATCGACTGAGGGCGGCGCGGAAGCTGCGACAATCTCGCCAGACCAGCGAGAACCCTGCTCGCGGCAACGAGGGAGTGAACGATGGCAAGCAAGGGCAACGCATTCTTGACCGGCGCCGCCGGGGGCATGGGCACGGCGATTGCGCGGGCGCTGGTCGCCGCCGGCTATCGCGTCGTCCTCGCCGACCGTGACGAGGCCAAGCTCAAGCCACTCGCCGACGAGCTCGGCGCCGCCGCTACGCCCCTCATGCTCGACGTCACCGATCCCGACCGCACAGCGCGCATCCTCGAACTGGTGCCGGCCGACTTCCTGCCGATCGACGTCCTGATCAACAATGCCGGCCACGACATCGGCGGCCGCAAGCGCTTCGATGTCGGCTCGGCCGACGACTGGGCCGCCATCGTCGATACCAACCTGAACGGCCTGATGCGCGTCACCCGCGCCATCCTGCCCGACATGGTCCGCCGCAACAAAGGCGATCTCGTCAACATGAGCTCGGTTGCCGCGTTGCGCATCGTGCCGGACATGGCGCCGTACAACGCCAGCAAGGCCGGCATCCACATGCTCACGGAAATCATCCGCGCCGAACTGGCCGAGACAGCGATCCGTGTCACCGAGATCATGCCCGGCCTTGCCCGCACCGGCATCATCAAAACGCGCTATCGCGGCGACGAGGCCATGACCAAAGCCTATTTCGACCAGTTCAAGATGGCGCTCGACCCCGAGGACATTGCCCGCTCCATCATGTTCGCGCTCGAGCAGCCGCCGCATGTCCAGGTCGCGGAAATGATGGTGCTGCCGGTCAATCGGTACTGAGCCGTCAGTCACGTGGCACGGTGAGCGCGCAGAGCCCGGCGACGTCCGGGTTCTTGTCCAGCGTCCAGATCGCATCGACCAGCGGCTCGATGTCATGACGCGCATTCCATCCGGCGGCGGCATGGCGCAGCTTGGCCTCGAGGTCGCTATCGCTCATCGGATTGACCTCGCTGCCCCGCGCGGCCTGCGTCGACAGGCGGTGAACCTGGCCGTCGGCTGTCGCGATATCGACGGCGGCGGCGATGGTCGCGAAAGAGGCATCGCGCACGACTTCGACCTTGCCGCGCAGCGCCACGACCGTCGGATCGGCGACGCATTCGTCGCTGAATTCCTCGGGGCCCACCTTGCCGCGCGTGAGCGCCGCGGCGACGGCATGCTGCACGCTGACCTGCGACAGGCGGCCGTTGGTGACGTTCGGGCGGTCGGTGCGGTCTGCGAGCAGCGGATTGCCGCGCACGATGACCTTGACCACCTCGGCGTCGGCATGATCGCGCCGCCAGTCGAGCACGCAATCGAGCACCGGATTGATGACGAAGCCGCAGGGATAAGGCTTGTAGGCGGTTTCCATGATTTGCCAGCTCTTACCCCAGCCTTCGGTGAGGAACGACAGGTCGGGCGCAACGCCCATCGCATTGTAGAGGCCCTGCACGCCAGCAAGCGGCTCGGGCGGCCCCTCGAAGCCCTTCTCCGCCAGCAGCGCCGACAGCAGGCCGTTGCGCGCGGCGTTACCGACGCTGGCGCTCTTCGATGCGGTGCCGAGGCATTCGCACAGGCCGGAAGATTGCGTCGCGGCCGAGCCGAGCGCCCAGACAAGCTTCTGCGCGTCGAGGCCCATCAGCCTGCCGGCCGCGGCGGCCGCGCCGAACACGCCGCAGGTCGAAGTGATGTGCCAGCCCAGCGAATAGTGTTTCGGCGAGACGGCAAGACCGATGCGATCCTCGATCTCGTTGCCAAGCACGATGCCGAACAGCAGTTCCGTTCCGCTGACGCGGCGCAGCTCGGCCAGCGCCAAAAGCGGCGGCACCACCGGCGCGGTCGGGTGGATCACGGTGCGGGTGTGGGTGTCGCAGAAGTCATAGACATTGGCGCCGGCGGCATTGAGGAACGCGGCGCTCAGGGCGTCGATGCGCTCGCCGCGCCCGACAAGGGTTGCCTGCTTGCCGCCGGAGAATTGGGCGAGCGTCGCCATCGCAATCTCGACCGGCGCGGTGCGACAGCCGGCCAATGCCACAGCGAAGAAGTTCATCACCGAGCGCTTGGCCTGGTGCATCGCCTCGCCCGGAATGTCGCCGAGCCGGGTATCGGCGACGTACTGCGCCAGTTTTTGCGTGACATTGGGGCGGTCGAGCATCAAAGCCTCGCAGAGTTAAGCGGCCGAAATCCGGGTCGTGGTCGCGTCGGCCGCCATGGCCGCCGTTATGTCGTTGACGTAGGACTCAAGGGATTCATCGGTGACGGCGCGATTGATGAGCCCCATCGCCATCGCTTCGGCGGCGGTGAACTGACGCGCCGTGTAGAAGATTTCCTTGGCGAAGGACGGGCCGACGACATCGACCAGCCGCTTGATGCCCTTGAAGCCGTAGCCGAGGCCGAGCTTGGCGGCCGGAATGCCGAACTTCGACGTGTCGGTTGCGATGCGCATGTTGCAGCACATCGCCAGCGCCATGCCGCCGCCGATGCAATAACCGCGGATCATTGCGAGGGTCGGCTTGGGAAACTCGTAGAACGCCGTGTAGGCACGATCGACCAGCTTACCGTAGCGCGCGACCGCTTCCGACGTCGCGCGGTCCTTCTCGAAGCGCGTGATGTCGGCGCCGGAAACGAAGGCCTTGCCGCCGGCGCCGGACACGACCATGACCCGCACATCGGGGTCAGCCCTGAAATCGGCGACGACCGCCTCCGCCGCCGCCCACATGTCGAGCGACACCGCGTTGTGCCGCTCCGGATTATTGAAGATCAGATGGCCAACCGCGCCGTCCTTGCGTGATAGGATCTTGTCGGTCATCGGCGCCTCCCGATAGGCCGTTCCCTACTTCGCGGCCTTACCCTTGATCTCGACGCCCGCCCATTTTTCGACGGTACGCGCCGTGGTGGTCAGGTCGCCGTCGAAGCCTTCGATCGCCTCGGTGATCGACAGCAACTGATTGACGGCATTGCCGACGATCATCGGCACGCCGAGCGACTCGGCGAACGATACCGCAAGCTTGGCGTCCTTGTGCATCAGGCCGACGGCGAAACCGAAATCGAACCTGCGGCTAAGCACGCAGCGCGGGAATTTGTCCTCGGTCGCGGTGTTGCGGCCGCTGCCCGAGTTGATGACGGCGATCATGGTGTCAGCATCGAGGCCGGCTTTGGCGCCCATCGCGAGCGCTTCCGATGTCATGGCGACGGCCGTGGCGGAGAGAATGTTGTTGACGAGTTTCATCGCCTGCCCCTGGCCCGGCTGCGCGCCGACCCAGAACATCTTGCCGATGACTTCGACGATGGGCCGCAGCATCTCGGCGAGATCCTTGTCGCAAGCCACCATGACGGCGACAGTGCCCTTCTCGGCGCCGCCGGGACCGCCGCTCACGGGCGCGTCGACGGCGGCAATGCCCCTGGCGGACAGCACCGCGGCGATCTCCTTGGCGACCACCGGCCCGGTGGTCGAGAGGTCGATGAAAGTCTTCACCTTGCTACCGGTGGCGACGTCCGCCGCCACCTTCTTGACGATGTCCGGGGTCGGCAGGCTGGCGAGCACCGTCTCGGCGGCGGACGCCACTTCGGCCGGCGAGCCGGCGCGCTTGGCGCCGCGCTGCACCAGGCGGGCGACGTTCGTCTCGTTCAAGTCATAGACGGTGACACCATAACCGGCTTCGAGCAGCCGGCCGGCCATGTGGATACCCATGCGGCCGACGCCGATGAAGCCCAGTTCCTGCTTTGCAGACATCAGAGTGCGACTTTCCTGTCTTACGATTTCTTCGCTGGCGCGGCGGAGACTTTGCCCATCTCCTTGAGAACCTCGTTTGCGATCTTGAAAGCGTCGAGGCCTGCGGGAATGCCGCAATAGATCGTGGCGTGCAACAGGGTTTCCTTGATCTCGTCCACGGTCACGCCGTTGTTGATGGCGCCGCGCACGTGCAGCTTGATTTCCGGGCCGCGGTTGAGCGCGGTAAGCATTGCGAGGTTGAGCAGGCTGCGCGTCTTGCGCGGCAGGCCCGGGCGGCCCCAACCGTAGCCCCAGCACCACTCTGTGGTCATGTGCTGGAACGCCATCATGAAGTCGTTAGCGTTGGCGATCGAGCCATCGACATATTCCGGCCCAAGCACCTCGCGGCGGTGCTTGAGGCCTTCGTCGAACATCACCTTCGCGGCTTTATCCATTTCGCTGCTCATGATCGCTTCCTGTGTTTGAGGGAAATCGGGATTGAGAGGGCACGCTCTTTACTGCGGACGGCTTCAGGCCGCTCCGTAGATCAAGAGCCAGGGAGAGATTGAATGGGGGGCCTGCGAAAGGACTGGCCCGCAGGAATTTGCGCCAATGCCCGAATTGGCGGCGGATGCGCCACCACGGGGCCGGCCATTCGAACATCTCCTCCTTGCGGGCCGTCCGCTTTGAGCCGGTCCCCGCAAGGTCCGCCCGGATGGCCGATATTGTCTGATAGTAGTACGGTATGTAAAATATAGGCCGGAGGGGGTCAAGGACCAACTCCGCAGGGAGCCGATGCAAAAAATGGCCGACGCATCATGACTGACCTAACATCCGGCGGCACGCTCAAGGGCCGCTGCGCCCTCGTCACGGGCTCGACCGGCGGCATCGGCTACGCCATCGCGCACAGCCTCGCCGCGGCCGGCGCGCGGGTCGTGATCAACGGGCTCGGAGATATGACCCTCGGTCATGAAGCGGCCCGCCGCCTGTCGTCAGACACCGGCAGCGAAGCGATGTTCGACGACACCGACCTGACCGACGTCGCCGCGATCGAGCGCATGGTCGGCAATGCCGCCGCGCGCTTCGGCGCCGTCGATATCGTCGTCAACAACGCCGTGGTCCGGCACTTTTCCGCCGTCGAGCACTTCAAGACCGAGGACTGGAACCGCTCGCTCGCCGTCAACGTCTCGGCGGCGTTTCATTGCATTCGCCTCGCCGTGCCGGCCATGCGGGCCCAGGGCTGGGGCCGCATCATCAACATGTCGTCGATCTTCGGCGCGCGCGGCACCGAGAACCGCATCGATTACGTCACCACCAAGACCGCCCTGCTCGGCATGACCCGTGCCGTCGCCATCGAGACGGCGCGCACCGGCATAACCTGCAACGCCATCGCGCCCGGCGCGGTGCCGACGCCGCCGCTGCTGTCGCGGATCGGCGAAATGGCGGCCGAAGAAGGCATCAGCGCGGCGGAAGCCGAACACCGCTATGTCGCAACGCGGCACCCGACCGAGCGCTTCGTCGAGCCCGGCAATGTCGGCGCACTGGCGGTGTTCCTGTGCAGCCCCGCCGGCAACGACATCACCGGCGCCACATTTCCGATCGACGGCGGATGGCAGGCGCGATGACCTCGGCCGGCAAATGTGGCCGAAATTCCCTGAGGGGGCGGTCCGGGACGGCATTTCGGCGACCGGCGTTCCGTTGTAGAGAGGGGTGGAATCGCCCCGGCCAAGATCGGGATTTTGGAGGAACAGGCCTTTGACCGCGCCTTTCATGAAACCTGATTTTCGGGTCGAGAAGGTTGCCGCGCCGCTGCGCCAGAGCGTCACCGAGAGCATCCGCTACGCCATTGCGCTCGGTCATTTCAGCGCCGGCGAGCGGTTGACCGAACGTGCGCTGTGCGAGATGACCGGCGTCAGCCGCACGCTGGTGCGCGAGGCGCTGCGCCAGCTCGAATCCGAAGGCCTCATCGAGGTGGTGCCGAACCGCGGGCCGATGGTGACGCGGCTGTCGGCCGAACAGGCCGAGGGCGTCTATCAGGTCCGCACCGAACTCGAAGGCCTCGCCTGCGAACTTTTCGCCGAGCACGCGTCCGACAAGCAGCGCACGGCGCTGCACGAGGCGTTCCGCAATCTCAAGAAGTCGCTGAAGGATAGCGATCCTCTCGCTCGCCTGCGCGCCAAGAACCATTTCTATGACTGCCTCGTCGAAGGCGCCGGCAATCAAGCGCTCGGCGACACGTTGCGGCTGCTCAATGCGCGCATCATGCTGCTGCGCGCCACCTCGCTGCGGGCGCCGGGTCGCACCACGTCTAGCCTCGCCGAGCTCGCCGACATGATGAGCGCACTCGACGAGAAGAATGGCAAGAAGGCACGCGCTCTCGCTGAACTTCATGTGCGCAACGCGGCGAAGACGGCCATCGCCCTGCTGTACGCGCAACCGGAGGCGGCGCCCGCCAAGCCGAAGCGCGCGGCCAAGCCCGCCGACGCCGCGGCGCGGCTCGGGGCCCGCTAGACCTCGGTCGCCTCGAGGCCCGGCCGCGCCCGGCGCGGACGCACCAGCTTCATGAGCTGCGGCACCACGAGGAACGCAAAGCCACCGAGGATGAGGCAGGTCACCAGCGGGCTGCTGAAGAAAATTCCGAGCGAGCCCTTCGACATCAGCATCGCCTGGCGGAACGCATCCTCCGCCTTGTCGCCGATGACGATCGCCAGCACCAGCGGCGCCAACGGATAGGCCGCCTTCTTGAACAGATAGCCGATGATGCCGAAGCCGAACATCAGCACGACGTCGAGATAGGAGTTCGACACCGAATAGGCGCCGACCGTGCAGATGATGAAGATCAGCGGCGCGATGATGAAGAAGGGGATGCGCATCAATGCCGCGAACACCGGCACCGTCAGTAGCACCAGCACAACGGCGACGATATTGCTGACATACATCGAGGCGATGAGGCCCCAGACGAAGTCGCGCTGGTCGACGAACAGCATGGGGCCCGGATTGAGACCCCAGATCATCAAGCCGCCCATCATCACCGCGGCCGTGGCCGAACCGGGGATGCCGAGCGACAGCATCGGCAGCAGCGCGCTGGTGCCGGCGGAATGATCTGCCGCTTCGGGTGCGACGATGCCCTCCGGCACGCCGGTACCGAACGGACGTGAGCCCTTCTTGGCGAAGCGCTTGGCGATGCCGTAGCTCATGAACGATGCCGCCGTCGGCCCGCCCGGCGTGATGCCCATCCAGCAGCCGATCGCGGCGCTGCGCAGCAGCGTCCAGCCGTAGCGCGGCAGGCCGGCAATGGTGCGCAGCACTTCGCGCCAGTCGATCTTCGAGGACACCGCCTTGGCGTGCATCTCCTCTTCGACCGCCAGCAGCAGTTCGCCGATGCCGAACAGGCCCATCACCGCAACGACGAAGTCGACGCCCTTGACCAGCTCGGGCACGCCGAACGTGAGACGCACGCTGCCCGACACGGTGTCGATGCCGATGGCGGCAATGGCAAAGCCGATCGACAGCGCCACCAAGGTCTTGATCGGCGGCGTGCCGCCCATGCCGACGAAGCTGGCAAAGGCAAGGAAATAGACGGCGAAGTATTCCGGCGGGCCAAAGCGCAAGGCGAACTGCGCGACCCAGGACGCCACCAGCGTGATCAGCACGACGCCGACCAGCGCGCCGAAGGCCGCCGATCCGAACGCGGTCGCCAGCGCGGTGCTCGGCCGGCCGTCGCGCGCCATCGGATAGCCGTCGAATGTCGTCGCCACGGAGGACGGCTCACCGGGAATATTGAACAGGATCGAGGTCACCGAGCCGCCGAACAACGCCCCCCAGTACATGCTCGACAACAGGATGATGGCCGACACCGGCTGCATGCCGAATGTCAGCGGCAGGAGCAGGGACACGCCGTTCGGCGCGCCGAGCCCGGGAAGCACGCCGACAAGGATGCCGAGCAGCACGCCGATCATCATCAGCAAGATGTGCTGCATCGTGATGGCGATGCCGAAGCCGTGCATCAGGGATTCGATGTTGCTTTCCATGAATCCTTCAGAATCCCATCATCTCAAACAAGGCGCCGTGCGGCAGCGACACCACAAACAGCTTCTCGAACACGACGTAGAGGAAAAGCGGCGCGGCTACCGCGATCGCCAACGTCTTCCACGGCGGCAGCTTGCGCTGCCAGCCGACGGTGGCCAGCACATAGCCGAACGAGGACGCGTACATCCCCAGGGCCGGAATGAGCGCGATGAAGACCGCCGCCGGCAGGAACAAGCCGGCGACGCGGCGCAGCGCCACCCAGGTGACGGCGACCTCGTGCGCGACGAGGGCGCCGCGCACGAGATTGTAGAGACTGCCGAGCGCGATCGCCGAGCCGACGATCAGTGGGAACGTGCCGGCGTCGACGCCTTTTTCGCCCCAGCCGATGCCGTTATCGATGCTCGACACGACGACGGCCACACCGAACAAGCCGGTCAGGGCCGCCGTCGTCACTTCTATGAGGCGTTGCGAGATCATCCCGCTTCACTTCACCAGCCAGCCCTGCTCTTGGGCGATCTGATGCACGTGGGCGATGTCGTCCTTGATGAACTTCTGGAATTCATCGCCGACGAGGAAGGTGTTGGTCTGCGAGGTGCGCTTGATGTAGTCGGCCCACTCCGGCGTGCCTTCGACCTTCTTCATCACGTCGACATAGAAGGCGGCCTGCTCCGGCGTGACCTTGCCCGGCAGCCAGACGGTGCGCGGTTGCTGATAGGTCGGGATGTTGAGGCCCTGCTCGACACAGGTCGGGATGTCCGACCAGCCTTCGGTCGCCGTCACCTTGTCGGTGTTGGTCAGACGCTTGGAGCTGAACACGCAGATCGGATGCTGCGTGCCGCCGCGCCACTGGCCGACGCTCTCGCTCGGATTGTTGACGTGCGAGTCGATGTGGCCGCCGGCGAGCTGCACCGCGGCCTCGCCGCCGCTCTTGAACGGGATATAGGTGATCTTCACATCGGCGATCTTTTCGATCATGCGCGTGAGGACCTCGTCGGTGTCCTTGGACTGGGCGCCGCCCATCTTCAGATTGCCCGATTTCGCCGCCTTGAGATAGTCGCCGGCCGTCTTCCACGGCGAATCCTGCTTCACCCAGATCAGGAACTCGTCCTGCGCCATCGCCGCCACCGGCGTGAGGTCGGTGTAATTGAACGCAACCTTGGACACCATCGGCTGCTGCCAGGCGTTCGAGGTGCCGAATATGACCTTGTGGGGGTCGCCGGCCATCGCCTTGCCGTACGTGTAACCTTCGGCGCCGCTGCCGCCGCCCTTGTTCACCACCACGATCGGCTGGTCGATGAACTTGTACTTGGTGATGATGCCCTGAACCGTGCGGGCGATGATGTCGGTGCCGCCGCCGGGACCGGCGGTGGCGATGAACTCGATCGGCTTGGTCGGCTTCCACTCGGCCATGGCCGGCTGCGCCGCGGTGAGAGCGAGCGCCGCTCCCGAGAGCATCATCAATTTGGTCATAGAGTTCATAGATTTCCTCCTGATATTTGTTTTTTGTCGATTGACGTCTTCAGGCGACGCGTTGCCGCGTCTTGTCTTCCGGCGCCGCCACCACGGCGCCCTCCTCCTCGAAGTCCTTGATCTGTTGGTCGTCGAAGCCATACTCGCGCAGAACTTCGCGCGTGTGCTGACCGTAGAGCGGCGCGCCGCTCCTGACCTTGCCCGGTGTTTCGGAGAATTTGAGCGGCAGGCCGATGGTCTTGACCGGGCCGAGCGTCGCATGCTCGACCTCGACGACCATGTCGCGGGCCAGCGTCTGCGGATCGGACAGCGCCTGCAACATGTTCATGACCGGACCGCAGGGCACGCCGCGCTTGTCGAGTTCATCGAGCCAGTATTGCGACGGCTTCTCGCGGTAGCGCTTCATCAGCGCGGCCTCGAGCTCCTTGAGATGCGCCATACGGTCGGCGCCGGTAGCGAAGCGCGGATCCTGCGCGAGGTCGCTCAGGCCCATGGCGTCAAGCATCAGACCCCAGTGCTTCTGATTGGCGCCCCCGACGACGATCCAGCCGTCCGAAGCCTCGAAAGCCTGGTAGGGCGCGTTGAGCGGATGGGCCGAGCCCATCGCCTTGGGGGCGACATTGGTCGCCAGCGCGATCGCCGATTGCCAGTAGGTCTGCACCAGCGCGGCCTCGAACAGCGAGGTCTCGACCCACTGGCCCTGCCCGGTCTTCAGCTTGTTGGTGTAGGCTGCCAGAATGCCGAGCGCGGCAAGGATGCCGGCGGTGATGTCGGACAACGGCGCGCCGCATTTGACCGGCGGGCCATCGGGGCGCTCGCCGGTGAAGCTCATGATGCCGCTCATCGCCTGCGCGACGAGGTCGAAGCCGCGACGATCCTTGTAGGGCCCGGTACGGCCGAAGCCGGACAGCGAGCAATAGATGAGGCCGGGGAATTCCTTGTGCATCGTCTCGTAGCCGAAGCCGAGGCGCTCGAGCACGCCGGGAGCGAAGTTCTCGACCAGCACGTCGGCCTTGGCGATCAGCCGGCGCAATATCGCCGCGCCGCCCTCGGTCTTGAGGTCGATGACGACGCCGCGCTTGTTGCGGTTCATCATCAGGAACGAGGCGGCTTCGTCGCCGATCTTCGGCGGCACCGAGTAGCGCGTGTCGTCACCCTTCGGCGTCTTCTCGATCTTGATCACCTCGGCGCCCATGTCGGCGAGCATCAAGGTGCAGGTCGGCCCCGCCATGACATGCGTCAGATCGACAACCTTGAGGCCGGCGAGCGGCCCCTGCGGACGGCGTTCGCTCCCCATCGTCACTCGCCCTTCCACTGCGGCGCGCGCTTGTTGAGGAAGGCGTCCATGCCCTCGCGGAAATCCTGGCTCATGTAGCAACTGACGATGAGGTCCTCGCCTTCCTCGCGCGTCAGACGCTTCTGCAGCCGCGCCAGCGCCTGTTTGGTCGCGGCCAGAGTCAGCGGCGCATGGCCGGCAATCGTCTTCGACAATTCGTCGGCACGCTGCATCAGCGCTGGATGGTCTTCGACGACCTCGTGCAGCAGGCCGACATGGGCCGCCTCTTCCGCGCCGATCAGGCGCGCGGTGAAAATGACGTCCTTGACGCGCGCCGGGCCGATCAGCGCCGTGAGGCGGCTGATGTTCGACATCGACAGGCAGTTGCCGAGCGTGCGCGCGATCGGGAAGCCGACCTTGGTCGTTTTGGTGCCGATGCGCAGATCGCAGCAGGCGGCGATGCCGGCGCCGCCGCCGGTACAGGCGCCGGAGATCGCGGCGATGGTCGGCACGCGGCACTGCTCGAGCTTGGTGAGGACGCGGTCGATGCGGCCCTCGTAATCGAGCGCATCCTGCGGCGTCTTGAAGGCGCGGAACTGGTTGATGTCGGTGCCGGAGGCGAAAGCCTTGTCGCCGGCGCCCTGGAACACGATGGCCTTGATCGCGCGGTCGGCATTGGCCTGCTCGCAGACCTCGGCGAGACGCTCGTACATCGCGAAAGTGAAGGCGTTGCGCGCCTGGGGCCGGTTGAAGGTGACCCAGCCGATGCCTCCCCTGATCTCGAAAAGAAGGTCGTCGGCGCCGGACAGCGGCTGATCCATTTTTTGTTTCCTACCCTAGAATTCTCACAATTTTGAATTCAAAACACGGATTATTCAAGAGACAATGGCCGGATATTTCCGTATATAGTTCCTAATTGAATGCAAAATCGGCCGGGGATGCCAGATTCCGATGCTGCATGAGGAGGTTGTGTCCCGTCTGCGGGACATGTTGCTGGAAGGCGAAGTGCCGCCCGGGGCCCGCATTCCGGAGCGCGAACTCTGCCTCAAGCTGAAGATTTCACGCACGCCGCTGCGCGAGGCATTGAAGGTTCTCGCCGCCGAAGGCCTCGTGCTGCTGCTGCCGAACCGCGGCTCGCGCGCTGCCCGCCTGACCGACAAGGACGTGCACGACCTGTTCGAGGTGTGCCAGGGCCTCGAGGCGCTGGCCGGCGAACTCGCCTGCGAGCGCATCACGGACGAGCAGATCAAGGAGATCGCCGAGGCGCATCATGCGATGGTCGCGAACTACCGCGACGGCGATCTCGCCCAGTATTACCGGCGCAACCGGCAGATCCACGAGGGCATCGTCGCCGCGGCCTGCAATCCGGTGCTGTCCGGGCTTTATGATTCCGTGACGGCGCGCATCCGGCGCGCGCGCTACCTGACGCCGATGACGCCACCGCGCTGGGCCATCGCGATCCAGGAGCACGACGCGATCCTCAATGCGTTGCAGCGGCGCGACGGCACGGGGCTCGCGCATATCCTGCGCGCGCATCTGCGGCACAAGCGCGAGGAAATCCTCAAGGCCGGCTTCGCGGAGATCGACAGCGTCCGCGGCCTGGCCGCGCACGAGAACGGCAACAATGAAAGCGCGGCAGGGCGGGCCTGACGTTACGCCTTGTGCCCGCCATGGCCGCCGAATTTCCCGGTAGCGAACATGCCGCAAGGCGTTCCGACAAATCGGCGAACGATCTAGGGCAGTTTCCGGATAATCGCTTCGATCTCGACAGGCATGTTGCCCGGTAGCGAGCCCATGCCAACCGCGGACCGCGCGTGACGGCCGTTGTCGCCAAGAACGGCGACAAGCAGATCCGAACAGCCGTTGATGACACGCGGATGGTCCGTGAAGCCCGGTGCGGCATTGACCATGCCGAGAACCTTGACGACTTCAACTTTGTCCAGCGATCCGCAGGCATCCTTCATCGCCGAGAGCAGCCCCAGCCCCGTTGTGCGCGCGAACTCACAGGCCTGTTCGACTGTGAAATCCTTGCCGACAATACCCACCGGCATCGAACCGTCGGGCCGTCGCGGCCCTTGCCCCGACAGGAAGATCAGGTCGCCGACCGTTTTGAAGCGGACATAAGTTGCGATCGGCGGCGCCGCCGTTGGCAACACCAGGTTCATCGCCTTCAGCTTTGCCTCAGCACTCATGCGTCCCTCTTGCGCGTTCTTGTCCGGCCGATCGCGGCGAACGACCCTCTAAGGTTTAGTTTTTTATCGGCCTATACTTTCGGTGGTATTTGTGTTGAACTTCTGGACGGAGGAATTGCGCACAAACGAAAAGAAAAATGGCACACCGGGAACCAGACGTAGCTCACTTTACAAGGTCCGTCTGCAGCAACGGCCACTTGCGCGAGCGATTCTATTTGATCGACGTCGGCGTGCAGGGCGGCGTTCACCGCCGATGGACGCACCTGGGCGATCATCTTGACCTAACCGGCTTTGACCCAATCGAGAGCGTGATTTCGGAGCTTGCCGCGAAAGACAGCGGCAACGCCCATCGTCGCTATTTTCAGATCGGCCTCGGCAACGAGGATGGCGAGCGCCTGTTCGAGCAGACCGCCAACGCATTCGGCTCGGCCTTCCTTCCAAAGGTCGCATCACCGTCAGACATCGGCCGCGACGCCGCCGGCAATATCCCCGACAACTGGCACTCAGCCACAATCCGCAGGCTCGACACGCTATGGGCCGACGGCACCGTGCCACGCGCTGACGCGATCAAGCTTGATTGCGAAGGCTTCGAGATCGAGGTCATCGACGGCGCCAAGAAGTTTTTCGCTGAGGCAAAACCGTTCGCCCTCGAAACGGAAACATCGCTTTTCCAGCATCCTTGGTGGCCGCGCTCTCACTTCGTCGAAATCTATGACCGCCTCGAACCGCTCGGCCTTGAAGGGTTCGACCTTGGCTTTTTCCGGTGGCCGCGCGTCGAAGTGCCTGGGATGTATGTCGGTCAGGCGAACACCTACGATGTGCTGTTCTGCGGTCCCGAAATACGCGCGCGCAAGCCGCAGCCCGAGGTGCCGGTCGACCGGCTGATCAAGTTCATCATCGTCTGCGAGCTTTATTGTCTGACGGACGTTGCGATCGACCTGCTGCGGCAGAACAAAGTGGCCTTGGGCGCCAAGATCGACGTCGACAAGGCCGAGGCGCTATTGCGGGCATCGGTGCCGGCAGATTGAGAACGAAACGCGAAAGGCATTTTTGGAAAAGAGTGAGCTAAGTGGTGGCGCGCCCGAAAGGATTCGAACCTCTGACCCCCAGATTCGTAGTCTGGTGCTCTATCCAGCTGAGCTACGGGCGCTGATGTCGCCGCCGGGTAGCCGGGCGGGACGGGGCACTAGCTATCGTCTTGGGTATCCGTTGGCAAGTGTGACGGCAGCAATTGCTTCGTGGCCCCCGCCGCCCAGGCCAAGGCCCTGTTTTCCAAACTGATTCGCCAGGCCAGCAGCGCCGCATTGGCGGCCGAGAAGACCAGCGCCACGCCCGGCAGGCCGAGCGCCAGGGGAACCACGGCGATTTCCAGGACGACAATCGCGTAATTGGGATGGCGCAGCCAACGATATGGCCCTTGGGCGACCGGCCGCGCTCCGGGGAGCACCAGCACCCGCGTCGTCCAGCGCCGCCCGAGGCTGGCGATCACCCAAATCCGGGCGGCCTGGAGCGCGACGAACACGGCGAGCCACCCGAGATTCACCGGCCGATCATGGCCGAACCCCGCGAGCGCCAGCCACCAAGCCGAATGCAGCGCCACCATGACCGGATAATGCCCGGCGCCGAATTCGACCGCGCCTTCGGCTTTGAGCCGTGTCGTGTTGCGCCGGGCCAGCGCGAGTTCGGCGAGCCGTTGCGCCGCCAGGAAACCGACCAGCCAAACACCATTACCCATGGCCGCCCTCGAGCGCCGCCATCGAGATCGTGAAGCCCGGTCCCATGGCCGCGAGCAAAGCCTGCCCACGCAAGCCGCGCCGCAGGGCTCGCTCAAGCACGAACAAAACCGTCGGCGCGGACATGTTGCCGTGCGTGCGCAGCACCTCGCGCTCGTCACGCAACGTTCCGGTCTGCAGCGCCAGCGCGCCCTCGACCGCTTCAAGCACCTTGGCGCCGCCCGGGTGAAGGACGAGTTGCGGCGCGGCGAGCCGCGCACGCTTGACGAATCGCCGAACGGGCGCCGCTAGCCGCTGTTCGATGAAGCGCGGCAGCGACCGCGAAAGCACGACGCCGAAGCCTGCCGGGTCAACGGTCCAGCCCATGATGTCGAGCGTTGACGGCCAGGTGTGCTCGGCTGTGTCGCTGATGATGACGCCTTTGCCGTGATCGCCGGCGCGCAGCACAAGCGCCGCGGCGCCGTCGCCGAACAGCGCCGACGAGATCACGTCGGCCTTGGTCGAGCGATCGCCGCGAAAGGCGAGCGTGCACAGTTCGACCACGACGACGAGAACGACTTCACCGGGCCGGGCCTGCGCCAGCCGCGCGCCGAGCGACAGCCCCACCACGCCGCCGGCGCAGCCGCGCCCGAACACCGGCACGCGCAATACATCGGGGCGAAAGCCCATCTCGGCGGCAACCAACGCTTCGAGACTCGGCGTGGCGATGCCTGTCGAAGACACCGTGACGATGGTATCGACGTCGCGGGCGCGCAGGCCCGCGCGCAACAGCGCGTTGCCCGCGGCATCGAGAAACAAGGCACGTGCGCCGACGAGATAGGCTCGCGTGCGTTCCGGCCAGTCATGCGTCGTCTCGAACCAATCGAGCGGACGCGCCGAATAACGCTGCTCGATGCCGGCATTGACATAGACGCCGGCGAGTTGCGGATAGCGCGCCAGGCTGCGCGCATAAATGCGGCGCGCCAGCGATGCGATGGCGGCTTGTTCCAACCTGTGCGGCGGAACCGCTGTCGCCATCGCCATCAGCGCCACCTGAGGTGATGGCATGGCAGGATCCTCGAAGTCGCCGATTGCATCGCCCGTGTCTGGAGAACACCGCACAGGCGCCGTTCATCGTTCGCGATTTCGTGATCGCCGGATAATGAGCTGGAGAGCCCGGTCAGGCGCGGGCGCGGGCCGTGCGGCGCGCGCTCAGATCGACGGCACCGTCCGGAATTGTGATGCGGAAAGTAGCCCCCATGGTCCCCGGGACGAGGTTGATCTCGCCGCCGTGAGCGCGGACTAGTTCGGCCGCGATCGCGAGACCCAATCCGGAGCCACCGGGGCGGGTCGAGCCCTGAAACGCCTGATAGAGATGACTGCGGGCCCGGTCGGAGACGCCGGGGCCCGTGTCGGATACTTCGATCGCCACGATGTCGCCCTCGCGACGACCAGTGATGCGAATCTGGTCGCGCGCCGGATCGCGGGTGCCATGGGTCTCGAGCGCCTGCATCGCATTGCGTCCGAGATTGACGATCACGCGGAACATCTGGTCGGGGTCGGCCTCCATGGTAAGGCCACGCTCGACGGAGACGATCCAGCGGATCGGCACTTCGATGGTCAGCCCGAGCGACTCGCGCACCTCCTCAATCAGCGATTCCACCGGCACGGTCTTGCGATCCGGCGGCGCTTCCTGCGCGCGGCCGTACGACAAAGTCGTCTGGCAGAGCGCAACGGCACGCTCCAGCGCATGCATCAGCTTGGGCGCGAAACGCTGCACCTTGGGATCAGGCAGGCTCGAGAGCTGATCGGAAAACAATTGCGCCGAGGCGAGCAGATTGCGCAGGTCGTGATTGATCTTGGCGACCGCGAGACCCAGCGAGGCGAGACGATTCTTCTGATGCAGCATCGACGCCAGCTCGCGTTGCATCGACGCAAGTTCCTCTTCCGCGGTACCGATCTCGTCGCGGCGGCCGGAGCGCTCGATGATGCGCGCGGCATTCTCGGGATCGGCGCGAAACGCCACCATGTTCGCGGTCAATCGCCCCATAGGCCGCACCAGCAGGTAATGCAGTGCGAAGAATACCAGCATCGCCGTGAAGGCCGAGATGCCGAGCGATACCAGCATGATCGTGACCGAGAAGCTGAGCATCGCATTGCGCAGCGGCCCTTCGTCGAGAATGATCTCGATGAACTGGCCTTCGGCCATCGGCGCAGGGCCGATGACGCGCATGACGTCGCTGGGCCTGCAGAACAAAAGAACGTCGAAGGCTTCCTTGATCGACTGCCACCACATCAGATGGCGCATATCGACGTCGTCCTCGATCGAAGACGGCAAATTGGCCGAAGCCAGAAGCCGGCGCTGATCGCCCATCTTCACGGCGACGGCGCGCGCGCCGATCGAATCGAGGATTTGCTTGGCGAGGCTCTCGGGCACCATGCCGCTCGGTGCGGCGTCGAGCACCATGGCGGCGGTGTGCGCGGCCGCCAGCCGGTCGTTGAGCCAGTTGAGGCGGAAGTTGGCGATTAGCGGCACGTAGATCAGGACTTCGGCCACCAGCACGAAGGCGATCGTCAGCATCAGAAGCTTGCCGGACAGGCCGATCCGGATGCCCTGCCGGCTGGCGGGGGCCAATTCGGGAGCATCGCCCAACGGTTCTGGGACAATCGCCAAGCCAGCCTCACTTCGATTCCCGGCCGCCATGATGCGCACCGGCGGCGAAACCGGTCAAATCCCGCCCGGGCGGCGGAGAATTGGCCGGATACCGTCGCTGATGTGTGTCCTGCGCCGGGCCGGGACAAGAGTTCCGGACCGAACGCACCGGAAAAATGGGTTCCGGACGGTCCTCGAGACAATCCATTAAAGAAGGCCGGTTTTCGGGCGCGACGTCGCATTGACGGGCCGGAACGCGTCCCTTATAAGCCGCCCCACATCTGTGCCGGCCCCGGCAAAGTCCGGGTTTTTGGCGGATTTTGGGGCTTTGCCCCGACCCCACGGCGCGACCAGCGGAGAATTGAACGTGAAGCGGACCTACCAACCGAGCAAGCTTGTACGCAAGCGCCGTCACGGTTTCCGCGCGCGCATGAAGACCACGGGCGGACGCAAGGTCGTCCAGGCCCGGCGTGCCCGCGGACGCAAGCGGCTCAGCGCCTAACCAGCCGGCCTTATAGCCGCGCCGATTGCCTTCAATGGAACGACTGAAGCAACGCGCGGACTTTCTCAAAGCGGCGACCGGGGCCAAAATCCCGGCCGCCGCTTTCGTACTCCAGATACGCCCGCGCGGCGACGCCGGCCCGGTTCGTGTCGGCTTCACGGTTTCGCGCAAAGTCGGGAACGCCGTCGAGCGTAACCGCGTCCGCCGCCGCCTGCGCGAGGTGGTTCGCCTCTACGGCGAAACGCGCATGCACGGCGGGCATGATTATGTGCTAGTGGGGCGCCAAACGGCACTGAGCCTGCCTTTCGAGCGCATCGCACACGATTTCGAACGGGCACTGGGGCGTGCCCATAGCGGGGCGCGACCGCGGCAGGAAGCCTGAAAAACGGGAACTCGATGACCGATAACAAGAACACCATTCTCGCCATCGTGCTGTCGGCCGTGGTGCTGATCGCGTGGCAATATTTTTACGCCATGCCGCAGGCGGAGAAGCAGAAGCAGCTGGCGCAGCAGCAGCAGCAGACGACCCAGCAGGCGGCGCCGCCGACCGCCAACGCCCAGTCCGGCGTTGCCCCGGCCGCCCCCGGCACCGTGCCGGGCACGCCGAACGCCGCCGCCGGCGCCCCGCCGGCGCAAACCCGCACCGCCGCCGTCGCGGCCTCGCCGCGCGTCGCCATCGACACCGGCGTGCTGACCGGCTCGATCGCGCTCAAGGGCGGCCGCATCGACGACCTGTCGCTCCTCAAATTCCGCGAAACCGTCGACCCGAAATCGCCGCCGATCACGCTGCTGTCGCCGTCCGGCAGCCCGGAGCCGTTCTACGCCGAGTTCGGCTGGACCGCCGGCAGCGCCGACGTCAAGGTGCCGACCGCCGACACGGTGTGGACGCAGGTCGGCAGCAACAAGCTCGACGTCGCCCACCCGCTGACGCTGACCTGGGACAACGGCGCCGGCCTCACCTTCAAGCGCACCATCGCGGTCGACGACAAATACCTGTTCACCGTCAAGGACGAGGTCGCCAACGCCTCCGACAAGCCGGTGACGCTCTATCCCTACGCGCTGATCTCGCGCCACGGCACGCCGGTGACCGCCGGCTATTACGTGCTGCATGAGGGCCTCGTCGGCTATCTCGGCGCCGAGGGCCTGCAGGAATACACCTACAAGAAGATGCTCGACCTCAAGCCGAACGCCAGCGGCGTGAAGTCGGTCGACTTCAAGGTGACCGACGGCTGGCTCGGCATCACCGACAAATACTGGGCCGCGGCGCTGCTGCCGCCGACCGACGCGGCGCTGACCGCGCATTTCACCACCGGCACGATCGGCCAGACGCCGACCTACCAGACCGACTACCTGATGAACGGCG
Organism: Pseudomonadota bacterium; assembly: GCA_018240595.1. Taxonomy (GTDB): domain Bacteria; phylum Pseudomonadota; class Alphaproteobacteria; order Rhizobiales; family Xanthobacteraceae; genus Pseudolabrys. The sequence goes on along the minus strand of JAFEFL010000004.1, from coordinate 75,476 downwards.
TTACCGTCGCGCCCGGCGCCACCGGCAACGCCACCGGCCGGCTGTTCGCCGGCGCCAAGGAAGTGTCCGCCGTCGGCATCAACTTCCCGCTGGTCGGCATCGGCGGTTACACCAAGGCGCTCGGCCTCAACCACTTCGACCTCTTGATCGACTGGGGCTGGTTCTACTTCATCACCAAGCCGATGTTCCTGGCGATGGACTTCTTCTTCCATCTCTTGGGCAATTTCGGCCTCGCCATTCTCATGGTGACGGTGATCGTCAAGCTGATCTTCTTCCCGCTGGCCTCGAAGTCCTACGCCTCGATGGCCAAGATGAAGGCGGTGCAGCCGCAAATGGTGGCGCTGCGCGAGCGCTATCCGGACGACAAGGCCAAGCAGCAGCAGATGCTGATGGAATTGTACAAGAAGGAGAAGATCAACCCGCTGGCCGGCTGTCTGCCGATCGTCATCCAGATCCCGGTGTTCTTCTCGCTGTACAAGGTGCTGTTCGTCACCATCGAAATGCGGCACGCGCCGTTCTTCGGCTGGATCCACGACCTCTCGGCGCCGGACCCGACCAACATCTTCACGCTGTTCGGTCTCATCCCGGTCGATCCGACCATCGTGCCGGTGATCGGCCACTTCCTGCATCTCGGCATCTGGCCCTTGATCATGGGCGTGACGATGTGGGTGCAGATGAAGCTCAACCCGGCGCCGCCGGATCCGACGCAGGCGATGATCTTCAACTGGATGCCGATCATCTTCACCTTCATGCTCGGCTCGTTCCCGGCCGGCCTCGTCATCTACTGGGCGTGGAACAACACTTTGTCGGTGGCGCAGCAGGCGACGATCATGCGCAAGAACGGCGCCAAGATAGAGCTGTTCGACAATATCAAGAGTACGTTCAGGAAGAAGAAACCGCAGACGTAGCGCGGGGCTGAGCCGTTATGGCCAGGCACAGCCGTTCGAAGAACGGCGTTCTATAGAACGCCTATGTCCCGGCCATCCACGACTTCATTAGTGAGAATGCAAATCGCCGGGTCGAAAGACCCGGCGATTTTGTTTGGGAGAGGTTTGGAGCGCGTAGCCCGGCTGCAGCGAAGCGGAAGCCGGGATTGTGCCTCTACATAGCCTACTGGGTCCCCGCTTCCGCGGGGACGAACGGAGGGCGTGGCTGCGCCCGCGGTTCTCTCCCCCGTCACCCTGAGGTGGCCGCGCGCCAGCGCGGCCCATCGCAAGTCAGCAAGCCGACTTGCGCACTTAAATCCAATCTCGGGTAAACCCGAGATTGGCGGGCGACGGCCCATAACCCCGCAGCCTCCCCTGTTTCCGGGCGATAGCTCTGCTATATTAGCGCCATGGTCAAATCGCTCGAACAGGCTATCGCCGAACTGGAGCGCTTGCCCGCCGAGGATCAGGAGCAGATCGGGCGGTCGTTGCTGTCTCACGTCGAAAAACTGCGCGCGCTGCGCGGCGAGATCGACAAGGCTGCCGCCTCGCTGGATGCGGGATTGGGCAAGGAGTCCAGCGTCGAGGATTTCCTGCGACAGAAGGGCCAGTAAATGCCGTCGGCCCGGCGCAACGCGCTGTGGTCACCCGAGGCGCTCGACGATCGCGAACGGATTTGGACCTACTACGTCGCGATCGCTGGCAATCAAACCGCTGAAAACATCCTCAGAGAACTCGGGCGCGTCATTGCGCTGATCGAGGAGCATCCTTTCGCGGGCCGCGCGCGTGACGAGATACGGCCGGGCTTAAGGTCGTTTGCCACCGGGCCTCACGTTCTCTTCTATCGTGTCGTCGATAACACACCGCAGATCATGCGCGTGCTCGATGGAAGCAAGACATTGAGGAGCAGTTTGCGGGAAACGACGGGCTATAGGGTGCTGCGAAGCGTTGCGGCGCGCCTCAGGGCACCTATAGCTTCCCACAGAGCATCCTCTGTGGGCCAGATTTGCTGCCCCGTCGCACCGAAGCAAGGTTTTGTGTCCTGCTTTCATGCCCCCTCAGTCCTAGGACAATATACTTGACAGCGTGACGCTGGTCGGGTAGAAAAGGCGCATTCTCGACAATTGCATCTGAGGCCGTGCGTGCCGCTCCTGGATTCCCGCTTTCGCGGGAATGAGCGGAGAACCGTGGCTGCATGCCGCGCGCCTCTTCCAAAGGACATCGCCATGACCACCCTCACCCCGGAAGACTGGGCGCAGGTTCGCGCCGCCTATGAAGCCCGCGAGACGCCGGTCGAAGACATCTGCGTCCAGTACGACATTTCCTCCACCACCTTGCGCAACCGCATGCGGCGCTGGGGCTGGACGCGGCGGCGGCCACCGGTGCCGCTCGAGGGGCCGGGGGCCGTGAGGGCAATGACGCCGTCGTTCTCCCCTCCCCCCGTTCGCGAAGCGAATGGCGGGGAGGGGTCGGGGGTGGGGGGACATTGCGCGATCGAGCACGTTGCACTTCCGCGCCCCACCCCGCCCGCCCTCGCTGACGCTCGGGCGGGCGACCCTCCCCACCGCTTCGCGGGGGGAGGGATGGAGAATATCGCCGCCGCTCAAACGGTCGACCCTCCCCCTCCGGAGCCTGCGCCCGGGCGCGCGCAAGCACGGCCCGGGTGGGAGGGTGAAGGCGCGCCGGCCGATCTCGGCGCGCAGTTGCAGAGCGCGGTGGCGCGGGTGCTGCCGGCGATCGAGGCGATCATCGCCCGGCTGGCCGCCGGCGCCGGGCCGCGCGAGATGGAGCAGGCCGGGCGCGCGCTGTCGTCGCTGACGCGCACCTTGCGCGAACTCAACGCCCTGCTGGCGCAGCACAACGCGCACGCCGGCACCGCGCACCGATGCGCCAACTGTGCCGACATGCCCGAGGACATGGACGCCTTTCGCGAGCAACTGGCACGGCGGATCCGGGCTTTCGTCGCGTCGCGCCAAGCGGAAGGCGGGGAAGCCAAGGCGGAGGAAACGTGATAGAGGCGGCGGCACGCAGACCCGTCATTCCGGGGCGCGCCGCAGGCGCGAGCCCGGAAATCCAGACTGGCCCTCGCCCGTATCTGGATTCCGGGTTCACGCGCATTGGCTGTAAGACGCGCGTGGACGCGCTTCGGGCGCGTGCCCCGGAATGACCGAGAAAGAGATCATGACGACAACCGACTTCACCCGCGGCGAGATCGAGACCGGCCGCAAGCTGTTCAATGCCGACTGGCAGTTCTTCGCCGCGGCGTCGTCGCTCGAGTCGCTGCCGAAGATGCGCGGCACCGAGATCGCCTTCGCCGGCCGCTCCAATGTCGGCAAGTCGAGCCTGATCAACGCGCTCACCGGCCGCAAGGCCTTAGCGCGCACTTCGCGCACGCCGGGCCGCACCCAGGAGCTGATCTTCTTCAACGGCGGCGGCGAACTGACGCTGGTCGACATGCCGGGCTATGGCTACGCTGCGGCGGCCAAATCCAAGATCGCGGCCTGGACCGACCTGATCGAGAAATATCTCCTCGGCCGCGCCAACCTCGCCCGCGTCTATGTGCTGATCGACGCCCGCCACGGCCTGAAAGACACCGACGTGCCGACCTTCAAGGTGCTCGGCTCCGCCGCGGTGAGCTATCAGGTGGTGCTGACCAAGGCCGACGAGGTGAAAGCCTCCGAGCTCGAGGCGCGGGTGAAAGAGGTCGAGGCCGGCATGGCGAAATATCCCTCCGCCTTCCCGCAGGTGCTGGCGACGTCGAGCGAAACGCGCCTCGGCCTCGACGACATGCGCGCCGCGGTGGCCAGGCTGCTCAACGAGCGCGGCCGCTAAGGCACGGCGGTCAACGCGCCACCTGTGCGGCCTGATAGATCGCGGCGTAGGGCATGAATTCGATCTGCTCCGGCGCGTAGCCGGACAAGCGCTCGGAAAATCGCGCCGCAAACACGTAATCGGCGGTCGCGGTCGAGCCGAGAAAGACAGTCGCGTGGCCGTCGCCGAGAACGTAGGCGACCGGCGCCAGGCCGATCAGCGTTTTCGGATTTATTTTCTCAAGCGCCAGCCGCATCGGTGCGGTCGTCTGCTTGCCGAGGCGCGCCAGCGCGCCGGGATTTTCTCTCACGTCCTTGATGAATGCGATCACGGCCGCGCGCAGCGAGCCGAGGCGCGCGTCGGTACCCGTGCTCGGCGCGGTCAGCGTCTGCAGACGAAACTGCGCCTCGTACAAACGCAATGCCAGAAGCGGCGCAACCAGCCTTTCGTAATTCCTGCTATCGGCGACGCCGAGACCGGCGCGCCAGTTCGCCGGGACCCGGCCGAAGCGGCGTTCGATCGCCTTCGACGTGGCGACGACCGACCGTGCCAACGTCTCGGGCCGATAACCGTCGCCACGCAGCCACAGCGGACGCGGATCGATCGCGGCCTTGTCATCACGGACCAGATCGCCCGGCAGCCATTCAACGTCGGCGATGCGGCGACCCTGCTTGCCTTGTTCCCACACCGTGACGACGACAACGTCGACCCACGGGTTATAGAAAGCAACGACGCCGCGCGTTTGATCGAGACCATAGGGCTGAAACACCGACGTGCCGAGCAGGTAGCGCCAGCCCGATGGGCCGCTGCCGCCGTCGAGCATGTGCTTCGATATGCGGGCGAAACCTGCCCGCCCGGCATCGACGGCGAAGGTCTCGGCGCCTTTGGCAGGATCGGACAGCATGGCGCCGCGGAAGCGGAGCACGTCAACCAGCGCGTTGACCTCGCCGGCCTTCGGCTGCAATGCCGGCGCATCGTCGGCGACGGCCGAATGCGCGCCGCCGAACCAGAGCGCGGCGACCACGACGGCTGAAAACAGCGGATGCGATTTCATCTTCAGGTTTCCGCTACTCAATGATGCGCCAGCTGCCGACGCCATGTTGCGGCGGAAAGGTACCGGCCGCGCTCGTCTTGCAATTGCCGCCGGCGTCGTAAGTCTTGAAGCCGGCGTTGTTCCAGATGAGCGTGCCGCCCGGCGCCAGCGTATGCGAGCCGCCGCCGTCGAACTCGTAGATCAGCGTGCACGTCCCGGACGATGAGGTGAGGCGCCCGTGCTCGCGAAACTCGGTCTTGTCTCCGGACAAAGCCAAAGTGAGCGTCGACTCAAACGTTATTTGCGACTCTTTATAACCGCCCTTGCAATTGAACTTGCCGTCGGCTCCGGAGCAGACCACCGTTACCTTCGTCGGGTAGCCGGGAATCCAGGTGACGAGCTCGAATTTCCGAGCCGAGGCGAGCGACGCCAATGTCGGGCCCGCCGGCTGACCTGGCGTTGCCAGCTTCGGCTGGTACCACCCGGAGAGCTTGCCCGGCAGCTGTTGCTCTTCCTGGCCGAAGCCGGCGCTGACCTCCTGCGATCGCTTCCACTCGGCCGCCAGTTCCGGTCCGGCCTGGCGGGCGAAGAAATCCTCGCGCGCGCGGATCGCTTGCGTCACCGGGTCGGGATCGCCGAGGGCGATCAAACCTTCGACCGCATTGGCGACATACTCCTTGCCGTATTTGTCGAAAGCATAAGCCAGCGCGATCGTGCCCACGACCGGGCCGATCGCCCCGCCGATCGTCACGCCGGCGGCGGTCGACACCATCGGCATATATCCGCCGATCACGCCGCCAATCGAACTGAAGACATAGCCACCGGCGGTCGCGCCGACGGCCGACACTGCTGCCGCTGCGCCGATATTCACGGCGCCCGAAACGGCGCCACGGCCGTCGCCCTCAACGGCCGGCATCAGCACCGATGTCGCCGCATCGGCGGTCGTCAACACGCCAGGGACAACGGAGTAAGGCAAGCTCTTGCGGACCGATTGCGACGTGTCGCGCCAGCTCGCAAACAGGGAATTCCAAGCGGTCGAGCTCTGCGAGCCGGCCTTCAGACCGAGCGCCTTGAAATCTCCATTGGCGACGTTTTTCAACGACTGGCCGGCTTGGCCCGCGCCCTGCACCATCTCGTTGAAGGCGCCCAGACCGCGACCGATCTCGTCCGTCGTCTGGTCATCCGCGGCAATGCCATGACGGGGTGAGGCCGCCAAGAACACGATAGCCATCAGGGCCGTTGCCGTGGTCCACGATCTCGATATTCCCGTTCTTGCTATCTTCATCGGCGGGCATTATTGCCTGCGTCGACCACACAATGTTGATGTGCATCAAGGAACTACCCCGGTCTTCCTCTGCCGGATCGACGCGCGAAGGCGTTGCCAGAGACCGGCTTTTCCGACTGGACGGACGATACTGATGGACACCCTCTTCATCGTTCTCGCCGGGCTGATGGGCGCGGCCGGCGTCATGCTCGCCGCGGCCGGGGCGCACGGCTCGAAAGTCGGCATGGGGCTCGACAGCGCCGGCTATCTGCTGCTGATCCACGCCTGCGCCGCGATCGCCGTCACGCTGGCGACACGCGGCGGGCTCACCTTGCGGCCGCTCGGACTGGCCGCCACCGCGACCTTCGTCATCGGCGGCGCCCTGTTTGCCGCCGACGTGACGATGCGCGCCTATCTCGGCCACCGGCTGTTTCCCTTCGCCGCGCCGGCCGGCGGCACGCTGCTGATCGTGGCGTGGCTTGTGGTTGCCATTGCCGCGTTGGCCGCGCGCCGCTAGAACAGCGCACCGAACCACGCAACAAGGCCGCGGCCGATGAGCCAGAAAACCGATCCGCAGGAACAGGCGCGCATCCTCTCCGAGGCGCTGCCGCACATGCAGCAATACGACGAGGAAATCGTCGTGGTGAAGTACGGCGGTCACGCCATGGGCGACGAGCAGATGGCGCGCGATTTCGCCCGCGACATCGTGCTGCTCGAGCAGGCCGCGATCAATCCGGTGGTCGTGCATGGCGGCGGCCCGCAGATCGCGGCGATGCTGAAGAAGCTCAACATCAAGTCGGAATTCGCCGGCGGCCTGCGCGTCACCGACGCCGCCACCGTCGAGATCGTCGAGATGGTGCTGGCCGGCTCGATCAACAAGCAGATCGTCGGCTACATCAACGCCGCCGGCGGCAAGGCCATCGGCCTGTGCGGCAAGGACGGCAACATGGTGCAGGCCAAGAAGGCGACGCGCACCGTGGTCGATCCCGGCAGCAATATCGAGAAGGTGGTCGATCTCGGCTTCGTCGGCGAACCCGACAAGGTCGACCTGTTCGTGCTCGACGCCATCCTCGGCAAGGAGATGATCCCGGTGCTGGCGCCGGTCGCAACCTCGGCCGACGGCGGCACCTTCAACGTCAACGCCGACACCTTCGCCGGCGCCATTGCCGGCGCGCTCAAGGCCAAGCGCCTGCTGCTGCTCACCGACGTGCCGGGCGTGCTCGACAAGAACAAGAAGCTGATCCCCGACCTGTCGATCGCCGAGGCGCGCAAGCTGATCGCCGACGGCACGATTTCCGGCGGCATGATCCCGAAGGTCGAGACCTGCATCTACGCGCTGGAAAAGGGCGTCGAGGGCGTCGTCATCATGGACGGCAAGGTGCCGCACGCGGTGCTGCTCGAACTCCTGACCGACCACGGCGCCGGGACCTTGATGCACAAGTGACGGCCAAACGGCGGCCCCACACTCCGGTCGCCCCCGCGCAAGCGGGGGCCCACCTTTCCGCCTGAGACTTGCGCTTCTGGGTCCCCGCTTTCGCGGGGACGAACGGTGGATGGGCCACTACTATCCCCGCATGATTCGCAAAATCATGATGGCACTGGTCTCGGCCGCCGCGGTCTGTACCGCGACCGCCGCCCACGCCGAACTCACGCTGTGCAACCGCACTTCGTACCGCATGGACGTCGCGCTGGGCCTCGAGAAGCGCGCGCAGGTCGAGACGCGCGGCTGGTACGGCATCGATCCCGGCCAATGCAAGCAGGTCATCGACGGCGCCTATGACGCCGACATGAGCTACGTCCACGTCAAGACGCCGCCCGTCTACGGCTCGGCGCCGCTGCCGCAAAGCGGCAATGCCGATTTCTGCGTGCGCGACGGCAACTTCCAGATCTCCGACGCGCGCGGCTGCCCGATGAGCCAGCAGGTGCGCTTCTCGGCGGCGCGGCCGTCGGACGGGCCGAAGGGCCCGACGATCAATCTCGCCGAGGAAGCCGATTACGACGACGACCAGGCGCGCCTCGCCGGTATCCAGCGCCTCCTCGTGATCGCCGGCTATGACGCCAACCCGATCGACGGCGTGCAGGGCGGCAAGACGCAGGCCGCGATCGCCAAATTCCTCGCCGACCGCAAGCTGCCGGCCGACGCCGCGAACGCGCCGGACTTCTTCACCACGCTGATCAACGCCGCGCAGAATCCGGAAGGCCACGGCTTTGCCTGGTGCAACGACACCACTTATCCGGTGATGGCGGCGATCGGCACGATCGAGGGCGGCGGCGTCATCACCCGCGGCTGGTACCGCGTCGAGGCCGGGCAATGCGTGCGGCCCGACCTGCACGGCGATCCGAAGAAGCTGTACAGCTACGCCGAGGCGGTGGACGAGACCGGCCGCGCACTCAAGCGCGGCGGCGCGGCGCTTGCCTGGGGCGGCAATGTGCCTTTGTGCACGCGCGACGGCCGCTTCGAACTCTCCGACAACAAGGACTGCGCGGCCCGCGGCCTCAACGCCGCCAATTTCGCCGAGGTCGATCTGGCGCGGGCACCGGCGACGACGATCCGATTCAAGGAGCCGTAACCGCAATCTCCGTTCGCCCCCGCGAAGCGGAGGCCCCGTTCTTTTGCTTGAGCACAAGTATGCCACTCCTGGGTCCCCGCTTTCGCGGGGACGAACGGGGAATGGAGCATCTGCTTGCGGATTCGATCGGAATGCCGTTTAAGGCGCCAACATCGAAAAGGCCGGAAATGACAATCAAGCGCGATTTCTCGAAGGTCGAAACCTGGGTGTTCGATCTCGACAACACGCTCTATCCGCATCACTTGCTGTGGCAGCAGGTCGATGACCGCATCCGCGCCTATGTCGCCGAGTTCCTCAAGATCACGGCGGACGAAGCCTTCCGCGTGCAGAAGGACTACTACAAGCGTTACGGCACGACGATGCGCGGGCTGATGACCGAACACGGTCTCGATCCCGATGCCTATCTCGATTACGTGCACCAGATCGATCACTCGCCGCTCGAGCCCAACCCGGCGCTCGGCGACGCGCTGGAGAAGCTGCCCGGCCGCAAGCTCATCCTCACCAACGGCACCGTGGCGCATGCCGACGCCGTGCTGAAGCGGCTCGAGATCGACAAGCATTTCGAGGACGTGTTCGACATCGTCGCCGCCGAGCTCGAGCCCAAGCCGAAGGCGGTCACCTATGATCGTTTCCTCAAGCGTCACGGCGTCGATCCGCACAAGGCGGCAATGTTCGAGGACCTGTCGCGCAATCTCGAAGTGCCGCACGCGCTCGGCATGACCACCGTGCTGGTGGTGCCGTCGGGCCAGCGCGAAGTCTTCCGCGAGGAATGGGAACTCGAGGGTCGCGGCGACCCGCATGTCGACCACGTCACCGACGACCTCGCCGCCTTTTTGGTGCGCGCCATCGGGCCCCGCTAGCCGGGCCGCGCGGCGGGCCGGCGGCGATTCTTCCGCTGCTTCAGCAAGGCCCCGGATCGACTACGACTTTCGTCGTAGACGATCGCCGCCTCATTTTTATGCAGAAGTAACGCCCTGATTTTCCGAACAAAACTTGACGTCTTGAAATCTGGTATACTTAATAACTGCGATAAGCGGGGCGCGCCTATCGTCGGTAGTTGGCAATGCGGTCTTTCCAGGGCCCTCGCCTCGCGTGGACGTTCGCGCTCGATCTAGCGATCGCGCTCGGTGTCACCGCTTCGGCCGCCACCACCATCCTCATCACCGAATATCACGTCGGAAGCGGCGAGTTGACCTACGCGCAACGTGGGCTGCTCGGCGATGGGGCGCGCGCCATGCGCATCACGCCTGTCAAAACAAACAACAACAATATCCCGAGGAAACCCAAGGAGCTCAGAAAATGGCCAATGCTGCAATAACGCAATCGCAGTCGCCGCTGCGCGATCGATGGACTCAACTGATCGCCGGCATCGTCTGCATGATCATGATCGCCAACCTGCAATATGGCTGGACCTTGTTCGTCCACCCGATCCAGCAGAAGCACGGCTGGTCGGTCGCCGCCATTCAGCTTGCCTTCTCGATTTTCGTCGCGCTGGAGACCTGGCTGACGCCGGTCGAAGGCTGGATCGTCGACAAGCTCGGCGCCAAGCGCGGACCGAAGCTGATGGTGGCCTTCGGCGGCATTCTCATCGCCGCCGGCTGGGTCGTGAACTCGATCGCGGATTCGCTGACCCTGCTGTATCTCGGCGCCATCCTGTCCGGCATCGGCGGCGGCGCGGTCTATGCGACCTGCGTCGGCCTTGCGGTGAAGTGGTTTCCGGATCGCCGCGGCCTCGCCGTCGGTCTCACTGCGGCCGGCTTCGGCGCCGGCGCCGCGCTCACCGTGGTGCCGATCCGGGCCATGATCGCCTCCTCCGGCTACGAGAGCACGTTCTTCTGGTTCGGTATCGGTCAGGGCGCCATCGTATTCCTGATTGCGTGGCTGCTGCGCGGGCCGGAGCCGGGCGAACTCGTCGCCGCGCCGGCGTCGTCGAACCTGGTGCAGACTTCGCGCAGCTACACGCCCGGCGAAATGCTGAAAACGCCGGTGTTCTGGCTGCTCTACGTGATGTTCGTGCTGGTGTCGGCCTCGGGCCTGATGGCGACGGCGCAGATCGCTCTCATCGCCAAGGACTTCAATGTCGCCAACACGGCCGTGCTGTTCGGCGCCTCGGCGCTGTCGGTGGCGCTGATCGTGGACAATGTCTGCAACGGTGCGGCGCGACCGCTGTTCGGCTGGGTCTCGGACAATATCGGCCGGGAATACACCATGGCGATCGCCTTCGGCCTCGGCGCGGTGTCGTACTGGCTGCTCGGCTCGCTCGGCACCGCGCCCTGGGCCTTCGTGGTGTTCGCGGCGCTGATCTTCCTCACCTGGGGCGAGATCTTCAGCCTGTTCCCCTCGACCTGCACCGACTCGTTCGGGCCGAAATTCGCCACGGTGAATCTCAGCCTGCTGTACACGGCGAAGGGCGCATCGGCCTTCCTGGTGCCGCTCGCCAACATCATCAAGGCCCATACCGGGCACTGGCACATGGTGTTCGTGATCACCGCCTTGATGAATCTCGCCGTCGTCGCGCTGGCGCTGTTCGTGCTCAAGCCGATGCGATCGCGGGCGACGACGCAGGAAGCGCGGGTGCTGCAACCGGCGGAGTGAGGAGGCACGGCATCGCGGCGAACGCGGCGCGCGCCCTCTCCCCTTTGGGGAGAGGGTTGGGGTGAGCGGGTTACTGAGTTCGATAGTTTGTAACCCCTCACCCGCCCGCCTGCGGCGGGCGACCTCTCCCTATGGGAGAGGTGAAGAAGAAGCCCTCACCCGATCCCGCTGACGAACTGCTGCAATTCCGGCGTCTGCGGCGCGGCGAAGACCGCCTTCGGCGCGCCGGATTCGTGCACCTTGCCGTGATGCATGAAGACGAGATGCGTGCCGACGTCGCGGGCAAAGCGCATCTCGTGCGTGACGAGAATGAGGGTCATGCCCTCCTTCGCCAGCTGCTCGACGACGCGCAGCACCTCGTTGACCAGTTCCGGATCGAGCGCCGAGGTGATCTCGTCGCACAGCAGCACCTTCGGCCGCATCGCCAGCGAGCGGGCGATCGCGACGCGCTGCTGCTGGCCGCCCGACAACTGGCTCGGATAGGCATCCATCTTTTCCGACAGGCCGACCTTGGCCAGCACCTCGGCGGCGATGGCGCGGGCTTCCTTCTTCGGCGTCTTGTTGACCACTGTCGGCGCCAGCATCACGTTCTCGGCGGCGGTCAGATGCGGGAACAGGTTGAACTGCTGGAACACCATGCCGACATGGCGGCGCAGCTCGCGCAAATTGGCATGCTCGCCGCCGACCTCGATGCCGTCGGCGAGAATCGCGCCGGACTGATAGGTCTCGAGCCCGTTGATGCAGCGGAGCAGCGTCGATTTGCCGGAGCCGGAGCGGCCGATGATGGCGACGACATCGCCCTTCTCGACCTCGAGCGACACGCCCTTGAGGACTTCGACGTCGCCATAGCTCTTGCGGACGTCGCGGATGCTAACGAGCGACATTGAGTTTCCCCTCGAGACGTTTGGCGAACCAGGACAGCGGGAAGCACAGGCAGAAATAGATCAGCGCCACCAGCGCATAGACCAGGAACGGCCGGAACGTGGCGTTGTTGAGCATGGTGCCGGCCTTGGTCAGCTCGACGAAGCCGATGATGGAGGCGAGCGCGGTGCCCTTGATGACCTGCACCGAGAAACCGACCGTCGGGGCGATGGCGATGCGCATCGCCTGCGGCAGGATGACGTAGCGCATCTGCTCGATATAGCTCATGGCAAGCGAACCGGAGGCTTCCCACTGGCCTTTCGGGATAGCCTCGACACAGCCGCGCCAGATCTCGGTGAGGAAGGCGCTGGTCCACAAAGTGAGCGCCAGTCCCGCCGCCATCCACGGCGACACCTCGATGCCGAACAAGGCGACACCGAAGAAGAACAGGAAGAGCTGCATCAGCAGCGGCGTGCCCTGGAAGAACTCGATGTAGAGCTTGGTCGGCACCTCCAGCCATTTGACCTGCGAGGTGCGCAGGAACAGGAGGATCAGGCCGACGATGCCGCCGCCGACAAAGGCGATCAGCGACAGGTACACCGTCCACTGCGTCGCCCAGATCAGGTTCTTGAGGATGATCCAGAAGGAGAAGTCGGACATGGGCTAGACCTCTCCCCAGGTAAGGCTAGTCGTGCCGTGCGCCGCATTTTGCTCGCGCATGGCCTGATCCGAAAACCGGTTCCCACTTTTCGGGGCCATGCGCTACCCCACCCTCACGAAGCGGTCGCCGATCAGGCGCAGCAGGTAGCGCAGCAGGATCGACAGCACGAGGTAGATCAGCGCGACGACGAAATAAACCTCGAAGGCACGAAAGTTGCGCGACTGGATGAAGTTGGCGGCGTAGGTCAGGTCGGGCGCCGAGATCTGCGACACCACCGCCGAGCCGAGCATGACGATGACGATCTGCGACGACAGCGCCGGATAGATCTTGGCGAAGGCCTGACGCAGCACGATGTAGCGCAAGACTTCGAGGCGAGTCATGGCGAGCGAAACGCCGGCCTCGATGTGACCCTTCGGCACGGCATCGATGCCGGCGCGGATGATCTCGGTCGAATAGGCGCCGAGATTGACCACCATGGCGATGAAGGCCGCCGTGGTTTCGCTGAGCTTGAGGCCAAGCGCCGGCAGGCCGAAGAAGATGAAGAACAGCTGGACGATGAACGGCGTGTTGCGGATGAGTTCGACATAGACGCGCACCAGGCCGGACAGCCATGGCGGCCCGAAGCTGCGCGCCGAGGCCCCTAACGTGCCGACCGCGATGCCGGCGACCGTCGACACCACCGTGAGCACGACGGTGAACCACAGGCCCCAGGCGAGGTCCTGCCAGTACGGCAGCAAAGCGGAGAATTCGAGGTGGTAGGTCATGCGAGCCTGTGCTGTCGCATTGATCGGCGCCACACTCCCCGTTCGCCCCCGCAAAAGCGGGGGCCCAGTCGGCCATCAATGCTGCACTGGGTTCCCGCTTTCGCGGGAACGAACGGAGTTTGAAGCGCCGCGGGGCGTGAAAAGCTAGAAACCCGCCGGCAGCGGGTTCTTCAGCCACTTCTCCGAGAACTTGTTGAGCGTGCCGTCCTTCTTGGCCTTCTCGATGATCTCGTTGACCTTGGCGAGCAGCGCCGGCTCGTCCTTGTTGAGGCCGACATAGCAGGGGCTGTTGTTCATGATGAACTTGGTGGTCGCCGGACGCGACGGATTCTTCTCGGTGATCGCGGCGGCGACGGTGTTGCCGGTGGCGATCAGGTCGACCTGGCCGGAGACGAACGCGGCGATGGTGGCGTTGTTGTCCTCGAAGCGCTTGATGGTCGTGTCCTTCGGCGCCGCCTTGGTGAGCTCCTGCTCCTCGATGGCGCCGCGCGTCGCGCCGACGGTCTTGCCGGCGAGGTCTTCCATCTTCGCCACCGCGACGTCCTTGGCGCCGAACACGCCGGAGAAGAACGGCGCATAGGCAACCGAGAAATCGATCACCTTCTCGCGCTCGGGATTCTTGCCGAGCGAGGAGATGACGAGATCGGCCTTGTGGGTCTGCAGGTAGGGAATGCGGTTCGCCGAGGTCACGGCGATGATCTCGGCCTTCACGCCGAGCTGTTCGGCGATGTAGTTCGCCATGTCGACATCGAGGCCCTGCGGCTTGAGATCGGCGCCGGCCGAACCGAACGGCGCGAAATCCTGCGGCACCGCGACCTTGATGACCTTGGCCTTCATGATGCTGTCGAGCGCATCGGCATGCGCGGCACCCGACAAACCGATCACCGCGGCGCTCAAAATTCCGGCAGCCAGTGCGCGAAAGATAGACATACGAACCACTCCTCACTTGGGACGAAGAAAGATGCCCAAGTTTGAAGCAATTGCCGTGCCATACAAGGTTATTATGGCACCCAGGTCTGCCGCGGCGGCGGCGACGGAAAGCCCTGATCGAGAACGACAAAATGCGCCGATTGCGGCACGCCGGCCTCGCCCTGGATCTTCACGATGTCTTGCGGACAGGCGGAAAACGCGACGTAGCAGTCCATGTCGGCGCGCAAGGTGATGTAGTCGCCGGGCTTGGTCAGCGCCGGGCCGGTGTGGAGCGAGCGGCCGTCGGCCTGCACGGCGATGTTCATGAACACGTTGAACGACGCCAGGATCGGCATCGGCGGCTCGAGCCCGAGTTCCCGCATGCCTTCGAACATGTTGTCGAGGCAGTTGCGGTGATACGTCTTGACGCCGAGGCGCTCGTAGCGATGGCGGTCGCAGGCGGCCATGAAGGTGTCGTGCACGCCGGGCGAGGTGTCCTCGACCAGCGTGAGGATCGGCTCGCGCTTCATGGTGACGAAGGTGTCGCCGACCAGCGGATTGAGGCGTTGCAGCCAGACCCGCGTCGCCTCCATGCTCATGTGGTCGGTCAGATCGTTGGCGTTCCAGGCCCAGCAATCGATCACCTGGGTGCCGTGCGTGTTGATGAGACGGACCGCCTGGCCCTTGTTCAGCTTCAGCGCCTTGCCGTGACGCGCGGGAATTTCGATCGGTGTGCCGGTTTGCATGCGCCGCTTATAGCGCCCGATCCGCGCGCCCGGCAACACGGCCTATGACGGCTGCGACGATGCCTTCGGCTTGAGTTCGTCCTTGCCGTCACCGCGCAGGATCTGGATCGCCTGAGGTGGTGGGGTCAGCGACAGGCCGCACGCTTCCAGCGCCGCCTTGCCCTGCGCGTTCATGGCGCGGCGCAGCGCCTCATAGTCGGCGTTGCGCACCCAGCCGCGCATGCGCAGCACGACATTGGCGTCGTTCAAGGCATCGATGAAGACTTCCGGCCCGGACGGCGCGCGCAGGACCTTCGGCTCGTTGGTCAGAAGCGCGAGCAATGCGTCCTGGCCCTTGCCGACGTCGCCGCCATAGGCGACGCCGAATTTCAGATCGAGCAGCCGGGTCGGCAGCCGCGAGAAATTGATGATGCGCTTGTTCCACAGTTCGGAGTTCGGCACGAACAGATAGATGCCGTCCCACGAATGCAGCTCGCTGGAGAACAGGCCGACATCCTTGACCGTGCCGGCGACCGAGCCGGTGTCGATGTAGTCGCCGACGCGAAACGGCCGCAGCCACAGCAGCATCATGCCGGCGGCGATGTTCGACAAAGTGCCCTGCATGGCGAGGCCGATGGCGAGGCCGGCAGCGCCGAGAGCGGCGATGACGCTGGTGGTCTGAATGCCGAGCTGGCCGAGCACCGCGACGATGACGAGGATGAGGATGGTGTAGCGCGCCAGCGACGAGACCACGCCCGACAAGGTCGGGTCGATGTGGCGCTGACGGGCGAGCAGGTGGCGCAAGCCGGTTTCGACGCGGCTGGCGAACCACCAGCCGGCGATCAGCATGATGAGCGCGCCGATGAAGCTCGGGATCGCCACCGCCGCCCAGGCGGTGAGCTGCGTCGCGAACACCGAAATCTGGTTGCCCAGTTGCTCGACGTTGGGGACATCCATCGCTGCCGCTCCTTAAAATGCCGCGGCCCGCGACGGGTCTCACCCATCGCGGGCGCTTCGGCACAAATCAAACAATCGCGCGGCATTATTGTGGCCGCGCGGAACTCACCGCTTCAAACGGCGGGGACGATCTGCTGCACCAGGACGGCGAGCCCAATGCCGGAAATGCCGGCGCCGACCAGGCGCAGCGGCGCGGCCTGCGCCATGCGGCGCATCAGCAGGCGCGCGACGCTCATCGCGGCAAGCGCGATGGCGCCCTGGATGACGGCAAGGCCGACGAGATAAGCGAAAAGCGGCGTCGGTTCGGCCCCATAGATCGATTCACCGAGCGCGTAGCCGTGCAGCAGGCC
Source organism: Pseudomonadota bacterium (assembly GCA_018240595.1). Taxonomy (GTDB): domain Bacteria; phylum Pseudomonadota; class Alphaproteobacteria; order Rhizobiales; family Xanthobacteraceae; genus Pseudolabrys. The sequence continues at coordinate 59,050 of JAFEFL010000004.1, read as the reverse complement.
GACTGCGGCGAACAGCGCCAGCGCCGTGCCGGTGCTCAGATCGCGGCGCGTCAGCAGCACGGCGCCGAGGCCGATCACCGAGGCCGCCACCCACAGTTCGGCGCCGAGCAAGGTCGCGCCCATCAGATGAAACAGCACGCCGGCCATCATCGCCAGCACGTAGCCGAAGGCGAGGCGGACGCCGGCGCCGTGCGCGGCGGCGAGGCAGCCGACCGCCACCACCGCGGCGAAATGGTCGAGCCCGATGACCGGATGACCGAGCCCCGACAGCAGCCCCTGAGCGAAGGTCGCCGGCATCTTGCCGCCCATGACATGATGGGCGAGGGCCGGCCCGGCGGCGACAAGGGCCGGAATGCTGGCGAGCAGAAGGCTGGGAATACGGAGGTTTCGGCGCATGGCAGGGCTCCTGTCTGGACGGCCGAGACTAGCGGCTCGCGCGTGCCTTGACATCCCCCGCCCCGCCCCCGACAAACCGGGCCGTCAGTTTAAACGTCGGGGTCGTCATGCCTGCCAAAGTCAATCTTGAGAGCCTGGAAAAGACCATCAACGAGGCGTTCGACGCCCGCGACAAGGTCACGGCCAAGACCAAGGGCGCGGTGCGCAAGGCGGTCGGCACCGCGCTCGACCTGCTCGACTCCGGCGCGGCGCGCGTCGCCGAAAAGCAGGGCGACGGCTCCTGGCACGTCAACCAGTGGCTCAAGAAGGCGGTGCTGCTGTCGTTCCGCCTCAACGACATGAGCGCGATCCCGGGCGGCCCCGGCGGCGCCAAGTGGTGGGACAAGGTCGATTCCAAGTTCAAGGGCTGGACCGCGGCGCGCTTCAAGAAGGAAGGCTTCCGCGCCGTGCCGGGTTCGGTGGTGCGCAAGTCGGCCTATATCGCGCCGGGCGTGGTACTGATGCCGTCCTTCGTCAATCTCGGCGCCCATGTCGGCAACGGCACCATGGTGGACACCTGGGCAACGGTCGGCTCCTGCGCGCAGATCGGCAAGCACGTGCATTTGTCGGGCGGCGTCGGCATCGGCGGCGTGCTCGAGCCGCTGCAGGCGGGCCCGGTGATCATCGAGGACAACTGCTTCATCGGCGCGCGCTCGGAAGTGGTCGAAGGCGTCATCGTGCGCGAAGGCTCCGTGCTCGGCATGGGCGTCTATCTCGGCATGTCGACCAAGATCGTCGATCGCGCCACCGGCAAGATTTATTACGGCGAGGTGCCGCCCTATTCCGTGGTCGTTTCCGGCACGCTGCCGGGCAACGCGATGCCGGGCAGCAATGTCGGCCCGAGCCTCTACTGCGCCGTCATCGTCAAGCGCGTCGATGAAAAGACGCGCAGCAAGACCAGCATCAATGAACTGCTGAGGGATTGAGCATCAGTCGTTGTCATGGCCGGCCTTGAGCCGGCCATCCCGCTTAGGCGGGCACAGTGCGTCCCTAAGCGGGATCACCGGGACATAGCCGTTCGAAGAACGGCGTTCTTCGAACGCCTTTGCCCGGTGATGACAAGGAAGAGTAAGTTCACCCCACCCCGGCGAGCTTCGCTCGCCGACCCTCCCCCTCCAGGGGAGGGTGAAGAGAGAAACAATGCCCGCCGATCCCGTTGCCATTACCCGTGAGCTGCTGCGCTGTCCGTCGGTGACGCCGGCGGAAGGCGGCGCGCTGAGCTACCTCGAGACCACGCTGAAAGCCGCCGGCTTCACCGTGCATCGCAAGGTGTTTTCCGAACCCGGCACCGACGACGTCGAGAACTTCTACGCCCGCATCGGAACCGAGGCGCCGCATCTGACCTTCGCCGGCCATACCGACGTGGTGCCGACCGGCGATGAGAAAGCCTGGACGCACCCGCCGTTCGGCGGCGACATCGACAATGGCGAACTCTACGGCCGCGGCGCCGTGGACATGAAGGGCGGCATCGGCTGCGCCGTCGCCGCCGTGCTCGACCATCTCGCCGCGAATGGCGGCAAGCCGAAGAAGGGCTCAATCTCGTTCCTGATCACCGGCGACGAGGAAAGCATCGCGGTGAACGGCACGCCGAAGCTACTGCAATGGGTCGCCGATATGGGCGAGAAATTCGACCATTGCATTCTCGGCGAACCGAGCAACCAGGACGAACTCGGCGACACCATCAAGATCGGCCGCCGCGGCTCGCTCAACGGCCATCTCGTCGTCACCGGCAAACAGGGCCACGTCGCCTATCCGCAGCGCGCCGACAATCCGGTGCGCGGCATCGTCAGACTGATCGACGCCCTGCTGTCCGAGCCGCTCGATGCCGGCAACGCCAATTTCCAGCCGTCGAATCTGGAATTCGTCTCGGTCGATGTCGGCAACAAGACCGTCAATCTCATTCCCGGCCAGGCGAGCGCGATGTTCAACATCCGCTTCAACGACTGCCATACGCTCGAATCGCTGAAGGCGCTGCTGCAACAGCGCGCCGAGAAGGCCGCGGGCGGCAAGATCAAGTTCGAGTTCAAGTTTCAGCCGTCGAATGCCGGCGTGTTCGTGACGAAGCCCGGGCCGTTCACCGAACTCGTCGCCAATGCGGTGAAGGAAACCACCGGCCGCGCGCCGACGCTCTCCACCACCGGCGGCACGTCCGACGCGCGTTTCATCACGCATTACTGCCCGGTGGTGGAATTCGGCTTGGTCGGCCAGACCATGCATGCCATCGATGAGCGCGTGCCGATCGCCGATTTGCGCGCGCTGACGTCGATCTATCGGAAGATCGTCGATCGGTATTTTGCTTAGCTGTCGTCCCCGCGCATAGCCGTTCGAAGAACGGCGTTCTTTCAGAACGCCTATGGCGGGGACCCATACGCCGAATCCTCTCGATAGTCCGGGGGGTATGGGTCCCGGGCCTCGCGCTTCGCGCTCGCCCGGGACGACAAGGTTTTAAACCAGCTTCGCGTCCAGCGTGATCTCCGCCTTGAGCAGCTTCGACACCGGGCAGCCGGCCTTGGCCTTGGCGGCGAGCTCCTGAAACTTGGCGTCGTCGGCGCCGGGAATTTTCGCCTTCAGCGTCAGATGCACCTTGGTGATGGCAAAGCCGTCGTCCTGCTTGACCAGCGTGACATCGGCCTGGGTTTCCATCTTCTCCGCGGTGAGGCCGGCCTCGCTCAGGATCAGCGACAGCGCCATGGTGAAGCAGCCGGCATGCGCCGCGCCGATCAGTTCTTCCGGATTGGTGCCGGGCTTGCCTTCGAAGCGCGAAGCAAAGCCATAGGGATAATCCTTGAGCGCGCCGCTCTTGGTCGAGATCGCGCCCTTGCCGTCCTTCAAACCGCCCGACCAGACCGCCGTGCCGAAAGTGCTCATGAGCTTGCTCCTGTGCTGAAAACGCTACCCCGAGCAGGGTAACGCATGGCAGGGCAGGATCGTTGCAGGAAGGCACGCTCCTTCCCTCTCCCCTTGTGGGAGAGGGCGCCCGAGCGAAGCGAGGGCGGGTGAGGGGTCAAAGCTCATCGAGAATCTGCCCCCTCACCCGGCTCGCCCTTCGGGCTCGCCACCCTCTCCCACGGGAGAGGGGAAGAAAGATCAATAATCCACTTTCATCAAATACAGCCCGTCCGGCGGCGCAACCTGGCCGCAGGCGGTGCGGTCGCGCGCTTCCAGCGCCCGCGTCATATCGTCGGCGGTCCAGGCACCCGGGCCGGTCAAGCCGGTGCTCATCAAGGTGCCGACCATCGAGCGCACCTGATTGTGCAGGAACGAGCGCGCCGAAGCGAAGACATGCACCTCGTCGCCGATGCGCGTGACGTCGAGGCGGTCGAGCGTCTTGTCCGGCGACTTGGCCTGACATTCGGTGGAGCGGAAGGTGGTGAAGTCGTGCTTGCCGACGAGACGCTGCGCCGCCGCGTGCATGGCGTCTGCATCGAGCGGCCGCGCCACGCGCCAGGCATATTTGACGTCGAAGGTCAGGTCCGGCCGGCGATTGACGATGCGATAGAAGTAATGCCGCTTGATCGCCGACATGCGCGCATTGAAATCGTCGCCGACCTGTTCGGCGCTCAGCACCGCGACCGGATGCGGCCGCAGGTGAGCATTGAGCGCGTCGCGCACCGTGTCGGTCCGCCACTCGCGGGCCAGATCGACATGCGCCACCTGCCCGCGCGCGTGCACGCCGGCATCGGTGCGGCCGGCGCCCTGCACCAGCACGTCCTCGCCCGACAGCGCCTTGACGGCATTTGTCAGCACGCCCTGCACCGTCACCTGGTCGGCCTGATACTGCCAGCCGCAGAACGGCGCGCCGTCATATTCGATGGTGAGTTTGTAACGCGGCATGGGGCTTGGGTGTACCCTTATTCCACCGAGACGCAAGCGCGCGTCTTGCGGTTGACGATCATGTCGGCCCAGAAGCTGCGCGGGCTGCAATACATCGCCGCATCGTCGCCGCGGCAGTCATTGCCGCTCTCGGTCCAGTCGCCCATCTGCACATAGAGATAATCGCCGGCGCCGATGAGGCGGATGGTGCAGCGCGGGCCGGTCTCGGCGGCGCTGCTGCCGTGCGTCCGCAGGAGAATGCCGGCGTCGGATTTTTCCTGGCTCATATCGCTCAAGGCGATGACGCAGGCCTGGTCCTCGCCATGCGTTCCGGTCTCGCCGCGCTTGACGTCGAAGGCCTTCACCGCGCCATGAGAAACCTGCAATGTCAAAGTGTGGCGGTAGGTGTAGCCGAATTCGCGATCGAGCTTCTTGGTGGCGCAAGTAAAGCGGCCGCTCAGTCCGGCGAGCGTATCGGCGCTTTCGGTCAGGCGCAGCGGCAACATCGCCTGCTGCTCCGGCTTTCGCCAGGTGCCGGTCCATTGTCCGCTCGCAATGCGGCCGTCGAACTGGCCGGTCTTCTGCGAGGCGGCGCGGCCGAATTCATCGAGCGTAAAGGCGCCATCGGCCGCGACCTTGCCTTCGAGGCGGATCTGCTTGCCCTGCCGCAAATAAAGATACCAGCCGGACAGGGCCTCGTCGTTGCGCTCGATCATCAGCAGCACCGGCGCGCTGCCGATGGTGCCGGAGAGGTAGAGCGGGTGAGCGAAGGCAGATTGCGTCAGGGCCAGCAGCACGCCGAGACAGAGAGCCCTGGGCCCGGCCCCGGGCATGTCAGGACAAGGCCGCGAAAGCGCGCGCGTAGCGCACGGCGCCGGACGACGGCGCTTGCGGCGACAGCGCCAGGGACTGGAAATACGGCCCGGCGTAAGGCGAGACGAAGCGCGCGGCGTGCGCTGCCGTGAAGCCGAAGCGGCCGTAATACTCAGGCTCGCCGAGAACGAAGACCAGGGACTCGCCGTCCGCGGCAAGCTGCTTCAGGCCGCCTTGCACCAGCGCCGTTCCGAGGCCCCTGCGTTGATACTCCGGGCGCACGGCGAGTGGCGCGAGCGAGACCGCCGGCGCGGCGCGGCCAGCCTGCTCGACCTGCATGCGCGAGAACGCGACGTGGCCGAAGATATCGTCACCCGCTTCCGCCACCAGCGACAGCACCAGATCGCCGCCATCGCGCAACGCATCGACCAGCACGGCTTCCTGCGCGCCGCCAAAGGCAACGGTGTTGATCGCGCGGATGGCGGCGAAATCGGCCGGTGTTTCGGCGCGAACAGCGGGGCTCATGACAGCGCCGTTCCCTTTTTCAATGCATTGCCGCGCAGGAATTCCTCGGCGCTCATGGCCTTCTTGCCCTCGCGCTGCACCTGGACGAGGCGCACCGCGCCATCGCCGCAGGCGATGGTGAGAGCGTCGTCCAGCGCGGTGCCCGGGGCGCCGGAGCCAGAACCCAGCGTGGAGCGCAGCACCTTGACCCGCGCACCATCGAACTCGAACCACGCGCCGGGAAACGGCGACAGACCGCGAATGTGGTTGTGCACGGCGCGCGCCGGCCGCGACCAGTCGATGCGCGCTTCGGCCTTGGTGATCTTCTCGGCGTAAGTGACGCCGCCTTCCGGCTGCGGCGTCGGCTTGAGCGAGCCGCGATCGGCGGCGGCGAGCGCCACCGGCATCAGCCGCGCGCCCATCGCGGCGAGCGCATCGTGCAGTTCGCCCGTCGTGGCGTCGGCGGCAATCGGCATCGCCTCGCGCATCATCATCGCGCCGGTATCGAGGCCCTCGTCCATTTGCATGATGGTAACGCCGGTCTCGGCATCGCCGGCCATGATGGCGCGATGGATCGGCGCGGCGCCGCGCCAGCGCGGCAGCAGCGAGGCATGGACGTTGAAGCAGCCGAGCCGCGGCGCATCGAGAATGGGTTTCGGCAGGATCAGGCCATAGGCGACGACGATGGCGGCATCGGCGTCGAAGGCGGCGAACTCGGCCTGCGCCTCGTCGTTGCGCAGCGATTTCGGCGTCAGCACCTTGAGGCCGAGTTTGGCGGCTTCGCGCTCGACCGGCGTCGGCACCAGTTCGAGGCCGCGGCGGCCGCCGGGCTTGGCCGCGCGCGTATAGACCGCGACGATGTTATGGCCGGCGGCGTGCAGCGCCAGCAAGGTCGGCACCGCGAAATCCGGCGTGCCCATGAAGATGAGGCGGAGGGGCATGAGGCGGGCTCTGTAACTCCCCTCCCCCTTGTGGGGAGGGGTCGGGGGTGGGGGTCGTGGCGGTGCGCATCGCAGCTACCCCCCTCCCTAACCCTCCCCCACAAGGGGGGAGGGAAAAGAAAGCTACCCAATATGATGCGACGGCTCTTTGTCTTTGGCGAGCGCGGGCGACACGCCCTTCTTGGCGGCCTTGGTGAATTTCTTGATCACCATGTCGCGCTTCAGCTTGGAAATGTGGTCGATGAACAAGACGCCGTTGATGTGGTCGATCTCGTGCTGCAGGCAGGTGGCGAGCAGGCCGTCGGCCTCCACCTCATGCGCCTTGCCGTCGGCATCGAAATACTTCACCCGCACCTTGGCCGGCCGCTCGACCTCCTCGTAGTACTCCGGGATCGACAGGCAGCCTTCCTCGTAGGTCGAGGTCTCGTCCGACGACCACACGATCTCCGGATTGATGAAGACCTGCGGTTCCTTCGGGTCGTCCTTCTTGGCGACGTCGAGGGTGATGACGCGGACCGGCTCGCCGATCTGGATCGCGGCGAGCCCGATACCGGGCGCCTCGTACATGGTCTCGAACATGTCGTCGACCAGCGCGCGCAGCGGCTTGTCGAACGCCTTGATCGGCTCGGATTTCAGCCGGAGCTTCTTTTCCGGGATGATGAGAATGTCGCGGATCGCCATGGCGGCGATGTAAGGGCTGGCGGGCGGAAGGTCAACGGAAACGGGCCAAAATGGAGCGTTTTCGGCCCGGCCGGGCGCCCGTTCGCTCTTCGTTCCCTCCGGCCTCGAATCGAGGTAAAACCCGGCCATGACCGAAACCCTGAACGACCTTTTGCAGTCCCCCGCCGCCCTGCCCGTGGCCTTGGGCGTGCTCGCCGCGCTCGCCGTCGGCGTCGTCGCCATCCTCGTCATCCTGCTGCGGCCGAAGCCGCCGGTGACCGACCCGGAGAGCGAGCAGCGGCTGCGCGAGCTCAATGCCCGGCTCGATGCCATGGGATCGTGGCTGCAGAACGCGCACGGCCAGCTGGCGCAGACGGTCAACACCCGGCTCGACGCGGTGAGCCAGAACCTCGGCGAGTCGATGAAGACCACCGCCAAGCACACGTCCGATCATTTGCAGGCGCTGCATTCGCGCCTTGCCGTCATCGATCAGGCGCAGAAGAACATCACCGAGTTGTCGTCGACCGTGACGTCGCTGCAGAGCGTGCTGAGCAACAAGCAGTCGCGCGGCGCCTTCGGCCAGGGCCAGCTCGAGGCCATCGTCGCCGATGTGCTGCCCAAGGGCGCCTATGAATTCCAGTACACGCTGACCAACCGCACCAAGCCGGATTGCGTTGTGTTCATGCCCGACTCCGGGCCACTGGTGATCGACGCCAAGTTTCCGCTGGAAGCCATGACGGCTTTGCGCGACGCGCAGACCGACGAGGAACGCAAGCTGGCGGCGGCGCGCGTGCGCACCGACATCGCCAAGCACGTCTCCGACATCGCCGGCAAATATCTCATTCCCGGCGAAACCCAGGACATCGCGCTGATGTTCATTCCGTCGGAGTCGGTCTATGCCGATCTGCACGAGCAGTTCGACGACCTGGTGCAGAAGGCGCAACGCGCCCGCGTCATGATCGTATCGCCGACTCTCATGGTGATGGCGATTCAGGTCATCAAGCAGGTGCGCAAGGACGCCGCGATGCGCGAAGCGGCCGACCAGATCCGCACCGAGGTCGGCATGATGCTCAAGGACGTCAGCCTGCTGAGCGACCGCGTGCGCAAGCTGCAGTCGCATTTCAACCAGGCCAATGCCGACATCGACCAGATCCTGATCTCGACCGGCAAGATCGAGAAGCGCGCCGGCAAGATCGAGGGCCTCGATTTCGACGCCGACACCCCGGCCACCGCCGAGGTCATTGCCGCGCCGGTGCGCAAGGTCGCGGGGGAGTAGCTCTGCTGCGCCTCGCACTCTGTGCGCCCCCTCTCCCCTGTGGGGAGAGGGTTGGGGAGAGGGGTTTACAAGTCTCTCGGTGCTATAACCCCCTCTCCCGACGCGCTTCGCGCGTCGACCTCTCCCCCAAGGGGAGAGGTGAAGAAAGAGCACAATGCCCGCCACGCCCGAAGCCGCCGCCGCGCCCCGCCGCTCCTTCACCGAGGGCCTCGCGGTCTATCTCAAGCCGCGTGTGCTCATCGTCCTGTTCCTCGGCTTCTCGTCCGGCCTGCCGCTGGCGCTGTCGAGTTCGACGCTGCTGTTCTGGGCGGCCGAGGTCGGCGTCGATCTGAAAACCATCGGCCTGTTCGCGCTGGTCGGCACGCCCTACACCATCAAATTCCTCTGGGCGCCGCTGGTCGATGCGCTCGACGTGCCGCTGCTCGGACGCTGGCTCGGCCGCCGCCGCGGCTGGCTGCTGCTGTCGCAGATCCTGCTGATGGCGGCGATCTTCTATCTCGGCCTGCACGATCCGATGACGGCGCCCTTCGCCGTCGCGCTCGGCGCGCTGGTGGTCGCTGCCGCCTCGGCGACACAGGACATCGTCGTCGATGCGTTCCGCGTCGAAAGCCTGCCAGAGGAAGAACAGGCCGCCGGCATGGCCTCCTATGTCGCGGCCTATCGCGTCGCCATGCTCGCCTCCAGCGCCGGCGCGCTCTACATGGTCAGCGGCTTCCAGGCCTTCGGCTTTTCCAAGCAGGGCGCGTGGAGCGCCAGCTACGTCGCCATGGCGGCGCTGGTCGTCGTCGGCATGCTGACGACGCTGCTGGCCCGCGAGCCGGACAAATCCGCCGGCGCCGAGGCCGCGCACAAGGGCGAGCCGCCGCTGACGCGCCTTGCCCGCACCATCACGGGCGCCTTCCAGGACTTCTTCCTGCGCGAAGGCGTCGTCATCGCCCTGGTCGTGCTGTGCTTCGTCGTGCTGTTCAAGCTGACCGACGCGCTGGCCGGCGTCATGACCGGACCCTTCGCCGTCGATCTCGGCTTCACGCGCAACGAATACGCCACCATTATCAAGGGCGTCGGCTTCGTCGCCACCATCGTCGGCGGCTTCGCCGGCGGCTATGTGGCACGCGCCTTTCCGCTGGTTACCAGTATGTGGATCGCCAGCTTCCTGCAGGCCAGCGCCAACCTCGCCTTCTCCTGGCAGGCCATGGTCGGCCACGACATCGCCTGGCTGACCTTCGCCATCACGTGCGAAAACTTCACCAGCGCCATCGGCACCGTGATCTATGTGGCGTACCTCTCGGCGCTGTGCCGCAACCCGCTGCACACGGCGACGCAATACGCATTGCTGACCGCGCTCGCCGCCGTCGGCCGCACTTACTTATCGGCGACTGCCGGCTACATCGTCAGTGCCACCGGCTGGGTGTGGTTCTTCGTGATCTGCGCGCTGGCGGCGATCCCTGGCATGCTGCTGCTCGCGTTCCTGCAAAGCCGCGGCCATTTCGCGCCGCTGGACAAGGCGAGGCAGAAGAACTGAACTTACCCTCCCCTGGAGGGGGAGGGTCGGCGAGCATTGAAGATGCGAGCCGGGGTGGGGTGACGCGGCATCGCCTACAGCTTCACCCCCTCCCGATCGCGCTGACGCGCGATCGACCTCCCCCCTCCAGGGGGAGGTGAAGGAAGATCAGAACGGCAGCCCGACGTAATTCTCCGCCATCGCGCTCTTGGCCGCGTCCGACGACAGCAGATACTCGAGCTCGGTGTTCTGCAGCTTGTCGTCGTAGGGGATGTTGTCGGGGAAACGGTGCAGCATGGTGGTCATCCACCACGAGAAGCGCTGCGCCTTCCACACCCGCGCCAGCGCCTTGGCCGAGTAGCCCTCGAGACCGGCGTCGTCGCCCTTCTGATAGTGATCGAGCAGCGCGTGGTAGAGATAATAGATATCGGACGCCGCGCTGTTGAGGCCGCGCGCGCCGGTCGGCGGCACGATATGCGCCGCATCGCCGGCGAGGAACAGCCGGCCGTAGCGCATCGGCTCGGCGACGAAGCTGCGCAGCGGCGCGATGCTCTTCTCGATCGACGGCCCGGTCTGCAGCCGCGCCGCCACTTCCGCCGGCAGACGATTCTTCAGCTCCGTCCAGAACGCATCGTCAGACCAGTCCTCGACCGTATCGGTGAGCGGCACCTGGATGTAATAGCGGCTCAGCACCTGCGAGCGCAGCGAACACAGCGCGAAGCCGTTCTGGTGCTTGGTGTAGATCAGCTCCGGCGACACCGGCTTGGTCTGCGACAGCACGCCGAGCCAGCCGAACGGATAGACCTTCTCGTATTCGCGCAGCACGCCGGCCGGAATCGACTTGCGGCTGGGGCCGTGGAAGCCGTCGGCGCCGATGATGAATTCGCAATCGACGCGGTGCTCGGCGCCGCCCTTGCGGTAGGTGACGAAAGGCGACGTGCCGGCGATGTCGTGCAGCGCCACGTCCTCGGCCTCGTGGATCACCTTGCCGTTCATGCGCTCGCGCGCCTCGTACAGATCCTTGGTCAGTTCGGTCTGGCCGTAGACGATGACCGACGAGCCGCCGGAATATTTGTGCAGGTCGATGCGGTCGAGCTTGCCTTCATGGGCGATGAAAATGCCGTCGTGGACCTCGCCTTCGCGGTCCATGCGCTCGCCGCACTGCGCCTCGCGCATCAGCCGGGCAAAGCCGTGCTCCAGCACGCCGGCGCGAATGCGCGACAGCACGTAATCGCGGGTGTGTTTCTCGAGCAGGACATTGTCGATGCCCTTGAGGTGCAGAAGCTGCGACAGCAGCAGGCCGGACGGACCGCCGCCGATGATGCAGACCTGGGTTTTCGCGGTGGTTCCCTGCGGCATCGTTCCCTCGTCAAATCGTGTTTGACGCTAATCTGGGCTGCCGCGGGCCATCGGGGCAATGGATCGGGGCAACGATGTCTTGTACAAATCGAACATGCCTCGCGCGCGCCTCAAACCCCGGATCCGGCCCTCGGTCCTGCCCGCGATCCTGTCCTACAACCTGTTCGGCGAGGTCCGGGACCTGCCGGACGTGGTGCATTGCGAAACACTGGCCGCGCGCTCGGTGCGGCACGACTGGCAGTTTCCGCCGCACCGCCACGGCCGCCTGCACCAGGTGCTGCTGATCGCCCGCGGCGGCGGCCATGCCACCATGGAAGGCCGCGATTACCGGCTCAGGGCCATGACCGCGGTCAATGTGCCGGCGGGCCACGTGCACGGCTATCGGTTCGCCAAGGGCACCCAGGGATGGGTGGTGACGATCGCCACCGAGATTCTCGACGAGGTGCTGAGAGCGCCGGATGGCCTGTCACGAACCTTGTCCGAACCGGCGCTGCTGCGCGCGACACCCGCGATGCGCCGGCTGATGCAGGAGATCTTCGCCGAATATGGCAGCCGCCATTTCGCCCGCGCCCATGTGCTGAAAGCGCTGTCGGCGACCTTGCTCGGGCTGGTGGCCCGTCAGCTCTCGGCCAAGGCCTCGCCGGGCGCGCCAAGCGCCGGCGCCGGCGCCGGGCTGGTCGATCGCTTCGGCGGCCTGATCGACGAACACTATCGCGAGCACTGGCCGGTGGCGCGTTATGCCGCCGCGCTCGGGGTAACGCCAACGCATCTGTCACGGCTGACGCGCGAGGCATTCGGCTGCCCGGCTTCGCATATGATCCGGGACCGCGTGGTGCGCGAGGCGCGGCGCCAGCTCGTCTACACCAACACCCCGGTGTCGAAGATCGCCTATGCGCTCGGCTTCAACGACCCGGCCTATTTCACCCGCACTTTCACGGTCGCCACCGGCCTGTCGCCGAGCGAATTTCGCGAGCGCGTGCACGCCGGGCCTTGAGCGCCTACGGCTTGAGCCGCCACTGGCCGACGACGGCGTCGCCGATGTGCCAGGCCGTCTCGGAGCAGAAGAAGCTCTCGGCCTCGATCGAAATGGTCTTGCCGCGCAACTGCCGCAGGCGCTTTTCCAGCGCCGGGTTCTTGCTGACGAGCAGGTGAAACGTCTTCGGCGGTCCGTCGCAGAACTCGTCGGGCTTGGCGAGCGGCTTCGGCGCATCGGAGACGATCTGCCAGGCGCGCAGCAGCGTGCCGTTCGGATGCCGCGTCTCCACCTGCCGCAGCTTGCCGGTGATGGTGTCGCCGGGCTTGAGGGAGTCCTGGGCCGTTGGCTGCGCGTTTACAGCATTGGCTAACAGCAGAAAGACGGCAATCCATACTCCGTTCGCCCCCGCGAAAGCGGGGGCCCAGGAGCGAAACACTGAAGCGATTATTTTGGGCGCCTGGATCCCCGCTTTCGCGGGGATGAACGGAGAATGAGGCTGCAACATGGGGATCAACAGCCTTCGGTACAATACCTAGAACAAGGTCCGCTGTTTCATCGCCGCCGACAGCGTGCCTTCATCGAGGTAATCGAGCTCGCCGCCGACCGGCACGCCATGCGCCAGCCGCGTCACCTTCACATTGGCGTCGGCGAGCAGCTCGGTGATGTAATGCGCGGTGGTCTGGCCGTCGACCGTGGCATTGAGCGCCAGGATGACTTCATTGACCTGCGGCTCGTGGGCGCGGGCGACCAGCGCGTCGATCGACAGATCCTGCGGACCGACGCCGTCGAGCGGTGACAAGGTGCCCCCTAACACGTGATAGCGGCCGTTGACGGCATGCGCGCGCTCCAGCGCCCACAGGTCGGCGACGTCGGCGACGACGACGAGGATCGATTGATCGCGCCGCACGTCGGTGCACACCGTGCACGGATCCTGGGTGTCGATATTGCCGCAGGTCTTGCACACCACGATCTTTTCCAGTGCCGTCTGCAGGGCGTTGGTGAGCGGCGTCATCACCTGCTCGCGCTTCTTGATCAGGAACAGCGCGGCACGGCGCGCCGAGCGCGGGCCAAGGCCCGGTAGGCGCGCCAGGAGCTGGATCAGGCGTTCGATTTCGGGTCCGGCAACAGCGGCGGGCATCTTACCCCAACAGTCCCGGCGGCAGCGGCAGGCCGCCGGTCATCGCCTTCATCTTCTCGGCGAGCACGGCCTCGGCCTTGCGGCGGGCGTCGGCATGCGCCGCGACCAGCAGGTCCTCGAGCACTTCCTTCTCGGAATCCTTCATCAGCGATATGTCGATATGGACGTGCTTGAGATCGCCCTTGGCGGTGAGCTTGACCAGCACCAGTCCGGCTCCGGCGACGCCTTCGACCTCGATCGTGTCGAGCTCGGCCTGCATCTCCTGCATCTTCGATTGCAGCTGCGCGGCCTGCTTCATCATGCCCATGAAATCGCGCATCACTTTTCTCCCTGGCGCTTGGTCTTATCCGAAAACCGGTTCCCACTTTTCGGGACCATGCCCTAATCCTCTTCTTCCATGTCCGGCGGCGGCAACGCAGCTTCGTCGAGTTGCGCCTCGTCCGCCGTCTGCGTGATCTCGCCGACCTTGGCGCCGGGAAACTTCTTCAGCACCGCCTGCACCAGCGGGTCTTTCAGGACCTCCTGGCGCAAGGCGGCCTGGCGATCGCTGGCCTGTTCGCGCAGCGTCCGATCGCCCTCTTCCTTGGAAATGACCACGATCCAGCGCCGGCCCGTCCACGCCGACAGCTTCTGCTGCAGTTCGTGCACCAGGCCCTTCGGCGCGCTCGGCATCAGCGCGATCTCGAGCTTGCCGTCCTCGAAACGAACGAGACGGACGTCGCGTTCCAGCGCCATCTTGGCGTTGATGTCGCGCCGGTCGGCGACGAAGGCGATCAGGTCGGCGAAAGAGTTGATGGCGACCGCGGGCTGAGCCTCCGGCTCGTCGCGGCGGGCGGCCGGCGCCTGGCTCGGCATAGGCTGCGATGCGACGATCTGGGCGCGCGGCGCGCCGCGCGGGGCCTCAAAGCGCGGCGCATAACCTTGAGAGGCCACCGGCGCCGCCGCGGCAGCCCCTGCGCCGCCACCGCCACCGCGCGCCGGAGCGCCTCCGCCGTTTTCGGCCATGGAGCGCACGACTTCATCGGGCGTCGGCAGGTCGGCGGCATAGGCGATGCGCACCAGCACCATCTCGGCCGCGGCCACCGGCCGGCCGGAGGACTGCACCTCGCCGATGCCCTTGAGCAGCATCTGCCAGGTGCGCGACAAGACGCGAAGCGAGAGCTGCTGGGCAAAAGCACGACCGCGCACCCGCTCGGCTTCCGACAGCGAAACGTCGTCGCCGACGGCCGGCACCACCTTCATGCGCGTGACGAAATGGGTGAACTCGGCGAGATCGCTGAGCACCACCGCGGGATCGGCGCCGATGTCGTATTGCGCGCGCAGTTCGTTGAGCGCGGCGGCAATATCGCCCTTCATCAGGGCCTCGAACAGATCGACGATGCGGACACGGTCGGCAAGGCCGAGCATCTGCCGCACGTCCTCGGCGCGCACCGGACCCGCGGCGTGAGCGATCGCCTGATCCATCAGTGACAGGCTATCGCGCACCGAACCTTCGGCGGCGCGCGCGATCAGCGCCAGCGCGCCCGGCTCGGCCTCGATGCCTTCCTTGGCCGCGATATTGGCGAGATGCGCGATCAGCACGTCGGCATCGACGCGGCGCAGATCGAAACGCTGGCAGCGCGACAGCACCGTGACCGGCACTTTGCGGATTTCGGTGGTGGCGAAGATGAACTTGACGTGCGGCGGCGGCTCCTCGAGCGTCTTCAGCAGCGCGTTGAACGCCGCGGTCGACAGCATGTGGACTTCGTCGAGGATGTAGATCTTGTAGCGCGCCGAAACCGGCGCGTAGCGCGCGGCATCGTTGATCTGGCGCACGTCGTCGACGCCGTTATGCGAGGCGGCGTCCATTTCGAGGACGTCGATGTGCCGGCTGTCGATGATGGCCTGGTCGTGGACGCCCATCACCGGCATATGGATGGTCGGGCCCTTCACCGAGCCGTCCGGCAGTTCGTAATTGAGCGCGCGGGCGAGGATGCGGGCGGTCGTGGTCTTGCCGACGCCGCGCACGCCGGTGAGGATCCAGGCCTGCGGAATACGGCCGGTCTCGAAGGCGTTCGACACTGTGCGGACCATGGCCTCCTGGCCGATCAGGTCCTCGAAACTGGCCGGGCGATATTTGCGCGCAAGGACGCGGTAGCCGCCGGCCGACTCGGCCAGGGCGGAACCGGGACCTTTCGGGCTCTCAGCGTCGCTCATGGGCCTATTCTGGCAAGACCGGGACGCGGAGGCCACCCGCCCTGAGGGGACGGGGGACAACTCGCCCAAGCGGTCGTGGAAAATGGGTGGGAGGCTGACGAGCGACCCGATCCGTGCTCGTTAGGGCTGCTTCCTTCCGGACCTGACCCGGTTGGCGAGTGGTTCGTCCACCGCCAACCTCCCGGGCCCTATATCGGGCCTATGGGCGGAGAAAGCAAGCGAAGGCACACCACGGAAAAGGCCATGCCGGACTTCACCCTCCACCCCCAGCTCGCCGCCGACACGGTTCCGCTCGGCGACCTCAAACTGTGCCGCGTGCTGCTCTCGAACGATGCCAATTACCCTTGGCTCATCCTGGTGCCGCGGCGGCCGGATATCGTCGAACTCCTCGACCTGACGGCAGCGGACCGCGCCGCGCTGTCGGCCGAGATCGACACCGCCGCCCGCGCGCTCAAGGGCACGGCGCCCTGCGACAAGCTCAATGTCGCGGCGCTCGGCAACATGGTGCCGCAACTGCACGTCCACGTCATCGCACGCCGCCGTGGCGATCCGGCCTGGCCGAAGCCGGTCTGGGGTGCGGTTCCGGCCAAGGCCTATGACCCGGCCGCGCGCGACGGCCTAGTGACGGCGCTGCAGCGCGCGCTGGACATCAAGAAAACGTAACACAGCCCTGCATTGCGCTCCTCCAGCCACCATGCGAGTTTCCGCGCCGATGTCCGACCGCCCGTCTCCGCACCCGACCCTCGGCCCCTCGCCCGTCCTCGGTTATACCGACAGCCGCCTCGAGCGCGCCGCCGAGCTGCGCACGAACCGCGCGGCGCTGGACACGATGCTGGCCGATACGCGCGCCGGCGCCTATGTCATCGGCGGCGAAATGATCGTGACCAAGAAGGGCGAGCCGAATCGGCCGCTGTTCACGCTCGACGAGGCACGCGGTTTCGGCCCGGCCGAGGAGATGGCGTTTCTCGGTCACCTCGACGGAGCGCCGCGCTTCGGCGTCGGCATTGCGCCGGCGGCCGCCGAGGCGCTGAAGACGCGCGAAGACCTTCTGGTCACCGACCTGCGCTCGATCGCGGTGCAGGGTCTTGTCGATGGCGAGCACCTGCCGCCGATCGCGGAAGCCAAGGCGGTGCTGCACTGGCACCAGCGCCACCGCTTCTGCTCGAACTGCGGCGCCAGGACCGACGTTGTCGATGCCGGCTGGAAGCGGCTGTGCCCGTCGTGCAAGACCGAGCACTTCCCGCGCACCGACCCGGTCGTCATCATGCTGATCGTCGACGGCGATCAATGTTTGCTCGGCCGTTCGCCGCGTTTCGCGCCGACCATGTGGTCCTGCCTCGCCGGCTTCATCGAGCCGGGCGAAGCCATCGAGGACGCCGTGCGCCGCGAGACCCGCGAGGAAGCCGGCATCCTGTGCGGCCGCGTCAAATATTTCCGCTCGCAACCCTGGCCCTTCCCGACTTCGCTGATGATCGGCTGCCACGCGGAGGCGAAAAGCCGCGACATCGTCGTCGACGCCACGGAACTCGAAGCCGCCCGCTGGTTTAGCAAGAACGAGATCGTCACGATGCTGACGCGGACGCATGCGGAAGGCCTGACCACGCCGCCGCCCGTTGCCATCGCGCATCACATCATCCGCGACTGGGTCGAGAACGACGTTCGTTTTGACTGACCGAAAGGACGAAGTCCGTTTCGAGCAACCGAAAAGACGAAGTCCGTCTCGACCAACCGAGAGAACGAGATCCGATTTGACTGAGCCGAAGACAGCAGTCCGCATCGTCTGCGCCGGCGGCGCCGTGCAGGACAATGTGATGCGCGTCGAGAAATTTCCCGAGCCCGGCGGCAAGGTATCGGCGACGGATTTCATCATCACCAGCGGCGGCCAGGCCGGCAATGCCGCGGTAGCAATGGCCCGTCTCGGCGCGCAGGTCACGTATATCGGCGCCGTCGGCGACGAGAGCGACCACGTCGCCAACGGCATCCTCAAGACTTTCGCCAATGAGAAGATCGACATCTCGAACGTCATTCGCGTGCCCGGCGCGCGCTCGGCGGCCTCGCTGATCCTGCTCGATGCCGAAGGCGAGAAGATGATCGCCACGTTGCGGCCGACCGGTCTCAGCCAGGCGACACCGGACAATCCGGACGGACTCGTTGCCGAGGCCGACGCGGTGATGCTCGACAACCGCTACAGCAACATCAGCCTGCCGATCTGCCTCGCCGCCAAGAAGCGCGGCATTCCGCGCGTGCTCGACTTCGACAAGCCGACGCCGCCGGACGACCCGCTGTTCCAGGCCTGTTCGCACGTCATTTGCTCGGCCGACGCGATCCGTGAATCCACGGGCATCGACGACCTGCACGGCGCGCTGAAAAAACTCGGCGAAAGCTATTCCGGCTTCCTCGCCGCCACCAGCGGGCCGGACGGCGTCGACTGGCTCGACAACGGCGCGGTGCGGCACATGGATGCCTTCCGGGTGAAGGCCGTGGATACGCTGGGCGCCGGTGACACGTTCCACGGCGCTTTCGCCGTGCGTTTCGTCGAATGTCGCGACGTCGTCGACGCCATGCGCTTTGCCGCCGCGGCGGCCGCGATCAAATGCACGCGCTTCGGCGGCCTGATGGGTGCCGCGACGCGCGACGAGGTCGAGGCGTTCTTAAAGGAACGCCCCTAGTCCTTCGATCAGTTATTCTTCGACGGACAGGGCGCGCCGCAAGGCGCGCAGGCGCCGGCGAAATCCTCCGGCGACACGGCGCGCCCGCTCGACGGGCTGGTCAGGTGATTGCCGACGATGGCGACGAAGGCGACCAAAGTCACGACGATGTAAACCGTTCTCATGGCTTATTTCTCTTTGCGCATGATCTGACCCGAAAACCGGTTCCCACTTTTCGGGATCATGCGCGTTACTCCCGCGACAGGCCGAACAGCGGCCGCAGGCGGATGCCGACGAGACTGCCGACCAGCGCCATCGCGAACCACACCCAGCCATGCAGCGAGCCGGAGGCGACGCCGCCGACGAAGGCGCCGATGTTGCAGCCGAAGCCGAGCCGCGCGCCCCAACCCATCAGCAAACCGCCGACCGCGGCGGCAAGCAGCGAGCCGAGTGGCGGCCACGGCGCATTGGCGTAACGCTTGGTCGCAGCGGCCGCGGCCATGGCGCCGAAGATCATGCCGAAGTCGGTGAGGCTCGACGTGTCGGACAGCACCGATTCTGCGAGCGCATGCTTCGGCCCGGCCCACTGCCAGAACGCGGCCTGCGAGAAGTCGTAGCCCAGCGCCTGGAAGATCTTGGCGCCCCACACCGTGTAGCCGAAGGTCACGCTCCACGGATGGCCGCCGGCGAAGAACACGAAGACACACAGAAGGCCGATGACGATGCCGCCGACGATGTAGTTTCGCGACGGCTTGTAGTTGGCGCCGCGCTTGCGCGCCACGGCGATCATGATCGCGGCGGCAACGGCAAGACTCGCCAGCGTGGCGACGAGGCCACCCCACGGCCCGAGATAATCGGACGCCAGGACCGGATCGAGGCCGCCCATGGCGAGGAACGTCGGCAGCGACAGCGAACCGAACACGCTGCCGATGACGAAGAACGCCAGCGTCACCAGCATGCGGCCCGAACCGCCGCCGACGGTGTAGAGCGTGCCGGAGCCGCAGCCATTGCCGAGCTGCATGCCGACGCCGAACACCAGCGCACCGACGATGAGCGACGGCCCGAGCGGCGCGATGGCGCCGCCATAGCCTTGCCAGAGCGCCGCGACCGGCACCACCGCGATCGCGGCGATGGCGATGACGATGAGGCCGCCAAGGAGGCCACCGGCTTCACCGCGCGTCAGAAAACGCCGCCACGATGCGGTGTAGCTGAATTCGGCCTTGAGGAAGGCGACACCGAGACCGAAGCCGCCGACGATCAGCGCGGCCGAGGCCTTCTGGCCGTCGAGCAGCACCAGGGCGACGAGCACGGCGGTGGCGAGAATGGAAATGGCGAGGAAGAGATAATCGGCGCGGGGCGCGGCGGCCGAAGGAGCGGAAATGGCAGCGGTCGACATGTCTGGCTTTCTTGGCGTCGTCACGTGATGAAGCGCGCGCCGGTCGGCGCGCGCTTCCGTCAGAACCGGAAGAGTCGGTAATTCAGTATATCACGACCCGAGGCCGAGCGCCTTCTTCAGGTCGTCCCACTTGGTGCGGGAGGACTCGACCGGCCGCGTCGCGTCGGCGGTCCACTCGACCATGGAACCGTCATAGAGGCTGACGTCCTTGCGACCGAGCAATTCGTGCAGCACGAACCAGTCGGTCGCGGCCCAGTGCCCGGTGTTGCAGTAGGCGACCGCCGGACCTTGCGGCAGGTGCGAGGCGATGGAGACGAGCTCGGCGCGCGGCTTCAGCTTGTTGGCGTGAGCGTCGTAGAAGCTGGCGCTGTCGAGGCTGACCGCCCCCGGAATATGGCCATAGGCCTTGGCCGCCGGCGCTTTTTCCTTGCCTTCGAAGAACGAGGCGGGGCGCGCGTCGATCAGGGTCGCGTTCTTGGCCGTCTCGGCCTTCGTCACGTCTTCGACCTTCGACAGCAGGCTGGCGTTGAGCGTGGCGGTGAAGATTGTCGCCGACGGCTTCTTGACGCCGTTCTCGAGCGGCAGGCCGGCGGCCTTCCAGGCCGCCACGCCGCCGTCGAGGATCGAGACGTTGTTCACGCCCACGATCTTCAGGGTCCAGTAGGTCCGAGCGGCCGAGCCGAAATCGGTGAAGTTGACGCCGGCCGGCACCACGACGACATGCGTCTGTTCGTCGATGCCGAGATCGCCGATCAGCTTCTCGAGCTCGGGCACGGTCGGCAGCATGAAAGGCACGTCGCCCCGCGTCACGCGCCAGCCGGCCTTGTCGTAGTCGCTATGGATGGCGCCGGGAATGTGCGCTTCCTCGTAAGCCTTGGTGCCACCGCCATCGATCGCCGAGCGAATGTCGAGAACGAGGACGTTGTTGTCCTTGATGTGCGCCTTCAGCCAATCGACGCTGACGA
The DNA here is from genome assembly GCA_018240595.1 of Pseudomonadota bacterium. Lineage (GTDB taxonomy): Bacteria > Pseudomonadota > Alphaproteobacteria > Rhizobiales > Xanthobacteraceae > Pseudolabrys. The sequence goes on along the minus strand of JAFEFL010000004.1, from coordinate 38,429 downwards.
GGGGCTGCGTCTGCGGCTCGGCGGCAGACGCGGTGAAAGTCGTGCCGAGCAGCATCAGGCTGCCCAGGCTGGCCGCGAGGAGCGAGGCGAAGAATTTTCTCATGACCGGGGTCCGTTCGAAACAAAGCGCCCGCTGGCGCCATCACTTGGCCCTTGAAATAGAATATTTTTCTATGTAAAGACAGATGGCGGCTTCAAAAAAGAAAATCCTTCCAAGCCGCTTGAGGCCCGTAGACCACCCATCCTGCCTTTTCGGGGAATGAGAGAATGGACGCCATCGACCGCAAGATCCTCGCCGTGGTTCAGGACGACGCTTCGCTGTCGGTCGCCGAAATCGGCCAGCGTGTCGGCCTGTCGTCGACACCGTGCTGGAAGCGCCTGCAGCGGCTCGAAGCCGACGGCGTCATCACCAAGCGCGTCGCGCTGATCGATCCGGAGAAGGTCGGCCTCGGCATCACCGTGTTCGTCTCGGTGGAGACCGGCGACCATTCGCAGGACTGGCTGAAGAACTTCGCCGACGTCGTCAACGCGATGCCGGAAGTGATGGAATTCTATCGCATGGCCGGCGACGTCGATTACGTGCTGCGCGTCGTCGTGCAGGACATGGCGAGCTACGATACCTTCTACAAGAAGCTGATCGCCACCGTGCCGTTGAAGAACGTCACGTCGCGTTTCGCCATGGAGCGGATCAAATCGACGACGGCGCTGCCACTCGCCGAACCCAAAGGCGCGACGCGCTAGCCGGGCGCGATCGTCTCGTTATGTGCAGGCCGTGCCGTTATAGGTCGGCGAAGTTTGCCGCGGCGCCATATACATCTTGTCCGAGAGGTTGAGCGACCCGGTGATGTTGTAGCCGACGGTCGGCGCGTAAGCGTAGCTCGCTTCCGCCAGGACGAGCTGCGTATTGGCGACCGCCAATGCGCTCGGCAGCGTCATTGTGCCCGAATTCGCCGTGCCATTACGCGTCACGCTCCACTTCACCGTCGCCTTCTTCGTCGAATCGATGCTGATGCAGGTGATCGTCATCTTCAGCTTCGACGCGTCATAGGGCTGGATGATCGCGCCCGAGGCGTCGAGGATGTTGGTCATGTCGTTCGCCGAGATCGTCGTGACCTGGGCCGACAGGTTGGCCAGCGCGGCCGCGGTGAGGCTGACCTTGCGATCGACGGCGACGGCGTCGGAAACCTCGACACAGCCGAAGTACAGACAGATCATGACCGGGGCGACGAGCGCAAACTCGACCGCCGAAACGCCGCGACGGTCGCGCACAAAGCGGCTGCGGCGAAGTCCGGCGACGAAGCCGCGCGCCTGTTGATTCAGCATGCGTTGCTCCCGCCGTAGGGCTCGTTGCGGAACACCGCGGTCGCCACCAGCAGCCTCTTGTTGCCGTTCAAGTTCGACAGGTTGTTGCCGAGCAGCGAGACGTAGACCGGCCACTGGTAATACAGCGACACCTTGACGATGCAGCCCGGCCCGCCCGGCGTGTATCCCATCTTGCTGGTGTCGAACTGTCCGTTGGTGATCGGCGATGTCGTGCTTACCGAGCTGAAGTTGGTGTAGGTCTTGACGTCGACGTAGACGCCGCCATTGCAGTCGAACAAGGCGGCGATACGGTTGCAGACCTGAGTCTTGAAGTCGGTGGCGCTGAAGCCGCCGGTCTGCGCCTGCCCGGTCATGATCAGTCGCGCCGCGTCGGCATTGGCGGCTTCAAGCGTCTGGCCGGCGAAGAACACGAGGGCGGATTCGATAATGGCGAAGGTCAGCGCCAGGAACGGCGTGGCCACCAGGGCGAACTCGACCGCCGCGGCGCCGTCCTGCTGCTTGATGAAGCGACGGCCGATACCGCCGCGCCAGCGGCCGCGGAGGAATTCTGTGATTTTATCGAACATTGAAGGCGTCCCAAACGCTCGCACACTCGCCCTGCGGCGCGCGTTATAACAAAGCGGCGTTTGCGATTTCTTGCGGGCTGCAGCGAAAATGGCGGGGCTGTGGTTTAACGTCCGCTAACCATGACGAGACCTTAACCGCGCGTCGCGGCCGATCCCGGTCGGGCTTGCTAGCGCGCCGCCGGCGCCGCGCCGCCACCGCCGCTTCCGCCGCCACCGCCGATGCGGGCGCCGGATTGGCCGAGGATGTTGCCGAAATAGGTCATCGAGTCGCCCAGCGTCAGGCGTTTCTCGCATTCGGGCGCGCAGCTATAGGATTCGCGCTCGACACCCTTGTAGACGACGACGAGATCCGTCGAAGCCGGTCCTGTGACCTGCACCGTGGTATCGAGGACGATCTTACCGCTGCGGTTGAGCGCCAGGAGATTGGTTGAGCCGAAGCCCTTGCCGGTCAGCACCAGGACGCCGCCGCCCTGCAGCGTCGCGTCGGCGATCAGCGGATTGCCGATCACGATGGTCGCGACATTTTCGGGGAGCTTCATGATGCGGGCCTCGTCGACCGAGACCGACACCGTTTCGGCGCTTGCCGCACCCGCCAGCAGGATCGTGAGCATTACGCCCGCGACGACCATAGGCAGCCGACAGGGACGTCCGAACGCGGCCGACATGGTTCTCTCCAACGCTACGCAATACTGATCCCGCGCGGCCATACACGCCGGCGGGCCGAGACCGCTTCAGTTGACTGCAAATTGGTGAACGAAGTGCAAAGAGCGGGAACCGCGCCGCGCTATTGCCGGAACGGATACAGCATCTGCGCGCCGAAGCCTTCAGGAAAGTGCTCGTCGTCGACGCCATAGGCGTCCGGAAGTTCGTCCTTGGGCATGTACCAGGTGCCGAACAGGATGTCCCAGATCGGAAACGTCCCGGCAAAGTTCATGTTGCCGCCGCGATCGGGCGAGGTGTGATGCCAGCGGTGAAACACCGGGCCGGCGAGGACGTATTTGAACGGGCCGAGCGTCCAGTTGAGATTGGCGTGGACGAAGGCGGACGACGCGGTCGAGAACGGGCCGACCCACAGCATCACGTTGGGCGAAATGCCGGCAAGCAGCAGCGCCGCATCGACCAGCACGGTGCCGAACAGAATGTTCACCGGGTGGAAGCGTGCCGCCGAGATCCAGTCCACCTCGGTCGAGGAGTGGTGGACGGCGTGGTACTTCCACATCGTGGCGCCGTGATAGAGGCGGTGAAACCAGTACAGCAGGAAGTCCGAGACGACGAGGAAGACGATGCCCTGCGCCCAGTGCGGCAGCGTCGCGAGCGGGCCGAAGCCGTCGTCGAACAGGGCCATCAGCGCGTCGCCGGTGTGGATGCCGTAGATGTAGGCCGCTCCGGTCACCATCAGACCGATGCGCACGAAGCGCGCCACCACCGGGATGATGAACCAGTACAGGACATCGGTCACGATCTCCCGCTTCCGCCACCAGACTTGTCCGGGATTGCAGGCCGACCAGCGCGTCAGGAGGGCGAAGACCAGCCCCATAACGGCGGTGATCGGCAGGATCTTGTAGATCACCGTTTCGCCGGCGACCAAGAATACTGAATAAATTTCGTTGAGCATGTCTGCGGCTCGGCGTCACGACTGCGACACCTTGGGTATCGCCCTGGCGCGTTAAGGACTCATGAAGCCATGCAATTCGCGGCCGCCGGCTTTCGGCGGCGCCAGCGAAGCAAGCAGGCATGACCGGGCAAGAATGTATTGCTCCGTGAATACTTTCGCCCAGAATGAAAGTATCTCCGCGAGCCCCACGGTATATGGATGGTTGTTTGTATGTATTCGAGACCAGCCAAATAGAATATCTAATCAATATACATCATAAACGAACTTTTAACTATAATATTCATTAAGTTACCGCTCGTTAACTACGTTGAGATACCCCACAATGCACCTGTATTTCTTAGATCACATTAATACAGCCGCAAGACCTCGCTCGTAAGGTGCCTCCATCAGGACAGCGGCAGCCAATCCGCGTTCTGACCTGCTCAGACAGCCACGTGGATCTCAATGGAGCTACCGATGAAGAACCTGTTCGTGCGTTTCGTGAAGGACAATTCGGGCGCGACTGCCATCGAATACGGCCTGATCGCCGCCGGCATTTCCGTCGCCATCATCGCCGTCGTCAACGGCATCGGCACCAAGCTGAACACCTCGTTCAACAGCATCTCGACCCAGCTGAAATAAGCCGGTCGGCTGTGAATTCTCTAAGGGCTCCGGCAGAAGCCGGAGCCCTTTGCCTTTGTGACAGGTCTTTCCGATGCCGCTAACCGATCGGCAAGCAAGTCGGCTGTAGCTTCCGGTCGAACCCGCCGGGGACGCCACGCGCCTCGGATGATGCAAGGATGTTGAGATGACGGCGTTCGATGTGGTCAGGCTCGCTCTGTTCCCGGCGCTGATGGCATTCGCGGCCTCGAGCGATCTGCTCACCATGACGATCTCCAACCGTCTGTCGCTGGCGCTGTCCGCCGGCTTCCTTGTCCTGGCGCTGGCGGCCGGGATGCCCCTCGCCACGATCGGCATGCATTTCGCCGCTGCGGCCAGCGTTCTGGTGGTCGGCTTCTTCTTCTTCTCGCAGGGCTGGATCGGCGGCGGCGACGCCAAGCTGTTCGCCGCAACGGCTCTGTGGTTCGGCTTCGATCACCTCTTCGACTACGCGGTCTACGCGTCGATATTCGGCGGCGTGTTGACGCTGGGCCTGCTGCAGTTCCGCAAATTGCCTCTGCCTTCGGCGCTGACGCGCCACCCGTGGATCATGCGGCTTCACGAGGAGAAGGGCGGCATCCCTTACGGCATCGCCCTCGCCGCGGCCGCGTTGGTCATCTACCCCAAAACCGGATGGATGCCGGGCGCCACGCCGTGATCCTGCCAGCATTCACGGCCATAGAACTTCTCGCGGCATCGCCACGCGCGTCGTTCACGACGCACAACGTCGCGCGCCGACTTCGAGCGGCAACCGTTTATTAACTCGACTTAGTCACCGCTCCTTAACCATGCCTTGACCTTTAGCTGGTCAAATCCCTGCACGCGGCTGGTTCGGCCGCCATGTGGGTTTCGACGGCGTTCGATCCGTCTGTTTGGTGAGAGTGAGCGTAATGAAAGCCGCGCGCATCGTGGTTTTGACAGTGGCCGTCGCTGCCGGTGGTGTTGCGGCGATGCTGGCTGGCCGCAGCCAGAAGCCGCCGGAAGCGCCGGCGCCCGTGGCCGTTAAACCGACAACGATCGACGTCCTTGTCGCCAAGGCCAATATCGGCATGGGCCAGGCCCTCAGTGCCGGCGATGTCGAATGGCAACCGTGGCCGATGGAAGCGGCGACCGGAAACTTCATCCGCAAGAGCGATCGGCCGGCAGCCATCGAGAATCTGTCTGGCCAGATCGCGCGCTATCCTTTCGTCGCCGGCGAACCGATCCGCGAGGCCAAACTGGTCAACGCCAAGGGCTCCGGCTTCATGGCTGCCATCCTGCCGCCGGGCATGCGCGCAGTGTCGACGCAGATCTCGCCGGAAACGTCGGCCGGCGGCTTTATCCTGCCCAATGACCACGTTGACGTGACATTGAGCCGCCGCGACCGCGAAGCCGAGAAGGCGACTGGCGTCGAAAGCTTCACCAGCGAAGTCGTGCTGCGCAATATCCGCGTTCTCGCGATCGACCAGAACGTCGAGGAAAAGAACGGCCAGAAGGTCGTCGTCGGCAAGACCGCGACGCTGGAGCTGACGCCGGCGCAGGTCGAGACGCTCGCCTTGTCGCAGCAGCGCGGCACGCTGTCGCTGGCGCTGCGCAGCATCACCGACGCCGAGAAGAACGACGGTCCGACCGAAGCGCCCCGCAACACCGGAGTGAACATCGTTCGCTTCGGCGTTTCAACCATGAGCACGCCGCGATGATCGCTCGAAGGAAACTTCAAACCATGGCGAAACATCGTGCGGTCCGCGCCGGCCTGCTGATGACGCTGCTGGCAACCGCGGCCCTTACAGGGTCGGCGCCGCTGCACGCGGCCGATACGGGTGCCGGCGTGCCGGTGATCCAGGTCGCGGCCAGCGAGGCCACTTCCCGCTTCATCCCGCTCGGAATCGGCAAGTCGGTGGCGATCGATCTGCCGGCCGACATCAAGGACGTGCTGGTGGCCGATCCGACGATTGCTAACGCAGTCGTGCGTACATCGCGCCGCGTCTACATGATCGGCGTCAAGGTCGGCCAGACCAACATCTTCTTCTTCGACGCCGCCGGCAAACAGATCGCCGGCTTCGACATCGCCGTGACGCGCGACCTCAACGGCGTTCGCGCCGCGCTGAAGCAAGCGATGCCGGACGCCAACATCCGCATCGAAGGCGTCGGCGACGGCATCATGCTGTCGGGCTCGGCGGCGAGCGCGGCCGAGTCGCAGCAGGCGTTCGACCTCGCCTCCCGTCTCGTCGGCGACGGCACCAAGGTCGTCAACGGCATCACGATCCGCGGCCGCGATCAGGTCATGCTCAAGGTCACGGTCGCCGAGGTGCGCCGCGACGTCATCAAGCAGCTCGGAGTCGATCTGTCGGGCAGCTTCAATGTCGGCAACAGCGCGCTGAACCTGAATACCCAGAACGCGTTCTCCGCGGTCGGCCAGACGCTCAGCGAAACGGCATTCGGCGTGTCCTGGAAGGGCCTGACGGCGACATTGCGCGCGATGGATCGCGCCGGCGTGTTGCGCACGCTGGCCGAACCGAACCTCACCGCGATCTCAGGCGAAACCGCGAGCTTCGTGGCCGGCGGCGAATTCCCCATTCCCAACGGCCTGTCGTGCGACACCACCAAGTCGCCGCCGGTCTGTCAGTCGCAGATCGACTTCAAGAAGTTCGGCGTCGGCCTGACCTTTACGCCGGTCGTTCTGTCGGAAGGCCGCATCAGCCTGAAGGTGATGACGGAAGTCTCCGACCTGTCGACCGACAACGCGCTGACCTTGACGGTGCCGGGCTCGACCCAGTCGCTCACCATCCCCTCGATCTCGACCCGCCGCGCCGAAACCACCGTGGAGATTCCCTCGGGTGGCTCGCTGACGCTGGCCGGCATGATCCAGGAAAAGACGAAGCAGCAGATCAATGGCGTCCCCGGCCTGATGCAGGTGCCGATCCTCGGCGCGCTGTTCAAGAGCCGAGACTACATCAACAACCAGACCGAACTCGTCGTCATCGTCACGCCCTATATCGTGCGCGCGGTTGCCCAGAAGCAGCTGTCGCGGCCGGATGACGGTTTCGCCGATCCGAGCGACCCCTCGACCGCGCTGCTCGGCCGCCTCAACCGCATTTACGGCGAGCCTGGCAATGCGAACCCGCCCCCGGCGGCGGACTATCACGGCAAATACGGTTTCATTCTCGATTGAGCGGCGGAGACGGTGCAATGACAGCTTTGCAGACACAGACCGGCAGGCGCCGCCAAGCGGCGCTGCGGCTGCTTGCCGCGGCGGCGCTTACCAGCCTGCTTGGCGGCTGCTACCAGTCGTCGCAGACCGCTCGCGCCGAGTTTCCTTCCGATTACCGCGATCGTCATCCGATCACGGTGCGTGAAGGATCGAAGCAGGTCGATATCTTCATCGGCCAGAACCGCGGCGGCTTGACCCCCTCGCAGCGCGCCGACGTGCTCGCCTTCGCGCAGAACTGGCGTCACGAGGCCGATAGCGGCATCGTCGCCGAAGTTCCTCATGGCGGCGGGGCCGACCGTGCGGCGTCCGATACGATGCGGGAAATCCATTCGATCTTCGCTGCGTCGGGCGTGCCGCGCAACGCGGTCTTCGTGCGGCAATACCGGCCGGGAGCGGCGTCGCTGACAAGCATCAAGCTCAACTATTCGAAGATGATGGCCGAGGCCGGCCCATGCGGCCAGTGGCCGAAGGATCTCGGGCCGAGCGCCGACCGCAATTACTTCGAGAACCGGCCGTACTGGAATTTCGGCTGCGCGACGCAGCGCAACCTCGCGTCGCAAGTCGACAACCCGGCGGATCTTGTGCAGCCGCGCGGCGAGGCGCCGGCCTGGGCGGCACGGCGCTCGGTTGCGATGGACAAGTTCCGCAAGGGTGAAGATCCGAGCGGCACTTACACCGGGTATGACAAAGGCAAAATCAGCGATCTCGGCAAATGATCAAGAACGGCAACTTTTCCGCTCCAGCTGACGACATGAGCCAGGCGCCGGCGGCGCCGGCGCTCGAGGAGCATATTGCTCCGGCGCCGCGCGTGTCGGTCCAGGCATTCTGCGAAACGGTGGAGACGGCGGCTGCGGTGCAGTCCGCCGGCGAAGACCGCCGGCTTGCCAAGGCGCATGTCAAAATCCAGATGGGCGGCGCCACCGCGGCCGTCGAGGCCTATCGCAACTCGCCGACGCCGAACGTCATCATCATCGAGGCGGAAAGCCGCGGCGATGCCATTCTGACCCGGCTCGACCAGCTCGCCGAAGTCTGCGATGCCGGCACGCGCGTCATCGTCGTCGGGCGCATCAACGACGTCACGTTGTATCGAGAACTGACGCGCCGCGGCGTCAGCGACTATCTGATCGCGCCGGTTTCCACCATCGACGTGGTACGCGCGGTCTGCGGCCTGTTCCACGCGCCGGAAGCCAAGCCCGTCGGCCGTATCATCGCCGTGATCGGCGCCAAGGGCGGCGTCGGCGCCTCGACCGTCGCGCATAATATCTCCTGGGCGATCGCGCGCGATCTCAGCCTCGACACCGTCGTCACGGACCTCGACCTTGCCTTCGGCACCGCCGGCCTCGACTACAACCAGGACCCGCCGCAGGGCATTGCCGACGCCGTGTTCTCGCCGGACCGCATCGACACCGCCTTCGTCGACCGCCTGCTGTCCAAGTGCACCGATCACCTGAGCCTGCTCGCCGCCCCGGCGACACTCGACCGCGTCTACGACTTCGGCGCCGAGGCCTTCGACGCCATCCTCGATTCGATGCGCGCCTCGATTCCCTGCGTGATCCTCGACATGCCGCATGTCTGGTCCGGCTGGACCAAGCGTCTGCTCGTCAGCGCCGACGAAATCCTCATCGTCGCCGGCCCCGACCTCGCCAATCTGCGCAACGCCAAGAACATGGTCGACCTGCTGCGTGTCGCGCGGCCCAACGATCACCGTCCGCATTACTGCTTGAACCAGATCGGCGTGCCAAAGCGCCCGGAAATCGCGCCGGCCGATTTTGCCAAGGCGCTGGAAGACCAGCCGCTGACCGTCATCCCGTTCGAGCCGCAGTTGTTCGGCACCGCCGCCAATAACGGGCAGATGATCGCCGAGGTGTCGTCCAGCCACAAGACGGCGGAACTGTTTCGTCAAATGGCGCAGGTCCTCACCGGCCGCGCCGAAGCCAAGCGCGGCCGTCAGGGCCTGCTTGGCAAGCTGCTCAAGCGCGCCGGCTAAGCCGGCCGCGCGACCGATTGTCTGGAGTGAAGTAACGTGTTCGGTAAGCGTGGCGCCAGTTCCGACTTCCGCAGCCCGGCTCCGGCGGCGCCTGTGCAGCACGCGCCGACGCCGGCCGCGCCCGCGCCCGATGTCGCATCGGCGCCGCTGGCTCCGGTCGAGAGCGGCCGCACGCCCTTCCCGTCCGACGGTCTCGGTGCGCCTTTGGTGCCGGCGCCGACGCCGGAACGCCGTCAGGCGGCCGTCAACATGCCGGCGGTCGATTCACGCCGTTCGGAAGCCTATTACGCCACCAAGGGCACGATCTTCGGCGCGCTGATCGAAGCCATCGATCTGGCGCAGCTCGCCCGTCTCGACGCCGATTCCGCGCGCGAGGAAATCCGCGACATTGTCAACGAGATCATCTCGATCAAGAACATCGTGATGTCGATCTCCGAGCAGGAAGAACTGCTCGACGACATCTGCAACGACGTTCTCGGCTTCGGACCGCTCGAGCCGCTGCTGGCGCGCGACGACATCGCCGACATCATGGTCAACGGTTCCGGCACCGTTTACATCGAAGTCAAGGGCAAGATCCAGCGCACCGGAATTCGCTTCCGCGACAACCAGCAGCTGCTCAACATCTGCCAGCGCATCGTCAGCCAGGTCGGCCGCCGCGTCGACGAAGCCTCGCCGATCTGCGACGGGCGCTTGCCCGACGGCTCCCGCGTCAACGCCATCGTGCCGCCGCTGGCGATCGACGGCCCCGCGCTCACCATCCGCAAATTCAAGAAGGACAAGCTGACCCTCGATCAGCTCGTCAAGTTCGGCACCATTACGCCGCAGGGCGCCGAGATCCTCCGCATCATCGGCCGCTCCCGCGTCAATACGCTGGTGTCCGGCGGCACCGGCTCGGGCAAGACCACGCTGCTGAACTGTTTGACGCAGTTCATCGACGACGATGAACGCATCATCACCTGCGAAGACGCCGCCGAACTTCAGTTGCAGCAGCCGCATGTGGTGCGCCTGGAAACTCGCCCGCCCAATCTCGAAGGCGAAGGCCAGGTGACGATGCGCGATCTGGTGCGCAACTGTCTGCGTATGCGCCCGGAACGCATCATCGTCGGCGAAGTCCGCGGCCCCGAGGCGTTCGACCTGCTGCAGGCCATGAACACCGGCCACGACGGCTCGATGGGCACGCTGCACGCCAACAACCCGCGCGAAGCGCTGTCGCGCTGCGAATCCATGATCACGATGGGCGGCTTCTCGCTGCCGTCGCGCACCATTCGCGAGATGATCGTCGCTTCGGTGGACGTCGTCATCCAGGCCGCGCGTCTGCGCGACGGCTCGCGCCGCATCACGCACATCACCGAGGTGATGGGCATGGAAGGCGACGTCATCATCACCCAGGACCTGTTCGTCTACGATATGGTCGGCGAAGCCGCCGACGGCTCCATCATCGGCCAGCATCGCTCGACCGGCATCGGCCGGCCGCGGTTCTGGGATCGCGCCCGCTATTACGGCGAGGAAAAGCGGCTGGCCGCGGCGCTCGACGCCGCCGAAGCCGCCAACGAAGCCATGCGCGGCTAAGCGAGGTCGGGCATGGAACAGCTGCCGATCTTCATACTCGCGGCGCTCGCTGTTGGCGGCATCGCCTACGTCTTCATCTATCCGATCCTGTCGGGCGAGAAAGCTGCCGAAAAGCGCGTGGCCAATGTCGCGCGCTCGCAAACGGTATCGCGGACTGCGCGCAACAGCCCGCAGAAGAGCCGCCGCGACACCATCGAGAACACGCTCAAGGAATTCGAGGAGCGGCAAAAGAAGGCCAAATCGCCGCCGCTCTCGGTGCGGATCGCGCAGTCCGGGCTTTCCTGGTCTAAGCAGACGTTCTTTCTGATTTCCGGCGCCATCGGCCTCGGGCTCTTTCTGGTCGGCTTCGCCTCGGGCGCCGGGTTATTGCCGGCCGCTGGCCTCGGCTTTGCCGGCGCCTTTGGCCTGCCGCGCTGGCTGCTGAGCTTCCTCAAGAAGCGGCGCGAGAACAAATTTCTCAACGCGTTCCCCGATGCCGTCGATGTCATCGTGCGCGGCGTCAAGGCCGGCCTGCCGCTGCTCGACTGCATCAAGATGATCACCATCGATTCGCCCGAGCCGGTGCGGTCGGAGTTCCGCGCGATCCTCGAGACCCAGGCGATCGGCATGCCGCTGGGCGAGGCCTGCGGCAAACTCTACGAGCGCATGCCGCTGCCGGAGGCGAACTTCTTCGGTATCGTCGTCGCCATTCAGCAGAAAGCGGGCGGCAACCTCGCGGAAACGCTGGGCAACCTGTCGCGCGTGCTGCGCGACCGCAAGAAAATGAAGGCCAAAATCCAGGCGATGTCGCAGGAGGCCAAGGCCTCCGCCGGCATCATCGGCGCATTGCCGCTCGCGGTGATGACGCTCGTCTGGCTGACCAGCCCCGCCTACATCAATCTGCTGTTCACCGAGCCGCTCGGCCACATCATGCTGGCGGGATCGGCGATGTGGATGGCGATGGGCGTCCTGGTGATGAAGAAGATGATCAATTTCGACTTCTGACGAATGAACCGATGATCGACCTGATCTCAAGCGCGCTGAACGCACAGACGATGACGGTGGTCTTGGCCGCGATCGCCGCCATGGCGACGGTCCTGACCATCGCCATGCCGATCGTCTTTGCCAATCCGCTCGACAAGCGCATGAAGGCGGTGGCGATCGAGCGCGAGAAGATCCGCGCCCGCGAACGCGAGCGCATGGCCAAGGAAAAAGAGAAGGTGTCGCTGCGGCAATCGCCGAAGCAATACATCCAGAAGACGGTCGACAACTTCAACCTGAACAAGTGGTTCGGCCAGGAGGAAGCGCGCCTCAAGCTGGTGCAGGCCGGTTATCGCGGCCAGGCGCCCTACATCACCTTCCTGTTCGTTCGCATGGTGACGCCGATCGTGGCGTTCCTGTTCGCGGCTTTCTATCTGTTCGTCATCACGGAGTTCGACCAGCCGGCGACGATCAAGATCGGCATCTGCATCGGCGCGGCCTATCTCGGCATGCATCTGCCGCTGATGCTTCTGAAGAGCAAGATCCAGAAGCGCCAGATCTCGATCAAGCGCGCCTTCCCCGACACCCTCGATCTCCTGCTGATCTGCGTCGAATCCGGCATGTCCATCGAGGCCGCGCTGAAGAAGGTGAGCGAGGAAATCGGCACGCAGTCGGTGCCGCTGGCGGAAGAGCTGACGTTGACTACGGCGGAATTGTCCTATCTGCCGGACCGCCGCCAGGCTTACGACAATTTCGCCAAGCGCACCGACCTCGAAGGCGTGAAATCGGTGTGTATCGCGCTGACCCAGGCGGAAAAATACGGCACGCCGCTCGCCAACATGCTGCGCGTCATGGCGCAGGAAAACCGCGACATGCGCATGTCCGAAGCGGAAAAGAAGGCCGCCGGCCTGCCGCCAAAGTTGACGGTGCCGATGATCCTGTTCTTCCTGCCGGTGTTGTTCGTCGTGATCCTCGGGCCCGCCGCCATCAAGGTGATGGCGCTCAACTAGGCCGTCTCAGCCGCCGGCGTTCGGCGGCGGCACGTAGCTTTTGTTGCCGCGCTTGTGCTCGGCCAGCACCTGCCGGAGATAATCGACATTGGCGGCCGCTTCTTCGGCGGACAGGCCCTGGCGGGCGATCTGCTCGGCCTCGGCGAATTTGCCGCGCAGGCCGACGACCAGCGCCAGGTTCTGCCGCACCTTCGGCTCGGCGCCCGGCTGCGCTAGCGCGCGGCGCAAGGTGACCTCGGCGCGCTTGAGATCCTTGGTCAGCAAGTAGGATAGACCGAGATTGGACAGCACCGACGGCTCATCCGGCATCAGCTTGAGCGCCGATGTGTAATGCTTCTGTGCATCGGCGTGGCGGCCGAGTTGATCGAGCACCGCGCCCTGGGCGTTGAGAATGCGCCAGTCCGGATTGTCCGGCGTATGGGCGCGGCCGAGCACATCGAGCGCCTGCTGCAAATTGCCGGCAGCCGCCAGCGCGCGGCCGTATTCGCCGAGGAGCTGCATGTTTTCCGGATTGCGGATCGCCGCCTGCTCCAGCACGGCGACAGCCTGCGCGCGCTGGCCGATGGCGCGCAGCGCGCGGGCGTATCTGATCGCGGCCTCGACGCTGGAGGGGTCCTGACGGTAGCGGGCGCCCCAGGCTTCCATGGACTGACGCCACTCGGCGTCGTTGCGGGGATTGTCGTCAACGCTGGCGCTGGCGCGGGCATTGCCGATCGAGCCGGTGACGTCCGAATTGGTGGTGTTGCAGCCGGCGAGACCAACCGCCAGCACGGCGGCCAGCGCGGCCGAGATGAGGTATTGGCGCGCGTGAGAGTGACGCATGGGCAGCCCGCTAATGCGAGGGGAGACTTGCGGCGGCAAGACTTGCGGCGACATGGATCAGCAATAAAACGTTAACCCTAATGAGTGGTTAACCTCGCACCGGGGGCCTAATGTCCCCCTCGCCCGCCCGCGCCGGCCCGGTTATGACCGGCCAGCCACCCCTGGAGCAGAGATTCGCCATGCACCCCGTTTTCGCCGCCGGCGACACGCGCGGCACCCCGATCTGGTTCGTCCACGCCGGCGATGCCCAATCCGTGCTGGCGGGCTTTGGCGACCGCGAGCGGGCTTTTGCCGCGGCGGCGGGCTTCGAGGCCAAACCCGGCAAGCTGCTGCTCATCCCCGCCCAAGACGGCAAGCTCGCCGGCGTCCTGTTCGGCCTCGAAAAGCCGGGCGATCCGATCGACACCTTCCGGCCAGGTGCCCTGGTCAACCTGCTGCCGGCCGGCACCTACCGCTTCGCCAATGCGCCGCACGACGCGCGCCTCGCGGCGCTCGCCTTCGCCACCGGCGCCTACCAGTTCACCCGCTATCGCAAGGGCGAGACGCGCAAGATCCGCCTCGTCATACCGAAAGGCGTCGATGGCGATGAAATCAGCCGCATTGCCGAAGGCGTGGCGCTGGCCCGCGACCTCATCAACACCCCGGCGAACGACATGGGGCCAGACGAACTGGAAGCCGCGGCGCGCAAGCTCGCGTCGGCGCACGGCGCCAAAATCCAGGTGACGAGCGGCGACAAGCTCGCCAGGGAATTCCCGCTGATCCACGCCGTCGGCATGGGCTCGCCACGCGCGCCGCGCCTCATCGACATCACCTGGGGCAAGGAGAAGGACCCCAAGGTCACTTTGGTCGGCAAGGGCGTGTGTTTCGACACCGGCGGCCTCGACATCAAGCCGTCGAGCGGCATGCTCAACATGAAAAAGGATATGGGCGGCGCGGCCAGCGTGCTCGGCCTCGCGCACATGATCATGGCCGGCAAGATGAAGCTGCGTCTGCGCGTGCTGATTCCGGCCGTCGAGAACTCGGTGTCGGGGCGCAGCTTCCGGCCGCGCGACGTCTATGCTTCGCGCAAGGGCCTGACCGTCGAGATCGGCAACACCGACGCCGAGGGCCGCCTCGTCCTCGCCGATGCGCTGGCACTGGCCTGCGAGGACAAGCCGGCGCTGCTCGCCGATTTCGCCACCTTGACCGGCGCGGCCCGCGTCGCGCTCGGCGCGCAACTGCCGGCGATGTTCACCAATGACGACAAGCTCGCCGCCGACGCTGCGAAAGCCGGCCTTGCCGAGAACGATCCGGTATGGCGGCTGCCGCTGTGGCAGCCTTACGAAGCGCAGCTCGACTCCAAGGTGTCGGACATCAACAACATGGGCACCGACGGGTTCGGCGGCTCCATCATCGCCGCGCTGTTCCTGAAGAAGTTCGTCGATATGCCGTCATGGATCCATTTCGACATCTTCGCCTGGACGCCGTCGGCCCGGCCCGGCCGCCCCGAGGGCGCCGAGCTGATGGCGGCACGAGCATTGTATAAAGTGCTGTGCGAGAGGTATCGATAATTCTCCGTCATGCCCGGCTTTATTCCGGGCATCCTCGTTTTGCTTGACTAAGACGTGGATGGCCGGGACAAGCCCGGCCATGGCGATGATGGTGAATGAATGTCTCTCGATCCCCGCCTCAACCCTTTCCGCCCCGACATCGCCGCCGTGCACCTGCGCGGCAAGGTCGAGGCCGCGCAGTTCGTCGAAGGCACGCTGTACGAAGTGATCGAGCCGGTCGCCGATCTGCGCCGGGACCCCGCGCATGAAGCCGCGCTCGACACCCAGGCTCTCAAAGGCGAGCGCGTGACGGTTTACGAGATCAGCGAGGAAGGCTGGGCCTGGGGCCAGCTCGAGAGCGACGGTTATGTCGGCTACCTGTCGGCCAATGCCCTCGGCCCGGTCGGGCCTGAGCCGACGCATCGGGTGTGCGTGCCGCGCACTTTCGGCTTCCCCGCCGCCAACATCAAACTGCCGCCGATGATCGCGCTGCCGATGGGCGCCGGCATCGCCATCACCAAAACGACCGATGTCTTCGCCATCGACGGCTATGGCTGGCATTATCCGCTGGCTCACGTCGCGCCACTCGGCACGCCGGCCGCCGATTTCGTCGCCATCGCCGAGATGTTCGTCAGCACGCCCTATCTCTGGGGCGGCAAATCATGGCTCGGTATCGACTGCTCGGGGCTGGTGCAGATTGCCTTGCAGATGTCGCGACAGAGTTGCCCGCGTGACACCTACATGCAGGAGCAGGCGCTCGGCCGCCCGGTCGCGCTGTCAGACATCAGCCGCGGCGATCTCATCTTCTGGAAGGGCCACGTCGCCATCGCCCGCGACGCCGAGACGATCGTCCACGCCAATGCGCATCACATGATGGTGGCGGTTGAACCGACCGCCGGGGCGATCGCGCGCATCAAGGCGGGAGGTAGTGAAGTGACGAGCGTGAGGCGGGTGTGACTACTCGTCGTCCCCGCGCAGGTGGGGACGACAGATTAATTCGGGCACATCACCGTGCCGCACTTGGCGACCGCGTTGACGACCTGCGTCAGCGCCTTCTTGCCCGGATAGCCGACGATGGCAACACCGCCGACCACGATTCCCGGCGTCGCCTGGATGCCGAGCTGATCGCCGACGCGCAGATGCTCCTTCATCACGGCGGCGAACTCGTTCTCGCTGGCGATCTTGCGCACTTCGACGCTCTCGAGACCGATCGCCTTGGCCGCGGCGAAGGCGCGCTGATCGTCGATAGTGCCGCGGTCGCCATAGACCAGGTGATGGAATTTGTAGAAGTCTTCGGGCGATGCCATTTTCGCCACCGCATATTCAACCCGCGCCGCCAGGATCGACGGAATGCCGAGCACCGGGAACGGCACCAGCACCAGACGCAAGTCCTTGTTCTTCTGCGTCAGCTCGGCGAGATCGAGCGAGGCGCGGCGGCAATATGGGCAATTGAGATCGTAGAACTCGTACAGCGTTACCTTGCCCTTGGGATTGGCGGCGACGACGATGTTCTTCAGCGACTCGATCCGCTCCACCAACTCCGGCGGCACGCTGTGATTGGCGATCACCGTACCGTCGTCCGCCATGATCGGGAATTGGGCGTCGTCGGCCTGCGCCGCGAAAGGCACGAGCAGTACGACGAGCGATAGAACGGCAAGACGAATTTGCGCGGCGGTCACGGTCAATACTCCGATGGTGCAGTGACGCTCTTGCCCGATTGCGGCGCCATATTGCGAATCAACAATGTGTGAGATCAGCCTTGCAGCAATTCACCGAGCCGCGTCCGGTTCAGCGCCAGCCATTGCAGCGCCAGGATCAGCGGGCCGTTGGCGACGCCGCCGCCTTGCACCAGCGCCACGGCGTCATCGATCGGCAGCCGGATCGTCTCGATGCGCTCGCCTTCGTCGGCGGCGCCGGATTGCGCCGGTACGCGCGCGGCATCGACGCTGGCGAGAAACAGCATGATGGTCTCGTCGGTGATACCGGGCGTCGTCATGAAGCTGAACAGTTCGACCAACCGGTCCGGCGCGACACCGATTTCTTCCACGCATTCGCGGCTCGCCGAGACTTCCGGCGTCTCGCCGGGCTCGATGCGGCCGGCGACGATCTCGACCATGTCGCCCTTGCCGGTGCCGATATGCGCCGGCAGCCGGAACTGGCGGATCAGGACCACCTCGTCGCGCTCAAGATCGACCGGCAGCACGGCGATCACCTTGCCGCCGATCAGGATGTCGCGCTGTTGCTGCAGCGGCGGCTGCCCGTCATTGCGTAAAGTCAGATGATAGCGCCAGTAATCGCGGAAGGCGTCGGCGAGCTTGTCGGGCTGGCCCAGCTCGACATCCGCCGGACGGTCGGCAGGCAGCCTGGCCATCTACTGCGCCACCGCATGATCGGCCGCGGTCTCGATATGAAAGGCGGCGGCGAACAGCGCGCGGGTGTAGTCGCTCTTCGGGTTCTTGAACAATTCGGCGGCGGCGCCCTCCTCCACCATCTTGCCGTTGCGCAGCACCAGCAGGCGCGACGACAACGCGGCGACGACGCGCAGGTCGTGCGAGATGAACATGTAGGTCAGGTCGCGCTTCTTCTGCAGGTCGCGCAAGAGATCGACCATTTGCGCCTGGATCAGCATGTCGAGCGCCGACGTCGGCTCGTCGAGCACGATGAATTTCGGCTCCAGCACCAAGGCGCGCGCGATGGCGATGCGCTGGCGCTGGCCGCCGGAAAATTCGTGCGGATAGCGATGGCGCGTCGCCGGATCGAGGCCGACATCGTTGAGCGCCGCGACCACGCGCTGTTCACGCTCGATCTCGTTCAGTTCCGGGTGATGCACCCAGAGGCCTTCCTCGATGATGTCGGACACCGACATACGTGGGCTGAGCGAGCCGTAGGGGTCCTGGAACACGATCTGCATGTCGCGCCGGTACGGCCGCATTTCCTTGAACTTCAGGCCCTGGATCGAGTGGCCCATGAACACGACCGGCCCGTCCGACGAGATCAGCCGCAGGATGGCAAGGCCGAGCGTGGTCTTGCCAGAGCCCGATTCGCCGACGACGCCGAGCGTCTCGCCCTTGCGCAGCTCGACCGATACGCCATCGACCGCCTTGATGTGGCCGACGACCTTGCGCAGCACGCCGCGCTTGATCGGGAACCAGACCTTGAGGTCGTCGGTCTTGACCACGACCGGCGCCTCCGGCCTCGGCGGCGCCGGATCGGGCTTCGGCTCGGCGGCTAGCAGCGCCTTTGTGTAGGGATGCTCCGGCGCAGTGAAGACGCGCTCGACCGGCCCCTGCTCGACGATTTCGCCGCGCTGCATGACGCAGACGCGGTCGGCTAGCTTGCGCACGATGCCGAGGTCGTGGGTGATGAACAGCATCGACATGCCGAGGCGCTGCTGGATGTCCTTCAAGAGCGCGAGGATCTGCGCCTGCACGGTGACGTCGAGCGCGGTGGTCGGCTCGTCGGCGATCAGCAGATCCGGCTCGTTGGCGAGCGCCATGGCGATCATGACGCGCTGGCGCTGGCCGCCCGACATCTGGTGCGGGTAGCTTTGCAGCCGGCCTTCCGGATCGGGGATGCCGACCTGGGTCAGCAATTCGATGATGCGCGCTCGCGCCGCCTTGCCGGTGATGCCCTTGTGCAGCAGCAGCACTTCGCCGATCTGCTTCTCGATCGTGTGCAGCGGATTGAGCGAGGTCATCGGCTCCTGGAAGATGATGGTGATGTCGTTGCCTCGCACCTTGCGGATCTCGTTCTCGGGCATCGCCAGCAGGTTCTGGCCCTTGAAGGTGATCGCCCCCGACGGGTGATGCGCGGAGGGATAAGGCAGCAGCTTCATCACCGACAGCGCGGTCACCGACTTGCCCGAGCCGGACTCGCCGACCAGCGCCACGGTCTCGCCCTTGCCGATCTCGAACGACACATGCCTGACGGCACGGATCTCGCGCGCTCCGGTGCCGAAGGCGACGGAGAGATCGGAAACCTTGAGCAGGGGTTCGGTCATGTCGCTCACCGGAATGTCTTGCGCGGATCGAAGGCGTCGCGCACCGCCTCGCCGATGAAGATCAGCAGCGACAGCATGATGGCGATGGCGAAGAAGCCGGTGAGGCCGAGCCACGGCGCCTGGATATTGGCCTTGCCCTGGCTGAGCAGCTCGCCGAGCGACGGCGAGCCGGGCGGCAGGCCGAAGCCGAGGAAGTCGAGCGCGGTCAGCGTCATCACCGACGACGACAGGATGAACGGCACGAAGGTCAGCGTCGCCACCATGGCGTTCGGCAGCAGGTGGCGGAAGATGATGGTGGCGCTGCCGACGCCGAGCGCGCGCGCCGCCTGGATGTATTCGAAATTGCGGCCGCGCAGGAATTCGGCGCGCACCAGCCCGACCAAGCGCACCCAGGAGAACAGCAGCAGGATGCCGAGCAGCACGAAAAAGCCCGGCACCAGGATCGACGAGATGATCAGCAGCAGATAGAGCTCCGGCACCGAGGTCCAGATCTCGATGAACCGCTGGAACAGCAGGTCGGTCCAGCCGCCGAAATAGCCCTGCACCGCGCCGGCGGCGATGCCGATGATCGACGATGCGATGGTCAGGCACAAACCGAACAGCACCGAAATGCGGAAGCCGTAGATCAGGCGCGCCAGCACGTCGCGGCCGCCATCATCGGTGCCGAGCCAGTTATATTCCAGCGTGCCGCATTTGGCGAAATTGTTCTTGGCGGCGAAGTCGCAATCCTTCTGCGTCAGCGCCCAGGTCGGCTTCGACGGGAACGGCGACGGCGGCTTCGACACCTGCGTCGAATAGGAGAACGGGATCGGCGGCCAGACGACGACGCCGCCCTCCTTCTGGATGAGACCCATCAGGTAGTCGTCACGATAATCGGCCGCGGTGCCGAACAGCAGCGGGTCCTTATCCTTGGCGAAGGCCGTGTCCGGATAGGTGAACACCGCCGGAAAGAACGACCTGCCGTTGACGTGGATGAAGATCGGCTTGTCGTTGGCGACGAACTCCGCGAACAGCGAGATGATGAACATCGCCAGGAACAGCCACAACGACCAGTAGCCGCGGCGATTGGCCTTGAAATTGTCCCAGCGCCGTTTGTTGAGCGGCGAGATGGCGATCCGGCGCCGTGGCACCGGCTCCGGCCCGGTCGGCGTCACGGTGGCGGCAGGTTCGGCGCGGGTATCCACGGCTCAAACCTCCCGCGACTCGAAATCGATGCGCGGATCGATCCATGTATAAGTGAGATCGGAGATCAGGTTCACGACGACGCCGACCAGCGAGAAGATGTAGAGCGTGGCGAAGACCACCGGATAATCGCGATTGAGCACGCTCTCGAAGCCGAGCAGGCCCAGCCCGTCGAGCGAAAAGATCGTTTCGATCAGCAGCGAACCGGCGAAGAACGCCGACACGAAAGCCGACGGAAAGCCGGCGATCACGATCAGCATGGCGTTGCGGAACACGTGGCCGTACAGCACCTGGTTGCTCGAGCAGCCCTTGGCCCGCGCCGTCAGCACGTATTGCTTGCGGATCTCCTCAAGGAACGAGTTCTTGGTCAGCAGCGTCATGGTGGCGAAGGCCGACAGCGCCATCGACAGGATCGGCAGCGTCAGGTGCCAGAAGTAGTCGCCGATCTGCGCGTACCATGGCAGCGCCCAGAAGTTTTCCGAAATCAATCCGCGCAACGGAAACCAGTTGAGGAACGAGCCGCCGGCGAACAGGATGATCAGCAGGATGGCGAACAGGAAGCCGGGAATGGCATAGCCGATGATGATGATCGTCGACGTCCACATGTCGAAGCGCGAACCGGCGTCGACCGCCTTCTTGATCCCCAGCGGAATCGAGATCAGGTAGGTGAGCAGCGTCATCCAGATGCCGAGCGACATCGACACCGGCAGTTTCTCCTTGATCAGCTGCAGCACGGTGACGTCGCGGAAATAGCTGGAGCCGAAGTCGAAGCGGGCGTAATTCCACAGCATGATGCCGAAGCGCTCATAGGCCGGCTTGTCGAAGCCGAACTGCTTTTCCAGCTTCTTAATGAAGGCCGGGTCGAGCCCCTGCGCACCGCGATACTTGGAATTCACGGCATCGACGGCGCCGCCGCCTTGCGCCATGCCGCGATTGCTGAAGTCGCCTTGCGCGCCGGAGATGCGCGACGTGGCGCCGGTGTCGGAGCCGGACAGCTTGGCGATGACCTGCTCCACCGGTCCGCCGGGCGCAAATTGCACCACCACGAACGACACCAGCATGATGCCGAGCATGGTCGGCACGATGAACAAGAGGCGGCGGATGATATAGGCGGTCATGGGGTCCTGTTAGCGCGTTATCCTGTCGCCGTCACCTGAGCCGTCATCCTGAGGTGCGCGCGTAGCGCGCCTCGAAGGATGAGCGGCCGAGGCGTCACGGGCTGCCATCCTTCGAGGCTCGCGGCTCTCGCCGCTCGCACCTCAGGATGACGGTCTATTTCTTCTCCGCCGCCCACCACGTGTCCGGAATGCCCCTTGAGTAATGCGGCTGGCGCTGCGGCCGGCCGAACACATCCCAATAGGCGATGCGGTGCGAGGCCAGGTACCACTGCGGAATCCAGTACCGGCCGGCGCGGATGACGCGGTCGAGCGCCTTGCAAGCCGCGGTCATGTCGTCGCGGCTCGGCGCCGCGATGATCTTTTCGACCAGCGCATCGATCACGGGATCGGCGATGCCGGCAAGATTCTGCGATCCCTTGGCCTTCGCCGCCTGCGAGGTGAAATAACTGCGCAGCGAATCGCCCGGCGTCGAGGAGAAACTCATGCGTTCGACGGTGATGTCGAAATCGCGATCGTCGACGCGGGCGCGATACTGCACCGGATCGACCAGCCGCAGGCTGGCCTGAACGCCGAGCAGTTCGAGGCTCTTGATAAAGGTGAGATGATGCGGCTGGAAACTCGGTTCTTCCGAGAGGAATTCGATGGTGAACGGCTTGCCGTCCGGCATCACACGCTTGCCGTCCTTGAGCACGATGCCGGCTTCGCCGAGCAGCGTTGCCGCCTTACGCAGCACGTTGCGGTCGGTGCCGGAACCATCGGTCACCGGCGGCACATAGGGCTCGCCGAACACCTCGTCCGGCACCTTGCCGCGGAACGGCTCGAGCAGCGCGAGTTCCGCGCCCTCGGGCTTACCCTTCGCCATCATCGGCGAATTCTGAAATACCGAATGCGTGCGCAGATAGGCGCCGTACATGATGTTCTTGTTAGTGTATTCGAAATCGAACGTATCGATCAGCGCCTCGCGCACGCGCCGGTCGGCAAACTGCGGCCGCCGGGTGTTCATGAACCAGCCCTGCGCGCCGGACGGCGTGTCATCCGGGATAGTGTCGCGCTTGACCTTGCCCTCCTTGATCGCCGGAAAATCGTAGCGCGTCGCCCAGGTGCGCGCGGTAAATTCCTCGCGGAAGGTATAATTGCGCGCGGTGAAGCCAACGAAGGCCACCTCGCGATCGCGATAGTATTCGTAGCGGATGGTGTCGAAATTGTTCTGACCGACATCGACCGGCAGCTTGGCGCCCCACCAGTCCTTGACGCGATCGAACTCGATATAGCGACCGGCCTCGAAACGGCCGACCTTGTAGGCGCCAGAGCCGAGCGGAATATCGAGCGTCGATTCGTCGAACGGCTTTTTGGTGTAATAGGCTTTGGAAAAGATCGGCATGCCGGCGACCGACAGCGGCACTTCGCGGCCGCGGCCGGGCTTGAAGCGCGCGATCACCACCTTGTCGCCCTCGGCTTCGGCCTTGTCGAAATCGCGCAACACCTGCGTGATGATCGGATGACCCTTGTCCTTGAGCGTGTTGAGCGACCAGACAACGTCATCCGCCGTCAGCGGCGAACCGTCGTGGAAAGTCAGGCCGTCGCGCAAGGTGAAGCGATAGGTCAGGCCGTCATCGATGATGCGCACGCTCTTGGCGGCAAGGCCGTACATCGCGTCCGGCTCGTCGCTCGCCCGCGCCATCAGCGTGGCGAAGGTGTAGTCCATGCCCCAGGCGCCATCGCCTTTCAGGATGTAGGTGTTGAGCGAATTGAAGGTCAGGAACGAGCCGTTATAGGTGCGCAGCGAGATGCATTCGGAATAGGCGCCGCCCTTCGGCGCCTCCGGATTGACGTACGGGAAATGTTTGAAATCCGGCGGCAGCGCCAGGTCGCCGAACGCCGACATGCCGTGACGCTCGGTGTCGAGGGCGATCGGTTGGGCGTTCGCCGCGGCCGGCAGTTTCGCGGCGGCGAGTGCGCCGGCCGATAGGATTAGCGCATGCCGCCGCGTGATCATCACCGCTTGGCCTTCGCCGCCTTGGCTTCATCCCACCACCAGATGGTGGGAAAAGACGACGCCGCATATTTCGGCATGGTGTCGGGATGGCTGAAGCGGTCCCAGCGCGCCGTGCGCTGGAATGGATAGCTCCACTGCGGCACGACGTAGTGATTCCACAGCAGCACGCGGTCGAGCGCGTGCGTGGCCGCGACCAGTTCCTCGCGGCTCTTGGCGAAGATGACGCGGTCGATCAGCTTGTCGATCGCCGGGTTCTTGATGCCGACGACATTGCGCGAGCCCGGCTGATCGGCGGCCTGCGAACCCCAGAAGCCGCGCTGCTCGTTGCCCGGCGACAGCGACTCGCCCCAGGACGCGACGATCATGTCGTAATCCCACTGCCGCAGGCGGTTCTCGTATTGCGAGGTATCGACGGTGCGGACCGACACCGCGATTCCGATACGCTCCAGCGCCGGCTTGTAAAACAACGCCACGCGTTCGAAAGCCGGTTGCACCAGCAGGAATTCGACGCTGAGCTGCTCGCCGGACTTGACGTTGACCAGCTTGGTATTGCGGATTTCGTAGCCGGCGTCGCGCAGCAGCGTCAGCGCGGTGCGCAGATTGGTACGCGCCGCCTGCGGATCGCCGCTCGGCGGATTGGCATAGGGCTTGGTGAACAGATCGGCAGGCACCTGGTCCTTCACCGTGTTGAGGATGTCGAGCTCCATGCCCTGCGGTAGACCCGATGAGGCAAGCTCGGTGCCGAAGAAGTAGCTGTCGATACGCTTGTACTGGCCGTAGAACAATTGCTTGTTCATTTCGTCGAAGTCGAAGGCATAATTGAACGCCAGGCGCAGCCGCGCATCCTTGAACTTGTCGCGGCGGATGTTGAAGGCAAAACACTGCATCACGCCGGAGCTCGTCTGGGGGAATTCCTCGCGCACCACCTTCTTGTCGCGCATGGCGGGGAAGTCGTAGGACGTCGCCCAGTCCTTGGCGCTGGTCTCGGTGCGCCAATCGATCTGGTCGCCCTTGAAGGCCTCGAGCGCCACGGTTTGGTCGCGGAAATACTCGAAGCGAATCTGCGCGAAGTTGTTGGTGCCGATGTTGACGTTGAGGTCCTTGCCCCAATAGTCGGCGACCTTCTCGAAGACGATGTTGCGGCCGGGCGCGAATTCCTTGATGCGGTATGGGCCTGAGCCGAGGGGCGGTTCAAGCGTTGTCGCGGTGATGTCGCGCTTGTTGCCGGATTTGTCGGTCCCTTCCCACCAGTGCTTCGGATAGACCGACAGTTGGCCGACAATATGCGGCAGTTCGCGGTTGCCCGGCCCGTCGAAGGTGAAGGTGACTTCGCGCTCGCCGGTCTTCTCCGCCTTGGCGACGTGACGGTAGTAGGCGGCGAGATCGGGCCGGTTCTCCTTCTGGGCATTGAAGGAGAAGATGACGTCATCGACGGTTATCGGCTTGCCGTCCCACCACTTCGCCTTGGCGTTGATGCGGTAAACCACCCAGGAGAAATCGTCGGCATAGCGCACGCCGTCGGCCAGCAGGCCGTATTCGGTCGACACCTCATCGAACGAGGGCGTCATCAGCGACTCGTAGATGAAGTTGGTGCCCATGGCGAGGTTGCCCTTCACCAGCGCCACGACCTCGTTGAAATTGTCGAAGGTACCGAAGCCGGACATGCGCACCGTGCCGCCTTGCGGCGCATCGGCCTTCACGTAGTCGAAATGCTTGAAGCCGGCCTGGTACTTCACGTCGCCGAACAGCGACAGGCCGTGCTTCCAGGCGTTGTCGTCAGCCCGCGCCGCCGGCGCGAAGGACGCCAGCCCGAGACCGGACAAAGCGGGCGCAGCGAAAGCCGCGCCGGTCGAGCGCAGCAGGCTGCGTCGTGACAGGTTCATTCGCAACAAGGACATCCTGGGCAAAGGCTTACCGGAAAAAGGCTTGGGCGGTTCGTTGTATGGCAAATCGATTACCTCAGACGTAGTTCCGCCGCCCCGCCGTCCCTGACGGATTCGGCGCTGATTATGTCGGTTTTTCGGTCTGGTTCCAGCCGCGCCGGCCATCGTGGCCGGGATCGCGCTCAATTCTCCGTGGCCAATCGCCGCAATGGCCCGGCGCCAAATAAAACGGCCGGGCACAAGGCCCGGCCGTCACAGACTGGATATTCGCCGTCGGTTACTTCTTCGGCGCTTCGGCCGGCTTGGCGGCGCCTTCCGCGGGCTTTGCGCCCTCGGCCGGCTTGGCGGCAGCGCCGGCATCCGCCGCCGTCGGCAGCGGCTTCGGGCTGTCCGACAGGCTGCGCAGATAGGCGATGACGTCGGCGCGCTGCGAGTCACGCGACAGACCGGCGAAGGTCATGGCGGTGCCCGGGATGTAGCCGCGCGGGTCCTTCAGGAACTTGTTCAGCTCGTCGTAGGTCCACTCGCCGCCCTTGGCCTTCATGGCGGCGGAGAAGTTGAAGCCGCCGCGGCCGGTGCCGCGCTCGTGGCCGACGATGTCGTAGAGGTTGGGGCCGACGCGGTTCGGGCCGCCCTTTTCGAAGGTGTGGCAGGACGCGCACTGCTTGGCGGCGGCGGCGCCCTTTTCAACCGAGGCGCTGGCGAGCAGCACGGCGATCGGCTTCTCCGGCTCGGCAGCGGCAGGCTTGCCGCCCGCGCCGGTTTCCTTGACGGCGATCGCATAGCCGGGCTTCGCCGGCTTTTCCGGCGCGAACAGAGCGCCGGCGCCGATGCTGAGCGCGAGCAGGATCAAGCACGTGGCCAGAACGGCGCCGAGAATCTTATTCAGTTCGAAAGAGTTCATTGAAAACGGGCTCCCGACAGGGGCGCAACGACGAGGGCGCGACGGAGTGGTGCAGTCGCCGCCGCAGGGTGCGGCGTCGGGCGATGAGATACCGGTTTGCTCTGCCTCTGGCAACCCGTATAAGCGCCGCCATCCGCTGCATTTCAGCGCTTGGCGGGCCTGTTTTCCCCGATGCCGAGGGGTACCCGAGCGATGTCGAGAACGCACCCCAAAACCATCATTCTTATACCGGCCCGCATGGCCTCGACCCGCCTGCCCGGCAAGCCGCTGGCGGATATCAATGGCCTGCCGATGATCGTCCAGGTGCTGCACCGCAGCCGCGAGGCCGGCATCGGCGAGGCCATCGTCGCCACCGATTCGGAGGCGGTCCAGGCCGCGGTCGAGAAGGCCGGCGGCCGCGCCGTGATGACAAGTAGCCTTCACCTCTCAGGCTCGGACCGGATCTACGAAGCCCTGGAGGCGGTCGATCCCGAGCGCCAGATCGAGGTCGTGGTCAACGTCCAGGGCGACCTCCCGACCATCGCCGCCGAGGACATCCGCGCCTCGCTCACCCCGCTGGCCGACCCGGCGGTCGACATCGCCACCCTGGCCGCGGTCATCAAAGACCCGGCCGAACTGACCAATCCCAATGTCGTCAAGGCCAAGGGCACCCTGGTCAGCCCCGACCGGATGCACGCCACCACCTTCACCCGCGCCGATGCCACCGGCCCCGGCCCGCACTATCACCACATCGGCCTCTACGCCTACAGACGTGCGGCGCTCGAGCGCTTCGTCAAGCTGGCGCCGTCGGAGAGCGAGCAGCGCGAACGCCTCGAACAGTTGCGCGCGCTCGACAACGGCATGCGCATCGACGTCATGATCGTCGGCAGTGTGCCGCTGGGGGTCGATACGCCGGAAGATCTCGACAAGGCGCAGAGGATGCTTTCGTCATCACCGGGCTTGTCCCGGTGATCCCGCTTAGGGACGCGCGGTGCCAGCCTAAGCGGGATGGCCGGGTCAAGCCCGGCCATGACAAGCGAAGCCAAAGCGTGTAACGCACCGGAAGCATTGAACGAGCAGACCCACATGGCCAAGAAGAAGATCATCTTTCAGGGCGAGCCGGGGGCGAATTCCGATCTCGCCTGCCGCGAAGCCTATCCCGATTACCAGCCGGTGCCCTGCCCTACCTTCGAGGATTGTTTCACCGCGCTGCAGAACGGCGATGTGGATCTCGGCATGATCCCGATCGAGAACTCGGTCGCCGGCCGTGTCGCCGACATCCACCACCTGATGCCGACGGCGAAGCTTCACATCATCGGCGAGTGGTTCCTGCCGATCCGCAACCAGCTGATGGCGCCGAAAGGCGCGAGCCTTGCTACCATCAAGTCGGTGCAGAGCCATATCATGGCGCTGGGCCAATGCCGCAAGGTCATCCGCGAACTCAAGCTGACCCCGGTGATCGGCGCCGACACCGCCGGCTCCGCGCGCGAGATCGCCGAAGCGAACGACATCACCCGCGCCGCCATCGGCTCGCGGCTGGCGGCGGAAATCTACGGCCTCGACATCCTCAAGGAGAACGTCGAGGACGAATCGAACTCGACGACGCGCTTCGTCGTGCTGTCGCCGGAAAAGAAATGGGCCAAGCCGGGCAACGGCAAGGTGATCACCACCTTCGTCTTCCGCGTCCGCAACCTGCCGGCCGCGCTGTACAAGGCGCTCGGCGGCTTCGCCACCAACGGCGTCAACATGACGAAGCTCGAGAGCTACATGGTCGGCGGCAATTTCTTCGCCACGCAGTTCTATGCCGACGTCGAAGGCCATCCGGACGACACCGCGCTGGTGCACGCGCTGGAAGAACTTGCCTTCTTCTCGAAGGAACTGACGATCCTCGGCGTCTATCCGGCGCACAAATTCCGCGACACCTTCCGGGAAGAAAGCGACGACGAATAGAGCAGGCATTCCGGGCCGCGCCTTTCAAAAGGCCGCGGACCCGGAATCCCACCGGCGCCCCCGCTGGAAGTCAGAAGCGTTTTCAAGCGAAGTGGATGCCGGTTCGCTTGAAGGGAACGCGTCAGAACAAAGTCTCGCCTACCGCGGCGTCATACGGTCTTCGGCTTTGAAATACTTGCGCGCGTGCGCGACCAACTGGCCGTCGCTCGGATGGTCGATGGTTTCGACTCCGGCGATCAGCTTCTTCAGCGCCGCGTCGTGGCTCTCGATATGCTTGACCAACTGATTCTTGGCGTTGCCCGGGCCGGTGACCAGAACCGCGCCGGCATCGGCAAAGGCCTGTGCCACGGCGTGAAGGAAATCGTGATCGGCACCGGCGTGACCCGATCCGAGCTCGCCCGCCTTGTGATGCAAATGCTTGGCCGGCTTGTCGGGATGGATGGTCAGCTTGTCGACCTCGGTCGGGCTGAAATGGAAGACCCGGGCCTCGCGATGGTCGATCCAGACAACGGCGTGATAATGGCTCATCGATAACGTCCCTTGAAATCAGGTCAGCCGGGACGATCCGGCTATTTGACGATACTGCTCCCTGGCGCGTCCGGCCGCTTTGATCTAGCGCATGGCGGGGTTGCCTCTTGATCCCCGTCCCGTAACCGGTTTGAACTGGCGAAAGACGACCGGCGGCAATCGCCGGCATTCGGGAGGCAGCATGCATTCGGAACACAAGGTGGCGCTGGTGACCGGCGCGGCGCGCGGCATCGGACTGGCCACAGCGAAGCGCTTTCTGGCCGAGGGCTACAAGGTCGCGCTGCTCGACATCAATTCCGAAACCCTCCATGCGGCCCACGCCGCGCTGGCCGGCGATCACGACATCATGGCGATTGAGTGCGACGTGTCTCAGCCGGACGCGGTGGCCCTGGCCTTCGATGCCGTGAGCCGCCAGTTCGGCCGGCTCGACGCGTTGGTCAACAATGCCGGCATCGCCATCTTCAAGCCGATCCTCGACGTCACCTTTGAGGACTGGTCGCGCGTGCTCGCGGTGAACCTCACCGGACCGTTCCTGTGCACGCAGGCGGCGGCGCCGATGATGCGCGATCGCGGCGGCGGCGCCATCGTCAACATCACCTCGATCTCGGGCTTGCGCGCCTCGACGTTGCGTACCGCCTACGGCACAAGCAAGGCGGGGCTGGCGCACCTCACCAAGCAGCAGGCGGCGGAGCTCGCGCAATACGGCATCCGCGTCAACGCCGTGGCGCCCGGTCCGGTCGACACCGCGATGGCTAAAGCGGTGCATACGCCGGAGATCCGCGCCGACTATCACGACCACATGCCGCTCAACCGATACGGTCTCGAGGAAGAGCTGGCGGAAGCCATCTTCTTCCTGTGCAGCGACCGGGCGAGCTACGTCACCGGGCAGATCCTGTGCGTCGATGGCGGCTTTGATTCGACCGGCATCGGCCTGCCGACGTTGCGCAAGGAGATGCGGAATAGCTGAACTCTGTCATCACCGGGCTTGACCCGGTGATCCCGCTTAGGGACGCACGCCCTTTGCCCTCCTAAGCGGGATGGCCGGGACAAGCCCGGCCATGACAATCACTGGCTTTCATACCAACTCACAAACCCCGGCGACAATTTCCGCAAGCGCTCGATGTCAACGCGGCCCGAGCGCGTGATGTAGCTCATGGCGAAGTCGGCGGGCGCCAGCTTCAGGTGGTCGCCGAAATGCTCGTACCAGGTGGCGCTGTCATTGGCGCCGCCGACCAGCTTCTCCAGCACCGGACGCCGCGCCGCCTCATAGGCGGCGAACGCCGCCGGCACGTCCTGCGGATGCGCGGCCAGCGCCTTGTCGAGCGCGATGGCGTCTTCCAGCGCCAGGCGCGTGCCGGAGCCGATGGAGAAGTGCGCGGTGTGCAGCGCATCGCCCATCAGCACATATTTGCCGTGCGACCAGCGCTCATTGTGCACCAGGGGAAACTGCCGCCAGATCGAGTTGTTGGCGATCAGCGGCTCGCCGTCGAGCGTCGCGGCGAAGACCTTTTCGCAGAACGCCTGCGATGACGCGGCATCCATTTGCGCCAGACCGGCGCGGGCGAAGGTATCGGCGCCGGTCTCGACGATGAAGGTCGAGCGATCGCCCGCGTAGCGATAGTGATGGGCGTTGAACGGGCCCCACTCGGTCTCGACGAAGGTCTGCGTCAGAGTCTCGAACACCTGCCCGGTGCCGAACCAGGCGAAACGATTGGTCAAATGGCCGACCGTGGCGCCCAGCTCATTCGCGTAAGTCCGACGCACCAGCGAATTGACGCCGTCAGCGCCGACAACGATATCGGACTCCTTCAGCTCATCCAGCGACTTTACCGCGCAGCCGAAAATCGTGGTGGCATTGACCGACGCGGCGCGCGCCTGCAGCAGTTGCAGAAGCTTCAGCCGTTCGATGGCAGCAAAGCCGATGCCGTCGATGACGATGCGGCCGCGCGGATGATTGAGCGTCATGTCGCGCCAGGACTCCATGGACGGCACGATGGCCGCATAGGTGTCCTCGTCGTCCTCGCGCAGGAAATCGAGCGCCCGGTCGGAAAACACGACGCCGAAGCCGAACGTGGCGTCGGCCGGATTCTGCTCGAACACGGTGACGTCGGCGTCCGGCGCGCGGCGCTTGATGAGAAACGCGAGATAGAGGCCGGCCGGGCCGGCGCCGAGAATGGCGATGCGCATGCGGCGAGTGTGTCACAGGGCGCGGGCGGACGGCAGGGAAAGATATTTCGCGCCGTGTCATGGCCGGGCTCTGCTTCTCCCTCTCCCCGTTCTTACGGGGAGAGGGTTGGGGTGAGGGGCCACTTCCGAGCGACGCGGATACGCCCCCTCACCCGACATTCTCGCGACCGCTCGAATGTCACCCTCTCCCCGCACGCGGGGAGAGGGAAAGAAAGCTAAATCGTCTGATTGTACTCGCCGACTTCCGGAAACGTCCGCAGCACGCCGTCCACCGACTTGAACATCTCGCGCATGCGCGCTTCCGACACCGGGCTCTCGACGACCACGACCAGCTCCGGCTTGTTCGACGAGGCGCGCACCAGGCCCCAGGTGCCGTCCTCGACCGTGACGCGCACGCCGTTGACGGTGACGAGCTCGCGGATCGGCTGACCGGCGAAGCGCGAGCCCTCCTTTTTCAGGCCCTCGAAATGCCTCACCACGGCGTCGACGATGCCGTATTTCTTCTCGTCGTCGCAATGCGGCGCCATGGTCGGCGAGCCCCAGGTCTTTGGCAGCGCCTTGCGCAGATCGGCCATGGTCTTCCCGGGATTGCGGTCGAGCATGTCGCAGACCGCGAGGCCGAAGATCATGCCGTCGTCGTAGCCGCGGCCGAACGGGCGGTTGAAGAAGAAGTGGCCGGATTTCTCGAAGCCCGCCACGGCGCCGAGTTCGTTGACGCGGCGCTTGATGTAGGAATGGCCGGTCTTCCAGTAATCGACCTTGACGCCGTTCGCCTTCAGCACCGGATCGGTGAGGAACAGGCCGGTCGATTTCACGTCGACCACGAAGGTCGCGTTCTTGTGCAGGTTCGACATGTCGCGCGCCAGCATGACGCCGACCTTGTCGGCGAAGATCTCCTCGCCTTCGTTGTCGACGACGCCGCAGCGGTCGCCGTCGCCGTCGAAGCCGAGCGCAACGTCGGCCTTGTTCATCAGCACCGCATCGCGCATCGCGTGCAGCATCTTCATGTCTTCGGTGTTCGGATTGTAGCGCGGGAAAGTGTGGTCGAGATTGCAGTCGAGCGGCACCACTTCACAGCCGATGGCTTCGAGAATGCGCGGCGCGAAGGCGCCAGCGGTGCCGTTGCCGCAAGCGGCGACGACCTTGAGCTTGCGCTTGATCTTGGGCCGCTTGGTCAGGTCGGCGATATAGCGCTCAGGGAAATTCTCGACGAAGTGATAGGAGCCGCCGCCCTTGAGATCGAACTTGGCGTTGAGCACTATCTCTTTCAGCCGCGTCATTTCCTGCGGGCCGAAGGTCAGCGGCCGGTTGGCGCCCATCTTGACGCCGGTCCAGCCGTTGTCGTTGTGCGAGGCCGTCACCATGGCAACGCAGGGCACGTCGAGTTCGAACTGGGCGAAATAAGCCATCGGCGTCATGCACAGGCCGATGTCGTGCACCTTGCAACCGGCGGCGAGCAGGCCGGAGATCAGCGCCATCTTCACAGACGCCGAATAGCCGCGAAAATCATGACCCGTGACGATCTCGGGCTTGACGCCCATTTCCTTGATCAACGTGCCAAGCCCCATGCCGAGCGCCTGCACGCCCATCAGGTTGATTTCTTTCTCGAGCAACCAGCGCGCGTCGTATTCGCGAAAGCCGGTCGGCTTCACCAGCGGCGAAGACTCATAGGCATAGGTATTCGGCGTCAGCGAGGGCTTCGGGGTCGGATACATCAAATCCTCGAATGGAATGGCAGGAAATCAGACAGGCAATCAGGCAGGACAGTAGCGCTGGGGAAATTGCCACTTGATTACCCTAACGCCCTGGGGAGCCAAATAGCTCCATCTCGGGGCCGGAAAATGGCAAAAAATCCGGCTGCAGCCTCAGGTGCCACGGGGCTTGGCGCGGCGGGTTGGCAGCGCCGACGCCGGATCGTCCGGCCAAGGATGGCGCGGATACCGCCCGCGCATGTCGGTCCGGACATCGGCGTAGGAGCCGCGCCAAAAACCGGGCAGATCACGCGTGATTTGCACGGGTTTGTGTCCGGGAGACAGCAATTCGATGACCAGCGGAATACGACCCGCGGCAATCGAAGGATGTTGCGACAGGCCGAACAATTCCTGCAAGCGGATCGAAATGGTCGGGCCCTGCTCGGCCTCGTAGTCGATGGTGGCGTTGGTGCCGGTCGGCGCGGTGAAGTGCGTCGGCGCTTCCTCGTCGAGCCGGCGGCGCATATTCCACGGCACAAGATTGCTGACGGCATCGAACAACTCGCCGGCCGAAATCTGGCTACGCGCGGTCTTGTCCGTGAGCAGCGGCTCGAGCCAATCGGCAGCGCTTTGCGTGAGGCCGGCGTCGGACAGATCCGGCCACTCCTCGCCTTCGGCCTTACGGAGAAATTGAACGCGCGTGCGGAATTGCAGCGCCGCCTTGCTCCAGTCGAGCTTGCCAATGCCAGTACCTTGACCTTGCGCTACAAGCCCCTGAGCCAAGATGCGCGCGGTGTCGGCATCGGGCGCGACCTGCTTGATCTGTTCGGCCAGCACGATCGAGCCGAGGCGGCGGGTGCGCCGCGCGCGCAGCGATGCGGTCGCGTTGTCGAAGGTCACGGCGTCGCGGTCTTCGATCTTGCCGGCGAAACGCTGCTCGATCTCGGCGAGTGCGATCGGCGCCGCCAGCACGATGCGGCTGGCATTGGCCGCGCCGGTCAGTTCGGCGACGACGATGAACGGCTCGCGCGCGAGGCTGGAGGCCAGGTCCACGAGTCCCGCGCGGCCGTTGGCGAGCAGGAAGGCGCCGCCGGCGCCGCGGTTCTTCGCCACCCGGTCGGGATAGGCGAGCGACAGGATGGCGCCGACCGACATGTCGCCGCCGCCCTGGCCGGAGGCCCAGCGCTTCGCCATCGCCCGCGCATCCTCGGCGCGGCGCGAGCGGTCGCGGCGGAATTGATCGAGGCGATGCGTCAGATCGACGTCGTCGCCGCCGAGGCCGCGCTCGGTGAGGATCGCGGCGATATTCGCCGCCTGAGCGCCAGCCCCCTCCTCGCCGGCATCGACCACCATGCGCGCCAGCCGCGGCGGCAGCGGCAGCGCCCGCAGCTTGCGGCCTTCGTCGGTGATGCGACCCTGTGCATCGAGTGCCGTGAGTGCCGTGAGTAGCGCCCGCGCCTCCTTCATCGCCGCCTGCGGCGGCGCATCGAGGAAGGCGAGCTTGCTGGCATCGCTGGCGCCCCATTGCGCCAGATCGAGCGCGAAACTCGACAGGTCCGCCGACAGGATTTCCGGCCGCGTATAGGCATCGAACGAACCGGTCTGCGGCTCGTCCCACAGCCGGTAGCACACGCCCGGCTCGGTGCGGCCGGCGCGGCCGCGGCGCTGGTCGGCCGCCGCGCGCGAGACGCGAACGGTCTCCAGCCGCGTCAGCGCCACGTCGGGCTCGTAGCGCGGCACGCGAGCGAGCCCGGAGTCGATGACGACGCGCACGCCCTCGATGGTCAGCGAGGTTTCGGCAATCGAGGTCGCCAGCACCACCTTGCGCTTGCCGGGCGGGGCCGGCGAGATGGCGCGGTCCTGGTCACGCGCCTCGAGCGCGCCATAGAGGGCGACGATATCGACGTCCGGGGCGCGCACTTCGTCCTTGAGGATGCTCTCGGTGCGGCGGATTTCGCCGGCGCCGGGCAGAAACACCAACAGTGATCCTGTATCGGCGCGCAGCGAGCGCTTCACAGCATCCGCCACCTGCCGTTCGATGCGCTCGCGCGGATCGCGGCCGACATAGCGCGTCTCGACCGGAAAGGCGCGGCCTTCACTTGTCACCACCGGTGCCTCGCGCAGCAAGGCCGCGACCCGAGCGCCGTCGAGCGTTGCCGACATCACCAGCACTTTGAGATCGTCGCGCAGGCCGTCTTGGACGTCGCGCGCCAAAGCAAGGCCGAGATCGGCATCGAGCGAGCGCTCGTGGAACTCATCGAACAGCACCGCGGCGACGCCATCGAGCGAGGGATCGTCGAGCACCAGCCGTGTGAACACGCCTTCGGTGACCACCTCGATGCGGGTCTTCTTCGATATCTTCGAGCCGAAGCGGACTCTTAGGCCGACCGTGTCGCCAACCTGTTCGCCGAGCGTCGCCGCCATGCGCGCGGCCGCAGCCCGCGCAGCCAGCCGGCGCGGCTCGAGCAGCAGGATCTTCTTGCCGTTCGTCCACCGCTCGTCGAGCAGCGCCAGCGGCACGCGCGTGGTCTTGCCGGCGCCCGGCGGCGCCACCAGCACGGCGGCCTCGCGTCCGCGCAGCGCCTCAATCAGGCGCGGCAGCGCGTCGTCGATGGGGAGGGGTGAATCGAAGGCTCGCATGGGCGCGTGCTTATACACCTGCGCGGCGCGCGTGCGCAGGGTTTTCTCCGCTGCCGATCCGCGACGCGGCCGCGGTTATTGCGAGATATGCGCGGTGCTCACGGCCTGCTGAAACATGGTTAGCAATGCGGACTGAATCGCCGCCGGCGTGCTGGCGGTGAAGAAGAAATTCGGCGACGCACAGGCCTGCAGCGCCGCCGGGATGTGCGGAATATTGGCGTTGGCATAGCCGTCTTCGTTGCTGGCGAACGAGGCATTGGCATTGCCGATCGTCTGATATGGAATGTACAGCACTGAGATCGTGACGCCGCGGGCTTTGATCTGGCCGCAGTAGTCGGTCGAATCGACGGAGTTCGGCGGAATTACCGTCGCCGAGTTCTGGTACGGAACGCTCGCGTTGGGACTCCAGTTCTGTGACGACCAGTTGCCGTTCCATTGCGTCTGGTAGTCCTGAGAGCCGTCGCCGATGATGAAAAGATACGTCAGCGGGTTCGCCGACGAGCCGGTGCCGCCGCTGGCCGGCAGTACGGTGGACAGCATCTTGTTCAGCGCATTCTCATAATGCGTGCCGCCCGAGCCGAGTGTCGCGTTGGCGCCGGTATCGAGAAGATTGGCCAGCTGCGCGGCAAAGTTCGTGATGGTGGATCCGGTCAAGCTCGTTGTCAGGCCGACGGAACACGAGTTGCTGCCGCCGGTGCTCGAACTGCACAGATACTGGATGAACGGATAGATGCCGACGCGGAACTGGTTCGGCGTGCCTGTATTGGTCTGCGTCGTATTGGCTTGCGCCAGCAGCGCCGTGACGGCATAGCCCACCGCGTCCGCGCGCAACTGGATGCACGACGTGGTGCCGGGGCTGGCGCAGGAACTCACCGGCGTCGCCGACCAGTTGATGCGCGAACTGTTGGTCGGATAGGTGCCGGTCGAGATGTTGGCCGGCGTGGTCCCCACGCGCGAGATCTGGAAGCCCTGATTGCCCGAGAAGTGACACGCGAAAGTGCAGCCGGTCGGGTAGTCGCTGAGATTGTCGGGGTTGACCGATTGCAGCCGCACCTGCTCGGCATTGGTCGACGGCATGCCCATCGAACCCGACACGTCGATCATTAGATAGAAGTCGATGTTGGCGGGTAGGGTGTAGGCCGCCGTCGAAGAGCCGCTGAGCGCGATCGTCGATTTGCCGACCAGACCGAGAAAATAGGCCGGATAGGTCCCCGTGAAGTTCACGGTGGCGGTGACCTTGCGCGAACTCAAGGTGACCGTCGACGTCTCGGTGACGTTGAGCTTGAACGACGCGATGACGCCGTTGGCGATGGCGTTGAAGAAGCTATCGGCGAAGGCCGTACCGTTCGACACCGAGTTGTTGGCCTTGGCCGTCGCCACCACGGGCGAGGCCGCCGACACCGTCGCCAAAGCGGCGGCGTCCGCCGCGTTGGCCAGCTTGACCTTGACCATCGATGCGATGGTGAAGTCGGCCATGCAGCCCATGGTCGCAATCATGGGAAGTGCGGTGATCGCGGTGATGATGGCAACGTTGCCGCGCCGGTCGCGCACGAATTCTCGCCAAGCACTCAACCATCCGGCCGGCATCCGCATAGCAACCTGTCGCCTGAAAAGTCCCGTAAGGGAGCCCGCGCAATAAAGAATCAGTAAACAAGCGAACGACGGCGACCCCATCGAAGTCAAATATAGAGGTAATAAAGAACCTGTTTACTCGGTGACGTGCATGACATACGGCGGCGACGCCGAATCGGCGACCGTCCGCTGATCAATGCACGTGTATCTCCCTGCCGTGGATCGCCAGGCCGCTCTCATGCAGGCAATCAAACTAGGACGCGATGACCGTGGCCCGGCGCTCCGGCGATTTGTCCGGTCGCAACGCGGCGCGACCGCCGTCGAGTTCGCGCTCATTGCTCCCTTGTTTCTCGGCACCTTGATCGTGATCTTCCAGGTCTGCATCTATCTGCTGGCGCAACAGGCGTTGCAAAATGCCGCCACCCAGGCCGGGCGGCTGTTCATGACCAATAGCGGCCAGAGCCTATCGCAGGCGCAATACAAGCAGGCGATCTGCACCAACTATCTGCCCACCGCATTATTCAGCTGCAACAACCTCATCGTGGTCGTGCAGAACTACAACAGCTTCTCGAGCGCCTCGACGACCGCGCCGGCGCTCTACAGCAACGGCAACGCGATCACGAATTTTGCCTACAGCCCGGGGGCGCCAGGTCAGGTCATGGTGGTGCAACTGGTCTATCCCTGGTCGGTCATTTCAGGACCGCTCGGCTTCGCGATGGCCAATCTGCCGGGCAACAAGGCCGAGATGCTCGGCGTGACCGCTTTCAGGGTCGAGCCATCTTATTAGGTCATCGACATGGACGCCGCCAAACACGTTCGCCGCTTCGCTGACCGGATTGATGGCGTCGCAGCCATCGAATTCGCGATCATCGCGCCGTTCTTGTTGCTAACGATTCTGTCGTCCTACGACATCGGGCGCGCCTTCTCGGTTTATATCAAGGTCCGCTCGGCCGCCGCCGCGCTGGCGACGATCACCAATCAATATACGACGGGCACCAACGACATCGAAGCGGACGACATGCAGGCGATCACCGGCGCCACAGCCGCGATCCTGTCGCCGTTTCCCGCCGGCTCGACGATCAGCAAGATTTCGCAGATCAAGATGACGTCGGCCGCCAACGCGGTCGTCAGCTGGAGCTATGCGACACAGGGCAGCGCCTATTCGGCGGGATCGAGCTGGACCAGCCTGCCGTCGCAATTCAAGACGACGAAGCCGTGTAACAGCTTCCCGTGCTATCTGATCTTCGCCGAAGTCAGCTACACTTACACGCCGCTGTTCGGCGCGGCGATCACGGGGCCGATCAGTCTGTCCGACAACCTGTACGCCACGCCGCGCAGCAGCGCCTGCATCCAGTATCTGGGCTCCCCGTCGTCCTGCTAGGCCTTCATCCCCGCCCGACGCCCTCATAGACGAAGCCATGACGGGTGAGTTCGTCGGGCCGGTAGATGTTGCGCAGATCGACTAGCACCGGCTTGGCCATCACGGCCTTGAGGCGGTCGAAGTCGAGCGCGCGGAACTGCTCCCACTCCGTGACGATGACCAGCGCCGAGGCGCCCTCGGCGCAGTCATAGGCGTCGCGGCAATAGGT
>JAFEFL010000049.1 GCA_018240595.1 Pseudomonadota bacterium | reverse complement strand
TATTTTACCTCCGCGGCGAAAACCGGCGCGGCGCAGCCCAGGTACGGCAGCACCGGGCGGCGGACGCGAAGCGTCGCGCCGACGTGCGGGCGCAGGCTCAGCAGCAGGTGAGGAGTTCGTCGCGGCGCGTTGCGCTTAACCGCTGCTCCCCACCCCATGCCCCTTGAGTGCGTCGCCGATTTCGCCGAGCACGGCGGGGTCGTCGATGGTCGCCGGCATGGTCCATTGATCGCCGTCGGCGATCTTCTTCATGGTGCCGCGCAGGATCTTGCCGGAGCGCGTCTTCGGCAAACGCTGCACGGTGATGACCAGCTTGAACGCCGCCACCGGGCCGATCTTGTCGCGCACCAATTGCACGATCTCCTTCTCGATCGTCGCATGGTCGCGATCGACGCCGGCCTTGAGCACGATGAAGCCGCACGGCACCTCGCCCTTGAGGTTGTCGCGCACGCCGAGCACGGCGCATTCGGCGACATCCTTGTGCGAGGCCAACACCTCCTCCATGCCGCCGGTCGACAGGCGATGGCCGGCGACATTGATGATGTCGTCGGTGCGGCCCATGACGAAGATGTAGCCGTCGTCGTCCTTGTAGCCGGCGTCGGCGGTCTTGTAGTAGCCGGGGAATTCGGTGGTGTAGGCTTCCTTGAAGCGCTCGTCGTTCTGCCACAGCGTCGGGAAGGCGCCGGGCGGCATCGGCAGCTTGATGACGATGGAGCCGATCTTGTTCGCCGCGACCGGGTGGCAGCCTTCGTCGACGACATCGACCTGATAGCCCGGCATCGGCACCGAGGCCGAGCCGTGCTTGACCGGCAACAGGCCGAGGCCGAGCGGATTGCCGGCGATGCACCAGCCGGTTTCGGTCTGCCACCAGTGATCGATCACCGGCACGCCGAGCACCTGTTCGGCCCATTCGAGCGTCGGCGGATCGGCGCGCTCGCCGGCGAGGAACAGCGCGCGGAATTTGCTCAGGTCGTATTGCTTGAGCAGTTTGGCGTCGGGGTCTTCCTTGCGGATGGCGCGGAACGCGGTCGGCGCCGTGAACAGCGAAACGACGCCGTGATCGGAGGCGACGCGCCAGAACGCGCCGGCGTCCGGCGTGCCGACCGGCTTGCCCTCGTACATCACCGACGTCGCGCCATGCAGCAGCGGGCCGTAGACGATGTAGGAGTGGCCGACCACCCAGCCGATATCGGAGGCGCACCACCACACCTCGCCGGGGTCGATGCCGTAGAGATTCTTCATCGACCATTTCAGCGCGACCATGTGGCCGCCATTGTCGCGCACCACGCCCTTGGGGATGCCGGTGGTGCCGGAGGTGTAGAGGATGTACAGCGGATCGGTCGCCTTCACCGGCACGCAAGCCGAGGTCTTGGCGTAATTGACGGCGTGCTCCCAGGTCTTGCGCCAGTCGTGATCGCGGCCGTCGGTGAGGCGCGCCTCGCATTGCGGGCGCTGCAAGATCATGCACTTGTCGACCTTGTGCGCGGCGAGCTTGATCGCTTCGTCGAGCAAGGGCTTGTAGGCGATGACGCGCTGGCCCTCGATGCCGCAGCTCGCCGACAGGATCAGCTTGGGCTTGCAGTCGTCGATGCGGGTGGCGAGCTCCTTGGGCGCGAAGCCGCCGAACACCACCGAATGCACGGCGCCGATGCGGGCGCAGGCGAGCATGGCGAACACCGCTTCCGGCACCATCGGCATATAGATGATGACGGTGTCGCCCTTGCGGATGCCGAAATCGGTGAGGATGGCCCCTAGGATCTGCACCTCGGACAGCATGCGGCCGTAGGTGTAGGTGATCTTCTGCCCGGTGACCGGGGAATCGTAGATCAGCGCCGCCTGCTGGCCGCGGCCGGCTTCGACCTGGCGGTCGAGCGCGTTGTAACAGGTGTTGCACACGCCATCGGGGAACCAGCGGCCGTAGACGCCGGCGTCCTTGTCGAAGATGGCCTTCGGCTTCTCGATCCAGTCGATGGCCTTGGCGGCCTCGCGCCAGAAGCCTTCCGGATCGGTGCGCCATTGCGCATAGACCTGATGATAGCGGCTGGCGGTGGCGTCCATCGGCGTTTCCCCTCGTCTTGACGTGCATTGTGTCCCGCCGGGTATGCCGAAACAAGGCTGGCGGGCCTCCGGTGGATTGCGTAGGGGAAAGGCGGAGAGAAGCGCCGGCCGTGACCATCATCACCGACCCCCTGTTCTACGCGCTCGCGATACCGGCGGTGATCGCGCTCGGCCTGTCGAAGGGCGGCTTCGCCGGCATGGGCCAGATGGCGACGCCGATGCTGGCGCTGGTGATGCCGCCGCTGGAAGCCGCGGCGATCATGCTGCCGATCATGATCATCCAGGACGCCAACGCCATCTGGGTCTATCGCCACGACTGGAGCGGGCGGATCGTCGCCATCTTCGTCACCGGCTCGCTCGCCGGTATCGGCGTCGCCTGGTGGCTCGCGTCCTATATCTCGGACGCGGCGGTGCGCATTTTCATCGGCGGCTTCACCATCGCCTTCGTCGCCTATTCCGTCATCGGCTTTTTCCGCGTGCCGCGCGAGCCGGGCCGGCCGGGCATTCCCTC
This sequence comes from Pseudomonadota bacterium, assembly GCA_018240595.1. Taxonomy (GTDB): domain Bacteria; phylum Pseudomonadota; class Alphaproteobacteria; order Rhizobiales; family Xanthobacteraceae; genus Pseudolabrys. The sequence goes on along the minus strand of JAFEFL010000049.1, from coordinate 94,086 downwards.
CGGCCTGTTCTGGGGCGCGCTGTCCGGCTTCACCTCGACCATCTGCCAGGCCGGCAGCCCGCCCTATCAGATGTACGCGCTGCGCCTGCGGCTGCCGAAGATGACTTTCGTCGGCACCACGGCGATGGTGTTCGCCCTGATCAACTGGATCAAGGTGGTGCCCTATGTCGCGCTCGGCAACTTCTCGCTCAAGGGGCTCGGCACCTCGCTGGTGCTGCTGCCGCTGGCGCTGGCCGCCAACTGGTTCGGCTTCTGGCTGGTCAAGGTGACGCCGCAGGAGCGCTTCTACCGCATCATGCTCGGCGTCATGCTGCTCCTGTCGATCGAGCTGACGCGCGAGGGCGTCATGGAGTTGTGGGTCCGCTAGTCATTGATTGCGGCGCGGCGGCCTCGTAACCTCTCGGCATTGAGGGGAAACGACCGATGGCGAAAACGCCTTACGACACCGATCTCGACCGCAACCCGGCGAACTTCCAGCCGCTGACGCCGCTCGGCTTTCTCGAGCGCGCGGCCAGCGTCTATCCGGACCACACCGCCATCATCCACGGCAAGCTGCGGCGCAGCTACAAGGATTTCTACGCGCGGGCGCGGCGGCTCGGCTCGGCGCTGGCCAAGCGCGGCATCAAGCGCGGCGACACCGTGTCGGTGATGCTCGCCAACACGCCGGCGATGCTGGAGTGCCACTACGGCGTGCCGATGTGCCAGGCGGTGCTCAACACGCTGAACACGCGGCTCGATGCCGCCATCATCGCCTTCTCGCTCGACCACGCCGAAACCAAGGTGCTGATCACCGACCGCGAATATTCCAAGGTGGTGAAGGAGGCGCTCAGCCTCGCCAAGGTGAAGCCGCTGATCATCGACTACGACGATCCGGAATACTCGGGCGCCGGCGATCGGCTCGGCGACATCGAGTACGAGGACTTCATCGCGCAGGGCGACGCCACTTACGCCTGGCACATGCCCGACGACGAATGGGACGCCATCACGCTCAACTACACGTCGGGCACCACCGGCGACCCGAAGGGCGTGGTCTATCATCACCGCGGCGCGCATCTGCTCGCGGTCGGCAATGTCGTCACCTGCGCGATGAGCAAGCACCCGGTCTATCTGTGGACGCTGCCGATGTTCCACTGCAACGGCTGGTGCTTCCCGTGGTCGATCTCGGTCGTTGCCGGCACCCATGTCTGCCTGCGTTACGTGCGCGCCGCCGCGATGTACGATGCGATCGCCAATTATAAAGTGACGCATCTGTGCGGCGCGCCGATCGTGATGGCGACCTTGCTCAACGCGCCGGACGCCGAGAAGAAGCCGCTGCCGCATGTCGTCGAGTTCTTCACCGCCGCGGCGCCGCCGCCGGAGGCGGTGCTGGCGGCGATGAAGGACGCCGGCTTCAACGTCACGCATCTCTATGGTCTCACCGAATGCTACGGCCCGGCGGTGGTCAATGACTGGCACGACGAATGGGACGCGCTGCCGTCCGACGAGCAGGCGGCGAAGAAGGCGCGCCAGGGCGTGCGCTACGGCGCGCTCGAAGCGCTCGACGTCATGGACCCCGAGACCATGCAGCCGGTCGCGCGCGACGGCGCGTCGATGGGCGAAGTGATGATGCGCGGCAATGTCGTGATGAAGGGCTACTTGAAGAACAAGAAGTCGACCGACGCCGCCTTCGCCGGCGGCTGGTTTCACACCGGCGATCTCGGCGTCATGCATGCCGACGGCTACATCCAGCTCAAGGACCGCAGCAAGGACATCATCATCTCCGGCGGCGAGAACATCTCCTCGATCGAGGTCGAAGACGCGCTGTACAAGCACCCGGCGGTGATGGCGGTGGCGGTGGTGGCGAAACAGGACGACAAATGGGGCGAGACGCCGTGCGCCTTCGTCGAGCTGAAAGCCGGCGCGACGGCGAGCGCCGACGACCTCACCGCGTGGTGCAAGAAACACCTCGCCGGCTACAAGGTGCCGCGCCACATCGTGTTCGCCGAGATTCCGAAGACCTCAACGGGCAAGATCCAGAAGTTCAAGCTGCGGGAGATGACGAGGGGGGTGTGAATCCGTCCTTCGTCGAAGCCCTCAATCCCCCCGGCTGAACGGCTTGAGCGCGCTGTCGCCGGTCATGTTGTCGAGCATGCGCTGATAGCCGCGGGTGCCGCTGGCATGCTCGTTGGCGAGGCGCTTGCGGCAATCGTTGTATTCGGCCGAGTCCGGCGCGCCGGCCGGGCGGCACTTGGCGTCGTCGGCCGCCACCTGGTCCTGCGCCGTCGCCTCAAGGCGCGCCTTGCGCGCCTCGTCGTACTGCGCGCATCCGGCGAGCGACGTCAGAACCACCAGCGCCAAAGCAACCCGCATTCCCACTCTCCTTGCACTCGAATCGATCCCGGCAGCGCGATCAGGCACGCCGCCTTGGGTACAATAGTCCCATTCGCGCGTTCAGCTCCATGCCATGGGGGAGCCAGCATGTCACGGATCGGCAAATGGAGGAACCAGGTCGCCCGGCGGCTCGAAAGCGCCCGGGATTCGGAGCGCCTTGCCGCACGGGAACTTGAAGCGGGCAACGGACGGCGTGGGATGGCGAGCAACGCTGGCATCTCTGAAAGCATCGAGAGACAGGCCCGCCAACGCCATGCAATGCGTCGGCTCACCTTCGGCAAGACGGTATGTCTGCACTTCACCGCATGACCGATGCTGCGACGTTTCACCGCCCGCGCATACGAGCAGCACTGGTTCGCATCGGGCTGCAATGATAGTATCACTTAGATACGAAGCGCGCCGGGGCGGGCATGAATCGAACCGTTATCAGTTTCAACATCGAACGGTTTCGCAAGCTGCTCGAAACCGAGAGCGACGGCGAAAAGCGCCGCACCATCGTCAATCTGCTCGCCGAAGAGCAAAAGAAAATCGTCGCGCTGGATGGCGCGGCGTCGTCCGATCGTAACGGCGCAAACCGGCCATGCGCCAAGTGCGACGGCCAGCTCCGCGTGCTGACGCAGAGTTCACGGTTTCGTCCGCCGCACGATCACGTGCTGACCACTTATTTCGAGTGCTCGCGCTGCATTCACATCCAGATCGACGACCGCGTCACGCCGGCGCGCGATCATCTCGACGACATCCTGCGCCTGGCGATGGCCGAACTCGGCGCACCCAAGGGCAACATTCAGCTGCTCGACCGGCGCAGCCAGGCGCTGTTCATCGCCGTGCATCACGGCTTCGATCGGCCTTTCCTCGATCACTTCCGCAGCGTCTCCGCCAGCGACAGTTGCGCCTGCGGCATCGCCCTGCGCGAGCAGAAGCGCATCATCGTCGAGGACGTCGACGGCGACGACAACTGGAAGGGGATGCTGGGGGTCGCGCGCGATGCCGGCTTCCGCGCGGTGCAATCGACGCCCCTGATCGGCCGCGACGGCCGCGTCGCCGGCATGCTGTCGACCCATTTCGACGGCATCCATCGACCGAGCGAGGACGACTTCAAGCGCATGGCGCGGCATGTCGAGCGGGCGTTCGACCTGGCGGACTAATCGCAGCGCGCGGCCGCCGCGCAGCTATACATGCTCGCCGGGATAGACGCCCCAAAGCCGCGATTGCCGGACAAAGCCGGTGCGCGATTTCACTTCGACCTCGCACCATTTGCCGTCGCAGTTCTCGACCTTGACCAGGACCTTGCGCTGCAAATAGGCGATGACCGCCGCCTTCGCCGAATTGTCCTCGCGCAGCGGCTCCAGTCCCGCCCCCGACCAGGGCGCAACGACGCCGAAGCGCCGGCCGCTGATCAGCGCGGCGTTGATCCAGCCGACCTTGCCGTCCCAGTCGCGGATGCGGCGCCAGTGGCCGTATTCGGCGGTGACCTCGACCGGCAGCGAGCGGCGCACGAAGGTCCAGACGATGCGATAGCCTTTGCCCGGCCCGCCGCGCACATTGGCAGGCCGCGCCTTGACCGAGACGAAGCGCGGCACGGGATAGCCGGTCACGGGACCGGCCTCGACGCCTCCCGTGGCGCGCGCGGCCTGCAGCGCAATCGGCACGGCGAGCGCGGCAGCGACAATCAGGATCCACCGATTCATTGGGATGACTTATAGCGCGTTCTCGCCCCGCGTCAGCGAAGCCATGAATCACGATGGAACTATGGCCGTTCAGGCGATAAGAATGACGCCCGGGAGAGCACCATGTCCGAGATCATCGTAAGCGACGAAGGTTCGGTCCGGATCATCCGGATGAACCGGCCGGAAAAGAAGAACGCCCTGACGCTGCCGATGTACACGGCCATGGCTGAAGCGATCGCCGGCGCCGGCAAGTCCGACGCGGTGCGCTGCCTGATGCTGGCCGGCACGCCGACGGCATTCTGCGCGGGCAATGACATCGGCGACTTCATCGCCATGGCGCAAAGCGGCGCGCTCGGCCAGCCGATCCTGGATTTCCTCTACACGCTGGTGCGCAGCGACAAGCCGGTGGTCGCCGCGGTCAACGGCAACGCGGTCGGCGTCGGCACCACCATGCTTCTGCATTGCGATTACGTCGTCGCCGGAACCGGCGCCAGGCTGTCGACGCCTTTCGTCGGCCTCGGGCTGGTGCCGGAAGCCGCCTCGAGCCTGGTGGCGCCCCGCCTGATGGGACAGGCCCGCGCCTTTGCGCTGCTGGTGATGGGTCAGCCGCTGAGCGCAGCGGAAGCCAAGGAGGCCGGCATCGTCAACGCGCTGTGCGATCCCAACGACGCCGACGCCACCGCGCTTGCCGCCGCGCAACGCATCGCCGCCCTGCCGCCACAAGGCGTGCTGATGTCGCGGCGGCTGATGCGCGGCGCGCCGGACGAGATCATCAAGCGGATCGATGAAGAGGCGGAAACCTTCAAGGCGCGGCTGAAGTCGCCCGAGGCGCAAGCCGCGTTCATGGCTTTCATGACGCGGAAGAAGTAGCGGCGCGAAGCCTATTTGCCCATCAGGTAGTTCGGCGTGAAGTAGCTGTTCGGGTTGACCTGAAGGCTGGAACCGCCCGACGGGCCGAACTGCAGCGTGGTGTTGCCGTTTTGATAGGTCTTGTTGCCGTTGCTGTTGCGCGTCGGCTTCTTGTTCGGATCGTCGTAGTTCAGATCGACCCAGCCATTGGCGCTGCCGCCGCTGGCGCCCTGATAATTCTCGAAGGTCAGCGCCTTGGCCGGCGTCGCCGCAAAACCGGCGGCGACCGCCACCGCGGCGATGCCGGCGAGTGCGAGAACAGTGGTCGAGCGAACGGTCATGACGGCGCCCCTGCGCGAACGAAACAGGCCGACCATACTGCAAAAAATCGTGGCGGCAAGGCGGCGTGGCCGCCCTGCCCACCTCGCGCCAGGCGGTATTGCGGGCCTGGGGAGCCGCCCTACTCGACCTTGAGGCCGAGTTTGCGGACCAGACCGCCCCATTTCTGTTCCTCGGAGGCCATGTCGGCCGCGTATTCCGCCGGGGTCGAGGTCATCGGATCGCCGCCCTCCAGATGGATACGCTTCTTGACCTCCTCGTCGGCGGCCAGCTTGCGCAATTCGGCGCTGAGCTTGTCGATCACCTCCTGCGGGGTGCCGGCGGGCGCCAGCAGGCCGTAATGCAGCACCGCGGAAAAGCCCGGCATACCGGTTTCCTGGAAGGTCGGCGTGTCGGGCAGCAGCGAAAAGCGCTTCTCGCTGGCGACCGCCATGGCCCGCAGATTGCCGGCCTGCAGATTGCCGAGCGCCGGCGGCAGAACGCCGAAGGCAACGGCGACGTGGCCGCCGATCAGGTCGTTGATCACCGGCGCGGTGCCCTTGTAGGGAATGATCGCGGCGTCGACACCGGCCATCGACTTGAACAGTTCGGCGGCCATGTAGCCGCCAGTGCCGACCGCGGAAGTGCCGATGTTCAGCTTGCCCGGTTCCTTCTTGGCGAGCGCGATGAAGTCGGCAACCGTCTTCGCCGGAAACGCCGGGTTCGCCAGCAGCACCACCGGCATCGACGCGACCAGCCCGATCGGCGCGAAGTCCTTTTGCGGATTCATCCCGAGATTGACGTACATCGACGGATTGATCGAGATCGTCCCGGTATGGCCGAGCAGCAGCGTGTAACCGTCCGGCGCCGCGCGGGAGACGAGACGCGTGCCGATGGTGCCGCCGCCGCCGCCGCGATTCTCGACGACGAACTGCTGCTTGAGCGCCTCCGACATTTTCAGCGCCACCACGCGCGCCATGGCATCGACGCCGCCGCCGGCCGGATAGGGCACGACGATGGTGACGGTGCGGGTCGGATAGTCGGAGGCGTTCGCCGCCGAACCGGCGTTCGGATTGGCGAGCAGGCCTGTCAGCAGCAGCGCGCAGGCGCCGAGAACGGGCGCCGCGCGGCGCGCGGCAACAAGGAACGGGCGCATCTTGGGTCTCCCCCACATGGTTTTCGTTTTTTATTGGCCGTCAACCGGCCCGACGCGACGGCCGCCGACCGGCAGCGTCGCGCCCCATGACTAGAATCAATCGCCGGGCAAAAGACAACCGCGCCGGCGGCAAAAAAATGCGGCGCCGGTTGCGGTGCAATACTCGCCGAACCCGCGCACTCGCAGGCTCGGCGGCAAGCCAATGGATGGAGCTAGACGGACGGCGCGAGATCGGCCGGGCTAGTGGACGCTGAACGGTTCGCCCTGTCTCAGGCGTTCGATCGCTTCCTTGACCAGCAATTTTTTGCGCTTGAGTTCGACCACTTCAAGGTCGTCGACCGCGGGGTGAGCTTGGCAGTCGTGGATCTGATCTTCGAGGGCTTTGTGCTTCTTTTCGAGTTCCGCAAGGTGCGATTGCAGCGACATCGTCGTATGTCTCCTCAATCCTTGGTTCTTCGATCAGCTTCAGTAGCTCGTTTGATTTTTGGTGCGCTGTGGCCTTTCGATTGGGCTCCGCGAGTGTGACTTTTTTAGTGCCTGCATTGTCAGTCTAACGCAGGACGGCGGCAAGGGCGATGATAGGCCGCAGTTAAGTTTCCATCAATCACGTGGAAACCCGTTGATCCGGTAAGCTTTTTCGGCGCGCTAGTGCGGCTCTGTGGAAAACATGATAATTATCGTCGGATCGGGCTGAATATTGCCGCGGATGGTTCCACCCGGAACCGGTATTCCGTCCGCCGCCGCCACCGGCGCGACTCGAACCGACGCGACCCAGAACGAAGCGCCCATGAACGACAACGATGAGACCGCGCTACGCGCCTTGCTGGCTCGGCTCGAGCAGGAGCACCGCGACCTCGACGCCGCGATCGAGGCGCTCGCCAGTTCGCCCGGTTCCGACCTCATCCAGGTGCAGCGGCTGAAGAAGCGCAAATTGGTCCTGCGCGACAAGATCCGGCAGATCGAGGATCAGCTCACGCCGGATATCATCGCCTAGGCTCGCTAGCCCCGCTTCGACTTCTTGCGCGCATACATGGCGCGGTCGGCCTCGTCGATGATCTCGGCCGCGGACGCGCTGTCGCGCAGGACCACGCCGCCGGCGCTGGCGCCGACCGACAATTCGACGCCGGCATAATCGGCGCGAGCGTGCGATATGACCGCTTCGAGGTCGGCGGCCTTGGCGAGCATCGCCGCTTCGCCGGCATTCCACATCAGAACACCGAACTCGTCGCCGCCGAGCCGCGCGACGACGTCGGAGGCGCGCACGTGCTTGACGAGATTTGCCGCCACGGCCTTCAGCAAGGCGTCGCCGGCGGCATGGCCATAGCGGTCGTTGATCGGCTTGAAGCCGTCGAGGTCGATGAACATCAGCGCCGCGCCGGTGCCGTAGCGCTTGAGATAAGCGAGCGAGCGCGTCAGCTCGCGCTCGAAGCCCCGGCGGTTGAGGATGTCGAGCAAGGGATCGACGTCGGCTCGAGCCTCGAGCTCGGCAATGCGCTGCTCGGCGCGCGCCAGGTCGCGGCGCAAGCGCGCCACCTCGGCCAGCAATTCACGCGGCAGGGTCTGCGACAGATCGCTGGTCATGAGCGGTCAAGGCTTCTCGAACCCGCGGGCGCCCGGTTCTTGCCGGACCTTCAAGGCATAGCCGATTCGCTCGAGATTCCGCCGCCCGGCCCTGATGCGGAAAGGCCCGGTTTCGCCTTGCCACGGGGGTCTCAAAACCTATAATCCGCCGCTTTCCTGCGCCGGGGGTGGCGCATCCGGGGAGCGCAATCTTGGCAAAAAACGTGGCAAAGCCGGTCGCCGTGATCATGGGCAGTCAGTCCGACTGGGCCACGATGAAACATGCCACCGACACGCTCGAGGCGCTCGGCATCGGCCACGAGGCGCTGATCGTATCCGCGCACCGCACGCCGAAACGGCTCTACGACTTCGCCCACTCCGCGCGCGACAAGGGCTTCAAGGTGGTGATTGCCGGCGCCGGCGGCGCGGCCCACCTGCCCGGCATGGCGGCGTCGATGACGCCCTTGCCGGTGCTCGGCGTGCCGATGAACACCCATGCGCTGGAAGGCAAGGACTCGCTGCTGTCGATCCTGCAGATGCCCGGTGGCATTCCGGTCGGCACTTTGGCGATCGGCAAGGCCGGCGCCATCAACGCCGCGCTGCTCGCCGCCGCCATTCTCGCGCTGTCCGACGCCAAGGTCGCCAAGCGCCTCGACGCCTGGCGCGCCAAGCAGACCAAGGCCGTGGCGAAGAAACCGAAGGATTGAGATTGTGAGATTGCGTCACACTCCGTTCGTTCCCGCGCAAGCGGGAACCCAGAGCCACACCCTCGCTAAGAACTGGGTCCCCGCATTCGCGGGGACGAACGGCGGGTATGGCAGCGCAACGGACGAAGCCCGCCAGCATGCTTAAGCCCGGCTCCACCATCGGCATTCTCGGCGGCGGTCAGCTCGGCCGCATGCTGGCGCTCGCGGCAGCGCGGCTCGGCCTGCACTGCCATATCTATTCGCCGGAGAAGGATTCCGGCGCGTTCGAAGTGGCAAAGGCGCACACCTGTGCGGCCTATGAAGACGAAGCCGCGCTCGCCAAGTTCGCCGCGGCCGTCGATGTCATCACCTACGAATTCGAGAACATCCCGGCGCGCACCGCCGAGGTGCTGGGCAAGCGCACGCCGGTGCATCCGAATCCCAAGGTGCTGGAGACGACGCAGGATCGCCTGATCGAAAAGAATTTCATCTCCAGCCTGAAGATCCCGGTGGCGCCTTACGCGCCGGTGCATTCGGCGGCGCAGCTTGCCGCCGGCCTCGAGAAGCTCGGCCGTCCTGCCGTGCTGAAGACCACGACCATGGGCTATGACGGCAAGGGCCAGGTCAAGATCATGCCGGGCGACGACGCCAATGCGGCCTGGCGCTCGCTGAAGAACAAGCCCTGCGTGCTCGAAGGCTTCGTCAAATTCCAGCGCGAAGTGTCGGTAATCGCCGCGCGCTCGGCCGACGGCCATGTCGAATGCTTCGAGGTGACCGAGAACGATCACCAGAACCACATCCTCAAGACCTCGACGGTGCCGGCCAAGGTGACCGACGAGACGGCGAAGGAAGCCGAGAAGATCGCGGCGCGCATCGCCAAGGCGCTGGATTATGTCGGCGTGCTCGGCGTCGAGATGTTCGTCGTCAAGGTCAAGGGCAGGCAGGCGCTGATGGTCAACGAAATCGCGCCGCGCGTGCACAATTCCGGACACTGGACGCTGGACGGCGCCAGCATATCGCAGTTCGAGCAGCACATTCGCGCCGTCGCCGGCTGGCCGCTGGCCAAGCCGCTGCGCCTCGGCCGCAAGGTGCAGATGACCAACCTGATCGGCGACGAGGTGCACGATCTCGAGCAGTGGCTGACTTTGCCCGGCACGTCGGTCCACCTCTACGGCAAGACCGAGGCCCGTGCCGGCCGCAAGATGGGCCACGTCACGCGGGTATGGCCAGCGAAGTAACGCTTCACTTTTTCTTCTGCTTCGCCAGCACCGCCTCGTAGGCTGCGCGCAACTTGGCGAACACCGACGGGCCCTTGTGCTTGCGCTTCACGCCGAGATGCATCTCGCGCAGTTCGTCCATGAACTCGGCCCACAACTTCGGGCCGCCATCGGCGAGCAGCTTGGCGCGGATGCCGAGTTCTTCCGACACCGGCAGATATTTGTAGCCCCAGCTCGAGAGCTGCGCGAGCACCGGCAGCAGCTCGATGCCCTGCTCGGTCAGGCTGTAGATGCCCTTCTGCTTGTGCGTCGGATCGTCGGCTCGGGTGATGATGCCGGCCGCGAGCAGCGTCTTGAGCCGCGCCGCCAGGATGTTGGAGGCAATACCCTCCTGCGAGTGCGCCATCAGATCGCGGAAATGCCGGCGGTTGCCGAAGATGATGTCGCGAATGACGATCAGGCTCCAGCGGTCGCCGAGGACTTCGAGCGACAGGTTGATGGGGCAGCCGGAACGATGCCCTTCGGTCATGAAGCGTCTCCCCCAAACCGCTTGCAATATAAAACCAGTCGGGTATGCTTCAACCAGTTGCAATATGCAAGCAGTTGGAGAGTGTCATGTCGAAGCTGCGCGTCGCCTGTTTTTCCGTATCGCTCGACGGCTTCGGCGCCGGGCCCGGGCAGAGCCTCGACAACCCGATGGGCGCCGGCGGCATGGCGCTGCATCAGTGGGTGTTCCCGACCCGCACCTTCCAGGCGATGATGGGCAAGGACGGCGGCACGACCGGCGACGACGAAGCCTTCGCCGCGCGCGGCTTCGACAATGTCGGCTCGTGGATTCTCGGCCGCAACATGTTCGGCCCGGTGCGCGGCGACTGGCCCGACGAGAGCTGGAAGGGCTGGTGGGGCGACAACCCGCCCTATCACTGCCCGGTCTTCGTCCTGACGCACTACCCGCGGGCGCCGATCGAGATGGAGGGCGGCACCACGTTCCATTTCGTCACCGACGGCATCGAGGCGGCCTACAAGCGCGCCAGGGAGGCGGCCGGCGGCCGCGACGTCCGGATCGGCGGCGGGGCTTCGACAGTCCGCCAGTATTTGCAGGCCGGGCTGATCGACGAGATGCACCTCGCCTACTCGCCGGTGTTCCTCGGCGCGGGGGAAGCCCTGCTCGCCGGGATCGACCTGCCGAAGCTCGGTTTTACCCGCCGCGAGCACGTGCAGACGCCGCTCGCCACCCACGTGGTGCTGGAGCGGACGGCCCCGGCCTGACGGCGGCAGCGGCTGCCCGCTGCGGAAAAGCCCGAAAACTCAAGAATTTCCGGCGGGGTGGCGGCCGCCGGGGCGGTTTCCTATATAAAAACCAGGCCGGGACGCCGCAAAAGCGCGGTTTTGACGCCTTTTGTTGGACTCGCCCCGGCAAGCCTGCTATAGGCACCCGACTCGAAAGCCCTGCGATTACGCGGCTTTCGACCCGAATTTCGAACCCTCGACCGAACTCTACCGATCTTGGCCGAAACCGGCCTCAGCTAAGGAGCAAGCGTGCAAGTTCTCGTTCGCGACAACAACGTCGATCAGGCCCTCAAGGCGCTCAAGAAGAAGATGCAGCGCGAGGGGATTTTCCGCGAGATGAAGCTTCGCGGCCACTACGAAAAGCCCTCCGAGAAGAAGGCCCGCGAGAAGGCGGAAGCCGTTCGCCGCGCCCGCAAGCTGGCGCGCAAGAAGATGCAGCGCGAAGGCCTGCTGCCGATGAAGCCGAAGCCGGCCTTCGGCGCGGGTGCCGGTGGCGGCCGTGGCGGTGAAGGCCGTGGTGCCGGCGGCCGTGGCGGCGCGCCGCGCTACTAGGGTACTGGCGCTGACATTCAGCGAATCGTCGGCTACCTTCGATCAGATTTGTAACGCGGGCGTTCAAAGCGCCCGCGTTTTCATTTGTGCGGCACCGCGCCGAGACCGCCGAAAGGGAGAAACGACATGAGCACGAGACCCTGGACCCTCGGCACCATTCGCGACATGAACCTGCAGCTCGAGGCCGCCTGCGTCGAGCCGAGCTGCGGCTGGTTCACCACTTACGACATCGACAAGATGATCACGGAGTTCGGCGCCGATTGCGAACTGCCGACCGACGCCGGCGGCCTCACCTGCGGCCAGTGCGGCGCGCCGGTCGATTTCGGTCTCGCCGCCAAGGCGAAACGCGCGGCGGCCGGTTGACGCAGCAGGCGCCGGTAAATTCGCCGTATAAAAGACGGCGCGCGCATCATGATTAATAAATCGGAAAGCAGGCGGGCGTAGCTCTCGATCTACGGGCGACGCGATCCCAACAAGGATTGTGTCATGTCGATCTCAGCAGCTTCCGCGGCCTCGACCAGCGCCGCGCAGTCCAATCCATTCACCGCGTTCAATCAGTCGTTCAATCAGCTCGGCAACGCGTTGCAGTCGGGCGATCTGAGCGCGGCGCAGTCCGCCTATTCGCTTCTCAGCCAGTCGCCGCTCGCTTCCAATCCCAACAGCACATTGGCCGGCGCATTGGGCCAGATCGGTTCGGCGCTGCAATCCGGCGACACCAGCGGCGCGCAGCAGATCTTCAACCAGTTGCAGCAGCAGATGCAGGCAAGCCGCGGTCACCATCACCACGGCCATCACGGCGCCAAGGCCGCGGATGCCGCCTCCCCGACGCCGAACACGACATCGAGCGCGACATCCGCCGTGACGAGCGGCACGTCCGCCAACCTGCTCGACGTTACCGCCTGATCGGGGAGCGTCAGCGCCTTCCGCCGGGGGAAGTGCGCGCGCACGGCGATGTTCGACACCATCATTCTTTTGACCGGCGCGGTCGAGCAGACCGCGCTGAGTGCGGCCCTGCGCCGCCACAGACCGGGCCTCGCCATGATCGGCGCGGCGACCTTCGACGAACTCGCCGCGATCGGCCGCGAGCAACTGGCGCGCGCGCGCCTCATTGCCTTCGCGACGGCGGTGATCGTGCCGCGCGCCATCCTCGATGCGCTCGGCTACGGCGGCTACAACTTTCATCCGGGCCCGCCGGAATATCCGGGATGGCTGCCCGGACATTTCGCCCGCTACGACCGCGCCGCGAACTTCGGCGTCACCGCTCACGTGATGACGCCGAAGGTGGACGCCGGGCCGATCGTCGCGGTTCGCCGCTTCGCTACGCCGCCGGGCGACCTGATGGCGCTCGAACAGGAAGCGTTTGGCGAACTGGCGCGGCTGTTCTGGGATCTGGCGCCGGTGCTGGCGACTTCGGCCGAACCGCTGCCGGTGCTGCCGCTGACCTGGGGCCCGAAAAAGAGCACCCGGCGCGACTGCCTCGATCTCTGTCAGGTGCCGCCGACGGTCGCGATCGACGATCTCGACCGCCGCATCGCGGCCTTCGGCGGCGGCTATATCGGCGTCCTGCCGGAAATCCGCATCGGCGAGCACGTCTTCCGCTACGTGCAACCGAATGACGGTCAGCGCACGACGACGTAGACGGTGCGGCCGGCCTGCACCACCGGGCGATAGACCACGGCGCCGCAGCGCCACACCTTCACGCCGTTGACGACGACGGCGACGCAGCCTTTCGGCAGCACATAAAGCGGCGCCCCCGGCGCAACGCCGACACCCGGCGCGCCGAGCGCCGGACGCACGCCCGGCCCGGCGCGGCCGACGCCGAGGCCCGGATCGACGGCCTGGGCGGTGCCGGCCATCAGCGCCATGAAGCCGGCGCCAAGCGCAACAGCGGCGAAGGCGCCGCGAACTGTTTTCTCCTGGATCATGTCGATCTCCCGTGGCGCGGATGATCCGCGCGATGGGGCGGAGTTTCATCGGATCCGGCGCGGCGAGAAGTGAAACTCTTTGATCGGATCGCGGCGATTTATTTTTGGCCGCATTGGCCACGGCCGCGGTCAGTCATTCTGCGTTCAGGATCGCCGCCAGGCCCTGGCGATAGGTCGGGTAACGCAAGGTGACGCCGAGCACCGATTTCAGTCTGTCGTTGCGCGCGCGCCGGCAATCGGCATAGAAGCTCACCGCCATCGGCGACATCGACTGCCGCGCGACGTCGAACGGAATTGCAGGCGGCGGCGCGACGCCGAGCAGCTGCGCGGCATAGACGATCGGATCGCCGGGCGGCGTCGGCTCGTCGTCGCAGACATTGAAGACGCCGCCCGCGCGCTTGTCGAACGCGGCTTGGATGGCTCGCGCGATATCGGCGACATGGATGCGGTTGAACACCTGGCCCGGCTTGTCGATGATGCGCGCCGTGCCGGCGCGCAGATTGTCGAGCGCGCTGCGCCCGGGACCGTAGATGCCGGCGAGCCGCAGGATCGTCACCACCGCGCCCGTGCGTCTGCCGAAATCAAGCCACGCCTGTTCGGCGTCGTAGCGCCGCCGCGTGCGGCCGTCCTTGGCGCGGCATTCGCTGCTTTCATCGACCCAGGCGCCGTCGTGATTGCCGTAAACGCCGAGCGTCGAGAGATAGACGACGTCGCGCACGCGGCCCGCCTTGATAAGAGCCTCGCCGCAGCAGGCGAGCACGGGATCGCCCGCCTCGCCCGGCGGCGCGGACAGCAGCAGTGCGTCAGCTTCGGCAACCGCCGCAGCCAAGGCACGGTCCATGGTGCTGCCGTCGAACGGAAGAATGGTGCACTGGGCCGGCTGCGCAGCGGACGCGGCGGCGCGCGCCGGATCGCGCACGGTGGCGACGATCCGCGTCCACCGCGCCGAATCCGCGGCGAGATAGTGCTGGGCCGAATAGCCGAGACCAAAGACAAGGAGATGGGTCATCGCGGCAGATGATGGTCACGCGGACGCGTGACGCAAGCCTCACATCGCCAAAATCTACATGCCCTTGACGATCTGCTCCGTCATCTTCTTGGCGTCGCCGAGCAACATCATGGTGTTGTCGCGGTAGAACAGCGGGTTGTCGATGCCGGCATAGCCCGACGCCAATGAGCGCTTGATGAACATCACGGTGCCGGCCTTCCACACCTGCAGCACGGGCATGCCGTAAATGGGAGAGGTCTTGTCCTCCTCGGCCGCCGGGTTGGTGACGTCGTTGGCGCCGATCACGAAGGCAACGTCGGCCTGGGCGAATTCCGAATTGATGTCCTCGAGTTCGAACACCTCGTCATACGGCACGTTGGCTTCGGCGAGCAGCACGTTCATGTGGCCGGGCATGCGGCCGGCGACCGGGTGAATGGCGTATTTCACCTCGACGCCTTCGGCCTTGAGCTTGTCGGCCATTTCCTTGAGCGCGTGCTGCGCCTGCGCCACCGCCATGCCGTAGCCCGGCACGATGATGACCTTCTGCGCGTTCTTCATGATGTAGGCGGCATCGTCCGCCGAGCCGAGCTTGACCGGCCGCTGCTCCTGCGCGCCGCCGGCCGCAGCGGTTTCGCCGCCGAAGCCGCCGAGGATCACCGAGATGAACGAGCGGTTCATCGCGTGGCACATGATGTAGGACAGGATCGCGCCCGAGGAGCCGACCAGCGCGCCGGTGATGATCAGCGCCGAGTTGCCGAGCGTGAAGCCGATGCCGGCCGCCGCCCAACCCGAATAGGAGTTGAGCATCGAGATCACCACCGGCATGTCGGCGCCGCCGATCGGGATGATGATCAGGATGCCGAGCACCAGCGAGATGATGGTGATGATCCAGAAGTCGAGCGCGCTCTGCGAGACGTAGAAGCCGTAGATGAACCAGACCAGCGCCAGCGCCAGCACGATGTTGACGATGTGGCGGGCCGGCAGAAGGATCGGCTTGCCGCTCATGCGCGCCGAGAGCTTGAGGAAGGCGATCACCGAGCCGGTGAACGTCAAGGCGCCGATGGCGACGCCGAGCGACATTTCGATCAGGCTCTGGGCGTGAATGGCGCCGTGGCTGCCGATGCCGAAGGCTTCCGGCGCGTAGAAAGCGCCGGCGGCGACCAGCACCGCCGCCATGCCGACCAGCGAGTGGAAGGCGGCGACCAGTTCCGGCATCGACGTCATCGGCACGCGGCGTGCGATCACCGCGCCGATGCCGCCGCCGATAGCGATGCCGCCGATCACCAGCGCCCAGGACACGGCGCTGGCCGGCGGGTGCGAGGCGAGCGTCGTCAGCACGGCGACGGTCATGCCGATCATGCCGAGAAGGTTGCCGCGGCGGCTCGAGTCCGGGCTCGACAGGCCGCGCAGCGCCAGGATGAACAGGACGCCGGCGACGAGATAGAGAGTAGCGACGATGTTAGCGTTCATGACCCCCGCGCCCCGCCGTTACTTCTTTTTCTTCTGGTACATCGCCAGCATGCGCTGGGTGACCAGGAAGCCGCCGAAGATGTTCACCGAGGCGAAGATCAGCGCGACGAAACCGAAAGCCCGCGCCCAGAGCGGGCCGTTGTCATCGGCGACCAGCGCCACGCCGACCGCGAGCAGCGCGCCGACCACGATGACCGAGGAAATGGCGTTGGTGACCGACATCAGCGGCGTGTGCAGCGCCGGCGTCACCGACCAGACCACGTAATAGCCGACGAACACGGCGAGGACGAAGATCGAGAGGCGGAAGACGAAGGGGTCGACCGCGGTGGCTAGTTCGTGCATCGCGCACTCCTTGGTGCGGCCGGCCGCTGGATTAGGCCGCCGTCTTCGGCATGAAATTCGGATGCACCACCGCGCCATCGCGGGTCAGCATCGTCGCCTTGATCAGTTCGTCGTCCCAGTTGACCGCGAGCGTCTTCTCTTTCTTGTCGATCATGGTGTCGATGAAGGTGAGAAGGTTCTTGGCGTACAGCGCCGAAGACGACGCCGCGAGGCGGCCCGGCACGTTGAGATGGCCGACGATCTTCGCCGGGCCAACCTGCACCACCTGCCCCGGCACCGCGCCCTCGACGTTGCCGCCGCGCTCGACCGCGAGATCGACGATCACCGAACCCGGCTTCATCGAGGCGACCATCGCCGCCGACACCAGCTTCGGCGCCGGACGGCCCGGGATGAGCGCTGTGGTGATGACGATGTCCTGCTTCTTGATGTGCTCGGCGACCAGAGCAGCCTGCTTGGCCTGATACTCTTTCGACATTTCCTTGGCGTAGCCGCCGGCGGTCTGCGCGTTCTTGAATTCCTCGTCCTCGACGGCGAGGAACTTGGCGCCGAGACTCTCCACCTGTTCCTTGGTGGCGGGGCGAACGTCGGTCGCGGTGACGACGGCACCGAGGCGGCGCGCGGTGGCGATCGCCTGCAGGCCGGCGACGCCGACGCCCATGATGAAGATGCGGGCCGCCGGCACGGTGCCGGCCGCGGTCATCATCATCGGCATGGCGCGGCCATACTCGGCGGCGCCGTCGATCACGGCGCGGTAGCCGGCAAGGTTGGCCTGCGAGGACAGGACGTCCATCGACTGCGCGCGGGTGATGCGCGGCATCAGTTCCATCGCGAAGGAAGTCAGCCCGGCATCGGCCATCGCCTTGAGCGCGGCCTCGTTGCCGTACGGATCCATGATGGCGATGACGATGGCGCCCTTCTTGTAGGACGCGATCTCGCCGGCGGTGGGCCGGCGCACCTTGAGGATCATGTCGGCATCGCCGACGGTGTCGGCGAGGCTCGCGCCGGCCGCCTCAAATTCCGCGTCCGGAATGCCGGAGGCGAGACCCGCGCCGCGCGCGACCACCACCTCGGCGCCGAGCGCCTTGAACTTCTTGACGGTCTCCGGCGTCGCCGCGACGCGCGGTTCGTTGCCCTCGGTTTCCCGTGCTACGGCGATACGCATCGACAGTGCCTCCGCTCCCCCAGCGCGAGGTCTGGCGTATGTGTCGAACGCCAACCCCTGCGGCGATGATTATGCGCGACTACGACAGGGCGGTGAAGCCGAAGATCAGGAAGGAGAGCACGAAGGCCACGTAGCTCGGCGTCTTCGAACCCGAACCGAGCGCGGCGACGAGGCCGATGATCGCGATCAGGAACACCGGGATCGCCGTGAACCAGTGGCCGAGCACCCCACCCACGGTCAGCGCCAGCAGGAGGTTGATGACGTGGATCGAGCCGTCGAAGGCGTATTTGATGAAGCTTTCGTAGGTCTGCTCGTGCGCCGGGTAATCGTTGCCGGTCGCGGTGGCGTATTCGACGGTGCCGTGGTCGGCCATGACGGGAGATCTCCGAATAACTGGTTCCAGCGGCCTTCGGGTTACCGCAATCGGAGCCGCAGGGCAACGGCAGAACGGCCGCCGGGGCTGTGGACGGCTAGTGCCCGGCCAGCCCGACGGCGCCGAGCGCCGCGTCCTGTCGGGACGCTACCTCCGCAGCTGAAAAATTCTCGATCGCCTCATTAAACAATCGATAGAAATTCAATTCCGCCGCCAGATGGAGAAAGACCGCCCCCAGGCCCACGGCGGCGCGGTCCATGAACACGAATTCGCGCGGTACCTGCACCGGGCCGAGCCTCTTCAAAGCCTGATGGACCTGGAATGCCTGCCGGCGGCCGTAGTCCGACGGCTTGACGCCGTCGGCGATGGAGCGGACGCGGTCGTCGAGCAGCGGACCATAGATAAAACGTGCCCAGATATTGAGCGCGTCTATCAACTCGCGGGTCAGGCCGCGGAAACCCCAGGTCTCGTAGGCGTGCACCACCCTCGCCTCTTCGCCCTCCAGCAGCCCGCGATAGAGATCGACCACGCCGGCGACGAAACGCGGCGGAAAGATCCGGATGCAGCCGTAGTCCAGGAGGTTGATGCCGGCGGGCGCGCCGCTGGCCGCGAAGACCGAGTAGTTGCCGAGATGCGGATCGCCGTGGATGACGCCGAAGCGGCTGAACGGAAACCACCACGCCGTGAACATCGCGGTGGCGAGCCGGTTGCGGATCTCGAGGCTGTCCTCCTTGTGCGACAGCATCCGGGTGCCGTCCATCCAGTCCATGCTCAGCAGGCGGCCGCTCGACAGTTCCGGCCACACCTTCGGCACGCGGATCAGCGGCTCGTCCTTGAGCATGTGGCGGTACAGCGCGACGTGCCTGGCCTCGCGGGCATAGTCGAGCTCCTCGCGCAGGCGCGCGGCGATCTCGATCGCGATCTCGTCGGTGTCGATCGCCGGATCGAAACGCTTGCGCAGCGCGAACAACAGGCCGAGTTGCTTGAGGTCGGCTTCGACGGCCGACTGCATATCGGGATACTGGAGCTTGCAGGCGAGCGCCGTGCCGTCGAGCGCTTCGGCGCGATGCACCTGGCCGAGCGAGGCGGCGGCAGCCGGCTGATGCTCGAAGGATTTGAATTTCGTCTGCCAGTCGGCGCCGAGCTCGGCCGACATGCGGCGCTTGACGAAGGCCCAGCCCATCGGCGGCGCCTGGCTCTGCAGCTTCATCAACTCGCTGGCGTATTCCGGCGGCACCGCATCGGGAATGGTGGCGAGCAACTGAGCCACCTTCATGATCGGGCCCTTCAGGCCGCCGAGCGCGCTCGCCAGCGCCAGCGCATTGCCGGCGCGGGTATCCTGCGCGCCCACCAGCCGCTGTCCCGCCATGCGCGCGGCAACGCCGCCGACGCGCGTGCCGACCTTGGCGTAGCGCGCCGCACGTGCGGAGAAGCGGTTTCGTTCGGAATCGTCGGGGGTGTCGGCGGCCATGCTGTCAATCTAATACGCGACGCGACCAATAAAAGATCACGCGGTGTCGCGTTATGGGCCGCCGCGCCGCCCTAGCCCAACCCTTCCAGTTCCTCGATCATCCCCGCGATCACCGACAGGCCGCCGTCCCAGAAGGTCGGATCGGTGGCGTCGAGGCCGAACGGCTTGAGCAATTCGGAGTGGTGCTTGGTGCCGCCCGCCGACAGCATCGCCAGGTAGCGCTCGGCAAAGCCGCTCTCCGATTTCTCGTAGACGGCATAGAGCGAGTTCACCAGGCAATCGCCGAAGGCATAGGCGTAGACATAGAACGGCGAATGGATGAAGTGCGGGATGTAGACCCAGAAAGTCTCGTATCCCGGCTTCAATTCGATCGCCGGCCCGAGGCTTTCCGACTGCACCGACATCCACAATTCGCACAGCTTGTCGGCGGTGAGTTCGCCCTTGCGGCGTTCGGTGTGGACCTTGCGCTCGAAGCTGTAGAACGCGATCTGCCGGACCACGGTGTTGATCATGTCCTCGACCTTGGCGGCGAGCATGGCCTTGCGCTGCTTCTTGTCGGCGGTGTTGGCGAGCAGCTTCTTGAAGGTCAGCATCTCGCCGAACACGCTGGCGGTCTCCGCCAGCGTCAGCGGCGTCGGCGCCATCAGCGCGCCGTTCGGCGCGGCCAGCACCTGGTGCACGCCATGGCCGAGTTCGTGCGCGAGCGTCATCACGTCGCGCGGCTTGCCCTGATAATTGAGCAATACGTAAGGATGCGCCGACGGCACCGTCGGGTGCGAGAAGGCGCCGGGCTGCTTGCCCGGACGCACGCCGGCGTCGATCCAGTTCTTCTCGAAGAAGCGGTCGGCAACCTCGGCCATCTTCGGCGAGAAGGCGCCGTAGGCGGTCAGCACGGTCGAACGCGCATCGCTCCACGGGATCGTGCGCTGCTCGACCTTGGGCAGCGGCGCGTTGCGGTCCCAATGCGCCAGCTTCTTCTTGCCGAACCACTTGGCCTTCAGCGCGTAATAGCGGTGCGAAAGTTTCGGATAGGCGGCGCGCACCGCGGACACCAGAGCATCGACCACTTCCGGCTCGACCCGGTTCGACAGGTGCCGCGCATCGGCGACGTCCTTGAAGCCACGCCAGCGGTCGGAAATCTCCTTGTCCTTGGCCAGCGTGTTGGTGATCAGCGTGAACGGCCGCAGATTGGCCTTGAAGGTCGCCGCCAGCGCCTCGGCGGCGTCCCTGCGCTTGCCGCCGTCGGCATCCTGCATGAAGTTCAGCGCCGGCTCGATCGGCAATTCCTTGCCGCGGATCTTGAAACGCAGCGCCGCGATGGTGTCGTCGAACAACCTGTTCCACGCCGAATAGGCCGTCAGCGACTTCTCGTGGAAAAGCTGCTCGATGCGGTCCTCGAGCTGGTAGGGCTTTTCCTTGCGCACATCCTCGATCCAGGGCCGGTAATGACTGAGCGGGCCTTCCGACATCGCGGCGTCGATCAGCTTGTCGTCGACGCGGTTGAGCTCGAGATCGAAGAACAGCAGATGCGAATAAGCGGTGGTGATGCGCTCGTTCATGTCGCCGTAGAACTTGGCGATCGCCGCATCGGTCGAATTGCCGGCATGCAGCAATCCGGCATAGGAGCCGATGCGGCCGAGCACGTCGCCGATCTTCTCGTAGCGCTTGACCGCTTCGCACAGCGCCTCGCTGGCGCCCGGCTGCGATGCGAGGGCGCCGAGCTTGCCCTTGTACAACTCCTCGAAAGCCAGACACTCGGTGTCGATCCAGGACAAATCCTGCTTCAGCGCCGAACTCTCGATGCCGGGATAAAGATCGTTCAAATTCCAGTCCGGCAAGGCGCCGAGTTTGGGCCCGGCGCTGCGCGCCTTCGCAGCCTTGGCGGCGGCTTTCGGCCTCGATTTGGCTTTGGCGGACGAGCGGGCGGCGGACTTCTTCTTGAGCGCGGTTCTGGCCATTTTCGGAGATACGTTTCGTTAGGGAAAAGAAATCGGGTGGAATCGGCGTCCGGCGTCGATTATCTAAGCTTTCCCGCATGGCGGCGCGATGGCAACGGGTAAGATTTTTCCCTCTTTTTCACCTTATCGGTAGGGCCTTGAGGGCCCTGCAACCCGTTTAAGAGCCCCTTAAGGGCGCCTCCCGATACTGCGCCAAATCGGCACAGCCAGAAAACGCGAATTCAAAATGGCGGCCGTTTGGGGAAGTGTCATGTCGCAAGTGGTGTTGATCGTCGACGACGATCCGGTCCAGCGTCGCCTGCTCGAAGCCATGGTCGAGCGGTTCGGATATCGCGCACTCACCGCCGAAGGCGGCGACGCCGCATTGAGCCTGCTGCTCGGCGAGACCCCGACCCCGGTCGACTGCATCATCCTCGATCTCGTCATGCCGGATCTCGACGGTCTCGGCGTCATGTCGCGCCTGCGTCAGGCCGGCCTCGATATTCCCGTCATCGTGCAGACCGCGCATGGCGGCATCGATAATGTCGTCTCGGCGATGCGCGCCGGCGCCACCGATTTCGTCGTCAAGCCGGCAAGCCCGGAGCGCATCGACGTGTCGCTGCGCAACGCGCTGACCACCAAGGCGCTGGCCGGCGAATTGTCGCGCGTCAAGCGCAGCCGCGACGGCACCCTCACCTTGTCCGACGTCATCACCCGTTCGCCGGCCATGGCGCCGGTGATCAAGTCGGCGGAAAAGACGGCGTCGTCCGATATCCCGGTTCTGCTCGAAGGCGAAAGCGGCGTCGGCAAGGAACTGATGGCGCGCGCCATCCACGGCTCGAGCGCGCGGCGCGCCCGGCCCTTCGTTGCCGTCAACTGCGGCGCGCTGCCGGAGAACCTCGTCGAGTCGATCCTGTTCGGTCACGAGAAAGGCGCGTTCACCGGGGCGACCGAAAAGCACAACGGCAAATTTATCGAAGCCGACGGCGGCACTTTGTTCCTCGACGAGGTCGGCGAGCTGCCGCCGGCGGCGCAGGTCAAGCTGCTGCGCGCGCTGCAAGAGAATGAAGTCGAGCCGGTCGGCTCGCGCAAGAGCGTCAAGGTCGATGTCCGCATCATCTCTGCCACCAATCGCGACCTGATCGCCGAGGTGAAAGCCGGGCGCTTCCGCGAAGACCTGTTCTATCGCCTGCACGTCTTCCCGATCACCATTCCGCCGCTGCGCCAGCGCCCGGAAGATATCGCCGAACTGACGCGCCACTTCGTCGCCCGCATCGCGGCCGAACAGGGCAAGCGCATCCGCGGCCTCGATGCCGGCACGCTCGAGCGTCTCACCGGCTATCGCTGGCCCGGCAACGTGCGGCAGCTCGAGAACGCGGTGTATCGCGCCGTCGTGCTCGCCGACCGCGACACGATCGGCCTCGATGAATTTCCGCAGGTAGCCGCCAACGCTTCGCTGCGCGCGGCGATTCCGACCATCGAACTCGACAGCGCGCCGCAGACCGCGCCCGACCACATGTTCGAGGCGCCCGGCGCCGGCGAATACGTCAGCCTGGCCGAGCGCATGCACCGCGTTAACCCGTCGGCGATGACGCCGGCGCAGCCGATGCTGGCGCTGACCGACGGTCACAATGACGTGAGAGCGCTCGAGGATATCGAGCGCGAAGTCATCCGCTTCGCCATCGCGCACTACCGTGGCCAGATGTCG
Organism: Pseudomonadota bacterium; assembly: GCA_018240595.1. GTDB lineage: Bacteria > Pseudomonadota > Alphaproteobacteria > Rhizobiales > Xanthobacteraceae > Pseudolabrys. The sequence continues at coordinate 71,045 of JAFEFL010000049.1, read as the reverse complement.
GAAGTGGCAAGGCGTCTCAAAATCGGACGCTCGACGCTCTATCGCAAGCTGGAAAGCCTGCAATTGGATGGTGAATCGGCCGCCGCTCCGGTTAACGAGAGCGCCGACGCTGGTTAATGTTTAAAATTTTAGCGATCGCGCGCCGCAGTTCACCGTGATGACAAGTAAGCGGTAGCCGGCAACGTTTTTCATTCGTCTCGCTTGCGTTTCGGCCGCATAATGCGGACCTGCACCAGTTAACGGACTGCATCGCATTCGATGCATCCTGGTGATGTGCGCGAGTGGAGTTGATGCGTGATGCGTAACGTCAGGTTCGACCATTGGCTGGCCGGCACCATGCTGGCCGTTGCAACGGGCTTCGTGACGGCGTCGCCGTCTCTCGCCGCACCGGACGGCATTCGGCAAGTCGCGCCGCTGCCGCCGTCGCTGAACGGCGCACGCATCATTCACCGCACACCGGAAGCGTTGCCCGAGCCGGCGCCGCGACGCGACGCGGAGCAGCCGGTGCCGCTGCCGCCGCAAGCGATCCGCCAGGAAGCGCCGCGTCAGGAGCCGGCGCGTCAGGACGTAACGCGCAACGAACCGCCGCCGCGTGGCGATACGGTGCGCGTCGAGATCCCGCGCGGCGAGCCGGCGGTGCAGGCCCAGGCGCAAGCGCAGGCCGCCGCCGAAGACCGCAACCTCGTCATGACCTCGCTCGAGCGCAATCTCGGCGCTTCGGATGCGCAGATCGCCGACAAGCTGCGCGGCGCGCTCGCCGGCAAGACCGAGAAGAGCGATGCCGAACGCAAGGCGATCGGCGCCTTCTATGCCTCGCGTAATTACGCGCCGCTGTGGATTCACGACGGCCGCCTCACCGCGACCGCCAAGACCGCCATCCTGCGCATGAAGAATGCGCAAGCGGATGCGCTCGAACCGGCCGACTATCCGCTGCCGAACTTCGACAGTGTTTCGGGTGCCGACCAGCTCGCCGCCGCCGACCTCAAACTGACCTTGTCGGCGGTGACCTTCGCCCGCCATCTCGCCGTCGGCCGCATCGCGCCGACGCGCGTCTCGGCGGAGGTCGACTACGGCCAGCACAGCCCCGACAATGCCGACATTCTGAGAAAGCTCGCCGACGCGCGCGACGCCAACGCGGCCTTCGACAGCTTCGAGCCGCCGCAGCAAGCTTTCAAGGCGCTCAAGCACAAGCTCGCCGAACTGCGCAGCGCCGGGGCGCGCGCCGACGCCGACGAACGCATCGCCGGCGGTCCGAACATCAAGCCCGGCGACAAGGACGCGCGCGTGCCGCAACTTCGCCAGCGCCTGAATGTCAGGCTCACGGCGCAAGGTCCGCACACCACGCAGGTGCGCGACCGCAAGACCGGCCGCATCAAGGTCGTGAAGCTGCCGGCGGAAGATCCGAAGGCGCTCGAGCTCGTCTATGACAAGGCGCTGTTCAACGCCATCAAGAACGTTCAGGCCCGCGCCGACATCAAGCCGACCGGCGTCATCGACAACAGGACCATCGCCTATATCAACGGCCCGACGCCGCGGCAGCAGATCGACACCGTCATGGCCAACATGGAGCGCTGGCGCTGGCTGCCGCGCGACCTCGGCCGCAATTACGTGATGGTCAACATCCCGGACTTCACGCTCAAGGTCGTCCGCGACGGCTCGGTCGCCTGGCGCACCAAGATCGTCGCCGGCAAGCCGCAGACACCGACGCCGCTGCTCACCGCGGCGATGGACAACGTCGTCGTCAATCCGTCGTGGTATGTGCCGCAGTCGATCATCCAGAACGAACTGCTGCCGGCCTATGCCAGCGACCCGAACATCTTCGACCGCATGGGTCTCGAGGTGAAGCGCGGTCCGGACGGCCACATCAATGTGGTGCAGCCGCCGGGCATGGCCAACGCGCTCGGCCGCATCAAGTTCAACTTCCCGAACAAGTACCAGGTCTATCTGCACGACACGCCGGAGAAGCGGCTGTTCGCCGCCGACCGCCGCGCTTTCAGCCATGGCTGCATGCGCGTCGAGAACCCGACCAAGTTCGGCGAGGTGATGCTGGCGATGGCCATCCCCGGCCAGACGCCGACGCAGCCGCAGCTCGAAAAGCTGGTCGGTCACGACGAGAAGATCTTCAAGATGGTCAACCGGCCGATGGTGCACCTGACCTATCAAACCGCCTTCGTCGACGACGACGGCAAGCTGCAGGTACGCGACGACATCTACGGTTTCGACAAGCGCATCCACGCCATCATGACCAGCGACGAGCGCCGCATCGCGGACGTGGCGCCGCCGCAGGACAAGACGCGCGATGCCGCGACGATGAAGAGCAATCAGGAAATTCTCAGCCGCGTCGAGCGCCGCGAGGCTGGTAATCCGTTCCAGTTCTTCGAGAAGATCTTCCGGTAAATCCGGCTCGATCGACGAGACGACCAGCGGCCGGGGCAATGCCCCGGCCGTTTTGCGTTGAGGGCTGAAGTTCCCCGATACCGAACCTTATTTCGCCAAGTTTCGGGTGTATCAAAAGTGTCGCACCGGGAACTTCGCCCGCCGCAAGGGACAGTTAACGAAATCCCGCCAACACTGATGCCGTCATTGCGGCGGCTGCAACCGGGCGTGCCGATGACCCTCGGACGAAATTCACGGAACTTGTCAGTGTCGGTGCGCCGCGCTCCTCGCCACTACTGGACTTCATCGACCCCGCGCGCCTCGGTGCGCCGCGTCAGCGCCCGCCTGAGCGCCTCGGTGGCCCTCGCGGCCGTTTTGCTGCTCGGCGTCAATGACGGGCTGCAGCCGGCTTCCGCCGAAGGCGACACCCGCACGCTGAGCTTCCGCCACCTCCACACCAACGAGACCATCACCGTCACCTTCAAGCGCAACGGCCGCTACGACCAGGACGCGCTGAAGAAGCTCGACTGGTTCATGCGCGACTGGCGCAAGAACGAAGACGTGAAGATGGACCCGAAGCTGTTCGACATCCTGTGGCAGGTCAATCGCGAGGTCGGCGGTACGCAGCCGATCGAGATCATTTGCGGCTACCGCGCCCCGAGCACCAACAACATGCTGCGCGCCCGCTCGACCGGCGTCGCCGAGAATTCCAATCATACTCACGGCCAGGCCATCGACTTCGAGATTCCCGGCGTGCCGCTGGAGAAGATCCGCGAAGTCGGCCTGCGCTTGCAGCGCGGCGGCGTCGGCTTCTATCCGACCTCGGGCTCGCCTTTCGTCCATCTCGACACGGGCACCATCCGCCACTGGCCGCGCATGACGCGCGAGCAACTGGTCAAGGTGTTCCCCGACGGCCGCACCGTGCACATCCCGTCCGATGGCAAGCCGCTGGCCGGCTATGCGCTGGCGCTGGCCGACGTCGAGAAGCGCGGCAACGAGCCGTCGAGCCTGATCATGGCGCAGGCGCGCAATGCCGGCGTCACCGAAAGCGGCGACGAGGCGCCCGCCGGCAAGCCGCGCAATTTCCTCGCCAGCCTGTTCGGCGGCAAGCCGAAGTCCGACGACGCGTCGGCGACCGCGCAGGCGGAGAAGCCGGCGGTCACGCTCGCCAGCGCCAAGTCCAATTCATTGCCCAAGCCGGTGGCGACCGCGAGCATCGTGCCCTTGCCGTCATCGCGGCCGCGCCTGATCCAGGTGGCCGCGGCTGAGCCGGCCCCGCAGACCGCAGCCAATGTCATCGCCACCCGCAGCGGCGTGTGGACCAGCGCAGTCGACAGCGGCGAGGTGGCGCCCGCGATCGCGCAATCGCCCTTTACCTTCGCCGACACGATGACCACCGCGAGCCTGCCGCAGGCGGCGCTCGCTTATGCCGCGGCGCCGGCCAAGCCCGCGAGCACCGAGCGGACGCCGCTGCCGCGTCCGGCCCGCGCCCGACCGATGGGCAGCAACATCCCGGCGCTGCCGCCGACCGCATCGCTGATGGCTGAAGCGCCGGCCGCCCTCGCCGCGCCGGCTTCAACGGCCATCGCCGGCGGCGGCCAGCGCACCGACAGCCCGTGGCTGCGCGCGGCGGTGCTGACGCCGAACATGACGACCCACATGACGACGACCCATATGGGCGAACTCGACACCAGGCCGCTCGCCCACCTGTTCCACAAGCCTGCCAATGCGCTGGTGATGACCTTCTCGGCCGATCCGGGGCTCGGCATCGTCGCCGACCGCTTCACCGGCCACGCCGTTACCTTCCTCGCCACCGCGAGCTTCGTCACGCAGACGACGGCGTCGCTGAGGTAGAGACGTCTTGTCCCGGACGCGATGCAGCGTGAAACGCTGCTTCGCAGATCCGGGACCGTTCCACGCTCGGAATTCTTGAAGGTCCCGGTTCAGCAGCGCACGACTGCGTCGCGCGCTGCGCCCGGGACAAACGAGCCTTACTGCAGCATCCCCAGCGCGTGCATGTAGGTCTCGAGGATCTCTTCCTGCTCGCGGCGCTCGTTGGAGTCCATCTTGCGCATGCGCACGATGGTGCGCAGTGCCTTGGCGTCGAAGCCGTTCGACTTGGCCTCGGCGTAGACGTCCCTGATGTCGTCGGAGGTCGCCTTCTTCTCTTCCTCCAGCCGCTCGATGCGCTCGATGATCGCCTTGAGCTGATCCTTGGCGAAGCGGTGCGAGGTTTCTTCCTTATCGGCCGCTGCGGGCATCGACATGACTTGAACTCCCTGAATGCGCGTGCGGCAGGACCCGCGAAAGTCGCGAGAACCCGGCAACGTCCCGGGAGAAGCTTTCGGAATTCAGGCGCGCCGGGTCAAGGCGAGGGCGCGATCATCCACGTTGTTCACAGAGCGAGGTCATCCGCCTGTCACGGAACAGCTTTTTTCAGTGCCCCGGTCTGGACTTTTCGAACGCCGCCTTCTGCTCCGGCGAGGCTTCCTTCTGGTGCTTGGCGCGCCACTGCTCGTAGGGCTCGCCATAGACGATCTGACGGCTTTCGTCCTTGGACATCGCAACGCCCTTTTCGTCGGCGGCGTCCTTCATCCAGTTCGACAGGCAGTTGCGGCAGAAGCCGGCCAGATTCATCAGGTCGATATTCTGCACATCGGTGCGCTGGCGCAGGTGCTCGACCAGGCGCCGGTACACGGCGGCTTCCAGCTCGGTACGGGTCTTGTCGTCCATGATATGAAAAGCCTCCGCTTTCGCCCCTCAACATAGGGGCGAGCAAAACGTCTTGCCATAGCCCGAAAAAGTCGGCGGTATCCGCCCATGACCGAACTACGACCGTTTCTCCACGATCTGTTTCGCACCGCGGTAGCCGCCGCCCACCCCGCCTCGTTCCTGCCGCCGCTGCTGCCGGCGCCGAAGGGCCGCGTCATCCTGCTGGCCGCGGGCAAGGCGGCCGGCTCGATGGTCGAGACGGCGGAGAAGCACTATCTCGACACGCTCGGCCTGCCCGCCAACCGGCTGTCCGGCGTCGCCGTGGCGCGGCACGGCTATGGCCGTCCGACGCGGGTGGTGACCATGATCGAAGCCGGCCATCCGGTGCCCGATGAAGCGGGCCTGAAGGGCGCTGCGCGCGCGCTCGAACTCGCGGGCAGCGCCGCCGCGGGCGATCTCGTGCTGGTCTTGATGTCGGGCGGCGCCTCGGCGAACTGGATCGCGCCGGCCGATGGCGTTTCGTTTGCCGACAAACAAGCGGTGACGCGCGCCCTGCTGCGCTCGGGCGCGCATATCGGCGAGATCAACACCGTGCGCAAGCACCTGTCGCGCATCAAGGGCGGACGGCTCGCCAAAGTCGCGGCACCGGCCGAGGTCTTCACCGTCGCCATCTCCGATGTGCCGGGCGACGATCCCTCGGCGATCGGTTCGGGACCGACCGTGCCCGATCCGACGACGCTCGATGACGCGCGCGCCATCGTCGCCAAGTACAAGCTCGACCTGCCCGCCTCTGTCACACGTGCATTGAACGACGCCGCCAATGAATCGCCGAAACCCGGCGATCCGGCTTTCGCCAATGCGCGCTTCGTGCTCGCGGCGCGGCCGCGCGACGCGCTCGAGGCTGCGGAGAAGGCGGTCGCCGCCGCCGGCTATGAATGCATCTCGCTCGGCCCCGATGTCGAAGGCGAAGCGCGCGAGGTGGCGGCGGCGCATGCCGCCGTGGCCCGCGAACTGCGCGCGCAACGCAAGCGTGCGGTCATCATCTCCGGCGGCGAGCTCACCGTCACCATGCGCGGCCAGGGCCGCGGCGGGCCCAATCAGGAATATGCTCTCGCGCTGGTCGATCAGCTTGACGGTCTTGACCATGTTGCCGCGATTGCCGGCGATACCGACGGCACCGACGGCGGCGGCGGCGCCGCCACCGACCCCGCCGGCGCGCTGGTCGACGGCCGGTCGGCGGCGCGCGCCCGGGCCCTTGGCCTCGATCCTGCCGCGTTTCTCGCCGATAACAACTCGACCGAATTTTTCGCCAAGCTCGGCGACCTGCTCGAGCCCGGCCCAACCTTCACCAACGTCAACGACTTTCGCGCCATCGTCGTCGACACGCCATGACGGTCTGCTTACATTTCAATCGACTCGAACACGCCGGCTCCGTGACCGCTTTGCCCGTCTTTTCCGCCAAACGTCGCGTCCTTCGCACCTTGTTCATCGCGCTGCCGGCGCTGTTCGTCTGTCTGATGGCGCTGGCTCAGCCCGCGCGTGCCGATTTTCGTTTGTGCAACAACACCGGCAGCCGCGTCGGCGTCGCCATCGGCTACAAGGACGCCGAAGGCTGGACCACCGAAGGCTGGTGGAACATCTCGGCGCGGAGCTGCGATACGCTGCTGCGCGGCGCGCTGGTCGCGCGCTATTATTACATCTACGCGGTCGACTACGATCGCGGCGGCGAATGGTCGGGCCATGCCTTCATGTGCTCGCGCGAGAAGGAATTCACCATCCGCGGCACCGAGAATTGCCTGGCGCGGGGCTATGATCGCACTGGCTTCTTCGAGGTCGATACACAGGAGCAGCGCTCCTGGACCGTGCAGTTGACCGACACCGCCGAACAACCCGTCGATCGGCCGTTGCCGCCGCGCGGCGGACCGCCGCCACGAACGCCGCCGCCAGGCGCCAACGCACCACCGCCTCCGGCACCGGGGCAATCGTCCGGCACCAACAAGGAAGGACTGCGACGATGAGACGTCACCGCCGCGCCAAGATCGTCGCCACGCTGGGGCCCGCCTCCGGCAACCCGGAGATGATCGACAAACTGTTCAAGGCCGGCGCCGACGTCTTCCGCATCAATATGAGTCACACCAGCCAGGATCGCATGCGCGAACTGGTGGCGATGATTCGTCAGATCGAAGAGGCCAACGAACGCCCGATCGGTATTCTCGCCGACTTGCAGGGACCGAAGCTGCGGCTCGGCACCATCAGGGACGGCGCCATCGCCGTGAAGCAGGGCGATACGGTGGTGTTCGACGAGGATCCGGCGATCGGCGGCGCCGATCGCATCTATCTGCCGCATCCGGAAATCTTCGCCGCCGTCGAGCCCGGCCATACGCTGCTCATCGACGACGGCAAGGTGCGGCTGACCGTGACCAAGACCGAGCCCGGCCGCATCACCTCGCGCGTCGAAGTCGCCGGCAAGTTGTCGGACCGCAAGGGCATCAGCGTTCCCGACACGACGATTCCGTTGTCCGCGCTCGGCACCAAGGATCTCTCCGACCTCGAAGCCGCGCTCGAAGCCGGCGTCGACTGGGTCGCGCTGTCCTTCGTGCAGCGGCCCGAGGACGTCGCCGAAGCCAAGAAACTGACGCGCGGCCGTGCCCTTGTCATGGTCAAGGTCGAGAAACCGCAGGCCGTCGCGCGCCTCAGCGAAATCATCGAGATCGCCGACGCGCTGATGGTGGCGCGCGGCGATCTCGGCGTCGAAATGCCGCTCGAGAAGGTGCCGGGCGTGCAGAAGCAGATGACGCGCCTCGGGAGAGCCACCGGCAAGCCGGTGGTGGTGGCGACGCAGATGCTGGAGTCAATGATCTCCTCGCCGGTGCCGACGCGCGCCGAAGTCTCCGACGTCGCCACCGCGATCTTCGAAGGCGCCGACGCAGTGATGCTGTCGGCGGAATCGGCGGCCGGCCAGTTTCCGGTCGAAGCCGTGAGCACGATGAGTCGCATCGCGCAGCAGGTCGAAAGCGACCCGCCCTATCGCGAGATCATCAACGGCCAGCGCGCCCAGCCCGAAGCGACCGGCGCCGACGCCATCGCCGATGCGGCCCGGCACATTGCCGATACGCTCGATCTCGCCGCGGTGATCTGCTGGACCTCGTCGGGCTCCACTGCGCTGCGCGTCGCGCGTGAGCGGCCGCGGCCGCCGATCGTCGCGCTGTCGCCCAAGCTCGAGACCGGCCGCCGCCTCTCGGCGGTGTGGGGCGTGCATTGCGTCGTTACCGAGGACGCGCACGACCAGGACGACATGGTCGATCGCGCCTGCCGCATCGCCTTCCGCGAAGGTTTCGCCAAGGCCGGCCAGCGCGTCATCGTCGTCGCCGGCGTGCCGTTCGGCACTCCGGGCGCGACCAACATGCTGCGCATCGCTTATGTCGGTGACGACGACTTCGAAAACTGAGGCCTTGCGCCAGATCAAGCCCCCGCCGCGTGACGTGCGGTAGGTTGCGCGCCATTGACGGCGAGGCAGGAAGGCACGATGGGCGTCACGATTCAGTTTTGCGGCGCGGCGCGCACGGTGACCGGATCGTGTCACTGGTTCAAGTCGCCGGCCGGCAACGTGCTCGTCGATTGCGGCATGTATCAAGGCCCGAAGACGCTCAAGGAATTGAACTACGGCGCCTTCCCGTTCAACCCGGTGGACATCGATGCCGTGCTGCTGACGCACGCGCATATCGACCACAGCGGCCTGCTGCCGAAGCTGGTGCGCGCCGGCTATCGCGGCCGCATTTTCGCGACGCGCGGCACCATCGATCTGTGCTCCTACATGCTGCCCGACGCCGGCAGCATCCAGGAATCCGAAGTCGCGGCGTTAAACCGGCGCAACGCGGCGCGCGGCCGCGCCGAGGTCAGCCCGATCTATACGCAGGCCGACGCTTTCGCCGCGCTCGATTCATTTCATCCGGTCGAATACGAAACCTGGAGCGACATAGTCCCCGGCATTCGCGCGCGCTACTGGAACGCCGGCCACCTGCTCGGCTCGGCGTCGATCGAGATCGAGTTCGCGGGACAAGGCAAGGCCGGCGGCCCCTTGCGGGTTCTGGTGTCCGGCGACATCGGCCCGGACGCCAAGCTGCTGCAGCCATCGCCGGAAGCGCCGGCCGGACTGGACTATGTGATTTCGGAATCGACCTATGGCCACGTCGACCGGCCGCCGGTCACCGCGGAATTGCGGCGTGAGAGACTGGCCGAACAAGTTCGCGATGCGCAACGCCGCGATGGCCCGCTGCTCATTCCGGCTTTCGCCGTCGAGCGCACGCAGGAGCTCGTCATCGATCTGGTCGATCTCATGGAGCAAGGCCGCGTGCCGGCGGCCCCGATATTTCTCGATTCACCGCTGGCGATTCGCGCCACCGAAGTATTCCGGCAGCACGCCGCCGCGCTCAATATCGAAACCGACGCCGCGCGGGCGCTCAACTCACCTTATCTGCGCTTCACCGAGACCGTCGACGAAAGCAAGTCGATCGCCAAGTTCTCCGGCTTTCACATCATTATTGCGGGCAGCGGCATGTGCGATGCCGGCCGCATCCGCCATCACCTGAAGCGCTGGCTCTGGCACACGAATGCGACGGTGCTGCTGTCAGGCTTCCAGGCGCAAGGCACGCTCGGCCGGTTTCTCGCCGAGGGCGCCAAAGCCGTTCGCATCCAGGGCGAAGAGATCAAGGTCTCGGCGCACATCGCGTCGTTCGATGAATATTCCGGCCATGCCGACGGCCCGGAGCTGGCGCGCTGGATCGCCGGCCGCCGCCCGATCGGACGTGGCGTGTTCCTGGTTCACGGCGAAGAACCGGCGCTAACCGCGTTATCGAGCCGTATCGGCGAAAGGCTGGTGCCGGCGGCCAAGGTGTTCGTGCCGATCCTCGACGACATCTACGAACTCACCACCAGCGCGCCCACGCCCTTGACCGGCGCGCAGCGCCGCCGGCTGGCGCCGGAAGCCGTCATTTCGCTCGATTGGCATAACGACATGTCGAAGCTCATTCTCGATATTAATGACAAGATCGAAGCCGCCGCCGACGATCGCGCCCGTGGCGTCATCGTGCGCCGGCTGCGCCGCGCCCTCGAAGCCGAGGATTGACGGCGGAGTCGTCGGCGTTTCGCTCAACCCGGCGGACAGGCCACCAGCGCTACTTCAGGTATTGAACGACTCTCATTACAACGTTAGTCAGCTTTACTCCCTATCTGTTTACCGTTCGGCAAGAACCTTGGACTACCACAACTTCCAGTAAGTCCCGTTCAGCGGCAACGCCGTTTTTGTCCCCGGAAAGGGGAGCCCATGAGCACCGACACTCGAGTCTACAGTCTACCGCGCTGGCGGCTGACCCGCTGGCTCGTCGATGCTGGGCCCGGAATCCCGGACGACATTCGTGCCGCGCTGGTCGGCGGCCTGTTCGGAAGCCTGCCGGTGTTCGCCGGCGGCGTCATCAATACCACGGCCGTGGCCGCGGCGATGGCCTGGCACATGCAGACGCTGCCTTTCGTTGCGTGGTTCGTGTTCGAGGCCACGATCTGTCTCGCCCGCCTCGCCGTCCTCGTCAGCGCGCGTCACGCCGCGCTCAAGCGGCGCAAGACGCCGACCGATCTGCACATCGTGCTGGCGCTGCTCTGGAGCTGCGGCGTCGGCTTCGGCGTTCTTATCAGCATGGCGAGCGGCAACTGGGTCGTCGCCACCGTCACCTGCCTGTCGGGCGCGGCCATGGTCGGCGGCATCTGCTTCCGCAATTTCGGCGCGCCGCGCCTCGCCGGCACGATGATCCTGACCAGCATCGGCCCGTGCGTTGTCGGCGCGGTGCTGTCCGGCCAGCCGCTGCTCTACATTGTCTTCCTGCAGGCGCCGATCTATTTCGTGGCGATGACCGCGGCGGCCTTCAAGCTCAACAAGATGCTGGTGGCGACGATGCGTGCGGAACGCGAAAACGATCATCGCGCGCGCCACGATCATCTCACCGGCCTGTCGAACCGCCGCGGCCTCATCAACGCGGTCGAGGGCCGGATTCAGGCGGCGCAGCCGGGCGACGCGCTGGCGCTGCTGTTCCTCGACCTCGACGGCTTCAAGATCGTGAACGATACGCATGGCCACGCCGCCGGCGACCAGTTGCTCAAGATGGCCGCCGACCGGCTCAGGCGCGTGCTGCGCGACTGCGATGTCGCGGCGCGCATCGGCGGCGATGAATTCGTCGTGGTCGCCGAAAACCTCGATGAGGAACGCGCGCTGAAGCTCGGCGAAGCGCTGATCAACGCCATCGCCTGCTCCTACGATTTCGGCAACGGTACGATAGCGGAAATCGGCGTCAGCGTCGGCATCGCCATGGCGCCCGAGCACGGCACCGATTTCGGCGATCTGCTCGCGGTCGCCGACGCCGCGCTGTACGAAGCGAAATCGGCCGGCAAGTCGCGCTGCTGCATGGCCTCGGCCCTCACCAACGTCGCAGCATTGCGCCGATTGCAGCTCAGCCGCCCGGGCAAGAAGATCGGCGCCGCCGCATAACGCGGCGCTGACACCGGCTTATCTCATTGAAATAACTCGCCTGGTGAGCCAATTACCATGTGCCTGGCGGTGATTTCGCGAACGTGAGTTCCGCGAGAACCCTGGAATTATGTGGCGACCTGCCAGTTCCATTCTGAACAAAATGACACGGGGTGACATTAACCCCGGCATAGGATCGTGGAAATCAGGAGCGACGCCAATGGGACAGTCAAAACCCTTCAAGCCGATGGCGCTGGTGGTGGAAGACGAAGAGCTCCAGCGCGACGTCGTCACGATGCTGCTGGAAGAATGCGAGATGGGGGTCATCCAGTGCGACAGCGCCGAAGCGGCGCTGCATGTGCTCGACCAGGTCGGGCCGATGCTGACGATGCTTTACACCGACGTCAGTCTCGCGGGCCAGATCGACGGCATCGAGCTCGCGCGCGTGACGCGCACCAAGTATCCGCAGATTCATGTGATCGTGGCGTCGGGCCGCGGGCTCAACAAGGATCTGCCCGAGCACACGCTGTTCATGAAGAAGCCGTTCCTGCCGCTCGATCTGTTGCGTGAAGCCGAGCGTGCTCGGGAGTCGTGGCCGAGCTGAGGGCCGCTAGATATCGCGTCCCTCGACCTCTTCCTTGAGTTTCTTGACCACGTCGGGGATGCGCTGCAGCCGCGGATAGACGGCGAGCGCGCGGCGATAGACTTCGAGCGCCTGCTTGTCGTCGCCGATGTCCTGCAGGATGAGGCCGAGGCCCGCCAGCGCGCCGAAGTGGCGTGGCTCGCGCCTGAGCACCTCGCGGATGTCGGCAAGCGCGCGGCCGTAGTCGTGCTTCATGTAGTAGAGCGTGGCGCGGCGGTTCCAGCCCTCAATGTAATCCGGGCGGATCTTGACGATGCCGTCGAGCAGCTTGATGGCGAGATCGGTGTCCTTGGCCTCGACCGCCGCGACGACCCGCGTCATCAGGAGATTGGTAGTGTCGCTCGACGAGACCACCCATTGCGCCCAGATGCGCTGCTCGATCGCTTTGGCGCTGGCGTCGTCCGGCGCGACTTTGAGAGCGCCGAACAGGAAATCGAGGTCTTCGCTGAACGGACGCTTTTTCGGCAGGTTGGCCGGAGGCTCGACCCAACTGCCCTGCTCGGCATGCGCCGGCGCGGGAAGCGCGGCAAAGCCGGCCGCCAGCGCGGCCGCCAGAACGAGAGCAGGCGTGCGGAATCGATCCATGAGCACGAGACTAGCGTCTCAATGGCTCGTGGCAAATCTGCGGCTTTGGAGAGGAAACCGGCCCGAGGCCGGTAAAGGGCCTGGCGGCGGTCGCCTTAGCCCTGACGGGCCTTAAAGCGCGGATTGGTCTTGTTGATGATGAAAACGCGGCCCTTGCGCCGAACAAGCTTGTTGTTCCGGTGGCGCGCCCGCAGCGATTTCAACGAGTTACGGACTTTCATCTCAATCTCACAGTGCGACTTTGGCCGGGTTTTTAGGGGTCCCGGGCGGCCCTGTCAACGCATCGCGCCCGGTAGTGGTTACGGATGGTTCCGTCTACAGTCCCGGCCGCAAAGGCCCCCTGAGAGAGGCCGATCCGGAAGACCCCCGAGGAGCCGCCATGCAGCGCAGCCGCGACCGTTTCCTGACCACCCATACCGGCAGCCTGCCGCGTCCGGACGACCTGATCCGGATGATGTACGCCAAGGAGGAAGGCGTTCCGGTCGAGCCCCATGCGCTGGCCGAGCGGATCCGGTCCGCCGTCGCCGAAGTGGTGAAGAAGCAGGCCGATGCCGGCGTCGATCTGATCAATGACGGCGAGATGTCGAAGCCGAGCTATGCGACTTATGTGAAGGACCGCCTCAACGGCTTCGGCGGCACCGGCAACACCTTCGTCTATCAGGACGTTCACGAATTCCCGGCGCTGGAAAAGAAGGTGTTCGGCGATCCAGGCCGCTCGCGGCGCAAGACGCCGGCCTGCAACGCGCCGATCAGCGTGCGCGACAAGCAGGCGCCGCTCGACGACATCGCCAATTTGAAGGACGCGCTAAAGGCCGTGCCCCATGTCGGCGGCTTCATGAGCGCCGCCTCGCCCGGCGTCGTCTCGCTGTTCTTCCGCAACGACCATTACAAGGACTTCGAGACCTATATCTACGCCATCGCCGACGCGATGCGTTACGAATACGAGGCGGTGGCGAAAGCCGGCTTCGTCCTGCAGATCGATTGCCCCGATCTCGGCATGGGCCGGCACATCCAGTATGCCGATCTCGACCTCGCCGGCTTCCGCAAGCGCGCGCAGCTCCATGTCGAGGCGCTGAACCACGCCGTCGCGAACATTCCGGAAGAAAGCCTGCGCATGCATCTGTGCTGGGGCAACTACGAGGGTCCGCATCACTTCGACGTGCCGCTCAGCGACATCATCGACATCGTGTTCAAGGCCAAGCCTTGCGCCCTGTCGCTCGAGGCGGCCAATCCGCGGCACGCTCATGAGTGGGCGGTGTTCGAAACCGTGAAGCTGCCCGACGGCAAGGTGCTGATCCCCGGCGTGCTCGAGTCCAAGTCGAACTTCATCGAGCATCCGGAACTGATCGCGCAGCGCATCGGCCGCTACGCCAAGCTGGTCGGCCGCGAGAACGTCATCGCCGGATCGGATTGCGGCTACGGCACCTGGGTCGGCCAGGCGGCGGTCGATCCGCAGGTGGTGTTCGCCAAGCTCGCGGCGATGGCCGAAGGCGCGCGTATCGCCAGCAAGCAGTTCTGGTGATCGGGATTACCTAGCCGCCGCCGGCGGATCCTCGTCGCGCATTGCATCGTTCTTGCGCCAGCGCTTGTAGAACTGGGGCGCGAAGATGACGAGCGCGATCACAGCGAGCATCGCCATGGCATAGCGGACGTTGTTGGTGTCGCCCGACAAGGCCTGCCGCCCAGCGTGACCGATCCAGGTATAGGCTACGGTGGACGGCGCCATGAAGACGAGCGTGGCAACCACGTAGTGCCAGAATGGAATGCGCGTCAGGCCGAGCAGATAATTGACGATGGTGTAAGGCAGCACCGGCACCAGCCGCACGAAGGCGACGAACTGCCAGCCGTCCTGTTCGACATTGCGCATCACCTTCTGGACGCGCGGACCGGCGCGCTGCCGCACCCAGTCGGCGGCGAGATAACGCGCCACCAGGAACGCCAGCGCCGCACCGAGCGTGCCGCCGGCGAGATTGATCAAACTGCCGGAGATCGGGCCGAACAATGCGCCGCCGGCGACATCGAAGATGCCGCCCGGCACACCGGCGATCGTCGCAATGCCGTAGAGCAGGATGAAGCCGACCGGCGCCCAGTCGCCAAGTGCCGCGACGCGCGCCTGGATTGCGTCGATGCTGGCGACGCCGTCGAACAGCCAATAGAGAAATACGCCGGCCGCGACGATGAGCAGAATGACGGAGACCAGCAACAGCCGACGTTGGTTAGTTGTCATCGCCTCGAGCTTGCGTTCGGGAATAGCCAGCGGCTGCGCGCCGGACGGCGTACCACAGGCGATTTCCGCAGGTCAATAAAACGCTGAATTATAAGACCTATTCCCGACAGTGATGCGACGGTCGCGGCGGCCTAATTTTCCTCGATCTGCCGGTCGGTCTCGCTCGACAGCGAAACCTCGGTGAAGTCGAGCTCTTCCTGGATGATGAGGAAGGCATCGGCGCCGACCCGGCCGGTCCGACGCATTTCCTCGAGGAGTTTGCGCTGTTGCCGAATGGTGGCGAGACCAAAACTGTGCTTGTCCTTCAATGTGCTGTCGTCGTCGGTTTCGACGGCGCGAAGCCGGGCCGTCAGCGAATAGCGCCAGTGATCGACGATCTCGCCGGATTGGCCGTCGAGCCGCTGCAACGCCGTCGATATCAAGGCGGCGCGTGCCTCATTGATCTCGGCACGCAAACCGTCTTCGCCGTCGAGCTTGAGCAGCCGGACCAGCGGCCCGAGCGTCAGCCCCTGAATCACTAGGGTCGCGAGCACGACGGCAAAAGCCGCCAGTACAATAAGGTCGCGCTGCGGGAATGTGGCCGGCAAGGCGAACGCCGTCGCCAGCGTGACGAGGCCGCGCATGCCGGCCCAGCCGACGAGAATGCTCTGGCGCACGGGTACGCGTTGGCTCGCACCGCGAAGCTCACGCCAGCGCGACGAGAGCCAGCTATAGGCGACCACCCACATCATGCGGACGACGACGACGCAGAGCACCACCGCGCCGGCAAACCAAGCCGCTTCCGTCAGCCGCTCCGGCGACAGGCCGCCGACGATGGTGCGCGCCTGAAAGCCCATGAGCAGGAAGGCGAGCACGTTGAGGAGAAACACCGCCGCGCTCCAGACCGCGAAGCTGTGAATGCGCATGCGCGGCGGCGTCGTCAGGTTGGCCGTGCGCGCCAAAGTCATGGCAAAGGCGACGAGGCAGAGCACCGGCGAAATGCGCAGGTGCTCGGCGATGATCCAGATGCCAAACGTGCTGACGAATTCGAGCAGGTTGCCGCCAAGCGTGCCGGTGAAGATCGGCATGATGCGCCGGGCGAGGAGCGCCATGACGATACCGAACAGAATGCCGAGCGGCGCGGCCGACAGAACACGCAGCGCCACTTCACCGCTGGTGGCGTCGCGGGTGTGAAAGCTGAGCGCGGCACCGAACAGGATCAGCGCGGTGGCATCGTTGAGCAGACTTTCGCCCTTGAGCACGACGACCGAGCGGCGCGGCATGCTGACGCTGCGCAGCACCGCGGTCGCCGCCGCGGCATCGGGCGGCGCGACGACGGCGCCGAGCGCGAGCGCGGCGTAGATCGGCAGGCCCGCCATGGCGACGCCAAGCCAGGCGACCGCCGCCGCCGTCAGCAGCACCGCGACGACGGCCAGCGCCACCAGCGGCCGCCAGAAGCGCTTGATGTCGCTCAGCGGAAAATCATAGGCAGCGTCGACCAGAGCCGGCGCGATGAACAACGCCAGCGCCATTTGCGGATCGAGGCCGATGGCCGGGGCGCCGGGTAGCAGGCCCAACAGCACGCCGGCGGCGGCCAGCATCGTCGGATAGGGAATCGCCAGCCGGCGTGACAGCCGCAGCAGGGCGATCGCGATGGCGAGCAGCAGGAGAAGACTCTCGAAGAACGTCATGGTCGGGCCTCAACACCGGCGCGACGGCCGCCAGGCGCGGTCACACCACTCGGCAAATATATCGCCGGTAACGGCGTAGGCCCATTGATCGCTACGAGGGGAATGGGCGGCTTGGCGCGAAAAGCCCCGCGGCCCGCGCCGGGGCGCAGGCCATGCACATCTGAATATCGGCAATCCGGGGAGATGGTGGGCGCGACAGGGATCGAACCTGTGACCCCTACCATGTCAAGGTAGTGCTCTCCCGCTGAGCTACGCGCCCTTTAGAGGGTGTGGTCTTATCGGCTCCGCCCCGGGGAGGCAAGTGCCGCTTTCCGGGCCGGTTTCGGCCCGATCGCGCTCTGGCCGGCCGGCTCAGGCCGCCAGCATCTTGTGGACCTCGTTGACGAGGTCGCGCAGATGCACCGGCTTGGACAGCACCTTGGCCTGTTTCGGCGCCGTCGAGTCGGCGTTCAGGGCCACGGCGGCAAAGCCGGTGATGAACATGATCTTAATGTCGGGATCGAGTTCCGCCGCCCGGCGGGCGAGCTCAATGCCGTCCATTTCAGGCATCACGATATCGGTCAGGAGCAGTTCGAACGGCTCCTCGCGCAGGCGCTGATAGGCCGACAGGCCGTTGTCGTACGAGGTGACCTCGAAACCGGCATTTTGCAGCGCCTTGACCAGAAAGCGCCGCATATCGGTGTCATCTTCGGCCAGCAGAATTTTCGACATTGGTTCTTCACGCGCCTCGCAGCCGCCGGCTCACAAATGAACCGGCCCCCAGACACCCCATAAGACTTGTCCCGGGTAAATAACGGGTGAACCCAAAGGTTTGCTTGGCTTTATCCGTCTGCCCATGGACAATAGATCGTAACAGTCTCAAGACCGCTTGAAAGGGCAAAACCAGCCCGAATTTGGGCCCTGCCGGCGCCACAGGCGCCGGGCCCGAGACGCCAGAATCGTTGGGAAGTGCCGACCGCCCATGAGTGATTTCCGACCCGGAGCCGACCACCAGGATCTCGATCCGCCGTTCGATATCATCGAGCCGGAGGCGGTCCGCGCGCCGGTGCTGTTCAACTCGCCGCATTCGGGCTCGACCTATCCGCACGCCTTCCTGCAGATGTCGCAGCTCGACATCGGCATGCTGCGCCGCTCGGAAGATTCCTTCGTCGACGAGTTGTTCGCCGGCGTGGTCAAGCAGGGCTATCCGCTGATGCATGCGCACTTCCCGCGCTGCTTCGTCGACGTGAACCGCGAGCCTTACGAACTCGATCCGCGCATGTTCGACGGCCGCCTGCCTTCCTTCGCCAATACGCGCTCGATGCGCGTTGCCGGCGGGCTCGGCACGGTCGCGCGCGTCGTCGGCGACGCGCAGGAAATCTATGGCCGGCGCATTCCGGTGGACGACGCGCTGACCCGTATCGAAAGTCTGTACAAGCCGTATCACCGTGCGCTGCGCCGCTTGTTCTCCCGGCTGCACCGCGACTTCGGCGCCGCCACGCTGGTTGACTGCCACTCGATGCCGTCGACCGCGGGCCACCGCGACGAACGGCCCCGGCCGGAATTCGTCATCGGTGATCGCTATGGCACCAGCTGCACCGGCGCGGTGAGCGAGGTGGTCGAGCAGACCTTGCGCGACATGGGTTACACCGTCAGCCGCAACAAGCCTTATGCGGGAGGCTTCATCACCGAGCATTACGGCAACCCGGCCGCGGGGCTTCACGCCATCCAGCTCGAGATCAACCGCGGCCTGTACATGGATGAGAAGCGCTATCAGCGCACCGCCGGCTTCGACCGGCTGGCCAGCGACCTGGAGAGCCTGGCGGCGCAGCTCGGCGAAATCCCACTTGAAGAGCTGCAGCCCTACCGCTCGGCGGCCGAATAACGTCCCGCGTTGTGCGGAATGGCGCCGGCGAATGGCCGCGCCCAAAAAGAAAAAGGGCCGCTCGCGATGCAAGCGGCCCAAGTCTAGGGAGGAAACGCCCAAGGAGGGCAACGGTATCGCTACCGCATTGCGGTAAGATACGCCGCAGCGCACAAAATGCAAGGTCTACAGGCCGTTTTCCCATGCATTAGCGCATAACTGAATGCTGGATTCGCAGATTATTCTTTCGGCCATGCGCAAATGTTGCATCGAAGTTCGCCGCACCGCAACAAGATGTCGCCTTCCCGGCGCGTTGCGACATTTCCGACAATCCCGCTGTCATGGCGGCAAAAGAGCGCTATCAGCGGCCGTGACGTGCCGGCGCTGGCAGCATCCCGAGGGACGGAAGACGCTTCATGACCGCAATCGATTTCATTTCCTTCGTCGACCGACTGGCGGCGGTGTCGGGCGAGACCATCATGCCGTTCTTCCGCACGGCACTGACCGTGGAGAACAAGAAGGCGGGCGGCTTCGACCCGGTCACCGCCGCCGACCGCGCCGCCGAAGAGGCCATGCGCCAGCTCATCCGCACGACCTTTCCGGAGCACGGCATCCTCGGCGAGGAATACGGCTCGCAGGGCACCGACGCCGAATATGTCTGGGTGCTCGACCCGATCGACGGCACCAAGTCCTTCATCTCCGGCATGGTGGCCTGGGGCACGCTGATCGGGCTGATGCGCTTCGGCGAGCCGGTCTACGGCATGATGCACCAGCCGTTCACGCGCGAGCGCTTTTCCGGCGATAGCGGCGCCGCGCTCTATCGCGGCCCGACCGGCAACCGCGACCTGCGCGTCCGATCCTGCGATTCCTTGGGTGATGCGCTGCTGTTCACCACCAGCCCGCTGCTGATGAAGGAGGACGACCGCGCCCGCTTCCGCAAGGTCGAGAACAGGGCCAGGCTGTCGCGCTATGGCGGCGACTGTTACGCCTATTGCATGCTGGCCGCCGGGCAGATCGACCTCATCGTCGAGACCGAACTCAAGCCCTACGACATCGTCGCGCTGATCCCGATCATCCACGGCGCCGGCGGCATCATCACCACCTGGGAGGGCGGGCCCGCGCAAGGCGGCGGCCGCGTCGTCGTCGCCGGCGACAGGCGCGTGCATCAGGCGGCGCTGGAACTTCTCAATCAGTGATCCGAACGCGCCGCGCGGCCGTAATGGCCGTATGGCCGCGCCGACAACTCGCCCTCGCCTGAAATCCGTGCATCGCGGACGGCTCATTGCCGCCGCGCTGATGATGGCGGCCTTGATGGCGGAGCGCGCCCCGGCCGCGGCGGCCGGCAACGACATTTTCGGCACCTGGCTGCGCGATGACGGCAATGCGCGCGTGCGCGTCGCGCCGTGCGGCGGCGCGATCTGCGCCACCAATCTCTGGATCCGCGATCCGCAAAAGCAAGGCGAGAAGGTCGGCGACCGGCTCGAATTCAGCATCAAACCGGATGGCGATGGCTGGCGCGGCAAGGCCTATGACCCGCAACGCAAGCTGACGTTCTCCGCGACCTTGTCCGCGGAAGGCAGCGCGATGACCACCAAAGGCTGCATGCTGGCCGGGCTGATGTGCCGCACGACGAAGTGGCAGCGGTTGCCCGCGGCGACGGCGGCTCAGTAGCGCGGCGTGCCGGGCACGAACGCGTCGAAGGCGGCCCAGAACTGCGCGCGGAACTGGTCCTGCTCCTGCAGGATTTCGTGGCGGGAGCCCGGCAGGATGAGGTGCCGGCCGGCCAGCAGATACATGCCGAAGTCCTCGATCGCCGGCGTATATACGACCTGATCGTATCCGGCCGCGACCAGCAGCATCGGCTGGCGGATATGCGCCGGATAGGACGGCTCGCGGAAGTCGTGCATCTGGCGCAGCGCCGAGTCCGCCCAGGCAATGGTCGGCGCGCCGAGCGCGAGGTCCGGCTCTTCAACGACAATGGCGGTGTTGCGGGCAAAGCGCACGGGATCGGAGGTCAGCACATTGCCAATGAAGTCCTCCGGACCCGCCGGTTCGTAGTCGCCGCTGCCGGGGACGTAAGCCGAGCCGCGGCCGACCATGCGCATGATGCGCGCCATCGGCCCCGCCATGCCGGCAAAGCGACGCGGCGGCAACGCCAGCATCGGCGCCGACAGCACGACGCGGTCGAACCAGCGGCGGCCGTCGTGACAGGCGCGAATGGCGATGGCACCGCCCATCGAATGACCGAGCACGAAGTAAGGCGGCGGACAATCCGGCAGCACCACCTGCTCCATGATGGTGTCGAGATCCATGGCGTATTGCGCGAAGTTGCGCACATAGCCCTTGCGCCGATCCGACAGCGCGCGATCGGACAGGCCCTGCCCGCGCCAGTCGAAAGTCGCGACCGCAAAGCCCCGCGCGCGCAGATCGCGCACCGTCTCGAAGTATTTTTCGATGAACTCGGCGCGGCCCTGCAGAATGACAACCGTCCCTTTGCGGCCCGGCGGCGGCTCCCAGCGGCCGAAGCGCAGCGAGACGCCGTCGGGCGTCTTGACGACGCCGGCGAGACCGTTTTCAGGGACCGGATTGGCGGGAATCGAGACGAATTTCATGAGGGCTCAAATCAGCAATAGTACAAGTGGCTTATATCCGTCGCGGCCGGCGTTGTCGCGGCCATCGCGCTTCGAGAGGCAGGCGCCGCGGTGCGGAGCCGACGGAATAATCACTATTTTACAATAGTTTGGCTGCCATCTCCGGGCCCCTTGCAAGGCTGAAAGCCGCCCCCATATCAACAAGGCGCAGGCCAGTTACGGCTGCGCACGGGCAACGGTTCGGCCAATCGGCGGATCGCCCGCGAAGATGAAACCAAGTCGCTCAACAGGAGGACTTATCCATGCGTACTTTCGATCTCTCTCCCCTTTACCGTTCGACCGTCGGCTTTGACCGGCTGTTCTCGATGCTCGACGGCTTTGAAGCCGCGCCGGGCTACCCGCCTTACAACATCGAGCGCACCGGCGAGAACGCCTATCGCATCACCGTCGCGGTAGCCGGCTTCGGCGAGAACGAGCTTTCGATCGAATCGAAAGAGAACACCCTCACCATCAAGGGCAGCAAGCAGGCGCAGACGGCGCAGAATGGCGAAGTGCTCTATCAGGGCATCGCTGCGCGCGCCTTCGAGCGCGTATTCCAGCTCGCCGATTATGTGACCGTGAAGAACGCCGCTCTCGAGAACGGCTTGCTGCACGTCGACCTCGTGCGCGAGATTCCCGAGGCCAAGAAGCCGCGGCAGATTCCGATCGGCAACGCCCAGGCCAAGCCCCAGGTGGTCGAGAACAAGGTCGCCGCGTAACCCGCGACGCCTGCCCTCCAGAATTCAGACTGAGAAAGCGCCCCGGATGCCCCGGGGCGCTTTTTTATTTCGGCTCCGGCGGCGCGAGGCGCGGATCGCCAGGCGGCGGCAGATGATCGTCGCTGGTGTCGACGGGTGCGGCGGCAGGTTGCTGCATGGGCGCTGATGCCGTCACGTCATCGAGCGATGGCGCGGAGGCCGCCGGCTCCGGCAGCGGCGAGCCGAAACGCGGCGTCGGGCGGATCGGCGTCGGGCCATCGGACAACGAAGACAACGGCGGCGGCGCGCTGAGCAGCGCGCGGCGCGGACCGGTCGGCTCCGGCGGCGGCGGTGGCGGCTCGGGCAGCGATACGTTGTAGGGCTTGCGGCGCGGCTCGCGATGCGGGCTCGCTTTGGCGACAGCCTGCGTGCGTTCCTTTTGCCGCGTCTTCGGCCGCTCGTGAATATGCGTGGCCGATTGCGGCTTCATCGCACGATGCGGCGGCGGCGCGACATCGGTCGCCTCGTCATCGTCGATGTCCGCGGATGTATCGCCGCGCAGGCTCGCCTCGCTGCCGCGCAGATCTTCGCCGGGCTGCGGCACGTGGATAATGCGCGGGCCGCGCGCGTAGTACGGAATGCCGGCGCTGTAGGGAATGCTGACATTGTCGGCGAACGCCGTCATCGCGGCGCCGGACAGCACCGCGATGGCAAGCGCGCGGGTCAGCACCTGACGCAATCAGTGCCCCTTCCACCGGCGGATGAGATGGTCGAACGACACCGCGCCGGGACCTTGCGTCACCAGCACGGCGAGCAGCGCCGCCCAGTAGAGATGCACGCTGGCGAGCGGATCGGTGGCGACGAAGCCGAGAATCATGGCGCTTATGACGAGCAGGCCGAGCGCGGCGAAACGGGTGCCGAGGCCGATGACCAGCAGCACCGGCAGGGCGAATTCGGCGAAACTCACAGCATAGGCTGCGATCGCCGGCGGCACCGGCAGCCGCGGATATTGCGTGGCGAAGGCGCTGAAAATTTCGGGCCGTACGCCGGTCGGCACGATGACCGAGAAGTCGAAGCCGGTGACGTAGGACCTGGTGAGCTCGGCGACCCGCACCGGCAGCCACAGGCCGTCGACCTTGGTCTGGCCGTCGAGGAAGAAGACGCGCGCCATTAACAGACGCAGCGCCAGCGCCACCGCGGAGTACGGCACGAAGGAGCATGCGGCGACGAAACTGTCGACCAGCATCGTGAGGATCGGGCGCCGCGAACGGCGCGCGCGCTCGTCGGCGCGGCGGGCGATGGCGGCGCTGGCGGCAAGGCCGGCGGCAACCGCCGGTGACTGGCGCACGATGGCCCCATGCGGCAGGTCCAGTGGCGGCGGCGCCATGCTGACCAGGCGGTCGGCCAATCGTTCCATGGCGGCGGCGCCGTTGGCCCGGTCGCCCAGAGAAGTCCGGCTGGCATCGGCAAGAGACATGGGCAGCTCCAAAAAGGGGTTGCACCACCTTATCGAAGGGCGGGAAACGCGCCGCTGTTTCCCGTTTTCACCATTAAACGGTTAATCCGGTTGGGGTTTTGGCGGCCGGCGCAATGCCATTGCGCGAAACGGCCCGGCCGTGGTGTTGTTCTTGCTTGGGCGGAAGCCGGAGCCGCAACAAAACGCCAAACTTGAGCGATTCCGACGTGGACCGGTCTTGTGCGGCAAGGCAAAATTTGGCATGGTCCGTTAGGACAGCATTGCTGTCCTAATGGGGCCGCTGCGGTGCCTGCTTGTTGAAGCGGGGCAGGCACAGCGGGCGCCCGAATGGGTGCAGCCGTCGGGTCCCCAAGGACCGGACCGGGCTCGCGCCTTCTTAAGATCGGTACGCTTTGCCTGCGGGCCCTTGAAGGCTGCGATCGTGCAGCTTGAAATCAGGTGTCGCAGACGAGCGAAGTGCGCCGGAATGACCCGGCGGGGCAGGATGACGATGAGCAACGGCACGAAGAACGCGAAGTTTGGCGGAAGCAAGGTGGAAGCACCGTTGCGCGACAAAACGTCGTTCGCCGGCAAAACCATCGTCGGCAATTCTTTCATTGGTTCGACCGTCGATCCGGGCGTGCCCGAAGCGATGGGTCTCTACGACCCCGCGCTCGACAAGGATTCCTGCGGCGTCGGCTTCATCGCCAACATCAAAGGCGTGAAATCGCACTCGATCATCGAGGACGGCCTCAAGATTCTGTGCAACCTCGAGCACCGCGGCGCCACCGGCGCCGATCCGCGCATGGGCGACGGCGCCGGCATCCTGGTGCAGATCCCGCACAAGTTCTTCGCCAAGGAGGCCAAGCGCCTCGGCTTCACGCTGCCGCAGCCCGGCCAGTACGCGGTCGGTCAGCTCTTCATGCCGCACGAGAGCAACTGGCAGGAAATCATCCGCGACATCTACGAGGATGTCATCGACCGCGAGGGCCTCACTCTCCTCGGCTGGCGCGATGTGCCCAAGGACAACGCCTCGCTCGGTGAATCGGTCAAGCCGACCGAGCCCGTGCACATGCAGGTGTTCATCGGCCAGGGCGCCAAGAAGCTCACCGAGAACGAATTCGAGCGCAAGCTGTACATCCTGCGCAAGTCGATCTCGAACGCGATCTATCGCCGCCGCGAGCGCCGCACCTCGAGCTATTACCCGGTGTCGATCTCGTGCCGCACCGTCGTCTACAAGGGCATGTTCCTCGCCGACCAGCTCGGCAGCTACTATCCCGACCTGCACGACCCGGATTTCGAGTCCGCGATCGCGCTGGTGCATCAACGCTTCTCGACCAACACCTTCCCGACCTGGTCGCTGGCGCATCCGTACCGCTATCTGGCGCACAACGGCGAAATCAACACCTTGCGCGGCAACGTCAACTGGATGGCGGCGCGCCAGGCGTCGGTGTCCTCGCCGCTGTTCGGCAAGGACATCAAGCGGCTGTGGCCGATCTCCTACGAGGGCCAGTCCGACACCGCCTGCTTCGACAACGCGCTCGAGTTCCTGGTGCAGGGCGGCTACTCGCTCGCCCACGCCATGATGATGATGGTGCCCGAGGCCTGGGCGGGCAATCCGCTGATGGATGAGCAGCGCCGCGCCTTCTACGAATACAACGCCGCGCTGATGGAGCCGTGGGACGGCCCGGCCGCGCTCGCCTTCACCGACGGGCGCCAGATCGGCGCCACGCTCGACCGCAACGGCCTGCGCCCGGCCCGCTATTTCCTGACCCGCGACGGCCGCATCATCATGGC
This sequence comes from Pseudomonadota bacterium, assembly GCA_018240595.1. Taxonomy (GTDB): domain Bacteria; phylum Pseudomonadota; class Alphaproteobacteria; order Rhizobiales; family Xanthobacteraceae; genus Pseudolabrys. Next base: position 45,894 of record JAFEFL010000049.1, on the reverse strand, counting down.
CTCGGAAATGGGCGTGCTGCCGATTCCGGAAAAGGACATCGTCAAGAAGTGGCGTCTGCAGCCGGGCAAGATGCTGCTGGTCGATCTCGACGAAGGCCGCGTCATTCCCGACGAGGAGCTCAAGGCGACGCTCGCCAAGAGCCATCCCTATCGCGAGTGGCTCGACCGCACGCAGATCGTGCTCGAGGAACTGCCGGGCGCCTCCAGCGGCGCGCCGAAGTCGAACCTGTCGCTGCTCGATCGCCAGCAGATGTTCGGCTACACCCAGGAAGACATCAAGCTCCTGATGACGCCGATGGGCACCACCGGCGAGGAAGCCATCGGCTCGATGGGCAACGACACGCCGATCTCGGCGATGTCGGACAAGCCGAAGCCGCTGTTCACCTACTTCAAGCAGAACTTCGCGCAGGTCACCAACCCGCCGATCGATCCGATCCGCGAAGAGCTCGTCATGAGCCTCGTCTCGATCATCGGGCCGCGACCGAACATCCTCGACCACGAGGGCATGTCGAACACGCAGCGTCTCGAGGTGCGCCAGCCGATCCTGAGCAACAGCGATCTGGAAAAAATCCGCTCGATCTCGGAGATGACCGGCGATCACTTCAAGTCCAAGACCTTCGACATCACCTATCCGGCCGCCCACGGCCCGGAAGGCATGGATTGGGCCGTCGATGAGCTGTGCGTGCGCGCCGAGGAAGAAGTCGACGCCGGCTGCAACATCCTGATCCTGTCGGACCGCAAGGCCTCCGCCGATCGCATCCCGATCCCGGCGCTGCTCGCCTGCGCCGCCGTGCATCATCACCTGATCCGCAAGGGCCTGCGCACCTCGGTCGGCCTCGTCCTGGAAACCGCCGAGCCGCGCGAAGTGCATCACTTCGCCTGCCTCGCCGGCTACGGCGCCGAAGCCATCAACCCCTATCTCGCCTTCGAGACGCTGACGGCGATGAAGGAGCACCTGCCGCAGAAGCTCGACGACTACGAGATCGTCAAGCGCTACATCAAGGCGATCGACAAGGGCCTCCTGAAGGTCATGTCGAAGATGGGCATCTCGACCTACCAGTCCTATTGCGGCGCGCAGATCTTCGACGCGGTCGGCCTCAAGAAGGAATTCGTCGACAAGTATTTCACCGGCACGCACACGCAGATCGAAGGCGTCGGCCTCCCCGAGATCGCCGAAGAAACCGTGCGCCGTCACCGCGCCGCGTTCTCCGACGCGCCGATCTACAAGACCATGCTCGACGTCGGCGGCGACTATGCCGTGCGCGTGCGCGGCGAGGACCATGTCTGGACCGCGGAGACGGTGAAGGAACTGCAGCATGCCGTGCGCGGCAACTCGCAGGATCACTACCGCGCCTTCGCCAAGGCGGTGAACGACCAGAATGAGCGTCTGCTCACCATCCGCGGCCTGTTCACCATCAAGTCGGCGGAAGCCGACGGCCGCAAGCCGGTGCCGCTCGACGAGGTCGAACCGGCCAAGGATATCGTCAAGCGCTTCTCAACCGGCGCCATGTCGTTCGGCTCGATCTCGCGCGAGGCGCACACCACGCTCGCCATCGCCATGAACCGCATCGGCGGCAAGTCGAACACCGGCGAAGGCGGCGAGGAAGCGGACCGCTTCAAGCCGCTGCCCAACGGCGACTCGATGCGTTCGGCCATCAAGCAGGTGGCGTCGGGCCGCTTCGGCGTGACCACCGAATACCTGGTCAACTCCGACCTGATGCAGATCAAGATGGCGCAGGGCGCCAAGCCCGGCGAAGGCGGCCAGTTGCCCGGCCACAAGGTCGACAAGGTGATCGCCAAGGTGCGTCACTCGACGCCGGGCGTCGGCCTGATCTCGCCGCCGCCGCATCACGACATCTACTCGATCGAGGATCTGGCGCAGCTCATCTTCGACCTCAAGAACGTCAACCCGACCGGCGACGTGTCGGTGAAGCTCGTCTCGGAAATCGGCGTCGGCACCGTTGCCGCCGGCGTCTCCAAGGCGCGCGCCGATCACGTCACCATCTCCGGTTACGAGGGCGGCACCGGCGCGAGCCCCCTCACCTCGCTCAAGCATGCCGGTAGCCCATGGGAAATCGGCCTCGCCGAAACCCATCAGACGCTGGTCGCCAACCGCCTGCGCTCGCGCATCGCGGTGCAAGTGGACGGCGGCCTGCGCACCGGCCGTGACGTCGTCATCGGCGCGCTGCTTGGCGCCGACGAGTTCGGCTTTGCCACCGCGCCGCTGATCGCGGCCGGCTGCATCATGATGCGCAAATGCCATCTCAACACCTGCCCGGTCGGCGTCGCGACGCAGGACCCGGTGCTGCGCGCCCGCTTCAAGGGCCAGCCCGAGCACGTCATCAACTACTTCTTCTTCGTCGCCGAGGAAGTCCGCGAGATCATGGCCGAGCTCGGCTATCGCAAGATCGACGAGATGGTCGGCCAGATGCAGATGCTCGACCAGCGCCGCCTCGTCGCGCACTGGAAGGCCAAGGGGCTCGACTTCTCCAAGCTGTTCCAGAAGCCGAAGGCCGACGCCAAGACGCCGATCTATCACTGCGAGAAGCAGGATCATCATCTCGAGGCCGTGCTCGACCGCAAGCTGATCGCGGAATCGCAGGCCGCGCTCGACCGCGGCGCGCCGGTGCGTCTGCAGACGGCGATCAACTCGACCAACCGCTCGGCCGGCGCCATGCTGTCCGGCGAGGTCGCCAAGCGTTACGGCCATGACGGCCTGCCCGACGGCACCATTCACGTTCGTCTGACCGGCACCGCCGGACAGGCCTTCGGCGCCTGGCTCGCCAAGGGCGTGACATTCGAACTCGAAGGCGACGCCAACGACTATGTCGGCAAGGGCCTGTCCGGCGGACGCATCATAATCCGACCGTCGGCCGATTCCGGCGTGACGCCCGAAGAGTCGATCATCGTCGGCAACACCGTCATGTACGGCGCCATCGCCGGCGAGTGCTACTTCCGCGGCGTCGCCGGCGAACGCTTCGCCGTGCGCAACTCCGGCGCCACCGTCGTCGTCGAAGGCACCGGCGACCATGGCTGCGAATACATGACCGGCGGCATCGTCGTCGTGCTCGGCCAGACCGGACGCAACTTCGCGGCCGGCATGTCGGGCGGCATCGCCTACGTGCTCGACGAGGACAACACGTTCCAGAGCCGTTGCAACATGGCGATGGTGTCGCTCGAGCCGGTTCCGGAAGAAGAAGCGATCGCCGAAAAGGAATTCGGCCATCAGAACGATCTGGAATCGCACGGTCGCGTCGATGTGATGTCGGATCTCACCACGATGGATGCCGAGCGGCTGAAGAAGCTGATCTCGGACCATGCGCGCTACACCAATTCGGCTCGCGCCAAGGCGATTCTCGCCGACTGGGCGCGTTATCGTCCGATGTTCAAGAAAGTGATGCCGGTCGAATACGCCCGTGCGCTCGCTGAAATGGCAAAGGAAAAGGCCGCGACCATGCAGGCGGCGGAGTAAGATGGGCAAGATTACCGGTTTTCTCGAGTTCGAACGTCACGATCGCAAGTACGCTCCGGTCGAGGAGCGTATCAAACACTATCGTGAATTTGTTCTGCCGCTTCCCGACAAGGAAGTGCGCGACCAGGCGGCGCGCTGCATGGATTGCGGCGTGCCCTATTGCCACGGCACCAGCCGCATCACCGGCCAGCCGACCGGCTGCCCCGTGAACAACCAGATCCCGGATTGGAACGATCTGGTCTATCGCAACGAATGGGACGAGGCGGCGCGCAACCTGCACTCGACCAACAATTTCCCGGAAGTGACGGGCCGCGTCTGCCCGGCGCCGTGCGAGGCCTCGTGCACGCTCAACATCGAGGACACGCCGGTCACCATCAAGACCATCGAATGCGAGATCGCCGACCGCGCCATCGCGCAGGGCCTGAAGCCCGAGACGCCGGCGCACAAGACCGGCAAGAAGGTCGCCGTCGTTGGCTCCGGCCCCGCCGGCATGGCCTGCGCGCAGCAGCTCGCCCGCGCCGGCCACGACGTTCATGTGTTCGAACGCTGGGCCAAGGCCGGCGGCCTGATGCGCTACGGCATTCCGGACTTCAAGATGGAGAAGGTCCACGTCGACCGCCGCGTCACGCAGATGCAGGCCGAGGGCGTCACCTTCCATTACGGCGTCCATGTCGGTGTCGATATGCCGGTCGAGAAGCTGACCGCGGAATACGATGCCGTGGTGCTGGCCGGCGGTTCGGAAAAGCCGCGCGACCTGCCGATCCCGGGCCGCGAGCTCAAGGGCATCCACTTCGCCATGGATTTCCTGCCGCAGCAGAACCGGCGCGTGTCGAACGAACCGCTCGGCTCGGTCGAGCCGATCCTGGCGACCGGCAAGAAGGTCGTCGTCATTGGCGGCGGCGATACCGGCTCGGACTGTATCGGCACGTCGATCCGTCAGGGCGCGATCTCGGTGACCAACTTCGAGATCATGCCGGCGCCGCCGGAAAAGGAAAACAAGGACCTGACGTGGCCGAACTGGCCGCTGAAGATGCGCACCTCGTCGAGCCACCTCGAAGGCGCCAAGCGCGACTTCGCCGTCGGTACTCTGAAGTTCTCCGGCGAGAACGGCCAGGTGAAGAAGCTGCACTGCGCCCATCTCGACGACAAGTTCAAGCCGGTGCCGGGCACCGAATTCGAGATCGAAGCCGATCTGGTGCTGCTCGCCATGGGCTTCGTGCACCCGGTCCATGACGGCATGCTGAAGACGCTCGACGTCGCGCTCGACAACCGCGGCAATGTCAGCGCCGACACGACCGGCTATCTCACCTCGGTGCCGAAAGTGTTCGCCGCCGGCGACATGCGGCGCGGCCAATCGCTGGTCGTCTGGGCGATCCGCGAAGGCCGCCAGTGCGCGCATGCCGTCGACAAGTACCTGATGGGCTCGACCACGCTGCCGCGTTGAGCCATCAACGCGAAACAAAAAGCCCCGCGCGTGCGGGGCTTTTTTATTGCGACGACGCTGCCCGATACTTCAGCGGAACAACCCGAACAGCCCGCCCTCGTCACGGCGGCGCGGCGGCTGCTGCGCGATGCCCTGCGGCGGGCGCGGTGCCCGCGGATCGGCGGCCTGCGGATGGCGCGGTTGCGGCCGCGCTTCGGCGGCGCGCGGCTTCGCTTCAGGCTTGGTCTCTTGCTTGGGTTCCGGTTTGGCGGCGGCCGCCGGCTCCGGCGTCATGATGGCCTGAGGCGCATTGGGCGGCTTGGCCGCGACCGGCGGCGGCGCAGGAGCGACCGCGACCGGAGGAGCAACGGCAGGCGTCGCCACCGGCGCGGCCGGCGGCGTTATCGCGGCCTGGGGTTTCGCCGCAGCCGCAGGCTTGGCGACAGGCGCTTCGACCTTCGGACGTTCGCTGCCCGGCGGCCAGATGAAATCGTCGGCGCGGCCAGGCGCCGGCGCGATCGGATCGCCCTTTACCAGCACTGCCGCCGCCGAGGCATCGGCGCGTGCCTGCGCGACGTTGCCGCCGGCGAGTTCGTCATTATTGCCGCTGATCGTCGTCAGCGGCACCACCGGACCGGCGAGCGGCCGCACCGCCGATTTCCCATCGGCCGGCATCGCCGGTGTCGGTCCCATCGGCAGCGCGATCGGACCGCGGTTCGCCATGGTGCGGCGGATCTCGCGCTCGACATAGTGCGCCAGCTTGCGCGCGCCGTATTTGGTGAAATAGACGCCGTCGGCCGAACGCAGGCGGCGCATCTGGCCTTCATAGTCCGGGCCGAAGGTGGTGAACTTGCCGCCTTCGTCGACGAAGCCGTCCCACACGTCGACATAGACCGCGCCGGCCTTTTCGGCGCGCGCGCGATAAAGATCGTTGAGGTAGCTGACATCCGCGGTCGATTTGGTGCCGCGGATCGACGGCAGGCCGACCCAGAACACCGGCACGCCCTTGCTCTTCAGCGCGGCGATCGTTTCGTCGATGCGGTGCGAATAGACCTTCGCCCATTCGTCGGTCCGGAATTCGATGACACCGTTGCCGGCCCGCTTGGCGGTGCGCTTCGGCTCCGGCGCGACGATCGCCTGTTCGGCGTCGGTCTTGGCCTCGTCCGTCCTGTCGTCGGCCTTGCCGTCATCCGGCTTGTTCGGATCGGCTTTCGCGGCGTCGGGCGACTTCGCCGGGTCGGCCTTGGCAGCGTCAGTCTTCGCCGCGTCGGTCTTGGCCTGATCGGAAGTCGTCTGGGCGGTCTTGGCGGCGTCCGCCTTCTGCTGTTCGGCTTCCTTGGCGACGTCCTTTTCGCGCATGTTCTGACGATCGCCGACGCCGATCATCATCACCACGTAGCTCGCCTTCTCGTTGGCGAGCAGATCGCGGGCGACATGCCACCAGTCGAGGTCGTTCTTGGAGTCGTAGCGCAACAGACCCGAGAACGGCTTGTTCTTGCGCACGATGCCGATTTCCGGCGCGTCGCCGAAGGCATCCTCGAGACCATAAGCGAGCCAGTCCGCCATGCTGTCGCCGAGGACCACGATGTTCGTCGTCGGCTCGCCCTGGTCGGGCTTGGTGTCCTTGCGCGCGGCCGGCGCCCGCGACGTCTCGGACGGCGCCTCGCGCTGCAACTGATATTGGTGCTGATAGGGGTTGGGCACTTCGCGCTCGCCGCTGGAGCGGCCGCCGCCGAACAGACTATCGAAGAAGCCGCCGCTGCGCGGCCGCTGGCGCGACAGCGACGGATAGCGCTGGTCGAAGAACTGGGCGGCGGCCGGGGTCACCGGCGCGATCGCCGGGGCGCCGAACGTCGCGCATTCGGCCAGGACCAGGACGGCCAGCCCGAAACGCCAGTTCTTGAGCCCCAATTTGCGCGCCATGTTGCGGTCCAACGCCGATATCGGGGTACCTGCGGCAGGCCCCTTCCGCATGGGCCAATAGCGCGCCAAAAATGTCAACTCGAAGGTCTGGGCTCGGTTAGCGGTCGCCGCGCAGGCGCTCGAGCATGCCGGCCGAGGCGAAACCGTCCGGGACGCGGCCGATGCGGATCTGGAAGTCCCGGAGCGCGTCGCGCGTCTTCGGGCCCATGCGGCCGTCCGGTTCGCCGACGTCAAAGCCATGCCGTTCAAGGAGTTGCTGCAGTTCCAGGCGCTCGGCCCGGGTCAGCACGCGCTCGTACCGTGGCCAGTCCTGGACAAATGGCCCGCCGCCCCGCAGCCGATCCGCGAGATGACCGATGGCCAGTGCATAGGCTTCGGCCGGGTTGTAGCGCATGATGACCCGGAAATTTTCAAGCATCAGGAAGCCGGGCCCCTGCACGCCGGCCGGGACCAACAGGAACGCACGATCGTCCGCACGCGGAAACGCCTTGCCGCCGGCGCGCACGATGCCACGGCGCTCCCAGTCACGGATCGTCATGGTGTGCTGGCGGCCGGCCAGCGTGAAATCGAGATTGGCCGGCACCACGACTTCGTAACCCCAGGTCTCACCGCTCTGCCAGCCGGCTTTCTTCAGGTTGTTCGCGGTGGAGGCGATCAGATCCGGCATCGAGTCGATGACGTCGCTGCGCCCATCGCGATCGGCATCGACGGCATAGCGCTTGAACGCCGTCGGCATGAACTGCGTCGGCCCGAAAGCGCCGGCCCACGAGCCGACGAACTTGTCCGGCTTGACGTCGCCGTGATGCAGAATCTCCAGCGCGGCGACGAATTCGTCGCGGAAGTAGCGCTGCCGCCGGCCGATGCAGGCGAGCGTCGCAGTCGAGCGCAACACCGGGCGGTTGCCGGCGAGCGCGCCATAGTCGGTCTCGACGCCCCAGATCGCGGCGATGGTGTAGCGATCGACGCCGTAGGTGCGCTCGGCCTCGTCGAACAGCTTGCCGTACTTCGCGAGAATGGCGCGGCCCTTGGCGATGCGCTCATCGGTGACCAGGATATCCAGGTAGTCCCAAACCGCCTTGGTGAATTCGGGCTGGCTGTCCAGCAGATCCATGATGCGCAGGTCGGGCGCAAGATGCGCCGTGAGCCGCTCGAAGCTGGCGCGCGACACACCGCGCCGCGCCGCCAGCGGCCAAAGGCGCTCGATGCAACTCGGGAAATTCGCGGCCGCCGCGCGGATCGCCGCGGCCGTCATCAGCGGATTACCGGAAGCCCCGTCATCGCCGCTCCAGGAGGGCGTCTGGACCCGGGTCGAGGCCGGGATGGTGCCGGTACGGTCCCCGTCGCCACCCGCCGAAGCCGCAGCGCCGGCGGCGAGCCAGACCAAGCCCGCGGCCAGGAACATCTGCCGGGTGTTTCGCATTAAGGTGCTGCGCCGTGCCCTTGCCATGCCCTATGGGAGCCGGAATACCGTTTCGACGAGGTTAACAGTCTAAGCGACTGTCCCATTCCGGACCAGTTGGCCGCAACTGGACCTTTCCCGGGGCCCATGCTTTTTAGTCGCACCCCAAAGTTCCATCCTCCCTCAGCGAGTCTCTGCCTTCATGAAACCTGTCCGCAAAGCCATTTTCCCTGTCGCCGGTCTGGGAACCCGGTTCCTTCCCGCTACCAAAGCGATGCCGAAGGAGATGCTCCCGGTCGTCGACAGGCCGCTGATCCAGCACGTGGTGGACGAGGCGCATGAGGCGGGCATCGAGCACTGCATCTTCGTCACCGGCCGCAACAAGAACATCATCGAGGACCACTTCGATCGTCAGTTCGAGCTCGAGGTGACGCTGATCGAACGCGGCAAGAAGGCCGATCTCGAACTCCTCAAGGACGACCTGCCGGAAGCCGGCGGCACCAGCTTCACGCGCCAGCAGTCGCCGCTCGGCCTCGGCCACGCGGTGTGGTGCGCGCGCGATCTGGTCGGCGACGAACCGTTCGCGGTGATCCTGCCGGACGTGCTGGTGAAGAACCCGAAGGGCTGCCTCGCGCAGATGATCGAAGCGGCATCGGGCCTCGACGACAAGGCCAACATGATCGCCGTCGAGGAAGTGCCGATGGACCGCATCCACATGTACGGCGTGGTCGGCGTCGGCAAGACCAAAGGCAAGGCCTTCGAGGTCACGCAGATGGTCGAAAAGCCCAAAGCGAAGGACGCGCCGTCCAACCTGTCGATCACCGGCCGCTACATCCTGCAGCCGGAACTGTTCGAGGTGCTGAGCAGCCAGGCCGCCGGCGCCGGCGGGGAAATCCAGTTGACCGACGCCATGCTGACTTTGGCGAAGTCGCAGCCGTTCTACGGCTTCAAGTTCGAAGGCACGAGCTACGACTGCGGCTCGAAGATCGGCTTCCTCACCGCCAACGTCGCCTACGGCCTCGACCGCCCCGACCTCGCCAAGGAATTCCGCAGCGAGATTGAACGCATTCTCGCCGGGAAGTAGAGCCCCTTCGTCCCGCGGATCGGCTTTGATCTTGTACAGGACGGTTTCCCTTATTGACGGGGAGCCGGACTGTCGCAAAACTGTCATGCAGCATTGATATCCGCACTCGGGACTGGCCGCCGGGCCGATGGGACGAGGTCGTGCATAGCGTTGACGTACGCTCCGTGACGAAGAGCTGGGGCGTGACGACCGCCGTGGCCGACGTCTCTTTTGCCGTCAAGCAAGGACATCTGACCGTACTGCTCGGGCCCTCGGGCTGCGGCAAGTCGACCATGCTGCGCATGATCGCGGGTCTCGAGGAACCGACATCGGGAACCATCGAGATCGGCGGCCGCGACGTCGCCGGCCTCACCGGCGCGGCGCGCGGCGTCGCCATGGTGTTCCAGTCCTACGCGCTGTTCCCGCATCTCACCGTCGCCGACAACATCACCTTCGGCCTGTCGGTGCGCGGCGCGCCGAAAGCCGAGATCGCGGCGCGTCTCGCCAGGGTCGCCGGCGTGCTCGGCCTCGAGGCGCTGCTGGCGCGCAAGCCGGCGCAACTGTCCGGCGGCCAGCAGCAGCGCGTCGCGCTCGGCCGCGCGCTGATCGCCGAGGCGCCGGTCTGTCTGCTCGACGAGCCTTTGTCGAACCTCGACGCACAATTGCGCCAGGACCTGCGCCGCGAAATCCGCGCGCTGCAGCAACGGCTCGGCATCACCATGGTCTACGTGACGCACGACCAGACCGAAGCCATGAGCATGGCCGACGAGGTCATTCTGATGCGCGCTGGCCGCATCGAACAGCAGGGCGCGCCGGCCGACCTGTACGACCAGCCCGCGACCTTGTTCACCGCACGCTTCATCGGCGGCACGCCGATGAGTTTCCTCGATCTCGATGACGGCCGCGACGGCGCCGTGATTATCGGCACGACGGGCCCTGCGCTGTTCGCCGGCCCGGGCAAAGGCCGCGTGCTCGGCCTGCGCCCGGAAGACGTGACGGTGGATAGCGAGGGCGCGGCCGGCAGCATTCACGCCGTTGTCACGGCGGTCGAATACCTCGGCGGCGAAGCGCTGGTCACCTGCATGATCGGCGAACGGCCGATCCTCGCCCGCGTGCGAGGCAAGGACGTGCCGGCGGTCGGCGCCGCCGTCGGCGTGCGTTGGCAGCCTTCCGCCGCGCACATCTTCGAGGCGAGCAGCGGCCGTCGCGTCGCTGCCGAAATCGGCTCGGCCGTCCGGTCGAAGCTTCAAACCGTCTCACACTAGGGGAGCACTGCCATGAAGGTTCTGGCTCGCATTGCCGCGGCAACGGCCGTCGCGCTGGCGCTTGGCGTCTCGGCCGCCTCGGCGACCGAAATCACGTTCTATTATCCGATCGCGGTCGGCGGCCCGATCACCAAGATCGTCGACGGCTATGTCGAGGCCTTCCAGAAGAAGCATCCCGACATTACCGTGAAGCCGGTCTACACCGGCAGCTACCAGGACTCGCTCGTCAAGGCGATGACCGCGGCGAAAGCCGGCAACGCGCCGGACATGGCGGTACTGCTGTCGACCGACATGTTCACGCTGATCGACAACGAGTTGATCGAACCGGTCGACGCGCTGGCCAACACAGATGCCGACAAGGCGTGGATCAAGGCGTTCTATCCGGCCTTCATGGAAAACAGCCAGGCGCAGGGTCACACCTGGGGCATTCCGTTCCAGCGCTCGACCATCGTCCAGTACTGGAACAAGGACGCCTTCAAGGCCGCCGGTCTCGATCCGGACAAGGCGCCGGCGACCTGGGACGAAATGGTTTCGTTCGGCAAGAAGCTGATCAAGAAGGATGCGTCGGGCAACGTGACGCAATGGGGTGTCGAAATCCCCTCCTCCGGCTTCCCGTACTGGCTGTTCCAGGCGCTGACGACGCAGAACGGCGCCGTGCTCGCCAACCAGGACGGCACCAAGGTCTCGTATAACGACCCCAAGGTGGTCGAAGCGGCGCAGTTCTTCGCCGACCTCAGCACCAAGGACGGCGTCATGCCCAAGGGCATCATCGACTGGGGCACCACGCCGAAGGACTTCTTCGAGGGCAAGACCGCGGTGATGTGGACCACCACCGGCAACCTGACCAACGTCAAGGCCAACGCCAAATTCGCCTTCGGCGTCGCGCCGATGCCGAAGAAGGTGCGCGGCGGCTCGCCGACCGGCGGCGGCAACATCTACATCTTCAAGACCAAGGACAAGGCCAAGCAGGCGGCGGCGATCGAATTCGCGCGATTCCTGACGACGCCGGAGCTCGCCGCCGACTGGGGCATCGCCACCGGCTATGTGGCGACGCGGCCCGACGCCTGGGAAACGCCGGCAATGAAGAAATACGCCAGCGAATTCCCGCCGGCGCTGGTGGCGCGTGATCAGCTCAAGGAGGCGGTCGCCGAGCTGTCGACGCATGAGAACCAGCGCGTCACCAAGGCGCTGAACGATGCGCTGCAGGCGATCCTGACCAGCGGCAAGCCGGCCAAGGCCGCGCTCGACCAGGCGCAGGCCGAAGCGACGCGCATCCTCGGGCCGTTCCAGAACTGAGCCGTGGCGCAACGCAGGCCGCCCACATGCACTCCCTCTCTCCCCTCCCCGCCGCTCGCAAGGGCTCGCGTGGGGAGGGGAAAGGCGCGCGCGGTGAGTAGCGTGCGCCAAAGACATTTGAACATCCACATCCAGGGCTGGCTGCTGGCGCTGCCCGCCGTGGTGCTGCTCGCCGCCTTCACGCATATCCCGGCGATCAAGACCGTCATCGACAGCTTCTATTCGACGCCGCACGGCGTGCGGCCGGCGCGCTTCATCGGCCTGACGCAATATCAATCGCTCATCGCCGATCCGATCTTCTGGCGCGCCTTCACCAACAACCTGCTCTACGCGCTGATTACCGTGCCGCTCGCGATCGGCTTCGCGCTCGTCATGGCGCTGTGGGTCAACGGCCGGATCAGCGGCCGCGCCGGTTTGCGCCTCGCCTTCTTCACGCCGACCATCCTGCCGATGGTGGCGGCGGCCAACATCTGGCTGTTCTTCTACACGCAGGATTACGGCCTCCTGAACAAGATCGGCCGTGCACTCGGTTTCGCCAGCGTCAACTGGCTCGGCGATCAGGCGACCGCGCTGCCGTCGCTGATGGCGGTGACGGTGTGGAAGGAAGCCGGGTTCTTCATGATCTTTTATCTGGCGGCGCTGCAGCAGGTGCCGCCAGATCTTTATGAAGCAGCGCGCATGGAGAATGCCAGCCGCTGGCAGGTCTTCCGCCGCATCACCTGGCCGATGGTGATGCCGACCACCTTGTTCGTCGGCATCAACGCGCTGATCAACGCCTTCCGCGTCGTCGATCAGGTCATCGCCATGACCGGCGGCGGCCCGGACAATGCGACGACGCTGCTGCTGTTCTACATCTACCAGGTCGCCTTCTCGTTCTGGGATCTCGGTTATGCCGCGGCGCTGTCCACCGTGCTGCTGACCGGGCTCGCCGCCGTGGCGCTGGCGCAGTTCTTCCTCATCGACCGCAAGGTGCATTACCGGTGAGGCCATGAAAGCGAACCGCATCATCTCGCTGTCGACGATCGCGGCCTGGGCCTTCGCGCTGCTCTGGGCCCTGCCCCTCATCTACGCGCTGTGGGCGGCGTTTCATCCGGCGGCCTATGCGACGCGGTTCGAAGTGACGGCGCCGCTGACCTTCGACAACTTCAGGCACGCCTGGGTCGCCGCGCCCTTCCCGCGCTATTTCCTCAATACGGTGATGCTGGTGCTCGGCATCATGCTGGCGCAATTCGTCATCTGCACGCTCGCTGCCTTCGGCTTGGCGCGCTGGAAGTTTTACGGCGCCGACATCCTGTTCGCGCTGATCCTGATCCAGCTCATGGTGACGCCGGACGTCCTCATTCTCGAGAACTACCGGACGCTGCAGCATCTCAATCTGATCGACACGCTGACGGGCGTCGGCATTCCCTATGTGGCGTCGGCCTTCGGCATCTTCCTGCTGCGGCAGGCGTTCAAGACGATCCCCAAGGAGCTCGACGACGCCGCGCGCATGGAAGGCGCCAGCACGCTGCAGACCATCTGGCGCGTCTATCTGCCGCTCGCCAAGCCGATCTATGTCGCCTATGGCCTCGTCTCGGTGAGCTATCACTGGAACAACTTTCTGTGGCCGCTGATCGTCACCAATTCGGTGGAGACGCGGCCGCTCACGGTCGGCCTACAGACTTTCGCCTCGGTCGATCAGGGCATCGACTGGTCGGTGATCTGCGCGGCAGCGCTGATGACCTCGGCGCCCTTGATGATCGCGTTTCTGGTGTTCCAGCGCGCGTTCATTCAGAGCTTCGTGCGCGCCGGAATCCGCTAGCGCATGATCCCGAAAAGTGGGATTCGGCTTTCGGATAAGATCATGCGCCAGCAATACTATTGCTGTAAGCGCAGGCCGACGAGAAACGTGCTCTCGGTGAAATTGTTGCTGCTGACATTCGAACGCAGCCAATCTTGGCGGAATTCGCCTTTAATCTGCGCCCAGCGGCTGAGCTTGTAGGTCAGTCCCAGACCTACGGTGTAGCGGTTATCGACTCGGTCGGCGGTGGTGCCGCCGGGCGTCGAGACGACACAGCCGCAAATCGCGGTCGTGGTCGTGGTCGTGCCGGCGGTGTCGGTGCCCTTGTAAGTGTCGGTGCCGTAGCCGGCCTTTACCGTGCCAATCAGCCAGCGGCGAAAGGCATGGTCTACCTGGATATTATAGTCGCGCGAGAACACACCGGAGACGCCGGCCACCGTCGATTCCTGGATGCCGGAGGCCGCTGTGAACTTCACCGTGGTCAACGCATTGGCGGTCCAAATCAGCGAGGCGTTGCCGACCACACCGCCGAGCTTGTCGAGCCGCGGATCGTCGTAGGTCCGCTGCGTGTAGCCGATGCCGGTCTCGCCGGTGAGCACACGCGTCATCTCGAAGGTCGAGCCGACCAGAGCCGTCCAACCCTTGGAATCGCGCTGGTAGCCGGAGGAATCGGTCGCCAGATCGTGCTTGCGTGTATCGACGCCGCCCTCGACATAGGGCGTGACGCCCGGCAACAGCTCGTAGCCGCCGCGCAGCTTGACCCCGTACTGATCGTAGTTGCGGTCCTCATTGCTCAGGGTCGTGCCGTCGGTGAGCTTGGAATCCTGATAGGCCGTGCGCTCGGCGTCGCCCTTGATCGACAGGTCGACGCGATTGAACTTGTGACCGACGCCGGCCGAGCCCCCAAGGGTAGTGTAGATCGGCAACTTGGACAGGCCCGCTTGCAGATTCGGGCTGCCGGGATTGTCGGTGGCCACCAGCAAGCGACCGCCGAGGTCGAGGCGGGTGTCGCGGGTGACATCGACACGGCCGTCGATCTTGCCGTTGACGTTGGGGCGGCTGAGCGTCGGATCGCTGTCCGGCGAGTAGCCGGTGTAGCTGCCGCGCAGGTCGGCCTTGAGTTCGTGGCGCGACCAGTTCGACTGCGCGCGCAGCTCCGGCTGCACCGAATAGAGGGAGGCGCCCTTGGCGGTCGCGCTCTGGCCGGGGTTGCTGTCGTAGCCGCCGATCAGCTCGACCGCGGGATAGAGCGTGAAGGCCCCGGCCTGCACGCCGAGCTGGGCGTAAGGATCGTCGTCGTCCGCGCGCTTGCGTTTCTTGAGCGGCTTGCGGATCGGCCCGATCTCGACCGGCGGCGCGCCGTTGGCCGACGCCATCGCGCTTTTGGCGGCGTTGCCGGTGCCGGGGAATGGCACCTGATAGGGCGAGATGGCGAGCGGCGGCGGCTCACCGGCCGGCGTCGCCTGCGCCCTCGCGGTGGCACCGGGTTTCTTGGCCGCCAGTGCGCGCGCCTTGGCCTTGGCGTTCTTGCTGTTGGTCGAGTCGAAGCCCGTATCGCCGGCGGCCGACGGCGGCTCGGTGAAAGTCGGCGTCTGGCTGAGCTGCGCCTGCTGCTGTGGGCCGAACTTCTGGAACGTCTGCGGCTTGCGCGGAATTGCGGCCTTCGGCGCGAATGGATCGGCCGAATCCGGCGTGACGATCTGCGCCTGCGCGCCGGCGATGCCGAACGCCAGCACGCAGGCGGCCGTCAGCAGGCCGACCAGCGGGCGGAAGCCGGTGTTTCGAGAACAGCGACAGCGCACGTCCGAGACATTCTCCTGAGACCGGCCGCGGCGGAGCGCGCGCATGCGCACCCGCCCGCGGACGGCGGGAAGTGGTTAACGGACGTTAAAGCGGTATGGTTAACGAGGTGTTGAGAGGCGGGCCGGGCCTAGACCCAGCCCATGAGTTCGCGGCCGACGACGTCGCGGATCACGGCCATGCCCTCCGCCGAATCATTGAGGCAAGGAATGGCCGCGAAGTTCTCGCCGCCGTGTTCCTTGAAGATGCCGGCGTTCTCCATCGCGATCTCTTCCAGAGTCTCCAGGCAGTCCGACGAGAAGCCCGGCGTGATGATGGCCAGGTTCTTCACCCCCTTCTTCGCCAGCGCTTCCACCGTCTTGTCGGTGTAGGGCTTGAGCCACTCGGCCGGACCGAAGCGCGACTGGAACGTCATCATCAACTGCGTGTCGTCCATCTTCAGGCGTTCACGCAGCAGCCGCGCCGTCGCCGCGCACTGGCAGTAATAGGGATCGCCCTTCTCCAGATATTCCTCGGGCATGCCGTGGAACGAAGCGAGGATCACGTCCGGCTTGAAGGAGAGCTTGGCCAGCGAGGCCTCAAGCGAGGTCGCCAGCGCGTCAATATAGACCGGGTTGTCGAAGTACGCCGGGGCGACGCGCACCGCCGGCTGCCAGCGCATCTGCATCAGCGCCTCGAAGGCCTTGTCGGCGACGGTCGCCGTGGTCGCAGCGGCATATTGCGGATAGAGCGGCACAACGAGGATGCGATCGCAGCCCTGTGCTTGCAGCGCCTCGAGCCGCGACTTGATCGAAGGATTGCCGTAGCGCATCGCCCAGTCGACGACGATGCGCGCGTTGCCGGCCACGGCGGCGGCGAGTTTCTCCGACTGCGAGCGCGTGATCGTCTTCAGGAACGACTCGTTGCGCTCCCTGTTCCAGATCTTGTCGTAGTCGCGGCCCTTCCGGCTCGGGCGGAACGTCAAAATGATGAGGTTGAGCACCAGCCACCACTTGACCGGGTTCTCCTCGATGACGCGGCGGTCGGATAGGAATTCGCCGAGATAGCGGCGCATCGACCAGTAGTCGGTGGCATCCGGCGTGCCGAGATTGACCAGCAGCACGCCAACGCGGCGCGGCGGCACTTTGGGGTGGTTCGGCGGCAGATGCGGATTGGCGGCGTCGGTCATGGGGCCGTTATGAGCGGGAAATGCCAGGCGCGGTCAAGCGGCTGAATAGTCCTAGCCGACCGGCCGCTCGTCCGCGATCACCTTGCCGTCGTTGGGCAGCGAGCCGGGCGCGACCAGCGTCACCTCGCCGCGCAGTTTGGTCACCGACTGCAACGTCGCGGCGACCGCGTCTGCCAGCGCCCGGTCCGTCGTGGCCGCCTCCGCCATCAGCGACATGGTGTCCTGCTCGGCGGCGCGGCCAACCACCAGACGCAGACGCCTGAGTTCCGGGTGCCGCGCACCGACTTCGGCGACCTGCCTCGGATGCACGAACATGCCCTTGACCTTCGCGGTCTGGTCGGCGCGACCCATCCAGCCCTTGATACGGGTGTTGGTGCGGCCGCAGGACGAGGCCCCGGTCATGACGGCGGAGAGATCGCCGGTCGCCAGCCGGATCATCGGATAGTCCGGGTTGAAGGAGGTGACCACCACCTCGCCCACCTCTCCCTCCGCGACCGGATCGCCGGTGCCGGGGCGCACGATCTCCAGCATGAGGTGCTCGTTGACGATCATGCCTTCCATCGCTGCCGACTCGTAGGCGATGACGCCGAGTTCGGCGGTGGCGTAGCATTGCAGCACCGCAACGCCGCGCGCGCGCAATTCTTCGCGCAGCGAGCCCGGCAGTGCCGCTCCCGACACCAGCCCGCGCCTGATCGAGGATGCGTCCTTGCCGGTCTTCTGCGCGGTGTCGAGCAGGATTTTGAGAAAATCCGGCGTGCCGATATAGGCCGACGGCCTGTAATGCGCGATCGCATCGATCTGCTGCTCGGTATTGCCGACGCCGCCAGGGATGACGGCGCAGCCGAGCTTGTGGGCGCCGGATTCGAGAATGAAGCCACCCGGCGTCAGGTGATAGGCGAAGGAGTTGTGCACAATGTCGCCGTCGCGCATGCCGGCGGCAAAGCAGGCGCGCGTCGCGCCCCACCAGTCCTCGCCATGGCCTTCCGGCTCGAAGATCGGGCCGGGCGACATCAGCAGCCGTTTCGCCTTGCCCGGCGGCGTGACGTTGAGGCCGCCGAACGGCGGATGCTGCTTCTGCAACGCCACGATGTCCGACTTGCGCAGCACCGGCAGTTTCGCGAGCGCCGCGCGTGAGGTCACGGATTTGGCATCAACGCCAGCGAGATGCCTGGCCCAGCCCGGCGCCTTCAGCGCGTGAGCGACGATGGTCGGCAGCCTGCCGAACTGCTCGCGCTCGCGCTGCGCAGGGTCGCGGGTTTCGAGGGCGTCGTAGTGTGAGGACATCGAGGAAGAACTCACGCCAACCACCGCTTGCGGCGGCGATAATGCTTGCCCTCGCGGAACGACTTGCGGCGGCCTTCGGACACGCCGAGATAGAACTCCTTGACGTCGGCGTTCTCGGCCAGCGACTTGGCGGCGCCGTCCATCACCACGCGGCCGTTCTCGAGGATGTAGCCGTAATCGGCATAACGCAGGGCCATGTTGGTGTTCTGCTCGGCAAGCAGGAAGGACACGCCCTCCTTCGCGTTCAGGTCCTTCACGATCTCGAAGATTTCCTCGACGACTTGCGGCGCCAGTCCCATGGAAGGTTCGTCGAGCAGGATCATCTTCGGCCGCGACATCAGCGCGCGCCCCACCGCGCACATCTGCTGTTCGCCGCCCGACGTGTAGCCGGCCATCGAGGTGCGGCGCTCGTGCAGGCGCGGGAAATAGGTGTAAACCAGCTCCATGTCGCGCTTGATCGCGGCCTTGCCGTCGCGGCGCGTGAAGGCGCCGGTCAGCAGGTTCTCCTCGACGGTCAGATGGCCGAAGCAATGCCGGCCTTCCATGACCTGGATGCAGCCGCGCCGCACCAGGTCGTTCGGCGACATGTCGTGCACCTCGGCGCCGTCGAAGATGATCGAGCCCTTGGTGACGTCGCCGCGCTCGGCGTGCAGCAGGTTGGAGATCGCCTTGAGCGTCGTGGTTTTGCCGGCGCCGTTGGCGCCGAGCAGCGCGACGATGCCGCCCTTCGGCACTTCGAGCGATACGCCCTTCAGCACCAGAATGACGTGATCGTAGATCACCTCGATATTGTTCACCGAGAGGATCTTGTCGGTTGCCGGGGCAGCGGCGGTTGTCGTTGCTGTAGAAGTCACGGCATCTGCCTTTCTTTACCCTCCCCTTGTGGGGAGGGTCACTCACCGAACACAGTGAGGTGAGTGGGGTGGGGGTGATCGCAGCGACCCCCACCCCGCTCGCTTTCGCTCCATAGCCGATGCAAAGCATCGGCGTTTCACTCAAGAACGGTGGCCGGGGGCCACCTATGCCTCCCCACAAGGAGAGGGTAAGAAGCCTCCCTACTTCGCGTCGCAGGCTTCGGTACGCTTCGGCCAGCCGGCATTGCCGGCGGCATAAGCCTTGGCGGCTTCGTCGATCAGCGGCTCGACCTTGGCCTTGATCGGCTGGATCCAGTCAGAGCCCTTGGTCCACTTGGTGCCGTCCCACTTCGCCATATAGGCGGCGTTGTGGCCGTTATGGTCGGCGCAGGTGACCTTGACGGGCGCGACGAAGCCGGCGGCGCCCATTTCCTTGAGACGCGCTTCGTCAATGACGAGGGTCTCGAGGCCGCGACGCATGTCAGCGCCGTCGATCACCTTCTTGCCGCTGAGCTTCTGCGCGTTGCGGATGCCTTCGGCGATGATCATCGAGTTGTAGACGCCGCGGTTGTAGAGGTTCTCGCCGACCTTATCCTTCGGCGTTTGGCTCTTACCCTTGTCCACGAGATACTTGATGATGTCCTGGATCACCGGGATGTCGGTGCCGACCTGGTTGAAGTTCAGCGACAGGTAACCCTTCGCACCGTCGCCGGCCGGACGCGCATCGTCGTCGCCACCGGCCCACCAGTTACCGATCAGGTGGTCCATCTTGAAGTTATTCTTGGCGGCTTCCTTCACCGCCGTCGGGTTCATGGCGCCGAAGCCCTGCAGATAGAGCCAGTCCGGACGGTCGCGGCGGATGTTGAGCCACTGCGACGACTGGTTCTGCATTTCGGCCGCCGGCACCGGATAGAGCTTCAGTTCGAAGCCATAGTCCTTGGCCAACGCCTCGAGCACCGGGATCGGCTCCTTGCCGTAGGGCGCGTCGAGATAGACGAGGCCGAGCTTCTTGCCCTTGAGCTTTTCCATGCCGCCTTCCTGCTGGCCGGCATAGGCGACGAACATCGAGGCGCCATCCCAATAGGTGGCCGGCGGATTGAATACCCACGGGAAGGTGTTGCCGTCAGCCGACGCCGACAGGCCGTAGGCCATCGACAGGATCGGAACCTTGTCGATCGCGGCCTTCGGGATGAGCGGCAGAGTGATGCCGGTCGAGTACGGATTGACCACCACCGGGTTCTTGGACTTCACCTGCTCGTAGCACTCGAGGCCCTTCTTGGTGTCGTAGCCGGTCTCGCATTCCTCAACGACGAGCTTGACGCCGCCGATGCCGCCGTCGCGCTCGTTGAGCATGTTGAGATAGTCGGCCATGCCGTTGACGATCGGCGTGCCGGAGCCGGCGAACGGGCCGGTGCGGTACGAGAACAGCGGCACATAGATCGTATCGGCGGCGCTCGCGGGCGCCAGCGGCAACGCGGCGGAGACCATCACGGCCGCGCCGAGCAGAGCATGCTTCATTCGCATCACGTTCCCTCCATCTCCGGCGGCGAAAGGCCGCCTGTTGACTGCCGGCCGCGCGCCTTTCCGGGCTTGCGGCCTCCCCCTTTGCGGGGCTTGGCTGACAGTGCGCGCCCCTCAATAGGGGAAAGGCCACACCCTCAGTTTCTGCTTGCCGACCTGCCAGAGCCGGGCGAGACCCGCCGGCTCGACGATCAGGAAAAACACGATCAATGCGCCGATCACCATGTACTGGATGTGCTCGACGGTGGACGACTGGATCGGCATGCCGAACTCCGCCGGCACGTAGCGCAGCAGGATCGGCAGGATGTAGATCAGCGCCGCGCCGAAGAACGAGCCGGTCAGGCTGCCAAGGCCGCCGATAATGACCATGAAAAGGATATAGAACGATAGATTGACGTCGAACACCGACGGTTCGGCGCTGCCGTACCACATGAACACCATCAGCGCGCCGGCAACGCCGCAATAAAACGACGAGATGGCGAAGGCGAGCAGCTTGGTGCGCAACAGCCGGATGCCGATCAGTTCGGCGGCGAGATCCATGTCGCGCACCGCCATCCACATGCGGCCGATGCGGCCATGCACGAGGTTTGAAGCGAGCCAGGTCATGGCAATGACGAAGCCGAGCACGATGAAATAGCGGGTCGCGTCGCTCGACGTCGCACCGGTAATCGGAATGCCAAACAACGTGCGCGTCGGCACCTCGATCGCGCCGGAGACATTGTAATTGTAGAACCACGGCTGGCGGATGAAGCACCAGGACAGGAAGAACTGTGCGGCGAGCGTCGCCACCGCCAGATAGAAGCCCTTGATGCGCAGCGACGGCAGGCCGAACAGCACCCCGACGGCCGCCGAGAAGAAGCCGGAAACGATGATCCAGACGATCAGGTTCACGTCGGGGAAATAGGTCGTCAGCTTGTAGCAGGCATAGGCCCCTACGCCCATGAAGGCGCCGGTGCCGAGCGACAACAGCCCGGTGTAGCCGGTCAGCAGATTGAGACCGATGGTCGCCAGCGCGAAGACGAGGAACGGCGTCATCACCGCCTGCAGCAGGAAGCCGCTGCCGAAAAACGGAATGATGGCGACGGCGACGATCAGAATGATCGCCAGACCGACCCGATCCTGCAGGATCGGGAACACCGACATGTCGGCGGTGTAGCTGGTCTTGAACTGGCCCGCCTCGCGATAGAACATGACTATTCTTTCTCGACCATGATCTGATCCGAAAGCCGGCTCCCACTTTTCGGGGTCATGGTCATATCCGTTCGATGATCTTCTCGCCGAACAGGCCCTGCGGCCGGAACAGCAGGAAGACGAGCGCGATGACGTAAGCGAGCCAGGTCTCGATGCCGGAGCCGAGCAGCGGCCCCCAGTAGAACTCGCCGACCTTCTCGCCGATGCCGATGATCAGACCGCCGACGATGGCGCCCGGGATCGAAGTGAAGCCGCCGAGGATCAGGACCGGCAGCGCCTTGAGCGCGATGATTTGCAGCGCGAAGGACACTTCCGAACGCGCGCCCCACATGATGCCGGTCGCCAGCGCGACGACACCGGCGGCGAACCAAACGATCACCCAGATCTGGTTGAGCGAGATGCCGACCGACAAAGCCGCCTTGTGGCTGTCGGCGACGGCGCGAAGCGCCCGTCCGATGCGGGTCTTTTGGAAGAACACGGCAAGCGCTGCGACCATCAGCGAGGCGATGATGGCGGCGGCAATGTCGATCTTCTGCAGCGAGACGAAGCCGCCGGCGAAGTTGATATCGACCGCACCCTTCGGCAGGCCGAGTTCGCTGGCGATCATCACCTTGGGGTTGCCGCCGAATACCAGTTCGCCGAAGCCGATGAGGAAATAGGTGAGACCGAAGGTCGCCATGAACAGAATGATGTCGGGCTGATTGACCAGCGGGCGCAGCATCAGGCGCTCGACGCCGACGGCGAGGCCGAACATCACGGCGAGCGTGATGGCGAGCGCGAGATAGGCCGGCACGCCCTTCTCGTGCAGGCCGACCAGGGTCAGCGCCGCGAACACCACCATGATGCCCTGCGCGAAATTGAACACGCCGGAGGCCTTGAAGATCAGCACGAAGCCGAGCGCGATCAGCGAATAGAGGACGCCGGCGACGAGGCCATCCCACAGCGTCTGCACCAAAAGGTCCGGTGCCGTGCCCATCTGCACGAAGGGATCGAGGAAGACTTTGTACAGAAGGTCCATCACCCGTCCTTAATGCGACACGCCGAGATAGGCATCGATCACCGCCTGGTCCTTCATCACCTCGGCCGGCGTGCCGTCGGCGATCTTGATGCCGTGATCGAGGACGACGACGCGGTCGGACAGGTCCATGACCACGCCCATGTCGTGTTCGATCAGCGCGATGGTCGTGCCGTAGTAGTCGTTGACGTCGAGGATGAAGCGCGACATGTCCTCCTTCTCCTCGAGATTCATGCCGGCCATCGGCTCGTCGAGCAGCAGGAGTTCAGGCTCCATCGCCAGCGCGCGACCGAGCTCGACGCGCTTCTGCAGGCCGTAAGGCAGCCGACCGACCGGCGTGCGGCGGATTTCCTGAATTTTGAGGAAGTCGATGATCTCCTCGACGAAGCGCCGGTGCTCGACCTCCTCGCGCATCGCCGGGCCGAAGCGTAGCAACTGCCAGATCAGCGAGCGGTTCATCTTCAGCGTGCGCCCGGCCATGATGTTGTCGAGCGCCGACATTCCGCGAAACAGCGCCACATTCTGGAACGTGCGGGCGATGCCGCCGGCGGCTGCCTCGTAGGGGCGCATCTTGGCGCGCGTCGCACCCTTGAAGGTGATACGGCCCTGCTGCGGGTGATAGAAGCCGTTGATGACGTTGAGCATCGACGTCTTGCCAGCGCCGTTTGGGCCGATGATCGCGCGGATCTCGCCCTGGCGGATGTCGAACGACACACCGCTGATCGCCTTGACGCCGCCGAAGGCCAGCGACACGTCCTCGACCGCCAGCAGCACGTCGCCGACGCGGGTCTTCGACTCGGAGTCGGGGGCTCTCATGCTGCCGCCTTCCTCACCCTCGGCACCGGTTCAAGCTTCATGTCGCGGATCCTGACGCGGGCGCTGATGGTGCCCTTGCGGCCGTCCTCGAAGGTCACCTCGGTGGAAATGTCGGCCTCGGTCGAGCCGTCATAGAGCGCGTTGATAAGAGGCGCGTAGCGCTCGGCGACGAAGCCGCGGCGCACCTTCTGCGTGCGCGTCAGCTCGCCGTCGTCGGCGTCGAGCTCCTTGTGCAGCACCAGGAAGCGCCTGATCTGCGCCCCCGCCATCATCTTGTCGGCGGCGAGCGAGCGGTTCACCTCGGCGACGTTCTTCTCCAGCATGTCGTAGACCAGCGGGTGGCCGGCGAGCTCCTGATAGGAGGCATAGGCGACGTTGTTGCGCTCGGCCCAGGAGCCGACTGCGGTGAGATCGATGTTGAGCATCACCGTCACGAAATCGCGGCCGTCGCCATAGGCCACCGCCTCGCGGATATTGGGAAAGAACTTGAGCTTGTTCTCGATGTATTTCGGCGCAAACAGGGTGCCGTCATTGAGCTTGCCGACGTCCTTGGCGCGGTCGATGATCTTGAGCTGGCCGGTCTTGTCGTCGAAAAAGCCGGCATCGCCGGTCTTGACGTAGCCGTCCGGCGTCATCACTTCGGCGGTCTTGGCGTCGTCCCGGAAGTAGCCGGTGAACATGCCCGGCGACCTGAACAGCACCTCGCCGCTGTCGGCGATCTTGATGTCGACGTTCGGACAGGCCGGGCCCACCGTGTCGGAATAGATGGCGCCGTCCGGCTGCGCGGTGACGTAGAGGAAAGCCTCGGTCTGGCCGTAGAGCTGCTTCAGGTTCAGCCCGATCGAGCGGTAGAAGGCAAACAGGTCCGGCCCGATGGCCTCGCCGGCGGTGTAGGCGACGCGCACGCGCGAGAAGCCGAGCACGTTCTTCAGCGGCCCGTACACGAGCAGACTACCGATGCCGTAGAGGATGCGGCCGGTCAGCGGCACTTTCTCGCCATTGAGAATGCGCTCGCCGTATTGCCGCGCGACGCCGATGAAATAATGGAAGATGCGGCGCTTGAGCGCGCCGGCGTCCTCCATACGGATCATCACCCGGGTGAGCAGCGCCTCCAGCGTACGTGGCGGCGCGAAGTAGAATGTCGGTCCGATCTCGCGCAGGTCCGCCATCGCCGTGTCGGCGTTCTCCGGGCAGGCCATGCAGAAGCCGGCCACCAGGCCCTGCGCGAAATTGAGGTAGTGATCGCCAACCCAGGCGAGCGGCAGATAGGCCAGCGCCACGTCGTTCTCGTCGAGGTGGTCGAAATTGACCGTATCGGTCGCAGCCGCGATCGAGCGTTCGCCCGACAGCACCACGCCCTTCGACTGGCCCGTGGTGCCGGACGTATAGAGAATGATCGAGGGATCGGCACCCTTGGTCGTGGCGATCTCGTCGTCGAGCCATGCGCCGAGCTTGGCGTCAGTGGCGAGCGCCTTGCGGCCGTCGCCGATCACGTCCTCCATGGAACGCAGACGGCTGTGGTCGTAATCGCGCAAACCGCGCGGCTCGTCGTAGAACATCCATTCGAGCCGCGGCAGACGATCCTGCACCGACTGGATCTTGTCGACCTGCTCCTGATCTTCCACGGCGGCGAAACGCACGTCGGCGTGCTTGAGCACGTAGGCGAGTTCGTCGGCGACGGCATCGGCATAGACCGGCACCGGCACCGCGCCGAGTGTTTGCGCGGCGAGGATCGACCAATAGAGCTTCGGCCGGTTGGAGCCGATGATGGCGATGGTTTCGCCGCGCTTGAGGCCGAGTTGCGACAGGCCGACCGCATAGGCGCGGACGATCTCCTCGGTCTGCGCCCAGGTCCAGGTCTGCCAGATGCCGAGATCCTTGTGGCGCATGGCCGGCCGCGCCGCGAAATCGCGGGCATTGCGGGCCAGCAGCTTCGGAAACGTGTCCGCGCGCGCGGCGACAGTGGACGCCACAGCTATCCTCCCGGTAACCGGACGCCGCTCGCGCCGGCCATTTCCCCTCGCCGCTCTTTCAGAGCGGTCTTTGTTAGCGCCGATAAGAAATCACCGTCGCAGCATGGTCAAGTCTTGGGCGCCCGTCATGTCGCCGCGGTAAGCGGTTAAACCATTCCACGGCCTAGAACTTTTCATTCGGCAGTTTGAATATAATAGGACCGACCGCAACAGGGCGCTTGACAGACAAGGTGGGGCCTTGTTGGCTATGCATGCCGGGATATCGGCCATTTTCCGCATCGCAGCAAATATCAAACAAACATCGGCACGAATTTCGTCCGCCGCCGCGGTCTCCAAAATGAGCCGCGGCCTTTTTCGTCGGCGTCAGGTGCCGTAACGCGCAAGCCGTTCGGGATCGAGGATGGTGATGCCGCCATGCTCGATGCGCAGCAGCCCCTTCTGCTCGAGAAGCTGCAGGCTCTTGTTCGCCATCTGCCGCGACATGCCGCACAGCAGGCCGATCTCTTCCTGCGAAATTTCAAGATGCGGGCTGGGATTGCGATAGAGCACCGGATTGAACAGCCATGCCACGTTGCGGGCGAGGCGAGCCGGCGCGTCGAGCATGCGGTCATATTCGACGAAGGCGATGAATTGGCCGAGTCGCTCGTTGAGCTGGCCGACGAGGAAGCGGTTGAAGGCGACGCTGTTCTCGAACAGCCAGAGAAAAGTGGCGCGATCCATCAGCGCCAGGCGCGTATCGCGCAGCGCGACGAGGTCATATTGCCGCGCCTCGTGCTTGAGCACGGTGCCCTCGCCGAACCAGCCATGGGTGCGAATGCCGGCCAATGTCACCGCTTTGCCGCTGCGCGACATCGACGCGATTTTCAGCAGGCCCTCGGCGACGCCAGTCCATGAATCGAGGCGGTCGCCGCGGTGACAGACATAAGCGCCCTTCGCATAGGACTTCTCGACGATGCCGCGGCGCGCGCGCTCGAATTCGGCGTCCGTCAGGTCGTGCGACCAGAAGGCGATCCGGCGCAGATGATCTCCCGTAATCACGTCGTCCGGTCTCCGAAGCGGCGGTCATGGTCTTTCGACGAAGTATGGCCTCGATTTGACCACCCACCAAGCGCGCGTAAGCGTTGCGATCAGCCGGCGAGGCGGCCGGATATCGTGCATTCCAGCCCGTCTCGCCGATAGACGAGATGGACGACGCCGTGGACGTCCGCGGCCAATCCCTTGATCAAACGTGTGCCGAAGCCCTCACGCGTCGGCGTCGTGACCGCCGGCCCGCCCCGTTCGCGCCAGCAAATGGTCACCTGATCCGGCGTCTCCGAATGGGCCTGCCAGGTCAGGTCCACCCGCCCCCCGTCCGTCGACAAGGCGCCATACTTGACCGCATTGGTGCACAGCTCGTGGGTGGCCATGCTGACAACGACGGCGGCCCGCGCCGACAACAGGATGTATTCGCCGGATATGACGATCTGGTCCCGAGCCGCGCCGAAGTTGCCGATCACGCCAAGCAGCAACTCCCGCAACGGCGCGGCCTGCCAGTTATCCCGGGTCAGCACGTCCTGCGCGGCTGCCAAGGCATTCAGGCGCTCGGAGAAAACCATCATCGCCTCGGGCGAGGCCGATTTGCGGAAGGTCTGAACCGCAATGCTTTGCACGAGTGTGAGCGTGTTCTTGACGCGATGCGTCAACTCTTCGATCAGGATGCGACGTTGTTCGTGCGCCGCCTTGAGATCGTCGATATCCGTTGCCGTGCCGAACCAGCGCAACTCGCCGTTTTTTCCGACCACGGGTTCGGCCCGGCTGAGATGCCAGCGGTATGCCCCGTCGGCCATTTTCAGCCGATGCGAAAACGAATACCGCTCGCGCGACTGCGAGGCGGCGCGCCAGTGTTCGATCGTCGGCTGCAGATCGTCGGCGTGGATCATGTCTTCCCAGCGCCATTGCTCGGGCTGCACCGGCATCAAGCCGAAATCGCGAATGCGCGAGCTGTAGTAATCGACGACGCCGTCGGCCTTCGCCGTCCAGACGAGTTGCGGCATCGAGTCGGCGAGCGCGCGAAAGCGCTCCTCGCTATCGCGCAGTTTCTGCTCCGTTTCGCGCTGATCGGTGACGTCGGTATTCGTGCCGAACCAGCAGGTGACGGCGCCGGTCTCGTCCCGGATCGGCAAGGCGCGGGACAGAAACCAGCGATACTCGCCCGACGCGCCCTTGAGGGGAAACAGGTCTTCCCAGGGCTCGCCGGTTTCAAACGACCGCGATATGCGTTCGACGACGCGCTCGACGTGATCCGGGTGATGGACGCTCTTCCAGCCCCACCCCGCCATTTCGTCGAGCGTGGTACCGGTATAGTCGAACCAGCGTTTGTTGTACCAATAGATCCAGCCCGAGCCGTTGGCGATCCAGGCCAACTGACTCATGTGATCGGCCAGGGCGTGAAGATACGCCACGCCTTGACCGCGACCGCCGTCGCGGATGCTTGGTGGCTCGTCGGCTACAGACATGTCGCGAAGAAATCCGGGTCCACCTTGTGATACGTGGACATGATATCAACGGATCATTTTTGCGAAAATACCGCCTGCCTCCGCACCGGCCGCATCCTGCCCGGTATTCGATGCAGAAACGCGGTGCCGGTTAAACGGGCTACTCCGCCGCCTTCAGATAAGCGGTGGTGCCGGAACGGAACTGCTCCCACAGGCCCTTTTCCTCGGCCCTGGCGATCTTGAGGCTGCGCGCCTTAACCGGGCCGTAGCCGCGGATCTTCTCCGGGATCGAGGCGATCGCGACGGCGGCTGGATAATTCGCCGCAGACAGATCAGCGATCAGATTGTCGAGCTTGCTCAGGTATTCACGCACCAGCGCGCGCTCGGTCCGGCGTTCCTCGGTGTAGCCGAACGGATCGAGCGGCGTGCCACGCAGGAATTTGAACTTCGCCAAGACGCTGAACACCTTCAGCATCCAAGAACCGAACGACATCTTCTTCGGCTCGCCGGTGGTCTTGTCGGTGCGGGCGAGCAGCGGCGGCGCCAAATGAAATTCCAGGCGCAGCGTGCCGGGCGCGAACTGGCCCTTCACGCGATCGACAAAGCCGGTGTCGGTGTAAAGACGCGCGACTTCGTATTCGTCCTTGTAGGCCATCAGCTTGAACAGATAGCGGGCCACCGCTTCCGACAGCGCGGTCTGGCCCGGCGCCTTGTCAGCCTCTGCGGCTACCACCTTGGTCACGGCGGCACGATAGCGCGCCGCATAACGAGCGTTCTGGTACGCGGTCAGGAAGGCAACGCGACGATCGACGGTCTCGGTAAAGCTCTGCGACAGCTTCAGTGAGTCATTGGCCTCGGCCGCCGGCGGCGCAATCAGCGACTCCAGCGCCGCCGGATCGACCGCGGCGCGGCGGCCATAGCGGAAGGCCTGGATATTCATCTTCACGGCTTCGCCGTTCATCTCGATCGCCTTCTCCACCGCCTCTGGCGACAGCGGCAGCGCGCCTTTCTGATAGGCGTAGCCGAGCATGAACATATTGGCACCGATCGAATTGCCGAGCAGCGCAGTGGCGAGACGCGAGGCGTCGACGAAATGGCTGTTGCCCTGCCCCGCGGCGCTGGCGATCGCGCGCTTGAGGCGTTCGGTCGGCAGCGAGAAGTCGGCGTTGCGGGTGAAGTCGCCGGGCAGGAACTCCGCGGTGTTGACGATCATCCGCGTATTGCCGGGCTTGGCCGCGCCGAGCACCTTCTTGTTGCCGGCGACGACGATGTCGCCGCCGAGCACGAGATCGGCCTGACCCGCGGCGACGCGGATGGCGTGAATGTCGTCCGGATTGTTGGCGATCCGGATGTGGCTGTAGACCGCGCCGCCCTTCTGGGCGAGGCCGGCCATGTCGATGATGCCGACACCCTTGCCTTCCAGATGCGCCGCCATGCCGAGGATGGCGCCGATAGTGACGATGCCGGTGCCGCCGACGCCGGTGACGATGATGCCGTAGGGATGATTGATCAGCGGCACGGACGGCGACGGCAACGGCGCCCAGTCGGCCGGCTCATGAATCGCGTCGGCCTTCTTCGGCTTGGCGCCGTGCACCGTCACGAAGGACGGGCAGAAGCCCTTCACGCAGGAGAAGTCCTTGTTGCAGCTCGACTGGTCGATGGTGCGCTTGCGGCCCCATTCGGTGGCGAGCGGCTGCACCGAGACGCAGTTCGACTTGACGCCGCAATCGCCGCAGCCTTCGCAGACGAGATCGTTGATGACGACCCGCTTGTCCGGATCCGGGAAGGTGCCGCGCTTGCGGCGGCGGCGCTTCTCGGCGGCGCAGGTCTGATCGTAGATGAGAACCGTGACGCCCGGCACCTCCGCCAGCTCTTTTTGCAACAGGTCGAGCTCGTCGCGGTGATGCAGCATCAGGCCTCTCGGCCAGTCGGTACCCTTCGGATATTTCCACGGCTCGTCGGAGACGACGACGACGCGCTTGGCGCCTTCGGCGGCGACCTGGGCGGCGATCTGCGGCACGGTGAGACCGCCCTCGTGATGCTGGCCGCCGGTCATCGCGACCGCGTCGTTGTAGAGAATCTTGTAGGTCATCGTCACGCCGGACGCGATCGCGGCGCGAATGGCGAGATAGCCCGAGTGGTTATAGGTGCCGTCGCCGAGATTCTGGAAAACGTGGTCGCGTTTCGAGAACGGCGCCTCGCCGATCCAGTTGACGCCCTCGCCGCCCATCTGGGTGAAGCCGAGCGTCTTGCGGTCCATCCACTGCGCCATGTAGTGGCAGCCGATGCCGGCATAGGCGCGCGAACCTTCCGGCACACGCGTCGAGGTGTTGTGCGGGCAGCCCGAGCAGAAATACGGCACGCGCAGCGCCACGTCGGTGGTTTCAGCAAGCTTGCCCTGCGCCGATTTGAGGCGCGACACCGCGGCGGAGAGTTCTTCGTTGGCGCCGTATTTCAGCAGCCGCTCGCCGATGACGATGGCGACATCGTTGGCGTCGAGCGCGCCCTTGACCGGGAACAGCCAGTTGCCCTGCTCGTCCTTCTTGCCGATGCAAACCGGCTGGTTCGGCGCGCCATACAGTTCTTCGCGCACTTGCACTTCGATGAGCGAACGCTTTTCCTCGACGACGATGATGAGATCGAGGCCTTTGGCGAAGTCGAGCAGCTCTTCGCGCGGGATCGGCCACGGGCAGCCGATCTTGAACAGCCGCACGCCGAGGTCGTTGCACTTGATCTCGTCGAGGCCGAGCTCGTCGAAGGCCTGGCGCACGTCGAGATAGGACTTGCCGGTGGTGATGATGCCGACCTTCGGCGCGCGGCCGCCGGAGGTGATCATCTTGTTGATCTTGTTGGCGCGCACGAAAGCGAGCATGGCGTCGCGCTTGTAGTCGTGCAGGCGCGCTTCCTGGCCGAGGATGGTGTCGGCGAGGCGGATATTGAGGCCGCCTTCCGGCATCACGAAATCGGTCGGCGTCACGATCTGCAGACGGTCGAGACTGCCGTCGATGACACCGGTCGACTCGACGGTCTCGTGCATGCACTTGAGCGCCGCCCAGGCGCCGGTGTAGCGCGACATCGCCCAGCCGAGCTGGGCGTAATCGACGATCTCCTGAACGCCGGCCGGGTTCAGGATCGGGATCATCACGTCGACGAAATGAAATTCGGACTGGTGCGCGGTGGTCGAGGATTCGGCGGTGTGGTCATCGCCCATCAGCGCCAGCACGCCGCCGTGTTTCGACGAGCCGGCGAGGTTGGCGTGGCGGAAGACGTCGCCCGAGCGATCGACGCCCGGCCCCTTGCCATACCACAGGCCGAAGACGCCATCGAACTTGCCCTCGCCGCGCAGCTCGGCCTGCTGAGTGCCCCACAGCGCGGTGGCGGCGAGTTCCTCGTTGAGGCCGGGCAGGAACTTGACGTCGGCTTCGGCAAGCTGCCGGCCGGCGCGCATGAATTGCTGGTCGAGGCCGCCGAGCGGTGAGCCGCGGTAGCCGGTCAGATAGCCGCCGGTGTTGAGGCCGGCGCGGCGATCGCGCTCCTTCTGCATCAGGATGGCGCGGATCAGGGCCTGATAGCCGGTCACCAGGACGTGGGACTGGGTGAGATCGTATTTGTCGTCGAGGCTGACCGGTCGGAGCGTCATCGAATAGCCTCCCGCCGGGCCCAAGGTCTGCGCCAAACCGGCCCACGAAGAATTGGCCTACGCCAATTTACTGCCTGCACGATACGTCCCCGCCCCGCTCGGTATTCATATAGTCACTTGATGCGCTAGGCAAAACCGGCTGATGAAGCCTACCCCCCGGAAAATGCGGGTCAATTTCGTTTTGATGGTGGCCGCGAGAAGGAAATTTCCGCCCGGCACCAGCCCGCGCAAGCTTTAGGATGGCCTGGCGCGTTTATTGGCTGCGGTTCAGGCCGAACGCGGCCGCACCACCCAGATCCCGAGCAGGATCAGCAGGGCGATGGCCATCGGAATAACCGCCAGCCAGCTCGGCCCGGCGGCCACCGCGGCGGTCGCCGCCCACGCCACCGAGGAGAAGGCCTCGGCGAATGTGGCGATGCGCGAGGAGGTGTGGCGGCGGCGGAACTGGCTGCGCCGCGCCTGGGCGCGGAAACAGATCTGGATGAAGGTCGCCGCCGCCGTCGCCGCCACGATGCCGAGCGCCATCACCAAGGCTGCGTAGACGGATTCGAAGGCGAGCAGCACGGTGAGCGGCGCGAACACCAGCGCGACGCCGCCGAGCACGGCCTCGATCTTGGCTGTCAGCACGCGCGCCGGACTGACCGGCGCCGTGGCGACGAGATCCGGCG
The DNA here is from genome assembly GCA_018240595.1 of Pseudomonadota bacterium. GTDB lineage: Bacteria > Pseudomonadota > Alphaproteobacteria > Rhizobiales > Xanthobacteraceae > Pseudolabrys. Next base: position 13,869 of record JAFEFL010000049.1, on the reverse strand, counting down.
CGTCCTCGCCCGAGATCGACAGCCAGGCGAGGCCGCCGGCGAGTTGCCCCGCCGCCATCACCACCACCGGGATCAGCACGACGAAGGCGTTGGTGCCGTGGCGGAAGGTGACATAGAGCAGGATCGCCGGCGGCAGCAGATAGAGGATCTGCATCAGGGTCTGCGACACCAGCCAGGGATCGCGCCACAGCAGCAGCCATTCCTTGCGGCGCAGCGCGCTTGCCGGCGAGCGCGGACGGAAGTGCAGCGACCGCCGCCGCTGGCGCACGGTGGCAGCCGACACGCCGGCCGCGGCCAGCGCATGTTCGCCGAAGCGTGCCGAGAACAGAATGATCGCGATGCCGAGGATGACCAGCGCCGCCAGCGCAACCGCAATCAGCGCCACTCCGTCGCCGAGGATCGCGCGCGCGGGCAACCACGCGACGCTGCCTGCGTCCGGCACATGGGCCAGCAGCCAGGGCGAATGCAGCGCGGCGATGCGCGACAGGGTGCCGCCGGAGAAGATGGCGAGGATCTGCAAACCGATGACGAAGCCGGCGCCGATCACCGCGGCGAGGATCTGCGCGATCAGCCGCGTGCGCCGCGCACCGATCAGGCGGAACAGCGCGATCGTCAGCGTGAGCGCAAAAGCCGTCGCCGCTGCCGCCATCGCCGCGACCACGCCATAGGCCGCAAGCCAGCGCACACCGCCATGCCAGGCCAGCACATTGATGAAGGGCGAGGCCAGCAGCAGCGCGATCATTGCCGCACCGGCGGCAATCCGCGCCATACGCACGGCGAAGACCTTGCGCGCCGACACCGGCGACGTGAGGATGAGGTCGAGATCGGAGCGCGAGTAGAAGATACGCGTCACCGACTCCATGGCCTGCGACAGCAGCAGAGCCCACGACAACAGCAGCGTGCTGGTGATGGTGACGAACGTCACCGTATCGGCGTCGACATCGAGCGACGCATAGCCCCTCACAACCCACTGCGCGAAGGCGTGCATGGCGATGACGAAAACGATGAATGCAAGAATCGCGTTGCGCTGCCGCCGCCCGCCCGCCGTCATGAGCGACGTCAGATCGCGCCAGCCGAGCCGCAACTCGTGGCCGGCGAGCCAGGTCAGTGTCGCCGGCGCGCTCACGCCGCCGCCACGTCGGCGACCAGCGCAAGGAACGTATCCTCCAGGCTGGCGACGCCGGCTCCCGTCTTGACGCGCAGCTCCTCGAGGGTGCCTTCGGCGATCAGCCGGCCGTGCGCGATGACGCCGATGCGGTCGGCCATGCGCTCGGCGACTTCGAGGATATGCGTCGTCATGATGACGGTGCCGCCGCGGGCGACGCGTTCGCGCAGTACGTTCTTGACGAGCCGCGCCGAGCCGGCATCGAGGCCGGTCAGCGGCTCGTCGAGAATGATGAGCCTGGGGTCGTGCACCAGCGCGCCGGCGAGCGCCACCTTCTGCCGCATGCCCTTGGAGAAACCTTCGCAGCGCGTGTGCGCCTGCTCCTCGAGGCCGAGCCAGCCGATCAGCTCGCGCGCCCTCGCCTGCGCCGTCGCCGCATCGATGCGCCACAGGCCGGCGACGAATTCGAGATACTCGTAAGGCGTGAGCTTGTCGTAGATCATCGGCTCGTCCGACAGCCACGCCGTGACCTGTTTGGCCTCCTCCGGCCGCTTGAGGGCGTCGATGCCGTCGATGGCGATGCTGCCGGCGTCGGGCTTGAGCAGCCCGACCACCATGCGCAAGGTCGTGGTTTTGCCGGCGCCGTTGGGCCCGAGCAGGCAATAGAACTCGCCGCCATAAATGGTGAGGTCGAGCCCGTCGACCGCCGGTCGCTCGAAATCCTTGCGCAGCCCGCGCGTGGCGAGCGAGACCGGCCGAGACGCTTGCATGAGTTCCGCCAATTCCGGAAACGAGCCCGAACCTAACTACCGCGGCAAGCGTTGCGGCGGCGTAAAGAGCGACGAAACGAATCCGCGGTCATGGTTGACACGCCGTTAGGCATGTCAACTTTTGGTGGCGCCGAGCTTGCCGGCGGTGTGCAGGATATAGGACAGCACCTCGGCCACGGCGCGATAGAGTTTTTCCGGAATCTCCTGGTCGAGCGGCAGCTTCGCCAGCGCCGCCGCAAGCTGCGGATTTTCCACCAGCGGCACGCCGTGGTGCCGGGCGATCTCGGTCAGCCGTTCCGCCACCTCGCCTTGGCCGATCGCGGTGACGCGTGGCGCGGCGACCTTGTCGTATTCGAGCGCGACGGCAAGCGGCGGCTTCTGCGGGTTACCTTCGCTCATGACGCACGGTTCACGAACTGGCCCTGCGGCGCGGCAAACTTCGTCTGGTCGTGGATGAGGCAATGCAGATCGCCGGGCTCGAGATGGGCCCGCGTCAGGCCGATCTGCAGCAGCGCGATGTGCTCCTGGAGCGCCGCGGCGCTGGCCGGCTTTTCCGCGACCATGGTGACGCTGGTCTTGTCGCCGATCTGCGACACCCGGGCCCGCACCGCGCCGAGCGGTTCGATATCGACGGCGAAGCGCACGGTCCAGACCGGCGCCTGCTGGTCGCGCTTCTGCGGCGCCTCGCGCTCGATCTGCAACTGCATCACCGCCGTGCCCTGCGGCGTGGCGAGCGGGATGTCGAAGACGAAACGCTGGGTGTGATCGTCCGGCGGATGCGATGGCTGCTGCGACGCCGGCAGCGAGGCGATTTGCAGCATGACATGGCGGGCGATGGCGGCGTCGGTCTGCGACAGCAATTTGATCGCCGCCTGGCGCAAGCCGGTATCGACGATGGACGCCGGCACCGGCGGCTGCGCCACCGGCAGCGAACCGCGGAATGGCGGCAAAGGCGGCGGCGCATGCAGGTCCGCCGGCACGCTGTCGATACCGAGAAAACCCTGCAAGGCGCCGCGCAAGGCCTGAAGCGCCGACTTGATGTTGTCGCTCGCCATGGCCGCCGGCAGTTTGCCGCCCGCCAACATGGCTTCGAGCAGCAAACCGGAGCGAAGCACCGCCTGCTGCAAGGTGGCGCCATTGAGCGTGTCGGCCGGCAGCCGCAAATTCAGCAGCGCCTGCGCGGCATCGCGCACCGCCTGCGGCACGTCGCGCTTGGCGAGCAGGGCTTCGAGATCGGCGAACAAAGGCGCCAGGCCGTTCTGCCGCGTCGCCGCGGTGGCAAGCGCCTCGGTCAACGCCGCCATCAGCGGATCGGCGATGGCGGCTTCGACCGCGGCCACCGCTGTCGCTGCACCCGCAGCGCCGCCGCCACCGTTAGCGGCAACAGCCAGCGGCTCCGGGCGCGTGCCGGTCGCGGCGTAGGACAGGCCGGGCTGCACGGGCACAACGGACATCCAGGGGCCCCATGATTCGGCAGTTCGTCACTGTAGCCGAATTCACAGGCTGGCGCGCGGATTCGCCGGCCGGCTAGCGCGCGTTGCGCCGGCCCTCGCCTGGGCCCCACTGCCAGAAGTCCTGGCCTTCCTGGCGCATGAACTTGGCCAGCACCATCATGTGTACTTCGGACGCGCCATCGACCAGCTTGGCCGAGCGGGCATAGCGATAGATCCATTCGACGATGGTGTCCTTGGAGAAGCCGCGCGCGCCCTGCAACTGGATGGCGACGTCGGCGGCCTGATGCAGCGCGTTGGCGACGTGCACCTTGGCCATCGACACTTCCTTGCGAGCGCGGCCGCCCTGATCGAGCATCCAGGCGGCGTGCATCGTCAGCAGCCGCGCGATCTGGATCTGTTGCGCGACCTCGCCCAGTTTGATCTGCACGCTTTCGCGGTCGGCGAGCTTAACGCCGAAGCCCTCGCGGTGCGCGATGTATTCCTGCGCGATCTCGACGCAGCGCTTGGCGAAGCCGGTCCAGCGCATGCAGTGCGTGAGCCGCGCCGGGCCGAGCCGCACCTGCATCAGGCGCAGACCCTCGCCCTCGCCGAGCAGGATGTTCTCTTCCGGAATTTCGAGACCGTCGAACTCGAGTTCGCAATGGCCGCCATGTTCTTCCGGGCCCATGATCTCGATGCGGCGCACGATACGCCAGCCCGGCTGGTCCTTATGAAACATGAAGGCGGTGAGGCCCTTGCGCGGGTCGTCCGAGGTACGCGCCATCAGGATGAAATGCGAGGCGCCGTCGGCGCCGGTGATAAACCACTTGCGGCCGTGGACGACGTATTTGTTGCCCTTCTTCTCGGCGCGGGTGCGGATCATGGTCGGATCGGAGCCGCCGCCCGGCGCCGGCTCGGTCATGGCGAAGGCCGAGCGCACCTTGCCGGCGACGATCGGCGCCAGCCACTTGTCCTTCTGCTCCTTGGTGCCGACCAGGCGCAGCATGTTCATGTTGCCGTCGTCCGGCGCCATGCAGTTGATGGCGAGCGGACCGAAGATCGAGCGCGCGGCTTCCTCGTAGATCGCCGCCCAGGCGACCATCGGCAATTCCATGCCGCCGTATTCCTTTGGGCTTTGCGGCGCCCATAGGCCGAGCTTGCGCGCCTTGTCGCGCACCGGCTCGAGCCGCGCATGCGGGATGTTCTCGTAATCGGCGAAATTCGCCGGGTCCTTCTCCAGCGGCAGGACCTCCTTGTCGATGAAGGCGCGGACCTTGAGGCGCAGTTCTTCGTGTTCGGGAGAGAGATTGAAGTCCATGCGTTAGCCCTTGATCTGAATGACCTGCCCGCCGTCGGCGACGATGGTGGCGCCGGTGATGTAGGCGCCGGCATTGGACGCGAGCAGCAGCAGCGCGCCGTCGAGATCGCCGGGATTGCCGAAGCGGCCCATTGGAATCTCGCGCTTGATGGCGGCGCCCTTGTCGCTCAACAGATATTCGTCGTTCATCTCCGTGACGAACCAGCCCGGCGCGATGGCATTGACGCGGATGCCCTTGAACGACAGTTCGACTGCCAGCGCCTTGGTGAGCTGCACCACGCCGGCCTTGGCGGTGGCATACGACGCGCCGCCCTTCGCCACCATCAGCCCGAGCACCGAGGCGATGTTGACGATCGAACCTTGCTTGCCCGCCGCGAGCATGCGCCGCGCCGCCTCCTGCGCCCAATAGAATACCGAGTCGAGATTGGTCGACATCATGCGGCGCCAGTCCTCCGGCGTGAACTCCACCGCCCTGCCGCCATCGGCAATGCCGGCATTGTTGACGAGAATGGTCACGGTACCGAGTGCTTTTTCCGCAGCGTCGAACGCCGCGATCATCGCGGCGCGGTCGGTGACGTCGGCAGCGATGGCGACAACCTTGGCGCCGGACTTCTCCAGTTCGGCCTTGAAGGCCTCGAGCCGCTCGACGCGGCGCGCCACCAGCGCCACCGTGGCGCCGTTATCGGCGAGCGCCCGCGCGAATTGCTGACCCAGCCCCGACGACGCACCTGTCACCAGCGCGACCTGACCGGTCAGGTTGAACATCTCGGCGGCTTTCATGGGCGTCTTCCCTGTTTGTTACCGCCCATAGAACGCGTGTGGCAGCGCGGTGGCAAGCCCCGGCCAGAACCACAGGACGACGAGCGCGAAAAGCTGGATCGCGACGAACGGAATGACGCCGACATAGATGTGCCGCGTGGTGATTTCCTTGGGGGCGACGCCGCGCAGATAGAACAGCGTCGGGCCGAGCGGCGGGTGCATGTAGGAGGTCTGCAGGTTCACCGCCATCATGATGCCGAGCCAGACGGGATCGATGCCGGGCAGCTTGAGCAGCGCCGGCGCGACGATCGGCACCACGACGAACACGATCTCGAAGGCGTCCATGACGAAGCCGAGCAGGAAGATCGCCAGCATCACCACCAGCACCGCGCCGCCGGCGCCGCCGGGCAGATGGGTGAGCGCGCGCGAGACGAGATCGTCACCGCCGAGCGCGCGGAACACCAGGCTGAACATCGTTGCACCGATCAGGATGAGGAAGATCATCGCCGTGATCTGCGTCGTCTTCTCCGCCACCGGCCGCAGCAGCGCCAGAATCGGCGCGCGGCGCCACGCCAGCAGGATGGCGCCGACGGCGCCGACGGACGCCGCTTCGGTCGGCGTCGCGACGCCGAACAGGATGGAGCCGAGCACGGCGACGATGAGCACGACCGGCGCCAGCAGCGCTTCGATCAGGCTGCCGGCCGGCGGCGCCGTCGTCGTCACGGCCGGCGCGCTGTGCGGCTTCAGCCAGGCGACGAGCGCGACGTAGGCGAGATAAAGCGTGACCAGCAGCAGCCCGGGCCCGAGAGCACCGGCGAACAGATCGCCGACGGAGACCACATTCGGCGCGAAAGTGCCCTGCGCGAGCTGCGCCGTCTGATACGCGATGTTGAGCTGATCGCCGAGGATCACGAGCACCGTCGAGGGCGGCACGATCTGCGCCAGGGTCGCCGACGCCGCCACCGTGCCGGCGGCGAGCCGCGGATCGTAGCCGTGGCGCAGCATCGCCGGCAGCATGATGAGGCCCATCGTCACCGCGGTGGCGCCGACGATGCCGGTCGAGGCCGCGAGCAGCGCGCCGACCAGCACCACGGCAAAGCCAAGGCCGCCGCGCAGCGGACCGAACAGCCGGCCGACGCGTTCGAGCAGGTCTTCGGCTATCGCCGAGCGCTCCAGCATCACGCCCATGAAGATGAACATCGGCAGCGCCAGCAGCACGTCGTTGGTCATGACACCGTAGATACGCTGCGGCAGCGCGCCGAGGATGGCGAAGTTCATCAGGCCGAGCGCGTCGCCGAGGAAGGCGAAGGCAAGCGAGATGCCGGCGAGCGTCAGCGCCACCGGATAGCCGACCATCAGCGCGGCGATGGCGACGACGACGAGCAGGATCGAGAAAAGTTCAGGAAGCGACATTAGGCCTCCCGGCGCGCAGCACGGCGAGGCTGCGGATCGCCTGGGCGATGCCCTGCAGTGCCATCAGGGCGGCGAACACCGGCACCAGCGTCTTCAACACATAGACGAATGGCAGGCCGCTGGTTTCCTGCGAGCGTTCCAGAATGGCCCAGGAGCGCGCGGCGAAGGGCAGCGACAGGTAAAGCAGCAGCAGCGCGAACGGCAGCAGCAGCAGCAGGCTGCCGGCGAGGTCGATCGCGGCACGGCGGCGCGGCGGGGCCTCGGCATAGAAGATGTCGACCCGGACATGGCCGCCGGCGGCCAGGGTCCAGGCCGCCGCCAGCAGGAACAGGGCGGCGTGGCCGTAAATTACCGATTCATTGAGCCAGATCGAGCCGAAACCGAACAGGTAGCGCGCCACCACGAGAACGAATTGCAGCAGCACGATGGCAAGCGCCAGCCAGGCCACGGTGCGGCCGATGGCGCGGGTCAGGCTGTCGATGGCGTCGGCGATCCGGGTCATGATGCCATGATGACATAGCAGCCGGCTTCGCGCTAAACGAGGCCGGCAAGGAATGTGTCGAGTATGGCGAGTTCTGACGAAGACCTGCTGCGGCGTGCTTTCGACGTCGCCGACCGCGCGCTGGAGCGCGGCAACCACCCGTTCGGCGCCGTGCTCGCCGGACCGGACGGCGAGGTGCTGCTGGAGATGGAAAACGGCTACCTGCCGGACGGCGACATGACCGCTCACGCCGAGCGGCTGCTCGCCACCGCCGCCTGCAAGGCCTTCGAGCCGGAGGAACTGGCCGAGTGCACGCTCTATTCCTCGGCCGAACCTTGCGCGATGTGCGCCGGCGCCATCTATTGGGCCGGCATCGGCCGCGTCGTCTACGGCCTGTCGGAAGCGCGGCTCAAGGAGATCACCGGCGACCACCCGGAGAATCCGACCTTGTCACTGCCCTGCCGCACCGTGTTCGCTGCCGGCCAGCGCCCGACCGAGGTGGTCGGCCCGCTGCTCGAGGACGAAGCGGCGGAATTGCATGAGGGCGTGTGGGATTGAAGCACTCGGCAGCACCACGATAGACTGCGCGCCATGGCACACGATCATGACCACCATCACCACCACGATCACGATCATTCCGAGCTGTCGGAGACGCAGCTCCGCGTGCGCGCGCTGGAAACGATCCTGACCGAGAAGGGTTACGTCGATCCCAAGGCGCTCGACGCCATCGTCGAGATGTACGAGACCAAGATCGGCCCGCGCAACGGCGCCGCCGTCGTCGCCAAGGCCTGGACCGATCCGGCGTTCAAGCAGGCGCTGCTCGCCGACGCGACCAAGGCGATTAACGCGCTCGGCCATTTCGCGCGCACCGGCGATCACCTGATCGCGGTCGAGAACACGCCGCAGCGCCACAACATGGTCGTCTGCACCTTGTGCTCCTGCTACCCGTGGGAAATGCTCGGCCTGCCGCCGGTCTGGTACAAGGCCGCGCCCTATCGCTCGCGCGCGGTGAAGGATCCGCGCGGCGTGCTCGCCGACTTCGGCGTCACGCTGGCGAAGGACACCGAAATCCGCGTCTGGGATTCGACCGCGGAGACGCGCTTCCTGGTGCTGCCGATGCGTCCTGCGGGCACCGAGGGCTGGAGCGAGGACAAACTCGCCGAGCTCGTCACCCGCGATTCCATGATCGGCACGGGATTGCCGAAGGCTCCTGCGGAGCTGAAGCGATGAACGGCGTGCACGATATGGGCGGCATGGACGGCTTCGGCAAGGTTGAGCCCGAAGCCAACGAGCCGACGTTCCACGAGCGCTGGGAAGGCCGCGTCATGGCCATGGTGCGCGCGATGGGCGCCAATGGCGGCGTCAACATCGACTCACAGCGTTTCGCCCGCGAGTCGCTGCCGCCCGAGGTCTATCTCGCCAGCTCGTATTATCAGAAGTGGTTTCTCGCCATCGAGAACCAGCTGGTCGAACACAAGATGGTCGGCGCCGACGAGGTCGAAGCCGGACATTCGCTGCACACGAGCCCGCCGCTGCTGCGCGGGCCGTTCACGCTCGACGACGTCAAGCGCTGCGCGACGCGCGGCAGCTTTGCCCGCGAGCCGCAGAGCCCGGCGGCGTTCAAGCCGGGCGACAAGGTGCGCGCCAGGAACATCAACCCGGTGACGCATACGCGGCTGCCGCGCTACGTGCGCGGCCACGTCGGCACCGTCGAGCGCATCAATGGCTGCCACGTCTTCCCCGACAGCAACGCGCACGGCAAGGGCGACCATCCGCAGTGGCTTTACACCGTCGTGTTCGACGCCCACGAATTGTGGGGCGACGATGCCGACCCGACGCTGAAGGTGTCGATCGACGCTTTCGAGCCGTATCTGGAGAGGCTGTGATGGATAGCGTTGCCGCCGCGAAGGCCGCACGCGCCGTGCCCGGCGTGCCGCAGGACGACGACGGCCCGGTGTTCAAGGAGCCGTGGCAGGCGCAGGCCTTCGCCATCGCGCTGGCGCTGCACGAGCGTGGCGTGTTCACCTGGAATGAATGGGCGGCGACCTTGAGCGACGAGATCAAGCGCTCGCAGGCCGCCGGCGATCCCGACACCGGCGAGACCTATTACCTGCACTGGCTCGCCACGCTGGAGCGGCTGGTCGCGGAAAAAGGCGTCGCCTCGCGGGAGATGCTCACCGAGTATCGCGACGCCTGGGACCACGCCTGCGATCGCACGCCGCACGGCAAGCCGATCGAGCTAACGCCCGCCGATTTCCGCCACTAGCGTGCGCACCATCTCGGCCGCCGGCATTTCGCGGATGCGCGTCACGCCGCGTCCGGCCCACAGCGAGATGTAATCCGGCAGGCCCTTCTTGCCCGACTCGGTGCGCATCGGCCGCGTCAGATCGTTCTGCTGGCGGAACGGCAGCACCGGCACGCCGTCGCACTCGTCGATGAAACGATTGCGCAGGCCGCGCGCCGCGCGGCCTGAGTAAACGCGGGTAATGACGGTGGTGTCCTCGCGTTTGCGCAACGCGTCGCGATAGGGCTCCGGCACGCCGCTTTCCGGGCAGAGCAGAAACGCGGTGCCGAGCTGCGCCGCCTGCGCGCCGGCATCGAACGCCCGCGTGATGTCGGCGCCGTCCATCAGGCCGCCGGAAGCGAACACCGGCAGCTTGGTCGCCGCGACCACATCGCGCACCAGATCATAAGTCGGCACCATCGACTCTTCGGCGCTGCGCAGGAAGGTGCCGCGATGCGCGCCGGCTTCCTCACCCTGCGCGGCGATGGCATCGACCCCGGCGGCGGCGAGCGCCTTGGCCTCCTCCACCGTAGTCGCCGTGCCGCACACCGGAATGCCAGCCTTTTGCACGCGCGCGATCTGCGCCACGGTCGGAACGCCGAAGGTGAAGGAGAACAGCGCCGGCTGAGCGGCGATGATCGCCTCGAGCTGGTCGTCGAAGGGCGAGACCGGATTGGGCGGCAGCACCGGCGGCGCGAGGCCGAGCCGTTCATGCGCGCGCGCCACCACCGCCAGCATCGGACCCGCTTCGACGACGCGGTCCGGCTCGTAGCCGCCGGCGAACAGATTGAGCGCGATCGGCTTCGACGTCAGGCCGCGGATTTCCTTGACCGTGTCGAGAATCTGCTGCGGCGCGAGGTAAGCCGCGCCGAAGGAGCCGAGGCCGCCGGCATTCGACACCGCGGCGACCAGCGCCGGGGAGCCGGCCCCGCCGGCCATCGGCCCGAGCACGATGGGATGTTGAACACCAATGGATTTCAGAAAATCGCCCGGCATGATGTGCTCCATCGCCATCTACGTAATGGCGCAGCGCGAGCCCCGCCATTCTTGTTTGACGATGGTAGACTCAAACGCCGGCGATAGTCACACCCCGATCATGCGTTCGCTGACCATGTAGCCGGTGAGCAGCAGCACGCCGAAGATGACGATAAGCACGGCGGCGGCGGCCTCGAAGCCGCGCAGCAGCAGCATGCCGCCGCCGGATTTCGTCGCCGCGATGCGGCCGGCGACGCCGCGCGCCATGACGGCGAGCGTGGCAATGGTGGAAACCGTGATCGCTGTGCCGAGCCCCATGACGAAGGTCGAGGCGACGCCGACCCAGAACAAGCCCTGTGCTAGCGCGAAGACGAGAACGATGATGGCGCCCGAGCAGGGCCGCAGGCCGACGGCGAACACGGCGGCGAGGCCGCGGCGCAGCCAGTGCTTGCCGGTCAGTTCGCTCGGCTCCGGCGCGTGGGCGTGGCCCCAGGCATGGCCCTCATCGTCGTGGTCATGATCATGATGGTGATGGCCGTGACCATGATCATGGTGATGGTCATGCGCATGGTGATCGTGGCCGTGATCGTGCGCGCAGGCGGCCGTGTGGACGTGATCATGCGCATGATGCGCGTGATCGTGGGCATGACCGCGACCGCCCGAATGCGCGTGGGCATGCGCGAGCTGCGGCGCCGCGCTGGGCATCAGCAGCTTGAGAAAGGCCCTGCCCTTCACCCAGACGAGGCGCAGGCCGATCAGCACGATGAGCCCGTAGCTCACGGTCTCGACGACGCGCACGGTGTCGCCCATCACCTTCGAGGTGGCCCCGAGCAGCACCGCGGCGATGGCGACAATGGCGATGGCGGTGAAGGCCTGCAGCACCGCCGAGACGAAGGACAGCGCAATGCCGCGCTTCCAGGTCTCGTTGTTGGCGACGAGATAGGACGAGATCACCGCCTTGCCGTGACCGGGGCCGGCGGCATGAAACACGCCGTAAGCAAACGAAATGCCCATCAGGCCGATCGCCGCGGTGCCGTCGGCCTTGGCGGCGCGGATGGCGCCGGACAGCATGCGGTAGAAGGTCGCCTGCTGCGCCAGGATCCAGCCGGCAAAGCCGCCGACCGGCGCCGGCGCCGCGCCCGCCGACATGCCGAACGGCGCGGCGGAGGCCGCGTCAACGGCGAACGCGATCAGCGCGACGGCGGCGACGAAGACAAGCGGCTGCGAGACACGAAAGCGCGGCGGCAGGTTTGGCATCAATGATATCCCCGGATCGCCGCCCCGCGATGGTGGAAGGTCAAGGACAGTGTACGAGTATCTTGTTGGCGAACTCGGCGCCGATCGCCATCGAGACATTGGGCTGATCGGCCGGGATCATGCTCAGCGCCTTGCCTTCGGCAAAGGTCATTTCGCGCGGCAGCACGACATCCATCTTGCAATGCGCCGGAGCGCCGACCAGCTGCGCCGGATCCTTCTTGGCGAATTCGAAATCGACGAAGATCGACGGATCGTAGACATCGACGCGCAACTCCTTGGCCGCGATCGGATGCTCGAGCGGCAGCGTGAAATGCAACGTCAGGATCGAGTCCTTCCAGTCGAGATAATAACCCGGGGCCGGATCCTTGAGCTTGACCTTCTTGCCGTCGGCGGTGACGTAGGTGAAGTAATCGTATTCCTTCAGCGACTCGACATTGACCTTGGCCAGCGGCTCGAGTTCCTCGCGGGTGAACTGACCCTTGACCTTGCTCTCGTAGCCCTGCGTGGCGAAGGCCGAAAACATGTCGTCAAAAGCCCAGGCATGGCGGACGCCGGTCAGAGTACCGTCGGGGGCGTAGACCAATTCCGACTTCATCGTCACCCAGACATGGGGGTGGGCGGCGGCCGGTGGCGCGAATGCCAGCACCGCCGCGATCGCCGTAACCGCCAGATATAGCCGGGTGAGGATCATGTCCGCCGAACCGTGAGAGGTGCGCCACCATTAGCACAGTCTGCGGCGGAAACGGGGCAGCGACGCGTAAAGGTTAGCGCACGGCCTGGTTCGCCATCTGGCAGGCGCTGGGGCAGGTTTCGCGCAATTCGAGTTCGACCTGCACCGTGGCGTGGCCGATGCCGAAGCGGTGCTCGAGATCTTCGGCGACGCGGTGCAGGAAGGCATCGCCCGGATGGCCGGCCGGCGTGACGATGTGACAGGTGAGCGCGTTCTCGGTGGTGCTCATGGCCCAGATGTGCAGGTCGTGCAGGCCCTGCACTTCGGGCAGGGCTTCGAGGTATTCGCGCACGTCGGCCGGATCGATCTCGCGTGGCGCGGCGTTGAGCGCCAGCCGCAGCGAGTCGCGCAGAAGCCGCCAGGTGCCGACCAGGATGACCAGCGAGATCAGCAGGCTGACCGCCGGGTCCAGCCATTGCCAGCCGGTCAGCCAGATACCGAGTCCGGCGAGGATGACGGCGACCGATACGGCGGCATCGGCCACCATGTGCAGGAAGGCGCCGTGCATGTTGAGATCGGATTTGCTGCCGCGGCTGAGCAGCCAGGCGGAGAAGCCGTTGACGACGACACCGATGGCGGCCACCAGCATCACGGTGCCGCCGGCCACCGGCTCCGGCTCGGAGAAGCGGCCGATCGCCTCCCAGCAGATGATAGCGATGGCCGCGACCAGCAGCAGCGCATTGGCGAGCGCGGCCAGGATCGAGCCGGCGCGCATCTGGTAGGTGTAACCGCTCGAAGGCCGCCAGGCGGCAAAGGCGAAAGCCGCCCACGCCAGCAACAGGCCCATGACGTCGCTGAGGTTGTGACCGGCGTCGGCGATCAGCGCCAGCGAATTGGCCCACAGGCCGAAAGCGAATTGCGCGACGACCAGCACGACGTTGAGCGCGGTGGCCAGCGCGAAGGCCCGGCCGAAATTCGCCGGCGCATGCGAATGGCCGAGCAGGCCGTGCGCGTGATCGTGCGCGTGATCGTGCGAATGGCCGCGCCCGTGATCGTGCGCATGATCATGCGCATCGTGATCGTGATTGTGAGGAGACCCACCGTGCATGCGGCAACTCGTAGCAGCCGGGAGAATGAATACTAGAACGTGATAGTAGAACGTTTGGCTGCCGTCATTCCGGCTCGCCGCTTCGCGGCGCCCCGGAATGACGACGCGCCTCATCGCCCCTGTTCTTAAAGGCCCGGGGCGGCCTGTATTCCCTTTCCGTCCCCCTCGAAGTGCCGAGGGAATGGAGCGCCGCGAAGCGCCCAAAATGTGCACCTTGCGGTGCACGGCCCCTCCTTGCGATCGGAGAAGGCCTGCGCCCCGCGGCGCTCCATCGCGGTGTCATTACGGCAGCCGGG
>JAFEFL010000048.1 GCA_018240595.1 Pseudomonadota bacterium | reverse complement strand
TTTCGCCCGCCTTCACCGGCACCGCGTCCAGCCCACTGAAGGGCGGGGGCTCGTAGTAGCCCCGGACGGCTGCCCGCGACCTCCCGGAGGCGGGGTTACGAGCCCCGCCCGCAGGCGCCGCATCCAGCCCCGCCTCAGGATCGTCTCTAGAAACGCCCCTCGATGGACCGGATGGAGCGAGGCTATACTGTCCTAGGAATAAGAGTCAAGGACTATTTTCTGGACGAATGGCAGCCGCCTTACGCCGCCGGCTTGGCCGCCTTGGCCTTCTCGATCGCTTCCCAGATCTTCGACGCCGTCATCGGCATCTCCAGATGCTTGATGCCGAATTCCGACAGGGCGTCGATCACGGCATTGGCGACCGCGGGCAGGCCGCCCGAAGTGCCGGCTTCGCCGCAACCCTTGGCGCCGATCGGATTGGTCTTGGTCGGCACCGGGCGGTTGGCGACCTCGATCATCGGCGCATCGTGGGCGCGCGGCATTGCATAGTCCATGAACGAACCGGTGACGAGCTGGCCGGCATCGTCGTAGACGACGCCTTCGAGCAGCACCTGGCCGAGACCCTGCACGATGCCGCCTTGCACCTGGCCTTCGACCAGCAGCGGGTTCACCACGGTGCCGAAATCGTTGACCGCGTTGTATTTCACGACGCGGGTCAGGCCGGTGTCGAGTTCGATCTCGACCTCGGTGACATGGACGCCGTTCGGGAAGGTGCCCGGCACCGGTTCGGTGACATGGGTGACGTCGAGCGTCGCCGGCACGCCGTCCGGCAGCTTGACGCTGCCGCTGCGCAGCCGTTCGGCGAGCTGCATGATGCCGATCGAGTGATCGGTGCCGGCGACGCGGAACGTGCCGGTGGCGAACTCGATGTCGCTCGCCGAGGCTTCGAGCACATGCGCGGCGATCTGCTTGCCGTTCTCGATCACCTTGTCGGAGGCTTCCGACACCGCGGTGCCGGACAGCATCGCCGAGCGCGAGCCGCCCGAGCCGCCGCCGAGGACGAGCTGGTCGCTGTCGCCCTGCAAGAGCTTGATCTTGTCGAACGGGATGCCGAGCTTGGCGCTCAGCACCTGGGCGAAGGCCGAGGCGTGACCCTGGCCGTAATCGAGCGTGCCGGTGACGATGGTGACGGTGCCGTCGGCATTGAAGCGGATGCCGCCCATCTCCTGCGTCATCTGCGCGGTGGTTTCGACATAGCAGGCGACGCCGAGGCCGCGCAGCTTGCCGGCCTTCTTCGAGGCGCGCTTGCGGGCGTTGAAGCCCTTGACGTCGGCGGCCTCTAACGCGTGCTTGAACAGGCCGGGGAAGTCGCCGCAGTCATAGGTGGTGCCGGCCGGCGTATTGAACGGCATTTCCTTCGGCTTGATGAAGTTGCGGCGGCGCAATTCGAAACGGTCGATGCCGAGTTCGAGCGCGGCGATGTCCATGCAGCGCTCGATCGACAGCGCGCCCTCGGGGCGGCCGGCGCCGCGATAGGCCGAGACGATGGTCGTGTTCGAGTAGACGCACTTGGTCGAGACCTCGAGCAGCGGCGTCTTGTACATGCTGATGATGTTCTTGGTGACGTTGAGCGTCGGCAGCAGCGGGCCGAAGTTCGCGCACCAGGCGCCGAGATTGCCGTAGCCCGACAGCCGCACCGCCTGGATTATGCCGTCCTTGTCGAAACCGACTTCGACGGTCATGTCGTAGTCGCGGCCCTGATGGTCGGAGACGAACGAGCCGGAGCGGTCGTCGGTCCACTTCACCGGACGCCCGAGCATCTTCGAGCCGTGCAGGATGCAGACATATTCCGGGTAGGGCGTCGCCTTCATGCCGAACGAGCCGCCGACATTGCCGGTCAGCACGCGGATCTTTTCCGCCGGCGCCTTGAGGATGTCCTTCAGCAGATTCTTCATGCCGAACACGCCCTGGCTCGACGAGTGCAGGGTCCAGTGCTCATTCTTGGCGTCGTATTCGCCGATCGCCGAACGCGGCTCCATCGGCGCCACCATCAGACGCTGGTTGATCAGCGGCAGACGCACGACATGGGCGGAGTTCTTCAGCGCGTCGGCGACCTTCTCCGGTTCGCCGTGCAGGAAGTCGACCGCGACATTGCCGGGGATGTCGTCATAGACCAGCGGCGCGCCGGGCTTGACGGCATCGCGCGCCGACACCACGGCGGGGAGCGGCTCGATGTCGAGCGACACCGCTTCGGCGGCGTCCTTGGCTTGCGCCACGGTCTCGGCGATGACGCAGGCGACCGGGTCGCCGACGAAGCGCACCTTGTCCATCGCCAGCGCCGGGCGCGGGTTGAAGCGGATCGGCGAGCCGTCGCGGCCCTTGATCGGCAGGAAGCACTTGAGGCCGTTGTAGTCGGTGAGGTCCTGGCCGGTCAGCACGGCGAGCACGCCGGGCATGGCCTTGGCGGCCTCCGTGTCGATGCCGCGGATGATGCCGTGCGGCTCCGACGAGCGCACCATCCAGGCATAGGCCTGCTTCGGCAGGCTGATGTCGTCATTGTAGCGGCCATGGCCCTGGACGAGGATCGGGTCCTCCTTGCGGGTGACCGGCTGGCCGATGCCGAATTTGGTCAAGGAAAGGGCGGTCTCGGTCGTTCTGTCGTCCATGGCCTGTAACTTTTCCGGGGGCTCTGCGCGGGAGGCGGCGGGGTACCGTGCTGAGATAATCTACCGCGTCCGCTTCGACAACCGTCCCCCGGGAACCTCAGGGTTGCGCTGCCGTCCCACGCTGTTACACTTTTCGTGACAAGTGAAACATTTGCCGTTTCCCCGTGGGGCTCAAGGCAAAGCGGGCTTTGGCAAACGGGCGGGGCGGCCGAGAGGTTACGATATGAGCGGCGAGGCCGGGGATGACCCAGGCCTCGACCCTGCTATTGGCCGGGCGCGCCAGGTGAATCCCGTGGATCATCTGGCGGAGCGGCCGCGGTGGGGTCGGCGGTCGCCTGAACCGGGAGCGCGCGGGCGCGAGGCTGCGAACGGCGGCGATCGTGGCGGCTCGACTTATGCGGCGCTCGACCTCGGCACCAATAACTGCCGCCTGCTGGTGGCGCGGCCGAATGGCGAAGGCTTCAGGGTCATCGACGCGTTCTCGCGCATCGTCCGTCTCGGCGAAGGCATTTCCGCATCCGGACGGCTGAGCGAGGCGGCGATCGAGCGCTCGATGGAGGCGCTCGAGATCTGCCGCAACAAGATGCGCAACCGCGGCGTCACGCGCGCGCGGCTGGTGGCGACCGAGGCCTGTCGCGCCGCCGCCAACGGCCTCGACTTCCGCGCCCGGGTTGCCGAGTTGCTCGGCCTCGAACTCGAGGTGATCGACCGCGAAACCGAGGCGGCGCTGGCGGCGACGAGCTGCACGCCGCTGATCGATCCGCAGGCGCAGGGCGTCGTGCTGTTCGATATCGGCGGCGGTTCCTCCGAGCTGGTGCGCATGGGACCGGCGCCGGTCAACGGCCGCGGCCCGCCGCCGCCGCAGATCAAGGGCTGGATCTCGCTGCCGCACGGCGTCGTTACGCTCGCCGAGCGCTATGGCGGCCTCGACGTCACGCGCGACACCTACGAAGCGATGGTGCGTGAGATCGCCGACCTGATCGAGCCGTTCGCGCAGGCGCACGGTGGCGGCGATCTCGGCGAGGTGCACATGCTCGGCACCTCGGGCACCGTCACGACGATCGCCGGCGTGCATCTCGACCTCAAGCGCTACGACCGCAACCGCGTCGACGGTTGCTGGCTGGGCGCCGAGGAGATCGACGCCGTGCTCGAGCGGCTGCTGGCGATGTCCTACGCCGAGCGCTGCGCCTCGCCGTGCATCGGCGCCGACCGCGCCGACCTGGTGCTCGCCGGCTGCGCCATCCTCGAGGCCATCCGCCGCGCCTTCCCGTGCAAGCGGCTGCGCGTCGCCGACCGCGGCCTGCGCGAAGGCATGCTGGTCGAGATGATGCGCCAGGACGGCGTCTGGGACGGGCAGGCGGCTTAATCATTCCGACGCCGCGTGATAGATGGTCCGCATGACCAAGAAACCGTCCACCGGCGCGCGCGATCTCAAGGTGCGCGTCAAGACCGCGCGCAAGCGCTCGCTGTCGTCGACCTTGTGGCTGGAGCGCCAGCTCAACGATCCCTACGTCGCCCGCGCCAAGCGCGAGGGCATGCGCTCGCGCGCCGCCTTCAAGCTGATGGAGATCGACGACAAGGCGCACTTTCTCAAGAAGGGCGCGCGCGTGGTCGATCTCGGCGCCGCGCCGGGCGGCTGGTCGCAAGTCGCCATGAAGCGCGTCGGACCGCAAGGCAAGGTGATCGGCATCGATCTTCTCGACATCGAGCCGATCGTCGGCGTCGACTTCCGCGTCTTCGATTTTCTCGATCCCGATGCGCCGGACGTGCTCAAGGAGATGCTCGGCGGACCGGCCGACGTCGTGCTGTCCGACATGGCGGCCAATGCCACCGGCCATCGCAAGACCGATCACATCAAGATCGTGGCCCTGGTCGAGGCGGCGGCGGAATTCGCCAAGGAAGTGCTGGCGCCGGGCGGCGCGTTTCTCGCCAAAGTGATCCAGGGCGGCACGGAAGGCACGCTGCTGGCGAGCCTGAAAAAGGACTTCGCCAAGGTGGTGCACATCAAGCCGCCGGCGAGCCGTGCGGACTCCGCCGAACTCTATTTGCTGGCGACGGGGTTCAGGGGCGAAAAGTAGGCGCTACTGCCACACATCGGTGAAGCGCGCGCCGCGGCGGCGGGCTTCCATCTGCCGGAAATACAGTTCGCGCTTTTCACGCTCGGTCAGCCGTGGCGGCGGCGCATAATAGTGTCCGCCGCGCGGCACGCGACGATCGAGCTCGGCCTGTTTGCTCTTCGACGGCTTGTGCTCGACCAGCTTGCGTTCTGCCGGCTTGCGCTTCGCCGCCTTGCGTTCTTCGGCTTCGCGCAGCTTGCGTTCGCGCGCCGTCTCGCGCGGCGGCTTGATCGCCTGTTTGGCCGCGGGCTTGGCCGCCTCCTTGACCTTGCGCGTCTCGCGCACCGGCTCGGCGGCATCCTCGCGCGCCGCGACCTTCTTGTTCGCGCGCTTGGCCGCTTCGGCTTCGAGTTTCCTGGCTTCGGCGTCGCGCTTCTGCGCTTCGGCTTCGCGTTTCTGCGCCTCGGCTTCGCGTTTCTGCGCCTCGGCTGCTTCGGCCTGACGCTTGGCTTCGGCGTCTCGCGCGGCGGCTTCGGCGCGGCGCTTCATGTCGGCATCGCGCGCCGCGGCTTCGCGTTCGCGGCGAATGCCGTCCTCGATCGAAGCGAGGGCCTGCTTGGCCTCAGTCATTTGCGGATTGAGCGCCAGCGCCTTGCGATAGTCGGCCATCGCCGCGTCGCGATCCTTGGCGGCATCGTACAGCGCGCCGCGCTGGTAGTAGGCCTGGAAGTTCTTCGGCTCGCGCGCGATCACCGCATTGGTGTCGGCGAGCGCGCCGGCGGCATCGCCCTTGTGCGCGCGCAGGCTCGCGCGTTCCAGATAAGGCGCCGCCGGTTTCGGATCGAGGCGAATGGCCTGTTCGAGATCGGCGATCGCCTTGTCGGTCTCGCCCTTGGCCGCATAGATCTCGGCGCGCGCATTGTAGATCGCGGCGTTGCCGGCTTTCAGTTCGACCGCGCGGTTGAAATCGCTGAGCGCCTTGTCGTTGTCGGCCTTGGCGTAATAGATCTGGCCGCGCGTTGCTAAAGCGAGCGCGTTGTTGGCGTCGGCGGCGATCACCTTGTCGAGATCGGGCAGGGCCTTGGCGCTGTCCTTCTTGCGCACGTAAGCGAGACCGCGCAGCGCCACCGCGTCGATGTTGTCGGGCTCGATCTTGAGCACCTGCTCGACATCCTTGAGCGCGCCGTCGGCATCGCCGTCGTCGAGCCGCAGCCCGGCGCGCACGCGCAGTCCGTTCACCGTCCACTGCGTCTTCAGCGCGTGGCCGATATCGGCGTAGGCGCGCTTGCGATCGCCCTTGTCGCGCCAGGCTTCGGCGCGCATGCGCAACGCCAGCGCCGGCTTCTCGTCGAGCGGCACGGCGCGATCGAGCGTGGCGATGGTGCGGTCGAGATTGCCCTTCTTGCGCCAGGCGCCGGCCTCGGCCAGCAGCGGCTCGCTGCTCTTCGGGTTGCGCCGGTAAGCGTCCTCGTAATCGCGGATGGCGCCGTCGAGATCGCCGCCGCCTTCGCGCGCCTGGGCGCGCAGCATCAGGTTGTCGACGTCCGGTTCGAGCCGCACGGCCTGGTCGAAGTCGCCAAGCGCGCGCGTGAAGTCCTTGCGCCGCAGGTAGAGCTGGCCGCGGCCGCTGTAGGCATTGGCCTTGTCGCCGCCGAGCGAGATCGCCTTCTGGTAATCCTCCAGCGCGCCGTCGTCGTAGCCGAGATCGCGGCGCACCGCGGCGCGGTTGATGTAAGGCGAGGGCGAGTTCGGATCGAGTTCGATCGCCTTGCCGTAATCGGCGATAGCCTGGCCGAAATTGCCGCGCGCGTACCAGGCATTGCCGCGGTTCTGGTAGGCCGGCGCGAAGTCGGGTGCGAGACCGACGGCGCGGTTCAGGTCGCCGATCGCGTTCGGAATGTCGTTGCGGTCGAGATAGGCAAGGCCGCGAAGCGCGTAAGCGACGCCGAGCGACTCGCCCGCCAATTTGCCGGTGCCGATGATGCGCGTGCACGACTGCACGCGATAGAAGGCGAGGTTCTCGGTCTGCGTCGCGCAGATGCGCGCGTCCGAGCCTTTCGGCCGCGGTGGCAGGTCCTTCGGCATCGCCTGCTTGATGTCCTGCGCGTCGGCGTCGGGCAGGTCGGAGAGCGGATTGGAGGCGGAGGAGGCGGCAGGGGTTTTGACCCGCGTCCGTGTGCGCGCCTCGACGCGCACGCGCTGCGGCTGAAAGATGTCGCGCGTCTCGCCGAGACCGAACAGGCGAATTTGCGCCTGCGCGCCGGAGGTGAACTCGAAAGCGGTCAGGCCGATCGCGGCAAAGACGAGCGCGGCGCCAATCGCGCCGTGAGCAAGCGTAGCTGACTGTCGCACGCGCATCGCTCTCGCCTGAAAATGCCTTGCCGGATTAACCATAGTCCGGCTGCAAATCTGTCAGCGCGACAATGGCTTGTCCATGAGAAGGGTCCGCGCGCGTTAACCAATTTGCGCGAATGGTTAACATCTAAAATTTGAATCAATTTTTCTCGCCGGGCGGCGAATGGTCTGACGAGGCTGTGCTTTTCGGTGCGAGCAGGCCGCGGCCGGAAATCTCGGCGCCGGCGTCGTGCGGCAACTGCATGAAATACAGAACCGAGCACAGCGAAATCGCAGCGACGGCGAAGAATGCCATGGGGAAATCGTCGGCGACGATTTGATGAGCGTGGCCGTGCCAGGCCGCGGTGAGATCGACCGCGAGCGCGCCGACGGCGACGCCCGACGACATCGCGAGTTGCTGGCCGACGGCGACGAGCGAGGTCGCACGCGACACGCGCTCATGCTCGACTTCCGCATAGGCCAGCGTGTTGATCGAGGTGAATTGCAGCGAGCGGAAGAAGCCGCCGACGAGCAACAGGCCGAGCATGATGAAGGCCGGCGTCGTCGCCGTGAAGAAGCCGCAGACGGCGAGGAAGCCCGCGCTGATGAAAGCATTGAACAGCAGGATATTGCGGAAGCCGAAGCGCCGCAGCAGCGTCGAGGCCGCCGCCTTCATGCCCATGGCGCCGGCCGCCGAAGCGAAGGTGATCAGTCCGGAGTGGAAGGGCGACAGGCCGAAGCCAAGTTGCAGCATCAGCGGCAACAGGAAGGGCAGCGCACCGATGCCGAGGCGGAAGATGAAGCCGCCGACCACCGCGGCCCGGAATGTCGTCAGACGGAATAATGTGAGGTCGAGCGCCGGCACCGGCGTGCGCTTGGCATGGACGAGGTAGGCGACGATGAAGATGGCGCCGCCGATGACCAGTGCGGCGACTACGCTCCACGGCAGGAAGTTGAGCCCGGCGACCGACAGGCCGAAGGCGAGGCCGGCAATGCCGAAGCCGGCATAGACCATGCCGGCGATGTCGAAAGGTTCATGCTTCTCGGCGCGGACATTCTCGATGAAGCGGGTGGCGAGATAGATGCCGACGATGCCGATCGGCACATTGATTAGGAAGATCCAGTGCCAGGTGGCGTAGGTGGTGATGAAGCCGCCGACCGGCGGGCCGATTACCGGGCCGATCAGCGCCGGCGTCGTCACCCAGGCCATGGCGCTGACCAGTTCACGCTTGGAGATGGTGCGCACCAGCACCATGCGGCCGACCGGGCTCATCATCGCCCCGCCCATGCCTTGCAGGATGCGGGCGAAGACGAAGTCGGTGAGCGAGGACGACAGCGCGCAGCCGATCGAGCCGATGACGAACACGGCGATGGCGGCGCGGAAGACGGTGCGGGCGCCGAAGCGGTCGGCGGTCCAGCCGGAAGCCGGAATGAACACCGCGAGCGACAAAAGGTAGGAGGTGACCGCGAGCTTCAGCGCCAGCGGGTCGGTGCCGATGTCCTTGGCGATGGCCGGCAGCGACGTGGCGATCACGGTCGAGTCCATGTTCTCCATGAACAGGGCGACCGCGATGATCAGCGGAACGAGGCGGTCTCGGCGCATGATGAGGGAATCCGGCGGAAGGTCAGAAGACCGCGGCCTTCGGGCCGGGTCAACCGTGAAGGCGCCCGCCGGAAAGGCCGCACAACCGTGACGGAAACGGGGCTGTGGGCGGTCATGGCCGCCTTGCGCAATTCGCCTAGGAATCGCGGGGGGGCCATGCTAGGGACCCACGCCAACCCAAAAGCGGGCTTCGACGTCGAGGCGGGGATGTATCCCCGTGCGGGCTGAACTATATCTACAGCCACTCTCGAGCGCGGCGCCGGGCCTTTGCGGCCTCAAGATTTCAGCCCTTTCGGGCGCGATGGAGTTGGCGAATGGCGACACTAAGCAGCGGCAATCTGATCGAGGCGCTCACCTTCGATGACGTGCTGATCAGGCCCGGCCTGTCGAGCGTCATGCCCTCCGACGTCGATATTCGCAGCCGCGTTACCGCCAACATCCCGCTCAACCTGCCGATCCTGGCCTCGGCCATGGATACGGTCACCGAATCCGGCATGGCCATCGCCATGGCGCAGGCCGGCGGGCTCGGCGTCATCCACCGCAACCTCGAGCCCGAGCAGCAGGCCGCCGAGGTCTGGCAGGTCAAGAAGTTCGAGAGCGGCATGGTGGTCAACCCGGTCACCATCGCGCCGACCGCGACCCTGCACGAAGCCTTCGAGCTGATGAAGGCGCACCGCATCTCCGGCATTCCGGTGGTCGAGGGCGGCGCCGTCGGCCGCGCCGGCAAGCTGGTCGGTATCCTCACCAACCGCGACGTCCGCTTCGCCACCGATCCGCGCCAGCCGGTGTCCGAACTGATGACCAAGTCCGATCTGGTCACGGTGAAGGAGGGCGTCAGCCAGGCCGAAGCCAAGAAGCTGCTGCATCAGCACCGCATCGAGAAGCTGCTGGTGGTGGACGACCAGTACCGCTGCGTCGGCCTCATCACCGTGAAGGACATCGAAAAGGCGGTTGCCAATCCGAACGCCTGCAAGGACGAGCAGGGCCGTCTGCGCGTCGCCGCCGCGACCACGGTCGGCGACAAGGGCTTTGCCCGCACCGAGCAACTGATCGCCGCCGGCGTCGATCTCGTCGTCGTCGATACCGCGCACGGCCATTCGCAGCACGTGCTCGACGCCGTTTCCCGCATC
>JAFEFL010000047.1 GCA_018240595.1 Pseudomonadota bacterium | reverse complement strand
AGATGCCGCCTCAAGCCTCGGGGGATTTTCATCGGCTGCCGTAGTCTTCCTGGTTGCTGCTCGGTCTGGATGACTCCGCCGGTGCGACAATGCCCATGAGTTGCGTGCCATGCTGCGGAAGCTCGGCCAGTGCCCAGCCCGGCTCAGATCATGGGCTGATCCTGCCGCCAGGTCGCCCCGCGAGTAAGCGTCCGACGATCGGCGCCTTGTCTGGATCATTGAAATCTTGGGACACAGTGGCATGGTCAGCCACACTGCTATCCCTAATGCTAGCACGTCTGCGCCGCAGCGCATCGAGATCATTACCGGGCATGAGAAGCGCCGCCGCTTCACCGACGAGGACAAGGTGCGGCTGGTTGCGGAGGCGTCTCTGCCAGGGAAGAGTATCGCGCTGGTGGCGCGGCGTCATGGGATCTGCCCGAGCCTTTTGTATCGTTGGCGGCGCGCCGGAGATTGGGGAGCGGGTCGTGTGCGGCCGGCGCCGCAACTCATCCCAGTGCATCTCGCTGCGGCGGCGACGGCGCCGGACGTGCCGCCGTCGCCTGACCGGGTTGCAGGGGTGGTGGAGATCACGCTGCCGAATGGCTGCTCCGTGCGGGTGGATCAATATGTCGACGATCGAGCGCTGCGTCGGATTTTGTCGGCGGTCCGCGGATGATGTTGCCGCCGGCTGGCACACGGATCTGGCTGGCCGCGGGGGTGACCGACATGCGGCGTGGGTTCGATGGTCTTGCCGCCCTGGTGGAGCGGCAACTGGGGAAGGATCCGTTCAGTGGCCAGGTATTCTTGTTTCGGGGACGGAGCGGTCATCTTTTGAAAATTCTGCTCTGGGACGGCCAGGGCCTTGTTCTGTATGCCAAACGTCTGGAACGCGGCAAGTTCGTTTGGCCGCAGGCGAAGGACGGCGTGGTGTCGCTGACCCCGGCGCAGTTGTCGATGCTGACGGAAGGCATCGACTGGCGCATGCCGGCGCGCACGTGGCAACCCGAGATGGCCGGGTGAAACTTTAGCGTAGCGCTACATTTTTTGCTTGGAGCGACGCGACGTGGTGGACGAGTCTGGCGTTATGTCGGACGCCTCATCCGAACTGCCGGACGATGTCGAGACGCTTCGCGCCATGGTGCTGGCGCAGCGCGCGGATCTGGCCCTCGCCCGCGCCGGCCTGATCGAGCAACGCTACGAGATCGAGGCGCTGAAAGCACGGCTGGCGAAGCTGCTGCGCACCGCGTTCGGGCGTTCATCGGAGAAATTGCGGTTCGAGATCGAACAGCTCGAACTCGTGCTCGCCGATCTCGATGAGCAGCTGGCGCAGACCGGGGCGGCGATCGATCCGCTGACGAACGACACCGCCGCCGATGTTCCCGCCGAAACCGGTCCCGCCGAAACTGGGCGCGGCCCATTGCCTGCCGCGTTGCCGCGCAAGATCGTCGAACATGCCGCACCCTGCAACGGCGCAGGCGGTTGCCCGGCATGTGGCGGTGTCCTGCGGCCGCTCGGCGTGAGCGAGACCGAGATCCTCGACTACGTGCCCGGTGGCTTCCATGTCGTGCGCCACGTGCGGCCGAAACTGTCGTGCCGGCGCTGTGAGACGATCGTGCAGGCCTCCATGCCGGACCAGCCGATCCGGCGTGGACGCGCCGGCGCCGGCCTGCTGGCCCATGTGGCAGTGGCGAAATTCTGCGATCATCAGCCATTGCATCGTCAGGCGGAACAATATGCCCGCGCCGATGTCGACCTCAGTCGCTCGACGCTCGCCGACATGATGGGACAGACGGCGGCGTTGCTGCGCCCATTGGTTGAGGCGCTTGCCCGGCATGTGCTCAGCGGCGAGCGTATTCACGCCGACGATACCGTGGTCCCGGTGCTCGCGCCCGGGCTGGGCAGGACGAAGCTCGGCCGGCTTTGGACGTATGTTCGCGACGACCGCCCGTTCGCCGGCGCCGAACCCATGGCGGTGTTCTACCGCTACACGTCCGATCGCAAGGGCGAACATCCGCGAGCGCATTTGCGCGGCTTCAAAGGCATCCTGCAAGCCGACGGCTATGCCGGCTTCGCCCGGCTGTATGGCAACGAAATCATCGAGGCTGCCTGCATGGCTCATGCGCGGCGCAAGTTTTTCGATGTGTTCGAGGCAACGCAATCGCCGCTTGCGAAAGTCGCGCTGGAGAAGATCGCAGCACTCTACCGGATCGAGGCGCAGATCCGCGGCCGCCCTCCCGACGAACGCCTGCGCGTCAGAGCCGAACTCAGCGCACCGATATGCGCTGATCTGAAGGTTTGGCTGGAGACGACGCTGAACCGTGTCTCCGGTCGCAGCGACCTGGCGAAGGCGATCCGATACGCGTTGTCACGCTGGAATGCCCTGACAACAATCCTGCGCGACGGGCGGGCCTGCATCGATAACTCGGCCGCGGAACGCTGCATGCGGCCGGTTGCTCTCGGGCGCCGCAATTGGACCTTCGCCGGATCCGACGCCGGCGGCGAACGCGCGGCTGCTTTCTACAGCTTGATTGAAACCGCGAAGTTGCACGGACAGGACCCCGAGGCCTATCTCCGACACGTCCTTGAGCGCATCGCCGGATGGCACGTCAACCGCGTGCACGAACTCCTGCCCTGGAACGTCACCAGCATCAAGCCAAGGCTCGATCAGCGCATCGCTGCCTGAACAGAACGTTCAACGGAAATCTCCGCGGTTCTGGGCAGACGCTTACCGACGTCCGATAGTTGCCGACAATAAATTTGCCGATCGTGAAACCCAGTTTGGTGTCCATCCGAAGCAAGCGAGCCGACTCGAATTTCTGACTGGCTGCGCCAAGACCTCAAGGTCTCTAAGCCGCTTCGGGCCGATACCATGTATCGCCATGGGCCGCGATTGCGCTTGCCTGCCAAGGTGCATCCGAGTGGATGCAAATCAGTCCGGTCGCGGGGCACCTATGCCCACAAAAACCCTTAGGTTAAACACGTTTTTCAGTTTTTCAGATCAGACTTGGTCCTTATCCACATACTTGTCGTCAGCCCGCATCTCACTTGTTAACTCCACGTCTTCAATTTCGTCTGGCAGGTTGACCTCGGGGATATCGACCACGGGCAGGCTAAGCCCGATAGCCACCCCGAGCCGGTGTACTTGGTCGGTGGGACATTCAGGGT
>JAFEFL010000046.1 GCA_018240595.1 Pseudomonadota bacterium | reverse complement strand
GGAAACCGGCACTCCGTGGATACCCTGTGCACTTCTTGTTGCAACACCCGTGCACAGACCTGCGGGGTCGTACGGACCCCGGCGTTCCGCGCGCCCTCGTTCTTTAAGAGGGCGATGGAAATGCGAAATGGGACTGCGGCCTGCCCGGGGCCGATCAAAGAATACGGGCGATGACGCATGTCTGGAAATCGTCGTCCTCGCATCCCTGGGCCGTCACCCCCGCGAAGGCGGGGGCCCAGCCTTTTCGGCCGTTGACAGCAAGCGCCGGATCGTCCGCCTTCGCGGACGATGACGGCGGAGGGACCGGATCATTCGCGCGAGCAATACCGCCTCCCCGCGCCGCGCCCCGCTATAGTCCACGCAACGAACAAACATCAGGGACGGAAAGCCGAGGGCCCAGCCATGTCCTCCATCTCCGACAATAGCGCGCCCCGCAAGTCCGATCCGGTGGTACGCAAGATCACGGCGGCCGATGTCGTCGAGGCTTTGGTCAAGGGCCTGCGCGATTTCCAGGCCGCGCCTCTGTTCGGGCTGCTGTGCGGCGCGCTCTATGCCGCGGGCGGCGTGCTCATCCTGCTCTCTGTCACGGCGCTCGGCATGAGCTATCTCGCTTATCCGCTGGCCGCGGGCTTCGCGCTGATCGGGCCATTCGTCGCCATCGGCCTCTATGAAGTCAGCCGGCGCCGCGAGACCGGCGAGCCGCTCGCGCTCGGCGCCATCATTGCCACCGTGAGGAGCCGAAGCGAGATCGGCTGGATGGCCTTCGTCACCGTCTTCATCTTCCTGATGTGGATGTACCAGGTGCGGCTGTTGATGGCGCTGTTCCTCGGCCTCAACGTCTCCTTCGCCTCGTTCGACGGCTTCATCACCGCGGTGCTCACCACCAACGCCGGGCTCCTCTTTCTCGCCATCGGCAATCTCGATGGCGCCGTGCTGTCGCTGATCCTGTTCTCGCTCACCGTGGTGTCGTTCCCGCTGCTGCTCGAGCGCGACGTCGATTTCATCACTGCGATGATTACCAGCGTGCGCGCGGTGGTCATGAGCCCGCTGCCGATGATCGGCTGGGCCGCGGTCATCGTCGTGCTGCTGATCGTCTCGGCGCTGCCGGCTTTCCTCGGCCTCGTGGTGACGCTGCCGGTGCTCGGCCACGCCACGTGGCATCTCTACCGGCGCATCGTCGCGCCGGCAGCCGAGATCACTCCTGCACCCAGCGCTTGATCGGCCCGAGCTGCGGCGTGCGATGGTCGAGCTTGACCACGGTGTCGTCGACATAGCACCAGCCCCAGCCTTCCGGCGGGTCGTAGCCCTCGATGATCGGGTGGCCGGTCGCCTCGAAATGCGCCCGGGCGTGCTTGTTCGGCGAGTCGTCGCAGCAGCCGACATGGCCGCAGATCCGGCATAGCCGCAGGTGCACCCACCAGTCGCCGGTCTTGAGGCATTCCTCGCAGCCCTTGGCCGACGGCGTGACGTCGCGGATCTCGGAGACATGCGTGCATTTCAACGTCATGGCGGCCCTTTCCTGGTGCGTGGCCGATGCTAAGGCGCGATCGCCTCGCCGCCAACCTTTCGGTAACCGGCGCGCGCCTAACCTCGGCGCATGGGCAGTGTCATTCCCTTGCAGCAGCCGCGCGTCGTCCGGCCCGGGCCGGTGCTGCGCCGTTATCTCGGCGTCATGCTGCTCGCCGCCTGCGCCGGCGTCATGGCGCTCGCCAATCTACGGCACCAGGCGGCCACCGCGGCGGTGCCGCCCTCGGCCTTCACCGCGGTCCGCGCGGTCGATGGCGACACCTTGAGCGCGCAGCAGGACGACAGGGCCCAGCGCATCCGCCTCGCCGGCATCGACGCGCCGGAACTGCGGCAAACCTGCCGCGATGCCAACGGTCGCAACTGGTCCTGCGGCGCCGCGGCGCGGATGCGGCTCGCCGCGCTGGTAGCGCAAGGCCCGGTCGCCTGCACGCCGCAGGGCGAGGATCGCTATGGCCGCCTGCTCGCCACCTGCTCGTCCGGTGCCGTCGCCGATCTCGGCGCGGCGCTGGTGCGCGATGGTTACGCCGTCAACTACAGCCGCTATACCAGCGACTATGCCGCGATCGAGAACGAAGCCCGCGCCGCCCGCCGCGGCGTCTGGCAAGGCCCCTTCGACAATCCGGAAGACTGGCGCCATGCCAAGCGGCGTTAGACGCCTCTCTGTCCTGCTGCTCGCGCTGGCGTTGGCTGTTCCGGCCGCGGCGTCGCCGTCCTCCGAGCCGGCAAAAGCATCGACGGCGAAGAAGAAGCACCGGGTCCGCCGCATCCCGCCCGGGGTCGGCTTTCTGCCCGGCTACCGCACGCCGCAGCAGATCGAGCGCGATCGCATCAAGGAATGGCAGCGCGAGCGCCGCGCCTATGAGCGCAGCGGCGTCCCGCCGGTCACTTACTATTACTGGGGCTATCCGCAGGCCGGCTTTTATCGCGGCCGCTGGAACGGCGGCTCCTTCGGCCCGTGCTGGACCGTCACCCCGATCGGCTATCAGTGGAATTGCGGACGCTGACGGAGCGGCTTACGCGCTCTCTTTCTCCCGCGCGTCGTAGACCTTCACCTTGGCGCCGGCGTTCTCGCCCTTGAGCTTGAGCCCGGCCGACAGCGCCGCGGTCAGCGAGCAGAAATGCGAGATGCAGCGGCCGCCGACTTCGACGACGAAATCGGGATCCGGCGCGGTGCTGGTGTCTTTGGCTGTATCGGGCATTGGGGCCTCAACTGTCGCGCCGCCGGCAAGGCCGGCGTTGTGAACGCATCCCCCCGGACCCGCCTATGATTCCGCCTCGCCCGTTAAAATTTTCTGAAAATGTAAATTCACTAGTAATATCAAGCGTGTTGCCGGTCGGAATCGATCGGGATGACCTGCCCGGAGATGGTCTTGGCCGCGGGCGAAGCCAAGAATACCGCGAGCGCCGCGATGTCCTTCGGATCGACGAATTTCTTGATCGAGGTGTAGGCGAAGGACTCCTCCTGCACCTCCTTCACCGACTTGCCGGAGATCTGCGCCCTTCCCTGGAAGACGCGCTGGATGCGGTCGCCCTCGACCTGCCCCGGCGCGATGGCGTTGGCGCGGATGCCGAAGGCGCCGAGCTCGACGGCCAGCGTTTTGGTGAAGCCGATTACGCCCCACTTGGTCGCCGAGTATGGCGAGCGGTTGGCGAAGCCGAAGCGGCCGGCGATCGAGGTCATGTTGATGATGACGCCGGCTTCCGACTCCTTCAGCGCCGGAATGGCGAGCCGGGTGACGTCGAACATGCCGGTCAGGTTTATCGCCACGACCTTGTCCCAGTCGTCCGGCGGATATTGGTCGACCGGCAGCGTCATGCCGGCGACGCCGGCATTGTTGATCAGCACGTCGAGCCCACCGAGCGCGGCGATCGCCTCAGGCACCATCTTCTCGATCTCCGCGCGCTGGCCGATGTCGCAGCGCCGCGCGACCAGCCCGGGGATCTCCTTGGCCATGTCGGCGAGGCCCTTGTCGTCGATGTCGCAGATGAAGATCTTCGCGCCGGTCTTGGCGAAGGCCCGCGCGAATTCACGGCCGATGCCGGCGGCGCCGGCGGTGATCAGAACTTTCTGCGGCATGCACTCCCTCCCGTTTTGCGCAAAGCATAGGCGCAGACGCGCGGGGGCCGCTACTCCTCTTTCTCGGTCGTAAAATAAAGCGGATAGCCGTTCGCCTTGCCGAGCTCGGTCGCCTCCTTGGCCTTGGTCTCGGCGACGTCCCGGGTATAGACGGCGATGACACAGGCGCCCTTCTGATGCGCGGTCATCATCACCCGATAGGCCTGGCTTTCGTTGAGGCGGAACACGGCCTTCAGCACCTGCACGACGAATTCGCGCGGCGTGTAGTCGTCGTTGAGCAGGATCACCTTCCACAGCGGCGGCCGGGCGACCTTGGTTTTCGCCTTGGTACGCGGCTTGGTCGTCGTGCCGGGATTATCGGCCGGGCTCATGAGGGCGTTCCATTGCTTCCTGCCCCGCCCGGTTTCCTGTTGCCGGCGGGGGTTCCCCCGATTGCTTATCATCGCAAGTCCGGCCTAGAAGCAAAAGCCCATAAAAACACCGTTGCGGGGGAACCTAGATGCCGACCGTTCTGCTCACCCACACACCCGACATGCTCGCCAACTATTACGGCGAGCGGGCGCTGTCGGCATTGCGCGGTCTGTGCGACGTGCGGCTGAACGAGACCGGCAAGGTGCTGGACGCGGCGGCGCTCGCCAAGGCGGCGCAAGGCTGCGAGATCATCGTCTCCGACCGGCAGACGCCGGGGCCGGCCGAGTTCTTTGCGCAGGCACCAGCCTCGCTCGCGGCCTTCCTGCGCGTCGCCGTCGACATCCGCAACATCGACGTGCCCGCCGCCTCGAAGATCGGCGTGCTGGTCACCCACGCGACGCCCGGCTTCATTGCCTCGGTCGCGGAGCAGGCCATCGGCTACATGATCGACCTCGGCCGCCATACGCTCGATTACACCAACGAATATCGCGCCGGCGGCGATCCGGAATCGCGCATGGGCAAGCAACTGTCCGGCGCCACGCTCGGTATTCTCGGCTATGGCGCGATCGGCCAGCATCTGGCGCGCATCGGAGTGGTGCTCGGCATGAAGGTGATCGTCGCGGACCCCTTCAAGACCATCGCCGAGCCCGGCGTCGGCCAGGCCTCGTTCGAGGACGTCGTGGCGCAATCCGATTTCCTCGTCTGCCTGGTCGTCGCCAACGAGCAGACCGAGAATCTGATGAACGCCGCCGCCTTCGCGCGCATGAAGAAGTCGTCCTTCTTCATCAATGTGTCGCGCGGCAATCTGGTCGACGAGAAGGCGCTGGAGGACGCGCTCGACCGCAAGGTCATCGCCGGCGCGGCGATGGATGTCGGTCGCGCCCCGGATCAGAAGCCCTCGCTGTTTCTCGCCAGGCGGCGCGACGTGATCGCCACCCCTCACACAGCCGGCCTGACGCCGGATGCCGCCGAGCACCAGGCGTTCGACACCGTCAATCAGGTCAAGGAGTTGCTCGCCGGCCGCATGCCGCCAGGCGCCGCCAACGCCGAGGCCGCGCAGCGGCTGGGCGTGTTCTGGAAATAGAATCAAGGTCCATTTTGCGGGTGTTTTCCGGCGATGGAACCAAGTTCCCTCTCCGGCGTTGTCAGGCATGCACGGTCCATGGGGGTGATATGCCGATCAACCGTAACGTTCTCGTTCTTGCCGTCGCCATCCTGTGCGTCGCCGTCGGCGCACTCGGTTACAAAGTCTACGAAAAGAATCGCGAGCCGAAAGGCGTGCAGCTCAACATCGGAGCGGGCGGCATTTCGGTGGAGAAGAAATAGCGATCACCACATTTTGTGTGCGCGCGTTGCCGCCGCGGAAAAATCCGCGGCGGCTTTTTGATGTTGAGACAATTTGCATTTTTGATTTTGGAAATGACGCTGCGCGGTCACGCCGTGCCGCGCGTGCCGGTATATGTCAGCCTTGCTGCTTCATTTGCGGATCGGTGCCGATAGCATTCAAAGCAAGGGGAGCGTGGGACAAACCCGCGGCGAGCACGGCAGCGCAGACCGTGCCCCGCGTGCCAGGACAGGAGGCACGAATGAGCCCGCACGCTCGAAGCGAAATCGATCTGCTCAGGAGGTCAATGCGTTATCGGCCGGCTCATGTCTGCGCCCAGTGCGGCGAGGCGCTGTATTTGCCGGAATTTTCCGAATGGCTTGACAGCGGCAGCGCGCGGCATCTCTGGCAATGCGACGCCTGTGGCTACACATTCGAAACGACGGTTCAATTCGCAGCGGCGTAGTGCGCGAAGCCGAACGCCGGCCCCGGGCCCGGCCCGACGCGGCGTATGGGCCTTCGGCCAATCGCGAACACGCAAGGAAGGAGTCGGCTTAGGCGCACGCGTCCTCGCCCCCAGTGCAACCCAGCGGCGCAGATGCGTTAAGTCGGCTCCTTTCGCTGCGGCTCGTTTCGAGCCCCGCGCACAAAGCCCGCCATGACGAGGCACCAAAGCGACGAGGCAGCAAAGCCCGGCACGACGAGAGTGCCGCGTCAGGCCGCGTCACGCTCCGGCGCCGCGCCCTCGCCCAGCGCATCCATCGCATCGACGAGCTTGAGGAAGGCGCTACCCGGCAGCGGCGGCGCGAACACATAGCCTTGCGCCGCGCGAATGCCGATTTCGCGCAGGTGCATCACCTGCTCGAAATTCTCGACGCCTTCGGCGATCACATCCATGCGCATGTTGTGCGCGAGATCGACCAGCGTCTCGACGATGGTCGTCGAATTGCGATCGGTTCCGATCGAGTCGACGAACATCTTGTCGATCTTGATGATGTCGACGCCGAGCTTGAGCATGTAGGACAAGCCGCTATGGCCGGTGCCGACATCGTCGATGGCGATGCGCACGCCGAGCCCCTGCAGCGACGAGACGATCTGCCGCGTCACCGCGAAATTCTCGATCGGGTCGCGTTCGGTGACTTCGAGCACCACCTGCGACATCTTGATCGGCGACTTGGCGAAGATGTTGAAGACATCCTGGACGACGGCGTCGTCGGCGAACAGCTTGCCGGCGAAGTTGAACGAGATCTTGAGGCCCAGCCGCTGGCCGATGGCCGGGCCGACCTCGTCGCTGACGCGGCGCATCAGGTCGTAAGTCATCGCCCGGATCAGGCCGCTCGATTCAGCCAGCGGAATGAAGGCGCCCGGCAGCACCAGCGACCCGTCGGGCTTCTTCCAGCGCACCAGCACCTCGGCGCCGCGCAACTGACCGGTCGCGATATCGACGACCGGCTGGTAGTACGGCACGAACTCGCCGGCGGCCAGAGCGCGCTCGATGTCGGCGACCGGGTTGTTCGGCTCGCGGCGCGTGAGGAACGCCGCGAAAAGTCCGAGCAGCGTGACGACCGCGCCGGTGACCAGAAGCCCAACCCAGCGAATGCCCCATTCCCCGTGCGCGAGGTAAGCCCGCGGCACGATCATCTCGGCGTGCAGTCCGAACTTGCGCGACACGCTACTGCCAACGAACATGTCGGCACCGGCTTCGTCCGGCCGTTGACCGACCTCGCCGAGCATCGCGTGATTGCGCGTCTCGAGGCGCGCGTAGATGCCATCCCCCTTGCCGCTATCGCTGTGGCTCGCTGCGCCGAAGGCGCGCGCCGCGTGGGCATCGAAAAGGTCGACGGAATACTGCGGCATCAAAAGGCTGGTCGGCACCAGCGCGGCGATCTCGTTGGCGCCGCCGGCAGCCGGCCGGCGCAGGCGGATCATGCGCTGGTCGTTGCCGACGGTAAGCACGTCGAGCGCGTAGCCCTTGAGCGCGGACAGCGGTTCGCTCGAATAGACGCGGCGGATCGCGCTGTCGGCAGTCGCCGTTTCGCCCTGCGGGCAGATCGAATGCCCGGCACTGTCGAGAATGGTGATGTCCTTGATCGCCGCATTTTCGAAGGTCGCACGCTGCATGGCGCTGCGCTCGGCCGCCTCGCAAGTGCCGACGCCGACGGCGGCCAGCGCGTTGAGCGCGTCGGCGGCGAGGTCGAGACGGTGCTCGGCGCGCACGATCGCATTCCGGGCAGAGAGATTAATCTCTTCCTGGCCGAGTTGGTCGATGACGCCGCTGAGCCAGAAGTTGAAAACGACCAAGGGAACACAGGCGATGAAAACGCCGACCGCGATCGCGACAAAATTCTGGCGCGTGAAACCGCGCGCAAACAAACTCATTCCGTCTCACCGTCCTGGTGCGACGCGTAGTGAGCCATCTCGCCGTAAAAAGCCGATTAAGGCTAAACGCCCGGATTCGTGGAAAAATCCGCCCGCGGAGCCCTCAACGCCCACATGGTTAACAACCGGCAAAAAAGGAACCTGACCCGCCCTATCAAAATCGCGGGCACGGTTCCCGGACACCGCATGGGCCGCGTCTCGGACCCGGGCTACACTGCCGGGCCGCCCTTTCCGAAAGTCTCGACCTGGAGCCGTTCATGAGCTTTTTTCCTGGCAAGGACCCGCAAGCGGGCGACGCCTATAGCTGTGACGCCATCGCCCATGTCGTGGTGCCGCGCACGGTCGACCTCGGCGACGGCTTTAGCGTGCGGCGGGCCCTGCCCTCGGCGCGCTCGCGCATGGTCGGGCCGTTTATCTTCTTCGATCACTTCGGCCCGGCCGAATTCCGCGCCGGCACCGGGCTCGACGTGCGCCCGCATCCGCATATCGGGCTCTCGACAGTATCCTATCTGTTCGACGGCGAGATCATGCACCGCGACAGCCTCGGCACAGAACTCGCCATCCGGCCCGGTGAGGTCAACTGGATGACGGCGGGGCGCGGCATTGTGCATTCGGAACGGACGGACGGCGCTTTGCGCACCGCCGGCAGCCCGATCCATGGCTTGCAAATGTGGGTGGCGCTGCCGGCGGCAGCAGAGGAGATCGCGCCCGGCTTTGTCCACCACGCGACCGCCGAATTTCCGATCGTCGAGGATGCCGGCAAGACCGTGCGCGTCGTCGTCGGCTCGCTCTACGGCGCGTCCTCACCGGTGCCGGTGCTGCACGAGACGATGTTCGGCGACATCGTGCTGCGCGCCGGCGCGTCGCTGCCGATCGACAGCGACCACGAGGAACGCGCGCTCTACGTCATCGATGGCACGATCGACATCGCGGGGGACAAGTTCGAGCCTGGGCGCCTGCTGGTGTTCAAGCCCGGCGACAAACTTACGGTGACCGCGGCGAGCGACGCGCATGTCGTGCTGCTCGGCGGCGCGCCGATGGACGGGCCGCGTCACATCTGGTGGAATTTCGTGTCGTCACGCAAGGAGCGCATCGAACAGGCCAAGGCCGACTGGAAGGCCGGCCACTTCGACAAGGTGCCGGGCGACGAGATCGAGTTCATTCCGCTGCCGGAGAAGTGATGCACTTGTCCCGGACGTGCTCCCCTACTCCGCCGCCACCGCCCGCGCCGGCGCGCGCCAGTCCGTCGATTTGACGCCGATGTCGCCGATATCGAACGGCGTCGTCTGATAGATCTGGTTGATCCAGTTGCCGAACAACAGATGAGCGTGGCTGCGCCAGTGGTTGAGCGGCGGCACGTCGGGATTGTCGCCGGGGAAGTAGTTCTTCGGCACCTCGACGGCGACGTTGGCGGCGCGGTCGCGGAAATATTCATCCGCCAGCGAGCCGCTGTCGTACTCGATGTGGTTGAACATGTGCAGCGCGCGATGCGCCGGATCGTCGATCAGGCAAACGCCGGCCTCGTCCGACTCCATCAGCAATTTCATGCCGCTCTGCTTCGGGATGTCCGCGCGCCGCACCTCGGTCCAGCGCGATACCGGAATGGCGAAATCGTCGGAGAAGCCGCGCAGATAAGGCGACGTGCGGTCGAGCACGCGGTGCCGGTAGACGCCAAACATCTTCTTGTCGAGCGGATACTTCGGCATGCCGTGGAAATGATGGACCGCAGCCTGCGCGCCCCAGCATATCGTCATCAGTCCGTGCACATGGGTTTGCGTCCAGTCGAAGATGCGCTCGAGCTCGCCCCAATACGTGACCTCTTCGAACGGCAAGGTCTCGACCGGCGCGCCGGTGACGATGAAGCCGTCGAACTTCTCCTCCCGCACGTCTTCCCAGTTGCGGTAGAATGAAACGATGTGGTCGGCCGAGGTGTTGCGCGGCACATGCTCGGTCATCTTGACGAGCGTCATCTCGATCTGCAGCGGCGAGGCCCCTAACAGGCGCGCGAACTGCGTCTCGGTCTTGGCCTTGTTGGGCATCAGGTTGAGGAGGCCAATGCGCATCGGGCGGATATCCTGCCGGACCGCGTCCTTCTCGAGCATGACGCTGACGCCCTCCGCCTCGAGGATGGAGCGCGCGGGCAGATTGTTCGGGATCTTGATCGGCATGGAGACAATCGGTCCTCAACCTCGTGAGCGCGACCGACTGTGACTGAGCCCGTTTAGTTGCCGGTTCGGCCACATCCTCCCTTTCGGGGAGCGCCACCTTGCTCGGGAAGCAGGTTGGCGTCGGGCGATGCCCAACTCTTGATGCAATCTGTAAAATATACCCTCGGGCGCCGTTTCGCAAGCGGCCGGCCCGGAGCAGCCAGCCGACGCGGCGCGGGGCCCCTGTATTACCCCTTCTTCGGCAAATCCAGCCGGATGCTCAATTCCTTGAGCTGCTTCGGCGTCACCTCGGCCGGCGCGCCCATCATCAGGTCTTCCGCCTTCTGGTTCATCGGGAACAGCACGACCTCGCGCAGGTTCTGCTCGCCGGCGAGCAGCATGACGATACGGTCGATGCCGGGCGCGATGCCGCCGTGCGGCGGGGCACCGAGCTCGAAGGCGTGCAGCATGCCGCCGAACTTTTCTTCAAGCACCTGTTCCGGATAGCCGGCGATGGCGAAGGCCTTCTTCATCACGTCGGGGCGATGGTTACGGATGGCGCCCGACGACAGTTCGACGCCGTTGCAGACGATGTCGTACTGGAACGCCTTGATGGCGAGCAGCTTGTCGTTGTCGCCCGCGTCGAGCTTGAGGAAGTCCTCGACCGGCATGTTCGGCATCGAGAACGGGTTGTGCGAGAAGTCGATCTTCTTCTCTTCCTCGTTCCATTCGAACATCGGGAAGTCGACGATCCAGCACAGATCGAAGCGGTCCTGCGCGATCAGGTTCAGCTCCTCGCCGACGCGGGTGCGGGCGAGACCGGCGAACTTGACGAAGTCTTTCGGCTTGCCGGCGACGAAGAACACGGCGTCGCCGACGCCGAGGCCCATCTGCTCGGCGATCTGCTTGGTGCGCTCGGGGCCAATATTCTTGGCGAGCGGTCCGGCGCCGCCCTCCTCGCCCTCGCGCCAGAAGATATAGCCGAGGCCGGGCTGGCCTTCGCCCTGCGCCCACGAATTCATGCGGTCGCAGAAGGCGCGGTTGCCGCCGCCCTTGGCCGGGATCGCCCACACGGCATTGCCGGGCGTCTCCAGGATGCGCGCGAAGATCTTGAAGCCGGATTCCTTGAACGCGGTGCTGACGTCCTGCATCACGACCGGATTGCGCAGGTCCGGCTTGTCCGAGCCGTATTTCGACATCGCCTCGGCATAGGGGATCATCGGGAATTTCGGCGTGACCTTTTTGCCTTCGCCGAATTCCTCGAACACTCCGCGGATCACCGGTTCGACCGCGTCGAAGACGTCCTGCTGCGTGACGAAGCTCATTTCCAGATCGAGCTGGTAGAACTCGCCCGGCGAGCGGTCGGCGCGCGCGTCCTCGTCGCGGAAGCACGGCGCGATCTGGAAGTAGCGGTCGAAGCCCGCCACCATGATGAGCTGCTTGAACTGGTGCGGCGCCTCGGGCAGCGCGTAAAACTTGCCGGGATGAATGCGCGACGGCACGAGATAGTCGCGCGCGCCTTCCGGCGACGACGCGGTCAGGATCGGCGTCTGGAATTCGAAGAAGCCGCCGTCCTTCATGCGCTTGCGGATCGAGTCGATGACGCGGCCGCGCAGCATGATATTGTTGTGCAGCTTCTCGCGTCGCAGGTCGAGGAAGCGATACTTGAGCCGGATTTCTTCCGGATATTCCTGATCGCCGAACACCGGCATCGGCAGTTCGGCCGCGGCGCTCAGCACTTCGATCTCGGCGACATAGACCTCGACCTGACCGGTCGGCAGATCGCCGTTTTCCGTGCCTTCGGGGCGCTTGCGCACCTTGCCGTCGATGCGGACCACCCACTCGGAACGCAGTTGTTCGGCGAGCTTAAACGCCTTGGAATCCGGGTCGCAGACCACCTGGGTCAGGCCGTAATGGTCGCGCAGGTCGATGAACAGCACGCCGCCATGGTCCCGGATGCGGTGGCACCAGCCCGACAGGCGCACGTCCTTGCCGATATCGGTCTCGCGCAGCGCGCCGCAGGTGTGTGAACGATAGCGATGCATGGTCATTCGGGCGGTTCCGGCAAGCACATAGGCAAGCGATTCAGGGGGTGGGTGGAGGCGCGCGAAAAACGCATGGGGGGTGCCCTTTGTCAAGGCGAGGCCCGGTTTTGGCGCATGGCTGGCTGATTTCCGGCCCATCGGCGCCTCGACAGACTCGAACCAATCTGCACACTCGGTTCATCAAGAGGTACCGCGTTCGATGTCAAAATCCGCCGCCAAAAAGTCCGCCCGCAAAGCCCCGACCAAGACCGCCCGGAAGGCCAAGGCACCGGTCACCGAGCTCTCCACGGGCGAGGCCACCGTCGAGACCCTGCTGAGCCACGGCATCCGCACCGTCTATGCCCTGCCAGGGGTCCATAACGACCACCTGTTCGATGCTTTCGCCCGGGCGAGCGACCGCCTCTCGGTGGTCCACACCCGGCACGAGCAAGGCGCCGCCTATATGGCGCTCGGTGCAGCGCTGGCGACCGGCAAGCCGCAAACCTATTCGGTCGTCCCCGGCCCCGGCCTCCTCAACTCCGGTGCGGCGCTGCTGACGGCGTATGGAATGTACGCTCCAGTACTGGCCATGATCGGCCAGATTCCGGCGCAAGCCATTGGCCGCAATCAAGATCACCTGCACGAGATCAAGGACCAGGCCGGCATTTTGTCCCGGTTGGTGGATCATGCCGTCCTGATCAAGGGCCCCGCCGAGGCGCCGGCCAAGGTCGCCAAGGCGATCCGCTCGATGGCCGAGGGCCGCCCCGGCCCGGCGGCGCTCGAATGCGCCATCGACGTCTGGGGCGCGCGCGGCCCGGTCGGCCCGATCCCGGAACCGATGCCGCCGCGCCGGCCGCGCCTCGACGAGGACAAGCTGCGCAAGGCGGCCAAGCTGCTCGGCAAGGCCAGGCGCATCCTGATCGTCGTCGGCAGCGGCGCCTGGGGCGCCTCCCCCGAGGTGACGCAACTGTCGGACATGCTGCAGGCCCCGGTCCTGTCCTACCGCCGCGGCCAGGGTGTCCTCGACGGGCGCAGCCCCTACTCGGTCAATCTCCCGCTGGGCCACGAATTGTGGGCCGAGGCCGACGCCGTTCTGGCGGTCGGCACCCGTCTGTTCGCCCCGATCCTGCAATGGGGCACCGACCGCGACCTCAGGATCGTCAACGTCAACGCCACCGCCGACGACGCCGGCAAACTGCACAAGGCCGACGTGGCGCTGATCGGCGACGCCGCCCCGGTGCTGCGCCGGCTGATCGCGGCGCTGGAGCGCACCAACGACAAGCGCGCCTCCCGCGCCGACGAGATGCGCGAGCGCCAGGCCAAAATGCGCGCCCGTCTCGCCAAGCTGGCGCCGCAGATCGCCTTCCTCGACGCCATCCGCGCCGAATTGCCGGAGGACGGCATCCTGGTCGATGAGGTGACGCAACTCGGCTTTGCCGCCCGCCTCGCCTTTCCGGTCTACAAGCCGCGGACCTTCCTGTCGCCGGGCTATCAGGACAATCTCGGCTGGGGCTTTGCCACCGCGCTCGGCGCCCAGCATGCCCGCCCCGACGTGCCGGTATTGTCGATCAATGGCGATGGCGGCTTCATGTTTACCGCCAACGAGCTGGCGACCGCGATGCGCCACCGCATCCCGCTCACCGCCATCGTGTTCGCCGACGGCGCCTTCGGCAATGTGCGGCGCATCCAGCAGGAGCGCTTCGGCAACCGGCTGATCGCCTCCGACCTTACCAACCCCGATTTCGTGAAATTCGCCGAGGCTTTCGGCGCCCGCGGCCTGCGCGCGCGCGACCCGCAGGAATTACGCTTTGCCTTGCGGGAGAGTTTTGCGGTACGCGAGCCTACCTTGATCGAAGTCCCGGTCGGCGCGATGCCGAGCCCCTGGGAGTTTATCCATATGCCGCAGGTCCGCGGCAAAACCAGACGTTAGCCCCCGGTGCGTGCTGAACGCACACCAAGAAGTCAGGTGCCTGCCGAATGTCTCCCTTGATCACGACGTCCGCCGATCTCGCCGCCGTTTGCGAGCGCATGGCGGCTCATGAATTCGTCACCGTCGATACCGAATTCCTGCGCGAGACCACCTATTATCCGCTGCTCTGCGTGGCGCAGATGGCGACCGACGACGAAGCCGTGGTGATCGACGCGCTGGCCCCGGGCATCGATCTCACGCCCTTCTACCAACTCATGGCCAATGAGAAGGTGATGAAGGTGTTTCATGCCGCACGGCAGGACATCGAAATCCTCTGGAACATGGCCAAGACCATCCCGCACCCAATCGTCGATACGCAGGTGGCGGCCATGGTGCTCGGCTATGGCGACAGCATCTCCTACGACCAGCTGGTGCAGCGCATCACCGGCGACGTGCTCGACAAGTCGAACCGCTTCACCGACTGGACGCGGCGGCCGCTGACCGACGCGCAGGTGTCCTACGCGCTGTCCGACGTCACTCATCTGCGCGCGGTTTACGTCAAGCTCGCCGCCGACCTCGCCAAGCGCGGCCGCGCCACCTGGGTCGAGGCCGAGATGGGCGTCCTCACCTCGCCCGACACCTACCGCATGGAGCCGGAACGCGCCTGGGAGCGGCTGCGCACCCGCGCCCGCAAGCCGAAGGAGCTTGCGGTGCTGATGGAAGTCGCGGCCTGGCGCGAGCGCGAGGCGCAGACCCGCGACGTGCCGCGCTCGCGCGTGCTCAAGGACGACGTCGTCGGCGATATCGCGACGCAGGCGCCGACCACCATCGAAAAGCTCGGCCACCTGCGCTCGCTGCCCAAGGGCTTCGAGCGCTCGCGCTGGGGCGAACAGATCGTCGAGGCGGTGCAGCGTGGCCTGGCGCGCGATCCGAAGACGCTGCCGCGCTTCGAGCGCTCGCGCCCGGCGCCGAACGGCGC
>JAFEFL010000045.1 GCA_018240595.1 Pseudomonadota bacterium | reverse complement strand
TACCTTTGTCTTTATCGACGCAGGTCACCTCGTGGCCGAAGTCGGCAAAGCAGGCTCCTGACACCAGGCCGACATAGCCAGAGCCGATCATCGCGACGCGCATTTTCTCAAACCGTATCCGAGAGAAGAATAGTTAACAGGGCCAGCCTTCCGGGCTGCATGCCGATCCTTAGCAGAGCGCCCGACCGGAAGCGAGAGAGGTCAAGTCCGATTCAGGTCGGCCTCAGTTTCTGCGTTCCCGTAAAGAGGAAAGAAACGTTGGGCTGTCATAAGCCCATCATGAACGGGACCGATAAAATGCCGACACAAACACATGATGGGCGCGTCGACTGGGTCGACTATGCCAAAGGCTTCTGCATCGTCTTCGTCGTGATGATGCACTCCGTGCTGGGTGTCGAAGCCGCCGCCGGCCAAAACGGTTGGATGAATCATGTGGTCGAGTTTGCACGGCCGTTCCGCATGCCCGACTTCTTCATGATCTCGGGCCTGTTCCTCGCCAATGTCATCGATCGCGACTGGCGCACCTATCTCGACCGCAAGGTCGTGCACTTCTTCTATTTCTATCTGCTGTGGACCGCGATCCAGTTCGCCTTCAAGGCGCCCGGCATCGCCGCCGAGGGCGGCATTCACCAGGTCATCCATATGTACCTGGTGTCGTTCATCGATCCGTTCGGCACCTTGTGGTTCATCTACCTGCTGCCGATCTTCTTCGTCTTCATCAAGCTGACCAAACGCGTGCCGTGGCCGGTGCTGTGGCTGCTCGGCGCCGCCATGGAAATCTCGCATGTCGAGACCGGCTGGATGATCCCCGACGAATTCGCCGCGCGCTTCGTCTATGTCTACACCGGCTACATCGCCGCGCGTTACATCTTCGCCGTCACCGCCTGGGCTCAGGCGAGGCCGCAGCTCGGCATGGCTGCGCTCGTCGTCTGGGGCGTCGTCAACGGCGTCATGGTCAAGGCCGGCCTTGCCGCGCTGCCGTTCTATTCGCTGGCGCTGGGCCTCGTCGGCGCCGCCGCGGTCGCCACCATCGCCTCGCTGCTGGCGCTGCACGACGTGTTCAAGCCGCTGCGCTATTGCGGCCGCAACTCGATCGTCATCTACCTCGCCTTCTTCCTGCCGATGGCAGCCTCGCGCGCGGTCCTGCTCAAGACCCACGTCATCAATGACATCGGTACGATCTCGGTGCTGGTCACCGCCGCCGGCGTGATCGGCTCGCTCCTCCTGTTCTGGGCGGTGCGCTCGACCCCGCTGAACTTCCTGTTCGAACGCCCGGCCCTGTTCTGGCTGACGCCGAAAAAGGAGAAGGCCGAGAAGAAGCCTGAGTTCACACTCCAGCCCGCGGAATAAAAGGCGTCCACAGGCCCGCAACGGCGCATTGATTAAGGTCGCGGCACGGCCCACATTCGGGCCATGCCGACATCCAAAAGCACTAAATCCGCCGCCAAATCCAAGGCCGACAAGCCCAAGCCTGTGGCCAAGGCCACTTCCAAAGCGGCTGCCAAGCCCGCCGCGGCGAAAACGGCGACCAAATCCGCCGCCATTCCGGCGAACCCGGCTGCCCGCGCCCTAAAAAAGGGCGACCACGTCTTCCTGGTCGACGGTTCCGGCTACATCTTCCGAGCCTACCACGCGCTGCCACCATTGACCCGCAAGTCCGACGGCCTGCAGGTCAATGCCGTGCTCGGCTTCTGCAACATGCTGTGGAAGCTGCTCAGCGAAATGCCCGCGGACAACAAGCCGACGCATCTCGCCGTCATCTTCGACAAGAGCGAGAAGACATTCCGCACCGACTTCTATCCCGACTACAAGGCGCACCGCCCCGATGCGCCCGAAGACCTGCGCCCGCAGTTTCCACTGATCCGCGATGCGGTGCGCGCGTTCGAAATTCCCTGCCTCGAGCAGGCCGGATACGAGGCCGACGACCTGATCGCCACTTATGCGCAGCTCGCCTGCGAGGCCGGCGCCACCACGACCATTGTTTCGTCCGACAAGGATCTGATGCAACTCGTCGGCGACACCGTCGTCATGTACGATACCATGAAGGACAAGCGCATCGGCCGCGCCGAGGTGATCGAGAAGTTCGGCGTGCCGCCGGAGAAGGTGATCGAGGCGCAGGCGCTGATCGGCGATACCTCAGACAACGTGCCGGGCGTGCCGGGCATCGGCCCCAAGACCGCCGCCGAGCTGATCGGCAAATATGGCGACCTCGAAACGCTGCTCGATCATCTCGACGAGATCAAGCAGGACAAGCGCCGCCAGACGCTCAAGGACAATGCCGACAAGGCGCGCATCTCCAAGCGACTGGTCACGCTCGATAACAAGGTGCCGCTGGACGTCGACGTCGCCGAACTCGCGGTGCACGAGCCGGACTACAAGAACCTCATCGCCTTCCTCAAGGCGATGGAATTCACCACGATCACCCGCCGCATCGCCGAGAAGTCGGGCATCGACGCCAGCGCCATCAGCGCCGACACCGCATTGACCTCGAAGGCGGCCCCTGCCCCGTCCGGTCGCACCGGCGGCCAAGGCCAGCTCGCCTTCGATGTGCCTCCGTCCGCCGGCCATGCGCCGGCCGATAGCTCGGGCGAGATGACGCCGGCGTCGCTTGCCGAGCGCCGGCTGGAGCGCCTGCGCAATGCGCCGTTCGATCCGGCGAAATACCAGACTATCGACAGCCTCGACGTGCTCAAGGCGCTGATCGTGCGGGCGCTCGATCTCGGCACAATCGCCATCAAGACCGAGACCAGCGCACTCGACCCGTTGCAGGCGGCGCTGTGCGGCATCGCCTTCGCCGTGGCCCCGAACGAAGCCTATTACCTGCCGCTCGGCCACCGCGACGCCAGCGAAGGCGGCGAATTGTTCGGCGCCAAACTGTGCGACGGCCAGATTTCCGAGCGCGCCGCTCTCGACACGCTGAAAGCGCTGCTCGAGGACGACTGCGTCACCAAGGTCGGCCACGACATCAAGCGCGACCGCCTTGTGTTAGGGGCGCGGGGCATCAGTCTCGGCACCGCCGACGATGTCATGCTGATTTCCTATGTGCTCGACGCCGGGCGCGGCGGCCATGACACCGCGACGCTCGGCAGCCGTTATCTCGGCCGCATACCGTCGCGCTTCAACGAAGCCAAGAACAAGGAAAAGGCGCTGTTCACCGCCGAGGCGACGCCGATCCCGCGCACCGCCGCCTATGCCGCCGAGGACGCCGACATCATCCTGCGGCTTTGGCAGGGGCTCAAGCCGCGCATGGCGG
Organism: Pseudomonadota bacterium; assembly: GCA_018240595.1. Lineage (GTDB taxonomy): Bacteria > Pseudomonadota > Alphaproteobacteria > Rhizobiales > Xanthobacteraceae > Pseudolabrys. The sequence goes on along the minus strand of JAFEFL010000045.1, from coordinate 104,320 downwards.
CCGACCGCGTCACGTCGGTCTACGAAACGCTGGAGCGTCAGATGCCCGCCGTGCTGTCGCGTATGGAAGCGCGCGGCATTTCCATCGACCGCGCAGTGCTCGCCAAGCTGTCGAACGACTTTGGCAAGAAGCAGGTCGCGCTCGAGGAAGAGATCAACAAGATCGCCGGCACGCAGGTCAATCCGGGTTCGCCCAAGCAGCTCGGCGACATCCTGTTTGGCCAGCTCGGCCTGCCCGGCGGCTCCAAGACCAAGACCGGACAGTGGTCCACCACCGCGCGCGAACTCGAGGAGCTCGCCGAGCAAGGCCACAAGCTGCCGCAGGTTATCCTCGACTGGCGCCAGGTGTCGAAGCTGCGCTCGACCTATACCGAGGCGCTGCCGAACTACGTCAACCCGAAGACGCAGCGCGTGCACACGTCCTACGCGCTCGCCGCCACCTCGACCGGCCGCCTCTCGTCGTCCGAGCCGAATTTGCAGAACATCCCGATCCGCACCGAGGAAGGCCGCAAGATCCGCAAGGCCTTCGTCGCCGCGCCGGGCATGAAGCTGATCTCGGCGGACTATTCGCAGATCGAATTGCGCCTGCTCGCCGAGGTCGCCAACGTGCCGACGCTGCGGCAGGCGTTCAAGGACGGCATCGACATTCACGCCATGACGGCGTCGGAAATGTTCGGCGTGCCGGTGAAGGACATGCCGGGCGAAGTGCGCCGCCGCGCCAAGGCGATCAACTTCGGCATCATCTACGGCATTTCGGCGTTCGGCCTCGCCAACCAGCTCGGCATCGAGCGCGGTGAAGCGGGCGAATACATCAAGAAGTATTTCGAGCGCTTCCCCGGCATCCGCGACTACATGGACGAGACCAGGGAGTACTGCCGCCAGAACGGCTATGTGCTCACTCTGTTCGGGCGCAAGTGCCACTACCCTGACATCAAGGCGTCGAACCCGTCGCTGCGCGCCTTCAACGAGCGCGCCGCGATCAACGCGCGTCTGCAGGGCTCGGCCGCCGACATCATCCGCCGCGCCATGATGCGCATGGAGGGCGAACTCGCCGCCGCGCGCCTCAAGGCGCAGATGCTGCTGCAGGTGCACGACGAACTGATCTTCGAGGTGCCGGAAAAGGAAGTCGCCGATACCATTCCGATCATCCGCGACGTCATGGAAGGCGCGCCGCACCCGGCGATCGCCATGAACGTACCGTTGCAGGTCGAAGTCCGCGCCGCCGACAACTGGGACGAGGCGCATTGATGCCGCACGAAACGACACTGCTTGCCTTTGCCGCCGTCGCTTTGGCTATGGTTCTGACGCCCGGGCCGAACATGGTCTACCTGATCTCGCGTTCGATCACACAAGGCCCCGCTGCCGGCCTCATCTCGCTCGCCGGCGTCGCGCTCGGTTTCGTGGTCTACATGCTGTGCGCCGCCTTCGGCATTACCGCGCTCATCTTCGCGGTTCCTTATGCCTACGATACCTTGCGTTTCGCCGGCGCGGCATATCTTGCGTGGCTGGCCTGGCAGGCGCTCAAGCCCGGCGGCCGCTCGCCCTTCCAGGTGAAGAAGCTCCCGGTCGACAGCCCGCGGCGGCTTTTCGCGATGGGCTTCCTCACCAACCTGCTCAATCCGAAGATCGCGATGCTTTATCTGGCGCTGCTGCCGCAATTCATCGAGCCGGCGCAGAGCGTGCTCGCGCAGTCGGTCGTGCTCGGCGGCGTGCAGATCGCGATCAGCGTCACGGTCAACTCGATGATCGCCGTCACGGCCGGATCGATCGCGGCGTTCCTCGGCGCGCGGCCGTCCTGGCTCGTTGCGCAGCGCTGGCTGATGGGCACCGTGCTGGGCGCCCTTGCCGTCCGCATGGCGCTGGAAAGCCGCAAGTAGCGCTGCCTACATCTCGCTCAGGAAACGCTGAAACGCCGGATTGGCGCTCAGCGCATCGCCGCCGGCGCGCGACAACGCGTCGACGCTATCGGCAGGCAGCGTGAAGCTGGTCGGCACCGCATTGAGCACGCGGGCGCGTTCCGGCCCGAGTTGATCGAACGAGATGCGCGCAATGGTGAATTTGAGGTCCCGGCAATTCCACGGACCGTCGCGGCCGCGCAGGCGGTTCACCTCGCCCGCTTTCAGCCCGCAGCGCCATTTGACGATATGCTCGCGCCACGCCTTCATCGTCGCTTCGAAGGCGGTGTAGCTCGTTTGTGAATTGGCATCGACCAGCACATCGACGACGGCGCTGACGAGATCCTTGCCGGCCGGACCTTCGAGCGTCGTCGACCAGTCGCCTTTCGGTCCCTGCCCGGCATCGACGACCAGGAACATCAGGCGCCGCATGTTGACCGCTTCCTGAGGCGACAGCGGCCCGTAAGGCGTCGTCTGGCCGGCGCGAATGATGGTGATACCGGAAAGGCCGAGATTGTCGACGAGACCGCCGTCGAGCAGCTTGACGTACTTCACCCGGCCGCTGCGGATGTCGGTCATGCCGCGCGCATAGGCGCGCAGCAACGGCGGCGCATCGACATTGTTTGCCGCGGCCGTGACCCAGGCCGGCAACGGCGTCTGACATTGCTCGGGAAAAGTCTCGATCACCACCGGCGCGAAAGCGCCGGGCACCGCCGAGGAAGCCGCCACTGCGGCGGCGAGCGGATATTGCGCGATGTCGCTGCACGCTGCGGCGAAAGTCTGCGGCGAGAACAGGAACGGCGTGCGGTTGTAGATGTCGGTGGCGTTGATGATCGTCACCGGCCGCCTGCCGATCAGGCTGCCGAAGGTCGCACCATGGAACAGATGCGCATTGAACCAGTCGCGCAACGCCGTATCGGTGTTGGCGCCGCCGCCGAGCGCTCGCGAGATGTTGCCGAGCGACAGGCTGGTGTTGAGCTGGGACATCAAGTCCTGCGTCAGGTAGCGACCGCGGAAGTCGGTCAGCGCCGCGGGCCCCTTCAGGCCGTAATAGGCGGCCATGATCGAGCCGCCCGACACGCCGGAGATGACGCCGATATGATCGAGCAACTGGCCGTGCTTTGCCGTGGGCGTCTGCGCCATGCGCTCGAGCACGCCGTAGGCGAAGGCCGCGGCGCGCGTACCGCCGCCGGAGAAAGCCAATCCGATCACCGTATCGCTGCGCAGCCCGGGCGCACCAGGTGTACCGGACTCCGCGGCTTCGGCCGGGCGAACGATGCCGCCGAACGGGTTGGCCGACGGCGCGTTCAGCGGTTGATTATAGACACTGGCGCAGCCGCCAAGCGCGAAGGCGAGCGTCAGCGCCGCGAAAGTCGCGGCGGCACTTCTGACGATACGCCCGAACCCGACTGGCACCGGTTCCGCCCGCAGGCTTTTTGACACGACAGCGGCCTGATGCCCGCAGTCTAGCGGGCATGTGCCCGCGCTGTCACGCCGCCAGCAGCGGCTTCATCACGGCATAGAGCGCGTTCTTGGCCTCGAAACCGATGCCGGGAATCGACGGCATGGCGATGCGGCTATCTTTGACCGCGGTGTTGTCGGCGAAGCCGCCGAACGGCGCGAAAACCTGCGGATAGCTCTCATTGCCGCCAAGGCCGAGACCGACGGCGATGTTGAGCGCGAACTGATGGCCGCCATGCGGCACGCAGCGCCGTGGGCTCCAGCCATGGGCCCGCAACATGTCGAGCGTGCGCAGATATTCGACCAAGCCGTAGGACAAAGCCGGATCGAACTGCAGCCAGTCGCGGTCGGCGCGCAGGCCGCCGTGGCGGATGAGGTTGCGCGCGTCCTGCATCGAGAACAGGTTCTCGCCGGTGGCGAGCGGCGGGCGATAGCGCGTCGCCAGCGCCGCATGCAGCAGGTAGTCGAGCGGATCGAGCGGCTCCTCGTACCAGCGGAGATTATACGGCGCGATGGCGTCGCCGCAGGCGATCGCTTCGTCGAGATCGTAACGGCCGTTGACGTCGACGCACAAATTCTCGCCCTTGCCGCCGAGGATCTTGAGCACCGCCTCGATGCGCTTGACGTCGTCCTTGAGCGGCACGCCGCCGATCTTCATCTTCACCGTGGAATAGCCGAGATCGAGATAGCGCTTCATCTCGTCCTGCAGCGCCGAAATGTCCTTGTCCGGATAGTAGTAACCGCCGGCGGCATAGACCCAGGCGGTGTCGTCGGCCTTGCCGCCGTTGTAGCGGTCGGCGAGCAGCTTCCACAGCGGCACGCCTTCGGCTTTCGCCACCGCGTCCCACAGCGCCATGTCGAGCACGCCGACGGCGACCGAGCGCTCGCCATGGCCGCCCGGCTTTTCGTTCTTCATCATCGCCGCCCAGGCTTTGGCCGGATCGATCAGGCCGCGCTCGTCCTGGATCGCCTCCGCTTTGGCGTCGCGCAGCCGCGGAATGAAGCGCTCGCGCAACAAGCCCTGCGGGGCATAGCGGCCGTTAGAGTTGAAGCCGAACCCGACGACCGGCTTGCCGTCGCGCACCGCGTCCGTATGGATCGCGACAACGCTCGCCGTCATCGTCGAGAAATCGATGTAAGCGTTGGCAATCGCGGATGAAATCGGAACGACGATGTCGTGGATGGCGGTGATGCGCATGGGGCCTCTCGGATCCGGAACGGTTCGTTCCTAAACGGCTACCACCGGAGCCGCCAGCCCTGCGTCACGCAACGCTGATAACCGGGAATTTACCACGTTGCGCTTAGCTGTCGGTCTGGCACCGGCCTCCGGGCCCGCAACCTTCGCCTCGGTGATGCGTTGTTGCGTTGGAAAAACGCGCCAATTCGGCGCGATACGAGGCGACTGCGGGCGTAGTCATGGCGCGTGCCGGCAAAAAGCGATTTTTTCAGGCCCTGGCGCTCGGCATCGGCGTTGCCGCAGCGCTGTCGTCCGCGCCGGCTTCCGCCGGCTTTTTCGACCGTCTGTTCGGCAGCATCGGCCGCGCCATCGAACGTCCTCTTCCCGCGCCATCCTCCGATTCGTTCCTTGGTTTGCTCGACCGCAGCGGCGGCGGCGATGACAGCCATGTTCGCTCCGCCAATAACGGGCCAGCCAAGGCCTTCTGTGTGCGCAGTTGCGATGGTCACTATTTCCCGGTGACGGCGCATGCCGGCATGAGCGCGGCGGAGGCCTGTCACTCGTTCTGCCCGACCTCGGAAACCAGACTCTATATCGGCAGCGACATCGACTACGCAACTGCCTCCGACGGCAGCCGCTACGCCGACATGCCGAATGCTTATGCGTACCGGAAGAAGCTCGCCGGCAAAGGCTGCACCTGTAATGGCCGCACCACCTTCGGCCTGGCGCATATCGATGCGACGACCGACCCGACGCTGCGGCCCGGCGACATCGTCGCCACAGAGACCGGACTTATGGCCTTCACCGGCAAGGGCGGCGATCGCTCGAACGTCTCGGCGAATTTCACCCCGGTGCAGAACTATTCCGGCCTGCCGAAGGCCATGCGCGGCCAGTTGAGCGCCGCCAAAATCGCCAGGCCCGTGGCCCAGAACGACGTAACGTCGTCGATCCCACGCGAGGCGCTGAACGCCCGCGCCGAAGCGGCTCGCTGAACCCCAGGAGGCCCGGTTAACGGCCGCTCCTGCCGCTGAATCCGGCCAAAATCATCGGCTGCCCCACAATCGGCGTAACAATCGGTCTTAACGCCGTTGGTTACGCGGTCTTGACGACGGCCGCGATATTGGAAGATTCGAGGCTCTGACCGGCCTCAGGCGCCAGCGGATGGGACGAATGCGATTTGCCAAGCTGATTACGACGGCCTTCCTCGTCCTGGCGACATGGGTCGCTGCCGGGCCAGCCATGGCGGCACCGCGCTGCGTCAACACCGGCGACTTCAATCAGTGGCTGGCCCAGTTCAAGAAGGAAGCGCTGACCAAGGGCATCTCGCAACAGACGCTCGCCGCCGCTTCGCCCGACATGTATTTCGAAGAGTCAGTGATCAAGCGGGATTCCGGCCAGGGTGTCTTCCAGCTCACCTTCCTGCAGTTCTCTAATCGTTTGCTGGGCGGCAAGCGCATTCCCAACGGCATGGCCAAGATTCAGGAACACCGCGCGCTGTTCAACCGCATCGAGAAAGCCTACGGCGTGCCGGGCGAAGTCATCACCGCCGTCTGGGGGCTGGAGAGCGATTACGGCGCGCTGTTCGGCAAGTTCAAGATCCTCCCCGCGCTGACGACGCTCGCCTATGACTGTCGACGCGGCGACAAATTCCGCGAAGAACTGCTCGACGCGCTCAAGATCATCCAACGTGGCGACAAGACCGTCGATCAGATGACCGGCAACTGGGCCGGCGAATTCGGCGGCATGCAGTTCACGCCGTCGAACTACATCAAATACGGGGTCGATTTCGACGGCGACGGTCACCGCGATCTGGTCAACAGCATCCCGGACACCCTCGCTTCCGCCGCTAATTATCTGCACGCGATCGGTTGGCGCCGCGGCGAGCCGTGGCTGCAGGAAGTCAAAGTGCCGGAGCAGATGCCGTGGCAGGAGGCCGATCTCGATACCCAGCATCCGCGCTCGCAATGGATCGCCTGGGGCGTGCGCGCCGCGCATGGCGCGCTACCGAACGACAAGATGCCGGCCTCGCTGATCCTGCCGATGGGCCGCAAGGGCCCGGCTTTCCTCGCTTATCAGAACTTCCATGTCTTCACCGACTGGAATTCGTCGCTGGTCTACGCCACCACCGTTGCCTATTTCGCGACGCGGCTCGGCGGCGCGCCGCCCGTGGACGAAGCCGGTGCCAAGGACATCAAGCCGATCACCACCGAACAGATGATGGAGCTGCAGCGCCAGTTGCAGAAGCGCGGTTTCGACGTTGGCGAGATCGATGGACGCCTGGGGGCCGGCACGCGCAAAGCGGTGCGCACGATGCAGGTAAAGTTGGGCCTGCCCGCCGATTCTTGGCCAACCGTCGAACTGATCGCGCGCCTCGAGGGCGAGAAGAACCCGGTCGCAGTGGCGCCGCTGGCCAAGCAGACCGAGCCTGATGCGCAACCCGACGCGAAGCCCGCGCCGCGCCCGGTTGCCGCGCCACCGGCGCCCGCCGCGCCCGAGGCACCGCCCCGCCCGGCACCGACCCGTGCCGCGGTCGAGCCGCCGCCCGCGGCCGCGCCCCCGGCCGCAGCCGCGCGCAAGATCACCGTCCGGGTCTGGACCGTGCAGGGCTGCCTGACGCTGCGGATGTCACCGGAGAAGGCGCGGGAATATCGCCGCTGTTAGCCTCGCTCGTCCCCGCGCATAGCCGTTCGAAGAACGGCGTTCCTTCAGAACGCCTATGGCGAGGACCCAGGCCTTCGGGATTCCCGCTTTCGCAGGAGGGAGCAGAGTGTTTAACTGCCGCGACCAGCGGAGTTCCTCATGGCGCGTCATAGTTTCTTCTGCATCGATGCCCACACCTGCGGCAACCCGGTGCGCGTCGTCGCCGGCGGCGGACCGCTGCTGCCGCATGTGCCGATGATCGACAAACGCGAGATTTTCGTCCGCGATCACGACTGGGTGCGGCGCGCGCTGATGTTCGAGCCGCGCGGTCACGACGTGATGTCCGGCTCGATCCTTTATCCGTCGACTCGCGAGGACTGCGACGTCGGCGTGCTGTACATCGAAGTCAGCGGCTGCCTGCCGATGTGCGGCCACGGCACCATCGGCACCGTCACCGTGGCGATCGAGGAAGGCCTGGTCACGCCGCGCGAGCCGGGCAAGCTGGCGATCGAAGCACCGGCCGGCCGCGTCGCCATCGAGTACACCCAGAACGGCCGTTTCGTCGATCAGGTGCGGCTCTACAATATCGCCAGCTACCTGCACGCCACCGACGTCGAGATCGACGTGCCGACGCTCGGCACCATCAAGCTCGATGTCGCCTATGGCGGCAATTACTACGCCATCATCGAGCCGCAGGCGAACTGGTCGGGCCTCGACGGCATGCCGGTCAGCGAAATCCAGCGCCTGTCGCCGATCGTTCGCAAGCTGGCGCACGAGAAAGTCGCGCCGGTGCATCCGGAAGACAGCCGCATCCGCGGCGTCACCCATGTGCAATGGGCCGACAAGCCGCGCGCCGAACGCGCACATGCGCGCAACGCCGTGTTCTACGGCGACAAGGCGATTGACCGCTCGCCCTGCGGCACCGGCTCGTCGGCGCGCATGGCGCAGCTCGCCGGCAAGGGCATGTTGAAGATCGGTCAGGAGTTCATCCACGAGAGCATCATCGGCACGATGTTCGATTGCCGCGTCGAGTCCGAAACGCATGTCGGCAATCATCCCGCCATCCGCCCCAGCGTGGCCGGCTGGGCCCAGGTCATCGGCCACAACACCATCTTCGTCGACGACCGCGATCCGCTCGCCCACGGTTTCATCGTGGCGTGACCGCCGGCCCTCTTATCCGCACGCGTTCAAGGAAATTTCATGTCGACTGCGACTTCACCCGTACGTCACCGCGCCGACCTCGGCGAAATGGATGCCGACTCCAGAGCCTACATGGCCTTGCAGCCGCCGCCGCCGGCGACGCCGCCGAGCCCCGAGGCGGCGCGCGAGGGCATGCGCCGGGCGCGGCCTTTCAATCAGCCGGACCTTCCGCATGTCGCCTGTGTGCGCGAGTATCAGGTGCCCGGTCCGGGCGGCACGATCCCGGTGCGTTACTATCGCGGCGTCTCGACGCTGACCGATGAAGCCCTGCCCGTGCAGGTCTACTTTCACGGCGGCGGCTGGGTGATCGGCGACCTCGACAGCCACGACTGGGTTTGCCGCGCGGTCGCCAATGCGGCGAATTCTGCCGTCGTCAGTGTCGATTACCGGCTCGCCCCCGAGAACACCTTTCCCGCGGCCTATGACGACGCAGTCGCCGCGACGAAGTGGGTCGCCGCCAATGCTCGGCTCCTCAACATCGACCCTTCGCGCATTTCGGTTGGCGGCGACAGCGCCGGAGGCAATCTCGCCGCCACCGTTGCCATCGCGCTGCGCGATGAAGGCAAGATCAAGCTTCGCGCGCAGATCCTCACTTACCCGATCGTCGATCTGACCTTCGAATACGACCACCGCTTCGAGAAAGGCGTCGCCCTGAACAATGGCGGCATGCGCGACTTCATCGACAAGTACGTGCCCGATGTGAGCCAGCGGCGAGACCCGCGTTGCTCGCCGCTGTTCGCCCAGACCCTGAAAGGGCTGCCGCCTGCGCTTGTGATCCTTGCCGGTTACGACCCGCTGTACGACGAAGGCGAGGCTTACGCCGCGCGGCTCAAGAACGAAGGCGTCGCCGTCACCATGTCGCGTTATCCGGGGCAGATGCACGGCTTCGTGTCGCGGCCGAAGCTGCTGCCGAAATCGCTCGACGCCATTGCCGACATCGCCAATTTCATGACCGCGCACCAGTAAGGAGCCACGCTTGTCCGAGCCCGACGACGCCGCCGCACGACGCGCCAAGCCGCCGGTCGTCTGCTATCCGGTGAGCACGCTGCCGCAGCCGGATATGGCGATGCTCGAAAATGCGCGGGCGTCGTTGACCAAGGTGTCCGAGGTCATCGTGCCGCCGCGCGACGCGCGGACCTTCGAGGTGCCGGCCGGATATTTCTTCCGCATCGTTTCGATCGAGGGGCCGCAGGTCGGCGATCTGAATCTGTGGAACGCGCGGGATTTGTCGGAGCGCTTCTTCAGCGGCAAGACGCGGGCGCTGCACGCCACCCATGTCACCACCGGCAACCGGCTGTGGAGCACGCTGCCGAATTTGCGACCGCTTGCCACGATCTCCTATGACTCTCTCGGCTGGTACGGCTTCGACGCCGACGGCGGCGGCGTGCACGACGTCATCGGCACCCGCTGCGACCCCTACACCAACCGGCTGCTGTCCGGCGGCGATTATCATTATTGCTGCCACTCCAACCTGACGCGGGCGCTGGCCGCCGCACGCAACATGGATGTGCGCGACGCCGAGATGCATGTGCACGACGTGCTCAACGTGTTCATGTGCACCGGCTTCACGCATGACACGCACCAGTATTTCATGAAGGCGAGCCCGGTGCGTCCCGGCGATTTCATCGAGTTCTTCGCCGAGATCGATCTGCTCGGCGCCTTGTCGGCCTGCCCCGGCGGCGATTGCGGCAGCGAGCATTCAAGCGACGCGGCCGCTTGTTTTCCGTTGAAGGTGGAAGTGTTCAAGCCAGCCGCAGGCAGCCTCGCCGGGTGGCATTCGCCCGCGCGCAGCGCCTATCCGCGCACGCACGGGCTCTGAGTTCCCCCTCTCCGGAGTTAACAAGTCGCACCGAAGATGAACATTGGTTCATCGGCGATCACATTTGTCCGACACCCGGGCCGCCGGCGAAGGGATCGCCGGTCCGGTTCGTTGAATCACTAAGGCCGGAACCTTTTGCCAGGGACGGAGTGATTCTCGTCATGACCCATCGCGCCCTTCACCGCCTCGCAGCGCACAGTACCGCCGCTCTTCTGCTCGCCGCCCTCCCGCTTGCCGCGCTGGCCCAGCAGCCACCACCGGATCCGAAGAAGCAGCCGCCCGCAGCCGCCAAACCGGCGCCGCATCACGGGCCAGCCGCTCGGCCGGCTCCGCCTCCCCGGCCCGCCGCGGCACGCCCGGCGCCGCCGCCGCACATTGCACGCCCGCAGCCGCCGGCCGTTCGCCAAGCTCCGCCGCATATCGTCCGTCCGCAGGCGCCCACCGTCCGCCACATCGATCGTGCCGCTCGCCACTCCCCGCCGCCGTCAGGAACGGCGCGGCAGAATGCCGCCCGCCCAAACCCGGCTGCGGCGCCGAATGCCGCCGTGCAACATGCGGCAACCCCGAATGCCGCGCCCGTGGTGACGCGGGCGCAGCGCCGCGCCACCGCGCGCCAGGAGCGCATCGAGCGCCGCCGCGAACAGCACGTGCTGCGCAATCTGCCGCCGAAGCAGCGCGCGGCACAGCGCCTGAAATTCGAGCAAGCGCGGCAGCAGCGCGCAGCACAGCAACAGCAGCAACAGCAGCAACAGCAGCAACAGCAGGCGCGGTCGAAGGCTTCCGTCAATGCCGGAGCGACGGGAGCGACAGCAACATCCGCGGTCAATCCGCGGCTGCGCCGCAATGGCCAACCGCGTATCACGCCGCAGGCGTCGCGCCTGGGCCGCTTCGCCGGCGCCTTCGCGGCGCGCCAAGCGACGATCGCCGGGCGGGCAGCGACAAGCGTCAATGCGGCGCGATGGCAGCGCATCGCCGCGAGGCGGGCTTGGCGCGACGGTCATCGCGCCAGTTTCGTGCCGTGGTACGGGCCGGTGTTCTGGCCCTACGCCTATTCGGACATCTTCGAGTACACGTTCTGGCCGTCCGGTTATGACGAAGGCTACTGGTATTACGCCTATGACGACTTCTTCGACGGCGTCTATTACGGCGAATACGGCCCGCCGGTGGACTATGTCGGCTCCGTCGAGGCCAGGCCGCGCAGCAACGCATCGGCGCCGACCTACACGGCGGTGCAGAACCTGTGCCGGCAACCCGGCAACGGCATCACCGCCTGGCCGATCGCGGAGATCGACAGCAAGGTGGGGCTGAACGCCGAGCAGAAGAAGCTGCTCGCCGACGTGCAGGATGCCGGCAAGCGGGCGGCGGACGTGTTCAAGCAGACCTGTCCGTCTGGCACCGCCTATCCGCTGACGCCGCCCGGCCGCCTTGCCTCGATGACGGCGCGGCTCGACGCCACGCTCAGGGCGGTCGAGACGGTGCGGCCGCCGCTCGAGGCCTTCTATGCCTCGCTCAACGACGAACAAAAGGAGCGTTTCAACGAGATCGGCCCCGGCAAGAACGTCGCCAACAATGCCGAAGCGCGCGAGGCGCTGCCGGACGATGCCAGGAAGTGCGGCGAGAACAAGCCGGGCCTTACCAATCTGCCGATCGAGCAGATCGAGGACACCGTGAAGCCCGACGACAAGCAGCAGGCCGGACTCGATGCGCTCGGCGAAGCCACGGTGAAAGCCGTCGGCGTGCTGCAAGCCGCTTGCCCAAGCGAAACGCCGCTGACGCCGCCCGGCCGCCTGCAGGCGATCGAGACGCGGCTGAAGGCGATGGTCGACGCCGCCAAGACGGTGCAGCAGCCGCTCGGCGACTTCTACGCCTCGCTGTCGGCGGAGCAGAAGGCGCGCTTCAACCGCATGGGCCGCGATCTTACGGTCGGCCAGGCGAACTGACCTCGCGCAAGAGCGATGAACAGGCCCGGTCGGATAGGCCGGGCCTGTTCTTTATAAATTTATTAACCATGCGAGTTCCACAGTGGGCGCTCCCACCCACGGTCAGAGAGCGTCTATGCCCGCTTCCGCACCCGGCCACGCCGCACCGGATTTTGCCGATCGCAATGCGCTGATCGGACGCGTGGAGAGCGCGGTGTCGATCGCCACCCGGAGGGAGACATTTCGCGCCGAGATCGACCGCTCGCTGCAAGGCCTGCGTGAAGAGTCCGCGCGCACCATGGCGTTGATCCGCAGCTTGCGCGCCTCGCCGCTATACGATCGCGCCTCGCGCAATCCACGCTACGAAGCCGGCTGGTAGGGCGGCAAATCGAAGAGTTTCCCACCCTCCCCTGGAGGGGGAGGGTGAAGAAGAGTCACTCCGCCGCGATCTTCACTTCCGGCGCCGCGGCGCGGATGTCCGGCGAGACGTGCTTTTCGTACTTCTCGAAATTCTTCTGGAACATGCCGACCAGCTCGCGCGCCGTCTTGTCGAACGCGGCCTTGTCCTTCCAGGTCTTGAACGGGTTCAAGAGATGCGGCTCGACGCCCGGCACCGAGGTCGGCACCGCAAAGCCGAAATACGGATCGGTGCGGAAGTCGGCATCCTTCAGCGAGCCGTTGAGCGCCGCGGTGACCAAGGTGCGGGTCGCCTTGATCGGCATGCGGCGGCCGACGCCGTAGATGCCGCCGGTCCAGCCCGAGTTCACGAGCCAGACATCGACCTTGTGCTTGTTGATATAGGCCTTGAGCAGGTCGGCATAGACCGACGGGTGCCGCGGCAGGAACGGCGAGCCGAAGCAGGTCGAGAATTCCGGCTGCACGCCGACGAGGCCCTTCTCGGTGCCGGCAACCTTCGCGGTGTAGCCGGACAGGAAGTGATACATCGCCTGTTCGGGCGTCAGCTTGGCGACCGGCGGCATGACGCCGAAGGCGTCGGCGGTGAGGAAGATGATGTTCTTCGGGCTCGGCGCGCGGCCGGTGCGTGAGGCATTCGGAATGAAATCGAGCGGATAGGCCGAACGGGTGTTCTCGGTCTTTGAGATGTCGTCGTAGTCCGGCACGCGCGTGTCGGGATCGAACCCGACGTTTTCCAGCACCGAACCGAAGCGGTTGGTGGCGTCCCAGATCATCGGCTCGTTTTCTTTCGACAGCTTCACCGTCTTGGCGTAGCAGCCGCCTTCGAAATTGAAGATGCCGTCGTCGCCCCAGCCGGTCTCATCGTCGCCGATCAGGATGCGGTGCGGATCGGCGGACAGCGTCGTCTTGCCGGTGCCGGACAGGCCGAAGAACAGCGCGCTCTCCTTGCCGTCCTTCGAAACGTTGGCCGAGCAGTGCATCGGCATGACGTTCTTGGCCGGCAGATAGAAGTTGAGCGTCGTGAACACCGACTTCTTCATTTCGCCGGCGTAGGACGAACCGCAGATCAGCACGATCTTCCGCGTGAAATCGATCGCCACCATCGTGTCGGAGCCTTCGCGGCCGCCGTGACGCTTGGCGTCCGGCTTGAACGACGGCAGGTCGACGATCGTCATCTCCGGCACGAAACCGGCGAGGTCGGCGCGGTCCGGACGGATCAGAAGCTGGCGGATGAACAGCGAGTGCCAGGCCAGTTCGGTGAAAACGCGGACCTTGATGCAATGTGACGGATCGGCGCCGCCGACGAGGTCCTGGGCGAACAAGGACTTGCCCTTGCAGTGCGCCTGGAAGTCGGCAAGCAGATTGTCGAAGCTCTCCTTCGACATCTTGCGGTTGCCATCCCACCACACGCTATCGCGCGTGAGATCGTCCTCGACGGTATGCTTGTCCTTCGGCGAGCGGCCGGTGTGATGGCCGGTTTCGGCGCAGAGCGCGCCGCCGGCGACGATGTTGGCCTCGCCGTTCAGAAGGGCATGTTCGTAGAGCTTGGGCTCGGTGAGGTTCCAGTTGACGCCCTTGAGGCCGGTGAAACCGAATTTGTCGGCGCCGTAAGCGGCGTTCCGTACACCCGTTTCCTGCACGCTATGCTCTCCCCATCCGGCGGCAAACGCACCGCCGCGGCCGATACGGCCATGATTCCGTTTACGACTTTCGTCGAGTGGCTGGTAAGGCGGCGACCATAGTCATCAACAATGTGAATGCCAAGATCAAATGCCATGCATTCCAAAGGGCCCGCGTTGCACCGCATCAAGGGCTTAAACGCCGGCGTCATCTTCGGGTTTCAAAGAATTTGATGAGTCATATGATGACTGATGAGCCGGTGGCGGCGGGTCAGTGGCCGAAAACGACCGCATGCATGATGCGGCCGGGCAGGAAGGTGAAGAGCCCAGCGATCAGCAGGGCGCCGAGATAGAGACTCAGCATGGCGCGCCGGTGATGCGGCACGTCGTGTTTATGCGCGCGCCACAAAGCGATCGGCAAAGTAACAAGTGTCCATGCCGCCAGGATATGGATCGGGCTCCACGGCCCCCAGACGCGCAATTGATGAATGAAGAACGCGCTGACGGCGACGCCGAACATCAGCACCGCCCATGCGGTGCCGATCAGCCGATGCGGCAGCGTGCCTTTCGGTCCGGCGATCTGAATGCCGCCGAGCACGAAGGCCGCGATCGCCGCGAAGGCGTGAACCTGGATGGCCGGACCGGCCTGAAGCAGAGGTGCGAGAGTCACGGGAAAGCCTTCCGCGACGCGTCAACCGCGCGGTCCGTTCAAACCTACGCCGCGCGGGCCCGGTCCGCCAGTTGCTTGAGCATGACGCGCAATGCGCCCGCCCCCGTCACCCGCTCAGGAAACATCAGCCGCGCGGAGAGCGGACCGTTGGCGAGATCGAGGCCGTCGGGATCGATGCCGGTGCAGCGCCAGATGCCGGCCGGCGCGCCGCACAGTTTCACCGCGTAGAGATTGAGCGCTTCGCCGTGATCGTCATTCATGTGATCGATGGCACTCTCCTCGGTCTCGATGAGATCCTGTGCGTCGGCAATATCGGTGAGCACATCGGCGGCTTCGAGATCGGCGGCGCGAGCAAAGCCGCCATTGAGGTGCGCCGAGACAACCCGCATGCGCCAGAAGGCGAAGTCGCCGAAGCCGGCGTAAAGCTGCGCCTTGGGATGATGCGCGAGAAAGCGCCGGCGCAGCCGCGCCTCGTCCGGGGCCTCGCGCGGCACCGGCGCGAAGCTGCCGAGCACCGTGAGCCGCGGGTGCGTCAGAGCGTCGCCTTTTCCGGTTTCGGCAAGCAGCACCGAGGCGCGGCCGTCGGCCTCGAGGTTCGCCGTATGGGTGGCAAGCCGAGAGGTCAGAATGACAGGGGAACCGTCGGCGTCGGTGCCGAGGTTCACCAGCGAGGCAAAGGGATGCCCGGTATTGCGGTCCAACGTCGCAAGGGTGCCGGCGCGGATGCGGCGCAGGAGTTCCTTTCCGGCCGCCCGAGGGTCGAAATCGGCCGCCTGGGGAGCATTTTCCGGCAGGCGGTCGGGTATGGAACCCGGAAGCGGCGCCGCTCGTTCGGTCATGGCTCGTTATCCTCCCGCCTCTCGAATCAGGCTCATTTGGGGCTGTTTCCCCTTGAAACTGGCCCGGAATCACATAGTTGTTGCAAAGAGGCCACAATTCAAACCCCGTTTGCAGGCTTCAAAGCTCGCGGGACGACACGTCAGAAGGGGCTTTTATGCCAACCATCGCGCTCGTGGACGATGACCGCAATATCCTGACCTCGGTGTCCATGGCACTCGAGGCTGAGGGCTATCGCATCATGACCTACACCGATGGCGCCTCCGCCATCGACGGGTTCAAGACCTCGCCGCCGGACCTCGCCATCCTCGACATCAAGATGCCGCGCATGGACGGCATGGAGACACTGCGCCGCCTGCGCCAGAAATCCGACGTTCCCGTTATCTTCCTCACCTCGAAGGACGAGGAGATCGACGAACTGTTCGGCCTCAAGATGGGCGCCGACGATTTCATCCGCAAACCCTTTTCGCAGCGCCTGCTGGTCGAGCGCGTCAAGGCGGTGTTGCGCCGTTCGACGCCGAAGGACGGCTCGGCTCCGAAGGAAATCGACACCACCAAGGTTCTCGAGCGCGGCCTGCTGCGCATGGACCCGGAGCGCCACACCTGCACCTGGAAGGGCGAGCCGGTGACCCTGACCGTCACGGAATTCCTCATCCTGCAGGCGCTCGCTACCCGCCCGGGCGTGGTCAAGAGCCGCAACGCGTTGATGGACGCGGCCTATGACGACCAGGTCTATGTCGACGACCGCACCATCGACAGCCACATCAAGCGCCTGCGCAAGAAGTTCAAGGTCGTCGACGACGACTTCGAAATGATCGAGACGCTGTACGGCGTGGGCTATCGTTTCAAGGAATGATCCGGGGCGGCATTTGCGCTAGACTGCGCGGGTAGCCACATCCTCCGTTCATTTCCGCGCAAGCGGGAATCCAGTAGGCCGGAGATATCGAACTGGATCCCCGCTTTCGCGGGGACGAGCGGGTAACGGGCACGCCAATTAACCTGCGCCTGGATCTCGGACCAACCAAGTGCTCGATCGAACCGCAGAGCAGCAAGCGCGCGAGGCCGAGGCGGTCGAACCCGGGGTTTCGGCCGACGACGACGCCCCGA
The DNA here is from genome assembly GCA_018240595.1 of Pseudomonadota bacterium. Taxonomy (GTDB): domain Bacteria; phylum Pseudomonadota; class Alphaproteobacteria; order Rhizobiales; family Xanthobacteraceae; genus Pseudolabrys. The sequence continues at coordinate 87,560 of JAFEFL010000045.1, read as the reverse complement.
CGAAGAAGCGTGACTGGAACCCGGTGCGCTTCGTGCGTTCGGCGTGGACGTTCTTCGTCACGCTGAGCTTCTCCAGCCTCACGCGCCGCATCGTCTTCCTCAATCTCGCCGGCCTGGTCGCGCTGCTGGTCGGTCAGATGTATCTGTCGCAATTCCGCGCCGGCCTGATCGACGCGCGCGTGCAGAGCCTGCTGGTGCAGAGCGAGATCATCGCCGGCGCCATCGCCGCGTCCGCAACCGTCGAGAGCGACGCGGTCACCATCGATCCCGACCGCCTGCTCGAATTGCAGGCGGGCGAAAGCTACGGCCCGGACGATTCCCTGTCCGGCATCGAATTCCCCATCAATCCCGAACGCGTCGCGCCGGTGTTGCGCCGCCTCGTGTCGCCGACCAAGACACGCGCCCGCATCTACGACCGCGAAGGCGTGCTCATTCTCGACAGCCGCAATCTCTACGGCCGCGGCGACGTGCTGCGTTTCGACCTGCCGTCGCCGACCGCCGAGCAACCGAGCCTGATGGAGCGCGGCTTCATTGCCATCCGCCGCTGGCTCGGTCGCGGCGACCTGCCTTTGTACAAGGAGCTCGGCCCGGAAAATGGGAAGAGCTATCAGGAAGTCGCCGACGCGCTGGCCGGTCACCACGCCAGCATGGTGCGCGTCAACGACCGCGGCGAGGTGATCGTCTCGGTCGCGGTGCCGGTGCAGCGCTTCCGCGCCGTGCGCGGCGCGCTGATGCTGTCGACGCAAGGCGCCGACATCGACGACATGGTCGAGGCCGAGCGGCTCGCCATCGTCAAGGTGTTCCTCATCGCCGCCGGCGTGATGGTGGTGCTGTCGATCCTGCTCGCCGGCACCATCGCCGGCCCGGTGCGCCGCCTTGCCGATGCCGCCGAGCGCGTGCGCCGGCGCATCAAGACGCGCGTCGAAATTCCGGACTTCACCAGCCGCCGCGACGAGATCGGCGAACTGTCCGGCGCGCTGCGCGATATGACCAATGCGCTGTACAGCCGCATCGAGGCGATCGAGAGTTTCGCCGCCGACGTGTCGCATGAGCTGAAGAATCCGCTGACCTCGCTGCGCTCGGCGGTCGAAACGCTGCCGATGGCCAAGACCGATATCAACCGCAAGCGCCTGCTCGACGTCATCGCCCACGACATCCGCCGCCTCGATCGCCTGATCTCCGACATTTCCGACGCCAGCCGCCTCGACGCCGAGTTGCAACGTCATGAAGTGGCGATCGTCGATCTCGCCAAGCTGCTCGACGCACTGGTGTCGGCGGCCAATGAAGTCGACAAGAACAACGTCAAGGTGACGCTGACCTTCGAAGGCGGCCAGCCGTCGCAGTTCAAGATGCCGGGCCACGACTCGCGGCTTGGCCAGGTCGTGTCGAACCTGATCGACAATGCGCGCTCGTTCTCGCCGGAAGGCGGCACCGTGCGCGTCACCTGCCGCAAGCTCAAGGGCGAGATCGAGATCATCGTCGATGACGACGGCCCCGGCATTCGGCCCGATGCGCTGCAGAAAGTGTTCGAGCGCTTCTACACCGACCGGCCGCATCAAGGCTTCGGCCAGAACTCCGGCCTCGGCCTGTCGATCTCAAAGCAGATCGTCGACGCCCACGGCGGCCGCATCTGGGTCGAGAACCGCATCGGCGCGGGCACGCGCAGGAACGAAGAAACCGGCGAGGACGAACCGCGCATCCTCGGCGCGCGCTTCATCGTGCGTTTGCCGGCGAAGTGATCGACGTGTTCATTCCGGGGCGCGCGAAGCGCGAGGCCGGAATCCATACGCCGCAGCCGCGATTTGAGCCCCCGTGCCATTTGCTTCGACAAGGGCTATGGATTCCGGGCTCGCGGCCTTCGGCCGCGCCCCGGAATGACAAATGACAACCACCCACGCCTCGGCCGTCCTCATCGGCGCCCATGCGCTGCTCATCCGCGGGCCGTCCGGCGCCGGCAAGTCGCGGCTGGCCTTCGAATTGATCAGGCTATCGGAGCGCGGCGGTTTACCATTCGCGCGGCTCGTCGGGGATGATCGGGTCGTCCTTGAAGCTCGCAACGGCCGCCTTCTGGTCAGGCCGGCTGTGTCGCTTGCCGGACTGATCGAAATCCGTGGCCTCGGCATCCGCCGCCTGCCCCACGAGCCGGTGGCTGTGGTCGGTCTGGTGATCGACCTTTCCGCCAGCGATGCCGAGCGGCTGCCGCCTCCGGAAGCCGCGCGGACGGCCCTTTCCGGTATCGAATTGCCGCGGCTTGCCGTCGCACCGGACGCGAACCCGCTTCCAGTGCTGGTCGGCTGTCTCGGTTCGAGGCCGATGCCCGGGGGATAGCCGCCGAGGAGAATTGACCCCGGAATCGGCCTGCGCTACGCCCCCACCCCACGTTTCCTTAAGAAAAATTAACCATAAAGGGCGTAGCGTTCCTTTCGCCCGAAACCCTAGATAGAGCCTGCTCTTGACACCGCCTTTCCGCGTTGCAGCAGAGCGCTTATATAGCGAGTCAAGCCCTTGCCAGCGGGCTGCGGATGCGCCTCAATGCGCCCCCATTCGTGCGGCGCAACAATATGAACAAGGCGCCCGCGAGGAGTTCGGAATGATCGGCCTCGTATTAGTGACCCACGGGCGACTCGCCACCGAGTTTCGCTCTGCGCTCGAGCACGTTGTGGGTCCGCAAACCCAGATCGAGGCTGTTACCATCGGCCCCGATGACGACGCGGAACGCTGCCGCATGGACATCCTCGACGCCGTCAAGCGCGTGGATTCCGGCGAAGGCGTCGCCATCCTGACTGACATGTTCGGCGGCACGCCCTCCAACCTCGCCATTTCCGTGATGAGCCAGCCCAAGGTCGAGGTGCTCGCCGGCATCAATCTGCCGATGCTGATCAAGCTCGCCAAGGTCCGCGAGACCTGTCCGCTCGAGGACGCCGTGGCCGCCGCCCAGGAAGCCGGCCGCAAGTACTGCACGATCGCCAGCCGCGTGCTCAACGGCAAATGATTTCGGGCAAATGACCCTGCCGCGCAGCGACGCTTCCGATCCGCACGGTGCCGGTGTCAGCCGCGAAGTCGAGATCGTCAACAAGAAGGGCCTGCACGCCCGGGCTTCGGCCAAATTCGTGCAGCACGCCGAAAAATTCGACGCCGCCATCATCGTCACCTGCCGCGGCGAAACCGTCGGCGGCACCTCGATCATGGGCCTGATGATGCTGGCCGCCGGCCCCGGCTCGATGATCACCATCAAGGCGACCGGCAAGCAGGCCCAGGCCGCGGTCGAGGATCTGTGCGCGCTGGTCTCCGATCGCTTCGGCGAGGAAGAATAGTCCGGCTGGCGCGCGCAGCGCCCGGATCGCGGCTCAGCTTTTGTCCAGCAGCGCTTCGATACGGTCACGAATGGCGGACGGTTCGGTCGTCGGCGCGAAGCGATCGACGACATGTCCGGCGCGATCGATCAGGAACTTGGTGAAATTCCATTTGATCGCTTCGCTGCCGAGCAGCCCCTTCGCCTCCCCCTTGAGCCATTGGTAAAGCGGATGGGCGGCCGCACCGTTGACGTCGATCTTGTCGAACATCGGAAAACGGACGCCGTAATTCAGCGTGCAGAAGCTGGCGATCTCGGCGGCATCGCCGGGCTCCTGGCCGCCGAACTGATTGCAGGGAAAGCCGAGGACGCTGAAGCCGCGGTCCTTCAAATTCTCATACAGCGTCTCGAGCCCGGCATATTGTTTGGTGAAGCCGCACTGGCTCGCCGTGTTGACGACGAGCAGAACCTGGCCGCGATAGTGCTCGAGCGCCACATCGGCGCCGTCGAGGCCGCGGGCGCTGAAGTCGTAGACTGTGGTCATGCCGGCACTGGACCACAGCCGCCCGCCGGCACGCAAGCCGCGCCGAGCTCGTCACAGCACCAGAACGCCGCCGTCGCAGCGGATGCCCGACATCCACACATCCGCCTGCCCCAGCCCGACGCCCAGCGTCTGCAGGATCGACGCCAGCAGCTGATCGATCGGCGTCGTCGCCGCCACCAGGACATTGTTGACTCCGGACGAGACCAGCGGCGCGCTCAGGCCGAAGCCGAAGGCGTTCACGCCGAGCGTGGTGTCGCCGATCAGGTTCGAGACCAGCGACGAGACATAGCTCGTGGTGCCGACGGTCTTCTTGGTCTGGTTCATGATGTCGCTGTAGGAGAACGTCACCGGCGTCGCCGACATGTTGCTGATGGCGACGTGCGCCCGCGCCGTGACCGGAGCCCGGCGACATTGACGATCGTGGCGGCGCCGGGATTGGGCGCGCGCGATGTGTCTTTGAAGTCGCTCGACGACACATCGCCGATCCAGGCGTCGATCAGCCCGGGCGTCACCCCCAATGTCGCAGTGGAGGTCGCGATATCGGGGAAGCCGCAACTGACCGCGGTCAGCGTCGCGGTGCCCGACGCGATCTCGATGTAGATCGGCAGCGTCACGGTCGCATAGGGCGCGGTGCCGGCAAGCTGCACGGTGAGCAGGATGCGCGTCTGCGCCGTGTGCACGGTGGCGCCGGTACTGCCGAACGTGACCCAGCTCGTGCCCTGCGGCCGTTCGCCGATCTTGATCTTCAAGGTCGCGGCCGCGATGCCGGGTACCGAGACATTGAGCGCGACCGCCACCTGGCTCGAACCGTTGGCGAGCTCGGCCATCGCCGACAGCAGGTCGTAGGCGGCGAGCGACGCCGAGGCCTGCGGCCGGGTGCCGACCGCCATGTTGTCGTAAGGGCCGAGATCGATCATCGAGCGCACGCCGACCTTCGAGGTGATGCCCTGGATCGATTGCTGCACGCTGGTCAGGGCGATGACGGCCGGACTGAGCGCGCCGTACTGGCCTTTGGCCGTATCGATCATCGCCGACACGATGTCGCCGATCTTCGCGTTCGAGCTGAGCAGCGAATCGTAGGTACCCGCCGTGATCTGCAGGCGGGTCGCCAGCGCGTTGACGAAGCCGAAGGCGTCCAGCTTCGCCGACAGCAGCGCGTTGTAATCCATCGCCGACAGCGACAGGTTGGTGCCGAGCAGCGAGCCCAGCACGGCGTTGAGCAGGCCGCCGTCGACCTGCAGCAGGCGCGATCCAATGGCGAAGCTCACGAACGAGCTCTGCGCCGCGGTGGCGGTCGTCGAGATCGCAAAATTGTCCTTGCCGGTGATGACGCGCGCAAAGAACAGCGGCGTCGACATATTCACCACCACGCGCGCCGCGTTGGCACCCGAGGCGTTCGACGGCACGAAGCGGTTCGCCGGCGCCACCGCCGGATCCGGCGTATAGACGCCGTATTGCAGCGTGTAGGACGAATTCTTCAGTTTGTTGCTGGCGACCGTCGCGCCAGCCGCCTTGTCGGCATTGGCGATGTTCTCGACCGCGGCAAGCGCCGCCAGGTCGGCGACGTTCTGCGCCTTGCGCCGGTCGGCATAAACCGAGCCGACATCGACGCCGAGCGCGGTGAACCCGATCAACGCCGTCATCAGCAACGCCGAGGTGATGGCGACCGCGCCCCGCCGGTCGGCGGCGAAGCGCCTCAAATGCCGGATCATCGGCGCCTCCTAATAGCCGCCACGCTGGATCGCCGCGGTGCGGACGATCACCGGCGACGGCATCGGGATCAGGCTCGGCAGATTGAAGATGAACATGTCGGCGGCGTTGTAACGGACCGTCACCGTGAAGGTGCCGGTCGCGGCGTCCGTGGCGGCCGACTGCACCGTGAGGTCGTTCGTCGTCAGAAAGGGATATGAGCCGACATTGCTGGCGATATTGGCCTGCGCCAGCGAGGCGCGCTCGGTGTCGGTCACGCCCGCGATCGAAGCGCGGGCGGCTTCCGCGGTGAGCTGTTGCACACCGTGGACCACGGCGAGATAGCTGCCATAGGCGAAGATGCCGAACAGCAGCATCGCGAACACGGGAATGACGATGGCGAACTCGACCGCGGCGGCGCCGCCGCGGTCGGCCATGAATGCGGAGCGGTTTGGGCTCTTTGTCATGCGCCCAAGGTTTCACCGGCGCCTTGATGTTCCTTGAATCAAACAATCGGCGTTCTTGAACGCGGATTGGTCAGTGATGCGGCATCAGCTCTGATGACCCATCACATCCGCGTCCACGGCTGCCGCTCGCGCCGACTTGGGTTGGGCCGCCGCGGTCTGCACGGTGCCCTCGGGGCCAAGCTTGGTGAACCAGGCGATAATGTCCTTCGCATCGGCAGCATCGAAGCCGCGGCGGATGGCGACGCCGGCACGCAGCGGGCGCAGCTTGGGCAGGTAATAGTCGTTGGCGATGACGAGCGGCGGCGCCACGAGCCATGCCGGCATCGTCATCAGGCCGATGCCGGCCGCGACCGCCGCCTGGCGCGCCCGCAAGTCGGCACTGGTGAAGACGATGCGATATGAAATGCCGGCCTGCTCGAGCGCATTGATGGCGGGCAGTTCGGCGGAGTTGCCCGGCCAGCTGACCAACGGAATCGGGGCGCCGGGGCTGAGGACGAAATCCGAGCGCCGGGCCCAGACGATGTCCTCCTGCCAGCTCACCGCCAGTTCATCGACCTGCTGCGGATTGTGCAGCAGGCACGCGACATCGACGAAGCCTTCGATCAGCGCCTTCGAGATGTCGTCGGAGCGGCCGCAGTGAAACAGGAAGCGGCGCTCGCCGCCGGCCGCCAGCCACATCGACAGAAAGCGCTCGACGTAGACCGACGTGATGCCGAGCCGGATCGGCCGGTGATCGGGCGCGGCGCCGCCGAGCGACAGGATCTGGTCGTTGGCCTCAAGCAGCCGGCGCGCATGCGACAGCACCATCCGCCCGCGCGGCGTGAAGTCGAGACCGCCGCCCGCGGACTTGTGGAAGATGGCGCCGCCGATCAGGAGCTGGAGCCGTTTGACCTGGGCGCTGATGGCGGGCTGGCTGAGGTTCAGCCGCTCGCCGGCCTTGGAAAAGCTGCCGGCGTCGGCGATCGCGACGAGCGTACGGACAACTTCCGTCGGAATGTTGATCTGTTGGTGGCGCCTGTGCACCGTTCGTCTCCACAGCCTCAGCCCCGGTGCCCAAAATGTATGTCATGTCATGAAGTTCCATTTAACGTATTGCGTCGTGTAAAATGACAACATTTCATATGCACATATTCGAATACCATCGATTCCATACCTGGGCACCGTGCCGACAGAAACATAAAGAAATCTTTATATATGCATTGCGGCCCTGGTCCGGGCCTGTTATAGGCACGGCCATTCCACGAACCCCCATGACTGCACCGGGAAGGACCGCGCATGCCCATCGCCAAGGAATACATCGTCAAGGACATTGGCCTCGCCGACTTCGGCCGCAAGGAGCTGTCGCTCGCCGAGACTGAAATGCCCGGCCTGATGGCGACCCGCGAGGAATACGGCCCGAAGCAGCCGCTCAAGGGCGCGCGCATCGCCGGCTCGCTGCACATGACGATCCAGACCGGCGTGCTGATCGAGACGCTCACCGCGCTCGGCGCCGACGTGCGCTGGGTGTCGTGCAACATCTATTCGACCCAGGACCACGCCGCCGCCGCCATCGCCGCCGCCGGCGTGCCGGTGTTCGCCATCAAGGGCGAGACGCTGAAGGACTACTGGGACTACACCGCCAAGCTGTTCGACTGGCACGGCGGCGGCTACCCGAACATGATCCTCGACGACGGCGGCGACGCCACGATGTACGTCCACCTCGGCCTCAAGGCCGAGAAGGGCGACACCGCGTTCCTCGACAAGCCGGGTTCGGAAGAAGAGGAAGTGTTCTTCGCGCTGCTGAAGAAGCAGCTCAAGGAAAAGCCGAAGGGCTACTTCCAGGCGATCGCCGACTCGATCAAGGGCGTGTCGGAAGAGACCACCACCGGCGTGCACCGTCTCTACGACATGCAGAAGGCCGGCACGCTGCTGTGGCCCGCCATCAACGTCAACGACTCGGTGACCAAGTCGAAGTTCGACAACCTCTATGGCTGCCGTGAATCGCTGGTCGACGGCATCCGCCGCGGCACCGACGTGATGATGTCGGGCAAGATCGCCATGGTCGCCGGCTTCGGCGACGTCGGCAAGGGCTCGGCCGCCTCGCTGCGCCAGGCCGGCTGCCGCGTCATGGTCTCGGAAATCGATCCGATCTGCGCGCTGCAGGCGGCGATGGAAGGCTACGAGGTCGTGACGATGGAAGACGCGGCGCCGCGCGCCGACATCTTCGTCACCGCCACCGGCAACAAGGACATCATCACCATCGAGCACATGCGCGCGATGAAGGATCGCGCCATCGTCTGCAACATCGGCCACTTCGACAACGAGATTCAGGTCGCGACGCTGAAGAACCTGAAGTGGGACAACATCAAACCGCAGGTGGACGAGATCACCTTCCCCGACGGCCACCGCATCATCCTGCTGTCGGAAGGCCGCCTGGTGAACCTCGGCAACGCCATGGGGCACCCGTCCTTCGTGATGTCGGCGTCGTTCACCAACCAGACTTTGGCGCAGATCGAACTCTTCGCCAACAACAAGGACGGCAAGTACAAGAAGGAAGTGTACGTGCTGCCGAAGACGCTCGACGAGAAGGTGGCCAAGCTCCATCTCGCCAAGATCGGCGTGAAGCTCACGGAGCTGCGCAAGGACCAGGCCGATTACATCGGCGTGCCGCAGCAGGGCCCGTTCAAGAGCAACCACTACCGCTACTGAGCTTCAGCACATTGCTGGAATGGAAACGCCGGCCGCGAGGCCGGCGTTTTTCATTTGCGCTCCGCCGCGGCCGGGCCGAGCAGGTCGACCCAGCGCCGCATGTCGATGGTGAGCCAGATCATCCAGCCGAGGACGATGAAGGCGAGCACCGGCTTCAAGACGCGATCGACCGCCAGCGCGCCGTGGAAATCAATCGCCAGCGCCGCGATGATGAAGAGCCAGGCGCGCTGGTCGCGCGAATTGCGCCGCAGCAGCATCAGCGCGACGCCGGTCAGCGCCGGCGTGAACACCATGTAGGACAGGAACTCGTTGCGCGGTCCGAACAGGTTGATGTAGCAGGCCGCGTACAGCATCACCGCGACGGCGAACACGGCGATGTTGCCGTAGCGCGCGATGCGCCAGACCAGCGCCAGGAAACCGAGCGCGGCGGCGAGCCGGATCGCCGTCTGCACCGTGTGCGGCAGCGCGATGCCGAACGAATCGAGCATGGTGGCGAAGTCGGCCTGATAGAGCCATTGCCCCGGCTCGACCGACGTCAGTTGCTGCAGCTTGGTGATCCAGATGCGATACTGCTCGGCGACATAGGCCGGATGCGCGAAGGCGAACGGCAGCGCCAGCGCCGCGACCAGCGCCAGCAGCAGCCACGGCCGCATCTTCGGCTCGGTCGCGCCGCACAGCAGCAGCATCACCAGCGACAGCGGCTTGGTGACGATGCTCAGGAACAGCCAGAACGAGCCCAGCGCCCAGCGCCGCCGCGCGATCGCCACCGCCGCCAGCATCATGAAGGCGGTCATGCCGACCTGCGCCTGCACGTATTTCAGGTTGAACCAGGCGACGGGGATGTTGATCATCAGCAGCACGCCGGCGAGGTTCAGAACGTCGCGGCCGCTCTGCTCCGGCAGCAGCAGTCTCATGAAAAAGTAAGCGGCGACGGACAACAGCGCCGCCGAGATCGCCATGGCGATCGCCGCGGCGACGGTGTGATCGAGCATCGGCAGAGGCCCGAGCGCCAGCAGCGACACCGGCCAGTACAGATACTCGCCGAGCGTCGACATGTCGTAGATCGTCTGCCCGCTCCAGAAGGCGTGCGCGGCGTCGAGATAGGCCTGGAAAGTCGAGCCGAAGCGCTTCGGGTCGGTGCGCAGCAGCGAATTGATGCAGAAGACGATCCAGACGCCCCAGCCGATCCACGGATAGCGCAGGAAGATCTCGGAGACGCGATCCTCGAGACGCAGCAGATTCTGATAGCTGAAGTAGCTCGTCTTCTCGCCGGTGGATTCCAAGGCCCTGCCCTCTCTCAAGCCCCTCGCAAACGAGGCAAGCGAATATCACGACCGCGGCGGCACGACCATGATCGTGTAGTGCCGCGGCTCGGCGCCGGGATGACCCGGCGTCCGGAACATCGTGGTCTGCGAGGTCTGGCTCGGCGCATCGCCGATCGCGGCCTTGGCCCGGGCAACGCAGGCCTGATCCTCGGAAAAACAGATCTGCACCATGCCGCCGTGCCGCAAGGTAACCGGGTCGGGCATCGTCACCAGCCCCGGGATCAGAATGCGCGGCTTGTCCTGGGCATAGGCCGCCACCGGCAGGACGATATCGCCGTCGCCGCCGATATAGCGCAGCGGCAGCGGCATCACCTGGCGCCAGATGCGTTCGACCTCGCGCGCCAGCAGCGGCGCCTGCGCCGCCGCCGGCGGCGGACCTTTCGGACGATTGCGCTCGGCGATGAAAGGCGACGCGGCGAGCAGCACCAGCGGCAGCGCCATCGCGAATGCAACGACCCGCTGGCTGTCGACCGGCCGCCACGCCACCGCCGGCGGCGACAGCAGCAGGACCGGCAGCAAGGTCCAGGCCGACATCGACCACAGTGACGTGATCTCGGTATGCGCGGTGACGGCACCCAGCATCGGCAGCAGCAGCGGCGCCCAGAATGCCAGCGCGACAAGGCGGCGATCGTCATCCTGCGGCCAGGCAATGTCGCGCAGGGTTTGCAGGCGGGCGCGCGCCGCGACCAGCACGATGATCACCGGCAGCGCGACATAGCCGATCGAGCCGCCGAGATAGCCGAGCGCCGCGATCGCCGTTGTGGCGAGGGGCTTCGGCTCATGCGCGGCTTCGGCATATTTGAAAGTGATGAAGTCGTGCTGGAACAGCCACACGACATGCGGCGCGAGGCAGGCCGCGCCGAACAGCACGGTGACCCACGGCGCGACGGAGCGGAAGTACAGCGCGCGGCGGCGGTCGGCGAGCGCGGCGACGACGAGGCCGGCGATCAGGAAGATCGACCAGTATTTGCCGAGCATGCAGGCCGCGGCCGTAATGCCGGCAAGCGCGGCGGCACGCGGGCTGCGCGTCACATAGGAGCGCAGGAAGTAATAGGTCGCCGGCGCCCACAGCGGCATCAGGATCGTGTTGACGTTGAATTTCAGCGCATGGAAGCTGAAGAACGGCACCAAAGTCAGCAAGACGAGTCCGGCGACGCGCTTCGGCAATGGCAGGTATTCGGCCATCAGGCGCCAGGTCACCCACAGCGCCAGCGCCGGCATCAGCATCGCCAACAGGTAATAGGTCCAGTCCGACACCGGAAAGATTTCGAACCAGCCGCGCACCAGCCAGGCCGCGAGCGGCGGATGCTTGGAGTAACCGAAGTCGAGATCGCGCGACCACGCGATCAGTTCGGTCATGTCCGGGTTGAAGCCCTGCGCCTGCTTGGTGATGGTGCCATAGGCGGTCCACACGCCGACATAGACGGCGAGCGCGAACAGCACCGTGACGTTGGCATTGGCCGGATCGGTGAAAGATGCGGCGATGCGTCTGGCGTCGTTTTTGATGTTCGACCACATGGCGCCGCCATATGCCACGCCGCGCGGCTGAGGTCACGTTACGGACTCTTGCCTTCCCCTCCCCCCACGAGCTCTTGCGAGTGGTGGGAGGGGGTCAGGGGTGGGGGGCTCTTGTCGATGGAAGATTCCCCCCACCCCGGTTCGCATCGCTGACGCGATACGAACCGACCCTCCCCACCGCTTCGCGGGGGAGGGGAAGAGCAGCAAGCACCTCACACTTCCTTGTAGAAAAACGCCGTCGCCGTCGGCACGCCGAGGGTCGAGAGCGCGTGGCCCGGCACGATGCCGTATTCGACCCAGCCGCAGCTCCGGTAGAGAAGATCGCCCGAACTGCCCAAGGTCGTGTCGAGCATCAGCAGCGTGCGGCCTTCGTCGCGCGCCAGCGTCTCGACGGCGTCGAGCAGCCGACGGCCGATGCCGCGGCGCCGGTGCGCGGCGAGCACCAGCATCTTGCCGACATCGGCGCGGTGCGGCTGGTTCGGCTGCGGCGCCTTGGTGAGCACCACCGTGCCGATCAGGCGGGCGCCGTCCTCCGCGACCAGCAGATGCCGGCCGCCATCGGCAATGCCGGCAAGCTGCCCGCGCCAGAAGTCTTCCGCCTCCGTTTGCGTAAAGCCCTGCAGGAAGTTCACCGAGGCGCCGCTCTCCACCGCGTCGCGCAGGATGGCGCCGAGCTCGTCGAGCCGCTGCTCCGCTTCGGCGGCACCGAGTTCGCGAATGACGACCGTATGGGCCATGCATCACCTTTCAGAAGCGCGGCGCGCCGGAACTGATGACGACGAGATAATGCGCGGGCTTGGCTCCCGGATTGCGGAAACCGATGGGCTGACCGAGATGCATGTGCAGGCAGTCACCGGCTTCGAGCCGATGTGTCGTGGCGCCGACGGTCAGTTCCATGCGGCCGGACAGCAGCACGATCTGCTGGTCGGTTGCCGGCGCGCGCGAGGATTCCATCGTCACCGACGCGCCGGCGGGAAATTCGACATCGACGATGTCAGCGGCCGCGCCGCAGTTCGGCGGCGTCAGTGCGCGCCGCACGTAGCCGCTGGCGGGATCGCGCCACACCACATGATCGGCCCGGCGCGCCAGCGGCGACGCCGCTTGCTCCGTCTCGGCGAACAGCGCCGACAAGGTGACGTCGAGCCCGGCGCAGACGCGGCCGAGCAATTGTGCGGTGGGGTTGGATTCGCCGCGCTCGATGCGCGACAGCATGGCGCGGCTGACGCCGGCCTTCTCCGCCAGCGCCTCCAAAGTGAGGCCGCGGCCGGCGCGCAGCACCTTGATGCGCTCGCCGATGGCGCGGTCGAGCGCGCCCAGGTCATCTTCGGCCTGTTCCATGATATAAGATTATCTGTCTCATATATTGGAATCAAGCGCCTTTGTTCCGGGGCCCTCGCACGAACCCGCCGTTAACGCCCCGGCGGCACACTCGCGGCCCATGGCTCAGCAGCTCCTGAAAAAACCGGCCGCCGTTCGGACCGCGGAAGTGGCGGCGCCGGCGCTCGCCCCCATGACGGAGCCGGCGCCCGAGCTGTCCGTCATCCTGCCCGCCTTCAACGAGCGCGCCAACATCCCGATGATGGTCGAGCGCCTGAGCCGGGCGCTCGACGGCATCGACTGGGAAGTCATCGTCGTCGACGACAATTCGCCGGACGGCACCAGCGCGCTGACGCGCGACATCGGCTCGCGCGACCGCCGCGTCCGCTGCATCCGCCGCGTCGGCCGCCGCGGCCTCGCCGGCGCCTGCATCGAGGGCATGCTGGCCTCGAACGCGCCTTACGTCGCGGTGATGGATGCCGACGGCCAGCACGACGAAAGCCTGCTCACCGCCATGGTGCTGAAGCTGCGCGGTTGCGAGACCGACCTCGTGGTCGCCTCGCGCTATACCGACGGCACCAACGGCACCGGCTTTACCGCCGCGCGCGCCAAAGCGAGCCAGTGGTCCACCGCGCTGGCGCGCCGGCTTCTGAAGGTCGAACTCACCGACCCGATGAGCGGCTTTTTCATGCTCCGCCGCGAAGTGATCGACGAGCTGGCGCCGAAGCTGTCGACGCAGGGCTTCAAGATCCTGCTCGATATCGCCGCCACCGGCCGCGACACCTTGCGCATTGCCGAACTGCCGTTCGTGTTCGGCGCGCGGCTCCATGGCGAAAGCAAGCTCGATGCCCGCGTCGCCCTCGACTTCGGCCAGCTCCTCCTCGCCAAGCTGACCCGCGACGCCATCTCCTACCGCTTCGTGCTGTTCTGCCTGGTCGGCCTGACCGGCATCGGCGCGCATATGGCGGCGCTCGCCGCGCTGCACGGCATGGGCGTGCCCGGCTTCGGCGTGCAGCAGACCATCGCCACCATGGTCGCCATCGCCTGGAACTACGTGTTCAACAACGCCTATACCTACCGCGACCAGCGCCTGACCGGCTGGGCCTTCGTCCGCGGGCTGATCGTGTTCGAACTGGTCTGCTCGGTCGGGGCGATTTCCAATGTCGGCGTCGCCAGCCTGATCTACGCCGGCGGCCCGAGCTGGTGGATCGCCGGTCTGGGCGGCGCCGTGATGGGCGCGGTGTGGAATTACACCGTGTCCGCCGCCGTGGTGTGGAAGGCACCCTGACCCCCGGATGTCGCGGCCGGCCCGACGGAGGCCGGGATGCCACTTAGATCGCCTTGATGGCCCCGGATTCGGGTGTTATCTCGCGGCCCATGACGTCCGCCCCCATCCAGAATATCCGCAATTTCTCCATCGTCGCCCATATCGACCATGGCAAATCGACGCTCGCCGACCGGCTGATTCAGCTGACCGGCGGCCTCGATGCGCGCGAAATGGCCGGCAAGGAGCAGGTTCTCGACAATATGGAGATCGAGAAGGAGCGCGGCATCACCATCAAGGCGCAGACCGTGCGCCTGAACTACCACGCCCAGGATGGCAAGGACTATATCCTCAATCTGATGGACACCCCCGGCCATGTCGACTTCGCCTATGAGGTGAACCGGTCGCTGGCCGCCTGCGAAGGCTCGCTGCTGGTGGTCGACGCCTCGCAGGGCGTCGAGGCGCAGACGCTCGCCAACGTCTATCACGCGCTCGATGCCGGCCACGAGATCGTGCCGGTGCTCAACAAGATCGACCTGCCTGCCGCCGAGCCGGACAAGATCAAGAAACAGATCGAGGACGTCATCGGCTTAGATGCCTCGGACGCCATCGGCATCTCGGCCAAGACCGGACTCAACATCGATCAGGTGCTGGAAGCCATCGTCACCAAGCTGCCGCCGCCGAAGGGCGACCGCGACGCGACGCTGAAAGCGCTGCTGGTCGATTCCTGGTACGACGTCTATCTCGGCGTCGTCGTGCTCGTGCGCATCATCGACGGCGTGATGAAGAAGGGCCAGCGCATCCGCATGATGGGCACCAACTCGGCCTATGACGTCGATCGCGTTGGCGTGTTCACGCCGAAGCTGACGCCGGTGGACGAACTCGGTCCCGGCGAGATCGGCATGCTCACCGCCTCGATCAAGGAAGTCGCCGACACGCGCGTCGGCGACACCATCACCGACGACCGCAAGCCGATCGCCGAGCCGCTGCCCGGTTTCCAGCCGGCCATCCCGGTGGTGTTCTGCGGCCTGTTCCCGGTCGATGCCGCGCAGTTCGAAGACCTGCGCGCGGCGATGGGCAAGCTGCGCCTCAACGACGCGTCGTTCTCATTTGAAATGGAAACCTCCGCCGCGCTCGGTTTCGGCTTCCGCTGCGGCTTCCTCGGCCTGCTGCATCTCGAAATCATCCAGGAGCGGCTCGAGCGCGAATTCAACCTCGACCTGATCGCGACCGCGCCGTCGGTCATCTACAAGATGAACCTGCGCGACGGCTCGCAGATCGAAATTCACAATCCGGTCGACATGCCGGACGTGATGCAGATCCTGTCGATCGAGGAGCCGTGGATCGAAGCCACCATCCTGACGCCGGACGAATATCTCGGCGCCGTGCTCAAATTGTGCCAGGACCGCCGCGGCTCGCAGAAGGAGCTGACCTATGTCGGCAACCGCGCCATGGTGAAATACGAACTGCCGCTCAACGAAGTGGTGTTCGATTTCTACGACCGCCTGAAATCGGTGTCGAAGGGCTATGCCTCGTTCGACTATCACCTCACCGATTATCGCGAAGCCGACCTCGTCAAGATGTCGATCCTGGTCAATGACGAGCCGGTCGATGCGCTCGCCATGCTGGTGCATCGCACCCGCGCCGAAACGCGCGGCCGCGGCATGGTCGAGAAGCTGAAGGAGCTGATCCCGCCGCACATGTTCCAGGTGCCGATCCAGGCCGCCATCGGCGGCAAGATCATCGCCCGCGAAACCGTGCGCGCCCTGCGCAAGGACGTGACGGCGAAGTGCTACGGCGGCGACGCCACGCGCAAGCGCAAGCTTCTCGACAAGCAGAAGAAGGGCAAGAAGAAGATGCGCCAGTACGGCAAGGTGGACATTCCGCAGGAAGCGTTCATCGCCGCGCTGAAGGTGGATGTGTGACAATCAAGTCGGGTGACGTGACCCCGGCTAACCCGTCTACGATCTGCGCTTCCGCCTCCGCACTTTCCGCGCCGGCTTCTTGTCCATCGGCGCCACTTCTTCGATCGCCTTCCAGAACTTCTCATTGCCTTTCTTGGTGACGCAGACCTTGATGCGATGCGGCGGCGGGCCGTGCTCGCAAGTATGCCCGATCGTCCCGGCGATCATGGCATCGCACCAGACATAAGCGTGCAGATAGTACCCATTCGCCCGGCGCACGATGCCGCCGCTCATGTTCGACCAATGCCAGCCGTCAATATCCGCCAGCCGATAGGCCGCGTGCTTGCGGTTGTTGAACTGCCGGCGCACCCAGACGACAGGGCCCGGCTCTGCCGCCAGCGCGTCGCGGCGGCGGTCCTCCTTCGTCTTGAACAGCGCGCGCTTCTCGACAAAGAAAGGATGCAGCTGCAGATAAGGGACGCAGATATTGGGGCCCTCGCCGGTCGCGGCGAGCATGAGATCGAACGGGTCTTCGCCGGTCGCGATGGCGCGCTCGATGGCGTCGCCCGCCGCGCGCAGCAACCGCGCTTTTCTCTCGGCCCTGGTTTCCACGATTCCAATATAGCGACGGAATGCCCGAGATTCGAGTGCCGCGAGCCCCTCGCACCGCACGATTGACGCCTCTCCCGCCGCTCGGCCACACTCCGCAAAAATAAAATCATTTCGTGGAGGACCCCATGCTGGGCACCGACGATCTCGCGCGGGCGAAGGACAAGCTCTACACGCCGGTTCTGTCCGACGTGCTCGACAGCCTCGGCCGCACCGCGCAGGCGATGACGCCGAACATCCGCCCGCTCGACGAGACGCAAGTCTTGATCGGCCGCGCCCGCACCGGCGCCTACATGGCGGTCGCCGACGCCGGCGCCGAGGGCGAGAACCCCTACGAGCTCGAGATCAAGCTGATCGACGACATCAAGAACGGCGAAATTCCCGTGCTCGGCTGCGCCGGCAACCTGACCATCGCGCCGTGGGGCGAACTGCTCACCACCGCGACGAGGATGCGCGGCGGCGTCGGCTGCGTCACCGACGGGCTGACGCGCGATGTGCGCTTCATCCGCGACATGAAATTCCCGGTGTTCTGCGGCGGCATCGGCCCGCTCGATTCGCGCGGCCGCGGCAAGATGCAGGAGATCGACCGGCCGATGCTGTGCGGCGGCGTGCGCGTGCGCTCCGGCGATATCGTGTTCGGCGACGTCGACGGCGTCGTCGTCATCCCGCGCGAGATCGAGGACAAGGTGTTCGAGGCCGCCTTCAGGAAGGTCGAGGGCGAGAACCGCTCGCGCGACGAACTTCTGCAGGGCCGGCTGCTGGCCGACGTCTACGCCAAATACGGCATCCTCTAGCGACCGGCGAAGAACGCCATCAGGGTTTCCGCCGTGTCTATTGCTGCACTGAAGGCGGATCGGTAGGCGCGCCCGGTGGCTTTTCCGAAAGCGCCGTCAGCTTCTTTTCGATCTCCTCGAGCTTCTTCCTGACGGCGGAGCAGCATTGATCTTACTCCTTATTCCGGGGCTCTCTTACCTGAAAGCCGGTGGTTACCGGCCATCCTTTGGGCGAAGGAAACCTTGCAAGGAAGAGGCCGATAGCGGCAACGACCGTTATTGCCGTCAGCAGCCAGAACGAAGGCGATGCGTAATCATGCACGCCAAATATGGGCACGTCGGCCCTTAATGGCCGGAACGAGTAGGCTGTGCGGCACATCAGCACGAGCCCGACCGCCGCAAAAGTGAGCGCGAGAATTTCGTTGATGCGGCGCGAGGAGAAATTGAACGGCCGCCCGAAGCGCAACGGACTTGGATCGTTCATATTCATCACCGTCTTGAATAGCGGACCGATATGTTCGTCCTCGAGATTCTCTACATGTGCGTCCCAATTATCGTGCCAGCACATGCTTCCCTTGTTGAGGAAAAGCCACGCCAGCGAGACCAGAAAGCAGAAGCAGGCGACCGCGTAGCGCGTCGCAAATCCATGCTCGACTTCCTTGAGCGAAAAGAAGCCGCCGAAGGCGACCGCAATGATGCCCCAACCGAAGACAGCCCGCTTCCAATACAGCTCATGCTCGAAGTTGCGCATTTCGAGAGCGACCTTGAGGGCGCGCTTTCGTTTGAGACCCTCAAAGTTCTCAAAATACTCCGGGTTATCAATTGGTGGTGTTTTCGGCACGGACTTTCCTCCCGTCACCAACGCGTCGACCGACAGTCGCTCTCATAAGTTGCATTATTGTTACAATTCCCGCAAGATCAGGGCCGATCTTGGAATGCTGCAGGAAAGAGATCGAGCACCGTCCGCTCGACTTGAACGTTGCCCCCGCGGCCGCCATCGTCCGATCCAGATGAGCATTGACCCGCGACTCCCGAATCTCGCCGGAGTATTCCGCTCTCCTTTATCCCCTTGCGCTTGCTGCTTTTTCCCGCATCGCTGCCGCAAATTTCGCAGTTGTGCGCCCTTCTAAACTGCGCAATGCTTGACGCGATCCTGATGCGTACCGGCCACCGGATGTAAGTGTGTGTGCGTGACGCGCTGGAGCAGGAGCCGCGCGAGCAATGTCCGTTTCCGAGCCGCTGGTGTCGTTTCGCGGGGTGCAGAAGACCTACGACGGCGAAATGCTCGTGGTGAAGGATCTCAACCTCGACATCCGCCGCGGCGAATTCCTCACCATGCTGGGCCCGTCCGGCTCGGGCAAGACCACATCGCTGATGATGCTGGCCGGCTTCGAGGTGCCGACCCATGGCGAGATCACGCTCGCCGGCCAGTCGTTGCGCGATACGCCGCCGCACAAGCGCGACATCGGCGTCGTGTTCCAGAACTACGCCCTGTTCCCGCACATGACGGTGGAAGAGAACATCGCCTTTCCGCTCGCGGTGCGCCGCCTGCCGAAGAGCGAGCAGAAGGCGCGCGTCGCCCGCGCGCTCGACGTCGTCAAGCTCGGTGCGCTCGGCGCCCGCCGGCCTGGCCAGTTGTCCGGCGGCCAGCAGCAGCGCGTCGCGCTGGCCCGCGCGCTGGTGTTCGAGCCGAAGCTGGTGCTGATGGACGAGCCGCTCGGCGCCCTCGACAAGCAGCTGCGCGAGCACATGCAGATCGAGATCAAGCACATCCACGACAATCTCGGCCTCACCGTGGTTTATGTCACGCACGACCAGAGCGAGGCGCTGACCATGTCCGACCGCATCGCCGTGTTCCACGAAGGCGTGGTGCAGCAGCTCGACACGCCGCAGGGGCTCTACGAGCAGCCGCGGAATTCCTTCGTCGCCAACTTCATCGGCGAGAACAACATGCTCGGCGGCACGCTCGAAGGCGTCGATGCGGAACACTGCCGCGTCCGCCTCGACGACGGCACGCTGGTCGAGGCCCGCGCCGGCTGCGGCGACGGCGCCGGGCGCCGCGTCAGCCTGTCGCTGCGTCCGGAGAAGGTCGAACTCGAACCGCAGGGCGAGATCGCCAACCGGCTCACGGCGCGCGTCAAGGAAACGATCTATCACGGCGACCACATGCGCGTGCGCCTCGACGTCGTCGGCAACGACGACTTCACGGTGAAGATGCGCTACCGGGCCAACCGCGTGGTGCCCAAGCCCGGCGACACCTTGTCGATCGGCTTTGCCGCGCGCGACTGCCTGGCGCTCGACGCGCCGCATTGATTTCAATAAAGGCCGGCCGCACCCCGCGGCGGGCCGAGCAGAGGGAGAGTATCGATGTACGCAAGGGCGTTGGGAACGATTGTCGCGGCGGCGATCGCCGTGGGCGCGGGCACGGCCGCGAATGCGCGCGACCTGACCATCGTGTCATGGGGCGGCGCCTATCAGGCGGCGCAGAAGAAGGTGTATTTCGAGCCCTTCAAGCAGGAGACCAAGCTGCCGCTGATCGACGAGTCGTGGGACGGCGGCATCGGCGTGCTGCGCGCCAAGGTGCAGGGCGGCGCCTCGACCTGGGACGTGGTGCAGGTGGAATCCGACGAGCTCGCCGCCGGCTGCGAGGAAGGCCTGTTCGTGCCGCTCGACTACTCCAAGATCGGCGGCAAGGACCATTACATCGCCCCCGCCGTGCACGAGTGCGGCGTCGGCGCCATCCTCTATGATTTCGTCCTCGGCTACGACAAGGACAAGCTCAAGGATCCGCCGAAGTCGTGGGCCGATTTCTTCGACACCAAGAAATATCCGGGCAAGCGCGCGCTGCGCGCCGGGCCGAAGACGACGCTGGAAATCGCGCTGATGGCCGACGGCGTCGCCCCGGGCGATGTCTACAAGGTGCTCAAGACCAAGGAGGGCGTCGATCGCGCCTTCAAGAAGCTCGACACCATCAAGAGCGACCTGATCTTCTGGAAGGCCGGCGCCCAGCCGCCGCAGCTGCTTGCTTCCGGCGAAGTGGTGATGACCTCGGTCTATAACGGCCGCATCGACGCCGCCAACCACGACGACAAGAAGAACTTCGGCATCTCGTGGAACGGCGCGCTGTACACCATCGACTCCTGGGTGATCCTCAAGGGCTCGCCCAACGTCGACAACGCCTACAAGCTGATCAACTTCCTCGGCGAGGCCAAGAACCAGGCCAAGCTGCCGGAAGCGATCGCCTACGGCGTCACCGCCAAGGGCGCCAATGCGCTGATCCCGAAGGCGCGCCTCGCCGACCTGCCGACCGCGGAGGAGAACTTCGCCCACGCCGTGCAGATCGACACCGCGTTCTGGATGGAGAACATCGACCGCCTCACCGAGCAGTTCAACAAGTGGGCGGCGGCGAAGTAGCCGCATCCGACACGGCGCCGTCCCGCCGCGCGCGGGTCGGCGCCGCCTTTTGCCTCCGGAGGCGCCGCTGACCAGTCCCAGCCTTGCCGTGCCGCTTGCCGGCACCGGCGCCTCGCTCAAGGCGCAACTGCGCCGCGCCGAGCGCATGCGCAAGCTGCGCGCCTTCGCGCTGGTGCTGCCGCTGCTGCTGTTCATCGTCGTCACCTTCGTCGTGCCGATCCTCGACATGCTGCGGCTGTCGGTGGTCGACCGCGACCTCGCCACCGTATGGCCGCATGTCGCGCGGTCGATCGGCGCCTGGACCGATCGCAGCCAGGTGCCGCCGCCTTCGGTGTTCGACGCGCTCGCCACCGACATCCGCGACAGCTATCGCGCCCGCACGCTGCCGCTGGCGGCGCGGCGCCTGAACTACGCCATCGATGAAGGCCGCACTTTGGTGTTCACCACCGCGCGCCGCCTGCCCGAGACCTCGGCCGACTGGCGCGCCACCTTGATCGGGATCGATCCGCACTGGGGCGAGCTTGCCACCTGGGCCGCCGTCGATCAGGCGAGCGGCCCGCTCACCAGCTTCTTCCTGCTCGCCGCCGTGGACCGGCACAAGACCGCCGACGGCCACATCGTCGCAACGCCCTCCGGCCAGGCGATCTATGTCGAGGTGCTGACGCGCACCTTCAAGGTCAGCTTCATCGTCACTTTGCTTTGCGTCGTGCTCGGCTTTCCGGTCGCCTATCTTCTGGCGACGCAGCCGCCGCGCCGCGCCAATCTCCTGATGATCCTCGTGCTGCTGCCGTTCTGGACGTCGCTATTGGTGCGCACCGCGGCCTGGATCGTGCTGCTGCAGGAACAGGGCATCATCAACCACGCCCTGATCTGGCTCGGCGTCATCGATTCGCCGGTGCGGCTGATCTACAACCGCATCGGCGTCTACATCGCGATGACGCATATCCTGCTGCCGTTCCTTATCCTGCCGCTCTATTCGGTGATGAAGGGCATCAAGCCGTCCTACATGCTGGCGGCGAAATCGCTCGGCGCCTCGCCGACCGAGGCCTTCATCCGCGTCTACCTGCCGATGACGCTGCCCGGCATCGGCGCCGGCGCGCTGCTCGTCTTCATCCTGGCGCTCGGCTACTACATCACGCCGGCGCTGGTCGGCGGCGCCGCCGATCAGATGATCAGCTACTTCATCGCCTTCTATACGTCGGATTCGGTGAACTGGGGCATGGCCTCGGCGCTCGGCGCCGTGCTGCTCACCGCCACGCTGCTGCTGTACTGGGTGTATGACCGCCTGGTCGGCATCACCAACGTCAAGCTCGGCTGAGGGGGAACGATGGCCGCCGCTCAGCACCTCACCCGCGAAGAGCGCTTCTGGCGCACGGTGCTCTATGTCAGCAGCGGCCTGGTGCTGTTCTTCCTGATGGCGCCGATCCTCGCCATCGTGCCGCTGTCGTTCAACTCCGGCACCTTCCTCACCTACCCGCTCGAAGGCCTGTCGCTGCGCTGGTATCACGCCTTCCTCGCCAGCGAGCAATGGATGCGGGCGCTGCGCAACAGCTTCATCATCGGCATTTCGAGCGCCGTGCTCGCCACCGCGCTCGGCACCGTCGCCGCGCTCGGCCTGACGCGCGCCGATTTCCGCGGCAAGGGCATCGTCATGGCGATCCTGCTGTCGCCGATGATCGTGCCCGTGGTCATCGTCGCCGTCGGCTTCTACTTCTTCTTCGCGCCGCTCGGCCTGACCGCCAGCTATACCGGCCTGATCCTCGCTCACACCGCGCTCGGCACGCCCTTCGTCGTCATCACCGTGGCCGCGACCTTGAAGGGCTTCGACGACAATCTTGCCCGCGCTTCCGCCAGCCTCGGCGCCGCGCCGGTGACGACCTTCTTCAAGGTCGTGCTGCCGCTGATCGCGCCCGGCGTCGCCTCCGGCGCGCTGTTCGCCTTCGCCACCAGTTTCGACGAGGTCGTCGTCGTGTTGCTGGTCGCCGGGCCCGAACAGCGCACGCTGCCGCGCGAGATGTTCTCCGGCCTGCGCGAGAACATCTCGCCGACCATCACCGCCGTCGCCACCATCATGATCCTGGTGTCGGTGGTGATGCTGGCGGCGCTGGAACTGCTGCGCCGGCGCAACGAGCGCCTGCGCGGCCTCCGCGGTTAAAACCTGAAAAGCCCGAGGCCGTCGCGTACCTCCTGCAATGTCGCCTGCGTGATGGCGCGCGCCTTCGCCGTGCCGTCGCGCAGCACGTCAAGCACCGTATCCGGATCGCGCGCCAGCGCGGCGCGGCGTTCGCGGATCGGCGCCAGCAACTCCTGCAGCAAGGCTTCGAGCCGCGCCTTCACCACCGTGTCGCCGAGGCCGCCGCGCCGGTACTGCGCCTTCAGCGCCGCGACACCGTCCTCATCGGGATCGAAGGCGTCAAGATAGGTGAA
This sequence comes from Pseudomonadota bacterium, assembly GCA_018240595.1. Lineage (GTDB taxonomy): Bacteria > Pseudomonadota > Alphaproteobacteria > Rhizobiales > Xanthobacteraceae > Pseudolabrys. Next base: position 64,329 of record JAFEFL010000045.1, on the reverse strand, counting down.
GACGACATTGCCTTCGACCGTGCCCGGATCGCTGACGCGCAGATGGTTCGGGTCGGTGTACATCAGATGCACGGCGCGCTTGATCTCGTCGGGCGAGGCCGACAGCAGCAGCGCATTGCCCTGCGACTTGCTCATCTTCGCCTTGCCGTCGATGCCGGGCAGCCGGCCGACTTTCGGGATCAGCGCCTGCGCTTCCGTCAGCACGTCGCGGCCGGCCTGGTGATTGACGCGGCGCACGATCTCGTTGGTCTGCTCGATCAGCGGCGCCTGATCCTCGCCGACCGGCACTACGCTCGCCTTGAAGCCGGTGATATCGGCGGCCTGCGAGACCGGGTAGCACATGAACCCGGCCGGGATGTCGCGGCCGAAGCCGCGGGCGCGGATCTCGTCCTTGATGGTCGGATTGCGCTCCAGCCGCGCCACCGAGACGAAGTTCATGTAGAGCATCGTCAACTCGGCGAGCGCCGGCAGCGCCGACTGCACGCAGACGCTGGTCTTGCCCGGGTCGATGCCGACGGCGAGATAATCGAGCGCCACCTCGATGACGTTGCGCCGCACCTTGTCCGGATCGTGGGCGTTATCGGTCAGCGCCTGCAGGTCGGCGAGCAGCAGGAACTGGCGGTGCGTATCCTGCAGCGCCAGACGGTTGCGCAGCGAGCCGACGTAATGGCCGAGATGCAGCGGTCCGGTGGTGCGGTCGCCGGTGAGGATGACGGGCTTGAGATCGATCGGGGCATGCATGGCGGTTCTCCGGTTGGGAGCCGCCGCGATCGGAAAGCCTGGGATCAAATGACGCTGCCTGCCGATGAACGGCGGCTGCGTCTGATGAATGAAAGAAATTCGACGCGCCGCTCCTTTACAAGGAGCGCCACCAGCAGGTCCGTGGGGATGTCAGCGTGTCGAACATGCGCGGGGAGATGCCACAGTTTCCAGGCGCCGGCAAGCCGGCAGGCTTGCCGGCAGGCTTGCGCTGTCCGTCAGCGCAGCCCCGGCACGAAGATGTAAACGCGGATGGCGACAATCGCGGCGGTGACGGCGGCAATCGCGGCAGCGATCGCCAGTCCTTTCAGAACCTTCGCGGCTTTTCGCGTGAACGTTCCCGTCTCGACGTCATGCGCGGAATGCACATGACTCCACTGCATCAACATGGTCACAGGAGCCTCCTCAATGGCTCGGTATCTGCGCGCCCTTGGCGGGCTGCGTCTGCGTCGCGGCGTCGAAGCAATGCAACCGCGCCGTTTGGTCGGCGATGGACCTGCAATCCGACGGACCACTGGCGTTGATTGCCAGCAGCACGCCGAGAAAGGCGGCAAACCCGACGGCGACGAGCACCCAGAAGAATCCGGGGTTTTCGGTTTCGTCGCGAAGTCCTTGTTCTGACCAGTCGTATCGGGGGGGCATGACCGCCTCCATTGTTCGCTTCGCTTGAGCAGCAAGACGAAAATGGAGGGGCCGGCGCAAAGGTTCGATAGGGAAATGCGCCGCGTCGCATCAAGACGGTATAAAGACCGCGGCGCGGCGCGCGACGGCGTCAGTTGTTCAAATTTCGCCTACGGCCGGGACCGGTGCTGTCCAGCGCATTTTTGCATTCGGTCGACAGTTTGGCGCGATTTGCCTCGAGACAGACGCGGATAGCGCCGCTGCCATGTTCCTTGCCTTCACATAGCTGCTCGATGTCGCTCTGGCAGGCCGCCACAACCGGTCCGGTACCTGGACCTTGATTGCGTGGGCCGGCCGGCTGCGCCTGCGACACCGATACAAAAACCAAGGTTGCACCCAGCGCCATGGCACAGCGCTTCGCGATCCTGGACATCATAAGTCGCTCCTTGTTCACACCGCCCCTCGGCCGTGAACACATAGGAGCGTCGTGGCGTCCACCATTGACGTCGATCAACCAGGCCTCTCGGTCGCCACATGGCTGCCGGCCGCAATGGCATCGGATACCAAACAAGTCGTCCATCGTGCGCCGACGAATACGGAGCTCAGATCCCCCGCATCAATCCGCCATCGACCTTGAGGTTCTGCCCGGTGATGTAGCCGGCGCCGTCCGATACCAGGAACGCCACGGTGGCGGCGATTTCGTCGGCGGTGCCGTAGCGGCCCATCGGCACGCTGTCGCGGCGCTCGTCCTTTTGCGGCAGCGAGTCGATCCAGCCCGGCAGCACATTGTTCATGCGCACATGATCGGCGGCATACTGGTCGGCGAACAATTTGGTGAAAGCGGCGAGGCCGGCGCGGAACACGCCGGACGTCGGAAACATCGCGTTCGGCTCGAAGGCCCACGCGGTCGAGATGTTGACGATCGCGCCCTTTTTCTGCGCCACCATGTGAGGGGCCACCAGCCGCGCCGGCCGGATCGCGCTCAGGAGGTACACGTCCATGCCGGTGTGCCACTGCTCGTCGGTGATCTTGAGGATCTCGTCGCGCGGGCCATGGCCGGCGCTGTTGACCAGCGCGTCGATGCGGCCCCATTGCGCCATCGTCGCGTCGACCAGGCGCTTGAGATCGTCATTCGACTGGTTCGAGCCGGTGACGCCGATGCCGCCGAGTTCCTTGGCCAGCGCCTCGCCCTTGCCCGACGAGGACAAGATCGCGACCTTGTAGCCGTCCGATGCCAGTTTGCGCGCGCAGGCCGCGCCCATGCCGCTGCCGCCCGCCGTCACGATCGCCACTTTCATTCTCAACTCCTGGATTCCCATGCTGCGGGATCATGATGACGCGCCGGGCAATGCGCAATGCGCGACCTTCACTTCGGCGCGGACCGCCGGACGGAGCGCCTCTTGACCACATTCCTAAAATATGCCAACATTCCTCTGCCGTGGCTTCCACCCCCGCCGTCTCGAGCGGCCGGGCGCGGAAACGTAGGCCGGCGCGCCGACAATGCGCGCTGTAGGTGGAGCGTCGGGAGGCGCAGCCGGCTTCGCCAAGCCGGCGCGTGCTCTCGCCAAGCACGCTCGGCGGGCCCGATCGCAAGGGACTCCGCCATCTGGAGGTCTCGCAAACCTCCTGGCGCCTCCCGAGGCTCCATTCGATAAACCGGGAAAGCCGGCGCCCCCGCGCCGTCCAAACAACAGGGGCGATGAATCACGCGCAGCTGGAAGAATTCATGACGATCAAACCCATTGCCGACTTTTCGCACTTCGACGCGCTCGACATCCGGGTCGGCCGCATCGTCAAGGTCGAGGAAGCGCAGACGAAGAAGCCGACCTGGCGCATGACCATCGACTTCGGTGGCGACATCGGCACCAGGGTGTCGTGCGGCGCCTACCGGCATTATGCGAAGGACGAGCTGGTCGGCCGCCAGGTGCTCGCGGTCGTCAACTTCGCGCCGCGCAAGATGGGGCCGGAAACGTCCGAAGTGCTGACGCTCGGCGTGCCCGGCGAGCAAGGCGCGACGATCTACGTGACGCCGCAGACGGAGGTCGAACTCGGCGCCGCGCTGTTCTGACGCGCCGCGCGCGGCCGCCTTGCCTCGGCGGCTTGGCGCGCCCTAGTCTTTCCCGAACACAGGGCAGATGGAGATCACGACATGGCCACCACACTCAAAGACCTGATGGAGCAAGCCAACGCCGCGGTGCCGCGCGTCTCGCCGGCGCAGGCCAAGGAGCTCATCGCCAAGGGCGACGCTTTGATCGTCGATGTGCGCGACGCGCCGGAAGTGGAAAAGAGCGGCATGGTCAAAGGCGCGCATCACGTATCCCGCGGCATGCTCGAGTTCCGCGCCGATCCGGCATCGCCCTATCACGACAAGAACTTCGCCAAGGACAAGACCATCATCGTCTATTGCGCTTCCGGCGGCCGCTCGGCGCTCGCCGGCAAGGCGCTGAAGGATCTCGGCTACGACAAGGTGGTCAATCTCGGCGCCTTCAAGGACTGGGCGGAGAGCGGCGGCGCCATCGAAAAGCCGATCGAGCCCGGGATGTAAGACGACGGCGGAACCGCCTTTCGTTTTGCCGCGTTCAAGCCCTGCGACATTCATGCAGGAGGAAGCGTCATGGCTCGCGGCAGCAAGGCGGCCTACACGTCGAAGCAGAAGCGCAAGGCCGAGCACATCGAAGAGGGATACGAAAAGCGCGGCACCTCGAAGAAGGAGGCCGAGCGCCGCGCCTGGGCGACGGTCAACAAGGAGTCCGGCGGCGGCAAGAAGTCGGGCTCCGGCCGCGGCAAGAAGGAGAGCCACGCCTCTTCGCGCAAAGGCGGAAAATTGGGCGGTCGCGCTTCGGCCTCACGCACCAAGGCGGCGCGCTCACGCTCGGCGAAGAAGGCGGCGGCGACGCGCAAGCGCCGGGGGCATTAATCGTCATTGCGCTGCGCGATCGCCGCATTCTCAGCCTGCTCCCTCTCCCCTTTGGGAAGAGGGTTGGGGTGAGGGGGCAAGGGCCTATCGATAGTTTGTAACCCCTCGCCCGCCCGCGCCATCGCGCGGTCGACCTCACCCACCCCAAGTCGGGTTTACCCGACTCGGGCATTTAGAAAGATCGAAGTCGGATAAATCCGACTTCGATTGGGAGAGGTGAAACGAGTTTACCCATGCACCTTAGAAATCATCCCGCTGCGCGCGCTTTGCCCGGTAGCGCGGGCGTTCGTTGAAGATCTGTTCGAAGCTGGCGTCCTGCCGTAGCGCGCGGCGCACCGCACGCTCCTCCGCATCGACGCGGCGGCGCGACACGCGATGTTCGATTTGAACCCGGCCGCGTTCGACGACCTCTTCGGTCGGCGCCGCGCGATATTTCCTCACCCGCGTGCTGACGATGGCGTCCGGCCGGCTGCCGACGACCTCGATACGCGTCGCGCCGGTGTTGTGCCGCACCAGCTCGAACAAGGTGGCGGCGTTGCGCGGATGCAGGCGGATGCAGCCATGCGAGGCCGGGCGGCCGAGCCGCGAAACCTCGTAGCTGCCGTGAATGGCATAGCCGCCGGCGAAGAAGATCGAATACGGCATCGGCGACCAGTCGTATTTGCGCGAATACCACTGCCGCTCGAGGCGCTGCGGACGATAGACGCCGTTCGGCGTGTTGTAGCCCCAGCGCGCGGTGGAAACCGGCCAGCGATAGCGGGTCGCGCCGTCGACGTTAACCGTGAGCTGCTGCGTCGACTTGTCGACGGTGATCAGGATCGCGGCGCGGGCCGGCTGGCCGGCGAGCACCAAAATTCCAACGGCTGCGATAAAGGCGAGAAGACGCATGACTTACTCCTCGGTCGGTTTACCGCGATTTGCCGAAGCGGAATGCCGCGATCGCAAGTCTTGGTTAGCGCACGATCCCGTATTTGCGGTCGAGGCTGCGCAGCCAGGCTTCGCGGCCGCGCATCACCGCCGCCTCGTCGCCAACGGACGTGAACGGCCCGCCGCGCACGATCTCGATATGCGCTTTTTCGGCCCGCGGCGTCGCCGCGATGATGCGCGCCTTCGGCGGCAGCGACGCGACGTCGGCCGTCGCCAGCCGCATGGCGGCACGCGGCAGCGGGATGTCGGCATCGGGCTTCACGGCAGCCTTGATGATGACGGGCGCGGCTTCGGTCTTGGCTTCGGTCTTGGCTTCGGCCTTGGTATCGACCTTGGCTTCGACCTTCTCGGCTTTGGCAACGTCCCGGCTTTCGCCACGCAGCGACGATTTAACTTCGGCGATGTTCAGCCTCGGATCGACCAGCGGCGCCGGCAAACGGCCGTCGATCACCTCGATGCGCGCGCTGCCCTTGCCGCGCTCGCGCAGCAGCGCGAACAGGGTCGTGGCATTGACGCGGCTCAGGCGCACGCAGCCGTGCGACGCAGCCTGGCCGAGCCGGCGCTCCTCGACGGTGCCGTGCATGGCATAGCCCTTGTAGAAGAAGATCGCATGCGGCATCGGCGCCCAGTCGTATTTGCGCGAGTACCAGCTCTTCTCCATACGGATCGGACGGAACGAGCCCGCCGGCGTGGCGTAGCCGCGCCGTCCGGTGGAGACCGGCCAGCGGTAACGCTCGGTGCCGTCGACATCGACGGATACGCGCTGATCAGCCTTGCTGACGGTGATGCGGATGTCGGCGCGTGCCGGAGATGGTGTGGCAAGGATCGGCGCCAACATGAAAGACGCGGCGACTGCCGCCGCAACCCGCGCGCTACGCATGACATTCCCCTTTCCAGGCAGGCACTGGAATACTCCCCAGAACCCAAGGATCGCCCATCGGGCGGGGCCTTGTAAAGCTTTCGTTAACCATAAAAGCCTTTGGCGCAGCTTACGTTTTCGTGATGCGCCGTATCGCCGCCAGGCACCGGTTCCGCCTAAACCATGCCGCGCAATTAACCTGACACCCGGCGGGGAAATCGCTTAAATCGCCGCCGTCATGAACAGACCGGCCGCCATCATTGCCGTCTGCGCCGCGGCGCTTGCCGCGGGCGTGTGGGCGCTTGGCGGCATGAACCAACGCCCGGGCGAGGCCCCGGCGCCGGAATTCACTGCGAGCGCCAACAAGCCGGCACAAACAACGCCCGCCGGCGATGCTTCGCCCGCCGCCAAGGCGCCGCCGCCTGTCGCGATGATGCCGAGGCCCGGCACCGCGATGTCCAGCACGCCGCCGCAGCAGCCGAAAGTCGCCGACGCCGGGCCGGCGCCGCAGGCATCGAGCGCCGCTGCGCCGGCGCCGAAACCCGAAGCGGCGCCCGCTCCCGTCGTCACCGCGCCTGCGGCAGCGCCGCCGCCCGCTGCTGCGCCTGCTGAGTCTGCTCCGCCACCCGCTCCGGAAAAATCCGTCGCGATCACGCCGCCGCCGCCCGCGCCGCCGGTCACCGCCGAGCCGCCGAAGGCCGAGCCCGCGCCGGCTGCGCCCGTGGCCGTTGCGCCCGTGCCGGCCGCGCCCCCCATCGCCGCGCCGGCCCCGACACCGGCACCTGCCGTTGCCGCGCTGGCACCCGTGCCGCAGGACAAGCCCGCCATCATCGAGCAGGCAATCAAGGGCGACACGACGATCCCGGCGAAGAAGCTGTTCGCCGCCGAGAAGCTGCCGAGCCTCGGTAAGGCCATGGCGATCGGCTACTACCCACGCGGCTGCCTGCAGGGCGGCGTCGCATTGCCGGTCAACGGGCCGACCTGGCAGGTGATGCGCATTTCGCGCAACCGCATGTGGGGCCACCCCAATCTCGTACGCTTCCTCGAACGCTTTGCCCCCGCCGCCGCCAAGGCCACCGGCTGGCACGGCATTCTCATCGGCGACATGGCACAGCCGCGCGGCGGCCCGCTGCCGTTCGGTCATCTCAGCCACCAGATCGGCCTCGACGTCGACGTCTGGTTCATGCCGATGCCGAACCACACGCTGTCGAGCGAAGAGCGCGAGAAGACCTCCGCGATCAATCTCGTCTCCGCCGACTGGAAGAACATCAATCCGAAGACCTGGACGCCGCAGCACTACGACTTCATCCGCGTCGCCGCCGAACAGCCCGGCGTCGAACGCGTCCTGGTGAACGCCGCGATCAAGAAGGAAATGTGCCGGATGCAAGGCGCCAAGCATCCGGAATGGATGGACAAGGTGCGGCCCTGGTACGGCCACCACGACCACATTCATGTCCGCCTCGCCTGCCCGCCGGATTCGCCGAACTGCCGCAAGCAGCCGGCGGTGCCGGAGAGCGACGGCTGCGGCAAGGCGCTCGACTACTGGTTCTCGGATCGCGTGCTGCATCCGAAGCCGAAGCCGCCGAACCCGAACGCCAAGCCGCCGAAGGCGATCACGCTCGCGGACCTACCCCCGGCCTGCAAGACGGTGCTCGCCGCGCCTGACAAGCCGCTGACCGCGGCACAGAAGAACGACTAGGCGCCGGCGTCCATCGGCAGCACGTTGGTGTACTTCACCTGCTCCAGCGCGAAGCTCGACTCGATCGAAGCGATGCCGTCGAGCCGCGTCAGCTTGGTCTTGAGAAAGCGCTCGTAGCTCGGCAGGTCCGGCACGACGACGCGCAGCAGGTAGTCGCGCTGCCCCGTCATCAGGTAGCACTCCAGCACTTCCGGCCAGCGCGAAATGGTCTTGCCGAAGCGGTCGAGCATTTCCTCGCGCTGCTTGTCGAGCTTGATCGAGATGAACACCGACACCGGCAGGCCGACCGCGCGCTGGTCGAGCACCGCGACATAACGATTGATGACGCCGGCCTTCTCCAGCAGCCGGACACGGCGCAGGCAGGGCGATGGCGACAGCCCGACCTGCGCGGCGAGATCGTTGATGCTCATGCGGCCATCGGCCTGCAGCAGGTTGAGAATCCTGCGGTCGATGGCGTCGAGTTTTGAGGTTGGCATAAGCCGCCTTCATAGTGCATGAATTTGGCATAATCCGCCAATATCGATGCCTACGATAGCGCGTTTTGGCAGGCATCGCCATGGCCAAAAGCGCACTATTGCAGCCGTCGTCCCCGCGAAGGCGGGGACCCATACGCTGTGCCCTCTCGTTAGCGCTGGGATTATGGGTCCCCGCCTTCGCGGGGACGACAACAAACGGAGATTCGCCGTGGCCCGCGCGATAGATTTGAAATCCCTCGGTGCCCTCGAGCGCAAGGTGCTGTGGCTGGCGAGCTGGATGATCCACAACGCCAACCACATCCGCGAGAACAACGACGGCCTTAAAGTGGGCGGCCATCAGGCCTCGAGCGCCTCGCTCGCCACCATCATGACCGCGCTGTATTTCGACGTGCTGCGGCCGCAGGACCGCGTCGCGGTCAAGCCGCACGCCTCGCCGATCTATCACGCCATCCAGTATCTGTTCGGCAAACAGACCCGCGACAAGATGGAAGCCTTCCGCGGCTACAAGGGCGCGCAGAGCTATCCCTCGCGCACCAAGGACACCGACGACGTCGACTTCTCGACCGGCTCGGTCGGCCTCGGCGTGGCGCAGACCTTGTTCTCGTCGCTGACGCAGGATTACGTGCGCGCGCATGGCTGGGGCAAGGATCGCCCCGAAGGCCGCATGGTGGCGCTGGTCGGCGACGCCGAGCTCGATGAAGGCAACATCTTCGAAGCGCTGCTCGACGGCTGGAAGCAGGGCCTGCGCAATTGCTGGTGGGTCATCGACTACAACCGCCAGAGCCTCGATGCCGTGGTGCGCGAGGGGCTGTGGGAGCGCTACGAGCAGCTGTTCAAGAATTTCGGCTGGAACGTCGCCATCGTGAAATACGGCTCGCTGCAGCAGGCGGCCTTCAAGGAGCCCGGCGGCGACAAGCTTAAAGCCTGGATCGACACCTGCCCGAACCCGCTCTATTCGGCGCTGGTGTTCGCCGGCGGCGCCGCCTGGCGCAAGCGGCTCAATGACGAGATCGGCGACCAGGGTCCGGTGTCGAAATTGATCGAGAAGCGCAGCGATGACGAACTCGCGGCGCTGATGAACAATCTCGGCGGCCACGACTTGCCGGCGCTGCTCGAGGCCTTCCATGGCGCCGATCCGGAAAAGCCGACCTGCTTCATCTGCTACACGGTGAAGGGCTTCGGCCTGCCGATGGCCGGCCACAAGGACAACCACGCCGGCCTGATGACGCCGGCGCAGATGGAAGGCTTCCGCGCCAAGATGGCGGTGCGGCCGGGCCACGAATGGGACAAGTTCGAAGGTCTCGACAATGCGGACGCCTTGCAGGCGTTCCTCGACAAGGTGCCGTTCGTCTCCGGCGGCGAGCGCCGCCTGACCGCGCCGGCCATTCCGGTGCCGGAGAAACTGAATGTCACCATTCAGGCCACGATGGCGACGCAGACCGGCTTCGGCGCCATTCTCCACGAGATCGCCCGCGGCGACAGTGAGTTTGCCCAGCGCATTGTCACGACGTCGCCCGACGTCACGGTCTCGACCAATCTCGGCCCGTGGGTGAACCGCCGCGGCCTGTTCGCGCGCGAGGCGATGGCCGACACCTTCAAGAGCGAACAGATTCCCTCGACCTTCAATTGGGAGTTCTCGCCGAAGGGCCAGCACATCGAGCTCGGCATTGCCGAGTCGAACCTCTTCATAAATCTATCGGCGCTCGGCCTGTCGCATTCGATCAACGGCGTGCGGCTGCTGCCGATCGGCACCTTGTACGATCCGTTCATCGCCCGTGGACTCGATCAGCTCAATTACGGCTGCTACCAGGACGCCCGCTTCATGGTGGTGGCAACGCCGTCCGGCATCTCGCTCGCAGGCGAAGGCGGCGCGCATCAATCGATCGCCCAGCCGCTGATTGGTATGGCGCAGGACGGGCTTGCGTCGTTCGAGCCGGCCTTCGTCGATGAACTCGCCGAGATCATGCGCTGGTCGTTCGACTACATGCAGAAGTCGGGCGGCGAGCAGTCGGAGCACAACTGGCTGCGCGACGAGACCGGCGGCTCGGTTTACCTGCGGCTGTCGACACGGCCGATCGAACAGATGCAGCGCGACATGACACCCACGCTGCGCCAGCACATCATCGACGGCGGCTACTGGCTGCGCGAGCCGGGCCCGAACTGCCAGGTGATCATCGCCTACACCGGCGCCATCGCGCCGGAAGCCATCGCCGCCGTCGGCCTGATGGCGGAAGACCGCCGCGACATCGGCCTGCTCGCCGTGACGTCGGCCGACCGCCTCAACGCCGGCTGGACCGCGGCGCAGCGCGCCCGCGAACGCGGCCTCGTTCATGCGCGCTCGCACATCGAACGCCTGCTAGGCGATTTGCCGCCGCACTGCGGCATCGTCAGCGTGGTCGATGGCCATCCGGCGACGCTGTCGTGGCTGGGCGCCGTGCTCGGCCATCGCACGCGTGGCCTCGGCGTCGAGCATTTCGGCCAGACCGGGTCCCTCGCCGACCTTTATAAGCACTACGGCATCGACACCAATGCAATCATCGCCGCCGCGCAGGCGATCGCGCCGGGCCGGCCGATCCGGCACCTCAAGGTCTTGCCGTAGCACTGCTTTCGGCGCAGCGTAACGCGCCGAAACACGGGAGCTATCGATGGCAACAGTGGACACGAAATTCGTCGGCTCGATCCCCGAGATCTACGACTCTCAACTCGTTCCGCTGATCTTCGAGCCCTATGCCGCCGATATGGCGCGGCGGCTTCAATCGATTGCTCCCAAACGGATCCTGGAAATTGCCGCAGGAACTGGCGCGGTCACACGGGCCGTTGCCGCGGCGCTGCCGGCGGCCGAGATCGTCGCGACCGACCTGAACGGACCGATGATCGAACGCGCCAGGAGCCGCCAGAACGATTCCCGCATCGAGTGGCGCACCGCCGACGCGCTCGCGCTGCCGTTTGCCGATGCGGATTTCGACGCCGTGGTCTGCCAGTTCGGCGCCATGTTCTTTCCTGACAAGGTTAAGGGTTACAGCGAGGCCCGCCGTGTCCTGAAACCCGGCGGCACCTATTTGTTCAGCGTCTGGGACAGGATCGAGACCAATGAACCGGTCAACACGGCTGTGAACGCCTTGGCGAACATCTTTCCGCAGGACCCGCCGCGCTTCATGCAGCGCACGCCGCACGGCTATTACGATCACGACGTCATCCGCCGCGAGGTGAATGCCGCCGGCTTTACGAACGTGACGATCGACACCGTGGACGCCGTCGCTCGTGCCGCGTCCGCGCGGGCGGCCGTCCACGCGTATTTCGAGGGCTCGCCGCTGAAGCCGGAAATCGAAACGCGCGGCGCGCCGGGCATGCAGGCCGCGATCGTTCACGCGACCGAGGCGGTCGAGAAGAAATACGGCACCGGACCGATTGAAGGAAACATCCGGGCCTTCGTCGTGACCGCGCGCAAGTAGTCAGCGCCCATCCTCCATCACCATCGCCGCGCCTTTCTCGGCAATCATCATGGTCGGCGAGTTGGTGTTGCCGGATGTGATGAGCGGCATCACCGAGGCATCGATGACGCGCAGGCCCTCGACACCGATGACGCGCAGCCGATGATCGACCACGGCCTGGCGGTCGTCGTCGCGGCCCATCTTCGCCGTGCCGACGGGATGGAAGATCGTGGTGCCGATATCGCCGGCTGCTTTCGCCAGCGCCGCCTCGTCGTCGCTGCGGATGGCCTCGCCCGGCAGATATTCGACCGGGCGATAAGGGCGCAACGCCGGCTGCGAGACGATGGCGCGGGTGACGCGGATCGAATCGGCGGCGACGCGGCGATCCTCTTCGGTCGACAGATAATGCGGCGCGATCGCCGGCGCGGCCGCCGGGTCCGCGGACTTCAGCGTCACCGCGCCGCGCGAGGTCGGCCGCAGATTGGCGACGCTGGCGGTGAAGGCCGCAAACGGATGCAGCGGCTCGCCGAACTTGTCGAGCGACAAAGGCTGCACATGATACTGGATGTTGGCGCGATCCTGGGTCGGATCCGATTTGGTGAAAGCCCCGAGCTGCGATGGCGCCATGGTCATCGGCCCGCGACGGCGGAACACGTAATCGAGCCCCATGCCGAGCTGGCCGAGCCGCGTCGCGTTGACGGCGTTGAGCGTGCGCACGCCCTCGACCTTGTAGATCGTGCGCAGTTGCAGATGGTCCTGCAAATTCCGACCGACGCCGGGGCGGTCGAGCCGTGCGGGAATGTCAAAGGCGCCGAGATGCGCGGCGGGACCGATACCCGACAGCATCAACAGCTGCGGCGAGCCGATGGCGCCGGCGGCGAGGATGACTTCGCCGCGGCACGTCGCGCTGCGCGTCACGCCGTGCTGGCGGAAGCGTACGCCGCTGGCGCGGGCGCCGTCGAACGTGATCGCTTCGGCGAGACAACCCGTTTCCAGCCGCAGGTTGGCGCGATTGAGCGCCGGCTTGAGGAAGCCGCGCGCGGCGGACCAGCGCCGGCCACGGCGCTGATTGACGTGGAAATAGCCGATGCCTTCGTTGTCGCCGGTATTGAAGTCGCTCGACTCCGGAATGCCGTACTCGATCGCGGCACGTCGGAACGCCTCCAATATCTCCCACGACAGCCGCTGCTGTTCGACGCGCCATTCGCCGCCTTGCGCGTGCTGCGCGCCGGCGAGGAAGTGATCGACATGCTTGCGAAAATAAGGCCGCACATCGTCCCACGACCAGCCCGGCAGGCCGAGCTGGCGCCACTGGTCGTAGTCTGTCGCCTGCCCCAGCATGTAGATCATGCCGTTGATCGCCGAGCAGCCCCCTAACACCTTGCCGCGCGGATAATTCAGCGCGCGGCCGTTGAGGCCCGGCTCGGGCTCGGTCTTGAACATCCAGTCGGCGCGCGGATTGCCGATGGCGAACAGGTAGCCAACCGGAATGTGAAACCAGATCCAGTTGTCCTTGCCGCCGGCTTCCAGCAGCAGCACGCGCTTTGAGGCATCGGCGGACAGCCGGTTCGCCAGCACGCAGCCGGCCGAGCCAGCGCCGACGATGATGGTGTCATATTCGCCTTCCAGGGGCTCGACGGTCGCCATTGACGTTTCCTTTTGCCGCAAGTTTGCGTGACCGTGGGGACCGTGACAAGCGGCCGGGAACTTGCTAGGCATGCCTTGTCCGTGGCGCATTGCGCATGCACCTCGCGAAAGTCGGAACGGCGGTTCCGGCGACGGATCGACAATCAAACCGATTTGACGCCCACCCGGCGCCGCTCAGGCGCGCGAGGAGTACCGCCGTGATCAAGTCCCTATCATTTGCCGCCGTTTTTGCCGCTCTCGTTGCCGCCGCCGCACCGCCGGCGCATGCACAAGGACAGAGCTCCGAAACGCTTGTGGTGTTCGCCGCCGCGTCGATGAAGAACGCGCTCGACGACGCCAACGCCGCCTTCACCAGGGCGAGCAGCGTCAAGGTGACGACGAGCTACGCCGCCTCTTCGGCGCTCGCCAAGCAGATGGAAAGCGGCGCGCCGGCCGACGTCTTCATCTCGGCGGATTTGAACTGGATGGACTACGTTGCCAAGAAGAATCTCATCAAAGCCGACAGCCGCTATAACCTGCTCGGCAACAAGCTGGTGCTGATCACCGGCAAGGATTCCAAGCTCGCCAACGTCAAGATCGAGCCGGGCTTTGACATCGCCGCGCTCGCCGGCGACGGCCGCATCGCGGTCGCCGACGTCAAGGCGGTGCCGGCCGGGCTCTACGCCAAGGCGGCGCTGGAGAAGCTCGGCGCCTGGGCCAAGGCCGAGCCGAAGCTGGCCATGGCCGAGAACGTGCGCGCGACGCTCGCCTTCGTCGCCCGCGGCGAAACGCCGATCGGCATCGTCTACGAGACCGACGCCAAGGTCGAGCCGAACGTCAAGATCGTCGCCACCTTTCCCGACGGCTCCTACCCGCCGGTGACCTATCCGGTCGCGGCCACTTCCAACGCCAAGGCCGATGCCGCGAAGTATCTCGCCTTCCTGCGCGGCGATGCCGCCAGGGCCATTTTCGAGAAATACGGCTTCAGCGTTTTGACCAGCGCGAAAGCCAGTTAGAACGTTTCGATGTTCTCGCTCTCCCCCGAAGAATGGACCGCCGTCGCCCTGTCACTGCGCGTAGCGGCCGTCGCCACCGCGGTGTCGCTGCCGCTCGGCATCGCCGTGGCCTGGGTGCTGGCGCGCAAGAGCTTCCCCGGCAAGACGCTGCTCAATGCGTTCATCTATCTGCCGCTGGTGCTGCCGCCGGTCGTCACCGGCTATCTACTGCTCATCGCCTTCGGCCGCCGCGGCCTGTTCGGCGCCTGGCTGGAGAGCGTCGGCATCGTGTTCTCGTTCCGCTGGACCGGCGCGGCGCTGGCCTGCGCGGTGATGTCGTTTCCGCTGATGGTCGGCGCCATCCGCCTGTCGATCGAAGCCGTGGATCGCAAGCTCGAAGACGCCGCCGCGACGCTCGGCGCCAGCCGCACCTGGACCTTCGCCACCGTGACGCTGCCGCTGGCGCTGCCCGGCATCATCGCCGGCGCGGTGCTGGCCTTTGCCCGCGCGCTCGGCGAATTCGGCGCCACCATCACCTTCGTTTCCAACATTCCCGGCGAAACCCAGACCATCTCGGCGGCGATCTACACGCTGACCCAGGTGCCCGGCGGCGACGCCCAGGCGCTGCGGCTCGTCGTCATCGCGGTCGCCATTTCGCTGCTGGCGCTGGTGCTGTCGGAATGGTTCGGCCGCCGCGCCGGCGCCCGTGTGCACGGTGTCTGACATGTTTTCCGTCGACATCGACAAGCAGCTCGGCGATTTTACGCTCAGCGTCGCGTTCCAAAGCGATGCCGGTGTCACCGCCTTGTTCGGCCCGTCAGGCTCGGGCAAGACCTCGATCGTCGGCATGATCGCAGGGCTTATCAAGCCCGACCGCGGCCGCATCGTCATTGGCGGCGAAGCGGTGTTCGACAGCGCGGCCGGCATCAACGAACCGGCACATCGCCGCCGCATCGGATATGTCTTTCAGGACGGCCGGCTGTTTCCACATCTCTCGGTCGCGCGCAATCTCGACTATGGCCGCTGGATGACCGGACTGCCGCGCGACGAGGCGCAGTTCGGACACGTCATCGAATTGCTCGATATCGTGCCGCTCCTGAAGCGCCGCCCCGGCGCGCTGTCCGGCGGCGAGCGCCAGCGCGTCGCGCTCGGCCGCGCGCTGTTGATGAAGCCGCGGCTGATGTTGCTCGACGAGCCGCTGGCCTCGCTCGATGCGCGGCGCAAGAGCGAAATCCTGCCCTACCTTGTCCGCCTGCGCGACGACACGAGGCTGCCGATGATCTATGTCAGCCACGACGCCGCCGAGGTGAAGGCGCTGGCGAGCCGCGTCGTGCTGCTCGACGCGGGCCGCGTGGTGAGCAACGGCGGGGCTGAACTTCTCTGACGTCATGCCCGCGAAGGCGGGCATGCAGCTCTTTCATTTGAATAAGCACTGGATGGCCCGCCTTCGCGGACGATGACGGTGTAGAGTACCTCCATGTTCCCGCCCTCCCGCATCGTCTGCCTGACCGAAGAGACCGTCGAGACGCTCTATCTGCTCGGCGAGGACAGACGCATCGTCGGCGTCTCCGGCTATGCCGTTCGTCCCCCGCGCGTGCGCAAGGAGAAGCCGCGCGTTGCCGCCTTCATCTCCGCCGACGTGCCGAAGATCCTGGCGCTCGCGCCCGACCTCGTCCTCACCTTCTCCGATTTGCAGGCCGACATCGTCGCCGAGCTGATCCGCAACAATGTCGCCGTGCACGCCTTCAACCAGCGCGACCTCGCCGGCATCTTCGACATGATCCGCACGCTCGGCGCCCTGGTCGGTCAACCGGAGAAAGCCGAGGCGCTGGCGCGCGCGCTGGAAACGCGGCTGCACCAGATCGAGGCGCAATCGGCCGGGCTGAAACGGCAGCCGCGCGTCTATTTCGAGGAGTGGGACGAGCCGATGATCTCCGGCATCGGCTGGGTATCGGAGCTGATCGAGGCCGCCGGCGGCATCGACGTGTTCGCGGAACTGTCGAAGCGCAAGAACGCCAGGGACCGCATCGTAGCCGCAGCCGACGTTGTTGCCGTTGCTCCCGACATCATCATCGGCTCGTGGTGCGGCAAGAAATTCGTGCCCGCCAAGGTCGCCGCCCGGCCCGGTTTCGATACCGTCCCGGCGGTCGCCACCGGCTGGCTGCGCGAGATCAAGTCGACGGTGATCCTGCAGCCCGGCCCCGCGGCGCTGACCGACGGCCTCGACCAGCTCGCCGCCATCGTGGCGGATTGGGCCACCGAGGCCCGCAAAACGCCGGTTTGACGGCCCATTTGGCGGATAGCCTAGGCCGCGGCGGCTATGCTAAGAAGACGGCGAATAACGAACAGGATTTGACGGCAATGCAATCGACCGAAAACCGCTCCGCCCTGCTGGCCGACCTGGCGCTGATCGCCTTCCTCGTCGCCTTCGACGTGGTGGCGCGCCTGCTGCCGCATGCCTGGGGCTTCATGCCGGTCGCGGCCAGTGCCCTGTTCGCGGGCCGCATGCTGCGCAACCCGGTGCTGGCGCCGGTGGTGCCGCTCGCCGCCATGGCGCTTTCGGGCCTGGCGCTGTCGGGCGACGACTGGCGCATCTCGCTGATCACCTACGTCGCGATCACCCTGCCCGCATTCGTCGGCATGGCGACCCGCGAGTGGCGCGGTGCGCTCGGCACCGCCGGCACCATGCTCGGCTGCTCGGTGGCGTTCTTCGCGGTGTCGAATTTCGCCGTCTGGGCCTTCAGCGGCATGTACAGCCACACGCTGGCCGGCCTGACGCAGTGCTACGTGCTGGCGCTGCCGTTCTTCCAGAACAGCCTCGCCGGCGACATGTTCTGGACCGCGGTGCTGTTCGGCGGCGCCTTCATGATCCAGCGCACGCCGCTGCTCACCCGCCGCAACGGCTGAGCGTCAGCGGGCGAAAGCCTTCCGAACTTTCTGCATCACGGCTTTAGCACGCCCGCCGATCGTCGCGGGCGCTTCCGGCTCGTCGAGCTGCAGGCCGACGGTGACGACCCGGCCGTCCTTCACCTTCTGAGCCAGAAGCGCGATGGTGCCGAGTGCGACGATGTCGCCGGGCTTGGCATTGCGGCCGAGTTGCTCGGCAAAAAACGTGGCCAGGCTGACATCGGCGTGGTCGGCAGCGACCTGCAGGCCGTAGATGTCAGCCAGCGCGCCCAGGGTCGCCTCGCCCGGCACGAAGAAGTCGCCGAGCGTTTCCGGATCGGGCACGCGCGGCGGCGGCGTCACCATGAAGAAGCGGTCGAGCGCCTGGGCTTTCTCCGGCGGCGCCAGCAGATAGACATAGTCGCCTTCGCGCACCGGCGCCGCTTCGACCGGCGTCAGGATCTCTTCCTTGCGGATCACCAAAGTCGGCCGCGCCCAGTTCGGAATCAAACCGCGCTTCAGGAACGGGCTGTTGGCCGGCACCGGATAGCCGACGATTTCGCGCGACATCTGGCCGGGCAGATCGAGCTCGACGCGGCGCGGCAGCGGGTCGGCGCGGCTGAACGACATGTCGAGCTTGCGCGCCGACAGCGCCACGGTCCAGCCCTGGATCAGGAGCGAGGACACGACGACGACGAAGGCGACGTCGAAATACATCGATGCCCCCGGCAGGCCGACCAGCAGCGGGATCGACGCCAGAAAGATCGCCACCGCGCCGCGCAAGCCGACCCAGGAGATGAACAGTTTCTCGCGCCACTGGAATTTGAACGGCCACAGGCACAGGAACACCGCGGCCGGCCGCGCGATCAGCATCAGCACCAGCGCCACGCCGATAGCGCCGATGATATTGTCGCCGAGCCGGCCCGGCCACACCAGAAGGCCGAGCAGCACGAACATCACGATCTGCGCCAGCCAGGTGATGGCGTCGAGAAACACCACCACCGAATTATGCGCGCGGACCTGGCGATTGCCGACGACGAGGCCGGCGAGATAGACGGCGAGGAAGCCGGAGGCGTGAACCGAGTTGCCGAAGGCGAACACCACCAGCGCGCTCACAGCGACGAAGGGTGCGTGCAGGCCCTGGGGCAAGTCCACGCGATTGAGAACATAGGTGATGGCCCGCCCGCCGGTGTAGCCGATCACCGTGCCGAGGGCGGCGTCGCGGAACAGCGTCACGACGGCGTTCGACCAACTCTGGCCGCCGACCGACAGGATCTCGACCAACAGCAGCGCCAGGAAGATGGCGAACGGATCATTGGTGCCGGACTCGACCTCGAGCGTGGCGCGCACGCGCGGCCGCAGGCGCAAACCGCCGGCGCTGAGCAGGAAGAACACCGCCGCGGCGTCGGTCGAAGCCACCACCGAACCGAGCAGCAGCGCCTCGATCCAGCCGATGCCGAGCAGGAATTTGGCGGCGGGCGCCGTCAGCAGCGTCGTCACCAGCACGCCGACCGTGGCCAGCATGACCGATGGCGCCAGCACGCTGCGGATGCTGGCGAAGCGCGTGCGCAAGCCGCCGTCGAACAGGATCAGCGCCAGCGCCACGGAGCCCACGGTATAGGCGAC
This sequence comes from Pseudomonadota bacterium, assembly GCA_018240595.1. GTDB lineage: Bacteria > Pseudomonadota > Alphaproteobacteria > Rhizobiales > Xanthobacteraceae > Pseudolabrys. Next base: position 45,507 of record JAFEFL010000045.1, on the reverse strand, counting down.
GCCGACGTCGTCGAAACGGATGCCGCCGGGGCCGTTTTCGCCCGCCAGCATGCCGACCACCAAGAACACCAGCAGCAGCGGGGCGCCGAAACGCAGCGCCAACAAGCTCGACAGGATGCCCGCCAGGACCAGCAGGCTGCCGAGCAGAATCGCAATACTGACCGCGTCGAGCGCCGACATCCGGCTGGAAAACCTTTCAAATGAAGCAGCGGGCAACGGCGCAGCGCAGGCCGCCGCAAATCACCCGCACACAGGAAACACACTCATCTGGCAAAAATAAACGGCAATCGTTCGACGAACTGTAAATAGTTACGTGGAACGTGGCGGCACCAACCCCAGCATGGCGCGGGCGATCTCGTGCTCCCCCATCACGACCGAGGTCGCGCCGTGTTTCAGCAGGTATTGCACTTCTTCCTCGGAATGCGCGCGCGCCACAATCGGCAGCCCCGGATTGATGGCGCGGGCCTGGGCGACCGCCTGGCTGCCTTCAAAAGCGTTTGGCACGGCGACCAGAAGACACCGCGCGGCTGCCAGATTGCAGGCCGCGAGCACCTCGGCGTCCGCGGCATTGCCGGCGATCACCTCGCGGCCCTCCTGCCGCATGCGCTCCACGGTGCCGGAATCCTCCTCGACGATCAGTAGCGGCGCGGCCGTATCGCCGGCATTGAGCACGAAGAAACGGCCAACGCGGCCATAGCCGATCAGCACCACATGGCCGGTCAGATTGGTGACCGGCACCGGCTCGCGCGCCGATTCGGCCGGAGCCGCCGGCGGCGCTTCGGTATCGGTGCCGGGCGGCGGCGCCGCCGCCGCCGCGCCGCGCGCCAGCCACCAGTCGAGCGCGGCAAAGCACAGCGGGTTGAGCAGGATCGACAGGATCGACCCGGCAAGGATCAGCGCCCGGCCGGTCTCCGGCATCAGGTTCAGCGCAACGCCGAGGCCGGCGAGGATGAAGGAAAATTCGCCGATCTGAGCGAGGCTGGCGGAAATCGTCAGCGCCGTCGCGTGCGAATAGCCGAAGACACGGACGATGGCGAAGGAAGCGGCCGACTTGCCGATCATGATGATCAGCAGCGTGGCGAGCAGCGGCAGCGGCTGCTGCACCACGATCATCGGGTCGAACAGCATGCCGACGGAAACGAAGAACAGCACCGCGAAAGCGTCGCGCAGCGGCAAGGTCTCCTGCGCTGCGCGCTGGCTGAGTTCGGACTCTGCCATCATCATGCCGGCGAAGAACGCGCCCAACGCAAACGACACGTCGAATAAAGTGGCGGCGGCAAAGGCCGAGCCGAGCGCGATCGCCAGCACCGATAGCCGGAACAATTCACGCGACCCGGTATGCGCGATGTAATGCAGGATCCACGGAATCACGCGCCGGCCGATCAGCAACATCAGCGCCAGGAACGCCGCGACCTTGCCGATGGTCAGCGCGATCGGCAGCAGGATCGTTTGCAGGTCGGCGCCGTTCTGCAGGCCGCCTTTGAAGATCGGCGCCAGCGCCGGCAGCATCACCAGCACGATGACCGTCGCCAGATCCTCGACGATGAGCCAGCCGACGGCGATGCGGCCGCGTTCGGTATCGACGAGACGGCGCTCCTGCAACGCGCGCAGCAGCACCACCGTGGACGCAACGGAGAGCGCAAGACCAAAGACGAGTCCGCCCGCGACACCCCAGCCGAGCGCGATGCCCAAGGCCATGCCGAGCACCGTGGCGACGGCGATCTGCGCCACCGCCCCTGGCAACGAGATCGCTCTCACCGCCAGCAGGTCCTTGAGCGAGAAGTGCAGGCCGACGCCGAACATCAGCAGGATGACGCCAATTTCCGCGAGCTCGTTGGCGAGGGCGACATCGGCGACGAAGCCGGGCGTGGCGGGACCGATTACCACGCCGGCCAGCAGGTATCCGACCAGCGGCGAAATGCGGAAGCGCTGGGCGATCGCGCCGAGGACAAAGGCCAGCACCAGACCCACGACGATCGTGGATATCAGCGGCATGTGGTGCGTCATCGGGCCTCCGGGATGAAGTTTTACGAAGCGCGCAAAATCGCGTTCGTCAACCCCATGCGCACTTTGTCGCTGCCGAAGGCGCTCCTTAGGAGACGAGCCGCGGCAGCCACAGCGCAATCTGCGGGAATGCCGCCAAAAGTAAGATAACGGCCAGCATGATCAGTAGGAACGGCAGCACGTGTCGGAAGATGTCCGGCAGCGCGACGCCGTCATCCCCGACCGAGGCCTTGGCCGTGAACACGAGCAGGCCGAAGGGCGGCAGAAGCTGAGCCGCCTCGAGTGCCATCACGCCGAGCACGGCAAAGGCGAGTGGATCGATGCCCAGCCGGACCGCGACCGGAGAAAAAACGGCAACCGTCAGCGCCATGATCGACAGTTGATCGAGGGCGATCGACAGGATCAGCCAGATCGCGATCATGGTGACGAGGCCGAGGCCGAGACCAAAACCCGCGATGGTCCTCTCGATCGCCGCGCCGACCCCGGTGACGGCCAGCGCCTGGCCGTAGATCTGCGCCGCGAAAATGAGCAGCAGGATGGGCGCCGCGGCGCGGCCGACGACCAGGATGGCCTCGACAATGGCCGGCAACCGCATGCCGGCGCGTAGCGCCATCAGGAGCCCGATCACCGCGCCGACGCTGGCGGCTTCGAGCGGCGTCATTAGCCGCGTGCCGATGCTGCCGAGGATGACGATGAGCGTGACAACAATACCCAGGGCGCCTTCGATCGCATGGGGCGGCAAGCGCTCCAGCGCATCGGCAACCGGCCGCGTCGCCGGCTTAACGGCGATGGAGGCGATCATCGAGGCAAACAGGATTGCGATCAGTATCGCCGGCGGGATGGCGGCAAGGAAAAGCGATCCGAGCGGTTGATGGGCGAGAATCCCCCAGACTGCGAGCAGGACGCTCGGCGGAATGAGCGCGCCAAGCGCCGCCGAACTCGCGAGCAGGCCCAGCGCCGTGCCGCCGTCATAGCCATCGCGCTTGATCGCCGGATAGGTCACACGGGTAAACCCGGCCGCGCCCGATGCGCTCGCGCCGGCAGCGAAGGCGTAGAGCGCCTGGCTGACCATGGCGGCCAATGCTGCGCCGCCCGGCATGCCACGCAACTCGCGCGCGAGAAGATGGAAGACGGCGGTGAGGGCGCCGGAGCGGGCGATAAATTCGCCCATCAGCAGCAGCAGCGGAATAAGCAGAAGCAGCGGCTGGCGCAGGCCCTCATAGGTGGCGCCGGCCAGGATCGTGGCCGTGGCGTGCCAGTCCCCGGTTGCCCACCAAATGCCGAGGACGCCGACGACGCCCAATGCGACGGCGATCTGGGCGCCCAGGGCGACCAGCAGAACCAGCCCGGCAATCAAAAGCGTAGCGGCGCCCAATCCAATCACCGGCCCGCCTTAGCATGCCGGCCGGTCAGGGCTCCAGTTGGCCGAGATCGGCGAGTTCGCCTTCCAGGGTCGGCTCGGCCCCGGTCAGATCGAGGAACCCGAGAACGATATAGTTGACCGCCGTCATGGCCGCGCCGGCCAGAATGACAAGGCGCGCCGGCCAGGCCGGAAATCCCGGTCCGCTGCCGCGCAGGAAGGCGGTGATGGCCGGATCCCAGTTGGCGGCGAACAAGGCGCCGAACAGCAGCGCGCCAAGACCGTAGCCGGCCGCAAGGACGACACGGCGGGTCGGCCACGGCATCAGGCCAAGGATGAAATCGGCGCGCACCATCGACCGGCAGCGCACCGCATAGCCGGCCTGCAGAAACACGATCATCACGATGGCATTGCCGACCACATCGCCGGCCCCGCCGAGCGGATGGCGGCTGAAGGCGCGGCTCACCGTGTCGGCAAGGACGACGATCGCCAGCACGAAGGTCAGGGCCGCGGCCATGACCATCATGGACCGCGACAGCCGGTCGGCCAGGGCGGCCGCCGCCAGGGGTGAACGTGTCCGCTCCGCCATCAGAACGCGACTTTGTCGCCGCCCTTCAACGACAGGATCTCGCGGGCGTCGTCCGGCGAGGCGATCTCGAGACCGAGGCCCTCGAGAATCTGCCGCACCTTCTTGACCTGCTGCGCGTTCGACTCGGCGAGCTTGCCGGGGCCGATCCACAGCGAATCCTCGAGACCGACGCGCACATTGCCGCCCATCGACGCCGCCATCGCGGCGATACGCATCTGCGCCGCGCCGGCGCCGAGCACGGACCAATGATACTGGTCACCGAACAGACGGTCGGCGGTGCGCTTCATCATGATGACGTCTTCGGGATGCGTGCCGATGCCGCCGAGAATGCCGAACACCGACTGGATGAACAGCGGCGCCTTGATCACGCCGCGGTCGAGGAAGTGCTTCAGCGTGTAGAGATGGCCGATGTCGTAGCACTCGACCTCGAAGCGCGTGCCGTTCTCGGCACAGGTCGTCAGGATCATCTCGATGTCGGCGAGCGTGTTCTTGAACATGCCCTTGCGGGTGCCTTCGAGATAAGGCTCCTCCCAATCGTATTTGAACTTGCCCTTGAAGCGCTCGATCATCGGATAGAGGCCGAAATTCATCGTGCCCATGTTGAGCGAGGCGACTTCCGGCTTGAACGTCGCCGCCGGGCGCAGACGCTCTTCCACCGTCATCGTCGGCGCGCCGCCCGTGGTCAGATTGAGGACGACGTCCGAGCGCTGCTTGATAACCTTGAGGAATGGCGAGAACAGCTCGGGCGACTGATCCGGCCGGCCGTCCTGCGGATTGCGCGCATGGAGGTGCACCACCGCCGCGCCGGCTTCGGCCGCGCCGATGGCCGCATCGGCGATTTCCTGCGCGGTGACCGGCAGATGCGGCGACATCGACGGCGTGTGGATGCCGCCGGTCACGGCACAGGTAATGATGACTTTGCGGGCTTTAGCCATGAGCTATCCGTCCTTGGCGTAGGTGCGATGTTTTCTTGGTCGTTGGACTTGTCCGGCAATCCTAGAGTATGTGCCGGGCGGACGTCACCTCGCACGGCGCATGACCGCGCGCCACAAAAAACTGGATCAGCCGTTGCAGGACACCCCTCTAAAGTCCGTAGTTTCGCCGGGCGGAACAACGCCCGGTTTCTTCATTGGCGTTGCCTGCGGCATCGGTGCGGCGCTGGCGTGGGCGGCGGGGTTCGCGGTGGCGAAACACGGCATCGTCATCGGCTTCTCGCCGGCCGATCTGGCGGTGCATCGCTATGTCTGGACCGGGCTGTTACTGATCCCTCTCGTCTTTCATTACGGCATCGCCGATGTCGGCGGCGTCGGCTGGGGCCGCGGTTTTATCCTCGCGGCCCTGTCCGGCCCGACCCAGGCGCTGGTCGCCTATACCGGATTTATTCTGGTGCCGTTCGGACACGGTACCACCATCCAGCCGGCGACCGCGGCATTGGCCGGCATCCTGCTGGCGGCGATGCTGCTCAAGGAGCGGTTGTCGGCATCGCGGCTCATCGGCGCCGCAACCATCACCGCCGGCCTCATCGTGTTCGGCATCGAGTCGGTCGCGACCATCGGCACGCATGGCATCGGCGGCGATCTGCTGTTCGCCACCGCCGGTGCGCTGTGGGCGATGTTCGGGATCATGTTGCGGCAATGGCGCGTCGCCGGCATGCGGGTGGCCGCCGCCGTCGGCCTGATGTCGGTGCTGGTTTACGCCCCCGTCTATTTCCTGCTGTTCGGCACCGGCCATCTTTTCAGTTTCGGCTGGGGTGAAACGCTTCTGCAGATCGTCGCGCAAGGCTTCGTCGCCGGCGTGCTGCCGATCTTTCTATTCGCTCGCGCCGTCGCCATCCTCGGCGCCAGCCGGGCTTCGACCTTCCCGGCACTGGTGCCGGGCTTCTCGATGATCATCGGCTATCTGGCGCTCGGCATCGTGCCAAGCTGGCCGCAGGTTGTCGGCCTCGCCATCGTGCTGATCGGCTTCCGGCTGACGCTGCGCTAGTCCAGCCAGCGCCTTGTACATGTGCATAACCCTTCCGGACCGGGCACGGCGCGGATCGCGGTTTGCTATGGATTGCGCAAAGTGCCGTGACGGCGGCCGGTTTGATCGGATCGTCCGGCATCCGGGAGCGCGCTCCCAAGGGGTCCTGGCATGAACGGCCTGCAAAACCTCGCCACGCACACCATCGCGGCGCTTCAGGGCCTGCTCTCCGACCTCTCCTCGTTCTGGCTGATCGTGCAATTCATCGTGCTGCTGGCGACCGGGACGATCGGCGCCATCAGCGGCGCGATGGTCCGCAAGCGCGTCGATATCACCTCACTCACCATGGGCTGGCCGCCGATGCTGAGGGTGCTGACGCGGACCTTCCTCGACAGCGTCGGCACCATCGTCTTTATTCTCCTGGCGCTGATCGCGCGCACGGTCATGCTGTCGCTGACCTGGCCGAGCCAATCCTATCTGGTCGGCGTCGCCGTCAGCCTCGCCACCGCCTGGGTTGTCATCGCGCTGGTGGCCGGCCTGATCCGTAATCAATTCGTGCACCGCGTCGTCGCGATCGCGGCGTGGACCTTCGCCGCACTCGACATTCTCGGGCTGCGCTCGGCCGTACGCGAAGCGCTGGACAGCTACGCCGTGGTGATCGGTGGCCTGCGTTTGTCCGCCCTCGTCGTCATCAAGGCCGCGATTCTGCTGCTGATAGCGATGTGGGTCGCCAATACGGTCAGCGACTTCGTCGAACGGCGGCTGCGCAGCGTGACCGACCTCACGCCTTCGGTTCAGGTGCTGATCGGCAAGGTCGCGCGCATCCTGTTCATCGCGCTGGCGATCGTAATCGTGCTGTCGAGCGTCGGCATCGACCTCTCGGCGCTCGCCTTCTTCTCCGGCGCCATCGGCGTCGGCCTCGGCTTTGGTTTACAGAAGATCGTGTCGAACTTCATCAGCGGCATCATCCTCCTCGCCGACAAGTCGATCAAACCCGGCGACGTCATCACCATCGGCGATCAGGTCGGCTGGGTGACGAATATGGGCGCCCGCTATACGTCGGTGGATACCCGCGACGGCCGCGAAATCCTGGTGCCGAACGAGGATTTCGTCACGCAGCAGGTGATCAACTGGTCCTACTCGAACAACCGCATGATGCTGAAGTCCACCTTCGGCGTCAGCTATGACAGCGATCCGCATCACGTGCGCAAGGTCGCGGTGGCGGCGGCGCTGCGGGTGCCGCGGGTTCTCCACGACCCCGAGCCGGTGTGTTATTTCGAGGAGTTCGGCGACTCGTCGCTGAACTTCTCGCTGCGTTACTGGATCGCCGACCCGGACAACGGCATCATCACGGTGCGCGCACCGGTGATGCTCGCGCTGTGGGATGCCTTCAAGGAAGAAGGCATCGAGATCCCCTACCCGGTGCGCGACGTGCGCATTACCCGCCAGGCGGCGCCCGATACTCCACAAAAGCGAAGCTGACCCTTACGCCGCCTTCTTCTTCGCCAGGAAGTCGCCCATGCGGTCGAGCGCCTTGAGGATGTTCTCGGTCGAGTTGGCGTAGGACAGCCGCAGATAGCCTTCGCCGAGAATGCCGAAGTCCGGACCGCCGATGGTGACGACGCCGGTTTCGTTGAGCAGCGTCGTGGCCAGTTCCTTGGCTTTCCAGCCGGTCCCCTTGATGTTGGGGAAGGCGTAGAACGCGCCCTTCGGCGTGATGCAGGACACGCCGGGCAGTTTGTTCAGACCCTCGACCACGACTTTGCGCCGCTTGTCGAACTCGGCGATCATCCTGGCGACTTCGTCCTGCGGTCCGGTGAGCGCCGCGAGCCCGGCATATTGCGCCGAGGCGTTGACGCAGGAATGCAGGTTGACCGCGAGCTTGCGCGCGTAGTCGTAGAGCTTGCCCGGGAAGATCGCATAGCCGAGACGCCAGCCGGTCATGGCATAGGTCTTCGACCAGCCGTTGAGCAGGATCAGGCGATCGCGGATCGACGGATATGACAGCAGGCAGACATGCTTCTCGCCGTCATAGACCATGTGGTCGTAGATCTCGTCCGACATGATGGCGACGTCCGGCCACTTCTCCAGTCCGGCGACCAGCTTGTCCACTTCCGACTTGGGCGTGACGCCGCCGGTCGGATTGGCCGGCGAGTTGACGATGATGAGCCGCGTCTTCGGCGTGATCAGCTTGAGCGTCTCGTCGGCCGAGAAGGCAAAGCCGTTCTCCTCGCGGATCGGCACCGGGACCGGCGTCGCTCCGGTGAACTCGATCATCGAGCGATAGATCGGGAAGCCGGGGTCGGGGTACATGATCTCGGCGCCGGGCTCCCCGAACATCATGATCGACATGAACATGGTCGGCTTGCCGCCGGGCATGATCATGACGCTCTCGGGCGAAACCTCGACGCCGTAGCGCTTGTTGAGGTCGGCGGCGACCGCCTCGCGCAGCGGCAGGATGCCGTTGGCCGCGGTGTAGCCGTGGTGGCCGTCGCGCAGCGCCTTGACGGCGGCCTCGACGATGAAGTCCGGCGTGCGGAAGTCGGGCTGCCCGATGCCGAGGCTGATGATGTCGCGGCCCTGCGCCGCCAGGGCATTGGCACGGGCGAGTACCGCGAATGCATTTTCCTCGCCGATGCGGTCGAAAGCCGCGATCGTCTTGAACATTGTAGAAGCCTCCCGGCCCGGTTCGATTTTGCGCGGCACTTCACCCCATCGCCCCTCCAAAAGCAAACGGCCGCGAACATCCTGCGGTTGTCCAGGCCAGCAGCAACTGTTCCCGTGGTTGTGCGAGCCACCGCCCTTTTGCAGGTACTACCGGGCGCAACCGCTGCTTTAGATTATGATGACGGGACAACTATCTTAGCATAGAGTTATCGTGCCGTGGGGTGCGGCCGCGATTTATACGACCTTGTTCCGTTGTTTGTGCCCCCGGTTTTCTGTGGCCTGCCGGGCCCGCCCCGGCTCGACCGATGCGGAGCCGGTGTCGGATGGAATCGGCGAGCTTTGATCACGCGTCTGAGGCCTTCGATTTCGTCGAACTGCTGGAGAAACTCCGCAGCCCCGACGAGATCATGAACCAAATGGAGAAGTCGCTGGGCCGCTTCGGCTTCGAGCACTTCATCCTCACCGGCCTGCCCAACCCGCACGAGAAGCTCAACCAGAACATGGTGCTGGCGCGCAAATGGCCGCAGCCCTGGCTGGATTTCTACATCAAGCAGAACTACGTCGCGGTCGATCCGGTCGTGCGGCTGTGCCGCAACACCGTGAACCCGTTCGAATGGAGCGAAGCGCCATTCGATCGAATGACCGAGCCGCGTGCGCTCGACGTCATGAATCGCGCTTCCGATTTTCGCATGGCCAACGGGTTCTGCATCCCGATCCACGGACTGACGGGCTACGAGGCTTGCGTGTCGCTTGGCGGCATCAACCTCGATCTGTCGCCGCGCACGAAGCCTGCGCTTCACCTGATGGGCATGTACGCCTTCGAACACATCCGCCAGATCATCACCGCCAACAACACCAGCCGGTTCGACCGGCTGACGCAGCGCGAGCGCGAAGTGCTGACCTGGACCGCGGTGGGCAAGACCTCGGCCGAGGTCGCCGAGATCATGAACCTGTCGAAGCGCACGGTGGACGAATACTCGGTGCGCGCCGCGCGCAAGCTGCGGGCGCAGAACAAGACCCATGCCGTGGTGAAGGCGCTGCAGCAGCGCCTGATCAGCCCGTAAACTCTCCGCCATCTTCCGAAGATCGGGGCGCGTCAACGCGTTGCGTATGCGTGCGCCGGCGCCCCGGGCGCCCCATGTAAACAATTACAATAGTCAGACGTTATTAATTGTCGCGAACTCCCATCATGGAACTTTTTGGGGTGGAGAGTTCACATGACGCAGGTTCACGTTGTTACATCGGCCAATCGGCATCTCTACGGGGACATTCTCGAAAGCTACCACCGAATCCGGCATGACGTGTTCGTCAAGGAACGCGGCTGGAAAGCCATCGAGCGAACGGACGGACGAGACATCGACGCCTATGACCACGACAACACGGTCCACCTGATCGCGATCGAGGGCGACCGCGTGGTCGGCGGCGAACGGCTGACGCCGACAACGTCGCCGCACATGCTCAACGAGGTCTTTCCGGCATTGGCCGCCATCAAAGGCGTGCCGATCGGAGACAGCATCTGGGAAGGCTCGCGCTATTTCGTCGTACGCGAACGCCGGGTCGGCCGGACCGATTGCATGCTGCTCGCGGCGCTGCAGGAATTCGCACTCGACGAAGGCATCACCCACTATTCGATCGTCATCGAGACCTGGTGGCTGCCGCGACTGCACGAGGCCGGCTTCGTCGTGCGCCCGCTCGGCCTGCCGACGCTGATCGAGAACCAATGGGCGCTGGCCGCGGCAATCGACGTCGGGGCATCGAACCTCGAGCAGGCGCGAGCCCTCGGCGGCATCACCGGCTCGGTTCTGGTGCGTCGCGGACCCCAAATCCCCCTGGTCCGGCAGGTGGAACATGCGACGTAATTCGAAGGGTAGCGACGGATTCGACGATGCCAGCAATCGTTACAGCGACGAGGTCCGCGAAGTGATCAAGACAATCATCAATGGCGGCACCGACACGAGCCGTTTGCTCGAGCTCTATTACTGGACGCGCGAGCCGGGCATCATTGAGCTGATCCGGGCCTATCTCGATCTGCCGGAGCGAACCCAGCGCAGCTTGAGCACTTATCTGCTAAACGGCCGGCCCAAAGCCATCGTCGGCTCCTTCGACACGCAAGGCCGCCTGATCCTGGCGCGGTCGTCGCCGGCGGAGATGTCACGGCCGACGGCCAAGCCCGTACCCGAAACCACCTCAAGCACGAGCTTTGCCGGGTCATCCCGGCGGGCATGACCGCCATTCATCGGTCCATCAAGGATTGGCATTGTCCTTCGCAACGTAACCATGGCACGGTCCCGGCCGCTCATCGCAACAACCGGGGCCGGCCATGGCAAACGTCACAGAGAAGCGAAACGCCTTCAGGGACCTGCACAAGGCCGGCTGCTTCGTCATTCCCAATCCGTGGAATGTCGGCAGCGCGCTGTATCTGCAAGGCCTCGGCTTCAAGGCGCTGGCGAGCACCAGTTCGGGGCATGCTCACTCGCTCGGCTTTCCCGACGGCGCGCTGAACCGCGACACCGTGCTGGCGCATTACGCCGAGCTCGCCGGCGCCACCGATATCCCGCTGAACGCCGACTTCGAGAACGGCTTCGCGCACGATCCCGACGCCGTCGCCGACAATGTGCGGCGCTGCATCGAGACCGGTGTCTCCGGCCTGTCGATCGAGGACTTCACCGGCGACGAAAGCAACCCGCTCTATGACTTCGACAAGGCCGTGGCCCGCATGCGCGCGGCGCGGCAAGCGATCGATAAGTCCGGCTCCGGCGTCCTCCTCACCGGGCGCGCCGAAGGCTTTTTGCACGGCCGTCCCGATCTCGACGACGCCATCCGCCGCCTGACCGCCTTCGCCGAGGCCGGCGCCGAGTGCCTGTACGTGCCCGGCATCAAGACGCGCGAGCAGATCGAAGCGGTGGTGAACGCCGTTAGGCCGAACGCCGTCAATCTGCTGATGTCCTTTGCCGGCGGCTTCACCGTGGACGACATCGCCGCCATGGGCGTGCGCCGCATCAGCGTCGGCGGCACGCTCGCACGCGTCGCGATGGACGCCTTCATCAAGTCGGCGACGCAGATCGCCAAAGAGGGCAAGTTCGACAGCTTCGCCGGCGTGATCTCGAACGCGGAGCTGAACAGGTTCTTCGGCGAACACGAGCCGCAGAAGTAATCGCCATGCCGGATTTCAAACTGCAGTCGGAGCCGCTCCCCGAAACCGGCCAGCCGGTCGGCCTCAAGGTCGATACGGCGCCGGCCAGCCGCCCCGGGCCGACCACCATCGAAGGCCGCTACGGCCGCATCGAGAAATTGCAGGACCATCACGCCGCGGACCTGTGGGACGCGGTCAGGGGCCACGACGACTTGTGGACCTATATGGCTGACGGGCCGTTTGACGATGCCGATGCTTTCGCCAGGTTCATCGCCAAGCGCGCCGGCCTCGCCGATCCCTATGCCTTCGCTATTGTCGACAGCAAGGGCCGCGCGGCCGGCTATTTCACGCTGTTGGAAATCCGCCCGGAGATGCGCGTGATCGAGGTCGGCCACGTGCTCTATGCGCCGGCGCTGAAGCAGACGCAGCTCGGCACCGAGGCGCAATATCTGCTCGCCCGCTACGTGTTCGATACGCTCGGCTATCGCCGTTACGAATGGAAATGCAACGCGCTCAACGCGCCGTCGCGGCGTGCCGCCTTGCGCTACGGCTTCGTGTTCGAGGGCGTGTTCCGCAACGCCATTGTCGTCAAGGGCCGCAACCGCGACACCGCGTGGTATTCGATGATCGACAACGAGTGGCCGGCGCGCAAGACGGCCTTCGGACGCTGGCTGGCGCCGGACAATTTCGATGTCCAAGGCCGGCAGAAGATTTCGCTGGGTCAGATGAACGGCCTTGCAGGATGAGCGAAGCGCCCGCGCCGCCGGCCGGCCGCCTGCTGCACGAGCGGGCTTTCGTCCTGCTGTGGCTGACGCGTCTGCTCGCCACCATCGGCTATCAGGCCCTCGCGGTGGTCATCGGCTGGTCGATCTACGCCATCACCGGCAGCGCCTTCGATCTCGGACTGATCGGCCTGCTTCAGTTCATCCCGGCGGTCGTTCTGACCTTGGCGATCGGCCATGCCGCCGACCGCTATGACCGGCGCATGATCGTGCGCCTCGCGCTGTCGGTCTACGCACTCTGCGCCGCCGTCGTGACGGCGGCCATGCTCGCCGGCTGGCTGACGCGCGAGCTGCTCTTTGCCGTCGTCTTCGCCATCGGCTGCGCCCGCGCTTTCGAGCTGCCGACCGGGCATTCGCTGGTGCCAGCCACAGTGCCGGCGAGCCTGCTGCCGCGCGCCGTCGCGGCCTGGACCTCGGCCAACCAGGTCGCGGTCATTTGCGGCCCCGCGCTCGGCGGTTTTCTCTATGCCGTCGAGCCGCGCGCCGTCAGCGCGGTCTGCGTCGTCTTCTTCATCGCGGCGCTCGCCTGCCTGAGCGCCATCAGGATCAAGGGCAATGTGCCGAGCCGCGATCCGCCGACCTTGCGCTCGGCGCTGGCCGGATTTCAGTTCATCTGCAGCCGCCGCCGGCTGCTTGGCGTCATCACGCTCGATCTCTTCGTCGTGCTGCTCGGCGGCGCCACCGCGCTGCTGCCGGTCTTCGCCAAGGATATTCTCGCCGCCGGCCCTACCGGCTTCGGCCTGTTGCGCTCGGCGCCGGCGGTCGGCGCGCTGGTGACCGCCATCGTCCTGTCGCGCGTTCCGGTCGAGCGCCACCTCGGCCGCAAGATGTTCATCTCGGTCGCGGTGTTCGGCGTCGCCACCGTGGTGTTCGGCCTGTCCACGTGGCTGCCGCTGTCGATGCTGGCGCTGGGCGTGCTCGGCGCCTCCGATGCCGTCAGTGTCGTCATCCGTTTCAGCCTGGTGCAACTCGAAACGCCGGACCACATGCGCGGACGGGTCAGCGCCATCAACTACCTTTTCGTCGGCTCGTCGAATACGCTCGGCGATTTCGAAGCCGGCGCGGTCGCCGGCTGGCTGGGGGCTGTAAACTCGGTCTTGATCGGCGGCATCGGATCGCTGATCGTGGCCGGTGTGTGGATGGGCCTGTTTCCGGATCTGCGGCACCTCGACCGGTTCCAGCCCGCCGAAGAGAATTGAAGAAAGCCAAGACGCAAGAACGAAAACGAGGAAACGCGATATGCATGTGGTGGTGACCGGCGCAGCCGGCATGATCGGACGCAAGCTGACCGCCCGTCTGGTCAAGGACGGCGGTCTCAACGGCAAGCCGATCGACAAGTTCACGCTGACCGACGTTGTCGCAGCGGACAAGCCGGCGGGCTTTGCCGGCAAGGTCGATATCGTCACCGGCGATCTGGCGGCGCCCGGCGCAGCCGAGAAGCTGATCGCCGAAAAGCCGGAGGTGATCTTCCACCTCGCCGGCGTCGTCTCCGGCGAGGCCGAGATCGATTTCGACAAGGGCTACCACGTCAATCTCGACGGAACGCGGGCGCTGCTCGAAGCCATCCGCCACAGCGAGAACTATCATCCGAAGTTCATCTTCACCTCGTCGATCGCGGTCTATGGCGCGCCGTTCCCGCATGCGATTCCAGACGACTTCCACCTGACGCCGCTCACCTCCTACGGCACGCAGAAGGCAATCAGCGAATTGCTGCTGGCCGACTACAATCGCCGTGGCTTCCTCGACGGCGTCGGCATCCGCCTGCCGACCATCTGCGTGCGCCCCGGCAAGCCGAACAAGGCGGCGTCCGGCTTCTTCTCCGGCATCATCCGTGAGCCCTTGGCCGGCCAGGAAGCGATCCTGCCGGTGGCCGATACCGTGCGGCACACCCACGCCTCGCCGCGCTCCGCGGTCGGCTTCCTCATCCATGCCGCCAGCCTGACCCGCGAACAACTCGGGCCGCGCATCAATCTCGCAATGCCGGGCGTGTGCTGCACCGTGGCCGAGCAGATCGAATCGCTGACCCGCATTGCCGGGCCGAAAGTCGCGGCCCGCATCAAGCGCCAGCCGGATGAACTCGTCATGCGCATCGTCGCTGGCTGGTCCGAACGCATCGACGCCAAGCGCGCCGCGGAACTCGGCTTCAAGGCCGAGAAGGACTTCGACGAGATCGTGAAGGCCCATATCGAGGACGAACTGGGCGGCAAGATCGCCTGACGCAATGCGGCGGGAATCCCGCAAATTTGCTGGGATTCCCGCGTTCTCGGGTAACTTGCCCCTCTCGCCGCTAAACCCTACATTGGCGGCATGACCTACATCGACGCCGCCGTCGCCCCCCAGCGCAAAACCGGGCAGATCAAGCTTCACGGCCCCGCCGCTTTCGAAGGCATGCGCAAGGCCGGGCAGCTCACCGCGCGCTGCCTCGACATGTTGACGCCCTACGTCAAGCCGGGCGTGCCGACCGACAAGATCGACCAGCTCGTTTATGAATTCGCCATGGACAATGGCGCGCTGCCGGCGACGCTGATGTATCGCGGCTACCGAAAGTCCACCTGCACGTCGATCAACCATGTGGTCTGCCACGGCATCCCGAGCGACAAGCCGCTCAAGGACGGCGATATCGTCAATATCGACGTCACCCTGATTCTCGACGGCTGGCATGGCGACTCGAGCCGCATGTATCCGGTCGGCAATATTCCGCGTCGCGCCGAACGCCTGATCGAAGTCACGCATGAATCGATGATGCGCGGTATCGCCGTCATCCGGCCCGGCGCCACCACCGGCGACATCGGCCACGCCATCCAGAGCTATGTCGAGGCGCAACACATGAGCGTGGTGCGCGACTTCTGCGGCCACGGCCTGGGACGGCTGTTCCACGACGAGCCGAACATCGTCCACGTCGGGCGCCCCGGCGAAGGCGTCGTGCTCAGGCCCGGCATGTTCTTCACCGTCGAGCCGATGATCAATCTCGGCCGCCCGCACGTGAAGGTGCTGTCCGACGGCTGGACCGCGGTGACCCGCGACCGCTCGTTGTCGGCCCAGTTCGAACACACGGTCGGCGTGACCGCCGACGGGGTCGAGGTTTTCACCTTCTCGCCCGCCGGGCTCGACAAGCCGCCCTATAACGTCTGAACCGGCCTCGCCGTTCGCGTGGATTCCACCTATAGTGCCCGCTCCGGTTGAGCGGACACGTGGCGCATGGTGGATCCCTTCAGAACCGACGACGAAGCCGACGGCGCGCCTGGGCTTGCCGAAGCGACGCCGCATTATCACGGCCACCGCGAAAGGCTGCGCGAACGCTTTCGCAAGGCCGGCGAGGATGCCGTCAGCGACTATGAGCTGCTCGAACTCGTCCTGTTCCGCGCCATTCCGCAGCGGGACGTCAAGCCGCTGGCCAAGGAGCTGGTCGCCAAGTTCGGTTCATTCGCCGAAGTCATGGCCGCGCCGCGCGCGCGCCTGAAGGAAACCAAGGGCGTCGGCGACGCCGTGATCGACGAATTGAAGATCGTGCACGCCTCGGCCAAGCGGATCGCACGCGGCGAGGTCGGCAAGCGCCCGGTGTTGTCGTCATGGGGCAGCGTGCTCGACTATTGCCGCGCCGCCATGGCCTATGAGGACAAGGAGCAATTCCGGCTCCTGTTCCTCGACAAGCGCAACCAGCTCATCGCCGACGAAGTGCAGCAGAAGGGCACGGTCGACCACACGCCGGTCTATCCCCGCGAGGTGGTCAAGCGCGCGCTCGAGCTGTCGGCGACCGCGTTGATCCTGGTGCACAACCATCCGTCGGGAGATCCCACCCCTTCCCGGGCAGACATTCAGATGACGCAGGCGATCATCGAGGTCGCCAAGCCCCTCGGCATCGCCGTTCACGACCACATCATCGTCGGCAAGGACGGCCATGCCAGCCTCAAGGGGCTGAAACTGATCTGAACCCGACGCAACCTGCTATAAGGGTTCCTCGGAACTCGCGAGGAGCCTCATGGTTGCGACGACGACGCCACGATGGACAAAAGCCTGGACGTGGGTCTGGCCAGCCGCCGCTGTTCTCACCCTGGCCGCGGCGTGGCTGGTCGGCGCCAGCGGCGTGATGTCGGCCATCGCCGGCATCGTGCTGTTCGGCACGGTATTCGCCGCAGTCTACCACGCCGAAGTCGTGGCGCACCGGGTCGGCGAACCTTTCGGCACGCTGGTGCTGGCGCTCGCGGTCACGGTCATCGAGGCGACGCTCATCGTCTCCGTGATGGTCGCGGCGCCGGCCGAGAAGGCCGGACTGGCGCGCGATACGGTGTTCGCCGCGATCATGATCGTCTGCAACGGCATCGTTGGCGCCTGCTTGCTGGTGGGCGGCGCCCGCCATCACGAACAGGGCTTCCAGCTTCAGGGCGCAAGCGCGGCGCTTGCCGTGCTGGTGGCGCTGAGCGGCCTGACGCTGATCCTGCCGAACTACGCGGCAAGCGGCCTCGGACCGTTGTACAGCACGTCGCAACTCATTTTTGCCGGTTCGGTCTCGCTGATCCTCTATTGCTCATTCGTCTTCATCCAGACCGTGCGGCACCGCGATTATTTTCTCCCGGTCCAGGAGGCCGACGAGGCGGCACATGCGCCGCCGCCGACGGCGCGCGCGACGACGATGAGCGCGGCACTGCTGGTGGTGTCGCTTGTCGCCGTCGTCAGCCTGGCCAAGGTGCTGACCCCCGCCGTCGAACTCGGCATCGCCCACCTCGGCGTGCCGAAGGCGGTCGTCGGCATCGTCATCGCCGCCGTGGTGCTGCTGCCGGAGGGACTTGCCGCCCTCAATGCGGCGCGCAACGACCGCCTGCAGACCAGTCTCAATCTCGCGCTCGGTTCGGTGCTGGCCACCATCGGCCTGACCATTCCCGTCGTCGCGGTGGTATCGATTGTCCTGCAGCAGCCGCTCGAGCTCGGTCTCGGCGCCAAGGATCAGGTGCTACTGGTGCTGACGCTGACCATCGGCGTCATCACTTTGGGCACCGGGCGCACGACCGTGCTCCAAGGCATCGTGCACCTCGTGATCTTCGCGGTGTTTCTGTTCTTCGCCGTGGTGCCGTAGCGCCGCCCGGCGAACGGCTACTTGCGCACCAGGGTCATCGGCGTCGCGGATTCCGGAATGCGCTGCCACGTGTCGGTGTCGTTCTCGACGAAGCGCCACGGCGTGCCCTGCGCCGGCAGCAGCAACAATTCGCCGCCGTCGATGCGCCAGCGTCCGAACTGCTGCTTGGCGATGTCGCCGCTGCAACCCGGTTTCATGATGAGCTTCATGCCGTCACCTTCCACCGTCGTGGACAGCGAAATCTCGCAGAGCGGGCCGGTGCCGGTGACAGTCCAATCGCCGGCGACTTCCTCCGGCTTCTTCGGCGGCGGTGCGGCCGCCGCCGCGTTCTGCAGGAACAGCACACCGACGCCCGGCGTCGGCGCCTCGAACATGCCGCTCTCGACTTCGCTGAACTCGGCGAGCGTCTTGCCGCCGGCGTCGAACAGGAACAGGTTGTCGTTCTCCGGATAACGCCAGCCTGTCACTTCGGCAATGAAGGGAAAGAGGCTCGCGCAATTGGCGTCGAACTCGACCTTGAAGCCGCCTTTCACGGCGGTGTTCTTGAAAGTCGCCGTGCAGCGCTTGTCGCGGTCGGCGTTGGAGAACTCCCAGGCCCCGAGCATGTCCTTGGCGGAATCGCCCATGGCCGCCTGCTGGGCATGAGCCGGCGACAGCGCCAGAGCGGCAAGGACGATCAGGGCGGTCCGCGTCGCGGTCATTTCTTTTTCGGTACCTTGGTTTCGCTCTTCGTTTCGATCTTGGTTTCGATCTTGGCGAACGTATCGATGCCGGCGACATCCTTGTCGTCGCCGATGGCGATATAGCGCTCGTCCGGCGTCTCCAAGCGTATCCGAGTCTGGCGTAACGGGTCTATTAAATCGATGGTCCAGCTTTCCTGGAGGCGCCAGCCGGCGATGTCGCCCATGACCGGAAACGCCTTTTCGCAGCCGGGCGCGACCTCGACCTGCCGGCCGCCGATGCCCATCTCCTTCAGCAAGGTGATGCGGCAGCGGCGCTTGCCGCTCTTGTCGCGCAGCTCCCAGACGCCGAAAACATCGGCCAGCAGGGCCGGCTCGACTTCGGTCTCGTTCATCGGTTTGAGCGGCGGGAAGTCGTAGGCGCGCGCTGCGCCGGCCGCCATCACGGCCACCAGCGCAGCAAGACAGAGCGCTCGCGCCATGGGCGTTCTACTTCTTCGGCGGATAGGGCGTTTCCGGCACCGGCGTCAGCGGCGGCTTGCCGTCGGCCCAGGCCAGGATGTTGTCGGCCACCAGACGATCCATCGCCGCCCGCGTCGCCTCGCTCGCCGAGCCGACATGCGGAAACAGCACGACGTGATCCATGTCGAGCAGTTCCTGCGGCACCTGCGGCTCGTTGGCGAAAACGTCGAGACCGGCGGAATAGATAGTCTTGTTCTTCAGGGCTTCGATCAGCGCCGGCTCGTCGATGACGCTGCCGCGCGCCATGTTGACGACGACGCCCTGGGGCCCGAGCGCCTTGAGCACCTCGGCATTGATCATGTTCTTGGTCGAAGCGCCGCCCGGCACGATGATCATCAGCGTGTCGACGTCGCGCGCCATGTCGAGAAGCTTCGGATAGTGCTTGTAGGCAACGCCGCTCTGCGGATTGCGACTGTGATAGACGACCTTGGCGTTGAAGGCCTCGAGGCGTTTGGCAATCGCGCGGCCGATGCGGCCCATGCCGACCATGCCGACGGTGCGGCCCTGCAAGGTCGCCTTGGTCAGCGGATACGGTGCCTTCGGCCACTTGCCGGCGCGCACGTAGCGATCCGCTTGCGGGAATTCACGCAAGGTGCACAGCAGGAGGCCGAGCGCGGTGTCGGCGACTTCCTCGTTGAGCACGTCGGGCGTGTTGGTGACGATGATGCCGTGTTCTCCGGCCCACTTGGCGTCGATCTGATCGTAGCCGACGCCGAAGCTCGAGACCTGCTTCAGATTGGGAAACTGCGACAGAAACGGACCGTCGATCTTGAGGGCGCTGTGAACGAGCGCAATGGCGCCGATTTTCCCGCCGACCTCCTTGACGAAGGCGTCCTTGTCCTTGGCGTCGAGGTAGAAGTGCAGGTTGACCTTGCCTTCCAGGCCGCCAACCAGCACCGGCTTGCGGGCGCCGATCAGAAGGACATCGCGTTTCTCAGTAGCCATTGCACTTCCCCAAATTCACAAAACATCCAAAGAAGGTGATAGCCGCCTCAGACCAGGGCGGTAACGGGATTTTCCACCAAACTCCTGAAAATCGCCAGTAGCGCGGCCGCCGCCGTGTCGTCGATGGCGCGCGGATCGCAGGACAAGGTGACCGTCATCTGGCTGACGAAGCGGACGCTGCCATCCGCGGCCTCGACCGGGGCGCGGCGCGGCGCACCGACGGCGAGCACCGAGGTGAAGGGCGCCGTTACGCTGGAACTGAATTCGCGAATGCCGGGCGTGGAGAGGATACGCACCGCGCTGGTGACAGCGGCGGCCGGCACGCTGTCGTCAAGGGCGCCGACCTCGCGGGCGATCGCCGTCAGGGTTTTGCCGGCCGCATCGCGGATAACCTTGGTCACGCGGCGGCCATCGGCATCGACAATAACAGCGATGTCGGCGCTGGTCCCCTGACCGGCGCGGCGCAACGCCGCCGCCCAGGCCTTGGTGACGAAATCGCCGAGCGAAAACTCGGCGCCGCCGGCCTTGGCTTCCTCGCGCATGGCAGAAAGACGGCCGATGTCGACATCGACGACGAGATAGAATTGCGATGCCGCCGGCGCCGCTTCGCTTGCCCGCGGCGCGGCGGCGATGTCGGCGGCGACGATGCGGCCCTGCGGGCCCGAGCCGGTCACGCGATTGAGGTCGATGCCGCGCTCGGAAGCCAGACGCCGCGCCAGCGGCGTGACCTGACGGCCGCCGATGCTGGCCGGCCCGTAATTGCGCTCCGGCGTGCGCACCTCGCGCCACGGCGACATGTCAGGATAGGCGAAGTCGCGGGCAGTCTGTTGATTAGCTCGCGTGTGAGCCTGCCCGATACTCCGTTCGCCCCAGCGCACCACACTCCGGTCATCCCCGCGAAAGCGGGGACCCGGTTCTTTCTTTGGCTCAGCTTGGGCCCCCGCTTTCGCGGGGGCGAACGGAGTTTGGAGCTTGGCCGGCGCATTGACGATTGGCGCCGGTTTGATTTCGGCAGATGTCCCACCACCCGCCCCCGCAATCACCGCCACCACGGCGCCGACCTTCGCCACCTCGCCGACCTGGAAGCGGATGTCGGACAGCGTGCCGGCGGCGATCGCCGGCACTTCCATGGAGGTCTTGTCGGTCTCGATCTCGAACAGGTTCTCGCCCGGCTTCACCGCGTCGCCGGCCTGCTTGAACCACTTCACGATCTTGCCTTCGGCGACGGTTTCGCCGAGCTGCGGCATCAGGACGTCCATGCGCACTCCCGCGTCACTTGATGCGTTCCCACACGACTTCGAGCGAGTTGTCGACCGACCACAGCGACAGCCGGTCGCCTTTGAACTCGCAGCGGCGCACCAGATCGCCTTCATCGCCAGGCTGCAGGCTCGCCTGGCGATGATGCGTCACGGTGCCGGCCGCGCCATCGACGGTGTAGGTGCCGAGATAGGCGATGAAGCCCGACAGCGCGTGATTCGCCTCCTCCGCAGTCGTCGCCGCGCCGGCGCGCTTGCGCGCGACGTCGGGGGCGATCTCGACCATCATCTCGCCATGCGGGCCGTAATAGATCATGCCCTTCGGGTCCGGTCCGAGATCGCGTGGCGTTCCCTTGACGTTGGCGCCGATATAGCGCCACGCCCCCATCAGCTTCGCCGCCAGTTCGTCGCGGCTCACTGCGCTCACCAGGTCACCGAGATGTACTGCGTCTCGAGAAACTCCTTCATGCCCTCCTGCGCGCCTTCGCGGCCGAGACCGGACTGCTTGACGCCGCCGAACGGCGCCGCCGGATCGGAAACGAGGCCACGGTTGAGGCCGATCATGCCGAACTCGAGCTTCTCGGAAACGCGCAAGCCGCGCGACATGTCCTTGGTGTAGAGATAAGCGACGAGACCGTACTCGGTGTCATTGGCGCGTTTGATCGCTTCGTCTTCGGTCTTGAAGGTCTGGATCGACGCCACCGGCCCGAAGATTTCCTCATTCAGCATCATGGCGCCGTCCGGCACGTTGGTAACGACGGTCGCCGGGTAGAAGAAACCCGGGCCATCCGGCACCTTGCCGCCGGTCAGCACCTTGGCGCCCTTCGACACCGCGTCATCGACCAGCTCGATGACCTTGTCGCGGCCTTCCTTGTTGACCAGCGGGCCGACGGCGACGCCGTCGTCGAGGCCGTTGCCCATCTTCAGCCCGGCCATCTTGGCCGACAGCTTTTTGGCGAACTCGTCGTGCACCTTCTCGTGCACATAGAAGCGGTTCGCCGCGGTGCAGGCTTCGCCCATGTTGCGCATCTTGGCGATCATCGCACCTTCGATGGCGGAGTCGATATCGGCATCCTCGAACACCAGGAACGGCGCATTGCCGCCGAGCTCCATCGCCGGCTTGAGGATCTGGTCGGCGGCCTCGTGCAGCAGCTTGCGGCCGACCTCGGTCGAGCCGGTGAAGGACACGACGCGCACGCGCGGATCGTGCAGCATCGCGGACACGACCTTGCCCGACGAGCGCGACGG
The DNA here is from genome assembly GCA_018240595.1 of Pseudomonadota bacterium. GTDB lineage: Bacteria > Pseudomonadota > Alphaproteobacteria > Rhizobiales > Xanthobacteraceae > Pseudolabrys. The sequence continues at coordinate 23,288 of JAFEFL010000045.1, read as the reverse complement.
AATGACGTTGACCACACCCGGCGGCACGCCGGCTTCTTCCAGCGCCGGCATCAGCGCCAGCATGGTGAGCGGCGTGTCGGAGGCGGGCTTGAGCACCACCGGGCAGCCGGCGGCGAGCGCCGGGCCGATCTTGCGCGTCGCCATCGCCGCCGGGAAATTCCACGGCGTCACCAGAACGGCTATGCCGGCCGGCTTGTGCTGGGCGAGAATGCGCGCGCCGGAAGCCGGCGCCATCGACATGGAGCCAAGATTGCGCACCGCCTCTTCGGCGTACCAGCGGAAGAACTCGGCCGAATAGGCGACCTCGCCGCGCGAGTCGGACAGCGCCTTGCCGTTCTCCAGCGTGATCAGTTTGGCGAAGCGCTCGGCGTCGCGCATGATGATCTCGAACGCCTTGCGCAGAATTTCGGCGCGCTCGCGCGGCTTCTTCGCAGCCCAGGCCGGGAACGCTGCTTCCGCCGCATCGACCGCGGCAATGGCGTCATCGACGGTGGCGCTGGCGACCGACGCAATGGTCTTTTCCGTCGCCGGATCGATCACGTCGAAACGGCCGCCGTCGGAAGCCTTCTTCCACTTGCCGCCAATCCAGAGATCGGTCGGAACATTGGCGAGGAGGTTGTCATACATGGCGGATTTCCCTTTATCTGCATCGTTGTTCGCGAGCCGCGAACGTCGATTCTATCGTGCCAAAGTCCGGCGTCATCGTCGCCGCACGAGATAGCAGATTTTCACCCTGCGATATTGCCACTCAGCCTTGCAAACTACGCCGCACGGTATCGACGATGCGTTCCACCGTCGGCAACATCATGTCCTCGAGAACGTCAGCGGCCGGCAGCGGAATATGCGGCGTCGTGATACGAACCGGCGGGCCGTCAAGATCGTAGAATGCTTCGTCGGCGACGATCGACACGATCTCGGCGCCCCAGCCGCACAGCCGTGGATTCTCCTCCACGGTGAACAGCCGGTGCGTCCTGGCGACCGAGCCGAGAATGGTCTGGGTGTCGAGCGGCACCAGCGAGCGCACGTCGATAACCTCGCAGTCGATGCCGTGTTCCGCCTTGAGCCGGTCCGCCGCCTCGACCGCGCGCGGCACCATCAGCGCCAGCGCCAGTATGGTGGCGTCGCGGCCCGGGCGCACGACCTTGGCGGTGCCGAGCTTGTCGACGATCTCGCCGTCGGGCACCTCGCCCTTGGTCGGATACAGCGACTTGTGCTCGAGAAAGATCACGGGATCCGGATCGCGCACCGCGGCGGCGAGCAAGCCAATGACATCGACCGGCGACGACGGCGCCACGACCTTGAGGCCGGGGATCATCATGCACCAGTTCTCGACGCTTTGCGAATGCTGCGCGCCGAAGCGCGAGCCGGCGCCGTTGCCGGTGCGCACGACCAGCGGGCATTTGGTTTGCCCGTTGGACATGTAGCGGCTCTTGGGAAATTCGTTGGCGATGTAGTCGAAGCACACCGCGAAGAAGTCCGAGAACATGATCTCGGCGATCGGTTTCAGGCCCGTCATCGCCGCGCCCATGGCGGCGCCGAGAATGGCCTGCTCCGAGATCGGCGTGTCGCGCACGCGCAAGGGTCCGAACTGCTCGTAGAGCCCGACGGTCGCCTTGAACACGCCGCCGGCCTTGGCGACGTCCTCGCCGAGGAAGACGACGTCGTTGTCGCGTTTCATTTCCTGGGCGATGCCGCGGATCACCGCGTCACGATAGGTGATTTCCGCCATGTCAGTTTCTCCACGCCCAGCCGCCGTCGGCGTAGACGTCGGTGGTGAGAATATCGGCGGGCGGCATCGGCGCCGCCTTGCAGGTCTCGGTCGCGTCATCGACTTCCTTGCGGACCGACGCGTCGATCTCGGCAATCACCTTGTCGCTGATGCCGAACTGCTGCAGGCGCTCGCGGTAGATCTTGATCGGGTCGCGCTCCTTCCATTTCTCCAGCTCGCCCTCGGGGCGATACTTGGCCGGATCGGCGCGCGAATGGCCGGAGTGGCGATAGGTCAACGCCTCGATCAGCGACGGCCCTTCGCCGGCGCGCGCCTTGGCGAAGGCCTTCTGCGCGGCGCGGTAAACGGCATCGGCGTCGTTGCCGTCGATGATGATGCGCTCGAGGCCATAGGACGCGGCACGATCAGCGGCCGGATGCGGCACCGCCGTGACGTCGCCGATCGGCGTGTACTCCATGTACAGATTGTTTTCGCAGACGAAGACCACCGGCAGCTTCCAGATCGCCGCGAAATTCAAGGCCTCATGGAAGGCACCGATATTGGTGGTGCCGTCGCCGAAGAAACAGACCGACACATCCTTGTCGCCCTTGTATTGCGCGCGCCAGGCAGCGCCGCAGGCGATCGGCAGATGCGCGCCAATGATGGCATAGGAGCCCATGACGCCGTGCTCCTCCGAGGTCAGGTGCATCGACCCACCTTTGCCGCGCATCAGGCCGTTGTCGCGCTGCATCAGCTCGCCGAGCACCTTCTCGACGCTGACGCCGCGCGCCAAGGTGTGGGCGTGGCCGCGATAGGTGCAGAACGACAGGTCGCCTTTTTGCATCGCTTCGGCAAAACCCGAAGCCACCGCTTCCTGACCGAGCGACAGGTGGCTGGTGCCCTTCACCAGATTCTGCAGGAACAGATCGTAGGCGCGCTGTTCGGCCTCGCGGATACGGAGCTGCGAGCGGTACATCGCCAGCCGCTTGGCCTCGCCAATATCGTCATTCAGCCCCGAGCCGGGAGCCTCGGCCCGGACTTGCGCCGTCGCCATGGGGGATTTCCTCGCCGCCGGATATCCGGCTTGTTTTCGTTATCAGGGCCGAAACTTAGCCCTGATGGTCGCGGCGCCGCAACTGCCCCCGGAACGGACCGCGCTGCGGCTAATCGGCGGTGGGACGGCCATCCGCGGCGACCCTGCCCACCTTGCGCTCGCGATACAGCAGATAGAGGCCGGAGCCGACCACGATCAGCCCACCGGCGATCGTCCACGGGTGCGGCACGTCGCCGAAGATGAGGAAACCCCAGGTCGTGGTCCAGACAAGCTGCGTATAGATGAACGGCGCCAGCGTCGACGCCGGAGCGAGACGGTGGGCACGGATGAGCAGATAGTGCCCGGTGCTGCCGAAGGCGCCGATGGCGACCATCAGCAGAATGATGAACCAATCATGCGGCGCGCTCCACACGAACGGAACGACGGGCAGCATGGCGACTGCGCCGATGAGATTGGAGTAGAACAGCGTCGTCTCGCTGGAATCGGAGCGCGCGAGCACGCGCGTCGAGATCGAATACAGCGCGTAGCAAATGGCGCCTCCGAACGAGAGCAGCGCCGCGGGAGGGAGGCCGCCGAGACCGGGCCGGGCCACCAGCAGAACGCCTATAAAGCCGGCGCCGATGGCAATCCATCGCCGCCAGCCCACCCACTCACCCAGGATGGGACCGCACAGCACGGCGACAAGAAACGGCGTCGAGAACAGGATAGACAGCACTTCATCGAGCTGCAGGTACTGCAACGCGAAGAAATTGAGCGCCGTCGATCCGAACAGCAAGGCGGCGCGGCCGATTTGCAACCAGGGCCGCCGCGTCACCAGCATGCCCGGCTTGGTCACCGGGTTCATGAACAGCAGCGCCAGCAGGAATGCGCCCGTGTAACGCACCCAGACGACCTGCAGCGGGTGCATCGAGTGCAACAGGTATTTGCCCGTTGCATCGATGCAGGAGAAGCCCGCCACCGCCGCGCACATCAGTGCGATGCCGGTCAGACGCTGGCGCCGGGCAATGGCAGCCTGGTCGGTCAATAGGTCGCCCGTCCGCCCGAAATATCGAAGACGGCGCCGGTCGTGAACGAGCAGTCCTCCGAGGCGCAGAACGCGGCCAGCGCCGCGACCTCGTCGACATTGACGAAGCGGGCGCGCGGAATTTTCGACAGCATGAAGTCGATGTGCTGCTGCGTCATCTGGTCGAAGATCGCGGTGCGCGCCGCGGCCGGCGTGATGCAGTTGACCGAGATGTTCTTGCCGGCCGTTTCCTTGGCCAGCGACTTGGTCAGCGAGATGACGCCGGCCTTCGACGCCGAATAGGCGACCGCATTGGGGTTGCCTTCCTTGCCGGCGATCGAGGCGATGTTGACGATGCGGCCATAGTCCTGCGCCATCATGCCGGGCGTCACCGCCTTGCAGCAGTAGAACTGGCTGTCGAGGTTGACGGTGAGGACGCGCTTCCACTCGTCCAGCGGATAGTCCCAGGTCGTCGTGTTCTTGCCCGCGATGCCGGCATTGTTGACCAGGATGTCGATGCGGCCGAAGGCCTTCACCGTGGCGTCGCGAGCACGCTCGACGCTGGCGAAGTCGGTGACATCGACGGGGACGACCTCGACTCGTCCCTTGACCTCCCCGGCGGTCTTCTTGGCCAGCGCCTCATCGCGGTCCCAGATCGCGACCGCGGCCCCGGAGGCGAGAAAGCGCTCGACGATGGCGCGGCCGATGCCTTGCGCGCCGCCGGTGACGACGGCGAAGCGGCCTTTGAGATCGATGTTATTGGACATAGCTGCGGTTCCCCCACGGTTGATTGTATCGATTTGACGGATGGTATAGTCGGTTTGGCGGGGAAAATGCAGCCTCCCCTTTAGATGGCAGCCATCCGTCCGGGACCTGCATCCAATCGCTGTTGAAGGGGCCTCGGCGCCGACATGGATGGCCCGATTCTCGCGCTTTTCGTCGTGTCGGCTTTCGTCGGGGGCATCGTCAGCGGACTGGCCGGCTTCGCCATGGGGCTGGTCGTGTCCGGCGTCTGGCTGCACATCCTGACGCCAGGACAAACGGCGGCGCTGATCGTCGGCTACGGCCTGCTGGTGCAGAGCTACAGCATCTGGAAGCTCCGCCATGCGCTCAGCCTGCGCAAGGTGGCGCCATTCGTCGGCGGCGGCGTCATCGGCGTGCCGATCGGCGCGGCGTTGCTCGGCTACATCAGACCGGATTTCATTCGCGACGGCGTCGGCGTGCTGCTGATCGCCTACGCGAGCTACTTCCTGCTGCGCCCGCACGTCCACACCGTGAAGGCGTCGCTGCCGGCCGATGTCGGGATCGGGTTCCTCAACGGCGTGCTCGGCGGCATGACCGGGCTCGCCGGCCCGATCATAACCATCTGGTGCCAACTCCGCGGCTTCCGCAGGGACGAGCAGCGCGCGATATTTCAGCCGGTGATCCTGGCTGCGTTCGCGCTCACCGCGGTGTCGCTGACCGTCAACGGCACCGTGACGAAGGATCTGGTGAGGATTTACCTCTACGGTCTGCCGGCACTCGGCGCCGGTCTGTGGATCGGACTGAAACTCTACGGCCATCTCAACGAACTCACCTTCCGCAAGGTCGTTCTGGTCCTGCTGATGCTGTCGGGACTGGTGCTGCTGTTCGGCTGACACACCTTGCCGCGACAAAGCCGCTTCGCTACACTTCAGTCAGTGGGGCCAGCAGCGGTCGCCCCGCGCTCCAGGCATCCGATGCCCAAGCACCGCTTCCTTCGCTGACGGAGGAAGCCAATGCTTGCGTCTCGTTTCTCCCTTTCACCTCAAGAGCTCTGGCGGTCACTGGCGACGCCGAACGCGCCGCAGATCATCGACGTGCGCCGGCGTGAAATCTACGAACAGGTGCCCGGCCTGATCCCGGGTTCGATGTGGCGCGAACCAACCGACCTACCCGGCTGGATCGGAACGCTGGACCGCAGCCGCCCCATCGTCATCACCTGCAAGCTCGGCAAGGAATTGAGCCAGGTGATCGCCAGCGAGTTGCGCGGCCAAGGCTACAATGCTGCCCAACTTGCGGGCGGTCAGGGCGCATGGACCGATGCCGGCCTGCCGCTGGTCGATCGCGCGGCCGCGGACCGGCTCATGCCGCAACGGCCTTCCTTGTGGGTCACGCGCCGTCATCCGAAGATCGACCGTATCGCCTGCCCCTGGCTCATCCGCCGCTTCATCGACCCCGAGGCGCGTTTCGTCTTCGTCGATCCGCCCTATGTCGCCGATGCGGCGACCAACTTCGGTGCCATTCCGTTCGACATTGCGGGCGTCGAAATCTCCCATGTCGGGGAAACCTGCAGTTTCGACACGCTGCTGACGATGTTCGGGCTCTCCGATGAGCCGTCGCTGGCGCGGCTGGCGCTGATCGTGCGCGGCGCCGACACCGCCCGCCACGATCTGGCGCCCGAGGCCGGCGGTCTGCATGCGATCTCGCTCGGCCTTTCCGCGCTGGCCGGCGACGACGACCATGGACTCCTGCGGCAGGGGTTTGCCATTTATGATGGCCTCTTCGCGTGGGCCCGCTTTGCCGCCGACGAGAAACATAACTGGCCGAGCAAGGCGGCGTGACAGAATCATGACAAGCGAAACCATGACAAACGACGCGCCCTCCGCTCGCCCGACATTCGGCGAGGCCTTCATGGTCTGGCTGAAGATCGGCTGCATCAATTTCGGCGGCCCGGCCGGGCAGATCGCGATGATGCATCGCATCCTGGTCGACGAGAAGAAGTGGATCGACGAGCCGCGTTTCCTGCACGCGCTCAACTTCTCGATGCTGCTGCCCGGGCCGGAAGCAACGCAGCTTGCGACCTATGTCGGCTGGCTCCTGCACGGCGTGCGCGGCGGCCTCGCCGCCGGCATCCTGTTCGTGCTGCCCGGCGCCTTCGTGATGCTCGGCCTCAGCCTGCTCTACGCCTATGGCCGCGGCGTCGGCGCGATCGACGGTGCGCTGTTCGGCATCAAAGCGGCGGTGCTGGTGATCGTCGTCGAGGCGCTGATCCGCATCGGCAAACGGGCGCTCAAATCGTGGCTTATGGTGACGCTGGCGGCGCTGGCCTTCGTCGGCATCTTCTTTTTCGACCTGCCGTTTCCGCTGATCGTCGGCGCCGCCGCGCTCGCCGGCTTCATCGTAGCGAAATCGCGCCCCGACCTCATCGGCATCAAGAACGTCGCGGAGACGGCGCTCGCGCCTCACAATAACCGCTGGCGGCACGCCTTCATCGCCCTCGCCATCGGCCTGACCTTGTGGTGGGCGCCGGTCGCGATCGCCGCGCTGATGCTGGGCACCGCGCATGTCATGGTGGCGATCGGCCTGTTCTTCTCCAAGCTCGCTGTCGTCACCTTCGGCGGCGCCTACGCCGTGCTCGCCTACATGGCGCAGCAGGTGGTGCAGACGCATCACTGGATGACGGCGCCGGAAATGGTCGATGGCCTCGGCCTCGCCGAGACGACGCCCGGGCCACTGATCCTGGTGACGCAGTTCGTCGGCTTTCTTGCCGCCTTCCGCGCGCCGGCGCCGTTCTCGCCGCTGACCGCGGGCATCATCGGCGCGGCGCTGACGACCTGGGTGACCTTCGTGCCGGCGATCCTGTGGATATTCGCCGGCGCGCCATTTCTCGAAGCGCTGCGCGCCAACAAGCGGCTCGCCGGGGCGCTCGCGGCGATCACCGCGGCCGTGGTCGGCGTCATCCTCAACCTCTCGGTCTGGTTCGCGCTGCATGTGCTGTTCGGCACCGTGACCGAGCATCAAGCGGGACCGCTGCGCTGGTTCGCCTTCGATCCCAACGCGCTCGACCGCCACGCCGCCATCCTTGCCGCGGTCGCTGCGATCCTCGCTTTCCGCTTTCACCGCGGCCTGATCGAGGTGATCGTCGTGATGGCGCTGCTCGGGATCGTGACGCAGTATTCTTTCTAATTCTCGGCCCGCAGTTCGCTCTCGTGCCAGCGCCGCAGCACCAGGTGCGAGAGCGCCGACAGAACCAGAAAAATGGCGACGCCGGCGAGCGACAGCAGTAGCAGCGCCGCGAACATGCGCGGGATGTTGAGCCGGTAGCCGGATTCGGCGATGCGATAAGCAAGACCCGATCCGGCGCCGGCCGATCCCGCGGCGATCTCGGCGACCACGGCGCCGATCAGCGACAGGCCGCCGGCAATGCGCAGGCCGGTGAGGATCTGCGGCAGCGCCGCCGGCAGCTTCAGCCGCGTCAGCACCTGCCAGCGCGACGCCTTGTAGAGATCGAACAGCGCGACGAGATTGTGATCGACCGAGTTGAGGCCGAGCGTGGTGTTGGCGAGCACCGGGAAGAAGGCAACGATCCAGGCGCAGGCCAGCACGGCGAGATGCTGGGGCAGATAAATCAGCAGCAGCGGCGCGATGGCGACGACCGGCGTCACCTGCAAGATGACGGCGTAAGGATAGAACGAATATTCGACCAGCCGCCACTGGTTGAAGGCCATCGCCAGCACGATGCCGCCGATCGCCGCCAGGAAGAACCCTTCGAATGTCAGACCGAGCGTGACGAGAAGCGAGTCAAACAGCAGCGCGCGGTCCTCGACCAGCGCGCCGAAGACGAGGCCCGGGCTGGGCAGCACATAAGCGGGAATGGCGAACAGGCGCACGACCGCGTCCCACGCGGCAACGACAATAACGAGCAGCAGCGCCGGCAAGGCGACGCGAAGAATGCGCTCGCTCATACCCTTCTTCATGCGCCCTGCTCCATGGCCGCCGCCAATGTTTCGGCAACCTGCCGGCAATAACCGGCATAGTCCGCCGAGGTGCGGAAGCGTTCGTCGCGTGGATACGGCGCGGGGATCGATATTTCGGCGAAGACGCGGCCCGGACGCGGCGTCATCACCACGATGCGCTGCGACAGATAGACCGACTCGAACACCGAGTGGGTGACGAAAATCACCGTGCGGCGCAGCGCCTGCCACAGCGACAGGAGATCGTTGTTGAGCTTGAAGCGCGTGATCTCGTCGAGCGCCGCGAAAGGCTCGTCCATCAGCAGCAGCCGCGGCTCGGTCACCAGCGCGCGGGCGATGGAAACGCGCATCTTCATGCCGCCGGACAATTCGCGCGGAAAGGCCGCGGCGAAATCCTCGAGCCCGACATGGGCCAGCGCCGTCGCCACGGCGTCACGCGCCTTGCCGGAGCCGGTGCCCGCAAGCGACAGCGGCAGCTCGACATTGCGGGCAACACTGGCCCACGGCATCAGCGTCGGCTCCTGGAAGACGAAGCCGATCTCGCCCGTTGCAGATTTCGCCGCGCGGCCTTGCGGCCACTCGATCGCGCCGCGCGTCGGCGCGCTCAGACCGGCGACGATGCGCAGCGCCGTGGACTTGCCGCAGCCCGACGGCCCAAGCAGCGACACGAACTCGCCGGCATGAACATCGAGCGACAGCCCAGCCAGCGCAACGACGCCGCTATCGAACGTCTTGCCGACGTCGCGGAGCGAGACGATGGAGTTTGAGGTTGCAGGCTCCATGTTCTCGGTGTGACGCGTGACAGCCCTCACTTCGGCCGCAGGTTGACGCCCACGCCCTTGTTCACGAACTGCAGCGTGTAGGCTTTCTTGTAATCGAGGCCGGCCTTGACCACGCCGGTCCGAACCATCTTGTCGTAGAAGCCGTGCATACGGGCGTCGGTCATGGCGCCGATGCCGAGCTTGATCGTGTCGCCGGAGTCGACGATGCCGTATTCCTTCATCTTGGCGATGGAATATGCCAGCAGCGCGTCGGTCATCTCCGGGTTGAATTTCTTGATTAGATCGTTACCCGGCTTGCTGTCGCCGTAAATGTAGTTGTACCAGCCGATCGCCGATGCATCGACGAACTTCTGCACCAGATCGGGATCCTTCTCGACCAGGTCGCGGCGGGTCTCGATCAAGGTCGAGTAGCTGTTGAAGCCGTAATCGGCGAGCAGAAACACCTTGGGCTTGAACTTGCCCTGGGTCTCGATCGCGTACGGCTCTGAGGTGACATAGCCCTGCATCGCGCTCTTCTCGTCGGCGAGGAAAGGCTGCGGGTTGAAGGTGTAGGGCTTCACGCTGCGCTCGGTGAAACCGTAGTCCGCCTTGAGCCACTGGTAATAGCTCGCCATGCCCTCCTTGGAGACGAACAAAGTGAGGTTCTTCAAGTCGTCGAGCGTATTGGCCATGCCCGGATGCGCGATCAGCACCTGCGGGTCCTTCTGAAAAGAGGCCGCGACCGCGATGGTCGGGATCTTCTGTTCGACGGCATCGAAGCTTTGTAGCGAGTTGGCGCTCATGAAGAAGTCGATCTTGCCGACCGGCAGCAGGATACGGTTATTGACGTTCGGCCCACCCGGGACGATCTCCACGTCGAGGCCGTACTTCTTGTAGGTGCCGTCAGCGACCGCCTGATAGAAGCCGCCGTGCTCGGCTTCGGCCACCCAGTTGGTGCCGAACCTGACCTTGCGCAGTTCAGGCCCCTCCTTCTTCGGCGCTGGTGCGGCGCCGTGCTGCGCCGCGGCCGGCTGGCTCCCGGCCAATAGAGGCAGCGCGGCAAGCGCGAGAACAGCCGGAAGAACCGTAAGCAAGCGGCGCATGGTGGAATCTCTGCTGCGTTGTGCGGGCGCGAGACCATAGCGCGACGCAACATTGAACGTAAGGCCCGCGCATTCACTCTGAACAGCTCCGGCAGCCGCAGCGCCGGCGCTGTGCCGCAGCGCCGCTTGTGCTGGGCGGCTCAATTTGCATTGATAGCGGCAACAAAAAACGCTGCGGTCCCCGAGCCCGAACGGGCCGAGACCCCGGCCATATGATGGAGGAAGCCCATGACGCCGTTTCCGCGTTCGCTCGTGACGACCGCGCTGGCTGCTGGCGCCGCATTCGCCCTCTCGGTTGGCGCCGCTTCTGCACAGATGGAGATCAAGCTCGGCCATGTCGGTGCGCCCGGGTCGCTGTTCGCGCAGTCGGCCGAACTTTATGCCGCCAAGGCCAATGCCCAGCTCGGCGACAAGGCCAAGGTCGTCGTCTACGGCTCGAGCCAACTCGGCGGCGACGGCGAGCTGATGAAAAAGCTCAAGCTCGGCACCGTCGACCTCGCCATGCCCTCGACGGTAATGACCTCGGTGGCGCCGGAATTCGGCGTGTTCGAGATGCCCTATCTGGTGCAGAACCGAGACCACGCCGCGCGCATCGCCAAGGAAGTCACGCATCCGATCCTCGGACCGATCGCGGAGAAGGCCGGCTACCGCATCCTCGGTGTCTGGGAAAACGGCTACCGCGAAATCACCAACAACAAGCGGCCGATCGTGAAGCCGGCCGACCTCCAGGGCATCAAGCTGCGCGTCCCGGGCGGCGTCTGGCGCGTGAAGATGTTCCAGGCCTATGGCGCCAGCCCCTCGCCGATGGAGCTCAAGGAGGTGTTCGTCGCGCTGCAGACCGGCGTGATGGACGGCCAGGAGAATCCGCTGACTCAGATCTACTCGCAGAAATTCCAGGAAGTGCAGAAGTATCTGTCGCTGACGGGCCACGTCTACACGCCGGCCTATCTGACCGCCGGCGCGTCGTGGTCGCGCATTCCGGCCGATGTGCAGAAGATCCTCGCCGACACCGCGGTTGCGGTCGAGCCCGAGATCCTCAAGGTCGCCGCCAAGCTCGATGGCGAACTGATCGACAAGATGAAGTCTTCCGGCATCCAGGTGAACGAGGCCGACAAGCCGGCCTTCGTCGCCGCCTCGAAGGGCGTCTACGAGGAGTTCGCCAAGGAAGTGCCGAAGGGCAAGGAGCTGATCGACAAGTCGCTCAGCCTCGCGAAGGGCTCCTAAGCGCCATCATGCCGCACCGATAACGTCGCGGCCGGCCCGCCTGGCCGCGACAAACCTGCCGCCGCCCCGGAACCGGAAGCCCATGATCGCCATCCGACAGATCTACGATCGAATTCTCGAACTCATTGCCGTCGGCCTGATGCTGGCGGTCACCGCGATCATCACCCTCGGCTTCGTCTATCGCTGGGTCGGCATTTCCCTGGTCTGGTACGACGAGGTCGCTTCCATATCGCTGTGCTGGCTGACCTACTATGCCGGCGCCCTGGCGGCGCTGCGCGGCGCCCATATCGGCTTTGCCGGCTTCGTCAATTCGCTGCCGGCCAACTGGCGCGTCGCGGCGACGGCCTTCTCCTCGATCGTCACGATGTTCTTCTTCGCCGTGCTCGCCGTCATGGGCACCAAGGTCGTGCAGATTCTCCAGGGCGACACGCTGGTGTCGCTGCCATGGCTGTCGCTGCAGGTGACCCAGTCCGTCATTCCGATCGCCTCGGTTCTGTTCGTCATCGCCGAGCTTCTCCGCCTGCCCGACCTGCTGCGCGAGGCGCGGCGCGGGCCGCTGGTCGATCACGAGCTGCAGGAGGCTCTCGCCCACGGCCAGGCCGGCAAGGAGATCCGCCCATGAACGGCGCCATCTCCCTGATGCTCGTCGGCATGGGCGCGCTGGTGTTGCTGAACGTGCCGATCGCGGTCGCCCTCGGCGTCGTCGCCATGCTCGCGATCTGGATCATGCAGGGCAGTCACATGCTGCCGAACACCGCGCTGGTGATGTTCCAGGGCGCCAGCGACTTCCCGCTGCTCGCGGTGCCGCTGTTCATCCTGGCCGGCGGCATCATGAATGCCTCGTCGATCGCGCGGCGGCTGATCAATCTCGCCACCGCCCTGCTCGGCTTCATCCGTGGCGGGCTCGCAATGGTCACGGTCGGCTCGTCGATGTTCTTTGCCGAGATTTCCGGCTCGGCGGTCGCCGACGTGGCGGCACTCGGCACGCTGCTCATTCCGGCGATGAAGTCACGCGGCTATTCCAAGGAGTTCGCCGCCGCTGTCACCTCCTCGTCGGCCAGCCTCGCCATCATCATCCCGCCCTCGATCCCGATGATCCTGTACGCGGCCATGGCGCAGGAATCGGCGGTGAAAATATTCATCGCCGGCATCATTCCGGGCGTGATCGGCGGTTTCGGCCTGATGGCGCTGTGCTTCTACTACGCCTGGAAGTACAACTTTCCGGTCGAACAGCGCTTCGCCCTGAACCAGCTCGGCAAGGCCTTCCGCGAGGGGCTCTGGGCGCTGGTGATGCCGGTCGTCATCCTCGGCGGCATTTTCGGCGGCTTCGTCACGGCCACCGAAGGCGCGGCGCTCGCCGTGCTGGTGGCGCTCCTGATCGGCGTCGTGATCTATCGCGACCTCGACTTCAAATCGTTCTATCAGGCCTGCGTCGACTCGGCGATCCAGACCGCGGTGGTGATGCTGCTGGTTGCGGCGTCGGCGCTGGTCGGCGTGTTCCTCACCGAGAGCCAGCTGCCGCAGAAGCTCGCCGGCTCGATCGTCAGCATCACCACCAATCCCTACATGGTGCTGCTGATCCTCAATGTGTTTTTCCTGATCATCGGCATGTTCCTGCATTCGGCGGCGGCGATCATCCTGACCGTGCCGATCGTGCTGCCGCTGATCCATCAGGTCGGCATCGACCCGATCCATTTCGGCCTGGTGCTGACGCTCAATCTCGCGATCGGCCAGCAGACGCCGCCGGTGGCGAGCGTATTGATCGCCTCGTGCTCGATCGCCAAGTCCGACATCTGGGCGACGACCAAGGCCAATCTCGGCTTCATCGGCGTGCTGACCTTCGTGCTGCTGTTGTGCACCTACGTGCCGTGGCTGTCGCTGGTGCTGATCAAGATGTTCTACGCGAGCTAGCCGCCGGGCATTTCAAAGGCCCATCCGGAGCAATCCGGATGGGCCTTCCTGTCTGGCGCTTAGCGATAGCCGCCGGTGGCGGCGAGACGCTCGCCGGTCATCCAGGCCGAGTCGTCGGAGGCAAGAAACACCGCGACACGAGCAATGTCGTCCGGCTGGCCAAGACGGCCGAGCGCCGTGCGATCGACCAGCGCCTTCTCGAGGTCGCTGCCCTTGACGCCGACGGCCACGAAGCCTTCGGTCTCGGTGCCTCCCGGCGCGATGATGTTGACGCGGATCTTGCGCGGACCGAGTTCGGCCGCCAGCACGCGTGTCAGGGTATCGACCGCGCCCTTGGTCGCCGAATAGACCGACGCCGTCGGCACCGTGGCTTCGGCGCTGGCGTTCGAGCCGACATTGATGACGCTGCCGCCCTTGGGGCCGAAATACTTAACCGCCTCGCGCGTCGCCAGCACGGTGCCGAGGACGTTGATGTTGAACAGGCGATGGAATTCGTCTTCCGTAACGTCTTCGAGCGAATGGAATTTGTAGACGCCGGCATTGTTCACCAGCACATCGACGCCGCCGAACGTCTCCTTGGCGGTGGCGAACAGCTTCTCGACGTCGGCCGCCTTGGCGACGTCGCCCTGCACGGCGATCGCCTTGCCGCCTTTGGCCTTGATATCGGCGACGACCTTGTCGGCGCCGGCCTTGTCCGACGCATAATTGACGACGACGGCGGCGCCGACGGCGCCGAACGCCCTGGCGACGCCCGCGCCAATGCCTTTAGACGCCCCGGTCACCACCGCTACCTTACCCTTCAGATCACTCATGAATCTCTCCTCTCGTGCTCTTGCGTTCGATTCGATAATTAGATAATCATCGAATTGAAAATAGGACGACTGGAGAATCCGGCAAGAGGGGCCGCCGAAAAAATCGATCAGGAAAATGTGACGGCTAGATCTCGGCCAGGCGGTCGAGATAGGCGCGCAGAACGTCGCGATGCAGGACGAGATTTGCGAATTTGCCGTCGCGGACGATTTCGATCAGCCCGGCGGTCTCCAGTTCCTTGATGTGGTGTGAGACGGTGGCGGGGCTGATGTTGTGGCACTCGTGCAGGGAGCCGCACGCCAGAGGACCGTCCTGGGCGCCGATGCTCCGGAGGATGGCGTAGCGCTTGGGTTCAGCCAGCGCCTTGGCGATCCGCTCGAATTGGCGCTCCGTCAGCGCCACCTTCTTTGCCTTATTGCCTGCTTTGCCCATGGCAGAAAAATAAGCAGTCGCCGCCGGAAGTCCAGCGCCTACGAACGAGGCTCCAGGCTCATCGCCAGTACGCGGGCGACATGCAGCGCCTCGCGGTCCGCGCCGTCGTGAATCTGATGGCGGCAGGACGTGCCGTCGGCGACGATCAGCGCATCCTCCGCCGCCTTGCGCACCGCCGGCAACAGCGACAGTTCGCCCATCGCCAGCGACACATCGATGGTATCTGCCTTGTAGCCGAACGAACCGGCCATGCCGCAGCAGCTCGATTCCACGGTCTCGACCTTGAGGTCCGGCACGGCGCGCAGCACGCTTTCGACGGCGCCCATCGCGGCAAAGGCTTTCTGATGGCAATGGCCGTGCAGCAAGGCCGGCTTCGGCAACGGCCTGAACGGAAATTTGACGCCGGCCTTGATCTCGCGCGCCAGAAACTCCTCGAACAGCATGGCCTGGCCCGCGACCTCGGCGACGCCCTCGCCTTTCATCAGCGCCGGCATCTCGTCGCGGAACGTATAGAGGCAGCTCGGCTCCAGCCCGATGACCGGCACGCCGCGCCGCGCCAATGGCGCGATGGCGTCGAGCGTGCGCTGCATCTCCCGGCGCGCCTCCTCGACCTTGCCGACCGACAGGAAGGTGCGGCCGCAGCACAGGGGCCGCGCATCGTCATCGACCGGCCGCGCCGCATGGACGTGATAGCCGCCGGCCTTGAGCACGGCGATGGCGGCATCGAGATTCTCGCGCTCGAAATAGCGGTTGAAGGTGTCGGCGAACAGCACGACCTCGCGATGCGCCGCCGGCCGCTCGGCCGTTGCCGCAACGCCGCCGCTGTGGTCGCGATAGATGTCGCGACGCCATTGCGGCAGACTGCGCCGCGCCGAGAAGCCGGTGAGCGTTTCGGACAGCCACTTCAGCGCCGCAGACTTGTCGCGCAGATTGAACAGCGCCGGGAAGCGCGCGGCGATCGGCGCATAGCGCGGCAGATAGCCGACGAGGCGATCGTGCAACGACAGGCCGAGCTTCTTTGCGCGGGCCGCCTGCACCTCGATCTTCATGCGCGCCATGTCGACGCCGGTCGGGCATTCGCGGCGGCAGGCCTTGCACGACACGCACAGCGACAAGGTCTCGGCCATCTCGTCCGAGGTCAGCGCATCGGGCCCCAATTGGCCGGACATCGCCAGCCGCAGCGTATTGGCGCGCCCGCGCGTCACGTCGCGCTCGTCGCGGGTGACGCGATAGGACGGACACATGGCGCCGCCGGCGAGTTTGCGGCAGGCGCCGTTGTTGTTGCACATCTCGATGGCGCCCTGAAATCCGCCGCCCGATCCCGGATAGGCCGACCAGTCGAGTTCGGTCGTCACCTCGATGCCGCGATAACCCGGCTTGTAACGCAGCAGCGAGCGGTCATCGAACTTAGACGGCCGCACCACCTTGCCCGGATTGTAGAGACCGTCCGGATCGAAGCGGTCCTTCACCTCCTCGAAGGCGCGCGCCAGTTTCGACCCGAACATCGGCTCGTTGAATTCCGAGCGCACCAGGCCGTCGCCATGCTCGCCGGAATGCGAGCCCTTGTATTCGCGCACCATGGCGAAGGCCTCTTCGGCGATCGCGCGCATGGCGTGGACGTCCTTCTCCAGCCGCAGATTGAGTACCGGGCGCACATGCAGGCAGCCGGAGCCGGCGTGTGCGTACCAGGTGCCGCGGGTGCCGTGCTTCTCGAAGATCGCGGTCAGCCGCGACGTGTAGTCGGCGAGATGCTCGAGCGGCACCGCGCAATCCTCGACGAAGGACACGGGCTTACCCTGCTCCTTCATCGACATCATGATGTTGAGCCCCGAGGTACGCACGTCGGTGATCGCCGCCTGCAAGGCCGGATCGAGCACCTCGACCACGCCGCCCCACTTGGCGCCGCTGTGCGACCAGTGAAAGCCGAGATCACCGATCAGTTGCTCGAGTTGCCGCAACAGGCGGAGATTGGCTTCCTGATCCGGCTCGCCGAATTCGACCAGCAGGATCGCTTCCGGCAGGCCGCGCACGAACGCATCGAGCGTCGGCTTGAAGATCGGGATGGCGCCGGCGAGCTCGAGCATGGTGCGATCGACCAGCTCGACCGCAATGGGCTTCAGCTTGACGATGTGCTGCGCGCAATTCATCGCCTCGTAGAACGAGCCGAAATGCACGGCGCCGACGGCGCGGCGGCCGAGCAGCGGCGCCAGCTTGAGTTCGATGCGCGTCGAGAAGCCGAGCGTGCCTTCCGAGCCGACAAGAATGTGCGCGAGGTTGATGTCGTTGCCGCCCAAACCTTGAACGTTTCTGTAGGAGCCCGGCACCAGCGCATCGAGGTTGTAGCCGCCGACCCGGCGCTGCACTTTCGGAAAGCGCGCCGCGATTTCGTCAGCTTCGCGCGTGCCGATGGCGATGAGGTCCTGCGTCAGCGGCCGCAGCGCCGGCGGCACCTCGCTGATGTTGCCGCCCATCGGGCCGAAATGCGCCGCGCTGCCGTCGGCAAGGATCGCGTCGATGGCGACGACATTGTCGCGCATGGTGCCGTATTTCAAAGAACGGCCGCCGCAGGAATTGTTGCCGGCCATGCCGCCGATGGTGGCGCGCGAGGCGGTCGAGATATCGACCGGAAACCACAGGCCGTGCGGCTTCAATTGGCGGTTCAGTTCGTCGAGCACGATGCCGGGCTCGACGGTGCAGCGATGCCGCGCCAGGTCGAGATCGACGATCCGGTTGAGATATTTCGAACAATCGACCACCAGCGACGGGCCCACCGTCTGGCCGCACTGCGAGGTGCCGCCGCCGCGCGCCAGCACGGTAACGCCCTCCGACCGGGAAATGCCTATCGCGCGTTCGGCTTCTTCTATCGTGCGCGGCACGACCACGCCGACCGGGGCGATCTGATAATGCGAGGCGTCGGTGGCGTAGCGGCCGCGGGTGAAGGCATCGAAACGAACGTCGCCCGTCAGTTCTGCCTTCAAACGCCGCTCGAGGCCGGGGTGGATCGCCGCCAAAATGCCCATCCGTGTTGGTTTATGTCGAATTCTGCATGAGCCGATTGCGGGAATCCGCTTGACCGGAATGTGACATCCGGTGTTCAAGGCCACAAGCGCCGTCCCCTTTGCCGGGTCGCGGGCCCGTGGTCCAAACCCACAAGACGAACCTTATTAGCCGTTTCAGGAGCGGATTTCCTATGGCTCAGAATTCCTCGCGTCAGGTCGGGCGTCATTTCCTTCACATCCCGGGCCCGACGCCGGTTCCGGACCGCATCCTGCGGGCGATGGACACGCCGATGATCGATCATCGCGGTCCCGAATTCGCCAAGCTGGCCAAGCGCTGCCTCGACGGCATCAAGACCATTTTCAAGACCACCAACCCGGTAATCATCTATACCGCGACCGGCACCGGCGCCTGGGAAGGCGCGCTGACCAACACTCTGTCGGCCGGCGACAAGGTGCTGATGGTCGAGACCGGCCAGTTCGGCACCCTGTGGAAGAAGATGGCCGACAAGCTCGGCCTCTCGACCGAACTGATCGCCACCGACTGGCGCACCGGCGTCGATCCGAAGGTGATCGAGAAGCGTCTCGCCGAAGACAAGAAGCACGAGATCAAGGCGGTGTGCGTGCTGCACAACGAGACCTCGACCGGCGCGCTGTCGCCGATCGCCGAGATCCGCAAGGCCATCGACGCCGCCAAGCATCCGGCGCTGCTGATGGTCGACACCATCTCGTCGCTGGCCTCGGCCGACTACCGCCACGATGAATGGGGCGTCGACGTCACCGTCGGCGGCGCGCAGAAGGGCCTGATGCTGCCGCCCGGCATGTCGTTCAACGCCATCAGCGACAAGGCGCTGGAAGCCAACAAGACCTCGAAGCTGCCGAAGTCGTTCCTCGACTGGCAGGACATGCTCAATATGAACAAGGTCGGCTACTTCCCCTATACGCCGGCGACTTTGATGCTGTTTGGCCTCGATGTCGGCATCACCATGCTGCACGAGGAAGGCCTCGACAATGTGTTCGCCCGCCACGACCGCCTCGCCGAGGCGACGCGCCGCGCGGTGAAGCACTGGGGCCTCGAGACCCTGGTGAAAGATTCCAAATACTACTCGCCGACCGTCACCGCCGTGCTGCTACCGGAAGGCTTCAACGCCGATCAGTTCCGCGCCATGGCGCTGGAGACCTTCAACATCTCCTACGGCGCCAGCTTCGGCCCGTTCGCCGGCCGTTACTTCCGCATCGGCCATCTCGGCGACGTCAACGACGCGATGATGCTGGGCTGCCTCGGCGTCACCGAAGTGGCGCTGCAGATGTTCGGCGTGCCGATCAAAACCGGCGGCGTGCAGGCGGCGATGGATTATCTCGTCACCGCGCATGGCGGCAAGAAGAAGCAGGCGGCGGAGTAAAGCTCTTGCTTCCCTCTCCCCGTTCTTACGGGGAGAGGGTGGCGAGCGTTTGCGAGCCGGGTGAGGGGCATTCGTAAAGCCCCTCACCCGGCTTTCTCATTTCATTCGAAAGCCGACCTCTCCCCGCTATGCGGGGAGAGGTGAAGAAGAAGCCCACCCATTATTCGCCAGCACATGCGCGGTGAAATCGGCGACCGCGGCGAGCGTCGCATCGGCCGCCTCGCGTGCGGGGTTGTGCCGAGCGCCGGGCAAAAGCGCGACGTCGACCGGGCAATAGCATTCCCGCTGCGCGACTTCGATCTGCTTCACCGTGCCGTACTGATCGCCCTCGCCCTGCACGATCAGGATCGGCACGCGGATATAGGCCAGTTGCTCGGTGATATCCCATTGGCGGAAATCGGGATCGAGCCAGGCATCGTTCCAACCGCGGAAGGCGTTATCCGGGTCCTTGTGCCAGCGCGCCAGCTTGGCGCGCAGATCCGTGGTCTCGTAAGCCGTCTTCGCCTCGACGATCGCGGCGATGCCCATATCCTCGGTGAAGAAATGCGGCGCCATCAGAATGAGACCACCGAGCCGGTGATCCTGATGCGAGCCGGCATAGATCGCGGCGATCGAGGCGCCGTCGGAGTGGCCGAAAAGAATGTGCTGCCTGACGCCGACGGCGTCGAGCAGCTTCGGCAGCACGTCACGCGCTTCGTCGTGCATGTAGGTCAAAGGCCGCGGCAGCTTGACCGGCGACGATTGGCCGTAGCCGGCGCGTGAATAGACGAAGACGCCGCAGCCGGTTGCCTTCTGCACCTTCTCCGGAAAGTCGCCCCACAGGCCGACGCAGCCCAATCCTTCGTGCAGCATGACGATGGTCGGCGCCTGATCAGGGCGCGGCCCGATCATGCGGTATTCGAGCGAATGGCCGGAGATGGAAAGGAAGCCCGCGTCAGCCAGCGACATTTCAGTGAACCTGATCCTCAGCCCGTAGCTTGAACCTCTGAATCTTCCCCGTCGCCGTTTTCGGGAGCTCGCTGCGGAACTCGATCCAGCGCGGGTATTTGTAGGGCGCCAGCTTCTGCTTGACGTGCTCCTGCAAGACTAGCGCCAGCGCTGGACTCGCCTTGTCCGCCTGCTTGAGCACGACGAAGGCGCGCGGCTTGATCAGCTTCTGCTCGTCGTGCCAGCCGACCACCGCCGCTTCCAGCACATCCGGGTGCGACGACAAAGCCGCCTCGACCTCGAACGGCGAGACATAGATGCCCGACACTTTCAGCATGTCGTCGGCGCGGCCACAGCAGATATAATAGCCGTCCTCGTCCTCGATGTATTTGTCGCCGGACTTGGTCCAGTCGCCCTGGAAGGTGGCGCGCGACTTCTCACGGTTGGCCCAATACATGATCGCGCCCGTTGGTCCGCGCGAATACATCTCGCCGATCTCGCCCTTCTGCACCGGCAGGCCGTTCTCGCCGACCAGCTTGATTTCGTAACCCGGCACCGGCTTGCCGGTCGTGCCGTATTTGGTGGCGCCGGGGCGGTTGGTGAGGAAGATGTGCAGCATCTCGGTGGTGCCGAGGCCATCATAGATCGGCACGCCGTAGCGCTCGTCCCATTTGCGCGCGATCTCTTCCGGCAGCGCCTCGCCGGCGGAGATGCAGCGGCGCAATTTGACCTCGGACTTCTGCGGCGCGTTCGGACTATTGAGGAAGGCAGCGTAGAAGGTCGGCACCGCGAAAAACATCGTGATCGGATGCTTCTTGAGCAGCGCCGCGACGCCATCGGGCGTCGGCCGCTCCGGATTGAGCACGGTGGTGGCGCCGACGCTGAGCGGAAAGGTCATGGCGTTGCCGAGGCCGTAGGCGAAGAACAGCTTTGCCACGGAATGCACGACGTCGCTCTCCTTGAGGCCGGCGACCGGCGTGCCGTAGAGATCCGCGGTGAGCTTGAGCGAACCATGGACATGCACCGCGCCTTTCGGCTTGCCGGTCGAGCCCGAGGTGTAAAGCCAGAACGCCATGTCGTCGGCCACGGTCGGCGCCGTGTAATCCTCGGCATCCTCGGCGCCGATCAGGTCCTCGAACAACCGATAGCCGTGCGGATTGCTGCCTGAAACAACGACGTGCTCGAGATCGGGGCATTGCCCGATGATCTTTTCGAAGCGGGCAAACAGCGCTTCCGACACCACCAGCGCCCTGGCGCGGCTGTTGGTGAGCATGAACTGATAATCGTCCTCGGTCAGCAGCGTGTTGACCGGCACGGCAATGATGCCGGCCTTGAGGCAGCCGAGAAACGCCGTCGGCCAGTCGATGGTGTCGGTGAGCGCGATCAGCACGCGCTCCTCGCGGCGGATGCCGAGGCCGCGCAGCGCGGCGCCGAACCGGTTCACGCGATCGGCGAGTTGGCCATAAGTGCAGACGCCGCGGCCATCGATGTAGGCTGGCTTGCCGGCGCGGCCGGCGTCGAGATTGAGCCGGAGCACGTCGGCGGCGAAATTATACGTCTGTGGGCTTGCGCCCACCGCCGGATCCGCACCTGCTTCCGCCGCGATTTTCTCCGCGACCTGCATCTTGTTTTCCTCCCGAAGTATTCGGGTATTATGGCAGAAACCGCCGCAAACTGCCTAGCGCAGCATAATTCCAAAGCAGGCGGCTTCAGGGAGTGAGACCGCATGATTTCGAGCCGCGACCGTATCCTCACCACGCATGTCGGCTCGCTGCCGCGCAACGACAAATTGTCCGAACTCTTGGTGCGCCAGGAACAGGGCCAGCCATACGATGCCGCCGAGATGGCGGCCGAACTCGACAAGGCCGTGGCCCATGTCGTCGGCAAGCAGGCCGGGGCCGGCATCGACATCGGCAATGACGGCGAGCAGCAGCGCGTCGGTTTCCAGACCTATGTGCCGCAGCGCATGTCCGGTTTCGGCGGCGTGTCGAACCGGCGGCGCGGCAAGGAGTTCGAGGATTTTCCGGAACTGGTCGCGAGCCTGGTGCGGCGCTTCCCGCACACCTCGAAGCAGCAGAACGCGCCGGAGTGCCAGGGCGAGCTGAAATATCTCGACGTCAAGCCGATCAATGATGAGCTGGCACGCTTCAAGCGCATCGCGGCGGGCAAGTTCGCCGAAACCTTCATGACGGCGCCGTCGCCGGGCATCATCTCCTCGACCATGCTGAACGCGCATTACGACACGCATGACGCCTATCTTGCGGCGCTGGCGCGCGAGATGCGCCACGAATATCTGGCGATCCATAACGCCGGGCTGGTGCTGCAGATCGACGCGCCCGATCTCGCCATGGACCGCACCATGCTGTATCGCGATCTCGACGACGCGGCGTTTGTGAAGCGCGTCGAGGCGCATGTCGCGGCGATCAATGCCGGCATCGAGGGCATTCCGGCCGACCGCGTGCGGCTGCATGTCTGCTACGGCAACTGGGAAGGCCCGCATATCTATGACGTGCCGCTCGAGAAGATTTTGCCGGCGCTGTATCAGGCCAAGGTCGGCGCGCTGACCATCGAATTCGCCAATCCGCGCCACGGCCACGAATATGCGGCGTTCCGCAAGTATCCGCTGCCCAAGCACATGCTGCTGCTGCCGGGCGTGATCGAGACGACATCGAATTTCGTCGAGCATCCGGAAGTGGTGGCGCGTCGCATCGAGGACGCGGTGGCGGCGGTCGGCGACCGCGAGCGCGTCATCGCCTCGACCGATTGCGGCTTCGGCACCTTCACCAACAGAGAGTGGGTGATCGAGCCGGCGGTGTGGCTGAAGCTCAAAGCCCTGCGCGACGGCGCCGACCTCGCCTCGAACCGGCTGTGGGGCAAGAAGGTGGCGTAGTCTTTCTTATCCCTGCCCGTCCTTCGGGGAGGGTGGCGGGCCCTCTCCCTTCGTCATCGTCCGCGCAGGCGGACGATCCAGCCTTCCATCCTTCGCAGCACGTGCTGAGTCCTCCGCCTTCGCGGAGGACGACGGCCAGAAATTCAAATGTCAAACAGCGGACGCGATTGATCGCCCCTGTTGTTGAAGGCCCGGGGCGGCCTGCATTCCCTTCCTTCCCTCGACGCACGCCGGAGGGATGGAGCGCCGCGAAGCGCCCAAGATGTGCACCTTGCGGTGCACGGCCCCTCCTTGCGATCGGAGAAGGCCTGCGCCCCGCGGCGCTCCATCGCGGTGTCGTTACGACGCCGG
>JAFEFL010000044.1 GCA_018240595.1 Pseudomonadota bacterium | reverse complement strand
GCCTTCGGAGGGCAACGCTCTATCCAGCTGAGCTACGGGCGCGTAGCCGCCCCTGATTAGACCAAATGGCCGGAACCGGCAATGGAGTTCGCGGGACGAGGGGGCGTGTTCCCCGGCGCCTTGTGCCGGCCGTCCTCATGGAAGCGCTACCGATGGGCGCCGCGCGCCTTGGACCATTTTCCCATGCTCCATGTGACAAAACGGCGTCGTGACGCGCAACGACGCATGCCGGCCATCCGCGTTAAATTCGGATTTTCCTTGAACGGATCGCAGCGATGCTGGTTGCCACAGTGACGTTGCCAAATGCGAGCAACGCCTCCTGACAACACGTCAAATGATAAATGGAGATGTTTCATGGCAAACGAACAACGTGGCGGTTCCGGCAACTTCGCCAACGATCCGCAGCGCGCATCGCAAGCGGGACAAAAAGGTGGCGAGCACAGCCACGGCGGCCAGCAGTCGCAGTCGGGCGGCTCCAAGGGCCAGCAGGGCGGCGCGGGCAACTTCGCCAACGATCCGCAACGCGCCTCCGAAGCCGGCCGCAAGGGCGGCCAGCAGTAATCGACTGAACGAATGAACGAGTGAATTCGAGCCCCGGCCGAAACGCCGGGGCTCGATGACGTCGACGCCGCCGTATGCGCGCTAGCGTACCGCCGTCTGCGAGGCGATGTCGCGCTGGCGCACGCGTTCGCGATGCAGCGCGTAGAGACCCGACCCGACGATCATCAGGGTGCCGGCGATCGACAGCCGGTCGGAGATTTCGCCGAACACGAAGTAGCCGGACAGGCCACTCCAGATCAGCAGCGAATAGCGGAACGGCGCCACCAGCGACACGTCGACGCCGCGAAACGCGGCGACCGCCAGCGCGCTGCCGGCGGTGAGAAACACCGAGGCCAGCAGCAGCAGGCCGACGAAATGCGGCGCAAGCGTTTTCCACTCCTCGCCTGTCAGCGGGCCATAGAGCGAGCCGGCGGCCGTGGTCGCCACCATGCTGACGAAGGTGACCGCCAGCGTGCTGGTGCCGGGCTGGATGCGGCGCGTGACGATGTCGCGGGTGGCCGAGCAGCAGGCGCCGGCCAGCGCCACCAGGGCCCATTCGTTGAAATTGGCCGGGCTCGGTTTGACGATCAGCAGCATGCCGGCGACGCCGAAGCCGATCGCCGACCAGCGCCGCCAGCCGACCTGTTCCTTGAAGAAGAAGGCGAGCAGCATGGTGACGATCAGCGGCGACATCAGGTTGAGGGCCATCAGATCGGCGAGCCGCAGCTTTGTCAGCGCGGTGACGAAGGCGATGTTGGCGATGCCGTCGAGCCCGGCGCGCAGCAGGACGGTGTTTTGCAACGCGCCGTGAATGATCAGCGTGCGCTGGATCGCGAACAGCGCGGCGCCCAGGATGACGAGACAGATCAGCCCGCGGATCACCAGGACTTCGCCGATCCCGTAGGTCAGCGCCGTGATCTTGGTTATCGTGTCGTTTACCGTGAACAGCGCGCAGCCGCTCGTCAGAGCGATGATGCCGCGCTTGTTGTCCTGGTAAGAAGGCACGCGATTTTCGGTTCGAAGAGAGTGAGGCCGCCGCCGGCGGCAGTCGCGCCGCGCCTTCGCGGAACTGCAGATAGTTGCGTGAAATCCCGACCGGCGCCTCGCACAGCCACCATTAGGCCAATCCGGCCGCCGCGGCAACGCAGGATGTTGATAGTCTGCGCTTTTGACGCGTGGACCCGCCCCGCTTCGCCATTCCACGCAAATATTTCGGATTAGAGTTCATTTCGCCGAATATCCGAATGGAACTTGGCACGGCTTTTAAAGACGCCTCTGAACAAAGTTGCCACCCGT
The DNA here is from genome assembly GCA_018240595.1 of Pseudomonadota bacterium. Lineage (GTDB taxonomy): Bacteria > Pseudomonadota > Alphaproteobacteria > Rhizobiales > Xanthobacteraceae > Pseudolabrys. The sequence continues at coordinate 13,259 of JAFEFL010000044.1, read as the reverse complement.
TAGGCATAGGCCGACCCGGATCGGCCGCTTGGGGCAGGGCTCACGCGATGTTCAAGAAGTTTCTGAAAGACCGCCGCGGCAACATTGCGCCGTTGATGGCGTTTTTGGCCGTGCCGCTGATCGGCGGCGCCGGAGTCGCCGTCGACTTTTCGCAAGCCAACGCGACCAAGGCCGCCTTCCAGGCGGCGCTCGATTCCACCGCGCTGGCGATGTCGAAGAATGCCGCGGTCCTCAGCGCCGCCGATCTGCAGGCCGCGGCGACGAATTACTTCAACGCGCTGTTCGCCAAGCCCAATGTCAGCAACGTCACCATCACCGCGACCTACACCGGCACGGCGGGCTCGAAGCTGGTCCTGAACGGCGCCGCGACCTTGAAGACCAACATGATGGGCGTGCTCGGCTACGACCACATCGACATCAAGGCGGGCGCGACCTCGACCTGGGGCGACACCCGGCTGCGTGTCGCCCTGGTGCTCGACAATACCGGCTCGATGGCGAGCTCGGACAAGATGACGGCGCTGAAAGCGGCCAGCCAGAACCTGCTTACCCAGCTCAAGAACGCGGCGCTTGTGCCGGAGGACGTCTACGTCTCGATCGTGCCGTTCGCCAAGGACGTCAATGTTGGGTCCGGCAATTATAGCCAGTCCTGGATCAACTGGTCGCTGTGGGATGCCGCCAACGGCACCTGCAGCAATACGAATTACAAGTCTCAGAGTTCGTGCCAGTCGCACGGCGGCGTGTGGACGCCGGCGGCGCATTCGACGTGGAACGGCTGCGTCACCGACCGCGACCAGAACTACGATGTCACCAACGATCCCGCGCTGTCGGGCGGCACCCTGTATCCCGCCGAGCAATACTCGTCGTGCCCGGCATCGCTGATGCAACTGAGCAATGACTGGACGGCGCTGTCGGCCAAGATCAACGCCATGCAGCCGGCGGGCAATACCAACCAGGCCATCGGCCTGCAGGTCGGCTGGCAGACGCTCACCGCCGCGCCGTTCACGGTGCCGGCTTTCGATGCCAACTATCAGTACAACCAGGTCATCATTCTCCTGACCGACGGCCTCAATACGCAGGATCGCTGGTACACCAATCAATCGTCGATCGACACGCGGGAACAGAAAGCCTGCGACAACATCAAGGCAGCCGGCGTCACGCTCTATACGGTGCAGGTCAACACCAGCGGCGATCCGACGTCGACCCTGCTGCAGAACTGCGCCAGCAGCTCGAGCAAATTCTTTCTGCTGACGTCGTCGACGCAAATCATCACGACTTTTAATCAAATCGGCACGGCGCTCTCGGAGCTGCGTCTCGCTCAGTAGGTATCGCGCGCAGTTTAAGTAAATTGCGCGCCGTCCTTCACAGGGCATTCAGCACAGAGCGAAGTGGTTTCGTCTCGTTAGTAATTGAATCCATCACCTCGGATACGGTGACGACATCGGCTCCGCTCTTCATGCGGAAGCCATCAGGGGGTTGCGTTCGATGCGTGCCAGCACGGTTGTGATGATCGGTTTTGCGCTGTTGTTTGGCGTCATTGCCGTCTTCATCGCGCAGGTCTGGCTCGCCGATCAGGCCAGCAAGCATGTCGAGGCCGCCGTCAAGCCGGCGCCGGCGCGCACTCTGGTGGTGGCCAAGAAGCCGTTGCGTTACGGCACCGAGCTCACCGCTGCGATGCTCGAGGAAGTGGCCTGGCCGTCCGATGCGGTGCCGGCCGGCGCCTTCGCCAAGATCTCCGACGTCATGAACGGCGGCAGCCGCATCGTGCTGACCGCCATCGAAGCCAATGAGCCGCTGCTGGCGCTGAAGATCACCGGCCCCGGCCAGCGCGCCACGCTGTCGGCGCTGGTCAAGCCCGGCATGAAGGCCGTGACCGTCCGGGTCAACGATGTCGAGGGCGTCGCCGGCTTCGTGCTGCCCGGTGATCATGTCGACGTCGTGCTGACGCGCACCATCGACAAGGGCGATGCGACCACCGAGGTGGTGCTGCAGAACCGCCGCGTGCTCGCCGTCGACCAGACCGCCGACGAACGCGTTGCGAAAGCCGCCGTCGCCAAATCGGTGACGCTCGAGGTCGATACCGTCGAGGCGCAGAAGGTCTGGCTCGCCTCGACCGTGGGCAACCTGTCGCTGCTGCTGCGCAAGGCCGGCGAAACCGCGCAGGCCCGTACCCGCAAGATCACGCTCGGCGATCTGTCGGCGCCGGAGCCGGTCGCCGATACCGGTGCGGCCGCCACGACGACGGTGTCGGTGACCCGTGCCGCCGCCAAGCAGGACTATACGGTGCCCGTTGAAACCGTGAGGCGGCCGCGCGGCGCCGTGGCGGAGGCCGCGCGCCCGTGATCGCCGCGTTTTTCTTCTCGAACATCAGGAGGACGGCCGTGAACCGTCAAGATCTGGGCCGCACGGTCCGTGACGCTCGAACTGCGTCCGGTCGCGCCGTCGCATGCTGGAAGATCCTTCGCGAAGTCGCGCTGGCGGGAACGGTGACGCTGATCGGCGCCCTGTATCTCGGCGCGGTCGATGCTCACGCCGCGCCGCGGCGCGCCGACGAGGCGATGCTTTCGGGCACGTCGAATGTGTCGGTCGTGGTCGGCAAGTCGCAGGACGTGCGCACCAGCGCCGGCTTCGTCAACATCTCGGTGGGCGACCCGGAAATCGCCGACGTCAATCCGCTCACCGACCACTCCTTGTCGATCCTCGGCAAGAAGATCGGCACCACGCGCGTCACGATCTATGACGAGCAGAAGCGCCTGGTCGGCATCTATGACGTCGAGGTCACCTACGACGTGTCGCGCCTCGTCAACGAGTTGCGCCGCCGCTTCCCCCACGCGCGGCTGCGCGCCTCCGCCGTCAACGGCCGCATCATGCTGGCCGGCGAGGTGCCGGATGCCGTGACGCTCGATCAGGCGGTGACCATCGCCCGGCAGTTCGGCCCGGATATCATCAATGCGGTGTCGGTGATGTCGCCTCAGCAGGTGATGCTGGAAGTGCGCTTCATCGAAATCTCGCGCACCGCGGGCCGCGAACTCGGCTTCCAGTGGAACCGTTTCGGCGACCACAGCACGACCAATATCGGCTCGCGCCAGCCGGCCAGCAACCTGCCGATCAACGCACCGCCGAATTCCAACACGCTGTCGGCCGGCGAAGTCGCGGCCGGCGTGCTGTCCGGCGGTTCGCCCTTCGGCTTCATGCTGGCGCGCATGGTGGCGAACGGCGTCACCACCGACGTCATGATCAACGCGCTGGAGCAGAAGGGCGTGGCGCGCAGCCTCGCCGAGCCGAACCTCGTCGCGTTGTCGGGCGACACCGCGAGCTTCCTCGCCGGCGGCGAATATCCCATTCCCGTGGCCGGTTCGCTCGGCCAGGTGACGGTCGACTACAAGAAGTACGGCGTCGGTCTTGCCTTCACGCCGACGGTGCTCAGCCACGGCCTGATCAACATGAAGATCGAGCCGGAAGTCAGCGCCATCGACACCACGCACACGATTTCGGTCGCTTACGGCGTCTCGGTGCCCGCGCTGACGGTGCGCCGCGCCTCGACCACGATCGAGCTGCGCGACGGCCAGAGCTTCGTCATCGGCGGCCTGTTGCAGAACAACGGCCAGAACCAGCTCGAGCAGATGCCCTGGCTCGGCACCGTGCCGGTGCTCGGCACGTTGTTCTCGTCGAAGTCGTATCAGCGCAACGAAACCGACCTCGCCATCATCGTCACGCCGCATATCGTGCGGCCGGCCCGTCCGGGCGATCTGATCAAGGCGCCGACCGACGACACGCGGCCGCCCAACGACGTCGATTACTTCCTGATGGGCAAGACCGAGCTGCCGCGCGAGCCGCGCGCCCGCAGCGCGCCGACGCTCGCCGCTTCAGACGCCAAGCTTGTCGCCACCAGCGGCGCCGCGCCTTCAGGCCACATGCTCGACATGCCGAAATGGATCTCCAATGCCGCGGTTCAATAAGATGAAGGCCTCGCGTCATCTCGCAATCATTCTGGCGGCGGCATCGCTCGCCGGCTGCTCGGAATACCTCGACCGCACCGATACGATGTCGCGGCAGTCGGGCAATGCGATCCAGACCGAAAAGCTGACGCAGATGGTCGATCCGTGGCCGGTGGCGTCGGCCGAACGCAACATCGCCTTCGACGGCGCCGTGATGGAGGCGGGCATGACGCGCTACCGCACCGGCCGGGTGATCCAGCCACGCGGCCTCAATTCGTCAGGCAACGCCGCCAGCAACAACGCACAGCCATCGCCGAATTCGGCGCCGCTCGGTCCGACCGTGAACTCACAGTCCGGGCCGGTGAAGTAAGGTCGAGAACCGCCCGTCATGCGTCACGCCGCTCCTGTGCAATCCGCCCCGACCAAGGTCGTTGTCGTCACCGCCGATGCCGATTTCGGCGCCATGGCGCGCGCGACCTTCGCCGCGTCGAGCGCCATCGAACTCGTCATCGAAACCGGCCCGCTGTCGGCGGTCGCCGATACACTGAACACCGAGGGCGTCACGGTCATCGTCGTTGATCTCGACATCGGCCGCGGCGACGAGCTGTCGGCGCTGGCCCGGCTCACCGCGCGCGCCGGCCAGTGGCCCCCGGTGGTCGCGGTCACCGAGGCTTTCGACAGCGATCTGGCGCGCACCTTGATGCAGCTTCGCGTCGCCGACTTCCTGGTGAAGCCGGTGTCCGGCCTCGATCTGGTGCGCACCTGCGCCCGCGTCGGCAAGCGTCCGGCCGGCAGCGACGGCGAACGCAAGGAAGCGCAGATCGTGTCCTTCCTGCCGGCCGTCGGCGGCGCCGGCGTCACCATGCTCGCGGTGCAGACCGCGCTGTTGCTGCTCGACAGCGGCCCGGCGCGCGCCAAGCCGTCGGTCTGCATCGTCGATCTCAATTTCCAGCAGGGCTCGGTCGCCGACTATCTCGATCTCGAGCCGCGCCTCAACCTCGCGGAAATCGAGCCGCGGCCGGATCGTCTCGATCGCCAGTTGCTTGAAGTGATGCTGGCCTATCACGCGTCGGGTCTCGCCGTGGTCGCGGCGCCGAACCGGCCGGCGGAAATGCGTTCCTTCGACCCCGACGTGGTGATGCGTCTGCTCGATCTCGTCTCGGCGCATTTCGATCATGTGGTCTTCGACATGCCGCGCACCTGGTTCTCGTGGACCGACAGCGTGCTGCTCGGCTGCAACAAGCTTTACGTCGTCACCGAAGCGACGGTGCCGGGGCTGCGCCATGCCAAGCAACTGGTCGGCGCCATCACCGAACGCCTGACCGACATCTCCTCGCCGCATGTCATCGTCAATCGCTTCCAGCAGAAGATGTTCAACTCCGGCCTGCGCCTGTCCGACATCGGCCGCGCGCTCGGCGAGACGCCGTTGCACACCTTGCCGAACGATTACGCGCTGGTGCGCGAGGCCATCGACCGCGGCGTGCCGCTCAACGAAGTGCAGCCCGGCAACAAGGTCGTCGCCGAACTGAAGAAGATCGTGATCGGCGCACCCAAGGCCGAAGGCGGCGTGCGGCCGCTGATGAAGAAACTCAAGCTGGCGGCGGGGTAGGGCATGAGCGGACGTTTCTCGCTGCGCCGCGCCGCCATCGCGACACCGCCCGCGCCGGAGCCGGTGCCGGCTGCCGCGCCCGCGGTGGTCGCGCCGAGCCTGGTGCCGCAGGCGCCGGCCGCCGCCGAGCCGCCGGCCAATCCGCTGCTGTCCGGCAAGCTGCTCGACGCCAAGGTGCGGCTGCACCGCAAGCTGATCGAGGAGATCAACCTGTCGGCGCTCGACAAGCTGCCGGAAGACCAGATCCGCGCCCAGGTCGAGCCGATGGTGACGCAGTACGTCCTGGCCGAGCGGCTTGCGCTCAACCAGCAGGAGCTCGCCGACTTCGTCTCCGAAATTCTCGACGAGATGACCGGCCTCGGCCCGCTCGAGCCGCTGCTCAAGGACCCGAGCATCGCCGACATCCTGATCAACGGTCATGAATGCGTCTATGTCGAGCGCGGCGGCATGCTCGAGGCGCTGCCGGTGCGCTTCAAGGACGAGCAGCACCTGTTGCGCATCATCAACAAGATCGTCGCCGCGGTCGGCCGTCGAGTCGATGAATCGCATCCGCTGTGCGACGCCCGTTTGCAGGACGGCTCGCGCGTCAACGTCGCCGTGCGGCCGATCGGCGTCGACGGGCCGCTGGTGTCGATCCGCAAGTTCTCCAAGAAGAAGCTCGACCTGGCGCGGCTGGTCGAGGTCGGCGCGCTGCGCCCGCCGATGGCCGAGGTGCTGGCCGCCGCGGTGCGCGCCCGCATTTCCACCATCATTTCCGGCGGCACCGGCTCCGGCAAGACCACGATGCTCAACGCGCTGTCGGCCTTCATCTCCGAGAAGGAGCGCCTTCTCACCATCGAGGACGCCGCCGAACTGCAATTGCAGCAGCCGCATGTCGGCCGCATGGAAACCCGGCCGCCCAATGTCGAAGGCAAGGGCGAAATCCGCCAGCGCGACCTTGTCAAGAACGCGCTGCGTATGCGGCCCGACCGCATCATCCTCGGCGAGTGCCGCGGCGAGGAAGCCTTCGACATGCTGCAGGCCATGAACACCGGTCACGAAGGCTCGATGGCGACGATCCACGCCAATACGCCGCGCGACGCCATTACCCGCCTCGAGCAGATGATCGGCATGGCCGGCCTGCCGATGACGGTGGCCTCGATCCGCGGCCAGATCGCCAACGCGGTGCAGCTCGTGGTGCAGCTTTCGCGCCAGTCCGACGGCAAGCGCAAGGTCACCTCGATCGCCGAGGTCACCGGGCTCGAAGGCGACATCATCCAGATGCAGGAGATCTTCAAATACGTGCGCACCGGCACCAAGCCGGACGGCACCGTCGAGGGCAACTTCGTGGCCACCGGCGTGCGCCCGCGCTTCCTCGCCGAGCTGACCAGCCACGGCATCACCATCCCGGGCAGCTATTTCGACCCGTCGCAGCCGCTATGAGGCAGAAGGTGGGATCAGCGATGACGCTTGCTTTCCCCTCGCCCCACGCAGTGGCGGGGAGGGGTCAGGGGTGGGGGGCGAAAGGCGCATGCGGCATTCCCCCCACCCCGGTTCGCGTTGCCGACGCAACACGAACCGACCCTCCCCGCCACTGCGTGGGGGGAGGGTAAGAAGCAATGCTCAACTTCAACCCCGTCTATCTCTTCTACATCATGATCGGCCTGTCGGCGGCGATGTTCGCCGAAGGTGTCTATCTGTTCTGTTACAACACCGGTTCGTACCGCAAGAACATCAACCGCCGCCTCAAGGTCATCGAGACCACCACCGACCGCGAAAGCGTGCTGGTGCAGATCCGCCGCGAGCGCGGTCTCACCGGCGCCGGCGACTATCGCTTCAACTTCTTCGACCTCAACCGGCTGCTGCTGCAATCGGGCCTCAGCATCGGCCTCAACAAGCTCATCCTGTTCGTCGTCGCCGGCGGCCTCGCCGCCTTCACCGCCACGGTGATGTTCGAGCGCAATATCGGCCATGCCGTGCTGGTCGGGATTTTCAGTATGACCGTGCTGCCGGTCATGTTGCTGAAATTCCTGCGCAACCGCCGGCAGAAGAAGTTCGGCGCGCAGATCGCCGACGGCCTCGACATCATCGTGCGCTCGTTGCGCGCCGGCCATCCGGTGCCGGTGGCGATTGCCATGGTGGCGCGCGAGATGCCGGACCCGATCGGCTCTGAATTCGGCATTGTCGGCGACGAGATCACCTACGGCGCCGATCTCGAAACCGCGATGCGCAATCTCTATTTCCGCGTCGGCACCGACGACCTGCCGCTGTTCGTCACCGCGGTGGCGATCCAGACCTCGACCGGCGGCAATCTCGGCGAAATCCTCGAGAACCTGTCCGGCGTCATCCGCCAGCGCTTCAAGATGCGCCGCAAGGTGCGCGCGCTCGCCGCCGAAGGCCGCGCCTCGGCGCTGATCCTGTCGTCGCTGCCGATCCTGATGTTCATCGTCATCAACTTCATGGTGCCGGATTTCTACGCCAGCGTCTGGCACGAACCGATGACCAAGATGGGGCTCGGCGCCGCCGGCTTCTGGATGGGCATCGGCAACTTCATCATGTATCGCATGGTCAACTTCAGGATCTGACGCCGTGCTCGCGCTCGAAACCCTGGCCAACGCCTTCCGCGACAGCCGCAGCATCATGCTGACTTTGGTGGTGTTCCTCGCCGCCGGCACCTTGGCCTTCGCGGTGATGGCGGTGATGCGCTCGCGCGGCGCGCTCAAGCGCCGTCACGCCCGCATCGTCGATGCGCCGCGCAATCCGCGCCGCGCGCTGCGCCATTCCAGCGCCCGCGCCGTCGCCCGCGTCATCGACTACACCAACAAGCATTATTCGACTGACCAGGAGGCGATGCGCGTGCTGCGCCGCCGCCTGATCCAGGCGGGCATCTACGATCCGCGCGGCGTCGCGCTGTTCTTCGCCGGCCGCGCCGCGCTCGCGGTCGTCGTCGCCGCGGCGATGTTCTTCGTGCTGCCCTTCGTCTGGCCGATGCAGGGCTCGATGCTGTGGCTTTCGGTCATCGTCGGCGGCGTCGCCGGCTATGTCGGCCCCAGCATCTATATCGACAAGCGCATCAAGGCGCGTACCCAGCAGCATCGCTCCGGCTTTCCGGATTTCCTCGACCTGCTGGTGGTCTGCTCCAATGCCGGCCTGTCGATGGAAGCCTCGCTCGAGCGCGTCAGCCGCGAGATGGGCGAGAGCTATCCCTCGCTCACCGCCAACATCCACATGACCAATCTCGAGATCCGCGCCGGCCGCAATCTCAAGGACGCGCTGGAGCGTTTCGCCGAACGTCTGGCGCTGGACGAGGCGCGCGCCTTCGCCACGCTGATCAACCAGTCGATCGATCTCGGCTCCTCGATCACCGACGCGCTGCGCGTCTATTCCGACGACATGCGGCACAAGCGCATGGCCAGCGCCGAGGAGAAGGCCTACGCCCTGCCGGCCAAACTGGCGGTGCCGATGATGGTCTGCATTTTCCCGGTGCTGTTCGTCGTCATCCTGCTGCCGGTGATCGTCAAGCTGTCATCGGGTCATTACTTCTAACGCGACAATAATAAACAAAATCGTCTGTAATTTCGCGCGAAGCCCCGGCAGGACAATTAACTCGCGTCAACTAGTCTGGCGGCAAGCGCGTTAAGCGTATCGGGGGTTGTATGCGTCACGGTCTCAGCCGGCTGGTGTCGGTCACGGTGTTGGTCATGGGTGCGGGCCTCATGCTCGCGGGCTGCAACGCCGCCAGTAACACGTCGCTGTCGGACAGCTTCGGTCTGAAGGATACGCCCGGCGCCGCCGCCTTCGCCGCCGCGCCCGACGACGCCGCCTCGCAGACCGCCGCTTTCGGCGAGCCGACGCCGGAAGGCGCTCTGCTCGGCGCCGATGCCGGCGACGATCTGTCGACCGGCAAGGCCTATTTCCGCTCCGGTAACTACGGCATGGCCGAGCGCTACTTCCGGCGAGCCGTCGAGCAGCATCCGACCGACGCCGAAGCCTGGCTCGACCTCGCCGCGTCCTACGATCACGTCAAGCGCTTCGACCTCGCCGACCGTGCCTATGCGCAGGCGATCAAGCTAGCCGGCGTCAAGGTCGAGATCCTCAACAACCAGGGTTATTCCTACATGCTGCGCGGCGACAACGCGCGCGCCTACGAGAAGCTCAATGAGGCGCTTCGCCGCGCCCCGGGCAATCCCTACGTGATGAGCAATCTTCGCCTGCTGCAGGCCAGCGCCGCCCAGTCCAAGGCGATCGAGTAAAGACACATCACATAAGCGAGCGAACTTTCTTCCCCTCTCCCCTTGTGGGAGAGGGGAAGCGCGGCTGTGGCGCGCGTCCGTTTTGCCGTATGACAGCCGCCGGTCTTGCCTCCTCCGCCCATCGCAGGCAGAAATAGCCGGCAAAAGATGGGGGGAGGATCGATGAAGCGTATCGTCTGGCTGGCCGGGCTGTTCACGGCGGCGTTCTGCACCACGGCTTCCGCGGCCGAGGCCCATCTCGACGGCGCGCAGCTCAGCCTGCTGTGGCCCTTGCCCTTCGTCGGCATCCTCCTGTCGATCGCCTTGTTCCCGCTGCTGGCGCCGAAATTCTGGGAGCACCATTTCGGCAAGGTCGCGGCCTTCTGGGCGCTGGCCTTCCTGCTGCCCTGTGCCGCGATCTACGGCGTGACGGCGACGTGGACCGAGCTGCTGCACACCGCGGTGCTCGAATATCTGCCCTTCATCATCCTGCTGCTGTCGCTGTTCGTGGTCTCGGGCGGCATCCGCATCGCCGGCAATCTGGCCGGCAATCCGGCGACCAACACGGCGATGCTGGCGATCGGCACTTTCGCCGCCAGCGTCGTCGGCACCACCGGCGCCTCGATGCTGCTGATCCGGCCGCTGATCGTCGCCAACAAGCAGCGGCCGAACAACGTTCACGTCTTCATCTTTTTCATATTCCTCGTCTCCAACATCGGCGGCTCGCTGACGCCGCTCGGCGATCCGCCGCTGTTCCTCGGCTTCCTCAAGGGCGTCGATTTCCTCTGGACCGTCGAGTCGATGTTCGCGCCGATGGCGCTGGCGAGCGTGATCCTGCTGGCGCTGTTCTTCGTCATCGACAATCACTACTGGCGCAAGGAAGGCCATCGCCGTCCGGCCGGTCACACGCTGCGTCATGTCGAGATCGACGGCCTGCACAACGTCATCTATCTCGCCGGCATCGTCGGCGCGGTGCTGGTCAGCGGCATCTGGAAGCCCGGCGTGTCGCTGCCGGTCGGCTTCGGCATCGCCATGCCGCTCGAAGGCGTGGTGCGCGACATCGTGCTTCTCGTGCTGGCCTGGCTGTCGTGGCGCACGACGCGGCGCAACATCCGCATCGAGAACGCCTTCACCTGGACGCCGATCCAGGAAGTGGCGCTGCTGTTCGCCGGCATCTTCATCACCATCATTCCGGCGCTGGCGATCCTGCGCGCCGGCAAGGACGGCCACCTCGCGCCGCTGCTCGCCTTCGTCACCGGCGCCGACGGCCAGCCGATCAACGCCGCCTATTTCTGGCTGACCGGCGCGCTGTCGAGCTTCCTCGACAATGCGCCGACCTATCTGGTGTTCTTCAATCTCGCCGGCGGCGATCCGCACACCTTGATGGGGCCGCTGTACAAGACGCTGCTGGCGATCTCGGCCGGCGCGGTGTTCATGGGCGCCAACAGCTACATCGGCAACGCGCCGAACTTCATGGTCAAGTCGATCTGCGAGGAGCGCGGCATCCGGATGCCGAGCTTCTTCGGCTACATGGCCTGGTCGGGCGCGATCCTGCTGCCCCTGTTCGTCGTCATCACGCTGGTGTTCTTCCGGTAAAGCATGATCCCGAAAAGTGGGAACCGGCTTTCGGAAAAGATCATGCTCAAACAAGCATGCGCAAACAGGAAACGGCGCGAATCGGTCCCGCCCGGGGGCTGATTCGTCCGGTATCCGACGATGCGAAAGTGCCTGCCGGACGGGCTCTCAAGCGCCCTCCGGTGTCAAAAAGCCCCATTCCAAGGGCCAAAACGCAAGCTTCCTGTGATTATCCGGCCCCGGCGGGGGCCAATCGCTTGCGAAAATCAGCGAATCTCATAGTGCTTCATCAGCGCATTTTGCGCTCAAGGAGCTTATTCTATGGCTACGAAACCCGCCGCCTCGGCGAAGCCGAAGGCCGCCAAGCCGGTTACCCTGAAACAACTCGCCTACGCCCTGGCCGAGCAGCACCAGCTCACCAAGAAGCAGGGCGTCGAGATGCTCGATGAACTGGTCGTCATGATCACCAAGCACCTGAAGAAGGGTGAGCGGGTGAAGATCGCCGGCCTCGGCATCCTGCAGGTTCGCAAGCGCGCCGCCCGCATGGGCCGCAACCCGGCGACCGGCGAAGCGATCAAGATCAAGGCGTCGAAGAAGGTCGCCTTCCGCGCCGCCAAGGACCTCAAGGAAGCGATCTAACCGATCGCCTCTTTGCCGGAATGCAAAGCCCCGTCGGGTCTCCCGGCGGGGTTTTTGTTTTCTTTCTTATCCCTCCCCTGAAAGGGGAGGGTGGCCCGCCGAAGGCGGGTCGGGTGGGGGCAGCGTCGCCGCGAACTCTTTCCCCTCTCCCCTTGTGGGAGAGGGTGGATCGCGCTGAGCGACAGCGAAGCGCGAGCCGGGAGAGGGGGGCGGCGCATCGGTTGAGCTTCGCGGTCTTGTGGCGCAAACGCCACAGGATGGCTACTGTTGCAGACCAGCAGGGGCTCGATAATGCCGACAGCAAGGGTGACTAAATATAACGAAGCCGATCTCATCCGGATGTTCCGACTAGCCGCCAAGTTTCGGCGGCAATGTCGAAAGGCCGGTTTCAGCGACAATATGGGTGCCATACATAGTGCCGAGAGGATTCTCCACCTTCTGGGACCTAAGCTGGTTCATCCGGGAATGGGGCATCTGAATAACCTCCGAAAATACGAAGGTGCCATCTTTTCAAAGAAAGCCCGCACTGCTCATCTCGCTGGGGGCAAGGTGCAAATTGAGCACGTGGCGCCCCATAGGGCACTTACATGCTTGGCTATTGAGAAAATCGAGGGCGGTGTCAGCGACAACGAGTTTGCCGAGTTTATTAAGACGACTTTCCAGATTGTCCTTTTGACACCCGAGGAGACCTCTCATCTCAATAGAATGAATCGTACGAAAATTGACCCTGATCGCCTTAAAAAGGCAGGCATTGTTCTATATCAGTCTAAAAAGAAAGCGGTCCGGACTGGTATCCGAGCCGCTTAGAGAAAGTGTAGGACGCTCGTCGCGTTGACTCATATAGGCGCGTCGGATGCGAACAAAAGCGTGCGGACTTATTCCACCGGGTGATGGGCTCAGTGTTCGACGTATGCTCCGACCCCTCACCCGTCCTCGCTCGGCTTCGCCTACGCTCGGACACCCTCTCCCACAAGGGGAGAGGGGGAAGAAAGAAAGCGGGCTGCGCGCTCCCTCGTCGTCCCCGCGGAGGCGGGGACCCATAACCACCGACTTCGCAATTCGGACAGCGCGGTGGCTATGGGGCCCGGGTCTCGCTGTCGCTCGCCCGGGACGACGATTCCGAAAACCCAGAAAATAATCCTTGACTCTTATTCCTAGGACAGTATAGCCTCGCGCCATCCGGTCCATCGAGGGGCGTTTCTAGAGACGATCCTGAGGCGGGGCTGGATGCGGCGCCTGCGGGCGGGGCTCGTAACCCCGCCTCCGGGAGGTCGCGGGCAGCCGTCCGGG